>JBGANS010000006.1:0-250263 GCA_044222195.1 Phycisphaerales bacterium
GTTGCCGTACCCCGCCAGGTTGCTGCTGGTGGGGGGGAAGATGAAGTGGATGTTGGCCACGACGCTGACGATGTTGGTGTTCCGCATGTTGCGGAAGTCGATCTGGTCGGCGATTCCCAAGGCGCCCTGGGCGTTGGAGCCGCTGTCACCGATGACCAGCCGCGTGAAGTTGCCCGCGGGCAGGACGTTGGTGATGTTGATCGAGAAGCCGGCGTAGGCCGAGACGATGCCGTTGTAGATCGCGGTCCTGAGGTTCGCAAGGTCGGCGGGGACCAAGCCAGGGAACTGAGCGGTGCTGAGGGCGGTGATGTTCCCCTGAGGTGTGCCGTTGAAGCCGGCGAAGTCGACGTAGACCGTGCCGCCAATCTGGCCAAAGGCCGCGGTGCCACTGAGGGCAGCGAGCAAGCACGCAACGGAACGAACAGTCTTCATGGAATCCTCCTACGTCTTCTCACGACCGTGATCGCGGCGAGACCCACGGGTATTCCCAAATCTGGGACCCTCTCGGGCGGCCTCGGTCTTGTCTCTCGGGGGATAGTGGACCAAGGTGCGCGGTGTTTGTCAAAGGCTCCCCTCCACCGGATTCCGCTCATGGGTGGAACAGTCGGCGGGTCTGGCGCGTCACACCGGAGTCTCGGTGGCGTTTCCTGGCGAGAAACCGACGTTGTTCGCTTGTTGTCAGTACCAAAGGTGCGAGCGAAATGTGGATCTTTGCGGCGGCCATCATCGGCGCGGCCTTCGGATCAGCCGCCGTGGTCAAGGGACTTCGGGGTCGAAGGATCGATGACCACCCAACTTGTCGTCGGTGCCGCTTTGACCTGATCGGGAATTCGCCGCGGACGGCGGCGGAACCCAGGTGCCCGGAGTGCGGGCGATTGCTGTCCCCCGCCCGGGCAATCCGAGTGGGAAACCGGCGACGACAAGTCGCGCTCATGGTGATCGGTTTGCTCATTGCGATAACCGCCGTTGTGGTAGGCGGAACTATCGCGTGGAACAGGACCACGGCTTCCGAATGGAACTCGCTCAAACCAACCTGGTGGGTTTGTAGACAACTTCGTTCGCTTGATGCGGTGACCAACAGTGTGGCGGCCTTTGAGCTGCTGGACCGTTTGGACGATGCGAAAGTCAGCAAGGAACGAGCATTGGGGCTGACGGAGGACTATTTGCAAGAGCAAGCGTTCCTGCGCGCTCAGGAACAGCCAGCCGGTGTAGAGCAATCGGCACGGCGCGAGTTGAGAGTTCAGCGGCTCCGACAGTGGAGGCTCGTGGTGAGCGCGATCATCCGGTTTGGGCTCGTGGAACCCGATCAGGTTGTAAGACTTCTGGAAGGGAACTTTCGGCTCGATGTCAGTCACCGTCCGTCGGCGGCCTCGGGCGGGAACATTCCGTTGAAGTGGGAAGCGGAAGCAGTCCTCGACCTGCATGGTAGTGGTGACCCGCTGAGATACCTCAACAGCGGGGCCAAGTGGGTATGCCACCTTGAATCGGTGTCCGCCGCGGGGAAGCCGCTGCGCTGCCAAGATCGCAATGCGAAAGACGATTACCACGCCGCCGACAGACAGTGGGGCGGCTGTGACCTGGATGTGTCGCTGCCGCCCGGGGACTACCCGTTGACGTTGACCTGGCGGTTTGACGTGTTTTGCCCGGAGGGTGACGATTCGCCCGCGAAGTCGGTCGTTCAAGAGACTCACTCATCGCTGAAGGTCTTGGAACCCGGCGCTCCGGCGGTTGTGATCTGCATGAACGAGGAGTTTGCAGAACCCCTGGTGAGTCGAATCCGCATCTCGGAGGCCTTTGTCGAGTCTTTCAAGGAAGAGCAGTTGATCCGGTTCTTCTTTCGGGCCCAGCACCTGCCCGTTCCGGTGGTCGGCAGTGTCCAGCTCGGTTGGGAAGGAGTTGCAATCGATGCAGGCCGCATCTGCGTGAGCTCTGAAAATGAGAGCGATTGCTCAGACGGAGGCACATTTGAGGTGACTGTCGCCAGCGGGGTGCTTGTGCCGCGGACACTCACGGTCTCAATCATCCCGGACCCCACGTTCGCCGCCCGCGAAACGGCCGTCACAAGGATGTGGGGTAAGACGATTGAGATTGGGAACGTGGAGATTGAACACAGAGACCTGAGGCCTCGCGTCCCTCGGTGAATACCTGGAAAAAAGACAACGCCCATCCTCGCGGATGGGCGCTGTTTTCAAGATCGAAAACAGTCGGGATTCTGACGATGCGGCCGTTACCAGCCGCGGTCTCTGGTTTCTCGCGAAACCAGAACAAGAGTGCACTGACAGTATCCGATTCGGATTGCTCCGAGGTTCGGACCTAAGGAAATCCCTTAGAAAGGAGGTGATCCAGCCGCAGGTTCTCCTACGGCTACCTTGTTACGACTTAGTCCCAGTCACCGATCTTGCCGTAGGCACCACAGTATTGTGGCGACTTCGGGCACTACCGGCTCCCATGACTTGACGGGCGGTGTGTACAAGGCTCAGGAACTTATTCACCGGAGCGTAGCTGATCTCCGATTACTAGCGATTCCGACTTCATGCAGGCGAATTGCAGCCTGCAATCCGAACTGGGGTGCGTTTTTTGCGATTTGCTCCGCCTCGCGGCCTCGCGTCGCTTTGTGCGCACCATTGTAGCACGTTTGCATCCCTGGATGTAAGGGCCATGAGGACTTGACGTCATCCCCGCCTTCCTCCGTCTTACAACGGCAGTCTCGCTAGAGTACTCGGCATTACCCGTGAGCAACTAACGATAGGGGTTGCGCTCGTTAGAGGACTTAACCCGACACTTCACAGCACGAGCTGACGACAGCCATGCAGCACCTGTGACTGTTCCACCCTTGCGGGCGTGGCTCCTGTTTCCAGGAGTTAATCCAGCCATGTCAAACCCAGGTAAGGTTCTTCGCGTTGCCTCGAATTAAGCAACATGCTCCACCGCTTGTGTGAGCCCCCGTCAATTTCTTTGAGTTTTAGCCTTGCGACCGTACTCCCCAGGCGGTACGCTTATTGTTTTTACTTCGACCGAGCCGGCGTCAGAGCCGCCCCGATCTAGCGTACATCGTTTACGGCGTGGACTACCAGGGTATCTAATCCTGTTTGCTCCCCACGCTTTCGTGCCTCAGCGTCAGGAAAGGCCCAGTTGCCCGTCTTCACCATCGGCATTCCTGTAGATATCTACGCATTTCACCGCTCCACCTACAGTTCTGGCAACCCCTACCTTCCTCAAGACCCGCAGTATGCCGAGCTGTTCCCTGGTTGAGCCAGGGGATTTCACAAAGCACTTGCGGGCCGGCCTACGCACCCTTTAAGCCCAGTAATTCCGATTAACGCTCGAGACCCCTGTCTTACCGCGGCTGCTGGCACAGGGTTAGCCCGCTTCATCCCACACGCGGCGTCGCTCCGTCAGGCTTGCGCCCATTGCGGAAGATTCGTCGCTGCAGCCTCCCGTAGGAGTCCGGGCAGTGTCTCAGTCCCGATGTTGCAGGTCGTGCTCTCACACCTGCTACCCGTCATCGCCTTGGTGGGCCTTTACCCCGCCAACTAGCTGATAGGACGATCGCCGATCCCAAGGTGGTAAACCTTTGCTCCGGAGAGATCATGGGGTATTACGCGCAGTTTCCCACGCCTATCCCCCGCCTCAGGGTACGTTCGATCGTATTACTAACCCGTCCGCCGCTCACCCTTGCGGGTTCGCTCGACTTGCATGCTTTAGCCACGCCGCCAGCGTTCAATCTGAGCCAGGATCAAACTCTTCAATTGAATTTTGTTGACTTCTCTCACACCCAAACCGGGGGGGCCCGGATGTGAGAGCGATCTTCAAAGAAGGTCTGCCTGTCATAAAACACCTCGAACAGCCCACCTTGCGGTGAGGTACTCGAGGCCGGTCATCATCGCATCCGTCTTTTGGACGAATGCTCAGATCCGCGGGATGGCAAATCCCGCGATTTTCGCTGACATTCACCGGCGACACGTGTGTGACGACGCATCGCCGGACACGAGAATGCCAACCGATCGAGCTGTGAACCTCGATCGAGTTGTGGTCCGGTATGGACCTGGATAAGCCCTGCCCGCTCCCAACCGGGAGCCCGTCGTGCCGACGGTGGCAGAACCGCACATTCTCGTAGAATCCCAACTGTTCACTTGTCAATGATGCCGTCCGGATCACGGGACCTGCCCGCATCCGAACTCCCTGAACGTGAAGTTCAAGTTCCACAAGGCTTCCCGAGTGGCAGAGGGAAGTGTACCACCCTCCACCTCTCGGTCAAGGAAACGCGCGCACCAGTTTTACTTCACTTTTCTCAAGCCCTTACCCCCTCCCGACCTCAGGAGTCACCCCTACCACCGCCGTCCACATCCTTCCCTCATCCTTGTCCCCCAAGCCCTTACGACTCTCCTGAATCGCCCGGCACGCCGCCGTCAGCGTCGCCCGGCTCGTCGTCACATCGTCCACCACGATCACATTCCAGCCGGCCAATTCTGCGCCCGCCTTCGCCCGCATCACCCCGGCCACGTTTCCTCGCCGCCGACCCGCCGGCTGCCTCGATTGGGCCGGGCCGTGCCGCCTCTGCAGCGCGCACACCACCGGGATTCCCAGCACAGCCCCCGCTCCACGAGCGATCACCGCCGAATGGTCAATCCCCCTCTTCAGCCGCCGCGGCAGCGAAATCGGTACCGGCACCAGCACCGTTCTCTCCCGCACCAGCCCCTCCGCCTCGATCACCGGGGCGAGCGCTTCGCCGAGCAGCCGACCCAGGTCATCCCCCAGTCTCCGCCACCGCGTGAACTTCACCTCCAGCACCATCTGCCGCAACAGCCCCGAAAATGCGCCCAGGCGGACCATCCGCTCCCACGGCAGCTTCCTCCGGCGGCACGTTCCGCATCCGGTGTCGTCCGCCTCGTGCATTCCCACCGTCGCCCCGCAGCGCCGGCAATAGCCAAGCGGACCATCCGGCGCCCACTCCGCTTCCGCCATGCGAACCCGCAAGGGCGGCGTATCCAATCCAAACCACGTTCGCTCAATATCAAGCAACGCCGTGCGGATGCGTGAACCCGGGCCCGGCCCGGCCACGCGGGCCTTCACATGCTCTCGAAGACCGACCTTCTCCGCCCGAGAGATCGCCGAGGCGTTCACTTCCGCCGGTCCGGGGGGCCACACAAACTTGCCACCGTCGTTCCCCACGAGCACTCCTACTTCGGAGTCAGTCTCGCCCGCATCGTCTCCGCCCTCACGACCCGCCGCTCATCCTGGGTGAGCTCCCGACCGGCCAGGAGTTGCAGATGCCCGGGTTGCGTCAGCAGCATCAGGTGGTTCACCGTCTGGTGCGTCACGTGCCCGATCAACCCGGTCACCACACCCACTCGGACCAGGCTCAGGTGCTGCATCGACTCCTCGGTCGTCATCAGCCGCGCGTGGCACAGCATGCCCAGCGCCCGGTGCACCGCATCCTCAAAGTCGTGCTTGCGCCGAGTCAGCAGCGTCCGCCGCGCCGCACGTTCATACTCAATCACCCGCGGCAGAATCTCCTGCTCCAGCTCGTGAAGCAGCACCTTCTCCGCCTTGCCGAGCGTCGTCTGGTTCGAGATCTGGTAGAAGTCGCCGGCCGCCTCCGACCCCTCGCCGTAAAAGCCCCGCACCGCCAGCGACATGTCCGCCGCGGCACGTTTGACCTTGTCGATGTTCCCCATCAGCCGAAGCCCCGGCAGGTGCAGCATCACCGACAGCCGAAGGCCCGTCCCCACGTTGGTAGGGCACGCGCACAGGTACCCAAATCGCGGCGAAAAAGCGAAGTCCAGCCCCGATTCCAGGGCATCATCCACGCCGTCCGCCACGCCCAGCGCCGCGGCCAGGTCCAGCCCCGAACGGATCGCCTGGATCCTCAGGTGGTCCTCTTCATTGACCATCACCGAGACCCGCTCATCCGGAAATGTCACCGCCACCGCCCGCGGCTCTTCAACCCCGCCCGTCCCGGTCGATTGCTTCCCCTTCGCGTGCTGCTGGCTGATCAGGTGACGCTCGACCAGCAGTGTTCGTTCCATCGCCGGCGTCCGGTGCAAGTCGTGCCACGACACCGAACTCCCGATCGGCACCCTCTCAAGCTGCCCGCGGCAGGCCTCCATCACTTTCGCCCGTTGCGGCCTCTGGGCCCGATTCACAAACGGAATCCCGGCAAGGTTCCGCGCCAGCCGCACCCGCGAAGACATCACCACATCCGCGCAGTTGCCCTCGCCCCGAAGCCACTCCGTGAGCAACTCGGGGTCGGGCCGTCCGGGGTGTCGTGGCGTGTCAGTCATCGCTCAATCCGTCTGCGCCTGGCCCGTCGCCGGGGGAGGAGTGGGGGAGTGCGGAGGCCCACTCGACGGCGAAGGTGCGTGCCTCGCCGCCAGCTCGGTCAGCCGGCGCAACTCATCCCGAATCGCCGCGGCCCGTTCGTATTGCTCCGCCTGCACCGCTTCATCAAGTTGCTTGCGGAGGGCGGTGATCTTGCTCGCTCTCTGGGCGGCCTCACCCAGCACCGCCTCCGCCGCCCTGGCCGGTCCGGTGGGCAACACGCCCGAGAGCGCCCGCCTGGGAATCTTGCCCACATGATGGGTCCCGCCTTCATGCGCCCGTTCCAGAAGCGGCCCGAGTTGCGGCTCAAAAGCCTTGTAACAGTCGGGGCATCCCAGCAGCCCGGACTGGCGAAACTCCGGGTACGTCGTGCCGCACGTCGCGCACGAAGTTGTCTTGGCCGGTTCAGCCTTGGGCTTGGCACCCGGCGGAGTCTTGGTCCCCGGCGCCGATTGCTCGAGCATCTTCTCGATCATCTCGGGGACCGACATGCCCGCCTGAACCGCGATCCCCTCGTTGCGGGCGCACTTCTCGCAGAGGTGCCGTTCCACCCGCTTGCCGTTAACCACGCGCAGCTCGTGAACCGTCGCCTCCGAATCACACTGCTCGCACTTCATGAGCCCGTTTCCTCGCTCGACAAGTCTAGTAACCCGGCGAAGCGCGCACAGCCATGCAACACCTCTCCAAAAAACAACGCGGCCCGGGAAGTCCCGGGCCGGAGTGAGTTCCGATGGAAGCGGTCAGTTCTTAGTGCCCGCCGCCCTTGGTCTGGCGGGTATACCCGTACTTGCGCTTCAGGGCCTTGGTCACCATCCCCGACCGGATCGCCCGGGTGGAAACCTTGATCCTCTTCTGGCCGCCATCAACGACCGCCACAACCTCTTGAAGGTTGGGCTTGAACGTCCGGGGGCTGATCCCGGTCGGCTTCAGGCCGAAGCCGCCCTTGGTAATGGCCTGACCGTGCCACGCACGCATCTTGCCAAACTTGGTCTTCTTTCCGGTGTAGTAGCACTCGTACGGCATGGGGCACCTCAATTGGGCCCAGAGTTTAGGCCGGCGCCGGGCGGGGGCAAGAAGGCCGGGAATTCTCTCGGTTTCCGGCTCAGTTTCCGCTCACCGACACCCCCCGGCGTAACTGTCAATGAAGCACTGAAAGTCCTCAACCGTCAGCCGCGGCTGGCCGGTAGAGCCGTCGCAGTTGGCGTACGAATCCCCGGCTGACCACGCGTTGATAAAGCACATGAAGTCGTTGGCCGTCAGTTGTGGCAGGCTCGTGCTTCCATCGCAGTTGGCGTAACACGGGCCGCCGGGCACGTAGAGCCAGGTCCCGGGGCTACGAACTTCTTCGCACCCGTTTCCCACCATCGCCCAATACGACCCTCGATCTGCCGGGGTAACTGACTCGACCCGAAGAACCGGCGTGTTCGCCCCCGATACGTTGCCGCCATTGGTCAACAACTCGCTGTTGTGATACCAGTGATAGGTCGGAGTTCCTGTCGTCGTCGCGACGACCGTCATCTCGGCCGTCTCCCCGGGGTAGAGCTGCAGTTGGATCGGCAACTGCGCCACGACCACCGGTGTGACCGTCCCGGCTCCGTTCCACTCCCAGATCGACCCCTCGCTGCTGTACGAGAACACGCCCATGATTCCCAGGCCGCGCCCCGCATCAAAGACCAACTGTCCCGCACCCGGCCCTCCGGTGGTCCGCTCAACCCACGCGCCGGTTTCAGGGTCGCCCTCCCAAGTTCGTGACAGCGTCGAACCAGACCCACCCACGTGAAGCACGATCGTGTGCCTCCGCCGGTCGTACATCGCTGTCCCGCCCGCAGGCAACGGCGCATCGGGACCCCGCTTCCATCCCGTTCCATTCCAATCCCAGACTTCCCGCCCCGACACGCTCACCCGGCCGAGCATCACCACCTTCAGCCGGTCGGAGTCATACACCATCGGGTAGTACCCGGTCGCTGGTCCTGCCCAGGAGGCCATTGTCCACGCGGCGCCGTTCCATATCCACGTCTGCCCCGGACCCGCTCCGGTCACCTGGTGAAATCGAACGACGACGCCGCGAGCCTCATCGAACGCCAGCGAGCCCGTTCCCCAGGGACCGGTTTCTGTGATCAACCTCCACGTGAATCCATCCCACTCCCAGGTGTCGTTGAAGAGGCTCGCGCCCCCGCCGCCACCGCATTGCACGATCCGCCCTCGCATCGAGTCGAACACAACCGGGCCACCGTGCGATGGATTCCCCGCCGACAGCAGGGCAACCCAGGTTGCGCCATTCCAGACCGACACAGATCCGGCAGACCCCACCGCCAAGACGCGCGAGTTCGTGGAATCGAACACGATCGGGCCTGGCGCACTCGCCAGGTGTGCGCTCCGCCAGATGCACGACTGCCCGTAACTCGACGCCGCACCAAGGAGCCCCACCAGAGCGGTCGCTGTGTAGCGCATCGGCTTCCCCTTGCCCAGAGAATATCACCTCCCGGCCCCGTCCACAATCCCAACTAGGCAGCGAACTCGAAGGAATGCACGAACCTGTGTTTATCCCCCATTCATCCACGCCTCGACCACCAGCAAGTCATCACCAGCCGCCTCGCCCCGCAAGCCGGCCACTTCCGCGGCGACGGTTCGCGGCTCGCTGACCTTCCGGATCACATCACGCAGCGCCCCGACCCCCGCCGTCTTTCCCGTCTTGTCCAGCCCTTCAAACGCCCCGTCCGTAAACGCCACGACGCGCTCCCCGACGCCCAGGCGTGTCCGCTGGGCCTGCGCTTCAAACTCTCCCCGCCCGAGCACGCCAAGCATCGGTGCGGTGGCTCCGAGGTCTTCAATCCCCTTCGCGAGCGCGACGAACGCCGGCGGATGCCCCGCGCTCGCCCACTCCACCTCGCTCGCCGCCGGATCAAACCGCATCGCCAGCGCCGTCGCAAACACGCCGTGCAGCGCCAGGTGCTCCGCCACAAATCCGTTCAGGTCCTCGATCAGTTTCCCGGCGCCGCCCTCCGGATGTTCTGCAAAGAACCGCCGCAACTCATCGTGCAACCGGTTCACCGTCAGCGCCGCCGAGACCCCGTGTCCCGATACATCGATAATCACGATGTGCACCGCGCCCGCCGTCTCGCTCGGTGGGAACGCCAACGGCCACACAAACAAGAAGTCTCCGCCGATCGCCCGCATGGGTTCATACCGGTACCGCATCCGCACCGGCCCCTGCTCGATCTCCGGAGGAAACAGCGCCTCGTGAATCCGCCGCGCATACGACAACTCCGCCGACATATCCCCCAGCTGCGCCGCCACTTCCCGCGACCGGAACCGCTCGTCGAACTCCCGGAACCGCCAGGCGCTCCACACCGCTCCCCCGCACATCCCCGCCGCGGCCGCCACGCACTGCACCACCCCCACCATCACAGGAGGCTGTGCGATGGCCAGGATCGACACCCACGCGATGATGCACCCGGGGACGACAACCCTCGCCAGCTCTTTCCGTGACATCGGCACCAGCACCATCGCCAGCGCCGACACAAACGTCGCCGAATACACCGACATCCACGCGGCGTGGGCCCGAGCCGCCCGGCCGATGCCGCCCTCCGGCGCCTCGAGCAACGCCGAGAATCCCTCCAGCGGCGCCGACGCCGCCGTCACGATCAATGTCAACGTGGTCACCAGCACCACCAGCCGTCGGCGGTCCGGCCTCGCCCGCAGCAGGTACACCGCCGTGAACGCGTAGAGCCCCGCCATCCCCCCATCCCAGGTAAACCCCAGCACGTTCACCGCCGAAATCGGCTTCCCCTGCCCCCGAGCCTCCGCCCAGTCCGTGGTATCGCCCAGCAGGCTCAGCGTGAACGTCCCCAGCGCGACCAGGCAATACACCAGGGTCCGGAGCCGCAGCACTCGCGCTCGCTCGCGATCGAATCGACCTTGAAAACCGGAGTTGGATGTCGGCGTGTCAAGTGGCATCGGTCCCACCGAGAGTCACCAGCGTACTCGGGAACCCGCCGCGCCGCGTTCAGCCCCGCCTCAGGTTCTCCCGCCCGATCATCACCTCCAGCGTCGCGCACACGATCTCCACCTCGCGCTGGCTCAGGCTGTTGTAGAACGGCAGGGCAATCGTCCGCTGGCTCACACTCTCCGCGATCGGGAACATCCCGGGCTCAAACCCGAACTCCTCGCGATAGAACGGCTGCAGGTGGATGCACGGGAAGTAGTCCGCCGCGCCCACATCGTGGTTCCGCATCCCCGCGATGATCGCGTCCCGTTCGGCCGCCGTGTACCCCGTCGCCAGCCGCACCACGAACACGAACCAGCTCATCACCGTGTCCGCGCAGATCGTCGGCAGCACCAGGTTCGGATTCGCCATCAGCCGCTTCATGTACGCGTCCGCCACCTGTTGCCGCTTGAGCACAATCTCATCCATCCGCCGCATCTGCGCCACACCCAGCGCGGCGTTGATCTCCGGCATCCGGTAGTTGTACCCAAGCCGCTCGTGCCGCAGCCACGCCCCAACGTTCCGCGGGTTGTGCTTGTGCGCCGAATCCATCACCGCCTGATCGGGCCCCACCGCCCGGCCCTGGTTCCGCATCGACTTGCACAGGTCCGCCAGGCGCTCATCGTCCGTCACGATCATCCCGCCCTCGCCCGTCGTGATCTGCTTGTTCGGATAGAACCCGAAGACCCCGACGCGCCCGAAGCTCCCGCACGCCCGCCCGCCCAGGCTCGTCGCCAGCGCCTCGCAGCTGTCTTCAATCAGCGGGATTTCATGCCGCGCCGCAATCGAGGCGTACGCATCCATGTGCGCCGGGTTCCCGAACGTCTCCACCGCGAGGATCGCCTTGGTTCGCCGCGTGATCGCCTTCTCCAGAAGCGCCGGGTCCATGTTCAGCGTCTTGGGGCAGATGTCCACAAAGACCGGCTTGGCCCCGACGTACAGAATGCAGTTGCTCGAGGCGATGAACGAGAACGGCGTCGTGATGACCTCATCCCCCGGCCCCACCCCCAGCGCCCGCATGATCAGGTGCAGCCCGCTCGTTCCTGACGAAACCGACACCCCAAAGCGGCACCCCGCCCGCGCCGCCACCAGCTTCTCCAGCTTCTCGGCCATTGGCCCCAGCGCCAGCCGCCCCGACCGCAGCGTCTCCACCACCATCTCGATTTCCAGTTCGGAAATGTCCGGTCGTGAAAGCGGGATTTCATGGGGGGGTTGGTGCGGCATGCGTTGTCCCGCCAGCGGCGCGGCCTGTGACATGGGAATCCCCTATCGCGGCCGCATCAATGAACAACCGTAGCAGGCCGGTGCCCTACACATCGGCTCGCGGGCTCTCTCACCTTGGATCGAGAGCCAGCCACTCGCCCCTTCTTTCTATCTCCTCAACTCTCGCTCGCTACGTGCCTCACACCCCCGGCGACGCCCTCAGCACATCACTCCGCAGCTGCTGCGCCAGCATCCGCAGCGACAGCCCCGCCAGGTCGCCCGCCAGTCCGTCAAGTTCCCCAGCCAAGTACGGCGCCGCCATCAAGTCCGCGGCCATCTGGTCCTGCAGCCGCTTCACCGCCGTCACCACCGTCGAGTGGTTCGGCCGCCCCATCGCCCGTGCGATCTCCGGATAGCTCATCGTCGTCAGCCACCGCCCCAGCACCGCGCACATCGACCGCGCCAGCACCACCCGCTTGTGCCGGCCTTTGCCAAACAGCTCCGACGTCTCAACCCGCAGCACGCGGCAGACTTCCTCAATGATCAGCGTCATCCGCACCGGCCGAACCGGGCGCGACGGCGCTTCCCCATCCTGGTCCGTCATCCCCATCGCCCGGCGGATCAGGATCAGCCCGACGGTGCCCTCGCTCTCGCCCCGTGCGGGCAGGCCGCGGATCGCCTCAATCCGCGTGAGCACACCTTCGACATCGCGTGCCGTCGGCGCCGGCCCGCCGCACCGCGCCGCGATCAGCGCCGCCCCCGCCTCATCGATCTTCAGCCCGCGCTTGGCCGCCAGCCGGGTCACGATCTTCGCCCGCAGCGCCGGCTCGGGCGGATCGACCCTCACCACCATACCCGCCATGAACCGCGACACCAGCGCCTCGCTCAGTTTCTGAACCCGGCGAGGATGCTCGTCCGACGCCAGC
Source organism: Phycisphaerales bacterium (assembly GCA_044222195.1). GTDB lineage: Bacteria > Planctomycetota > Phycisphaerae > Phycisphaerales > UBA1924 > JAHBXE01. Next base: position 12,436 of record JBGANS010000006.1, read on the forward strand.
ACGACCTTCGCTCCGCCCAGATCGATCGCGTCGAATGTGTGCAGCAGCTCCGTCTGCGTCGCCTTCTTGTTCTGCAGGAACTGCACATCATCAATGCACAGGAGCGAAAGCCCCCGATAGCGGCCCCTGAACGACGGCAGCTTGTTCCCCTGCACCGCCGTGATGAACTCATTGGTAAACGCTTCCGCCGTCGTGTACAGCACGCCGCCCCCGCGCTGCCGCGCGGCCCCCGCCACCCCGTGGAGCAGGTGCGTCTTCCCCACGCCGCACGGCCCGTGAATGAACAGCAGCCTCGCCGACTTGGGGCACTCCGGGCTCAGCAGCGTCTGCGCCGCCGCGAACGCGAGCTGGTTCGACTCCCCGACCTCGAAGTCCTCGAGCTGGTACCGCGAAGGCGCCGGCGGCCGGATCGCCCGTGCCGCATGACTCTGTGCGTGTCCGGCGACATGATTGCCGTGGCCCGCCCCGCCACGCTCATCCCGCCCCGGGATTCGTCCGCCCTCGACAAACGCCCCGCGGTCAATCCTGAAAGTCAGTTCCACTCCCGGTGCGCCAAGCTCCTCCCGCGCCGCTCGCTTGAGCGATTCGCCGTAGCGCCGACCGATCAGGTCCGCCACAAATCCCGTCGGCACCGTCACCTCGACCCGGCCGCCCGCGTACTTCACCAGCGTCTGGTGCTCAAAGTACCGTCGGTACCCCTCCGCACCTACCTCGCGGGATATGCGTTCCAGGATCCGGTTTCCCGCTCCCTCCGGCGTTTCCCGACCGGGCCGCCCGCCCTCCCTGTTCTCCCCGCCGCGGCCATCCCCTGCATCCCGTCCGTGCTTCTGCATCGACGCTCCCGTACGGCAACGGCCGGGCCCCCCGGCCCGGAAGTCCATTCTCGAGAGTCCGTTCATTTAGACAACGCCACATCCGCGCGCACCCCGACCCCTCGCCAATGTCCGCACGCCCTGTTTCAGTTCGCCGGCCCAACAACCCGGCGCAAGAATGCTCGTTGTCCCCCGACCGAGTCCGTGGCCGGGGAGGGCCAAGATTAGACGACCACTCCCCACCCCGCAAGCCCTGCGCCGTTTCCACATTCACATCCGCGCGCGTTTCACCCGGCGATTACGCATCTTCACGCAATCCAAAAAAACATTGTTCACATTCTCGCGATTCCGCTCGGAACAACTGGTGGAAAACCCGCCGCCCGCGCGCAACAGGCTGGGATTCTTGCCGCTTGCAGCCCGCACGCACCGTTCTTGCGCCTGTGGACAACTCACAGCGGCCTCACCATCGCAATGCGCCGTCCAAACTCCTTGAACCCGAATCGCTCGTACAGCCGCCGCGCCGGCGCATTTCTCAGATCCACCGCGCACGTCACCTGCCCCGCCGCCGTCCGTATCGCCCCCGAAAGCCCCAGCGTCAAGAGTGAACTCCCCAGCCCGTGCCCGCGAATCTGCGGCGACAAACCCAGGTACACCAGCTCCACCGAGCCCTGCTCCGGCATCCGGTTGAACAGCATGCACCCGTGCGGAACCCCGTCGAGCATCACCAGCCACCACAGCGACGAGTTCCACTCCCCCGAACTCCGGTGCGAATCCAGCACATCCGCCGTGCCCCGAAGCCCGCACAGCTCGGGACAGTCCAGCGTGTCTTCATACGTCCGATCCAGCGCCGCGATCAGAAGCGCCCGATCCTCGTCCGTCGGCTTCCCGTTCAGCGCCCGCACGTTTCGCACGGATATCCCTGGCGGCCACGCATCCCGCGCCGGCCTGCCAACCGCCTCCACCCCGCGCCGAAGATACGCCAGCTCTCCCACGCTCTGAAATCCCGCCTGCGTAAACGCCTCGACGGCCCATGCTTGAGTCGGTTCCGGAAGCGTCTGCACGAGGACCGTCGCCCCCTCCGCCTTCAGGTGCTCACTCGCCGCCCCGATGCAGGCCACCCGCTCCACCTGCCCCGTCCGGGCCGCCCCGGAAGGCTCTCCCACCAGCAGCACCGCCGTCCTCCCCGACCCCGGCACCGCCAGGCACACCTCTCGAACCCGTACCGGTCGCCCTTCCGGCCCCCGATCCACCGTCCCCCACATCAACGACAAATCAATGCCGTGTACCGCCGCCGCGTTCATCATCCGCCGGGCCGCCTGCGGCTTGGACCCATCCCCAATCAGCCGTGCCGCCCCCGCCAGCGTCAACTCCCCCGGCAGGCGGATCGGAACAAACCCGGCTTTCACCTGTTGGAGTGGATCAGGCACACCATGTTTCCGCGAACAGGAACAGGCGGTCCGATTGACGCACCGCTCAGGTCCAGTAGACTAGACTCCGTCCCTTCCGGGAGGCTCTCATGATCTCACTTTTCAAGCGGGCACGTTCCGCGGCCCGCAGGACCGTCGCCACGGTCTGCACCGCCACCTTCGTCTCCATTCTCGGCGCTCTCGCGCTGGGCCCGGCCGTCATCGCCGCGCCCGAACCCTCTCCGATCCCCAAGCGCTGGCAGCTCGAAATCGCTCCCTCCGCGCTCATGACCGCGGTGGTAGGGGATAAGTCGTACTTCTTCATGACCTACCGCGTGACCAATAACTCAAGCCAGGACCTCCTCTTCGCCCCTTCCTTCGAACTCTCAACCGACGACGGCACCCTCATCCGCTCCGGACGCGATGTGCCTCTCGAAGCCACCCGCGAGATCATCTCCCGCCTCGCCGACCCCATGCTCGAAGACCAGATCTCCATCGTCGGCACGCTCCTTCGCGGCCCGGAAAACGCCAAGGTCGGCGTGGTGATCTGGCCCATTCCCCAGCAGCACCTCTCCGAAGTGTCCGTCTTCTGCGCCGGTTTCAGCGGCGAAACCGCCACCGTCGAGGTCCCGAGCGCCACCAAGCCCGGCCAGAACGAAAAAAAGCTCCTTCGCAAGTCCCACTGGCTCCGCTTCCGCATGCCCGGACAGATCAAGCCCGGCACCGGCGAATCCTTCACCCCGGACGAAGCCCGCTGGATCATGCGGTAAACGCCCCGCTCGATGTGCCGCGTGCCTGCCCGTTGACGGCTGTGGCCTGCTCGATTCCGGACGGCAGGAAAATAGCCAAAGCCCCTCAACCCGCCTACCCTCCCAGCCCGAAACACCCCTTCCAGGATTCCCACTATGGCACACAAAAAGGGCCAAGGCTCCACCAAGAACGGCCGCGACTCCAACCCGCAATACCGCGGCATCAAGCTCTTTGGCGGTCAGGCCGCCAAGCCGGGCTCGATCATCGTCCGCCAGGTCGGCACTCCCTTCAACGCCGGCTTCATGGTCCGCCGCGGCAAGGATGACACGCTTTTCTCCGTCGCCGACGGCACGGTCGTCTATCGCGGCCGCAAGGTCCACGTCGTCCCCAGCGACCCCAAGACCCCGCGCCCGGCCTACCTCGCCAACTGATTCTCTCAGAGCCGAGCGGCGCAAGCCGCCGGTGTCTCCTCACATCCATCCGCCTGTAAACCCGGGGCACTTTCGCCCCGGGTTGTTATTTGTGGCACTGGACACAGGCTCTGAGTGGCTAGTGAAACGCCGCCGCGATACCTGCGCGCCACTTTCAAACTCCTACTACTGTTCACCAGCCACGCCGGAGAGTCCTATGTCCAATACCGCGACACCCGACCTCGCCTCCATCAAGCAGAAGCAACAAGCCACCTGGGCCGCCGGCGACTTCTCCGTCGTTGCCGCTCGAATCGTCTTCGCCGCCGAACAGCTCTGCGAGTCCGCCGACCTCCAGGCCGGATGGAAAGTCCTCGACGTCGCCACCGGCAGCGGAAACGCCGCCCTCGCCGCCGCACGCCGCGGCTGCATCACCACCGGCGCCGACTACGTCCCCTCCCTCCTCGCCCGCGGCACGATCCGCGCCGAATCCGAGCACCTCAAGATCACCTTCGTCGAAGCCGACACCGAGAAGCTTCCCTTCCCGGACGCCTCCTTCGACGCCGTGACCTCGATCTACGGCTCCATGTTCTCACCCGATCATGCCAAGGCCGCGTCCGAAGTCGCCCGCGTCTGCCGCCCCGGCGGCCGCATCGCGCTCGCGAGTTGGACGCCAGATGGCTACGTCGGTCAGATGTTCAAGCTCTTTGGCACCTACGTTCCGCCGCCCGCCGGCATCCAATCTCCCGCGCTGTGGGGAACCGAGCCGCACCTTCGAACCATCTTCGGTTCCACACTCAAGTCGGTCCGCAGCACCGTCCGCCAGGCGCTCTTCCGCTTCAGATCCGTCGAAGAAATGATCGAAATGTTCCGTGCCTATTTCGGACCCACGATCAAAGCCTTCGCCGCACTCCCGGAAGACAAGCAGCAGGCGCTCACGCGCGACTGGACCGACCTCGCCCGTCGCTTCGACCGCAACAAGGCCGCCAAGGGCCCCGTCGCCATCGCCGGCGATTACCTCGAGTCCATCATCGAACGGGCGTAACCGGCCCAGGTCTTGCCTGCGCTCTGGGTATTGGCGGTAGAGGCGTCCCGCCTGTACGCACCGCACTCCCAAACCCGCCAACTTCTTCACAGGCTCCCACCCCTCCCGTACACTCCCCCGGCGGCCCCGGAGTTCCTCCATGCTCACCCTCTGCATCGCCGCCATCGCCCTCACTCAACAACCCTCTTCCCACGAGAAAGTCTTCAACGAGGCGATGACCATAACCGCCAACGCCTTCTGCGACCCACATCTCAACGGCCTCGACTGGCCCGCCCTCCGCTCCGAACTCGCGCCCCGCGCCGCCGCGGCCACCACCGACGCCGAGCTCTCCGCCGTCATCAACGACGCCCTCTCCCGTCTCCACGCTTCCCACACCGCCCATTACATCAAGGACCAGCGCGAGTACTACGAAGTCCTCGACGTCTTCTACCCCGACGGCGTTCCCGAGCGCCGCTCCACGCTCAAGCCCGGTCCAGTCACCTACACCGGCATCGGCCTCGCCGCGACCGTCATCAAGGGCAAGACCTTTGCCTTGGATGTCTACTCCGGCGGACCCGCCGACAAGGCCGGCATTCTTTCCGGCGATGAACTCATCGCCGTCGAGGAAGGCCCCTGGGCCGACATCGCCCCCTTCCGCGCCCGCGACGGTCTCGAAACCAAGGTCACGATTCAGCGCACTCCCGACCCCGATTCGCGCCGCACCCTCACCGTCACGCCCCGAGTCATCCACCCCCGCGAACTCTTCACCGAATCCATCAGCGACGGCGCCCGTCTCATCGAGCACAACCACCGCACCATCGCCTACGCCCGCATCCGCTCCTACGCCCACCCCGACTACCACGAACGCCTCAAGGACCTCCTCCGCACCAAGTTCAAGGACGCCGACGCCCTCATCATCGATATCCGAGGCGGCTGGGGCGGCGCCAGCCCGCAATACCTCGACATCTTCAACCCCGTCGCCCCGAACCTCACCCACACCCGCCGCGACGGCGCCGTCACCTCCGTCGACACCACCTGGCGCAAACCCGTCGCCCTCCTCATCGATCACGGCTCGCGCAGCGGCAAGGAGATGTTCGCCTACGCCTTCAAGAAACACCACATCGGCCTACTCGTCGGCGAACCCACCGCCGGCGCCGTCCTCGGCGGCACACCCCGCCCGCTCTCCGATGGCTCCCTCCTCTTCATCGCCGTCACCGACGTCACCGTCGACGGCGTCCGCCTCGAAGGCATCGGCGTCACCCCGGACATCGAGGTCCCCCGCAACCTCCCCTACAGCGCCGGCCACGACCCCCAGCTCGACGCAGCAGTGGAGGCGCTGAGCAAGCCGTCCGGAAGGTAGGGGCAGCGACGGTGCTTGAGCACCTTGAACTTCAGAGTCAGCTCTTCCCGCATCGGCAGAAATCGCGACCGCATCCGTGCGCACAAACGCGGTCGCCCAGTTTCATAACTCACCTCTTGAGCCTTCGTTTCAAGCGAAAAAACAGTTTCTCTCGGGCCCGCTTTCCACCCGAAAGCCGCGCCAGTTCGTTCGCACAAAACCGCGTCTTCATCACCGCACTTCAAGATGCTCAAAACCATCTCTCTCATCTTGAGCATCTTCATTTCTTGCCCAACCCCCCAACCCCCAACCCCTACCCACCCACGGCCCCCTCACCCGTGCCACCACCTCCAGCATCCCCTCATCTCCTTCAAGCGCCACCATCGTGCTCGAATCGCTCATCGCCTTCCGCGGCCTGGGGTGGCACTCGATAAACAACGCATCAACCCCCGCCGCCGTCGCCGCCTTCGCCAGCAGCACCGCTCGCTCCGGCCTCCCACCCGTCTGCTCACCCGCCCCAGGCAGCTGAGTCGAGTGCGTCACATCAAAGCACACCGGCGGGCTCCCCAGTGAATCAAACTTGCTCGTGTCCAGCTCCATCAGGTCCCCTACCCCGATGAAGTCATTCACCAATCTCCCATACCCAAAGAACGTCCCCCGCTCCGTCAGCATCACATTCCCGCACCCCGCCTCACCCAGCTTTCGAACCACGCCGCCCATTTCCGAGGGCGCCATGAACTGCCCCTTCTTCACATTCACCGCCCGTCCATGGTGCTTCGCCGCCGCGCCCGCCGCGATCAAGAGGTCCGTTTGCCGGCACAGAAACGCGGGAATCTGAATCAGATCTACCACCGCCGCGGCCGCTTCCGCCTGGTCCGCCTCATGGATGTCCGTCGTGATCGGCGTCCCCAGCTCCGCCCCGATCGCCTTCAACCAGGACAGCCCCTTCTCCAGCCCCGGCCCACGCGCCGAGTTGATGCTCGATCGGTTCGCCTTGTCGAACGACGCCTTGAACACGTACGACAGCCCCAGCCCGCGGCACACCGCCGCGACCTCCCGCCCGACTGTCATCCCCAGTTCCAGCGATTCCAGCACACACGGCCCGGCGATGATCGCCAAGGCCTTGCCCTTGCCAACTTCAACACGTCCGACGCGGCAGATTCGTGCCATGACCAACGGTAGACGCATTCAGAGCCCAGCGGCGCAAGCCGCCGGCGTACCGTTCACTCGCCGGCGGCTCGCGTCACCAGCCGCTGTCGATCACGGGCAGCCAGAAGCGTACTTGTTGATAAAGCACTGGAAGTCATTGGCAGTCAGGGACGGCGTCGCTGTGCTCCCGTCGCAGTTGGCGTAGCTCTGCCCGGCCGCGTACGCATTGATGAAGCACTGGAAGTCATTGGCCGTCAGAGCGGGGGCCGCCGTGCTCCCATCGCAGTTGGCGTAGCACGTCGCCGGCGGGGTCTCGGGTTGATGGGTCACCGCGGCGCTCGTGTTGGCGTTGCACGGGCCCGTCCCCGTCGGCCCCTTCAATCCGGGGTGATACCCGATCTGCCCCGGCAGGTCCGTCCGCGCCATCAGGATCTCCACCTGGTTGGGCACGCCGTCGCCGTCCGAATCCTGCAGGGCCACGTTGGTCAGGGCCGTGCTGATGTTCACACCGGTCCCCAGTGCCGCCACGAGCGCATCCTTGTAGCACGTGCCCGCCGCCGCGGTGTCGCCCACGGCATGGCACACGTTGCACGATGAACCCGTCACGGCCAGCATCCGGGCCGGCAGGGTCGACGTCGGGTACTTGGTCGTGAACGCCGTGAGATAGTTCGGGTGTGCGGTTGACGGGAGTTGGAACGCCAGCACCGTGACAGCGGTCGCCGCGGCGACGCCGACGATTCGACATGAAGCCTTCATGACATCTCCTTGACGGCCCCGGGTTGACCCAGCACAAGGGGGACTCTCGGGTCCCCTGGCCGGCCTCGCTCCGCGCGGTCCGGGGCCGATGAAGCGCCGACGCCGAGCGAGGCATCCGCGCGAGCATACGGGTCGCGGTTTGGATCTCAAGACCTCGACCGCGCACGCGGCGTCAGAAACGCGCGTTGAGGGAAATGTGCTTCAGATGTTTCCCGGATGGGTGGCCCGATGTGGCCAGCAATTCTCACGCCTGAGACGAACACGAATGTGTTTGCCGCTTGATCGACCTACCGCCCCGGCCGGCGGATTCCTCCGACCGCTCTCGCCAGCGGGTTGTCCGGGAACGGGCTCCGCTCGACCACCTCCACGTGGTCCGCGCGCCGGGCCGCTTCGGGCGCGGCCGTCGTCCGCGCCACGCCACCGTCGCCGAACTCCGCCTGCATGTGAACACCGACTTTCAGGCCCAGCGTGTGCTCGAGCAGGGCCCGCATCTTCTGGATCGTCGCGGCGTCGGTCGAGCCGCCGGGGTTCTGCTCCTCGGCCATGCGCTCGACCAGCTCGTTCCATGCGTGCGAAGCAAGGTCGGCCCGTACATCCTCGATGAGGCGGACCACGCGAGGCTTGAGGATCTGGTCGAGGTATTCCTTGTAGTAGGGCAGGTGTTCCAAAGAGGTGTGCTCGGGCGCGCTCATCTGGGGCTCCTTCGGGTGTGCGCGGGTGCTCCGGGCGCACGCTCCCTACCGATCAAACCTACTCCGAAGCAGCGCACCGGCCACCCGCCGGGGCGGAGAATCTCCGCCACGGCGCAGAACATGCCATCCAGGGCCGTTTTCAGGTTCCTATCGAGGGGTCAATAACAGGCCAGGGCCGTCGGGGTTACTTCTTGCCCTTGAGAGCCGCGACTTCCTCGGGCGTCGAGCGGCGGACCGACTCGATCTTCACCACCTCGGTCGGCTTGCTGGGCTCGCCGTATTCGTTGGAAGTCACGGGCGTGTTCTTGATCTTGTCCACCGTCTCGAAGCCCGCCACGACCTTGCCGAACACGGCGTACGCGGCGCCGTCTTTCTGCGCACGATCAAGGCCCGCGTTGTCCACGGTGTTGATGAAGAACTGGCTGGTCGCGGAGTTCGGCCCGTCAGGCAGGCCGCCCTTGCGGGCCATCGCGATCGAGTACTTGACGTTCTTGAGGCCGTTCTGCCACTCGTTCTTGATGGGCTTGTCGGTGGGCTTTTCCTTGCCCGCGGCATCCATCCCGCCGCCCTGGATCATGAAGTTCGCGATAATCCGGTGGAAGACCGTTCCGTCGAAGTGTTTCTTGTCGACGTAGCTCAGGAAGTTGGCGACGCTGATGGGCGCCTTCTCCTGGTTGAGTTCGATCGTGATATCACCCTTGCTGGTCTTCATCAGAACATAAACCATGGTGGCCTCCGCCTTGGGCGCCGGCTGAGCGGGTTGCTCGGTCGCCGGTGGTTTGGCCGCGGGCTTGTCTTGTCCCCGGGCCGTGCTGGCCACCAGAAGAGACCCGACGAAAAGGGCGGTACCCAAGAGCTTGCTCAGTGTCATTGGCGTGTCTCCAACCGCCCATCATGGGCGCTGTAAAAGTCCCGACGACCGTGTCGGGGAACCCAGAGAGTAGCGCGGGGCCCAAGGGTTCCTCGCGCAGGGTTTGACGCATGGCCCGCGGGATGGTTCTACCTCGCGTCACGCCAACGGGTTATGGGCTCTTGGGCGTGCCGCAAGTGGTATCTCCGCGCGCACGCCGCGCCGCTTCGTGTCTTGCTCAGACAGAGGAGGGGGGGAGCCCTCGTGGAACACGAGGGGAGTGCTGAGAGGCCCCGCTCGTCCTCACGGGCGGGCGGGGCATTGAGGGTTACTTCTCTTTCGAAAGCAACATGGCGGCCTTGCCGATCAGGTCGGACCAGGGCTGGGGGGTAGAAGCGGCGAGGTCGGCCATCGCTTCGGCCAGCAGCGCGGGATTCTGATTGGTGATCGACTTCTTGTGATGAACCTGCGCCGCGGCGATGCAGGCGTAGTACGCCGCCATCGACGTCAGGCGCGTGTTCACCGGGTTGCCTGAACCCATGCGCGACTTGTGCAGCTCCTTCGCCGTTGTGAGCTGCTTGAGGTCGTAACCGCCCTTGACCAGCCGAGCCGCGGCGTCCTTGGCCGAGCCCTCGCCGAGCTCGCTCATGCACGATTCCCACCATTGCCAGCCGTCGGTGGTGCGCAGGCGGTCGATGAGGTCATCAACGCCGCGGCGTGGACCGGTGACGCCGAGCCGCAGCATCCGCGTGGCGAGGTCGGGTGAAATATCCGGCTTGGCCTTGGGGTCTTTCTTGTCCTGGCTCATGGCGATGTCCCTTCGAGAATCCCGAGAATCACCTGGTCGATCTCGCCGTCGGGCCCGTCGATGCTGAGCATGCGGCGGAGCTCGGCCTGGAACTTGTTCCGCACAGTGCGGGCCATGACCATGGCGCGGGCCGCGTCCACGTTCAGGTCTCGGCCGACGTCGGCGTAGGGCCGATCGAGGTAGAAGTGCTCGTAGAACGACGTCCAGTGCGGCTGGAGACCCTGGAGTTCGCAGTCTCGCTGCACATTGCGGAGCGCGCTGCGGACCATGGACACGACGAACGCACGCTCGACTTCAACGCCGGGGTCTTCGCGGGACGAGGACGGCTCGGACTCGACCGCCTGTCCGGGCGGATGGCCGCGGTGGTTCTGACGCCGCAGCTCCTTGAGATAGAAGTTGAAGGCGTTGAGGAGCCACCGCCTGAGTGCAAAGCCGCTGGATTGCCACTGGGCGAAGAACTCCGGTCGGGCGAGCCGATCGGCGAAGAAACCCTGTATGACTTCATCGGGCTCGCCTAGGGAGTGATCCCGAGTGCCGAGGTAGTACACGCGCAGGGGCCAGGCGTAGACCTCCATGACGTGCCGATCGACGTCGCGGCGGCCGCCACCGCCCTGCAGGAGGCGGTCACGGATCCATGTCGAAAGGGTTTGGGGAAAGACGTCGGCGGGCATGGCTCACTTCTTGGGCACACCCAGCTTACCGCGGACTTCTTCGGCCTTCGCGGATTGGCCCCCGGAATCCAGGTAGACGGAGTACATCAGGCCGATTCGGAACCAGTTGCTCTGGCTCTGAAACTCCGGTGCTGCTCCCTTGGGGGCGGAGAGGCGGGGCCACAGTGCCGCGTACATGGGGAGGATGTCCTTTTCCTTACCGGCCTTGGTCAGGAGTTTCTCGCACCGCTTGACCGCATCGACGGTGAACGGCCCGGCATCGGCGAATCGCTTGATGACGTCCTGGTAGCAGTCCCACGCCTTGGCCGGGTCGCCGGCCTTGTCCCACATCGCGCCTTGCGCGAACCGGATTTCCGCGGCGAGGTCGGGGCGCGACGTGTATCCCTTGAAGAGCGAGTTCCACAGGGAGTCCTGCTCGGCGGGGTCGTCAACGGTTTCGATCATGGGGCGGAACACATCCAGGCTGAAGTCCGGGTACTTGCCGGAGCAGAGCCGGTCGAGCACATCCGCCCAGCGCTTTTTGTCTTTGTACAAGAGCTCGCCGGCCTTCGCGGCGTCGGTCAGCACGGCCCAACCCGGCGCGTACGCGGGGCAGGCGCGGAGTCCTGCTTCGAGCAACGCGAGCCGATCCTCGATGCCGGTGTCGCGTACCGCTTTGCGTTCACCCTTTCCCCGCGCGTCCTGGGCCGGGAACGCGGCATTGCTCTTGGCGAGATCTCGGAGGCGGATCGCCGCGTCGGTCATGGCGATCGCGTTCCGGCGCGAGACGGCATGAGTGGAGGACGCATCGGAAGCAAGGGCCAGGTAGCTGTCGGGGATTCGCTTGCGGGTCTGCGGGTCGAGCGTTTCGCCGCGGACGCCCTGGTAGCCCGGGTAGTGGCCGCTGTTGAAGTTCCACGCGGCCTTGCCGCCCTTGATCTCGAGGTACCCGACCCAGGCGTGGGCCATCTCGGCGTTGCGGCCGGAGACATACGCCGTTGGAATGCCGATCGACTTTCCGACGTGTGATGCGAAGTACGCCTGGTCGGCGCACACACCGCCGTAGGTCAGCACGTTGCGGAAGCTGAATCCGGCCTCGGTGACTTTTTTGGGTACACCCTTGCGGAAGGCCTCGTAGTCGTACTTGACGTCGAAGTATCGCTTGCCGACATCGAGGTCTCCCGCGTACTTGTGCCCGGACCACCGGATGTCGTCGATGGCGGCGGCGGCATCCACGACGCAGATCAGGAGTTCGGGCGGCATCGAGGCGATGGGCATCGCCATCGACTTGCGTTCGGATCGGAAGTAGTCGAACAACTCGACCGGGTCGGGAGCGTCAACTTTGTTTTCGTTGATCCGCTGGCTGAAGGGCTTGTCGTGAACGACGCACAGGGCCGAGGCGAGGGAAGCGAGTTCGTCGAGATCATCGTGCGCGGCGCGGAGGCGATCGAGCAGCGCGTACACACCCTTGACGTCGTCTTCGGGCTTGACGAGAAAGACGAGGGTTTGCGCGAGCTGGTCGTGGGCGCGAAGGTACGCGAAGAGCTCGGCTCGCTTTCCCGGAGCGGTCCGTTCAACCTGCGTCGCGAGTCTGAGGCCGAACGCCGCGGCACGGAACGACTCGACATCCGACGTCGGCGAGTAGGCGAGTGCATCGTCAAAGACGGCCTGCAGTTCCCTGGCGACACGGGGGACGTCGGTCTCGACTTTGACGGAGTCGAGGACTTCTCGAACCCTGGGAGCAACGGTTACCTTCGCGACTGGCCTGGTGACCGGCTGACCTGGCGCACGCGTGCAGGATGCAGCCAGCACGAGAATGAAGGGCAGCACTCGCATGACCTTCTTTATACGCGAAAGTCCTGAGTCCGCACCCCCAAAGCGGTCGAGATCGGCTGATTTGACCGTCCGGGCTCCCGGTGTATTATCCTCGCTCGCCTGGTGGGCGACCAAGAGCCTTACCCGGCGGGCATCAGCGCCGCCGTAGCTCAGTGGTAGAGCACTCCCTTGGTAAGGGAGAGGTCGTGGGTTCAAGTCCCATCAGCGGCTTTGCGGCCCGTCCGGGGCCGGTATCGTCGGGTGGGGCCGGGTGGGTTTCGAGTTGGCGGGGTGGGGATGGCAGGTTGGGATAGCGAGTCGGTATTCGGTCTACACTTGCTCCCCTCCGACCCTGTGGGTGGAGGGGAGACGAACGGGACCTCGGTGGTCCTCAGAAGATTGGGAGCTCCGCGATGGCCAAGGGTGTATTCGAAAGAACCAAGCCGCACGTGAACGTCGGGACCATCGGTCACATCGACCATGGTAAGTCGACGCTGACGGCCGCCCTGTCGGCCCGCTCGGCCGCGCGGTTCGGCGGGATCATCAAGTCGTACGCCGAAATCACCAAGGGTGGTACGGTCCGCGACGCGAACAAGACGGTGACCATCGCTTCGTCTCACACCGAGTACGAAACGACCAAGCGTCACTATGCACACGTGGACTGCCCCGGCCACGCCGACTTCGTGAAGAACATGATCACCGGCGCCGCCCAGATGGACGGCGCGATCCTGGTCGTGTCCGCGGCGGACGGCCCGATGCCGCAGACGCGCGAGCACGTTCTCCTGGCCCGCCAGGTCGGTGTTCCCCACATCGTCGTCTTCCTGAACAAGGTGGACCTCGTGGACGATCCCGAACTGCTCGACCTGGTCGAGCTCGAGGTTCGCGAGCTGCTCAAGAAGTACAACTTCCCGGGCGACAAGACGCCTGTGGTCCGTGGGCAGTCCAAGGCCGCGCTCGAGAACCCCAAGGACGACAAGATCTGCAAGCCGATCGACGATCTGTTCGAAGCGATCGACACGTTCATTCCCGAGCCGCCCCGCGAGAACGACAAGCCGTTCCTGATGAGCGTCGAAGACGTGTTCTCGATCAAGGGCCGAGGCACGGTCGCGACGGGCCGCATCGAGCGTGGTGTGGCGAAGATCAACGACCCGGTGGAAATCGTCGGCATCCGCAAGGATGCGACCAAGACGGTCATCACGGGCATCGAAATGTTCCAGAAGACGCTGGATGAGGGTCGCGCGGGCGAGAACGTCGGCGTGCTCCTGCGTGGTATCGAAAAGGACGGCATCGAGCGCGGGCAGGTCATCTGCAAGCCGGGCTCGATCAAGCCGCACACGAAGTTCAAGGGCGAGGTCTACGTGCTGACCAAGGAGGAGGGTGGCCGTCACACGCCGTTCTTCTCGAACTACCGCCCGCAGTTCTACTTCCGCACGACGGACGTGACCGGTGGCGTCAAGCTGCTGGGCGGGGCCGAAATGTGCATGCCCGGCGACAACATCGAGATGGAAGTGGACCTCGGGGACAAGCCGGTGGCGATGGAAAAGGGTCTCCGCTTCGCTGTCCGCGAAGGCGGCCGCACCATCGGGTCGGGCGTCGTGACCGAGATTATCGCCTGAGACGGATGTGACTCTGGGCGGCCTGCCGAGGGTGGGCCGCGACATACGCCGCGGCCTGTTTTCGCGGCATAAAGGGCTAGAATGTACGGCCCGTCAGCGACCTGCTGACGGGCCGCTTTTCTGAGGTGAAGAGTCCGAGGTGGACAGGTGGGAACCCCGGGATGGGCCGGGGCCAACGAGGCATCGAAAAGAGGTTCTGATCATGGCCAAGAAGAAAGCAGCCGCCCGCGAGTTCCTGTGGTTGCAGTGCTCGGAGACGGGCGACCTGAACTACCGCACGGAGGTGAACACCAAGGGCGGCATGCCCGAGGGGCTCAAGGCCGGGCTCAAGAAGTATTCGCCGCGGGTGCGGAAGCACACGTTGCATAAGGTGAAGAAGAAGTGACGCAGGGACGGAGTGACGCAGTGACGAAGTGCAGGAAGAAGCTCACTTCGTCACACAGTCACTGTTTCGCTGCGGCACTGTTGGTCGGACGCCGGTAGCTCAATTGGTAGAGCAGCGGATTCCAAATCCGCAGGTTGCGGGTTCAAGTCCCTCCCGGCGTGCTTCAAAAGGATGATGGTCCATGGGACTCGGGATTTACAAACACGGCCAGGGGTACTGGGTTCGCGTGCTGACTGCGGTCTTTGCGCTGGTGTTCATCGCGGTCGGCTGCGCGTGGCTGGGCAAGTCGCTGGGGGCGGTCAACCTGCCCAAGCCGACGTGGTCGATGACGATCACACCGGCGGCGGGGGCGCCGGAGCTGGCGCCGGGGCAGGCGGTCGCGCTTCTGGGCGATCCGGCCGAGCCGGGTGCGGCGGCGCCGGCGGTCGGGAACGCCGAGGTCGTGTCGGTGGCGAAGTCGCCTTCGGGCACGGGCAAGATGCTGGTGATCAAGAAGATGACCTTCAACCGCGGGGCGGACGTGACCCAGGTCAAGTCGGTCGGGACCGCGGCGAGCGCAACAGCGCCGGGCACGGCGGTGGGCGTGATCGTGGGTCGGCCCATCGGCAAGCCGATCTTTGAACCGCTGTACCTGCAGGCGGGCGGGGTCGCGGTGCTGGTGATCCTTGGAGCGGTCGGGCTGTATTGGTTCGTCGGGGCTCGCCCCACGTCGGTCGACTTCCTGATCGCGACCGACGGCGAGATGAAGAAGGTGAACTGGTCGACACGAAAGGACGTCATCGGATCGACGAAAGTCGTGATCCTGTGGTGCGTGCTGCTGGTGGCCGGGCTGTTCGTTGTCGACCTGGCGTTCTCGACGTTCTTCCGGATGATCGGCGTGCTTCAGACCAAGTAATCATGAACGATACTAACACAAACGTGGGGACTCCTCCGATGGCCGACGAGACGACACACACGGGCGGCGCGCCGCAGGAGCCGGCACCGGAGCCGAAGAAAGAGATCAAGGAAAAGGGCGACGTCCTGGGGCCGGATGAACCCATTCGCCAGGCGGGGATGAACTGGTTCGTGCTTCGGGTTGCGTCGAACAAGGAGGGTTCGGTCCGCGAGACGCTCCTCCGCAAGGTCAAGATCGAGAACATGGTCCATCTCGTCGGCCGCATCCTGGTGCCGACCGAGAAGACCAAGACCATCAAGGCCGGCAAGCAGAAGATCACCGAGACCAAGCTCTACCCCGGCTATGTGTTCGTCGAGATGCAGCTCGAACCCGACGGCCGTATCCCGCAGGATGTGTTCTTCCTCATCAAGGAGACCACAGGCGTGGGCGACTTTGTGGGCACCGCCGGCCGTCCTACCGCGATGAAAGAGCACGAAATCGAGAAGATGCTCAAGGACTCGCGCAAGCCCGAGGACCAGCCCTCGGTGAAGATGGTGTTTGAGAAGGGCGAGAACGTGATGATCAAGGAAGGGCCCTTCCAGGGGTACGAGGGCACGGTGGACGAGCTTCTGCCCGAGAAGGGGTTGGTCCGCGTGCTCGTGACGATCTTCGGCCGGCAGGCGCCGATCGAACTGGAAGAATGGCAGATCGGGAAGTCCGAAGAGGCTTGAATCGTTCATCCAGGGTGATTCCTCAGGCAACGCCCTGGACCGCCGGGGCGTTGTTGTTTTTGAGGACGAAGAATCGCTGTCTGGGTGCCTGGCGAACACGTTGAAGGAGGGTCACGGATGGCGGGTGGGCAGGCAACGAGTGAAGCGGCCCAAGGCCGTGAAGGCGGTGGGGGGCGGCGGGGCCGGCGTCGTCGGCGAAGGCTGCTGCTCATTGCGTGCATCGTCCTGGTCGTGTTGGCGGCGATTGGTGCCGCGCTGGCGCCGGCCATCGCCGGCTCGCTTGTGCCCGGGATCGTCGCTGACGCGGCCAAGAGCTCCATTGCGGGCAAGGTGACCGTTTCGCGGGCTTCGCTCTCCTGGTTTGGTAAGCAGACAGTCGGACCGATCACTGTTCAGGACGATCGTGGCGAGGTCGTGGCGACTGTCAGCGTCGAGGCCTCTCGGGGGCTCTTCGGTCTGCTCAAGTCGGGGGTTGGGCTCGGTTCGTTCGACCTTGGCAAGGTGACCATGTCGGGCGAAGCGATGGTCGTTCGGTCAGCCGATGGTTCCACGAACATCTCGAGGCTCATCAAGCCCGCCGCGCCGAGTACGGGTGGTTCGAGCGGAGGCGGCGGTGGCAAGGCGAGTTCGTCCAAGGGGCCTGTTCCGCCCGGTCTCGCGGCGGAACTCGAGGTGACTTCGCTCAACCTTCGGCTGATCGATGAGGGCTCGAACGAGATTCGGGAAGTGGACATCCGCGGGATGACAGCCTCCGCAAAGTATGCCGCGGGTGGAATCACGGCGATGGTGAACGCCCCCGCCTTCGCAAGCACCCCGGGAGCGACGCCCGTTCCCGCGGGAACTCTCAAGGGAGGGGTGGTCGTCACCAACATTGTCGATGCGAGTGGGAACATCACGCCTCGGGCGGCCGGGGTCGAGGCGAACCTGGATGCATCGGACCTGTCGACTGAAGTCATCGGTGTTCTGAGCGGGCTGGGCCATCAACTCACCGAGGGCGTCGGGAAAACGATCCGTGTCTCGGTCAGGGCCCGGGGCGGCATGTCTGAGGGCGATGCATCGGTTGCGGTGGTCAGCGATGGCCTCAACGCGAATCTCGCGATCAAGAGTGCCGGCGGCGTGGTCAGCGCAACGGCTCCGGGGTCCATCCGGCTCGCGGGCGCGGCGGTCAAGGCGCTGATGCCGGCGAAGTCGATGGCAGAATCCGGCGTGGCGATCGAGGACTTTCCGGGGGTGAACGTGACGATCGATTCGTTGCGCGTGCCGGTTCCTGCGGCGGGCGCCGCGCTGGACTGGAAGGCGGCGGGCGTCACGATCGGCCTGAGCACAACGGCGGTGCGCGGAACGTTTGCGGGCGTTGACAAGGTCGATCACCACTTCGAGGTGGCGCCCCTGAATGCGGAGGTTGATGCGAGGGACCTGGCCGGCGGCGCGAAACTCAGCGCGAAGACGACGCTCGCAGTCGATGGGGCCGCGGCGGGTGTGATCGGCGTGGACCTTTCTGCGACGGGTCTGGTCGATGCGTCCGGACTCAGGCGGGCCGTGCCTCCGTTGACCGGGCAGGTGGTCGTGAGCGAGATTTCAACCGCGGCGGCGCAGAAGTTCGTGGAGAAGTTGGGCGTGGATCTGCCCGCGGGGATCGGGCCGCGGCTGGATGTCACGGCGAAGGCGAAGGCGGGCGACCAGGCCCGGACGGATGTGGAGTTGAAGATCAAGAGCTCGGGCCTGAATGGGACCGCGACGGCGGAGGTCGCGGGGATGCTGGTCAAGTCCCGTGGCGAGTTTTCGCTGCGTTCTCCCCGAACGCTGGCGGGCCGTGCGCTGGACGGGAAAGGGGTGGACCTTTCGACCGGAGGGTTCGCGAAGGTCGTCATTCGCTCGTTGGAGTGCGACATTTCCAAACCCGCGGACTCGGCGCAGGGCGACCTCGACGTGAGCTTCGGCGGGTTCACCGTGGCGCCGACCGGCGCGGCGGGCGGGCCGGTCGAGATCAACCAGATCATCGTGACGGCGCGGGCGAGCCAGGGCGCGGCGCCGCAGGTCATCCTCAAGGGCTCGGGCAAGCATCAGGGCGGCGACTTTCTGATCGAGGGTGACTTCAAGGTGCCGGAACTCGCGACCGCCGGGCGTTCATCGGTCGATCTCGCCGCGATCCGGCCGGTGGGCGTGCTGCGGCTCAACAACATGCCAATGTCTCTTGCATCACTGGCGACGGGCGCGCCGGCCGGCGGAGGGCCTCCCGGGAAGCACGCCGATGATGCCGCGAAGTTGATCGCCGATGTTCTCGGGCCCACCATGACTGTTGTGCTGAGCACGGCCGAGCGACAGGGTTCGGGACGACGATGACACCTGCGGTCGCCGACGCGCTGCAGGGAGAGGGAACGACGGGCGTGAAGCTCGCGTCGCCCGCGGCGCTCGTCCTGACGACGTCTCAGGTCACGGTTCCGATGAAGGGGCTGGCGCCGCGGCTTGAGGGTGCGGGAGATGTGGTGTTCAAGCTCGGTGCCGACGGGGAGATCCGAGTTCGAGGGGCGCTCCCGGAGAGTGGGGGATCGCCGCAAGGAGCAATCAGCGGGATCCGTGACTTGAGCGTGGCGGGAACGATTCCGCTCGCGGCGCTTGCGAGCGGCGGGCCGTCGCGCAAAGCGGAGATATCCGTATCCGGATTGGTGATCGGCGAGAAGGGTGAGCCGGTCGCGTCCTTGACGGGCAAGGCCAGCGCGGACCTGTCGGGCGCGACCCTGGTGGGTGAAGCTGCCGCGTCGCTGGCCGTTGCCATCCAGGACTCGGCAAAGCTTGATCAGATCCTCGGCCGTCCGGGGGTTGTCTCGGGGGCGGTGGGGCCGTCTCTCACCCTCACGTCGGATGCGACGATGGCGCTCTCGTGGAGTACGAGTGATCCCACGTCGGGCACGGGGCTCAAGCGGATGAACGCGAGCCTCGCGATTACCTCGCCGCGCATCGCGACCACGCAGCCGCTCAGGCTCTCGGGGGCGGGAGACCGGGTCAGTATCGACTCGGCGATGGTCCTGACGTGGAAGCCCGATGTGGCCTGGATCAACGATGTGGCGCTCGCGCCGCAACGGTCGGGCGCCGCGGCGAGCGAGAACTCGCTCCGTGTTACGTCTCCGCCGGAGTGCACGCTGCGGTTGACGAAACTCGTTCTTCCGGTGGGCGGAGGGCAGGGACTTCTCAAGCCCGGCGTTTTCCAGGCGGATCTCGCGGTGGAGTCGCCTCAGCTCTCGCTCGCCGCGGGGCAAGCGCCCGCGACGCTCAAGTCGCTGATGTTTCGGATGGCATCGGGAAGTGAACCGGGCGTGATCGGCTTCAGCATCCGCGCGGCGGACCTCGGCGCCGGCGGCGGGCCCGGCAATGCACCGGCGCTGCTCCTGGAGGGCGGTCTGTATCGGGTGGCGGACGGCGCGGGCAATCCCACGCCCAAGGCCGCGCTCCTGACGATGAAGGGCGAAGCGTTCAACGCGCCTTCGGCCGTGCTCGATGCGTTGGCGAACCAGGGGGGCATGCTCGCCGAGCTCCTGGGCCCGATTGTGGCGGTATCGGTCCGGACGCAGGGCGTGAACGAGGAGCGCGGAACGCTGGTGGTGTCCGCGACGTCGCCCCGGGCGGAGCTGGAGCTCACGGGAGAGTTCGCCGGCGGGACGTTCAAGACGACTTCAGAACCGAGGATCGTGGTGCACTCGGTCACGCCGGCGCTGGGCAAGACGCTGGTGGACGGACTGCCGCTGATCGGTTCGTTCGAGAAAAAGGCCGAGGACGGCCCCGCGCAGGTCAAAGCGCAAGGACTGGTGGTCCCGCTCGATGGCCATGTCGAGCGGCTCAATGGCGATATCACCGTCGAGCTGGGCATGGCACGGTTCGAGACCAGCCGCGCCTTCGGCGCTTTGCTCCGGCTGGCCAAGCAA
Source organism: Phycisphaerales bacterium (assembly GCA_044222195.1). Lineage (GTDB taxonomy): Bacteria > Planctomycetota > Phycisphaerae > Phycisphaerales > UBA1924 > JAHBXE01. The sequence goes on from JBGANS010000006.1 coordinate 32,420, forward strand.
CGGGACGCCGGCCTGGTGGGCAGACGGCTGCAGCCCCTTGTCCTCAACATCAAGAACGGCGTCATGACCTATCAGCGGTGGAAGCTGCCCCTGGGGGACTTCACCGTCGATACCCGCGGCACGGTGGACCTCGTCAACCGGAAGATGGACGTTGTGACGTATATCCCGTTCGGGGCTCTGTCGGACGAAGTCGCGGGGAAGCTCAACACCGGGCTGGGGCGGCTGCTCGGAAGCACCATCCCCCTCATCGAGCAGGCGACAATGATCCCGTTCCACACCACCGGCTCGTTTGAGAATCCCAAGACCGAGCCCGACATGGAGCTGTTCGTCAAGGAGGCGGGGCAGACCTTGCTGCGGCCCGACCGTCTTCTCAAGGACGGTCTCCAGAAACTGATCAAACCGGACGAGAAGAAGTAGGCCGACTACTTTGAGGGCGCGTGGCCGTGCTCGAGGTGGTCCTTGAGCGCATCGTGTCCGAAGTCCCGCTCGCGATCGTGCCAGACCGTGTGGACGTGATTGGCGTCGTTCTGAGTGTTGTCGTACTCGATGACGAACGTGGGCCCGCTGATGCGGTAGTAGTGGGGGCGGCCCGGTTCGACGGACCCCGTCCAGGTGAAGCGCACGTTGTTCAGCCCCGCTTCGTGGATTCGTGCGACTTCCGCCTCGGCCAGTTCATGCCGCAGGTTGAACGCATATTCATCGAGAAGCCGCTTGAGCAACGCCTGCTGTTCCGGCGTCATGGCTGAAAACGGCAGGCCCGTGGCCGGGGCTCCATCAAGCGAGCGGCCGGGCATGGTGAGGATGTCCGCGGGGACCTGCTGCGAGACCACGGCTTCCTTCTGCTGAGCCTCGTCGAGCGACCGGACGAGCTCTCGACCAAGGTCCTCTTCCGCCGCCAGCACGCGCAGTCCGGCCTTCGGGCCTGAGGGAACGCGTGCGGGGTTGGCGCCCATGAACGCGGGGGTCGCATCAACGACCGTTCCTCCGGGAAGCGTGAAGTTCAGCGAGAGGTGGTGCCCCTCGATCTTCCACCCCCACGGTCGGGCGTCCGATGGCTCGCCGTAGATCGTGAGCGTGTACGCCAGGGGATCGCGCGAACCGCCCGTCCCGCCCGCCGCTTTCTCGATGTCGCGGAGCACGCCATCGAGCGACATGATGCTCTCGGCTTTGAGCATGCCCCGCGGCGAAAGGGCCGTCCGGATCAGGTTCCTCGCCGCGATTCTCTGCGCGTCTGTCATCTCGCCGAACGTGATGCCGGGGCGCGTCCGCGGGACGTAGTGCCAGTCCGTCCTCGCGGCATCGTCAAAGGCGAGCTTCGCTTTCGCGAGACTTTCGGGTGGGAGCGAATCAAGAAAGGCCCGTGCCGCGCCCACCATGTCGGTCGCCGGCAGAGCGAGCCTCGCCGCGGCGAGACTCATCGCGGACAAGAGCACAAACGCGAGTCGGCGACCCCTGCCGGAACTAGTGTTCATCATCCACACCGAACTCTTTGTGGCCGTCGTCGCGCATCTTGATCACTTCCGCGATTTTGGCCTTGGCGTCGTCGCCCTTGCCGTCGAGGATGTTCTGCTCGATGTCCAGCAGTTTGCGGGCCAAGGCCATGAGCTGGCGGCGGAATGATTCGCTGGCCTTGGCGCGTTCCTTCTCATCCTTGATGTCCTGGATGTGCCGCGCCTGGCCGCTCTTGGCGGCGATGCAGCCGCGCTGGGCGTCGCCCACGAGCTTCAGGCACGCGTCCTTCTTGGTCGCATCGCCGATCTGGTCGCGTAGCTGCTGGAGCGCCCGGTTCATTCCCTTCATCGAGCCTTCGACGCTCGGCGCTTCGCCGCGCTGGCCGCCGCGGCGTTCACCGGGCTGCCCTTCCCCCGGTCGGCCCTCACCCGGTCGGCCCTCGGGTTGACGCAGGTTGGAACGCTCCGGCTGTGAGGCGGGCTGCTGGGCGGGCGCGAGGGAAATGGCGGTCAGGCCGAACACGCCCGCAACGCCAACGACGACGAGGACACGGTTGAGCTTCATTGGAACTCCATCGGGGTTGAGCCGGGAGTCTATCAGGTTTTGGCGTCAAACTCGGTGAGGATGAAGCCTTTGTCGGCCCACAACTTGTCGATCCGCTGCCGGACCGAAGGGGCGGTCTCGAGCCTTTCGCCGCAGGCCACCAGCAGGTCCACCAGCCCGTCGAAGTCCGCGACGGAAATGAACTCGGGGGCAACCCTTGGCGGAGAGGAGTTCGTCCCCGCTTGAACGGCCGTCAGGTCGCCCATGTTGTGATAGTTGCCCAATGGCAGGCACAGGCAGGTCGCCTCATACCCGTAGGAACAGAACACGGTCGCCTCGCACGCGCCTCCGGCCATGAGTTTGCGCTGCCACTTCCAGGCCGGAGCCTCGGAGAGCTTCTGCGATGCCGTGGGCGGGGCGCCGCCCGCGATCTCCTCGGCCCGCTTGGCGATGGCCGCCGTCAGGCCGGGCGAGAAGATGCTCAGCCGGTCGCCGACGCGAACAATCGGCCCGCCGCCGATGGGCGAATCGTCAAACGACCGGCTGTTCTCCAGCGCGATCACCCGGGCGTTCTCCGGCATCGTCTTCTCGCGGCAGGCCGCGATGGCGCCGATGAAACCGATCTCCTCGGCCCTGGTGAAGAGAAGCCGCACGTGGTGGGCCGGCTGCTCCAGCAGCACATCGAACGCGGCGAGCGCCGCGGCCAGCGCCGCCAGGTCATCGCACGCATTCGTGTAGAGCAGTCCGTGCTCGATCCGTGCCGGAGGAAGCTCCCAGGTCGCGACGTCGCCGATCGACACACCCTCCGACTCGCCGTCCAGCTCGGCGATGTAGGACGGCAACGCCCCGGACGGCGGCATCCGCTCGGTCAGCACGCCGCCGACGGTCCCCGTCGACATCGTGTGGAGCGCCACCCTCGCATCCGTGAAGTAGTCGTCCATGACGCCGCCGCGAAACCCGAGCTGCACGGCGCCGGGGCTGATGATGCGCTCGACCGTGAACGCCGGGTGATCGAGGTGGGCGGTGAAGTACACGGGCGCCTGGGCCGGGGCGCCGTCGGTCCGGGCCAGGTGCAGATTGCCGGCGGAGTCGGTGGTCAGGGAGATCGCCGGGCGCTCGGCCGCCCACGCGCGGATCCACGCGATCACTCGGTCCTCGCGCCCCGCGGCGGTGGGAATCTGCGTGACATCAAGAAGCCATCGGTGGTGGAGGGCCCGTCGGGATTCGGAAATGGGCATGATCGATGATAAGTCAGGGGCCGGAGGGCGCGTGGAGCCGCATGAGGTCGCCCGTCACCCGTCCGATCGTGACGAACTCGCGGATCATGGTGGCGCACCTTTCGTGGGCCTCGATATGGGGCGAGTGCATCACACCCTTGAGCGGCACGAAGCTGGCCTTGGGAAGTTGCACCGCGAGCTTGTAGCTCATCGACGACGGCAGCGCTTCGTCGCGCATCCCGACGGTGATCAGGCACTCGCGATCGATCCCGCTGTACGCGGCCTCGACGGGCTCGATCTGGTCCCAGTCCGGCCGCAGGTCCTTGGTCCACGGCACGGCCCGGGCGATCATGAGCTGCAGGGCCTCGCGCCGGGCGCTGTCGCGGAGAATCTCGATGCGCTTGTCGGCCTCTTCACGTAGCGCCCGCGAAGGGTCCGCCACGGAGCTGATCGTGGCCTTCGCCACGCGCTTGCGCAGCTCGCCAAAGACGGAGGCGAGCCCGACCCTGACTCCCGACGCTTCGGCGATCTGGCGGTACACCGGGGCGGGCCCATTGAGCGCGACATCCAGCGGCGAGACCAGCACCAGGCGGTCCACCTGGTTGAGCACGTCGCCGTAGCGCTGCCGGAGCCCCGCATCGGCAAACATCCGCACGATGACGGCCGCGCCGTACGAATGTCCGATCAGCGCCAGTCGCGGCGATGCCTTGCCCACCAGACAGTGGCGGAGCGCCTGGAGCGTCCGTTCCGCGACGTCCGGGATCGTGTAATCGGAATCGGAGATGTGACGGGGAGCCTCGCTCTCGCCGCAGCCGGGCAGGTCCACGAGCCACACGCCGTGGTCGCGTGCGAGGTCTCCCGCGACGAAACGCCACGTGTCGTGATCAGCAAACACGCCGTGGATGAAGACGAGAACGACGTCGGACTGTCCACCGTCGAGTTCGTGGACGGCGAGCTTGAGCGTGTCGCCGGATGGCCCCAGCGTGGGCGCGAGCACTTTCCGCGCCGGATGGGCCATCGTGGCCTGCTTGGCCGCGCGCAGATCAGGCAGCGAATCCTCTCGCACCAGCTGGCTGTACGGTGAAGCACACCCGCACAGCACCAAGGCGGCCACGGCGACCCAGATTCTCGACATCACTCTGATCATGGTCGACTTCCCGCTCGCTAGCGGCCGCGCGTCTTGACCCGCCCCTGCATGCGCCGCGGCGGGAGCTTGGTGGGAACAATGCCGCCCGGGAACTTGCTGGGGTCGTTGACCGGCGGTGGAACCGCCTGAGGCGTTCCCGCCTGCGGCGACGCGCTCGATGCCGGCGAAGATGCGGGCGCGGAGGGTGTCGCAAACCGGCTTCCCTTGCTCGCGTTGTTGCGTTCCTTCTGCTCACGCTCCTTGGCAACCCAATCCGGCACGGGGCCGGGCTCAAAGTCGCTGTAGTCGAGCTTGGGGATCTCGGTATTAATGAGCCGTTCGATGTCCGTCAGCAGCCCACCCTGGTCCGGCGTGACGAAGGACCACGCGACGCCACCGCGGCCGGCGCGTGCGGTTCGCCCGATGCGGTGGATGTACAGCTCGATATCGTCGGGCAGGTCGTAGTTGATGACGTGCGTGATTCCTTCGACGTCGATGCCGCGGCTGGCGAGGTCGGAGGCGATGAGCACTTCAAGCTGCCCGCTGCGGAGCTTCTGCATGACCTGGTTGCGTTTGCCCTGGCCGAGGTCGGCGTGGATCGCGTGGGCGTCGATGCCCTTCTCGCTGAGGTACCGGGCGAGTTCATCGCACGAGCGCTTGAGGCGGCAGAACACGAGCGTGAGCGCTGCTTCCTCCCGCATGAGCAGGTGCCGGAGGAGGCGTTTCTTGTCCCAGGGCGCTACCGGCAGGTGAAACTGCTTGACGAGGCTCACCGTGAGGGAGCCCGCGGCGATGTGCAGTTTTTCGGGATCGTGCATGTACGACCGGGCGAGCTTCTCGATTTCCGGGGAGAGCGTCGCCGAGACGAAGATGGTCTGGCGGCCGCGGGATCCGTCGGGCAGCATCGGCGGCGGGCACTTGCCGAGAATCTTGCGGATGTCCTCGCGGAAGCCGATGTCGAGCATCCGGTCCACCTCGTCGAGGACGGCGAACTTGATGTTTTTGAAGTGCAGCATGCCGCGTTCGACCATGTCCATGACGCGACCGGGCGTGCCGACGATGATCTCGGGATCCTTGCTGAGCTTGCTGGCCTGCGAGCTGATGCGCTGACCGCCATAAATCGGCGCGACCTGGATGGGCGTGAATCGGCCCATTTCCTGGAGGTCCTGGGCGATCTGGATGGCCAGCTCGCGGGTCGGGGCGAGGATGAGCGACTGGAACGCGAGGTTCCGCGTCGCCATGTGGAAGAGCGGCAGGCCGAACGCAGCGGTCTTTCCGGTGCCGGTCTTGGCCTGGCCGATCACGTCGCGTCCCGAAACGATGACCGGGATGAGCCGAGACTGGATCGAGGTGGGCTGCTTGAAGCCCATCGCCTCGATGCCCTTGAGGACGCTGTTGCGCAGGCCGAGCTGCGCGAACGAGGTGGTCTGATCGAATATCTCGCTTCCCGGCGCCGGTGGCGGCGGCGTCGGCGCGGGGTGTTCGCCCGTCACCGGGCCGTGAACGACGATGTGGCCGTCGGGCGCGTGCTCAAAGCCGTCGGGCCCGATGGTCGGCGCGGCAGGAGAGGTTGGCAGCGGGGGCGGCGTCGCTGAGTCGAGGGAGCGGGCCAGGTTGTGGGTCGGTTCGTTGTCGTGGGGCATCATCCGTGTGATCACTGCGCCGTGGCGCGTGCTCGAGGGATGACAGACGTGGGGGGCCTCGGCGTTGCCGCAAGGCCCGCGGCGTCAACCATCCCCCTCGAAACGCGCCGTCCGCCTGTGGCGGACCGCGGTGCTCCTGACTACCTACATCTCGCCGCGGTACACGTGCGTGAGAGTTCGGTGGGGCGTTTGAAAAGTTTAGGCACGCCGTCAGGGGACGGTGAAGCCGAGCCGGCGGTACTCCGAGATCTTGTCGTACAGCGCCCGCCGGCTGATGCCCAGCTTTCGGGCGGCGTCCGACCTGTTCCCGCGACTGCGCGAGAGCGCCTGAAGAATGGCCTCTCGTTCGACTTCCGCCAGGCTCGGGGTTGTCGGCTCGGTCTTCGTCTCTGCGGCCATTTCGCGCCGAGCGGGTTCGACGGCACGCGTGCGAGCCCGGGCGATGGCGTCCTCAAGTTGCCCAAGATCACACGGCTTGGTCAGGAAGTCCGACACCCCGAGCCTGATCGCCCGCTTCGCGGCATCGAGGTCGCCAAAGCCGGTGATGATGACGACCGGCACCGACGGCAGCGCGGCTCGAACCTCTTCGAGAAACGTCATCCCTTCCACCACCGGAAGATTGAGGTCGAGCAGCAGGAGATCCGGCGCGCCCGACCTCACGAGCCGGCGTGCCTCGCTCGCGGTGGCGGCGGTTGCGGCGTCCATGTCCAGCCCGTGCACGACCTCGGCCAAGAAGGCGCGGAACCGCGGCTCATCTTCGACAATCAACGCGAGCTCACGTGAGCGCGCCATGGTGCGACTCCACATCGGTGCCCACCTCGACGGCGAGCGGCAGTTCGATGGTGAACGTGCTCCCTCGCCCGGGCCCATCGCTGAGCGCGAAGAGCCGGCCGCCGTGCCGTTCGATGATCGCGTGGCTCACCGACAGGCCAAGCCCGCACCCGCTCAACCCTCGACGTGGCTTGTCGGTGAAAAATGGCTCGAACGCGTGGGCCGCGGCCTGTTCATCCATTCCACATCCGTTGTCCGCCACGGAGACCGCGACCATCCGGTCAGACCGTGTGACCGACACTTCTACACGGCCCGATCCAGGCGCGCACGCCTCAAGCGCATTGGTCAGCAGATTGATCACCACCTGCAGCAGTTCCCCCGGGTTGCCGTTACTCGTCGCGCCCGCCGCCGCGTCGTCGAGCTCGATCGCGGTTCCGGCGGCGATCGGGAGCGCCCCGACCAGATCGACCGCCCGGCCGACCACCGCTGCCACGTCCACTTGTTCAACTCTCGTGTTGCCGGGCCGCGCCAGTTCCAACAGCTGTGAGGCGATGCCGCGGCACCGGAAAGCCTCTTCGCACACGACGTTGAGCGCCGTTTCCGCCCGACGCAAGGCCTCGGCCATTTCACCGGATTCGGACGCAGACGCAAGCCTGCGCAAGGCCATTTGAGAGTACCCGGTCATGATGGCGAGGGGGTTGTTGATCTCGTGCGCCAGCCCCGCGGCCAGAACCCCGACCCCTGCGAGCGATTCGGAACGCACCAGCTGGCGAGACTTGACCTCGACCTGCTGCTGCATTGATGCATGCAGGCCTTCGATCGCGGCGCTCATGTCGTTGAATCGCTGCGCCAGGCGCTGAAACTCGACATCGCCCCGTTCCGGGATCCTGTGAGAGTAGGTGTGGCCTCCGACCGCGCCCATGGCACGGTTCAGGGTGGCCAACGGGCGCGTGACCGAGCGATACAGCGACACGCCAATCACACCGGCGACGATCACCGTGGCGACGAGCAATGCCGTCAACACGCTCCGCATCCACACCAGGCCCGATGTGATGGCCTCGCGATCTCGGAGGATGTTCCTTTCTCGATCCGAAGCGAGCGTGGCGATCTCCGCCAGCCACCGATTCACGTCGGAGAGACCCTGCCTGCGGCCGCCGGATGCATCCCCCGCTTCGGCGAGGGACTTTGCCGCGCCGCTGAGTTCTTGCGCCAAGTCATGGCCCGTGTCCGGCAGTGACCGCGCGTGCGACGACGCGTTGTCCAGCGCCCGCGACGCCTCCGTCATCCGATCGCCGTTCAGATGGAGACGCGCCAAGGCGACCCCATGCCCGACTTCGTACAGGGTTCGAAGCTCCGCGTACTGCTCCTCGGCGTGTTCGTATCGCTCATTCAGTGAGAACAGTCCCGCCACTCCCGCCCCACCCACCAGAGCGGCACAGGCCACCACCATCGTCATCCCCGCCACCAGCTTGCGTCGCACACTCATCACCGACTCCCGTGGGCCGGCATGGTAACAGAGGCCACCGCGTCCTTTGAGCGGGTGTGCAGATTCTTCCCACCTTTGCAGCGTTCGCTCGAAGGTGGTATCCAGCCGCGTTCCACACACCTTGGGAGATTCCATGCTCAACCAGGCAGCCCGCGCCTCTCTTTCCGCCCTCCTGTTTCTCGCCGCCGGGGCGAACGCCCGACCGGAGCCACGCCATGACAATCTCGCGCCCGACCTGGGCCCCTTGTCCTTACCGGAAGCAGCCGCACGGGAACGGACGGGGGGCCTTGTCAACTGGTCGGGAATGAGAATCTCGGCTTCCGATCTCGGCCAGCCGCTCAATCCCGCGTTCCGAACGGGAGAGCAGCCAGCCGATGCCGGCCAGGGCCGGCTCCGCACGTTCGAGTTGCCAGCGATCACGGTCGAGGGCAAGCCCGCCTCATCCCTGCGCGAGGAGGACCGCGTGGGGACCTATGGCCAGCCGCGCTGGACGACGAGCCGCCGATTCCCCAACACACGCGTCTACGTCGTCCCCGAAGGCAAGATCGAGGTGGAGTACTGGAACCGGGCCACGTTCAAGCGTTCGCACGACATCGCGATGCGCAACCTCGTCGAGCTCGAGGTCGGCCTGCCGCATCGCTTCCAGCTCGACGTCTACTTCCGGACCGACCAGGACGATGTCCACAACCACGCGATGTACGGCCAGCAACTCGAGGTGCGCTGGGCCCTCGCCGACTGGGGCAGGATCTGGGGCAACCCGACCCTGTACTTTGAGTACATCATTCTTGATGAGGACCGCGCCGATGTGATCGAGCCCAAGCTGCTGCTGGGGGGCGAAATCGATGAGGGCTGGCACTGGGGGGTGAACTTCGTCGGTGAGTTCGAGATCAACGGTCCCGACCGCGTGCACGAGTACCAGTTGACGGGCGGCCTCAGCTACACCGTTGTCGATTCCGAGTTCTCGATCGGAGCCGAGACAAAGATCGTCTACGCCGATGAGGCCGCTTCACGGGGTACCTACGAAAAGGAGTACTTCCTGGGGCCGAGTGTTCAGTGGAGGCCCGTCCAGGCGCTCACCGTCAACTTCGCTCCGCTGTTCGGGCTGACGGACGACACCGCTTACGCGCAGGTGACGCTCAACGTCGGATGGGAGTTCTAGCTGGTCTGTCGATACGATGAAGCGATGACCGAGGCCCGACTCAGTACGATGGGCTGGAGCTGGGTGAGCTCCATCGGCCTCCACGCCGTGGTCTTCGGACTTCTGCTGAGCCACCTGGCGACATCTCGTGTCTCGGTGGCGGTACGAGCCGAGCCTGACGCCGTGTGCTCGCCCACGACTTTCATGATTGAATCCGATGAACGGGGTGACGAGGGCACGGCGACCAGGACCGCCATTCAAGCTCCAGCGGCGATCGGTCAGCGGCCGGCACCGGCTCTCGAAGGAATGACGTCCGAAACCGTCGGCGGCACGCGTGTGCTCGCAACGGCCGATGCGCAGTTCTCGTCGCCGACGGCAATGATTCCACTCGCCGCGCCGAGTTTGCTCCACGAGCCCGCGCCCCCGTCACCGCCCGGAGTTCACGTGTCACTCGCATCGGCCGAAGAGTCCGCCACGGCCCCGGTCCCGGTTCATGGCAACCCGGCTCCGCGATACCCGGACGAGTGCCGTCGCAAAGAACAGCGAGGCACGGCCACCCTTCGTGTTCGAGTCCGGCCCGACGGCTCCGTCGAGTCGGTGGCTCTCGAGCGTTCCAGCGGAGTGGCTCTCCTCGACGAGTCCGCGATCGACGCTGCACGCGGGTGGCGCTTCGCGCCCGCCCGGATCGGCGGAGCCGCGGTCACCGCCGATGTTGTCCTCCCCATTTCGTTCACGATCCGGCGTTGACGCCCGGCTGTGCGAGTGGCCAGGCTCGCTTACGGCGGCGAGCATCCACCCCGTAGCGCGGCGTTCCAAGGCATAACTCGCAGCATCGCCGCCATCCCGCACAACCCGCTCGCGCCGGCGAACAGCAACCCCGCTCCCATGAACGCGCCGCCCAGTGCGAACCACTCCGATACGAACACCGCCAGAAGCGAGAACACCAACACCAGCGTTCCGGCCGTCATCTGAACCTGCCGCATGATGCTGATGGGCGCCCTGGCATTTCGCTCCGTCGGAAGCCCCGCGGCGGCCCACGCTTTGAGACCCCCGGCCATGGTGTACACCTGGCCCGCCCCCGCGCCAAGGGCTCTCGCCGCCGCCTCCTTCGAGCGCATTCCCGATTGACAATGAAAGACCACGCGCTCCGCTCGGGGCAGCCCGCCGGCTTCGAACCGGGAGAGCGGCATCAGCGTGCTGCAGCCGATGCGCTCGCGGGCACGTTCATCGGGTTCACGTACATCGACGAGCGTCGCCTGACCCGCGTCGACCCACGCTTTCACCTGTGCCGGACTCGCTTCCTGAACGCCCGATCGTGCATCGGCTGTTGCCATGGTGGTTCTCCGTGCAATGCTACCCCCGGCACAAACCGTTTCCGGACCCGGAACTTTCCTTGTCTTTCGTCAGGCGTGTGGTAGGTTTGGACGGAGGAAGACGATGGTCCGACACTCAAGGATTCCCACCATTCTGGCGGCGGCGGGTCTTATGGTGCACTGGGCGAGCGGCTCAGCATGCGCCGACGTGTTCAGTCTCAACCCGGTGGCCGACACCTTTGTTTCGTCCGCTCAACCCGACGGCAACTTTGGCGGAGCTGGCGGCCTGACTGTCGCCGCCCCGGGCCAGCCCCAGGGAGAGTTCCAGTCGCTTCTCCGCTTCGACACGGTGCCCGCCATCACCTCGTTCAACACCACCTACGGCGTCGGCAACTGGGTCATCACCGGCATGACCCTGCAGTTCACCACGACCGCTCCCAACAACCCCATCTTCAATCCCGCCGCCGCCGGGCCGTTCACGCTTTCGTGGATGCAGAATGATTCGTGGGTGGAAGGCACCGGCGGCCCGAGCTCGCCGTCGGCCACGGGTGTGAACTTCAACACGCTCCCTTCGTTCCTCAGCCCCTCCGACGAGTTCCTCGGCAACTTCAACTACCCCGGCGGCACGTCGGGCACGGTGGTCTGCAGCCCCATCATCACGGGCGGACTCGCCGGTGATGTGGGATTCGGAAACCTGGTGAGCTTCCGTCTGTCCGCCGCGACCACAACCATCGCCTGGGTCTTCAACTCCCGCAGCTTTGGCACCGTCGCCAGTCGGCCGGTGTTCTCGATCTCGGTCGTGGGCAGCCCGGCCCCGGGCGCGGCGGGCGTCTTCGGCCTGGCGAGCCTGACGGCGCTCCGCCGGCGTCGCCGGTAGAGGGTCTGGTGTAGCCCGCCGGGTCACACAGCAATTCGTGCGGCCGGGGGAACTCGGCGATACCGGTGCGCATCCGACTCCACGTCGCCCAGACGGCGACGCACGGAGATCTCACGATGAGACGGACTCACCGCATCGGTACAGGCGTGGCCTTGTTTTTGACGGCCGCTTCATCTTTCACCATCGCCGCTGGTCCAACAGACGGCCAACCCGCGGGCACGCAGCGATCCTTGGCCGGTACACCACTCGCGATGGCTCAGCGTCTCTCTCTTGATGTTTCTGAGCGCCCGCTGAGAGAAATTCTGGCGATGATCGGTCAGGCCTCCGGAATCACGCTGAACGTGATGTGGTCCGATGCGGCGCACACAACCGGTCTCGACCCGGGAGTTTCCGCTTCGATTCAGGCCCTGAATGAGCCCGTGCAATCCATCATCGAACGCCTGCTCGACTCAACCGACAGCGGAGAATACGACAAGGCCACCTGGCAGCTTTCCCGCAACGGCTCCATCCAGATCGGGCCTCGTTCTCAGCTCAACGCCTACAAGCGCCTCCAGGTGTACGACGTCAGCGACCTGCTCAAAGTCGTTCCCGACCACCGCCGCGGCCCCACCATCGACCTTCAACAGGCCATTTCCGGCAACGGCGTGCCGCTCACGGGCACTGATGAGGGCAACGATTGGCTTGCGGAATCGCGCGAGACCAAGGACCGCGCCGAAGATCTCGCGGCGCTCATCCGGGATCTTGTCGAGACCGAGCAATGGACGGAAAACGGCGGCGAGGGCGGCACCATCAAGCTCCACCAGAACACACTGATCATCAACGCCGCGGACTACATCCACCGGGCGCTCACGTCTCGCGTCCGCTGACCGCGCTGTGGGCCGACCCCGCTAGAATCGCTCCCCAGGTGGGGTGTCCGAGCGGCTTATGGAACCGGTCTTGAAAACCGGTGTACTCGCAAGGGTACCGTGGGTTCGAATCCCTCCCCCACCGTGTGCTCGTGAGTTCGGAGTCGGTATGTGCGCGGCATCATCGCCCGGATGTTCCGGCGACTGGTGAGGCCGGCGGATATTGGCCGAGGGCGGCGCCCGCGCCGGCTACAACACCGCGTGGTACTCGATTTCGACGCCGTAGATGAACATGTCCCCGTTGTTTGGATCGTCGGCGCTCGCGCCGTAGCGCACGATCGTGAGCATGACGAACTCGCCCGCGTCGTATCCCTGCTGCACGCCCCCGCCAAAGTCGTACCCGGGGAGGAAGGTCTGCGGGGTCCGCGTCGCCACGACTGCGTAAGCGGCCGAAGGGTTGGAACTGTCCATCACGTACGTACCGCTTGGGTTGGCCTTGAAGGTGTACCGGTGTGGCACGGCGCTGGCCGTGCCCGTGATCTCGGTGATCTTGCAGAACCGGACCTCGCAGTGCACTCGTTTGTTCGCCGAGGCCGCGTTGGTGGACCAGATGACGGTGATGCCGCTGAACGGCGGCTCGTCGTACGGCCCGTTGGACACCATCTCCGCGGGACATACAAACGTGGAACTGATGTAGCTGACCGCGGCATCCGCCAGCTTCATCGCCTGCATACGGCCGTTGGCGGTGGTGGTGGATGTGGCTGTCGGATTGCCCTCGCCCTGGTTCAGTGTTCCGCTGCTGTGAAGGAACCCGCCCGCCGGGATGACAAACCGCCGCACCATGTTGTTGATCTTGTGGGAGTAGATCACCGCGCCGCTGGTGTCGTTGTTGATCTTGTCGATGATGCTCTCGCCTGTGTCCGTCGGACCCGTCGGCCCTGTCGGACCCGCGGCGCCCGCGGCACCCGCCGCTCCGGTCGGACCCGCTGATCCCGTGGGGCCAGCGGCGCCGGTCGGTCCGACCGCGCCGGCGGTTCCCGCAGCGCCCGTAGGACCCGCAGCTCCGGTCGGGCCCGCTGCGCCCGTTGGACCGGCAGCGCCAGTTGATCCTGCCGCGCCGGTCGGCCCCGCCGCGCCCGTAGGTCCTGCCGCGCCGGTGGCGCCTGCCGTTCCGGCAGCGCCTGTCGGACCGGCTGCGCCGGTGGGTCCAGCCGCGCCCGCGGCGCCGGCGGCACCCGTCGGACCCGCGGCACCGGTGGGGCCCGCAGCACCCGTGACACCGGCCGCTCCCGCCGCGCCCGTAGGCCCTGCGGCGCCCGTCGGGCCGGAGAGACCGGTGGGTCCGATGGCGCCGGTCGGCCCTGCAGCGCCCGTTGGCCCTGCAGCGCCCGTTGGTCCTGCAGCGCCGGTCGGTCCCGCGGCGCCCGCTGTACCGGTGGCGCCGGTTAGTCCTGCCGATCCTGTTGGACCAACAGGCCCTGTTGGTCCAGCAGCCCCTGTTGGTCCCGCCGCGCCGGGAGTTCCTGCCGCGCCGGTGGGTCCTGCCGCGCCCGTCGGGCCGGCCGCTCCCGGGCTTCCAGCTGCGCCGGTCGGTCCCGCGGCTCCTGTTGGTCCCGCCGCTCCTGTGGGACCAGCTGCTCCGGGAGTTCCCGCCGCGCCGGTGGGTCCTGCTGCGCCTGTCGGGCCGGCGGCTCCTGGTGTGCCAGCTGCACCGGTTGGTCCCGCGGCTCCTGTTGGTCCTGCCGCTCCGGTTGGCCCGGCCGCGCCAGTGGCGCCAGCGGCCCCAGTCGGACCCGCTGCGCCGGGTGTTCCCGCCGCGCCCGTAGGTCCTGCTCCGCCAGTCGGGCCGGCGGCACCTGTCGGCCCGGCCGCTCCTGTCGGTCCAGCGGTTCCCGCAGCGCCCGTGGGCCCGGCGGCTCCGGTAGGCCCAGCCGCTCCAGGCGTTCCGGCAGCACCCGTTGGACCTGCCGCGCCCGTGGGTCCGGCTGCGCCCGTGAGTCCCGCAGCGCCTGTGGGTCCTGCAGCGCCTGTGGGTCCTGCAGCGCCTGTGGGTCCGGCCGCGCCCGCGGCACCTGTTGCTCCTGTTGGACCGGCAGTTCCCGCCGCGCCAGTCGGTCCGGCCGCGCCGGTTGGTCCTGCAGCGCCCGGTGTTCCCGCGGCTCCGGTTGGGCCAGCGGCACCCGTCGGTCCAGCGGCGCCAGTTGGCCCGGCCGCGCCCGCCGCACCGGTCGCCCCCGTCGCGCCTGGGGTCCCTGCTGCGCCAGTGGCGCCCACGGCACCGGTGGGTCCGGCGGCGCCCGTCGGGCCCGTCGCTCCGGCTGTTCCCGGTGCGCCGGTGGGTCCGGCTGTTCCTGTTGGTCCGGCAGCACCTGTGGGCCCGGCTGAGCCCGTAGGTCCGGCTGAGCCCGTGGGTCCGGCCGCGCCAGCGGCACCAGTCGGCCCCGTGGCGCCGGCGGTTCCTGCTGCGCCGGTCGGTCCAGCGGCGCCAGTCGGTCCCGGCGCTCCCGTCGGTCCCGCAGCGCCTGGGCTACCCGCGGCGCCCGTCGGCCCGGCGGCGCCCGTCGCGCCCGTTGAACCCGCTGCCCCGTTCGCCCCCGCTGCGCCGGTGGGTCCCGCGGCGCCCGTCGGGCCGGCGGCACCAGTCGGTCCGGCGATTCCGGCCGGTCCCGATGGTCCGTTCGCGCCCGTGGGCCCAACCGACCCCGTTGCGCCAACGGCACCTGTCGGGCCCGCCGGACCAGTCGGTCCCGGATTCCCGTTCAGGGCGTACAACGCGTACGGGGTCGCCGTAATGGGTTGGCGCGGCGACAACGTCGTGTACGTTCCGACTCCAGCCGGTGCGCGCACCGCAACTTCGATGAAACGACTTTGCCCCTGGAATGCTCCCGGACCAAAGTTCAGGTCAACGGTGAGAAGCCCGCGAGTGAGTGAGGCGTTGGAGAGCGACAGTGAAGGGCCGACCTGCGCGCCGCCCGTCGGCGCATCAAAGAGCTTGAACAGGAAGTCGGCGTTGCCCTCGACCGCGATGCCCGATTGCCGGACCTGTGCCTGGTACGTAAATGTCTGATCGACAGGCGTCTGGCCCAGGGCCGAACCGACCGACCCCGCAAAGAAGGCTATCAAAGCCACTCGGGCGGAAGACCGCCCGACCCACCTGTTGACGCTCGGCATGATTCCGATTCCCCTCTTCGCTGCGTGTACCGTCGGCGCACCACGCCCTCCGGCTCTCAGGGAGGATAATACTTCACATCCCGACAACCGACAAGGGTTTTCGGCTTGTTTTCAGGCGAACTCGCGGCGATTGGCGAGTTCTGGGAGCCGCGCCGTCGGACTTGGTTCCGATCACCTGGCGCGGTCCCCCCTCCAACCCTGGCTCAGGTGGACAACCGTCCGCGTGCCGGCGTGCTCTGCATTCCCGCCAAAAAGGCGGACCGAGTGCCGAGCGTTCGCGGCGCGTGAATCGCGGTGCTCTGTCCGATGGACACACCCAAACGGACCGGACCGTCCTTGATTCGCTGAAAGGCACTCTTCGCGTTATCGGTCGAGAACTCGGTCCCGATGAACCGTCTCTTCAGCGCGTGCGCAATGACTCCCGTGGTCCCGCTCCCCAGGAACGGGTCCATCACGAGGTCACCTTCGTTTGAGCACGCCCGCACCACCCGCTCCAGGTAGGCCTCGGGCAACTGGTTGTCGTGGTTGGCGCGGCGTTCCTTGTTGTTCCCCTGGATGCGCCCCCAGTAGGGCCCGTACCACACATCCATGGGAAGCCGCATCCCCGGCGTGCCTTCTTTTTTGTTCTGCGTCCGCGGGTCGAAGTAGGTTGTGGCGCGGTCCGAGGGTTCCAGGATCGCCTCCGCGTTCCACGTCCGTTTCTTCTCGTCTTTCGCGAAGTACAGCGCGTGCACGTGGCTGGAAATGAACCGGCCGCTCGTGTTCTGCCCGAACCGGTAATGCCAGATGCACCAGTTCACCATCTGAAGCCCGCGGCCCTTGAGGTGCATCACGATTTCCGCCGCCGTGTCGTCCGGGATGTTCACCCACATCGAACCGTGCGGCGAGAGCGACTCGATGCAGCAATCCAGCCACTCGCGGGTGAACTGCAGGTAGTCCTCGCGCGGCATCGAATCGTCCCACTTGTCGTACGCGCGATTCCAGTTGAACGGTGGATCGGCGAACACGAGGTCCACTTTCCCCATCGCCTCCGGCAGTGACGGGATGATCCGGCGGCAGTCGCCGACGTACACCCGAACTTCCGGGCTTTCAATGCGGAACTCGGGAGCGAGGAAGTCGCCTGCGTGGCGTGACGAACCATTGGCCGGACCTGTCATGTTGGCTTTCTTGCTCACACGCGGATCATAAGGAGCTTCGCCGCGCCGACTGCTCCAGCGAGGGGTCAGTTGTCGGCTACCGACAATCCCTATCCGATCCGGCGGAGCAGCCCCATCCCATAGTTCAGCGGCGACGTATACAGCTCGCACACTTCGTACAGCCCCTGCCCGATCGTCTTGATCTTGTCGATCAGGTGCCGCGGCCCGTCGTGGCCGCCGCATTGCTCGGGGAACGTGTCGTGAACGAGGATGTACCCGCCCGTGTTCAGCACCGGCTCGATGGCCCACAGGTCTTGTTGCACGCCATCCACCGAGTGATTGCCATCGATCAAGGCAAAGTCGACGCCGCCAACGTGGTCCTTCGCGTCGCCCGGCCATGCCGCGACGGCGCCGCGAAGCTGCTCACGGAAGGCGCGAATCTCGACTGAACTGTCCCCGGGGTGAAGCACCACGTGCTGATCAAGACGCGCCTGCTTCAATGCCGCCCGGACCCGGTCCACGCGGGGTTCGTTCAGCTCCGACTCACGCCACTGCGACTTTGCAACCGGGCCGAAGTCGTCGAAGCAGTGAATGATCGCCGGTCCCGCGGGCGCAGGACGATGCGCCGGATCTTCGGTCGTTGCCTCCAGCGCCGCGGCCATCCAGATCGTGCTGATACCGAGAAACGAGCCGACCTCGACGATGGTGCGGGGACGGATGTTCCTGATCAGCGCGTACAGAAGCAGCCCGGCCTCCGGC
Source organism: Phycisphaerales bacterium (assembly GCA_044222195.1). Classification (GTDB taxonomy): domain Bacteria; phylum Planctomycetota; class Phycisphaerae; order Phycisphaerales; family UBA1924; genus JAHBXE01. Next base: position 49,897 of record JBGANS010000006.1, read on the forward strand.
GAGAATGATGCCGGAAAGGCCAAGGGTGAGGCGTACAGGTCTTTGAGCACGGCGAGCCACGGCACGGCCGGATTGTCGAGAAACGTTGGAAACCGCCAGGTCTTGGGGTGATCCTCATCGGACTGGAGCAACGGGAAGAACCGGAGCTGATCGCGCTGGAGACGGAAGCGGTTGGCCGGAATCGGAGGCGGTGGGGCGCCCGCGCCCGTGTAGCTCGGTGACTCGGCGTTGTCGGGCCCGCTGGGCATGCGGCCAAGCGTAGCGCTCAAGTGGACTTCGCCAGCGGGTTGGTTCGGGGGGTCGGGTCGCCGTGACGATGCAAAGACCCGATCACAAGGTCACGAATCGCCCGCCGCGAGGCCCACCTTGCCAGGCGAACCTCCGGCAGGGCGGCATCGAGCCGGGCGAAGTCAGATTCGACCATCGAAGCAACCACGCGGGCCAGGAGCGCGCGCCTGGGAAGAACGCCCAGACCCGTGGGCTCCACCGCCAGGGCGTGCAGCATCCGAACAGCCCCATCCTTGCCGCGGCGGATGGCAACGCAATCGATGATCGAGATGGAGAATCCTTCAGCGGTGCGGAGAACGATCAGGTTCGATGGCTTGTGGTCTCGGTTGAACCGGCCCGACTTGATCAACGCGGAAACCTGCCGGCCTACGGCGCGGGCAACAGCGTGCTCTTCTCGAACACACAGGTCGTTGTCCGCGATGTGCTGGAGAAGAGTCTTGCCGCTCAGCGCCTCAAGCACAAGCCATTCTCGGGCGGGACGGCCCGGCTCGTATGCGAGTACGAGCGGTCGAGCCGTGCCGAAGCCGTGTTCTTGCAGCCACTCCGCGCCGCGCCACTGCCGGTGGCCGCGTGATGCGCGCGTCATCCACTTCAGGCGATCGCCCAATCCCCGCCGGAGGGATCTCTTGATCACGACGCTCTTGCCCAGGAGCGTCGCGAGGAGAACGTCGGATCCCGCCTCTTGCTTGAGCACGGTCGCCCGCGAGGCGTCGAATGTGCGCAAGGCATCTTCCCAGGCCGATCGACGGGGCTGCTCCATGCGGTCAAGGCGTGCGATCCGGAGGCTCACGGACAGAGAATACGGCCGCGCCTTGCGATCGGGCGGGGAACGTGCTTTGCTACGGGTCCATGTCCTTGTCCGTTTCCATCATCTGCAAGAACAACGAGGCGTCCATTGGACGCACGCTCGAGTCGGTCCGCGGCCTTGCGACCGAGATCGTGGCTGTGGATTCGGGTTCGACGGATGGGACGATCGCGCTCCTGGAGCGGCACGGAGCGCGGGTGGTGCGGTCGGCGTGGCTGGGATATGTCAAGACCAAGCAGCTCGCGCTCGATTCCTGCCGCGAGAACTGGGTGCTGAGCCTCGACAGCGATGAGTCGCTGTTGCCGGAGTTGGCAGAGAGCGTGCGGGCGGCGGTGGGGCGGGACGACCCTGGGGTGGGTGGGTACCGTGTGAACCGGCGGGTGTTCTATAAGGATGTGCCCTTGAGGTTCGCGTGGCAGCCGGAGTGGCGGTTGCGACTGGTTCGGCGCGCCAAAGCGAAGTGGGTCGGGCTCGATCCGCACGACGCCCTCGAGCTTGCGTCAGGCGAGAGGGCCGCGGACCTGAAAGGCGACCTTCGCCACGACTCATTCACCACTTTTTCGGAGTGGTTGCCCAAGGCGACGGGGCACGCGAGGCTGTCGGCGGAGACGAACTTCACCGCGGGCAAGCGGTCGGGACTTGGTTCGCTGCTGTTCTCGCCACCCGCGGCGATGTTCAAGCAGCTGGTGCTCAAGCAGGCGTGGCGGGATGGGTGGCCGGGATGGCTCGCGGCGGGTTCGGTCGCGGCCTACGTGCTGATGAAACACATCGCGCTGATCGAGCTCAGCCGGGGCGAGCCACCGGGCCACAAGTGACCACGGTTGGACACAGATGTGAGGAAGTAAACGAGCGATGACGAACATCAACACGACGCTGGACTACGCGGACATGAAGCGGCCGGAAGTTGCGCCGACGGTGGGGGACCTGAAGGGCTGGGTGTGGAAGTGGCTGTTCTCCGGATCGCCTCTGGGCGTGAACGGGGCGGTGAAGCGCCGGTGGTATGTGCGGGCCCACAAGATGTGGGAATACTCACGGGGGCTGGCGTACACCGGAGCCTCGCGGCCGGCGCGGCGTGGTGGCGGGCCGATGCACGTGCTGGATGTGGGCGGCGCGATGACCATGCCCGTTTTCTACCTGGCGGGCCTGGGCGATTCGGTCGTGTGCCTGGATATCAACGAACCGATGACGGCGCAGATGAACCAGATCGCCCGTGCCAAGAACCTGAAGGTCGATGCGCGGACGACCAATCTGGTGAACGAGAATCCCGCCGCGGCGGACCTCGGCTGCCCGGGCGGGTTTGACCGGGTGTACTGCTTCTGCGTGATCGAGCACATCCCGATGCCGGGCCAGGCGGTGGTGGCGCAGCGGATGGCGGGGCTCTTGAAACCCGGCGGGCAGATGTGCCTGACGTTTGACTTCGGTGAGCACGCCCCGACCGAGCAGCCGCTCTACACGCGTGATCACGTGAAAGCGATCCGCGAGTCGATCGGGTTGCCGCTCATGGGCGGGGAGTTTGAAGACAACGGGAAGCGGTTCCCGCTCAATCGCCGGTTCCCGGGCAAGCAGTACACGTTTGGATCGATGTTCTTTGAGAAGAGGTAGACTGGGTGTGTGGCCTGCACCTGTCCTCATTGCCGCGCCCCACTCCCCGTTGGCCGGCGAGCCGTCGGATACCTGTTCTGGCAGCGCTGGAACTGTGGCTGTGGGGCGAGACTGTGCTGGGAGAACGCCAAGGCCCTGACCGTGTGGTTCGCGCCATTTGTGATCGCGGTCGCATTCGCGATGTTGGCCGGCCTCTCGCTGGTTGCCGGAGGCGTCATAGTTGCGTTCCTTGCCACCATGTGGTTGATGAACCGCGCGGAACTGGTGCACGCGGAAGGCACGTGCCTCCGATGCGGGGGCCCGATCGATTCGGTCTCGTGTACCGCGTGCGGGTGGATCGATCTGAACAGGTGAGTTCGGGGGTTTCGCGTACTTCGTGCACGAGCTTCTCTGGCTTGACACGCGCGGTAGTCTTTGGCAGAGGTGTGAAATGATGCTGAATCGCGCGGCGGTATTGACTGTGCTCGCGGGCCTCCCGGTCCAAGCGCAGAACTGGACCAACCCCGGCGGGAATGCGGGTCGCAACGGGCTGACCAACCAGGCCGGACCCGATGCGCCGACAGTGCTCTGGTCCACCGGTCGGCCAAGCATCATCGCGTGGCAGCCGGTGATCGAAGGCTCGCGCATCTTCATCGTCCGCCAGAGCGGGTTCCCGCCGGAGCCGGGCTCGAACCTCTCGCCCGTAGTTGGTATGGATCTGAACACCGGCGCTGAACTCTGGCCGCCGGTGAACATCACCTTCAACACTGGCGACTGGACCACGTGGGTCGCGGGCGTGAACGGCGGGCGTGTGTACGCCTCGCGTTCCGGCGGCGGCGGCAATGTCACTCCATTCCCCAATGGCCAGGCCAAGGTGTACGGCATCGACGCCGCGATCGGCGCCATCGTGTTCACCTCGGTCGGCACGACGTGCGCCGGGCCCTATGACGGCGTCGTGTTCGCCCCCAATGGCGACCTGGTCATCGGCGACTTCCGCAACATCACCCGCATCCGCGCCTCGGACGGCGTCACCGCCTGGCAGGCGACGCGCGTCGGGTCGGTCAGCGGCGAGTGCGGCGCGGCCATCAACTCCAAGGCGAACGCGGTCTACGTGTGTGACGCCGTCGCCGGCGGCCACTCGATCAAGCGCTACGACCTCGATACCGGAGTCTTCCGCTACCAGAGCCCCGTGATGCCCGGGTTTCTTGTCCAGAACACTCCCTTCGTCGGGCCCGACGGCACCATCTACATGTCGCGCGTTCAGAACAATGTCGCCGTCGATTTCTTCTACGCCTTCACGGACACGGGCACTTCGATCACTCAGCGATGGTTCATGCCCGCGGGGTGGTCCACCACGTCGGAGTTCGCGGTCGCGGCGGACAACTCGGTGTTCATGATCGCCCCGGGATACCTGGTCAAGAGACTCAGCCCGATCGACGGTTCGACCCTGGCGACCTCCACGGTGACCGTGGGGAACTACTCGCAGCGGATGGGAGTAGATTCGGGCGGCCGGCTGTTCTTCTCCGACGCGAGCGCGAATCTGATTCACTCGTTCAACGCGGATCTCTCGCTGCGATGGTCCGTGCCCGTGTCCGGCGTGAACATCGGTGCGCCTGCGTTTGGCCCGAGTGGAACGCTGGTGGTGGCGGGGACGAACGCGCTGACGGCGTACCGGACGGCGCCCGCCGCGTGCTACGCGAACTGCGACGGTTCAACGACCAATCCGCGGCTGACCGCGAACGACTTTCAGTGTTTCCTGAACAGGTTCGCCGCCGGGGAGAGTTACGCGAACTGCGATGGGTCGACGTCCATACCCTCGTTGACGGCCAATGACTTTCAGTGTTTCCTGAACAAGTACGCCGCGGGATGTTCGTGATTCGGGCAGATGGCGAATGGAGGGTTGCATGGCTGATGAGAAGCACACGGTCCGGCTGCAGCGGGTCTTCAAGTGCCCGGCGGAGCGGCTCTACCGGGCGTTGACGGACCCCAAGGCGCTCGTGAAGTGGATGCCGCCGCACGGGTTTGTCGGCGAGGTTCACTCGATGGACTTTCGCGCGGGCGGGGGGTATCGGATGTCCTTTACGAACTTCAGCACGGGCAGCTCGCACTCGTTCGGGGGGAAGTACATCGAGCTCAAGAAGGATGAGTTGATCCGGTACACGGACACGTTTGATGACCCGAATCTGCCCGGCGAGATGACGATGACGGTGCGGCTGCGGCCGGTGCTGGGGGGGTCGGTGACGGAGCTGTCGATCGTGCAGGAGAACATCCCGGCGGTGATCCCGACGGAGGCGTGTTACCTGGGGTGGCAGGAATCGCTGGACCTGCTCAAGAGGCTGGTGGAAGCGGAAGTCCCGGGTTGAAGCAGATCGGCATGAAGCGGGAGACCCGGAATCACATCCTGATCGTGATGGTGGTCGCGGCGGTGATCGTGCCGTTGTACTTCGTGCCGGCGCTGAACCGGGTGTTTGCACCGCTCCTGAATGTGCTGCAAGTGCTCGCGAGCTTGGTGCACCTGCTCGTGATCACGGGGTTCGTGCTGTTGGTGGGGTTCGTGGTGGGGGCGCGGCTGTGGTGGCGACGCGAGAACCGGAGAGCGAAGCGGGCGGCGCGGGAGCGAGACGGATTCGAGGTGCGGCAAGGGTGAAGGGTCGAAGCCGCATCACTGGTCGTCGCTTGGCGCACGCCGATCAACGCGGGCGTCCCGGCCAATGGCCGTCCTGGTCGGCGACCCGCTCGTGCACGCTCGGGCTCGTCGCTATCGCGAGATCAGCACCATCGCGACAATGATCACGACGGACACGCCGAGCGCAACGGCGATGTACACCATCACTCGCCGCCCACGCGCCGCGTTGGCCGCTTCATCGAGCCAGAACTTCTCGCCCGCTTCCTCTCTGATGATGCCGTCCCGGATCATGTGGCGGAAGATGTGTCCCTGCGTCAGCTTCAGTTCAGAAAGCGTCCGAGCCGTTTCCGGGCTGCGTGCCGCGGCGGTCGTGAAGTGGCGGACGATGCGGTTTCGCTTGGCAGCGACGGCGATCGGGGCGATGGGGACGACGGCGGGCATGGGGGACTGTATGCGGGAAAGGGCGGAGGGAGGGCGGAGGGGGACTTGGCAATGGGCAGTCGGGGAAACGGCCGCGGGGGGTTGTAGTCGCGGCGACCATGAGGGCACGGTAGTGAGTGGAGGGCGAGGGTCAAGGGTTGGTGGGGCGGGTGAGGGACAACACGCTGTTACTCTGGTGGGGGGATGGCGAGTCTGGGGGTGGAGATGGATGGATTTGTGAGGGGCGTCGGCTCACTTGCGCGCCGAAGACCTCGGAGCTTCAGAGCGAGGGCCGTGGCAGAGTCTGAGAGGTCTCTTACACGTCGAGGAACCGGCCGTAGTGGGGATGCCTGCGCCATTCGTCGCGGTTGTAGAAAAAGTACGGACGCCCCTTGTCGGGCACTATCGAGACCGTTCCGGCCTGGGCAAACCAGAGGTCGAACCGCTCCGTCCAGGCGGCGTAGACCTCGCTCGGCTTGGCGTGGATGGTGTGTTCGCAGGTCGTGTGCAGGGGGCGGGTGGAGAGGTTGGGGCGGGGGATTGAAGTCAAGGGGAGCTCCTGAACCGGACGCGCCTAGAACGTGTCCTCGTGGCGCCATTCACCAGCTTCGTCAAAGTTCAAGGATCGCGGATGGCCGAAGTCCAGCCAAACATGATCGAAGGCGGAGCGCATGTGCTTGGCGACGTCAATCCAAGTCGAACACTTGGTGTCTTCCAAGAAGATCACCGGATCGGGAACAATGCCATCTCCCTCGTAGACTCGAATCTCGCGCGCAAGGTGCATGGCAAGCCGGTTGACGGCCATTACAAAGCCCTGGATTCGGTAGAGCGCGAAGGAGACATGCACCGGTCCTTGCACACCGAACTCGCGCTGGAGATGAAGATAGGTCGCGACGGAGTGTGCGAGCTTGTTCTCATACGCGAGTGAGGGAATCAGGCCGACAACCCGTCTGTGCTTCACCTTCTGTTGAATCTCCACTGTGGCATCTTGAGACAAGAGGAATCCGTCTGCAGCAAAGATCACACCGTCGTCGCGAAGCTCGGTCGCCGCGAACGGCTTGTCTTGCGCTTGGCCATGAGAATCGACGACGACAAGCTTGCGGGCATGAAGATTGGGCCGTTGCGCACTACCCCCTATGGCAGCCATGTTGTAGTTCTGTAGCTTTCGATCGCTGAAGTTGAGGCGAGGGGATAGAGGGCGTTCGGGAATGAGAGAAAGCAGAAGCGCACCCTTCTCGGGCGTGAAGCCATTGAACTGGCCTTGAAGGGCGGTAGCTCGGAAGGATTCGCGTTCCCTGGCCATGCGCGCCAGCGAGGCTGCCTGACGTTGGCCCTCTTCTTCTGCCGCTCGCCCCATTGGCGGGGCGTACTCGATGATGGCACGGATGGCGTTCTTGAGATTCCCGGCCAACTCCGCGAGGACAGTCTTGCGCTTCGGGTCGTCGGGCCCGGCGAGCTCGAACTTGATCGGATGCCGGCGCGTGCGAAGGTCGAAGGGCAAATGCTCGGGTCCGCCAAAGGCCGTGTTCATGATCAGGATGATCCGCTCGTGACTTACCTCCCGCAGGGCGTATCCCAGTTCGATCATGACGTTGGGGTTGGGAAGAAGCTTGGCCTCGCGGCCCTCCGGCGGTTCTGTCGATCCAACAGACGAGACGTCCGCAAGAAACACGGTGCAGGACCCTATCTTGTCGAAGATCGTTCGCGCGATGTCCGGAATGCCGGGCACTCCCTTAGTGTCATGGTCAAGACGGGGAGCTTCATCGACCGCGAGTTCGCTCTTAAGTTCACGAATCGCGATATCCGCAGCGTCCCGGATGAAGTAGTGGTTGCACTTTTCGGGGAGGTCGCTCTGCCACGCATAGAAGACTGTGTTGCCGCTCATATTCGTAATGATTGCCTTCGGGACGGAGAAAAGTGATCGTGCATTCGTCTAGGCACCGGAAATCTGTTTGCGGGGACTACGAACCCTTGTCGGAACTGCGCTCGATCTTCACATCCCGAACAGCCGCATCATTGGACGCTTGCTCCGATGCTGCAAGGATCGAGCATGCGGAACCGACAGTCGCCGGCTTGATCCATGGCGGACCTCCGGGCGGGGTGGTTTCGGTTGATGATTCGACTCCGGCGCTTTCGGGGGCAGCACGAGCTTTCTGCTGGCTTTGCCACTGCTTGACTTGCGAGAAGAAGGCCCGTCGCTCCCCGTCCTCCATGAATTCGCATTCCATCAGTGATGTACGGGCAGGGTTTGCGTTGACGGTGTTTTGCCAACGAACTTTGAGCACGAGTTCGATCGACAGAAGGATGCCTACGAATCGATTGCGAAGGGCTGGTTCGCCCAGCACATCCGACATGCCAGTGTTCGGTAACGATTGAACTCGGTCTTTGATGGACGAGTCATCAAACGACAGTGGTCGAGGCGAATGCGCAAAGTCGTTCCGTATCTTGCGGAGCCTGTGAAGCATCTGTGCCGTGGGCCTACTGATGAGCCCGAGGCAGCGAGCTAGCCGAATTCGCGCGCTCAGCGTGGAAACATCCGCGTCGTCTAGGAACTCGTCTGTCGCACTTGGTTCGTTAATCATTGCTGCAGCCAGCAGGCGCCGCAAACTCTGATCGAGGTAGGAGACCCCAACGATTACGAGAAGGTGATCGGGGAGCGGCTGAAATTCCCGGAGCCAACGTATGGCCTCCTGACTCTCGGACGCGTCAATAGGGCGCGGTGTGGGAGTGGGCGTCACCGTTGGTTCGTACCAAAGGTCCTCGACAACGAAGAGGTTGAATCCGGGCGGATTCTGCTGGCCTTTGCTCACGTCTTCCAATTCGAGCCTCGATTAAGCCGTCTACTTTCGGAGTTTCACTTTCTCTTGAACATCCTGAACAGCTTCGTCACCGGATCGAAGAACTCATCCACGACGCGTTCTTTGAGGGGGATGATCGCGTTGTCCGTGATCGTGATGTGCTCGGGGCACACCTTCGTGCAGCACTTGGTGATGTTGCAGTAGCCGATGCCGTGTTCCTTCTTCAGGTCCGAAACCCGGTCCTCGACATCGAGCGGGTGCATTTCGAGGGCGGCGGCGTACACCAAAAACCGTGGGCCGATGAACTCATCGTGTTTGTGGTGGTCGCGGAGGACGTGGCAGACATCCTGGCAGAGGAAGCACTCGATGCACTTGCGGAACTCCTGGACGCGGTCGACGTCGGCCTGCTGCATGCGCCAGGTGCCGTCGGCGGCGTCGGGCTTGCGGGGCTTGAAGGGTTTGATCTTCTTCTTGACGTCGTAGTTCCAGGACACGTCGGTGACGAGGTCCTTGATGAGGGGGAAGGCCTTCATGGGCTCGACGATGACGGGCATGTCGGTGGGGAGTTCATCCATCCTCGTCATGCACATGAGGCGGGGCTTGCCGTTGATTTCGGCGGAGCAACTGCCGCACTTGCCCGCTTTGCAGTTCCAGCGGCAGGCGAGGTCGTTGGCTTGCTCGGCCTGGATCTGATGGATGACGTCGAGGACGACCATGCCGGGGGTGACGGTGGCGGTGTAGTCCTTGAACCCCCCCGTCGAGGCGTCTTTGTTGCCGCGCCAAACGCGGAAGAGTTGCGTGCGGGTTTCGGAGGCGGTTGGTTTGGTCGCGGTGGTCATGGCGATTTTCGGTCAAGAGTACGCGGAGGTGCAGAGATCACGCAGCGGTGCGGAGAGCGGAGATGTGTTCAGAGCGGGCTTCACTCGCAGCCTTTGAGTTCTTCTTCGGTGACGGTGGGGTGTTCGTCGGTGGGCTCTCCGAACCAGAGCCAGTAGCCTTCGGGATCGCGGACTTCGAACTCTTTCATGCCGTAGACGGTGACGCGGAGGGGCGTGCACGTGACGCCGCGGGAGGTGAACTCGGCGTGGAGGGCGGCGACGTCGTCGGGGTAGAAGTAGAAGATCTGGTAGTTGCGGGACTTCTGGGGGACGTCGCGGGCGATGTCGGCCGCGGGCGGGGCGTTGAACATCAGATCGACGCCGTCGCGGGAGAGGTGGCACCAGACGGTTCCGGCCGTCGCGGCGAGGTTGAAGCCGAGCTTGCCCGTGTAGAAGTTGATCGTCCGCTGGAGGTCGGACGTGGCGAGCATGGGGCGGATGGAGGTGAGGTGGGGCATGAGGAAGTACGCAGAGGCGCAGAGATCACGCAGAGGACGCGGAGAGGAGTCGGTGTTCAGAAAAGGAGAGGAGCATCAGACGTTCTTGTTTTCTTCGATCACTTGCTTGAGGTCGTCGCGGACAGGGGTAAGGGGTTGACGGATGACTTGCATCTGGCCGTCACCTGACCTGCGGATGACGTGGTTGAACTTGGCGAACTCCTCGGACTTGTCCGGGAAGTCTTCGCGGAACTGGGCGCCGCGGGATTCCTTGCGTTCGATGGCCGCGCGGGTGATGGCTTCGGAGATGGTGAGGAGGTTGGCGAGGTCGATGGCGGTGTGCCAGCCGGGGTTGTACTCGCGCGTCGCGGAGGCGCCGGCCTTGGCGGCGCGGGCCTTGAGCTTGGAGAGGCCGTCGAGGGCCTTGGCCATTTCATCCTCGCGGCGGACGATGCCGACGAGTTCGTGCATCATGTCCTGGAGGGCGTATTGGACTTGATAGGGGTTTTCGCCCGAGGTGCCGCGGTCGAGTGGGGCGAGAGTCTGCTTGAGCGCGGCATCGATGGCGGCCTGGTCGGTCTTGATGTTGCCGTTGTCCTTCGCGAACTTTGCGGCGTATTCGCCGGCTCGCTTGCCGAAGACGATGAGGTCGGAGAGGGAGTTGCCGCCGAGGCGATTGGCGCCGTGCAGTCCCGCGGCACACTCTCCCGCGGCGAAGAGGCCGGGGACGGTGGACATCTGGCTGTCGCCATCGACCTTGACGCCGCCCATGACGTAGTGCGTGGTCGGGCCGACTTCCATCGGCTCCTGGGTGATGTCGACGCCGGCGAGGGTGATGAACTGGTGGTACATCGACGGGAGCTTTTTCTTGATGTGCTCCTCGCCGTTCTTGAGCTTTTCTTTGATCCAGGCGATGTCGAGGAAGACGCCGCCGTGCGGGCTGCCGCGGCCGGCTTTGACTTCGCGGTTGATGCAGCGGGCGACGTGGTCGCGTGTGAGGAGCTCGGGGGGTCTGCGCGCGGCCTTGTCGCCGGTGACGTAGCGCCAGCCTTCTTCCTCCGAATCGGCCGTCGAGGGCTTGTAGTTGTCGGGGATGTCGTCGAACATGAAGCGCTTGCCGTCCTTGTTGCGGAGGACGCCGCCTTCGCCGCGGACGCCTTCGGTGACCAGGATGCCGCGGACGGAGGGGGGCCAAACCATTCCGGTGGGGTGGAACTGGACGAACTCCATATCCATGAGGTCGGCGCCGGCGTTGTAGGCCATGGCGTGGCCGTCGCCGGAGTATTCCCATGAGTTTGAGGTGATCTTGTAGGCCTTGCCGATGCCGCCGGTGGCGAGGACGATCGCCTTGGCCTTCCAGTAGTGGAGGGTGCCGGTGGGGCGGTCGTAGCCGACGGCGCCGATGACTCGTCCGTTGGGGCCATCCTTCACGATCGATGTGACCGTGGTTTCCATGTAGATGGACATGCCGCGGTGGACGGAGTGGTCTTGGAGCGTGCGGATCATCTCGAGGCCGGTGCGGTCGCCGACGTGGGCGAGGCGAGGGAAGCGGTGGCCGCCGAAGTTGCGTTGATTGATACGGCCGTCCTTGGTGCGGTCAAAGACGGCGCCCCAGGCTTCGAGTTCGCGGGCGCGGTCGGGGGCTTCTTTGGCGTGGAGTTCGGCCATGCGCCAGTTGTTCAGGTATTGACCGCCGCGCATGGTGTCGGCGAAGTGGACTTTCCAGGAGTCGCGTTCGTCGTTGTGGGCGAGTGCCGCGGCCATGCCGCCCTCGGCCATCACCGTGTGCGCCTTACCCAAAAGCGATTTGCAGATGAGGCCGACGCTCACACCCGCCGCCGACGCTTCGATCGCAGCTCTCAAGCCAGCGCCGCCTGCACCGATCACGATGACATCGTGTTCATGAGTCTGGTACGACATCAGATGATCCTCCAGTCGTGCCAGTTCCCGCTCGCGACCATTCGCACGTAGAAGTCGGTGAAGCCGACCCAGATCAGGCTCATCCAGGCCCAGAGCATGTGCTTGCGGTTGAGGCAGCTCACGCACTCGTAGACCTTTTTGCGCGGGCCGAGTTTGCTCAACTGGTCTTTGCGGCCACCGATGAGGTGGCGATAGACGTGGCAGCCGAAGGTGTAGCCGCCGAGGAGGATCGGGTTGATGGTGAGGACGAGGGAGCCGATGCCGATGCCGAAACCGGTCTTGCCGGTGGTCGGGTCTTTGAAGAAGTACGAGCTGATGGCGTCGTAGCTCAGCAGGCCGATGAAGAGGACGGCGATGTAGAAGAAGTAGCGGTGCGCGTTCATGAAGATGAGGGGGAGCTTGGCCTCGCCGCGGTACTTCTTGCCGCGGAATCCGGGCTCGCCGACGGCGCAGTTGAGCGGGTCGCCCCAGAAGGCTTTGTAGTACGCGCCGCGGTAGTAGTAGCAGGTGAGGCGGAAGCCGCCGGGGGCCCAGAGGATGAGGATGGCGGGTGTCGCCATGAACCAGGGAAGGAAGGAGATGGCTTCGGGCCAGGCGCCGAACCACGCGTGGCCGGAGTGCTGCCCCGGCGCATCAAAGAGGACGGGCGAGTACATCGGCGAGAGGTAGTGCGTGTTGGGGACGAAGTAGTTCTTCCCCTGCATGCCCGCCCAGGATGCGTACACGATGAAGGCCGAGAGGCCGAGGAAGACCAGCAGAGGTTGGACCCACCAGCGATCTTGACGAGAGGTTTCCGCGAGCGCCCGCGTTTGCGGAAGCGGAATGTTCATCCGGCTCATGCACGGCTCCAGACCCTGGAACCGGCCCGAGAGGAAGGGGGAGGGCCGGGTGGGGTCGGCATTCTATGGGGGAGGGGGGGCGGGGGGCGAGCGTGCGCAGTGGTGCGAGAGAAGGCATTGGACGCAGAGGATGCGAAGAACGCAGCATGACGGGAGAAGGAAGAAGGATCGGGAAGTTGCCCGCTTCGGCCCCGATGTGTACCCGTTCTTTGTCGGCGTGCCCCGCGGTCCTTGTGTTTTGGTCAGTTCTCAATCTTGAGACTGTGCGCCAGCACCGGGCCAACGTGCATAGGGGCGAGGAGAGCAGGACGGCGCTCCCCAGCCCGCTTCAGCGGGCTTGCTCGCTTGTAGGCCACCGCTTCAGCGGTGGTTAGGTGGCCACCAAGTTCCCCTACTGGTGTCTTTGTTGTTCAGCCCGTTTCAACGGGCTTGCTCTGGTCGCCTTGAGGCGCTCCCTCATCCATGTGGGTGATTCGTTCGAGGCGATCGTGCGCGGTCGCGGCGGCGTGGTGTTGGCGTTGGTTCTGTACGTATTCGACGACCCACTTCAGGTCGGCGCGGCCGAAGGTGACGATGCCGTAGCCGGTCTGCCAGGAGAGTGTGCCGCGGGCGATGGTCTGATTCATTTCGTGGGATGAGGCGCCTTTGATGTCGCCGATCCATTGGGCGAGTGTCACGGTTGGTGGGAGCGAAACGGCCAGATGGACATGGTCTTCGATTCCGCCGACGGCGTGGACCATGGATTCGGGGATTTCGAGTGCTCGGTGGGTAAGGTACTTGCGGAGGTGCGGCTCAACAGTGGGTTTGATGAGCGGGAGGCTGTCCTTGGTTCGCCAGACGATGTGGTAGAAGAGTTCCCAGTAGACGTTGCGTGGCATGCGGGCAGTCTACTGGCTCAAGCCGCGGCGGAGGAAGCCCGTTGAAACGGGCTGGGGAATAAGAGGGGAGTTAGGTGGTGGTTGTGGGCCGTGTACCACCGCTAAAGCGGTGGCCTACGAGCGAGCAAGCCCGCTGAAGCGGGCTGAAGAAGGTCGCGGGCGGCCGGTACACTTCTGAGGTGTCCGCACCCCGCTGCTGCTTCCGCCGTTTGATCAAGTACACCGGGTTGTTCCTGTGCGTAGCGATGTTGACGGCATGGTTTGCGAGTCGGTGGTGGCGGTTCCACATTGCGCGGTACGCAATCGCCGCGGGCACGGTCGCTGAAGTAGAGCATGGACGGCTAAGGGTTGAGCGATGGTTGGCCCCCATCAAATCGCCCAGTTGGGGCGTGCATTTTGGCGATGCTGAAGGTTCGCATTGGCAATGGTCGTCGGGCCTCACGAGCAATGCCGGGGAGTGGTGTCTCTGGGTTCCATTGTGGATTCCGTTCGCATTGGTCGCCGTGCCGACGGCGGCTATGTTCTGCCTGGACCGCGCCTCGAAGCCTGGTCATTGCAGCATCTGCCGCTTTGACCTCACCGGCAACACCACGAACGTCTGTCCGGAGTGCGGGCACGTCGTGGCCAACAATCAGGCATGAAGCCGCGGCAGCTTTCCAATATTGGTGTGCCTGATCACGCGATGTCCGCGGCGGTGCGTGGCTGCGCTTCGGCGGGGCGGCGAAAGTTCACGGGGTCGGAGATTAAGGCTCAGGTGCTGGAGGTGTTGGCGAAGCCTTCGGCGTTTGTGGAGCATGCGGACTTTGGGGAGCTGGCTTCGGCGATTGTGAATCGGGGGGCGAGGGCGGTGGCGGATCAGCCTCGGGTGGAGGCGGTGCCGTACCAGACCTGGGGGACGGATATTGATCCCGGGGCGCATGCGCAGATGAGCGCGGCGTGTTCGTTGCCGGTGGCGGTGGCGGGTGCGTTGATGCCCGATGCGCATGTGGGGTATGGGTTGCCGATCGGGGGCGTGCTCGCGACGGAGGGGGCGGTGATTCCGTACGCGGTGGGGGTGGACATCGCGTGCCGGATGATGATGACGGTGTTTGAGTTGCCGCCGGAGCGGCTGGTAAAGGACCGCGAGCGGTTCGAGAACATTCTGGAGCGGAGCACGCTGTTTGGGGCGGGGCAGCAGTTTCAGCGCAAGGCGAAGCATGCGGTGATGGATGAGGATTGGGGGATCACGAACGTTACGAAGATGCAGAAGGACAAGGCGGCGGGGCAGCTCGGGACGAGCGGGTCGGGGAATCACTTTGTGGAGTTTGGGGAGTTGGAGGTTTTTGAGAGTACAGGCGTCGATCTCCCCCTCCCTGAGGGAGGGGGCAGGGGGGTGGGCTCTCGGGGCGGGCAACACGAAGTGCGAAGGCAGAGCCCACCCCAACCCCTCCCTCAGGGAGGGGCTTCGGAGTTGGCGCGCGTGTTGGGGTTGAAGCCTGGGAAGTACATCGCGCTGTTGTCGCACTCGGGGTCGCGGGGGCCGGGGGCGGCGGTGGCTTCGCACTACTCATCGCTCGCGCGGCGGCTGCATCCGGATCTGCCCAAGGAGTTGGCGTATCTGGCGTGGCTGGACATGAACAAGGAAGGGGCGGAGTACTGGGCGGCGATGGAGCTGATGGGGCGGTTTGCTTCGGCGAACCATCATGTGATTCACGAGAAGGTTGTGAAGGACATGGCGCAGATGGGGGCCGCGGCGGTGTTTCAAGTAGAAAACCATCACAACTTCGCGTGGAAAGAGAAGCACGCGATCGTGGGGGCGGATGGGCGAGTGGAAGAGAAGGAAGTGATTGTGCATCGGAAGGGGGCGACGCCGGCGGGTGAGGGCGTGTTGGGATTGATACCGGGCTCGATGGCGGCGCCGGGATATCTGGTGGTGGGGCGAGGGCACGGTCCGAGCCTGAACTCGGCGTCTCACGGGGCGGGCCGAAAGATGTCGCGGACCAAGGCGCGGGAATCGACTCGATGGTCGCACGTGAACGCGCTGCTGAAGGAGCGGGGCGTGCACCTTATGTCGGCGGGGCTGGATGAATCGCCGCACGCGTACAAGGACATCGAAGAGGTGATGGCGGCGCAGGCGGAGCTGGTGCGGCCGCTGGCGAGGTTCATGCCGCGGGTGGTCCGGATGGCGCCGGATGGGGAGAGGGCGGAGGATTAGGGTCGGCGCTTCGCGGGAACTTTCTGGTTTGTCGTGGCCGTTGTGCGCGTGGCGTTCGCGCCCTTGGTTTTCGCGCCCTTCCCTTTCATTCCCGCGGCGATGGCGTGCTTTGGTTCGTAGAGACCCATCCTGCCTGCGCCCGGAAGGTCGAAGGTCGCCAGCTTGCCCCAGGCCTGGTTGCTGATCTTGCCGACGAACTCGATGCCCTTGGTCTTGAGGTCCGCCATGGTCTCGTCGAGGTCGTCGCACATGAAGTAGAGCTCGCAGCGTTCGGGTTCACTGCCGGCGGGGTGGGCGGCGATTTCGGTGGGGGGCGCGGCGAAGATGAGCCAGCCGTGGCCGGCGTCGACGTGGGGCCAGTTCAAGACATCCTTGAAGAAGCGGCGGGTGGCCGCGGCGCTCTTGGCGTACAGGAGGGCGTGGACGCCGGTGATCATGGATGGGCTCCTTTGGTGGCGTCAGTCTAGCGCAGAGCTGGCGATGACCGGGTTCGACCATGCTCTGAGTTGATGCGCGCCTGGCGGGTAGCGAGCGACATGAAAAAACCCGCGGCAACCTGCCGCGGGTGTGCGTGGACTGCAACCAGGAAAATGACCGGCGGCGCTTGCGGGCCATGATCCCGGCGAGGCCAAGAAGGGCGAGCGAACTCGGGACCGGAACCGGAGAGTTAATGGCCATTTCCATTTCGGCGTTCCACGTGGTTGTGGAGAGAATGGATGTGGCCGCTCCGGTGGCGAGATTGAACTTGCAGTACGCGCCCGTTCCGCCGCCCGTGTAGATCGTGGCGAAGAGTTCGCCGGTCGCGTAGTCGAAGTCCATACCCTGGGCGAAGTTCGCCTCGGCCATATTGGCCGCCACTTCGGAGGGTGGCATGGCGAAATTGGGCCAGCCGTGTCCGGCGTCCGCATGGGGCCACTGCAGCACATCCTTGAGGAAGCGTCGCGCCCGGGCCCGTGCCGTACATCATGGCGTGAATGTCGGCGATCACTGCTGGACCTCCCGCGGGTCGCCTGTCGTTCAACGGGCAGCTCGCGGCCAACGTCTGCGGTGCCAAAGGACCTTCTGCTCACGGTCGCTCTCGCCGCGAAACATTCAGGTGCAGCCCGCCGCGAAGCGGTTGATGAAGCACTGGAAGTCGTTGGCGGTGAGGGCCGGCGTGCCGGTGCTGGCATCGCAGTTGGCGTAGGAGGTTCCGGCCGCGAACTGGTTGATGAAGCACTGGAAGTCGTTGGCGGTGAGAAGCGGAGTGCCCGCGGAGGAATCGCAGTTGGCGTAGCACGGCGTGCCGAAGTCGATGGTCATGTTGTCGGCCAGAAAGATGACGCCGTAGTCCTGGCACGTCGGGGGCCGGGCCTGGTAGTGCACAACCACTCGGTTGAAGCCCTGCGAGTTGGAATAGCTGAGGGTGCCGGTCGGCCAGGTGCCCGGCTGCGCGGCATG
This sequence comes from Phycisphaerales bacterium, assembly GCA_044222195.1. Lineage (GTDB taxonomy): Bacteria > Planctomycetota > Phycisphaerae > Phycisphaerales > UBA1924 > JAHBXE01. Next base: position 67,001 of record JBGANS010000006.1, read on the forward strand.
GCCGGTGTTCGAACCGACTTCTGCTGCGTTCATGAAGGCGGTGACTTTCATCGTCGCCGTATCGTCGCAGCCGAGCTCCTGCGGGGCGAACATGATCGAGAACCCGGTGATGACCTGCGAGAAACTCACCAGCAGGTCCGCGGCGAAGACGCTGTTGGGGTAGATGCACAGGCCGCCAAATCCGGCGGGCGTGAAGCCCATGGTGTTTGCGGGCTGGATGGAAAAGCCCGATCCGGTCGCGGATAGGAACGCCGTGACGCCCCCGGCGGAGACATTGACGGGGAGCGAGGTGTGGATCGGGGCGTTGTCAAAGTCGAAGAGGACGACGGTCTGCGCCTGAGCAGTTGCCGCGCATCCGACGAGAGCCAGGAGAACGCAGGTGCGAGTGTTCATGGGGGGCCTCCAGGGCGGCCGCCGTCGATGACCCCATCCGGGGCGACCGTCGCTACCGCTACAGTGCGGCGCGGCAGACAGAGCCGCCACGGGAACATTTCCGTGTTTTGGGCGCGAATAATGAGTTCGTGATGCACGACCGCCCCCGCAGGACCTGGAAGACCCGTGTCCGGCGATGCCTGTTCATCGCGATGGGGTGTTACGCCGTGTGGCTCGGCGCTCTGTATTTCAAGCAGGACTCCATGGTTTTCCCGCGGCAGTACTGCGGGCCGGCGATGAAGGAAGGACGGCTTCCGGCGGGGGTGGAGTCGGTGTGGATCGATGCGGGGACGGAGGCGAGTCCGGTGCGGGTCGAAGCGTGGTTCCTGCCGGCGCAGGCGAGCCGTGCATCCGTTGGTGGGGTCGCGTCACCATGTCCGGTCGTCATCTACTGCCACGGCAACGCTGAACTGATCGACGACAACGAAGGCCGCGCCCGCGAATGGGCGAAACGTGGGTTCTCGGTGATGTTGCCCGAGTATCGCGGGTATGGGCGTTCGGGTGGCGAGCCCTCTCAGGCGGCGATCACCGAGGACCTGCTTCGGTTCTACGACCTGCTGGTCGCCCGGCCCGACGTGGACGCTTCACGCATCTACATCCACGGGCGGTCGCTTGGCGGTGGCGTCGCGGCCCAGATCGCGGCACGCCGGCCGACGGCGGGGCTGATTCTCGAATCGACCTTCACGAGCATCGCACGTTTCGCGTGGGGAGTGGGGGGCGTGCCGTGGATTGTGAACCATCCGTTCCGAACGGATGCGGCGCTGCGGGAGTACAAGAACCCGGTGCTGATCTTCCACGGGTCTGAGGACACCATCATTTCCGTATCGCACGGGCGGGCGCTGCACAGGCTCATGCCGCAGTCGACGTACATCGAGACTCGCGGAGACCACGTGAACTATCCGCCGGATCCTGTCGCGTTCTGGCGGGAGATTGACCGGTTTGTCGGTCGTTCTGATGCGCGGTAATGGTGCCCGTGATGATCCCACCCGCTCCAGCCTGTCCGCACTGCGAGTACGACCTTGCCGGCCTGCTGAGTCCCGATGCCCCCGTGGCCTGCCCCGAATGCGGAAAGGCTGTCCGGCTCGAGGAGCTTCGCCCGCCACCGAGGTCGCTGGGCGCCCCATTCGGGATCGGGATCGTGCCGTGGGTGGCTGTGTTCGTGCTCGGCCTGCTTCTTCCGCCCGCGATTCTGCCCGAGCGTGCGGCACACTTCGTGTTTCCGGCGGCTGTCGTTGCAACAGGAGTGTCGTTGTGCGTCACGGCGCTCGCCGCGCGGCGAAGGTGGCGCTACCGGCTACGCATGCGGCGAACGCTGCTGATCACGGCGTCGATCGTCATGAATGTCGCGCTACTGTTTGCGGCGTGGCTGTGGTCGCAGCTTCTCGCCGCGGCCGGCTGCTGAGCGAGATCGCGTGTCACGACTGCCCGTTCGGGAGCTCTTCCCGGGGGCGCCTGGCGTTCGTGAAGAACGCGAAGTACAAGACTCCCGCCGCGAAGATCCACGCGATGCCGATCCAGGCGACGCGTGCCGTTTCCTTGTCCATGTACGCGCCGACGAGCGCGCCGACTTCGCCGATGACAAAGAGCGCCGGCACCACCGGGTACCCCGGCATGCGGAAGGCCCCGTCGACGCGTGCTCGCTGGCGGAGGATGAACACCGCGACGCCGGTGAGGATGAAAAAGATCGAGTCGATGAAGACGGCGCCGGTGCCGAGCATGCCGATGACGTCAAGGCCGGAGTCGAGCTCGATTCGGACGAGCGATGACACCAGGAGCAGGGCCATCGCGACGCACGACATCATCACGATCGCGGCGACCGGCGTTCCGTTCCGGAGCTGCCCGAAGACAGGGAAGAACCGGCCGTCACGCGCCATGCCGTACACCAGACGCGGTCCGGATAGAAGCTGGGCGTTGAGGACTCCGAACGCGGAAACCGCGACCGCGGCGGCGATGGCCTTCTTGCCAAAGCCGGGCCAGATGCTTGAGACGGCGTCGGCCGCGAGGGCTTTGCTCGCCGCGACCCCGCCGACCCCGAGAAGCCTCAGGTACGCCCAGTTCACCGCGAGATAGACGACGACAACGACAACGACGCCGACGATGACCGCTCGCGGCAGATTCCGCTGCGGGTTCTTCACCTCGCCGGCGATCCAGAGGGAGTGCTGCCACCCGCCGTACGCGAACATCGCGGGGATGAGTGCGGCGAGGACGGCGGCGAGAGGGGCGGGCGAGCTCTTCGTGGGTGCTGGTGCCGATGACGCCGCGGCGAAGGGTTCGGACAGACCGTGCGTTCCCTGTGCCGCGGCGAGGGCGATGATGATGAAGATCGCGGCGAGCTTGGCGACGACGGTGAAGTTCTGAATTCCCGAACCCCAGCGCACGCCGGCGATGTTGGCTTCCATGACGACGACGATGAGCCCGGCGCTGATGGCGAGCAGGAGATACCCCGAAGGCGGCGGTGCACCGGCGACGGCGAAGAGGTTCTGGGCGCAGACGGTCGCGATGACACCGATCGCGCCGCCCTGAATCGCCGTGGCGTTGCAGAAGACGAAGAGGAACGCGGGGAAGTGGCCGTAGGAATCGCGGAGCACTTCGTACTGGGCACCGTTTCCCTGGTAGCGGCCGCCGAGTTCCGCGAAGACAAGGGCGCCGCAAAGGGCGATGGCTCCGCCGACGGCCCAGGCGATGAGCAGGAGCGTCCCGCTCTCGGTCATTCGCGCCATCGAGGAAGCGCCGAAGAAGACACCGACACCGATGATGGCGCCGATGACGATACAGGTGGCGGAGAAGAGGCCGAGGACGCGGGGAGGTTGGGGGGAGGGGTCTGGCACGGAGGCAGGATACTACCGATTACACTTGGGCATGCGCGAAGCGGGCCACACGGTCCCGAGACTTCTGAAGCCGCGCCAGGTGTGGCGGTACCTTGCCGGCTATGCCGGGGCCATGTTCACCGGATTCGCGCTGCCATATGGAGTGAGTGCGCTCGGCAACACAAACGTTATCGTCGCCTATGGCTTGGTGGCCGGGCCTTTGATCGGCTTTGCCATCTGGGCGGCTCGGCGGCACCGGAACCTCCATTTTGTCGTCGTTGGACCGACCGTAGCGGAATTCATCGTCACGGTGCCGTGCCTGGCGGTGATCGTGTGGAGTGAACCGGAGGGAGAGTTTGCGCGTTGGTTCTTGTATCTGGCGCTTGTCGTGACAGTCGCCGTTGTCACCTGGGTGCCGGCGTGTCTCGCGGGTGCGATTACGGTCAGGATCGTGCGAGGACGCTGGACCTGGCCTGTGGCAAACCAATGTCCCGTGTGCGACTACGACCTCCGGGGTTTGCGTCGGCCCACGTGCCCTGAATGCGGCGCCGATTGCACTTCGTTTGCCGCCACGGACGAGTCAGCTTGATGTTTGCCAGTATGGATTCCCCTGGAAACTCGGGCCGTCGCCACTACTTTCGGACCGGCGAATGTGCGGCTGAGCCTGGTCCCCTTGCAACCCTTTGTCCAGCGGTCGCTACACTCCGCGGCTACTCCGGAGCCAGATATGTTCGACTCGATCCGCGTCCGTCCCGCCACCAACGCCGCCCTCATCCTGGGTTACTTCCAGGGTGAGGGACTCGACAAAACCAGCAAGTCGTTCGACAAGGACGGCGCCGCCGCGGCGGCCGTCAAACGTGCAGAGTCGACGGGCGACTCCGGCCGTATCACCGAGACCTTTTCCGGCAAACGGCGAGTGCTGGTGGTCGGGCTTGGGAAGAAGGACAAGTTCAAGGTCGGCGATCTCCGGAACATCGCCGCGGCGATCGGCCGCCGCCTGAACACGCTCAAGGAGCCGAATGCGCAAGTCGAGCTTTCCGGTGTTCTCGGCCACATCGATGGTGTCAACGCCGGGCAGGCGTTCGGCGAGGGGCTCGGGCTCCTCGGCTGGGTCTGTGATCAGTTTAAGGGCACGGCGACCACGGCGCCCGAGCGGCTCAAGCTTTCGGTCAACTCTTCGAGCAAGGCCTTCAACGACGGAATGACACGGGGCTTTGCTCTGGCCGAATCGGCCAACTTCACCCGCACACTTTCGGAGACGCCGCCAAACATCGCGACCCCCCAGTTCATGGCCGCGCAGGCCCAGAAGATGGCTCGTGAGACGGGGCTCTCGTGCAAGGTGTTCAAGGGCGCGGACCTGGTGCGGGAGCGATTCGAAGGGCTGATCAATGTCGGCAAGGCGAGCGAGTTTCCGCCCTGCATGATCCGGCTGGAGTACAAGCCCAAGGTGGGCCGTCGCGGCGGAAAGCCGGTGGTTCTCATCGGCAAAACGATGACGTACGACTCCGGCGGCCTGTCGCTGAAAATCAACAACGGCATGGTCGGCATGAAGCGGGACAAGGACGGCGGGTGCGGCGTGCTGGGCGCAATGCACGCGATCGCGACCGTGATCAAGCCGCGGGTCCCTGTGGTGGCGCTGCTCGCGGTGGCGGAGAACTCGATTTCTGACGAGGCGTACCGGCCCGACGATGTCATCACGTACCGCAACGGCGTGACAGTCGAGGTGACGAACACCGACGCGGAGGGAAGGCTCGTTCTCGCGGACGCATTCTGCTACGCGTGCGAGGTCGAGAAGCCGGCATATATCGTCGAGCTCTCAACGCTCACCGGCGGCGTTGTCGTCGCCCTGGGCGGCACGTACGCCGGACTCTTCTGCGAGGACGACAGGCTCCGGGCGAAGATTGACGCGGCGTCCGAAGCCAGCGGCGAGCGCGTCTGGCGACTGCCCATGCACGCCGAATACCGCGACATGATGAAGTCGCCCGTGGCCGACATTCTCAACAGCAACCCCAACCGCAAGGCCCACCCGATCCAGGGCGCGGCGTTCCTGTCCTACTTCGTCGAGGAGGGCGTGCCGTGGGCGCACATCGACATCGCGGGAGTGCACGCGGTCGAGGGCGAGTACGGGCCGTTCATCAAGGGGCCGACGGGGTGGGGTGCGAGGCTGCTGGCGAATCTGTTGGACAACGAGTGACGTCTAGCGGCCTCGCCGCAGGACTCTCGATGCCGCTCGCCGCAGCAGCGATCCGAACGTGTCGACGGGGAACTCCTCCGCCCCGCACGCGCCGCCGAACTCCGGCGAACCGCGAGCCGCGTCGATCGCGGAGACCATCTGGGTAACGACAGCGGCGGGGTCGCAGAGCGATGCGATTCGACGAGGAGCATTGGCCGCGGCTGTCCGACGCAGGCGCTCATCCGTGAGCGCTCGTGAGAGCGCACTGTCAAGGCTGGAAGCATCGCCGGCCCGGAAGAGGATTCCGCTGATGCCGTCCTCAATGATCTCGCTCATGCCGCCCGCGTCCGAGCCGACCACGGCGGCGCCGAGTGACATGGCTTCGAGGCATACGTTGGGGAAGTTCTCCCAGAGGGATGGGAAGCAGCAGATGCCGCCGCGCTCGGTAACGCCGCGGATGATCGCGAAGACCTCGGCCCGCGGGCGGCGTGGCTCAAAGGCGAAACGGTCGGCGAACCGGCCGCCGATCTGGGCGCGGAGGTGCGCGAGCATTGATGTGGACCCAGGGCCGGTCTGCGTATCGCCGCCGATGAATCGGAAAGAAGCGTCAAGGCCGCGGTCGAGCATTCGCAGGCCCGCATCGACGAGCAGCCCGACTCCCTTGCGGCGCTCCAGGCGGCCAAAGTAGAGGACGGTGGGACGGTCGCACGAGGTAGAGCCAACAGCGGCGACCGACTCGATGCGGAACGGATAGGGTACAACAAAGCAAGGCGCCCGAAGCGCGATTCGGCTCCGCACGGTTTGGAGCAACGACGTCGATGGTGAGATGACCACATCCGCGAGCCGGATCGCCGCGGCCTCCGCCCGTTCAAGGTGCGCGATGTCGCGAGGGGCGTGAGATTCGCCGTTGAGGGCCCGGCACTCAAGAGTCGGTGTGTGCAGACGAACGCCGAGGACAGCTCCCTGCAGTTCGCGCTTGACGCGGTGCGCCCCGATCGCGAAGTAACCCTCGGCCCAGTAGTCGGGGAACTCGATGTAGTCGAACGGCGCGCGTGCGTGCAGGTCGTTCAGGACTCGCCGGACTCCCTTCGAGTGCGAGGCGAATGGAAACTCGTCTCTCTCGGGTGCGACCGTGTGGCACAAGGCGTTCAGCTCTACCGGACCGCGTTCTGCAAACCCCGCGTGCGCTTCACACAGGAAGTGAACTTCGTGCCCCTGCGCCGCCCACGCCCGCGACATCTCCGCGGCGTACGTCCCGATGCCGGCGCCGAAGAACGGGACGACCTCTCTTGAAACGATCGCGATGCGCACGGTTACCCCAGGAGCACGACGTCATCCTGCACGCAGCTCGTCACCACCGGCCCCTTGACGGGATCTGCATAAACGTTGATCTCAAGCCGCACGCCGAACTCCGGCAGATACAGCCCCGGTTCGATCGTGAAACCGAGCCCCGGGAGCATCTCACGCGTGTCGTGTGTCTCGAGATTGTCGAGATTCATCCCCAAGCCGTGAACCGCAGGGCCCTGGCTCAGGCTGTGGCCGGTGCGGTGCTTGATGAATTTCTCAAATCCTGCCGCGACGAGCCTGTCTCTCGCGGCGTCGTCAAGCTGCCATCCCTGCACCGCTTCCTTCCGTTTCCATCCCTCAACGGCGCGGGCGAGGGAGGCATCCCGCGCGGCCTTGACGGCCGCGTACACCTCGCGATGCTTCGACGGGACATCGCGCCCCGCGAAGCCGACCCAGGTGATATCCGAGAAAATGTTCTCTTCACCCGGCCGGCGCGCCCAGAGGTCGATGAGCACCCAGTCGCCCTTGCGAATCGGCGTGGGCTTGTCCTTCGACGGGCCGTAGTGGGGGTCTCCCGCGTGCGAGTTCACCGCGACGATCGGCTCGTCGGCGGTCTCCAAGCCCTCCTCGGCGAACCGCTTCATGATGAAGGCCTGGACCTCGTGCTCGTGGATTGTCTTGCCCGCGGCGAGCGAGTCGCGGATAAGGCCGAACGCCTGGTCCTTGACCGTCGTGACCTGGGCCGACGCGTTCCAGTGCAGCTTGAGCGCTTCGGGGGACCAGCGCGCGATGGCGTGCTGCACGAGATTCGCAGACGAAACGACTTCGAACCCGATCGCCCGCATCATCTCCACCGTTCCCGCATCCGCGATGGACACCACGGGCAGCGAACATCCCGGGGCATATTCCATCGCGACGCGGGAGCACCCGGACAGCAGCTCCTTCAGAGAGCCCGCAATCTGGGGCCAGCTCAGGTACACCTTCCGCTCCACAGCCCCGCCCGCCAGCCTGATGCCCTCAAACTGGGCCGCGTCGATACCGTGGACCAGCACCGCGGGCGGGCCCTCTGCCCGCACGACCAGATACACGCGCCGTGTCGTCCATCGCTTGCCGGCGAGCAGCCGCGAGAGCACGAAGTTGCTGCCCCGGAAGTCGTAGAGCACCCACGCATCAATCCGTTGCTGCCGCATGTACGCCTGGAGTTCCGTCAGGTTCATGGAGCGAGTGTATCGGGCGTCGTGCCGCGCCCGTATCCTCTGCCCATGCGAGCCGTTGTCCAGCGAGTCTCCAGCGCGTCCGTGGTTGTGAATGGGCAATCCGTCGCGGAGATTCCCCGTGGAATTCTCGCTCTGATCGGCATCGAAGCCGCGGACCAGCCCGCGGACCGCGCATGGCTTGCTGACAAACTTGTCAACCTCCGGATCTTTGAGGACGCCGCGGGCAAGATGAACCTGAGCCTCCTCGACCTCGCGAAGACCGACACGCCCGGCCTGCTCCTGGTCCCGAACTTCACGCTCGCCGGCGATGCCCGCAAGGGCCGACGACCCAGTTTCGACAACGCAATGAAGCCCGAGCTCTCCGAGCCTGAGTTCAACCGTTTCGCCGCGGACATCCGTGCCGCGGCGGGCGACTCGATTACGATCCAGACCGGGATCTTCCGCGCCGACATGAAGGTAACCCTCACGAACGACGGCCCCGTGACGATCTGGCTCGATTCACGTGCCGCGGGCTAGCGCCGCGCGACAACGGATTATTGACGGAGCTCCCTCGGTCCCCGGATCCCGCGGCTACCCTCCGCCCACCGGAGACCGACCATGCTCATCCTCGCAGCGGCCGCCGAATCCCCCCTGTTCAGCATCGAGAGCGCCGTCGCCCTGCTGACTCTGACGGCGCTCGAAATCGTCCTTGGCATCGACAACCTGGTGTTCATCTCGATTCTCACGGGCAAGCTCCCCGAGCACCAGCGTGCCAAGGCCCGGCGCATGGGCCTGGCCGTCGCTCTCGTTGCACGCATCCTCCTGCTGCTGACCATCAGCTGGATCATGCAGTTGAAGGCAGTGCTCTTTTCCATCCCCGCGGTGTGGCCCCTGGAGAAGGGTGTGGACATCACGGGAAAGGGCCTGATCCTTCTCGTTGGTGGGCTCTTCCTGATCTTCAAGGCCACCAAGGAAATCCATCACAAGATCGACGGGCACGAGAGCGCGGCGGGCGAAAAGCCCTCGCCCGATCGCCGCCTCGGCACACCCCGCTATGGGAGCATCATCTTCCAGATCATGCTCATCGACATCGTCTTCTCGCTCGACTCGGTCATCACGGCCGTTGGCATGGCCGAGCACATCGAGATCATGATCGCTGCCGTCATCATCGCCGTCGCCGTGATGATGATCCTGGTCAACGTGATCAGTCGATTCGTCGAGAAAAACCCAACGATCAAGATGCTCGCACTCGCGTTCCTCCTGCTCATCGGTGTCATGCTCGTCGGCGACGGCATCGGCCAGCACCTCCCCAAGGGCATGATCTACTTTGCGATGGCGTTCAGCCTCGGCGTTGAAGTACTCAATATGCGGGCGGGGGCCAGAAAGGCCCGTCAGCACGGATCCTGACCGGCGCCTGAACCGCACGCCGCCGGAGCCGGCATGCACTCGTGGTACACTCTCACGCCTGATCTTGAGAGGAACCCCATGCAACGCAGAGACTTCCTGATTCGCGGCGGGCTGACACTCGGCGCCGCCGCTATTGCCGCGCGTCCAAATGTTGCCTCCGCCAAACAACCCGTCGCACCGGCCGCGAACCCGCAGGACTGGTCCTGGGTCCGGTCGCAGTTCGACCTGATGGACCCGAAGGTTGCCAACTTCGGCGGGTTCTATCTGGTCTCGCATCCCAAGTCCGTCCGCGCTGCGCTCGAGCGCCACCGTGCCGGCCTCGACCACAACCCGATGGAGTACCAGCACAAGGGCGGAGAGTTTGAAGATGCGGTCCGAACCGCCGCGGGCGAGTACCTCGGCGTTGACGGGAAGAAGGAGATCGCGCTGACGGACAGCACGACCATGGGACTGGCCGTGCTGTACAGCGGCCTGAAGGTCAAGCCCGATCAGGAGATCCTGACGACCATCCACGATCATCCCGCCGCGACGCACAAGTCGTTGGCGCTGCGTGAGGCACGTTCGGGGACAAAGGTCCGGAAGATCAGTCTCTATGCGGACAGCGCCAAGGCCAACGCCGACGAAATCGTCTCAAGTGTCGCGAAAGCGATTACGCCCAGGACCCGGGTTCTTGCTCTGACCTGGGTCCACTCCTGCAACGGCGTCAAGATTCCCGTGCGGGCCATCGCGGATGTCGTGGCGAACGCCAACAAGGGCCGCGCGCCGGAGGACAGGCTGATGTTCTGCCTCGACGGCGTCCACGGCCTGGGCATCGAGAACGTGACCCTCCCAAGCCTCGGCTGCGACTTCTTCGGCGCGGGCACGCACAAGTGGATCTTCGCGCCCCGCGGCACGGGCATCCTCTGGGGCAAGGCCGATGCCTGGACCCACGTGGTGCCGATGATCCCCGCGTTCGCGAGGTCGGAGAACCCGGCGGTGCAGTTCTCGCCCGGCGGCTTTCACAGTTTCGAGCACCGCTGGGCCGCGGATGAGGGCTTCAAGTTCCACCTGGCGATCGGCAAGGCGAGGATCGAGTCCCGCATCCATGAACTCAACCGCGCGATCCGCGAGGGTCTGTCGAAGATGGCCCACGTCGAGCTGCACACGCCGATGTCGGACGAACTCTCCGCGGGGATCATGTGCTTTGACGTCAAGGGCAAGAGGCCCGCAGACGTCATCAACCGCCTCGCCGAGCGCGGCATCATGGGAAGCGTGTCGCCCTACGACCCGTCGTGCGCGCGGCTCGCCGCAAGCGTGTGGAATACGCACGAGGAAGTGGAGTTGGCGCTGAAGGCAGTCGCCGAGCTCGTGTGACGCCGGCGGTGGGGGAGAAGGGTCAGGCCGCGCTGCGCGTCGAGACCCGTCGGGCCCAGGCGCGGCACATGTCGATCAGGCTGGCGCGGTCGATCGGCTTGCCGGCATAGGCGTCGCAGCCCGAGCTCAAGCACTTGTCCTGTTCATCTTTCATGGAATGCGCGGTCAGCGCGATGACAGGAGTGGTACAGCCCATGGTCCGCAGCTTCGTGGTCGCGGAATACCCGTCCATGATGGGCATCTGCATGTCCATGAGGATCAGGTCAAAGGGGGCGGGGCTGGCGAGGACGGTCACGCCACCGCTGTCCTGACAGAGTTTCCGGAGCGCCTCGAAACCGTTGATCGCGACCGAGACGACGGCTCCGGCCTTGTGGAGAACGTGGCAGATGAGGCGCTGGTTGTCCGGTCCATCCTCAACCAGCAGGATCCGAACGCCTCGCAACGCATCGGGATCCACGCGTGTGATAATGGGGGCTTCGGGCGAGGTCCGTGTCGCGGGGTTCCACAGTTCCGCCTGCGCAGGCACCGGGAGACCGAGCGAAAACGTTGAGCCTGTGCCGAAATGGCTCGTCACTTCCAGCGCGCCGCCGAGCATCTCGGCAAGGCGGCGCGAGATGGTCAGCCCGAGCCCCGTGCCCCCGAATCGACGTGTGACCGATGAGTCGGCCTGGTTGAACGGCTGGAACAGCCTGGACAGCTGCTCGGGCGTCATGCCGATCCCCGTGTCGCACACATCGAAGCGCAAGGTCGAATCCTGCGCGCGGTCGCCGATGGGGTCAACACCCACGCGGATCGTGACTCCCCCGGTTTCGGTGAACTTGATGGCGTTGCCGACCAGGTTCACCAGGACCTGGCGCAGGCGGACGGGGTCGGTGGCGATCGACCGCGGCACGCGAGTTCGATACACCGTGTCGAGCGTGATGCCCTTGTCCGCCGCTCGCCCCGAGATGAGCGCGACGACGTCATCCACGATCTGCGCGGGGTCGGTGTCGATGGACTCCACTGTCATCTTGCCGGCCTCGATCTTGGACACGTCGAGAATGTCATTGATCAGGGCCAGCAGGTGCTCGCCGTTGCGCTTGATGGTGCGAATCGACTCGAGCCTTCGTTCCGGAGCCTGAACAATGTCCCCATCTTCCGCGAGCAAGTCCGTGAATCCCAGGATCGCCGTCATGGGCGTACGGATCTCGTGGCTCATGTTCGCCAGAAACGCGCTCTTGCTGCTGTTGGCCGCCTCGGCGGCCGCCCGCGCCTCAACCAGGGACTGCACGGCAAGCTTTCGCGCGGTGATGTCGATTCGGATCGAAACAAACTTGTCGATCGTTCCATCGGCCCGGACGAACGGCATGATGGCGTTGTCCACCCAGTACACGGTCCCATTCTTGTGCCGGTTGCACACCTCCTCGCGCCACGGCTTGCCGGCCGTCACCGTCCGCCACATGTCGACCCAGAACTGCTTGGGGTGAAAGCCGGAGTTGACAATCCGGTGGTCCTGACCGACAAGTTCCTGCAGCGTGTATCCGCTGATCCGGCAGAAGTTCTCGTTCGCGTGGATGATCCGGCCCCTGCCGTCCGCGACCGAGACGATCGCGTGCTGGTTGAGCGCCGTGAACAGCGCTTCGACCTCGCGGACCGCCTGCTCCGCGGAGTCTCTCGCGAGGCGGAGTTCCCGGGTCATGTTCTGGGCCACCGCGCGGGCCCTGGTCCCCGTGGTCTGAAGCGAGAACACGAGCCCCGCGCCAAGGACGGCCATGATGAGCCCGCCGCCGCCGATCGCCCAGACCGCCGATCTCGGTGCCGGCGTGAACTTGCTGGTCGTGCTGATCTTCAAGTTCCACGGCTGGCCGCCCACCTCAATCCGGCGCTCCGTCGCGAACGCCCGGCCACGGTAGTGCTCGCGCCGATCGACCTCCGCCCGACCATCCTCGTCGTACAGCAGTTCCTCCCCTTTCCCTCCGGCCACCGCAAACACGTCGAGGTCCAGCTTCCCTTCCATCTCTCCGATCGCGGGTCTGATCGCGCGGGACGCGACGATCGGCATGTACACCCATCCCTCAAGCGCCGCGCGGCGCTCGGCCTCGGTCGACGTCGGCCGGTTCTTGGCGTACACCGGGATCACGTAGAGAAAGCCCGGACCTTCGGTCGGCGCTTGGACAAGCGTGACGGGCTCGGAAAGCACGGGCTCGCCGCTCACCATGGCCTGTTCCAGCGCGGCCTTGCGGGGAGCACTGTCCGCCACGTCCAGGCCCAGGGCCGCGCCGTTGTCTTTCGCCGGCTCGATGAAGTGGATGATGTCCAGCTCCGCCGCGTCGCCGTTGGAGCGCACACGGAAGTCGGGAGCATCGTCCGCTCGTGCCGCGGCGATGTAGTCGTCCAGGGATTCGCGTGCCACGCGCTGGATGTAGCCGATCCCGAGGGCGCCGGGAAACTCGGCATGCAGGTTCCTGCTGGCGACCATCGCGGCAAACTCGGCGCGCTCCACAGACTTGCTGGCGGGCCACAGTCCCCGCGAGCCCCGCAGCCCGTACGCGAAGGTCTGGACCCGGCGATTGACGCCCAGGCTCAGACGATCCGCGAGGCGCTCAAACTCCGACCGGTCGCCGGCTTCCAGCGACCGCTCCGTCAGCCAGACAGCGCCCGCAGAGGCCAGCACCCCGACCACAAGCACCATCCCGGCGGTGAGCACGCCCCGGCGGGATGAGACTTTCTGGATGACATCCGCGCTGACTCGCCGGTGCCGCAGGAACGCCAGAACGACTGCCGCGGGCGTGATGATGTAGCCCACGCTGATGGAATCCAGGGCGCCCGGCACATCCGGGCTCACGACGCCGTCGAGCACGGGGAGGACCTTCATGATGAGCAGCTCGAGCACGAACGCAACGGTGCCGCACAGGACGAGCGTCAGCCAGAATCGTCGCTCCCCCGGCGGCGCGGACGGCCCGCGGAGTTCGCGCGAAGATGTCAAGCCCGGCTCGTCCAACAGCGGATCCCCCCGATCGATGTTGAGACAAGTATCGGCCGAACGGATGCGGAACTCCACTTTGAACGGGTTCGCGGGCGGCCACCGGACGCGTGCATGACAACGCGCGAAGAGCGCACCTCGGATTTTCGGCCGCTCCAGCGCCGGCTTGCCGCGGCGGCAGCGACGTGTGGCCGCGAGCCTACTTCGACTTTTTGTCCCCCCGGGCAAAGATCGACGCCACGTAGTTCAGCACATCCGTCGCCGAGTTCTCGTTGTACCCGAACTGCTTGATCAGCCGCTGTTTCACGACGTCGATCTTCGCCTGCGTGTCGTCGTCCACGACGCTCGACACCAGGTTCTTGAGCTTGATCGTGTCGCGGCTGTCTTCAAAGAGCTTCAGCTCCAGGGCCTTGTACAGGCGGGCGTTGGTGTTGTACTCGAACTTCTTCCCGTCGAGCGCGAGCGCCCCGATGTAGTTCATGATCTCCTGGCGGAAGTCGTCCTTGCGGGATTCGGGGATATCGATCTTCTCCTCGATCGCCCGCATGAGTCGCTCATCCGGCTCATCGTCGCGCCCGGTGTAGCGGTTCTTGACGCGTTCCTTCTGCGTGTACGCCCGGACGTTCTCGATGTAGTTCGCGCACAGCCGCCGGATCGCATCCTCATCGGCGCTGATCGCCCGCTGGACCTCACCCTTGATGATGTCCTCGTACTCTTCCTTCACGACCGCCAGCAGCTCACGGTACCTCTTCTTCGTGTCCTCATCGTTGATCAGGGAGTGGTGCGAGAGGCCGCTCTCGAGCTCGTTGAGCATCATGAACGGGTTGATCGTCCGCTCCTCGACCGCCTGGCGGCTGACCAGCGTGTTGCTCAGCTTGTCCTGGATGTACCGCGGCGAGATCCCGTTCATCCCCTCGCGCGGCGCCTCTTCCTTGAGTTCCTTGATCGAATCCTCGGTGAAGCCGGGGATCGCCTTCCCGTCGTAGAGCTTGAGCTTCTGCAGCACCGAGAGGCCGGCCTTCTTGGGTTCCTCCAGCCGCGTCAGCACCGCCCACATCGCGGCCACTTCCAGCGTGTGCGGCGCGATGTGGATGTTCTTGATCCGGCTCGGCCCGAAGTCCTTCATGTAGATATTGATCTCGTCCGACAGGCGGATGTTGTACGGAACGTCGATCTTGATCGTCCGGTCGCGGAACGCCTCCATCATCTCGTTGGACTGCAGGCGCTTGTATTCCGGCTCGTTCGTGTGCCCGAGGATCACCTCATCGATGTAGGTCTGCGCGAACTTCTTGGGCTTGACCGTGTGCTCCTGGCTCGCGCCGAGCAGATCGTACAGGAACGCGACGTCCAGCTTCAGCACCTCGATGAACTCGCAGATCCCCCGGTTGGCGATGTTGAGTTCGCCGTCAAAGTTGAACGCCCGAGGGTCGCTGTCCGACCCGTACTGCGCGATCTTGCGGTAGTTGATATCGCCCGTGAGTTCCGTCGAGTCCTGGTTCTTCTCATCCTTGGGCTGGAACGTGCCAATGCCGATGCGGTCCTTCTCCGACAGCACGACGCGTCGGACCCGCACGTGGTCAATGACCTTCTTCCAGTCGCCCTTGTAGAACTTCATCAGGTCATCGATGATCTTGCGGCAGAACGGGTCCGGTTCCTGCGGCAGGCGGAGCTTGCCGGAGTGGTGCTTGGGCTTGTAGTTCTCGTTGAGCCGCATCAGGAGGTCGGTCCTCGCTTCCGCGGGCACGATCACCAGCGGGTCCTCGTGCATCGGGCACGCAAACGCGTGAGTCTTCTTCGCCTCGCCGGGCGCGCCCTCCACCGGGCTCACCTGGCAGTCTTCATCCAGCATCCACGAGAATGAATACAGCGCACCCTCTTCCGTCCGCGAGTAGGCCTCAATGCCCTTCTTCATCAGCCGCGCGATCGTCGACTTGCTCGATCCCACCGGCCCGTGCAGCAGCAGGATCCGCCGGTCCGTTCCGTACCCTTCCGCGGCCGAGCGGAAAAAGTCCACCAGCGACATGAGCGCAAAGTCGAGCCCGAAGATCCCGTCCGCGCCGTTGTCGAACGGATCGCTGAAGAAGTGATACCGCACCACTTCCTTCTTGAAGAGCTTGTACTTCTCAAAGCCGTGCGACAGCACCGCGTCGTAGAGCCGCTGGTACGCGTTGCGCACCACCGAGGGATTCTTCTCCGCGATGTCAAGGTACTCGCGGAAGCTCCCTTCCCAGTGGTGATCCTCGAAGCGACGCCGGTCCAGGCGCGCATCGATGAGGGACACAAGATCGCCAGAAGATCCGGTCGGCTTGCCGTGAACGCTGGACATCACGCACCTCCGGGGCCCCCTCGCGGCGCGGCATCAGCCACGCCGGAGAATGGTCCGTTTCGTCCTTGAAATCGTCCGGGCGCGGCAGCGAGTGCCGCGTCGGCGACGCACGTGAACGGAGGGAATCCCCCTCCGTGCCACCTCGGGATATCGGCTGTTCAACTACCAAAGACCACCCCGCCCGAGAATGGCTCCACCGGTTATACGCTCGAAACCGACTTCTGGATCGGGTAATCCAAACCGACGCCACGGGCGGCCCGCGAGAACCGGGCGGGCCGGAGTCATCCAGCAAATTCCCCATTCCTGGAACTGGTCTGGTGTTCCGGGTCGTTCGCTCGCCGCGGGCGCTCGCCGCAGATCGGTCGAATGAGTGCAAACCCGGGTCACACCTGGTTATCAGCGCGGGACAGGCCCCGCTCGCCCGGTACTTCCGCGCTCAAAGTGCCGATGACTTCGTATCTGGCAGGTGCGGTCAAGCACCCGAGGGGGCGTTCGTGACATCCATTCCAATTCGTCTTTTGCTGTGCCTCAGCGCGCTCGTCGGGTTCACGCTCCCCGTGCAAGGCCAGCCCGAGCCCCCGCCCGCCGAGATCGTGCTCGGCATGTCCGCCGCGCTCGAGGGCCCGGCCGCCGGCCTCGGGCGGGGAATGAAGGAAGGTATCGAGGCCGCCATCGGCGAGGTAAACCGGGCGGGCGGAGTCCGAGGCCGCCAGGTGCGGCTCATCGCGCTCGACGATGGGTACGAGCCCTCGCGTGCAGCGCCGAACATGCACGCACTCATCGGTCGGCACAACGCGCTCGCGATCATCGGCAATGTCGGCACTCCGACGGCGGTGGCGGCGCTCCCGGTCGCGATCGAATCGTCCACTCCCTTTGTCGGGGCATTCACTGGCGCGGGCGTGCTCCGCAAGAACCCTCCCGATCGTTGCGTCATCAACTACCGGGCCAGCTACGCCGAGGAGACGGGCGCCATGGTGGACGCCCTGATCGATCACGCCGGGCTCAAACCCGAGGAAATCGCTTTCTTTACCCAGCGCGATGCCTACGGCGATTCTGGTTTTTCTGGCGGGATCGCGGCCCTGCGAACGCGAGGTCTGGCCGACCCCACGCGGATTGCCCACGGCCGCTACGAACGGAACACCGTGCTGGTGGAAAATGCTTTGGCGGACATTCTCGGGGCCAGCGTTCCCTGCAAGGCCGTGATCATGGTGGGGGCGTACGCGCCGTGCGCCCAGTTCATCCGCCTCGCGCGCCAGCACTCGCTGAACGCCGCGTTTCTCAACGTGTCGTTCGTGGGGTCGGATCAGCTCGCGAGAGAGCTCGGACCCGCCGGAGAGGGCGTGGTGGTCACCCAGGTGGTCCCGCACGTCGACGCGGACCTGCCCATCACACGCGCGTATCGGGCCGCCCTCCACGCGAACTCCAAAGACGCCGTGCCCGGCTTCGTTTCCCTCGAGGGGTACGCCGCCTGCCGAATGCTCCTCGCGGCCCTGGACAAGGTCCCCGGAGATCCCGATCGTCCCTCAGTCATCGCCGCACTCGAAGACCTGGGCCGGTTCGACCTCGGAACGGGAGCGCCCCTGGAACTGTCGAAGACCCAGCACCAGGCTTCGCACGCGGTCTGGCCGACCGTCATCCGTGGCGGCCGCGTCGTGCCGGCGAGTTGGACCAGCGTGTTCTCCGCGACCAAAGCGGAGGTGGAGTGAAACCCTCCGCCGAACGCAGACTTGCCGCGAGAGTGTCGCGGGCCGTGTGGGCCGTGGCCCTGGTCGGCGTGGGCGCCGGCTGCGTGTCGCTCTGGATGTTCCGCAACGCGATCCGGTCGGTGTCGATCGCGCGCGACAGTGCGGTGACGGCGCAGGCCTTGTCCGACAAGCTCCTCGACGCGTTCGACGACGACCTGCTCCGCCTGTCGGAGCGCAGCGACGCCTTTCTGGACGAGCGGCACGAGACCCGTGAGGTCGCGGGGAGCGGACGGCTGTTCGGCCAGAGCCTCGCGGAGGCCGCCGGCCGCGATCACGATCCGGAGCGGCAGATCGTGTCCATGTGCCGCGAGCTCGACGAACAGATGGGCGCGGTGCTCGAGGTCGCCGAGCGGAGCGAGGCATGGTCGGGCTCGCGCCGGATGATCGCGAGCCGGCGCGACGCGGTCTACGCGGAGCTCGAAACGGCGCTCGTGGCGTTGCGGGCCGCCTCCGACGCCTCGGACGGCTCGCGCCGACTGGCGCGATTCGACCTGAAGCGCGAGGCCTCGAGCCAGGTCGAAGTGGCGGGCAAGCTGGCGGTTCTCGAGCGGCTGCTCCTGCTGGACGAAGGGGCCGAGGCGTCCGCCATCAGGTCCGACATCGCGGACCTGACGGGCCTCATCAACACGCTGCGCGCCACGACAAGCGAAGAGGCCCTGGCGGACCTGAAGGACAACCGCTTCGCGCCGACCCTCGCCTCGCTGCAAACCCGCATTCGTCGCGCACAAGAAAGCGGTTCGACCAAGCTGAACCCTGATCTCCTGGCCGCGATCGAGACGCTTCTGTTCGGGCGCGGCTACACCATCGAATCGACGCACCAGGCAATCCGGAGCGGGAACGGCGGTGCGATCTCCTGCCAGCATGAAGTCATCGAATCCGATCGGGATCGCGAGACCCTGCGGACCGCGTCGGGCCAGGCCATCGCCGCCCTGCGGCGTCACCGTACCGAAGCCGGCGCGCGCGCCGACGCCATGGTCAACGGCCTGACCCGCGCCGCCGAGGACCTGATGGTGTCGCAGTGGCACCGCCTGCTGACCCTCGCCGTGCTGTGCGTCGCCTCGTTCATCCTCCTGGCATCGCGGATCGTGAAACGGCTGCGTGCGATGACCGGCCGCCTCGAATCGACCAACCGGTTTCTGCATATCGCCCGCGAAGACGCCGAGGCCGCCAGCCGCGCCAAGGGCGAGTTCCTGGCCAACATGAGCCACGAGATCCGGACGCCCATGACGGCCATTCTCGGGTACGCCGAGCTGCTGCTCGAGCCGTCGCTGGGCCAGGCCGAACGCACGGACAGCATCGCGACGATCCGCCGTAACGGCGAACACCTGCTCTCGATCATCAACGACATTCTCGACCTCTCGAAGATCGAGGCCGGAAAGATGACGGTGGAAGCCGTCACTGTTTCACCCCTGTCGATCCTGCACGAGGTGCAGTCGCTCATGCAGGTGCGGGTCAAGGGCAAGGACGTCCACCTCGCCATCCGCTGCGAGCCCGGAGTGCCGGCGGCGATCAGAAGCGATCCCGTCCGGTTGCGGCAGGTGCTGGTCAACCTCGTCGGCAACGCCATCAAGTTCACTCCGTCCGGCCGCGTCGAAGTGTCCGTACGGATCGACGACCGGCCGGCCGGTCGCCCGGGCGCCGCTCGCCTCCGCTTCGACGTCACCGACACCGGGATCGGGATGACGCCCGAGCAGGTGGGGCGGCTGTTCCAGGCGTTCTCCCAGGCCGATTGTTCCACGGCGCGGAAGTTCGGCGGCACAGGCCTGGGCCTCACCATTTCCCAGCGACTGGCCCACCTGCTCGGTGGAGAAATCACCGTCGTGAGCACCCCCGGCCGCGGAAGCTGCTTTACCTTCCGGCTGGAAGCCGAAACGGTCGTTGATGCGCTCGACCGGGCCGACCCCAACGAGTCCACTCGCCCCGCCGCGACGCTCTCCCTCGCGGGCACGCGGCTCCTCCTCGCCGAGGATGGGCCCGACAACCAGAGGCTCATCGGCTTTCACTTGCGGCGGGCGGGAGCGACGGTCGACATCGCGCCCAACGGCCGCATCGCGGCCGAGCTCGCCGCGCAGCCGGGCCGGTACCACCTGATTCTGATGGACATGCAGATGCCGGAGATGGACGGCTACGCCGCGACGTCCCTGCTCAGGGCCCGGGGCTGCACCACGCCCATTATCGCCCTGACGGCGCACGCCATGGCGGAAGATCGGGCCAAGTGTCTCGCCGTGGGCTGCGATGACTATCAGAGCAA
Organism: Phycisphaerales bacterium; assembly: GCA_044222195.1. Classification (GTDB taxonomy): domain Bacteria; phylum Planctomycetota; class Phycisphaerae; order Phycisphaerales; family UBA1924; genus JAHBXE01. The sequence goes on from JBGANS010000006.1 coordinate 86,940, forward strand.
GCCGATCGATCGCGAACGGTTGCTCCACACCTGCGCCCGGTGGAGTGGGGTCACTCACCCGACCCGGAACGCCGCCTGAATCGCGCCGTCCTGACGCTTACACTCGCCACGTGTCATTCGGACTCGGCCGAGGTCGAAAGCTGGATACCGGCGTCGTTGCCGTGTCGGACGCCGAGCTTCCGCCGCTGCCCGACGCCGTGGCGACCGATCCGCGCGCCGGGTGGCTGGACCCACGCACCTGGTTTCCCGACCCCGCCCGGCCCCTCGAGATCGAGATCGGCTCCGGCAAAGGCACCTTTCTGATCCAGCATGCCGAAGCCCACCCGGGAACCAACTTCCTCGGCATCGAATGGGCCCGCGAGTTTTTCGAATACGCCGCCGACCGCATCCGTCGCCGCCAGGCCGGTCTCGCGGATGAGGAATCCGGTACCGACGCCCTGGCCGAGCCCCCGCCTCGCGCGCTCACCAACGTCCGCATGCTCAACGCCGACGCCGCGGAGTTCATCCGCTGGCGCCTGCCCGACGGCCTTGTCCGCGTCATCCACCTCTACTTCTCCGATCCCTGGCCCAAGACCCGCCATCACCGCCGCCGCGTCGTCCAGGACCGCTTCCTCGCCGAGGCCGCCCGGCTCCTCCTGCCCGGAGGAGAACTTCGCATCGTGACCGACCACGAGGAGCTCTGGGCCTGGGACTGCGCCCTCTTCGCCGCATGGGCCACGGACCCCGCGCATCTCTTGGATCCCGGCACGATCGCACGCGGCCGGGCGGACGTCGATCGTGAGCGCGCAGGACACGGGATCGTGCCGCCAAGCCAGCCTCCGTTCACGCTGATCCCATTCCAGAAAGCCGATGGCGCCGGTGAAGGCGAACTGGTGGGCACGAACTTCGAACGCAAGTACCGGCGCGAGGGCCGCGCGTTCTGGTCCGTGGTGCTCAAGAAGCTGTCCTAGGGCGTCGCAGGCGCCACCCGGGCGGACTCGATCGCCGCGAACAGGTCCTTGGTCTCCACCCGCCTGCCGATGATCAGCCCCTGCCGAGCCAGGCCCAGCAGGACCGCCTCAAGTTCCTCGAATGTCGGCCGCAGCGGCGCCAGCGACCTCGCCAGTCGAGGAAGCAGATTCCGCCGTATCCACCCGCGCCCGCCGCGCCTGAACCCGATGTACGCCCCGACCGCCAGCGCCGCCACGATCGCCGACAACGCCGCGCGAACCTCCAGCGGCGTCCTCGGCGCTGTCCACGCGACGATGGCCGCCGGCACAAGAAACACCAGGAAGACAATGCAGAACCCCGCGCCGGTGGGGATCATCCCCTTGCCCACCTTCCGCGTGGTCATGAAGTTCAACGCGATCAATGGCTCGGCGATGAGCTCGGCCCGCTCCTGCGCCGTCAGCCGCCCGTGTGCGACCCGATCCTCGAGGTCCAGTCGTTCGCTGTGCCGCTCCACCGATTCCGGATTGGTTTCGCCGATCACCTTGACCACGTCCGCGTCCGGCCGACGCCCGTAGGTCGTGTACGACACGCTCTGCGTCCCAAACAGCGACTCACACCCGCGGCAGGTCAGCTCGTACGCGATCACCTTCCCCTTGCCCAGCGGGATGTAATACAGGTGTGATACCTGCGAGAGGCGTTTCACTTCCACGCACTCGAGCGCCCGGCAAATGGGGCAGAACTCGCCCACCCAGCCCAGCCGGCGCCGGACCACTTTCTTTCCCGCAACGATGATCACGCCCAGATCGTAACCAGCCGTGCGGCGACCGTGGTGGTGGGGCATCCCCGCGCGTCGCGAACCCCATAAGGTTCTCCATGGCCCGCCCCCATGCCAATGGCGCCCCCGCCGTCGTGCTCCTCTCCGGAGGCCTCGACAGCGCTACCGCTCTCGCCGTCGCACAGCGCGACGGATACACGTGTCACGCCCTTTCCTTTGACTACGGCCAGCGCCACCGCATCGAGCTCGACGCCGCGGCACGCATCGCGACCGCCGCCCGTATTTCCCACAAGCAAATCGGCGTGGACCTGCGCGCCATCGGCGGTTCCGCGCTTACCGCCGACATCGAGGTTCCCAAAGACAGGACGGACCCGCAGATCGGGGGCGGCGTACCCATCACCTATGTCCCCGCAAGGAACCTTGTGTTCCTGTCCATCGCCGCCGGATATGCACAGTCGCTCAAGGCCTGGGACCTGTTCATCGGTGTCAACAGCGTCGACTATTCCGGCTACCCAGACTGCCGCCGGCCCTTCGTCGAGGCCTTCACCCGCGCGGCGAACTACGCCGTCGGCGCCTGGGACGACCGCGACCCTCCGACGCTCAAGAGAACAGGTTTCACCGTCCACGCCCCGCTCATCAATCTCACCAAGGTCCAGATCATCCAGCTCGGTTCCAAGCTCGGCGTCGACTTTGCCCACACCCATTCGTGCTACGACCCCGACAAGTCAGGTCTCGCCTGCGGTCATTGTGACAGTTGCCTGATCCGCCGGCGCGGCTTCGAAGATGCCGGAGTGGCCGATCCCACCCGCTATCAGGTGGCGAAGCTGGGGCGGGCCCGATGAACCTGCCCCAGCACGATGAACCGATCGACCTTCATCGCCTCCGCGTCGCCGAGACGTTCACATCCATTCAAGGTGAGGGCAAACTCTCCGGGGTCCCATCCCACTTCATCCGAGTCAGCGGGTGCAATCTGCGCTGCACGTGGTGCGACACACCCTACGCGAGTTGGAACCCCGAGGGTCCACTTCGGACCATCGAAGAGCTTGCTCGGGAAGCAATCGCGTCCGGCGTGTCGCACATCGTCATCACCGGCGGCGAGCCGATGCTCTTTCCCGCCATCGAGCCTCTCACACGCGACCTCGCCAAGGCCGGGCTCCACATCACCATCGAAACCGCCGGCACCGTGTTCCGCGATCTTCCCTGCGACCTCATGAGCCTCAGCCCCAAGCTCGCCAACTCAGCGCCCCGCGCGGGCGATACTCGCGACCCCGCCGGCGCCTGGCGTTCCCGGCATGAGTCACGCCGTTTGAACATCGCCGTTCTCCAATCTCTGCTCAACCGCTACCCCGAACGCCAAATCAAGTTCGTCGTCTCCACACCCGGCGATCTTCCAGAAATCGAACACCTTCTCGGCCAGCTCGCGGGCTGGCAACCCGCCGGCATCATGCTCATGCCCGAGGGCGTCGCACCCCCCGATCCCGAAACCTCGCGGTGGATCGCCGCGGCGTGCACCGCCCGAAACTGGCGCTACTGCCGGCGCCTGCACATCGACCTCTTCGGGAACACGCGTGGCACCTGAATGCCCTGCCTCCTGCCAATCCGGCATCTTCCCTAGAGTGAACCCCGCGCCGTTCAGGCCGTCGAACCGTGACGGAGTGGCACGCTCCTCGCATCCATACCAATGTCCGAAGTGGAGTCAGGAACCATGAACAGAAAGCTCGCTGGGTTTGGCGCGATAAGTGTGGTCTGCCTGCTCTGTTCCGCGGCCATGGGTCAGGGGCCGCGGGCAGAGCGCCAGGATGATCCGGCATCGATCAAGGAAGACCTCAAGCACGCCCGATCGCTCTCACGTGCCTTCAACCACGCCGCGACGACGATCGCGCCGTCCGTTGTTCACATCACCGAGTTCTCGCGTGTCATCGAACGCCAGGGCTTCTTCGGACCCGGCCGCGAGGTCGTCCGGCCGACGGGCGCCGGCTCGGGCGTCATCGTCACGACCGACGGCTTCATCCTGACCAACAACCATGTTATTTCCGGGGCCGAAAAGGTCCGCGTGAAGATGTCCGACGACCGCGAGTTCGACGGCCGCGTCATCGGCGTCGACCCCGCCACCGACCTCGGCGTCGTCAAGATCGAGGCGAGCAATCTCAAGGCCGCCACGTGGGGAGATTCCGACGCCCTCGAAGTCGGCGAATGGGTCATCGCCGTCGGCAGCCCCTTCGGCGAGTTCGACAACACGGTCACCGCCGGCATCGTCTCCGCCAAGGGCCGAACCGGCCTCCAGGCCCAGAGCGAAGAACACTTCGAGGACTTCATCCAGACCGACGCCGCGATCAACCCGGGCAACAGCGGCGGCCCGCTCGTCAATCTCGAAGGCCAGGTCGTCGGCATCAACAGCCAGATCGCCTCGCGTTCGGGCGGCTCCGTCGGCATCGGCTTCTCGATCCCCGCTTCCATCTCCCGCTCCGTGATGGACATGCTCATCAAGAACGGCCGCGCCGACCGCGGCGCCATCGGCATCAACGGCCTGGCCGTCCCCCCGGAAGACATGATGCGTGCTCTGAAGGTCAAGTCCGGCGTCCGGGTCGGCGTCGTCGTCCCCGACGGCCCCGCGGCCAAGGCCGGGCTCGCCCCAGGCGACGTCATCACCCGCTTCAACGGCCGCACCGTGGATTCAGTCAACAAGCTCCGCAACGCCATCGCGTTTACCTCGCCCGGGTCGAGCGCCGAAGTCGAGCGCGTCCGCGATGGCAAGAGTTCCGTGATCACCGTCGCCGTTGGCGACCGCGTGGACTTTGCCCCCGGATCCCAGGCCGTCAAGCGATTCGGCTTCTCCGTCGACACGCTCCCACGCCCGGACGCCCGGCGCCTCGGCGTGAGCGGTGTCTACGTCACCAATATCGAAGCCCTCGGGCCCGCCGCGCAGGCCGCCGAACCCCTTCAGCTCCGCGATGTCATCGTCAGCATCGACAACAAGGACATCACCGACGCCCAGGAGTTCGACGAGGTAATGCGCAAGCACAAGGGCGAGTCCGTCCGTCTGAATGTCATCCGGGCCGGCTGGCGAGGCCTCGAAAAAGGCTACATCGACATTCCGGCACGCATGTGAATTGCCCATCGGCGCCGCAGCTGTCGCGATAGGCGACCAACTGTTCGTGGATCGAGTTCACGGCCCTTGCTTCGGCGCCATCACCCCGCCGCGCTCAAACCCCACTGCCGCCGGCGCCACAAAGTACGTGTACAGCGAGATCAGCACGATCGACAGAACGTTGAGAATGAAGCCCGCCCGCGCCATGTCCGACACACGCAAGCACCCGGACGCAAAGACCAACGCGTTGGGCGGCGTCCCCGTCGGCATCATGTACGCATAGCTCGCCCCGATCGCGATCGGGAAGATGAGCAGGTACGGGTGCACCCCGAAGTTCACCGCCGCGGGCGCGAGAATCGGCAGGAAAATCGTCACGATCGCCGTGTTGCTGCCAACCTCCGTCGCGAACACCACGACCGTCGTCACGATAAACACCAGGAGCAGCGGGTGGACCTTGATCCCCTCGAACAATGTCCCGATGAACGCGTCCACGCCCGTCGTGCTCACCGCCGCGGCCAATGACAGCCCGCCCCCGAAGAGCAGCAGCACGCCCCACGGCACCCGCGCCGCACTCGCCCAGTCCAGGACGAACTCCCGCTTCCGCACGTTGACGGGCAGCAGGAACAACGCCAGCGAGCACCCGATCGCGATCGTCGCATCGGACAGCGCCACCGGTCGCCCGACAATGTCCGAAAACGCCCGCCCCAGCGGCTTGGCAAAGATCCACGCCGCCGCCGTCGTCACGAACACGATCAGCGTCAGCACTTCGCCCGCCCGCGGCGGCCCAAGGTTCCGCAGCTCCTTGCGGATCACCTCGCGCACACCCTCCAGCCGGTTCGCATTGAACCGACACGTCACTTTCACCAGCACCAGCCACGACAGCGGCAGAAACACCAGCATGATCGGCGTGCCGACCTTGAGCCACTGCAGAAACGAAACTTCGACGCCGTAGGTCTTCTGCACAAACGCCGAGGCCACCGCGTTCGGCGGCGTGCCGATCACCGTCCCGATCCCGCCGATCGTCGCCGCGTACGCGATCCCCAGCATCATCGCCTTGGCGAAGTTGTGGGCGTGCTTGCCCCCGGGCTCATCCAGCCGGTGCCCGATCAGCGACACGATGCTCATCCCGATCGGCAGCATCATCACGGCTGTCGCTGTGTTCGATACCCACATGCTGATCGCCGCCGTCGCGACCATCACGCCCGCCACCAGCCGGTCCGGCCTTGTTCCCACCGCCAGGATCGTCCAGAGCGCAAACCGCTTGTGGAGGTTCCACCGCTCCATCGCGACGCCCAGAAGCATGCCGCCAAGGAACAGAAACACGACCTCATCCGCGTACGGTGCCGCGGCCTTCTTGATGTCCGCAACTCCCAGAACTGGAAACAGCACCAGCGGCACCAGCGCCGTCGCCTGCATCGGCAGCGCTTCCGAAAGCCACCACACCGACATCAACACGATTGAGGCCAGCGTCGCTTTCCCCGCGTGCGACAGGTTCTCCCCGCCCAGCGATGGCAGCAGGTAATAAAGGATCTCCGCCAGCGCCGGCCCGGCAAAGAGCCCCGCCCACTGCAGCGCTGGATGGTTTGGCCCGTCTCGATCGGTCATGCGAACTCCCGAAAGCGGCCGATAGGGTACCGGAAAGCGCGTGCGGCACGCGTCCGCCTGAGCCTCTCGCGTGAGCGAGAGGTCCCTCTGCCTCACTCGAACGGTTTCGACGTTCAAGGTGCCTTCGTGATCAAGTACCTCGGCTCGAAGCGCCTCCTCATCCCCGGCATCCTCAGCGCGATCGCCTCGATCCGCGAAAGCGGCACCGTCCTCGACCTTTTCTCCGGTACCTCCCGAGTCGGTCACGCTCTGAAGCGCGCCAGCTACCGCGTCCTCGCCAACGATCACAACGCCTACGCCCACACGCTGGCCACGTGTTACGTCCAGGCCGACGCGGAGACCTCCCTCAACGAGGCGCGCGAGCTGATCCAGAACTTGAACGCAGGTTCGAAAGCGACCCGCGGCGTCCCGGACCACTTCACCCAGACCTACTGCCTCTCCTCCCGCTTCTTCCACCCCAAGAACGGCCCTCGCATCCACGCCATCCGCGAGGAGATCGCCCGCCGGGACCTCGATCCCGAACTCGAAGCCGTCGCCCTCGTCTCCCTCATGGAAGCCGCCGACCGAGTCGACTCCACGACCGGCGTCCAGATGGCCTACCTCAAGCAGTGGGCCCCCCGCGCCCACAACGACCTCGAACTCCGCATCCCCGACGTCCTCCCCCGCGCCGCTTCCGGCAAGGGCGCCGCCTTCTGCATGGACGCCGCCGCCGCGGCACGCACACTCGCCCCCGAGGCCGACGTCATCTACATCGACCCGCCCTACAACCAGCACAGCTACCTCGGCAACTACCACATCTGGGAAACACTCATCCGCTGGGACGCCCCCGAGGTCTACGGCACGGCCTGCAAGCGCCTCGACTGCCGCGAACGCAAGTCCGCGTTCAACTCCAAGCGAGCGATGCGCGAGGCGATGGAAGAAGTGATCGAGGCCTGCGGCGACAAAGCCCTCGTCGTGTCATTCAACGATGAGGGATACCTCAGCCGCGCCGAACTCGAATCCATGCTCGCCAAAGGCCGCCGCGTCCGCGTGATCGAACGTGACTACAAGCGTTACGTCGGCGCCCAGATCGGCATCTACAACCCCAGCGGCGAACGTGTCGGCAAGGTGAGCCACCTGCGGAACACCGAGATGCTCTTTGTGGCGACACCCCGACGCCCCAAGCAAGTCGGAACCGCGACCGTCAGGGAGCGGAAGCGCCCGACCACCCGGCGTGCTCCTGTCCGCCGGGCACTCCTAGCGTCCGCTCCTTAACGGTCGCGCTTCCGACCGTTACAGCAACTTCAACTGTTTCTCACTCCCCGCCACCGCCACCGCCACCGCCGCATCCCCTGTCACGTTCACAATCGTCCGGCACATATCCAGGATCCGGTCCACAGCCAGGATCATCGCGATCCCCTCCGTCGGCACACCGTAGGTCTTCAAAACAATCACCAGCATCACCATCCCGCCCGACGGAATCCCCGGCGTCCCGATCGCCGACATCACCGCCGTGATCACGATCGTCGCCTGCTGCGCGAGCGAAAGCCCCAGCCCATAGAACTGCGCCAGGAACACCGTCGCGACGCCCTGCATCATCGCCGTGCCGTCCATGTTGATCTTCACGCCGAACGCGCACACAAAGCTCGTGATGTCCGGCGGCACGCCCAGCTTGTCCCGCACGTTCGCGATCGTCACCGGCAGTGTCGCGGCCGAGGAACTGCTGCTGAACGCCACCATTTGCACCTGCGCGATGCCGCGGAAGAACTGCCGAACGGTGATCGGCGAGAAGATCCGCACGACCGCCGGGTAGATCACCAGTTGAATGATCGCGAGGCCCAGGAGAACGGTGACGCAGTAGGCCCCGAGAGAAACAAGAACGTCATAGCCCAGCGTTGCGACAATCGGCGTGATGAGGCAGAAGACGCCAACCGGCGCCGCACGGACGATCCAGCGGACGATCGTGGTGAAGGCTTCGGTAAGCGTTTCGGAGAGTTCGAGGAGCGGACGAGACCGCTCTCTCGGAAGGATCGTGAGCGCGATGCCGATCATGAGGGCAAGGAAGACAACCTGCAGCATCTCGCCCTCGGCCAAGGCCTTGAACGGGTTCTTGGGGACGATGTCGGCGATGAGGTCCCAGGCCCTGGTCGACTTGGCGGTGTTCGCGAGTTCCGTGGCCTTCTGAACCTGTCCCTGTGTCTTCTCGATGATGAGCGCCCGACTCTGCTCCGAGATGAACCGCGAACCGCCGGGCTGAATGATGTTGACCAGCGCGAGACCGACGATGACGCTCAGCGTCGCGGTGCACGCGAAGATACCCACAGTCTTGCCGCCGAGCCGCCCCAGCTTGCGAAAGTCACCAAGGCTCCCGATCGCGTGAATGAGCGCGAAAAGGATGATCGGAACGGCGATGAAACTGAGGGACCGTTTGAAGAGTTCGCCGATCAGGCCGTTGAGGTTGATCAGGAAGTTGAAGAAGCCCTCAAGAAACGAATCCTTGGGCGCGGCGGACCAGAGCTGCTTGGAAAACTCCTTCAGGATCAGGCCCACCACGACCCCAAGGGCCAAGCCGAAGAGGATCTTCCAGTGAAGGGCGATGCGAGGTTTGCGGGCAGGCTCGGACATGCCGCGTCAAGGTACGGTTCGGGACGCGGAAACACAAATCGGAACCGCGACCGTCAGGGAGCGGAACCGTGGAACTTGTTGTGCTGCCGGACGCGAGAGGATGCCGGTCGTGTTCGCTTCTTCACGATCGCGGTTCCGAGACGGCTTTCAGCGACTCCGCAATCCCCACCTCTTGGAGCCGCACGCTCCCCTGATCCAGCGCGTTCTTCGCCTGGTACATCGCATCCGCGTTGACCGACGTCCAATCCCGCTCCGCCGCCTCAACCATCCCGCGCAGTGTCCGAATCAAAGCACGAAGCTCCGCCGCGTATCCCGCCTCCAGCTTCGATGAGTACTTCTCCAGCCGCTCCCCGATCCACTTCAAGTCCAGCTTGCTGTTCACAACCAGGTCCGTGATCCGATGCCGCGCCATGTCCTCCCGCGCATGCGTCAGCGACTCCGACTCCATCCGGTCCACTTCCTCCCGACTCAGCCCGTGATTGGGCACAACCTGGAGCGCCGCCCGCCGCCCGCTCCGCCGCTCGTGCGCCGACACATTCAGCACGCCGTTGGCATCCACCAGGAACTCGACCTCGACCTGCGGTATCCCCGCCGGCATCGGCGGCAGCCCGCGCAGGTGAAACGTCCCAAGGCTCCGGCAATCCTCGACCATCTCCCGCTCACCCTGCAGCACCTGCAGCTTGATCGACGTCTGCCCATCCACCTGCGTGCTGAACATCTCCGTCGCCCGCGCCGGCACCGTCGAGTTCCGGAAGATCAGTTTCGCCACCGCTCCGCCCGCCGTCTCGATCCCCAGCGACAGCGGGATCACATCCAGCAGCAGCGCCCCCTTGACCACCCCCGACAGGATCCCCGCCTGCACCGCCGCGCCGAGCGCAACCACCTGATCGGGATCCAGCGCTGTGTACGGCGGCAATCCAAAGAACTCGCCCACGCGCTTCCTCACCAGCGGTATCCGCGTCGATCCACCCACCATGACCACCGCGTCGAGCTTCCGTTTCGCCTCCTCCGGCGTCACATCAAGCTGCCGCGCCGCATCGCGCACCGCACGTTCGCAAATCCCAACGGCCCGATCCACCCACGCCGCAATCAGCCCCTCAAGCTCCCCGCGCCCAATCGTCCGCCGATACAGCACGTGATCAGCCTGAACCGCCACCGTCGCCGTCTCCCGCTCGCTGAGTTCACACTTCGCCCGCTCCGCCGCCGCCGTCAACGCCTGCCGCGCCGACGCCGAAAGCCCCCGCACTTCTGACACAGCAGCGGTGGGGGCCGCCCGCCGCGCCTCTGCTTCAATCTCCCGCGCAAAGACCTCGACCAGCATGTGGTCCACATCGTCCCCGCCCAGATGGGTGTCCCCCGACGTCGCCAGCACCTGAAAGATGTCCCGCGTTGAATCCCCGGCACCCGTCTGCACCAGCTTCAATATTGAAACATCAAACGTCCCACCCCCCAGGTCAAACACCGCCACCATCGAAGGCGCGGCCTTGCCTCCCGCCCGATCCAGCCCCAACCCATACGCCAGCGCCGCCGCCGTCGGCTCGGGCACGATCCGCACCACATCCAGCCCAGCGATCCGCCCCGCATCCCGCGTCGCCTGCCTCTGCGAATCATCAAAGTACGCGGGCACGGTAATGACAGCCTGCGTGACCGGTTCCCCGAGCCGCCGCGACGCCTGCTCTCGTAGCGCCTTCAGAATGACCGCCGACACTTCCTGCGGCGAGACGACTCTTCCTTCGCCCTCACCCGGCAGCCGAATCCTCGCCGTCCGATGCTCCCCCTCGATCACGTCATACGAAAGAAAACGCAAGTCCGCCGCGGCGTCCGCCCGCGACCTCCCCATGAGCCGCTTCACACTCGCGATCGTCGTCCCCGGAAACTCCGCCGCGTGCGCCCGCGCTTCAAAGCCGACAACCGTGGTGCCGTCGGCCTCATACCGAACCACGCTCGGCGCAAGTGCCCTCCCTGAATCATCCGGCAGAATCCGCGGCCCCTTCGCATCGCAAATGGCCACCAGGCTGTTCGTCGTGCCCAGATCAATCCCGACTATGGCCATGCGTGAGGATAGGAAAGCCGCGGCGGACCGTCGTCGGCCCGCCGCGGCATCTTCCCTTTGAACTCTGGTCAGCTCCGCCGCCGTCGAGCCACGATCAGCCCCGCCGCAAGCACAAGCCCCGACGCCGGCGCCGGCACCGGATTGACAATGACGTCATCCAGCACCAGTTCCGTGGTCGTGCCCATCCCGTACGGGTTCAGGTTGAAGTGCCCCCAGTTCGTGAACTCCAGCGTCACCGGCAGCGATGGATTGATCGGCGTAAAGCTGAACTCCAGCCGCAGCCCGGCGCCATACGCGGCCCCCCCGCCCGGCACGGCGAAGTAGCGGTACGGATTGCCCGCCACGGTGTTGGACACGCGCAGCCCGAAGATGCCGTCCGGAATCCCGGGCCCGCCGCTCCCGGCGCCCTCGCCCGAAACCCAGAAGCTGAGAATGTACGACGGCGCCGGCGTCGCGTTCGTCGGCACCGTCTGTGTCAGCACGACCGGCGTCGGGAACGTCGGCAGCGGCGGCAGAATCACCGGCGTCCCCGCGAAAGTCACCTCGCCGCTCGGGTTGAACGTCGGTTGCAGGCTCGTCACCGCGCCCTGCCCGTTCCCGAAGTACAACGCGTTGCCGCCATCAGGCAGCACGCCCGAGTTGCGCAGTCGAAACGGCGAGCCCGCATCCCGCCCCCACACCGCGTAGTTGGTCGATGGACCCGAAGAGGTCCACCCCGGCGGCACCGCCAGCGGCGTGTTGGCCGTTCCTGTCGCCCAGAACGGTTGCGCCGGTCCGGGCCCGCCCCCCGGCAGTTCAAAGCTCCCATTCGTCACCAGGTTCCCGACATGCGTCCCGATCTGCGGCCCCGACGGCAGCAGCGTCAGCTGCGCCCCCGCGATCGACGCCAGCGCAAGAACTCCCGACGCGGCCACAACGCGACACCTGTACATAGTCAGTCTCCCTCAAGTCGGGCCTCCAGTTGGCCCCCGATTCGCCCCGTCGAAAAACGCGGGCGCGATCAACGACACACAGACTGCGTCGCGCGCCCGCCAATCTTGCACCTGAGGTTTCAACCCCGAAGCTCCCGCCCTTTCCACGCGGCAAACTGTGCCGGTTCTGCCGGCGAGCGGCCAACGGAAGCACGCGCTGGACCCCGCTGAGCTTGGCCGCGGCGCCTTCTTCACGCGTGAACTGGCAACGAATGAAACGGCGGCGCCGTGAAAATGGTTTAATCCCCGCCGGCGAAAACGAGGGGTTTTCGCGCTCGCTGCACGGGCGTCCGCGCCGGACCGATGATCTAAAGTACGGGCGAGCGGAGCCACCCCGGAACACGCGCGCGTGGGGGGTTCGTGGAAGTGGGCCGGTAACGAGCCACGCTCCCCGAACAGCGCTCGCCTCAAGACACGTTCAGGTCGTCGAACCTTTCGGAGGGTCTATGAAGCGCATCGTCCTTGTGTCCGGCACCGTCCTCTCGCTCCTCCAGTCCGACCTCGCCGCTCAGACCCTGTCTCCCACACTGCAGGTCTCCGACCGCAACATCCTCGACCGCTGCGGCAACCCGCTCGTCCTGCGGGGCCTCGAGCAGAACCAGACCGTCAACGTCAACGGCGGCACCGTCATCAACGGCTCGTGGGACGCCGTCGTCGACCAGCTCAACACCACCCGCGCCAACGAAATGCGCATCATCCTCGAGGATGTCAACGTCGCCCAGACCCGCCAGATGGTCGAGCGAGCCGTCAGCAAGAACCTCGTCGTCGAGATCCACTCCTCCATCGGCTACTACAGCCAGTCCGCCGTCCAGCAGATGGTCGCCGCCAACAAGACCCACCTCATCCTCGGCATCTTCGGCGAGCCCGCCTACAACAACCGAACGCAGTGGCAGCAGGAAACCATGAGCGCCCTGCAGACCATCCGCGCCCTCGGCTACGACGCCCCCGTCCTCATCATGGCCAACAACTACGGGCGAGACCTGCCCAGCGTGCTCCAGTACGGCCAGACCCTCGTCAACGCCGACCCGCTGCACCGCGTCATCATGGGCTGGCAGGCCTACTGGGGCGCCAGCAACTGGTACCAGAACCTCTACGGCATGACCTTCCAGCAGGCCATCACGCAGATCGCCGCCCAGCACTTCCCCATCCAGGTCGGCCTCACCTACAACGCCGACGCCCCCGCCGATCCCATCAACTACCAGCTCCTTATGTCGCTCACGCGCACCAACAACATCTCCACCCACTTCTGGGACTACTACTCCCGCAACTCCCTCGACCAGAACAAGCTGGTCTCCTGCAACCTCGCCAACCTGCAGTGGAGCAACTACTCGCTCGGTCAGACCGTCCTCGTCTCCGACCCCAACAGCTTCTGGAACCAGAACGCCCCGCGCGCCTGCACCGCCGCGCCCGTCTGCTACGCCAACTGCGACAGCAGCACCCTCGCCCCGGTCCTCAACGCCAACGACTTCCAGTGCTTCCTCGACAAGTTCGCCACCGGAAGCTCCATCGCCAACTGCGACGGGTCCACCGCGGCCCCCGTCCTCAGCGCCAACGACTTCCAGTGCTTTCTCAACAAGTTCGCGGCGGGTTGCACGTAAGAACAGGCTGATCAGACCCCGCTCTCTACGTCCTACTTCAGCAGCCGCTCCAGGAAGTGGATGTCAATCCCTCCCTGCCGGAACGCCGAGTTCTCCATCAGCCGCAGCTGCAGCGGGATCGTCGTCTTGATCGGCCCGACCGCAAACTCGCGAAGCGCCCTCGCCATCCGCGTCAGCGCCTCCTGGCGTGTATCCGCGTGCACCAGCAGCTTCCCGATCATCGAGTCGTAGTTCGGCGGAACCGTGTATCCCTGGACCACGTGCGAGTCGAGCCGCACGCCCGGGCCCCCCGGCGCGTGCCACGTGTCGATCTTCCCGGCGCTCGGCCGGAACCCCTTGTCCGGGTCCTCCGCGTTGATCCGGCACTCGATCGCGTGCCCGCGGATGGAAATGTCCCGCTGCTTGTACGGCAGCTCTTCCCCCGCCGCCACTCGGATCATCGTCTGCACGATGTCCACGCCCGTGATCAGCTCCGTCACCGGGTGCTCGACCTGCACCCGCGTGTTCACCTCGAGCATGTAGAAGTTCTGCTTCTCATCCATCAGGAACTCGACCGTCGCCGCGCCGGAATACTCCGCCGCCTTGATCAGCCGCGCCGCCGCATCGCACACCGCATCGCGCTTGCGCCGGTCGATCCCCGGCCCCGGAGCCTCTTCAATCACCTTCTGGTGCCGGCGCTGCATCGAACAGTCGCGCTCATACAGGTGGATCGCGTGCCCGTGCTTGTCCCCCAGGCACTGCACCTCCACGTGCCGCGCGTGCTCAAGAAACTTCTCGATGAACACCGCCCCGTTGCCGAAGGCCGCCTGCGCTTCCGCCGACGCCTGCTTGATGTTCGAGCGCAGCGTCGCCTCGTTGTGGCACACCCGCATCCCGCGACCGCCCCCGCCCGCGCTCGCCTTGATGATCACCGGGTACCCGATCTCCGCCGCGATCTTCGCCGCCTCATCCTCGTCCTCGATCGCGCCCTCGGATCCCGGGAAAATCGGGACCTTGTTCGCCTTCGCCGTCCGCTTGCACTCCACCTTGTCCCCGAGTTTCCCCATCGCCTCGGGCGAAGGCCCGATGAACTCGATCTTGCAGTCGCGGCAGATCTGGGCGAACTCCGCACGCTCAGACAGGAACCCGTACCCCGGGTGGATCGCGTCCACATCCGCCATTTCCGCCGCCGAAATGATCCGCGGAATATTGAGATACGACTCCTTGGCCGGCCCCGGCCCGATGCAGATCGCCCGGTCCGCCAGCTTCAGGTACGGAGCATCCTTGTCCGCTGTCGAGTACACGCACACGGACTCGATGCCGAGTTCCCGGCACGCCCGAATCACGCGAAGGGCAATCTCGCCACGATTTGCAATGAGTATTCGTCTGAACATGGTGAGCAACGCAGTGACGCAGAAACGCAGCGACGCAGACTGGCTGGGTCAGGCGTTCTTGTCCTCCGACTCCTTATCTTCGAGGCTGCGGATGAGGCCCTGCAAAACGCGATCCGTCTCTGCAACCAGGTCGTAGACGCTGACGTGCGGCTCAATCATTTTCAAGTTCGACGCAATCTCAAGCTGAGTCTGAAGCCCAAACAGCGATCCGCGGCCGTTGCGAAGGAAACGAAGAAAGTCGGTTCGCGTGGCTCGTCCATAGCCTTCGGCAATGTTGCTCGGGATCGAAACGGCCGCTCGCCGCATCTGAGTGGTCAACCCAAATCTCTCCGTTTCGGGCATCACCGCCGTCTCTCGATAGATCTCGGCCGCCAGTTCCATCGAACGCTGCCATGCCGCAAGGCTTCGAAAGGTCTTGGCCACTGCGTCACTCCGTCGCTGCGTCTCTGTGTCACCGTCACGCCGGACGCACAAGGAAAAGCTTTTGACCAAACTCGACAGCTTCGCCATTGGTCACCAGAATCCGCTCGATGGTCCCCGTCGTCTCCGCCTTGATCTCGTTGAACACCTTCATCGCCTCGATCAGGCACACCACCGAGTCCGGCCCGATCGACGCCCCGACCCCCACAAACGGCCCCGCGTCCGGGTTCGGCGATGAATAGAACGTGCCCACCATCGGCGATTCGATCGCCACCAGCCCCGTCGTGTCCGGCGCGGCCGTCGCCACCGTTCCGTTGTCCCCCTCCGCCTCCTCACCACCCGCCGCGATCACCCGCGACGGCGGCGCCGCGTGCGCCGCGCCCGAACCGCCCGCGCCGTTGTAGATCACCGGCTGGTGGTTCACGACCGTACCGCCCGCCTGCCCACGCTTGATCGTCACCGTCTCCTGCTGGTCTTTCATGTCCAGCTCGGAGAGGTCGTTCTCAACCATGAGCCGCACGAGTTCCTTGAGTTTGCGAATGTCGATCACTTCGTCACTCCGTCAGTAGTCTCAAAGCGTCGCCCACTTCAGGTCCTTGGGCATCGAGCACAGATTCTTCGCCCCCGATTCCGTCACGAGGAAGTCGTCCTCGATGCGCACCCCACCAAGCCCCGGGATGTAGATCCCCGGCTCGATCGTCACCACGTTCCCCGGCGCCAGCGTCATCGACGCGTACATCGGGTTCAGCCGCGGATCCTCGTGCCCGTTCAGGCCCATGCCGTGCCCGAGCCCGTGCCCGAAGTACTCGCCGTACCCCGCGCTCGCGATGTGGGCCCTCGCGATCGCGTCGATCTCGTGCGTCGTCCGCCCCGGCGCGAGCGCCGCCGCCGCCGCCAGGTGGGCCTCAAGCACAACCGTGTAAATCTCCTTCAGCTTCGCCGGCCACGCCCCCAGCGTGAACACCCGCGTCATGTCGCCGTGATACCCCTGGTACACCGCGCCCCAGTCGATCAGCACCGGCTTGTTCTTCGCCAGTTTCTCTTTGCCCGGGCGATAGTGGGGGAGCGACCCATTGGCCTTGGCCGCGACGATCGTCTGGAACCCCGGCTCGCGCGAACCCCGGGTCTTCATCTCCGCCTCGATCCGCGCCGCCACCTCAAGCTCCGTCTGCCCCGGCTCCAGCGTCGGCAGCACAGCGCTCAACGCCTCCTGCTGAATCTTGATCGCCCGCTTGATCAGCTCAACCTCGGCCGCATCCTTTTTCGCCCGAAGCTGCCCCACCAGCCCCGTCGTCGGAACCAGCACGCCCGGCCCCAGTTGCCGCGAGTATGTATCCGCTTCCGCGCACGGAAGGTACTCCGCCTGGATCGCCACGCGCGACCGGCCCGAGAGCAACTCCAGCACCGCCTGCGTCATCCCCTGTCGCCGGATGTGAATCTCCGCCAGCGGCTTGATGGGCTCAAGCTCTTCCTGGTACCGGAAGTCGCTGATCACCACCGGCCGAGCCGTCCGGTTCACCAGCAGGTAGCTGTCCCCGCCCAGAAACCCCGTCAGGTACGCCACATCCGTCGGGTTGGTCACCAGCAGCGAGTCGGCATCCACAATCAACCGCTGCAACCGTTCCAGCCGCCCGGCATGCGGAGAAGACGTGGCAGCCAGCTCACGAGTCGACCGCGCGGCGGACTCTTTCGTCGCTTTCGGGCCCCGGGTTTTGGCAGTCGCCGGCATTGAACCCGCATGATATCGCGAACCGGCGGCCCACGGAGAAAGCGACTCGCCGCTCCTTTGGTAAGGACTTGGTTGGGAGGTTAGGCAGGTTGTGCGCACCGCCCGCAGCCATCCTCAACCCCACAGGTACACTCGCCGCGGTGGCTCGCCGGCTTCCAATATCCGCCGCATGGATACTCGTGACCGTCGCAGTCCTCGCGCTGGTCGCCGTGGCTGTCGCATGGCCCATGCTCGGCGTCGCCCTGTCTGTCCGAGCCGGCACCAGCGCAGACGTCGACTTCTCGCTGCTCGTCCGGAGCGTGGCCGTCGCTTCGCTGATCTCCTTTCTCTCTCTGGTTCTCGCCTGGCCCGCCGCCTGGATCTTCCGCCGCGGCGGCCGCGCCTCCACCACGCTCCTCATGGCCCCCATGCTCTTTCCGAGCTACCTCGCCTACACAGGCTGGGGCGTTCTGCGCGCGCCCGACTCCGCGATCGGCAAGTGGCTCATGATGGGCCCCGCGCGCACAGGTCCCGGCGACACCGCCAACTGGTACCCCGTCGCCGCCGGATACACCCTGGCCGTCCTCGGACTCGCGCTCTGGTCGTGGCCGCTCGCGGCCGTCATCGTCGGTGTCCGCTTCCGCCGTATTGACGATTCCGTCCTTGAACTCCTGAAGATCGAGTCATCCTCACGATGGTCACAGTGGCGAACAACGCTCTCAATGTGCCGCGCCTCACTCGCCATCGCCGCCGCCCTTCTTGTCCTCATCATGCTCGGCTCGGCCATCCCGCTTCACCTCGCGCAGCTCGACACCTACGCCATCCACATCTGGAGGCTCCTCGATCAGACCGCCCGCGCCGATCAGTGGAAAGTCTGGATCAGCGCCTGGCCTCTCATCGCCATCGCCGCCGGCGCTTCCGCCGTGATCACGATCAAGGTTCGCGGCGTCGAATCCGAAGATGCCCCCCGCCGCGCCCTGCGTTCCCCCGCATGGCCCCTGACGGGTGGAATTTGGACTCTCTCCATCATCGTCCCCGTCGCCCTGCTCGCCTTCAACATCCGTTCGTGGCATACCGCGCCGGTGTTCTTCCGGTTGATTCAAGGCCCGTTCTTCACCAGCCTCACCGTCGCCGCGTGCATCGGAGGTGCAACAGCCGTGCTCGCAATGTGGACATGGGTCACGCTCTCCGGCGCGGCCCGAAAGACCGGAACAGCAGTGGGGGCCATTCTGCTGGCCGCCGGCCTGATCCCGGGCGTGCTCATCGGGTCCGCCACGGTTCAGGCCTGGGCCAGCGTCAGCGCCGCCGGTTCTTGGGTCGCCGACTCTCTCCTGATCGTCATCTTCTCTCACCTCGCCCGCTTCGGCTTTATCGGGATCGTCACCGGCTGGTGGCTCGCGTCAACCGAACCCCGCGCCCTCCGCGACCTCCGAACCATGGATTCCGGACAGTCCTTCCGTGGCTGGTGGTTAACGGCCATCGCTCCCGGTGCGCCGGCCATCCTGGCCGCCTCAACCGGCGCCGCGTTCCTGAGCTTCCACGAGATCGAATCCACCGTGCTCGTCCAGCCCCCCAGTTCTTCCGGCGGCTCGTTCGCCTGGCAGATGCTCCAGTGGCTGCACTTTGCGCGGATGGATGAACTCGGCATGGGAGTGCTATTGGTAGTAGGAATGGGACTGGCCGCCGCCCTCGCGGTCATCGCCGCCCAGGGACGATCGCGCCGGTAACGGTCGTGAAACACCACTTTCAGTGTTCCCAACCCGTCATGTACCTGAACCGGGAAGCCGGTACGCTGGTATCACCGTGGTGCTCCAAGGTTCGAAAGTCCGTCGTCGAGTATGGTCGGCGGTCGCCGCGTGTTCGGTGTTCGCCTGTCTCGGCTGCAACCACGACGAAAGCGCTTCCACCGGACCCCATCCCCTCGACGTCACCACCGCCTTCGGCGAAGTCGGCGTCAACCCCGGTCAGTTCACGTACCCCCGAGCCCTGACCAACGACGGCGAATACCTCTGGGTCATAGATAAGTCTGCGCGAGTCCAGCGGATCGACCCCAAGACAGGCGCCGGCTCCGTCCTCTGGACCATGCCCGACTGGGCCATGGGCAAACCCTGCGGCGTCAGCATCGGCCCTGATGGCCTCCTCTATATCCCGGACACGCACTACTTCCGCGTGATGGTCTACCCCCGCACCGACCACCCGGGCCCCCGTCCCGAACTCGCTTCCACCTTCGGTTCTCTCGGCGAAGGTCCCGGTCAGTTCACCTACTGCACCGATGTCGGCATCCTCACCTCCGAGGACGGCAAGTCCGTCGAGCGCCTCTACGTCGGCGAATACGGCGGCCACGACCGCATCAGCGTCTTCAACAACAAGCACGAATTCCTGTTCCAGTTCGGCACCTACGGCCCCTCCGCCGATCCCGCCGACATCCAGTTCAGCCGCCCTCAGTCCATCGAGATCGACCGCCCCCGCAAGCTCCTCATCGTCACCGACGCTTGCAACCACCGCATCGGCGTCTTCAACCTCGAAGGAAAGTTGGTGCGGTGGTTCGGCAGCCCGGGCTCTGGACCCCAGGAGTTTGCGTACCCCTACGGCATCGCGCTCCTCGGAGACGGCACGGCCATGGTGACCGAGTACGGCAACCACCGCCTTCACCACGTCGACTACGAAACCGGCCAGTCCCTCGGCACCTTTGGCGCACCCGGCCGCGGCAGGGGCCAGCTCACCAACCCCTGGGCCGTCACCGTCCTCAACAACACCGTCTACGTCCTCGACTCCGGCAACGATCGCATCCAGGCCTTCAAGGCTCCCGCCCGCAAACGCGCCGCTCTCGCCCGCGCCGAAGGAGGGGCCTCATGACCCTCCTCGCCGCCGTCAACGTCGGCCCCATCCAGTTCGACAACCCCATCTGGCTCTGGCTCATCCCCATCGGCTGGGCATTCTGCTTCTGGTTCGGCCGTTCCAGCCTCTCCGGCCTCGGCACACTCACCCGCCGCATCGCGCTCGTCGTCCGCCTCATCGTCCTCGTTCTCATCGCCGGCGCCATGGCCGAGCCGCAGTGGCGCAAGGTGAGCAAGGACGTCGCCGTCACCTTCATCCTCGACTCGAGCAAGTCCATCCCCCTCAACATGCAGAAGGAGAGCGAGACCTACGTCGACGCCTCCCGCAAGGCCAACCCCAAGCCCACGGACCAGCTCGGCGTCGTCACCGTCGGCTCCGAGGCCTACGTCCAGTCCATCCCCAGCAAGCTCAACCAGCGCGTCGAGCGCCAGTACATCGGCTCCGACCAGGGTACCAACCTGGCCGGCGGCGTCCGTCTCGCCCTCGCCGTGAAGAAAGAAGACTCCGGCTACCGCCTCGTCCTCATCTCCGACGGCAACGAAACCGTCGGCAGCCTTCTCGCCGCGGCCGAAGCCGCCAAGGCCGCCAAGGTCCCTATCGATGTCCTTCCCGTCCGCTACGCCTTCGATCAGGAAGTCGTCATGGACCAGCTCGTCGCGCCCTCCACGGCGCGCATGGGCGAGAACATCAACCTCCGCATCGTCATCGACGCGACCAAGCCCGCCGTCGGCCGCCTCAACATCCTCATGAACGGCGACCCCGTCGACCTCGACCCCGAAACCGAAGGCATGGGCCAGGTCGTCGAGCTCAAGAAAGGCCGCAACACCTTCTCCATCCCCGTCACCGTCTCCCGCGCCGGCCCGCAGGTCTTCAAGTCCGTCTTCGAACCCATGGCCGGTGCCGGCGGTGCCGTCGCCGACAGCATCCGCGAGAACAACGAATCCCTCGCCGTCACGTTCGTCTCCAGCGAAGGCCGCGTCCTCATTGTCTTCGACCCCGGTGACGGCCAGCCTCCGAACGCAATCGAACCTCTCGTCACCGCCCTCACCGAATCCAAGATCGCCGCCGAGGTCGTTGGCGCCGACCAGATCCCCAAGTCCCTCACCGAGCTCAACGGTTACGACGCGATCCTCCTCGCGAACGAACCCGCGTACAACTTCAGCCAGCAGACCCAGGAAGAACTCCGCCAGTACGTCCACGAAACCGGCGGCGGTCTCATCATGGTCGGCGGGCCTGACAGCTTCGGCGCCGGCGGCTGGATCGGCTCTCCCCTCGAACAAGCCCTCCCCATCAAGCTCGACCCGCCGCAAAAACGACAGATGCCCCGAGGCGCTCTCGTCGTCATCTCCCACTCCATCGAAATGCCCAACGGCGTCTCCTGGGGAAAGAAAACCGCCGCGGCCGCCGTCGACGCCCTCTCCCGCCTTGATCTCGCCGGCATCGTCGAATACCAGGGCGGCGCCGGCGCCGCCTGGGTCCACCCCCTCTCCGAAGTCGGCGACGGCTCCGCCATCAAGCAGTCCATCAACAAGCTCGTCTTCGGCGACATGTTCGATTACGGCCCCGCCGTCGGTCTCGCCCTCCAGGGCCTCGCCGCGGCCGACGCCGGCACCAAGCACATCATCATGATCACCGACGGCGACGCACAGCCGCCCTCCGCCCGCCAGTACCAACTCCTCAAGAAAGAACGCATCACCATCTCCACGGTCGGTGTCTTCCCCCACAACACCGGCGACCTCGCCAAGCTCAAGGAGATCTCCCAGAAAACCGGCGGCCGCCACTACGAAGTCGTCGACCAGGGCGGCCTCGGCCAGATCGTCCAGATATTCATCAAGGAAGCGCAGACCGTCAAACGCTCCCTCATCTGGGAAGGCGATCCCTTCGTTCCCTCCATCTCCCCGATCGCCAGCGAAACCATGCGCGGCATCTCCGGCGTCGCACCTCTTTCCGGTTATGTCGTCGCCGGTGAACGCGATTCCGGCCTCGCGATGGTCCTCCTCCGCGGCAAGGAAAACGACCCCATCCTCGCCATCTGGCAGCACGGCCTCGGCCGCGTCGTCACCTTCACGTCCGATGCCACCACCCGCTGGAACCCCGCGTGGATCGGCTGGCCCGGCTTCAAGGCGTTCTGGGAACAGCACGTCCGCTGGGCCATGCGTCCCTCCGGTTCCGCCAACCTGAAAGTCACCACCGAAAAGGTCGGCGACAAGACCCGGGTCCGAGTTGACGCCCTCGACGCCTCCGGCGAACGCCTCAACTTCGCCAAGTTCAAGTCCCGCGTCGCCGGCCCCAACGGTGAAGCCCAGGAAGTCGATCTCCAGCAGACCGGCCCGGGCGTCTACGAAGGCATCTTCGATTCCAAGGCCGCCGGTTCCTACGTCGTCAGCATGCGCTACGCCGCGCCCAAGCCCACCGGCGAGGGCGTCATCGAAGGCTCCGTCCAGGCCGCCGTCACCAAGCCCTTCGCCGATGAGTTCCGCGCCCTCACCGACAACACGCCACTCCTCCAGCAGATCGCCGCGATGACCGGCGGCAAGGTGCTCGACGGAGACCCCCAGAAAGACCAGGTCTGGCGCCCCGAGGGCATCAAGTTCCCCGTCGCGACCACGCCGATCTGGCTCGTGTTCGCGATCGTCGGCATCGGCATGTTCCTGATGGATGTCGGCGTCCGCCGAGTCCGCATAGACATCCCCGGCATGGCCCGCGCACTCCAGAAGGCCGTCAAGGGCAGTCGCCAGAAAGCCGGCCAGCAGATGGACTCCCTCCGCGCCGCCCGCGAGGCCGCCCAGCGCGTCATCGCTGAACGCGGCAAAGGTGGCCACACCGGCGCGATCCCGCCCACCGAACGCGGCCAGGAGCCCATCTCTTCCCAATCCGTCGCCGCCCCCAGCGCCGCCACCGCCAAGGTCAAGTTCGAAGCCCCCAAGGGCCGCGTCGGTAAGAAGGACGCCCCCATCGCCCTCGGCGGCGAACCGGAATCCAAAGTCGAAAAGAAGGCCCCCGGAAAAGCTGAGCCCACCAAGGAAGAAGGAATGTCCCGCCTCATGCAGGCCAAGAAACGCGCCCAGGACGAAATGCAGGATTGAGAAACGCGATACGTTCTCCAGGAGCCCCCCATGCCCCCGACCGACTCATTCCAGACCCCCGCCGAAGTCCGTGAAAAGTGCGAGGCCTTCCGCGCCACCTTCAAGTCCCTCCTCGACGAAATCGGCAAGGTCGTCGTCGGCCACAAGCACGTCGTCGAGGGCGTCCTCATCTGCCTCTTCGGCGGCGGCAACGTGCTGCTCGAAGGCGTCCCGGGCCTCGGCAAGACGCTCCTCGTGCGCACGCTCAGCCACGCCCTCCACCTTCCCTTCAACCGCATCCAGTTCACGCCCGACCTGATGCCCGCCGACGTCATCGGCACCAACATCGTCACCGAAGACGCCCAGACCGGCCGCCGCGCCTTCCAGTTCCAGAAAGGCCCGATCTTCGCCCAGGTCGTCCTCGCCGACGAAATCAACCGCGCTACCCCCAAGACCCAATCCGCCCTCCTCGAAGCCATGCAGGAGCACGCCGTCACCAGCAGCGGCACCACCTACAAACTCGCCGAGCCCTTCATCGTCCTTGCCACCCAGAACCCCATCGAGCAGGAAGGCACCTACCCGCTCCCCGAAGCCCAGCTCGACCGCTTCATGTTCAAGATCGTCGTCGGCTATTCACAGCTCGACGACCTCATGACCATTCTCGACCGCACCACCGGCCAGAAAGTCCCCGACGCTTCCAAGATCATCGACGGCCCCGCCATCCTCGCCGGCCAGAACCTCGTCCGCGGCGTCATCGTCGCCCCCCACGTCAAGGAATACGTCTCCCGTCTCGTCCTCGCGACCCATCCCGAGGGCCAATACGCCGCGGGCGGCGCCGGCGGCCCCACCAACAAGTACATCCGCTGCGGAGCCAGCCCCCGCGCCGCCCAGGCCCTCCTCCTCGGTGGCAAGGTCAAGGCCCTCACCGACGGCCGCTACCACGTCTCGTACAAAGACATCCGCGACGTCGCGCTCCTCGCCCTCCGCCACCGCCTCATCCTGAACTTCGAAGCCGAGGCGGATCGAATCGACCCCGACGGCATCGTCCGCCAGATCCTCGAGTTGACGCCAACGGAGCCGGTGAAAGAACGAGTAGGCGTGTAAAAGAGAAGTACGCAGAGGCGCGGAGATCACGCGGAGGTCGCAGAGAGGTGCGAGGGTCAGGAACAAGAGAAGGATCGTGATGATGGGAACGCAAGAACTGCCAGAGGCTCTGAATCGCCTGAGTGAGAAAGTGATTGGCTGCGCCATCGAGGTACATCGCGCGCTCGGTCCCGGCCTGCTCGAACGCATCTACCAGGAGGCAATGGAGCATGAGCTTGGGCTTCAAGGGCTGTCGTTCGGTCGTCAGGTGCCGGTCACCATGGTGTACAAGGGTGTCGAACTCGTAGGCCAACGGCTGGACCTTGTGGTTGAAAAACTCATTGTCGTCGAGTTGAAGTCGGTTGAAAGCGTCATCGATGTCCATCTCGCACAACTGGTCGGTTACATGCGTGCGGGCTCGTACCCACTCGGCCTGGTGATCAACTTCAACGTGGCCGCGCTCCGACTTGGAATCCATCGCCGGATCAACTCCCGTTCGCTCGTATCCGCGTTTCCTGACACCGTTTCTTCCTCTGCGACCTCTGCGTGATCTCCGCGCCTCTGCGTACCTCTTATGCTCCGAACCCCCAACATCTCCCGCCCCGAATCCATCGAGGACCTCCTCTCCCCGCAGCTCATCGCCCAGATCAGCCGCCTCGACTACACCTCCAAGAAGATCTTCGCCGGCAAGCTCAAGGGTGAACGCCGCTCCAAGAAACGCGGCGAGTCCGTCGAGTTCGCCGACCACCGCCCCTACGTCGAAGGCGACGACCTCCGCCACATCGACTGGAACATCTTCGGCCGCCTCGACCGCCTCTTCCTCAAACTCTTTCTCGAAGAGGAAGACCTCGCCCTCCACGTCGTCCTCGATTGCTCCGCCTCCGGCGACTGCGGCCAGCCCAACAAGTTTCTCTTCATGCAGCAGCTCACCATGGCCCTGGGCTACATCGGCCTCATTAACCTCAACCGCGTCACCGTCTCCGCCATGGGCGGCGAAGTCATGACCGCCGCGCGCGAAGCAGGCGAAGCCCCCGCCGCCCCGACTGCAGCGCCCTCCGCCTCGCTCACCGCCATCCGCGATCTCCGCGGCCGCCGCCGCACGCACGACCTCACCCGCTTCCTCTGCACCCTCCGCCCCGGCGGCGTCGTCCCCTTCACCGACGCCTGCCGCCGCATCGCCCTTACCCGCCGTGGCAAGGGCGTCATGGTCGTCCTCTCCGACTTCTTCATCAAGGAAGGCTACGAAACCGGCCTCCGCCTCCTCCTCGGCCGCGGCTACGACCTCTTCCTCATCCAGTGCCTCTCCCCGCAAGAGGTCGACCCGACTGGCCCCAACGGCCTCGCCGGCGATCTTCGCTTGCGCGACGTCGAGGATGCCGACGTCGCCGAAGTCACCATCTCGGCTCCACTTCTCAAGCGATACAAGGCCAACCTCGCTGCGTATTGCGATCAGATTCGGGACTTCGCGGCACGGCGCGAGATTTCGCTCCTCACCGTGCCCACCGACACACCGCTTGACACGCTGATCCTGGACTACCTCAGAAAGCGGGGGCTCTTGCGTTGATTCACCGCGCGAGCCAACTTGCCCGGTCCCGGGTGCGCACTGCAACGTGCGTAGTTGTGATAGTGGCCATGGGTGCCGTGGCCAACTTTGCGATTGGATACCTCGCACTGAAACGGTGTGGAGCCGGAGAAAAAACGCAAGCAATGGACTCCATTGCGTTTGGGCCCGATCGAACACCGGTGTTGGATCTCATTCGTTCTGCGGGATTCCCAGCTTCGTGGAGTTCGCCGGACGGAGTCAGCGGAATGAGATGTTCTTATGTGTCGCTGCAGAGAAGCTATTGGTTCATGCTGCCGCCGCCCGGATACTCGGGATCCGAACTGACAGTTTTTGCAGAGTCCGCACAGTGGGGGTACCCATTCCGCACGTTTCGTCGAGTATGGAACGTGTATGGCGGCGATTCCTGTGTATTTGGACAAACACGCGAACAAAAAGAATCTCGTTGTCGCGCGGCTGATGTCTTGACGGCTCAGGTTGATCAGACGGTTCACGTGTGCTGGTCAGGGGCAATGGCCAACACAGCAATCTACGGCGGGGGGTTGGGACTCATGGCGATGTCGCCTTTCGTGATCCGAAGGCTGCGTGCAAGGCCCGGCCAGTGCACTCGATGCCAGTATCCGATTGTGGGGCTGCCTCGATGCCCAGAGTGTGGACTTGATGTCTTGGCTTCGGCTTCGTCGAGTCCTCAGATGGAGGCCGTCACATGAGCTGGCTCACTCCAACCCTCGCCATCGTCGCCGCGTCGATCGCAATCCCCTCGCTCATCATCCTCTACTTCCTCAAGCTCCGCCGCCGCGACCTCGAAATCTCCACCACGCTCCTCTGGAAAAAATCCATTCAGGACCTCCAGGCCAACGCCCCCTTCCAAAAACTCCGCCGCAACATTCTCCTCCTCCTCCAGCTCATCGCTCTCGCCGCCGCCCTCATCGCCATCGGTACACCCCAGCTCAAGGGCGACTCCCCCGTCGGCTCCCGCCATGTCATCATGATCGACCGCTCCGCGAGCATGTCCGCCCGCGATGAGAAGAACGACGCCGGCGAAACTGTCTCCCGCCTCGACGCGGCCAAGGACCAGGCCATCAAGCTCGTCGAATCCCTGCGCGAGCCCGGCGTCTTCGACAAGTCCTCCGGCGATCAGGCGATGCTCATCGTCTTCGACAACACCGCCAAGGCCGTGCAAACGTTCACGAGCGACAAGGACATTCTCAAGTCCGCCATCCGCACCATCACGCCGACCGACGCCCCGACCCTCGTCGATGAAGCCTTCCGCCTCGCCCGCGCCCAGGCCCCGCGGCGCATCATCACCGACAAGCGCCCCGATGGCACCGAGGGCTTCATCGAAGGCCCCGCCGGCCCCGTCGGCACCATCCACCTCTTCTCCGACGGCCGCCTCCCCGACGCCGAAAAGGCCGAGGCCAGCCGCGAGGATGTCGTCCTCTACCACGCCATCGGCAAGCACGACGCCTCCAACGTCGGCATCACCAGCCTCCGCGCCCAGCGCTCGCTCGAAAACTCCAACCGCCTCTCCGTCTTCGTCGCCATCAACAACACCGCCAAAGACGCCCGCAAGGTCGACGTCGAAATCCAGGTCGACGGCAAAGTCGCCGCGATCAAGTCCGTCGATCTCACCGCCGCGACCGTGGACAACCCGACCGCAGCACCGGCCCCGCCCGCGCCGGCCGCCGGTGCAACCCCAGCCGCAGGAACGACGCCACCCGCCGCGCCCGTCCAACTCGCCTCCCCCGGCCTCGGCGGCGCTGTCTTTACCTTCGACCGTCCCGAAGGCGGCATCGTCAGCGTCCACATCGTCGCCCCCGAAGGCGATGTCCTCGCGACCGACAACAGCGCCTGGATCGTCGTCCCTCCCGCAAAGAATCTCTCCGTCGCCATCGTCACCACCGGCAACCTTTTCCTCACGACCGTCCTCGAAGGTCTTCCCGGCGGCAAGGCACCCGTCATCTTCACGCCCGAGCAGTACGAAGCCGCCCGCGCGACCGCCCGCCTCAGCGAGTTCGACGTCATCGTCCTCCACGACTACCTCCCCAAGATGCCCAAGGATTCACAGGCCGCGCTCCCCCCCGGCCGCTACATGATCCTCGGCGCTGTCCCCACCGGTCCCCAAGGCCTCATCGATCTCGGCGAGGGCGACTCCACCCAGTTCCTGGATTGGTCCCGCGATCATCCCGCGCTCCGCGGCGTTTCCCTCGACGCTCCCACCATCGTCAAGTCCCACAAAGTCGACATCCCCAAGGGTGTCGCCGCCAAGGCCCTCGCCTTCGACGGCAACGGTCCCGCCATCATCGAACTCACCAGCAGCGACTCCAAAGCCATCGTCGTTCCCCTGAACATCATGGAAACCGACTGGTGGCTCAATCTCTCGTTTGTGATCTTCCTCGCCCAGTCCGTCAGCTACCTCGGCGATGACACCTCCGGCCTCGGCCAGCTCGTCCAGCCCGGCGGAGTTCTCACCGACCGCCTCCCCTCTGGAGCGACCGACGTCAAGGTGAAACTCCCCGACGGCTCCTCCGCCGAAATGGGCGCCCCCGCTCCCGACGGCACCGTCGTCTACGGCCCCGTCCAGCGCTCCGGCGTCTACCAGGTCTCCTGGGAGGGCGCCGCCGGCCCAACCGACGCCAAGGTCAGCGGCCGCGCCATCCGCCCCTTCGCCGCCAATCTTCTCGATGCTCCGGAATCCGACATCGCCGCTGCAGCCACCGTCTCTCTCGCCACTACAAAGGTCGAGGCCGAAACAGCGGAGAAGTCGCGAATCATGAAGCAGCTCTGGCCTTGGTTCCTTCTCGGCGCATTCATCGTCATCCTTTTCGAATGGTTCATCTACAACCGCAAGGTCCAGCTCTGATCCGGGTAGGGCGGTCGGGGCGGTGGTGGGGAGGGTGGGGAGTGTGCGCCCGCGCGGCGATTCTCGCGGCTCTCCTCCTGCTCGCACCCGCGCACGCCCAGACCACCGAACCCGCCAAGGATGAACTCAGCGTCTCCGCGATGCTCGGCTGGCAGGGCAAGATGGTCGCCGACCGCTGGGCCCCCATCACCCTGATGATCTCTCCCGGCGATGCGCCCCTCTCCGGCGTCGTCCACGCCGAGTATCCCCAGGGCACCGGCACCGCCCGCTTCACCGCCCCCTTCGCCGCCACACCCGGCAAGACTACGCCCGTCCAGGTCCTGGTCTCTCTCCCGGAGTTCTGCCAGCGCCTCGTGCTCACACTCGTCGACGACGCTGGCCGCACGCGCTGGTCGCAGACCTACGAGGGCATCCGATCCGCCGCCTGGCCGCTCCCCGCGATGTTCAGCGTCGCGACGCCCGTCGTCGCCGTCGTCGGCCGCACCTCACTCTTCGAAGCCATCCGTGACTGGCCCGGCGTCATGTCGAGCTGGAGCATCTCCGAAGGCGGCGGCGTCCCGAGCGCCGGCCTCGACCATCAATGGGTCAACGCCGCTTCAGTCCGCGCCGAAGTCGCCACGCTGCCTACGTCATGGATCGGCTACGAATCCCTCGCCGCGCTCGTCGTCGTTCCCGACTCCTCCGATCCCCCCGATGTCCGCGCCGTCGAAGCCATCCACACCTGGATCGCCTCCGGCGGCCACCTCATCGTCCGCGCCGATGCGCCCGGAGATGCCTGGCGCACCTGGATCCCTGATTCCCTCTCCCGCGGCATCACGGTCGCCGGCTCCACCACAGTCTCTGTACCCGACGCCGCCAAAACCGTCATCGAACGCACCGCCTCCCGAGTCCGCACACTGCAGGCGAACGCCGACGCCGCCACGGGCGTCGCAGGGATCAGTGGTCCTCCTCCCATCGCCGCCGACACCATGCTCGCGCGCCCGATTTCCGTGGAACCCGCCGGCCCCTGGAAAGCCCACTGGTCCGGCGCGGGCGCATCCGCGCAGCCGTCCCTTATCGCGCAGGCCCGCCGAGGCTTCGGCTCCATCACCCTCATGGGTTTCGATCCTGCCCGTTGCACAACGGTCCTCTCCACCATCGGTGCCGGCGCCGTCTGGCGCGAAGCCCTCGAACCCGCGATGAAAGAGGTCCTCATCATCGCCGCCGGTCCCAGCAGCGCCCGCGCCGCCTGGGCCGCCGCGCCCATGTCCCCTCAGGATGCAACCAACACCGCCCTCGAACGCCTGGCACAAGTCCCCGGCATCGCCTCCTCCATCTTCCTCCTCATTGTCATCTGTCTCCTCGGCCTCGCGCTCCTCGTAGGCCCCATCGACTACTTCCTCCTCCGCCGCCTCCGGTCCCTCCAGCGCTCCTGGCTCACCGCCATCACCTGGATCGCCCTCGCCAGCGCCGCCGCCTTCGCCGGCCCGCGCCTCATCCGCACCGAGCCCACTCACCTCCGCCGCCTCAGCGTCGAAGACTGCATCGCACTGCCCGTCGAAGGCGGCACGCCCGTCGCCGCATCCACCGCGTCCATCGGCGGCCCCATCTCCTTCCGAACCGGAGTCACCGGCATCTACTCCGGCGATTCCGGAATCGCCCGATTCACCAAGCCCGATCCCGCCTCCTGGTGGCGCGGCATCACCGTCCGCTACGCCAACCAGGCCCCGCCCGGCGGCTCCGGCCTCATCCCAATCGCCCAGCGCGCCGCCGGCGGCGCCAGCGGCTCCAGGCGCGGCGGCCCGCTCACCGAACTCCCCATCGCCCTCTGGACCTTCCGCTCCTTCGCCGACGAGTCCGACCCGGCGCCCACCATCCGATCCCGAATCCGCGCCACCCAAGACGGTTGGTCCGTCCTCATCGCCGGCCTCCCTTCAACCGCAAAGGTCGTCCGCGCCGCCCTCCGCACCGGCGATAACTGGTGCACGCTCGACGGCGGGCCCCGCTATCGGCCCGACATCACCGGCTCGGCCTTCGCCCAACCCTCGACTTCGCCCAACGCCACTCCGCCCGGGTCCTTCGACAACGGAGTCTGGACCGCCCAGTTCCGCTCCAATCTCTCCGGCCCGGGCGCGCCTCTCCCCTGGTCCGAAGTTGATCTCTCCAACCAGTCCTACGACTTCGGCGCCGAGAGCACCGTCGATGAACGCCCCGGCGTGCTCACCTGCCTCTCCGGCCCCGCCCGCCGCTCCCGCGGCATCGACGGCGTGCTCAAGTCCGGCGCCTGGGCCGCCGTCTACCTCGAACTCGCCGAACTCCCGGTCGACACCCCGATCGACTGGCCCACCAAGGAACTCCACTCCCGCATTCTCCGCATCCTCGCCCCCATCGAAGACCGCCCATGATCCAGACCAACTCCCTCACCAAGTCCTTCGGCGACCTCAAAGCCGTCGACTCCCTCACCCTCGACATCAAGCCCGGCGAGATCTTCGGCTTCATCGGCCCCAACGGCGCCGGCAAGTCCACCACCATGAAGATCCTCTCGTGTTTGCTGGAGCCCGATGAAGGCACCGCCCACGTCGGCGGTTTTGACGTCACCAGGGACGGCGACAAGATCCGCCGAATCCTCGGCTACATGCCCGACTTCCTCGGCGTCTACGACGACCTCACCGTCGATGAATACCTCCAGTTCTTCGCCGCCGCCTTCCAGATCCCCCGCTCCAAGCGCCGCGCCATCATCGACAGCGTTCTCGAACTCACCGACCTCACCGAAAAACGCCGCGCTCTCGTGGACTCCCTCTCCCGCGGCATGCAGCAGCGCCTCGGCGTCGCCCGCGTCCTCGTCCACGAGCCCAAGGTCCTCCTCCTCGACGAGCCCGCCTCCGGCCTCGACCCCCGCGCCCGGATCGAAATGCGCTCCCTCCTCCAGGAACTCGGCCGCATGGGCAAGTGCCTCATGGTCAGCTCCCACATCCTCTCCGAGCTCGCCGAAATGTGCACCTCCATCGGCATCATCGAACGCGGCAAGCTCCTCTACGCCGGCTCCATCGAAGACGCCTACGCCAAGGTCCGCGGCGGTGAACGCATCGCCATAAAGCTCGAATCTCCCTGCCAGCCCGAGGCCGCCGCCGCCACGCTCGACCGCGACCCCCGTATCGCCAGAACCCTCCGTGAAAACGGCCAGCTCATCGTCGAACTCACACCGGGCGAGCACGGCCACCACTTCCTCCTCGAACTTCTCTTGCACGCCGGCCACCGCATCGCCGCTTTCACGCCCCAGCCCGTCCGCCTCGAAGACGCCTTCCTCAAGCTCACCAAGGGAGTGCTGCAGTAGCACCGTGACTGAGTAACGCAGTGAAGTAGCAAGAGAAACGCGGAGCGCCTCGTGTCGAGATTCGGTTCCATCCTTTCCTCCCTCAACCCCATCGCGGCGTTCTTCGGCCCCATTTTCCAGAAGGAAGTTCGCACCGCCGGCCGCCGCCGCTCCACGTATGTCTTCCGTTCCCTCTACTGCCTCGGCCTCCTCGCCATCCTCATCGGCGCGTTCTTCATGTACCG
Organism: Phycisphaerales bacterium; assembly: GCA_044222195.1. Lineage (GTDB taxonomy): Bacteria > Planctomycetota > Phycisphaerae > Phycisphaerales > UBA1924 > JAHBXE01. The sequence goes on from JBGANS010000006.1 coordinate 119,012, forward strand.
CTCCGACCTTTCCGGCCGTTCCGCCGTCGCCTACCTCCAGTCCATGCAGGAACTCGCCCCGACAATGTCTCTCGTTGTCGCATGGTTCCAGTTCGGCGTCCTCCTCCTCGCCGCTCCCGTTCTCGCCGCCGGCACCGTCTGCGATGAACGCCGCGCCCGCAGCCTCGACGTCCTCATGGCCACCCCGATGCGACCCGGGCAGATCGTCGCCGGAAAGCTCAGCAGCCGCATCGTCCAGATCGTCATCCTCGCCTTCCTCGCCGCGCCCGCCCTCCTCGCCGTCCGTATCTTCGGCGGCCTCAACGCCGAGGTCGTCCTCGCTTGCTCCTGCGTCGCCGTCTCCACCGCCGTTCTCGGGGCCTCGCTCGGTGTCTTCTACTCCGTCCGCCAGCGCCGCGGCACCATGGCCGCCCTCTTCGGCGTCCTCTCCCTCCTGCTCCTCCAGGCCGCTCCCTCCATGATCGAGGGCATCCGGTTCTACATCGCCAACGAGTACGTCGTCATCTCTCCGTTCCGCGAAAACATCCTGACCACTTGTTCCCCCGCCGTCATGGAAGGTCTCTCCAAGTCCGTCTTCGAAAGCGCGCCCGTCCCTCACGTCGAGCTCTTCGGCCTCACGGCAACCGCCTCAACCCCCGGCCGCGCCGCAACCGACTTCGGCCCCGCGTGGATCTGGAACTCGATCTACAACCTCGTCTTCGCCGCCTTCGTCACCTTCTCCACAGCCCTCAACCTCCGCCGCTCCATGACCCGCACACCCGTCCGCGAAAAGATTCACTCCATCGAACCCATCACCCCAGCCGAGCCCGCCCCAGTCGCCGGCGAGCCGGCCGACACCGATCCGTCGGCCGCCAGGCCCCGCCTCTCCCGCAAGGATCGCCGCCGACTCCGCCGCGCCGCCAAGGAACGATTCGCGTCCCGCGATCGCACCGTTACCGACAACCCCGTCCTCTGGCGCGAAATCCGCCAACCCGCCTTCGGCTCCAAGGCCGTCTTCCGAGTCGTCCTCATCCTCACCATCCTCGGCCTCGGCTCCCTGTACGCACTCGCCGGCTTCGACAACATCGGCCTCCACGCCGCCCTCGCCTACATCGCCTGCGCCGCCGTCATGTTCCAGTCCGTGTTCCTCACCAGCGGTCCCTACGCCGGTGAACGTGAAGCACGCACCTGGGATGTCCTCCTCACCACCACGCTCACGCCCCGCCAGATCCTCCGCGGCAAACTCCTCGGCGCTCTCCGCAGCATCTGGTTCATTCCCGCCGTCGTCATCGCCCACTTCCTCATCATCGCCTGCGTCGGTTACATCCGCCCCGTCGGCGTCCTGTACATCACCCTCATCCTCCTCGGACCCGCCATCTTCCTCACCGGCACCGGTCATCTCCTCAGCCTCCGCTTCAAGCGCGCCGTCACCGCCGGCGCCCTGAACCTTGCCGTCGCTGTCAGCCTCTGGGGCGTGCTCTGGCTCTCCCTCCTCATCCTTCCTCTCATGCTCCGCGTGCTCCTCAGCATCCCCGACGCCCTCGGCCTCATCCACGCCGACATCGTCGTCGACAGCATCCTCGACGATCACTTCACCCAGGTCATCGACGCCATCTTCGCCCTCAACCCCATCGCCCTCACGCACACCGCCATCGACCCCTGCCTCCTCGAAAACAGCTCCCGCGGCATCGCCAAGCCACCCTTCACTACCCAGCTCATCATCCACAAGCTTTCAATGCCCGACTGCACCCTCGTCGTGCTCTCCGTATTCGCCTTCTATTCCCTCGGCGGTCTCGCCGCCATGGCCCTCGCACGCCTCCGTTTCAAACGCTGGGCCGGCCGCGTCAGCTGATAACCATTCCACGCCCCCCATGTTTTCTTTCTGACCACACACACAAACCGCCCCCCGCGGCGTCCTTCCTGTAACCGCACCATCCCGCGGTACTCAAAGGAATTCCCAATGCCCCACACCTCCCGCCACCTCGCACTCACCGCAGGACTCCTCCTCTCCTGCTCCGGCGCCGTCGCCCAACTCGCCCACACCGCCCCCAAAGACCGTAACGCCGCCCTCGCGTACTCAACCCTGTTCTACGTCGAACTCCCCAAGGAACTTACCGACGCCGTCGACGCCGCCGACCTTTCCGCCGTTGGTCTTGAATCCGATCCAGCCAAGCAACCCGACGCCTACAAGGCCGCGGCCGATCAGGTCCGCAACCGCCAGGGCGCGGTCAACCGCTTTCTCGCCGCCACCCGTCTCCAGAAGTGCGACTTTGAAATCGCCTACGAGGCCGGCTTCAACGCCCTGCTCTCCCATCTCGGCTTCATGCGCAAGACCGCGCGGGTGCTCCGCGTCGACGCCCGACGCATGCTCATCGAAGGCCATCCCGATGAAGCCGCCGAGCGCGTCGCCGGCATCTACCGGCTCTCGCGACAGATGAAGTCCGACGACACCCTCATCAGCACCCTCGTCAGTATCGCCATCGCCGGCCTCGGAAACTCCGAGTCCGAAGTCCTCGTCAAGAGCGGCAAGCTCACCGCCACCGGCCGCGAGAACATTCTTCAGGCGATCGCCTCCTTCGGCCAGTCCGATCCCTTCGGCGTCAAGGAAGCCGTCGTCGGTGAACGCATCATCACCGTCAAGTGGATCCGCGACACCTACCCGGCGCCCGGTTCGGGCCCCAGGTTCGTCAAGGCCATCACACAGGAGTGGGGGCTCGTGCCCGGCAGCCGCGAAGAGCTCAACCTGATCGACAAAATGGACGACGCCGCCTTCGCCAGGTCCCTCGACCAGCTCGACGAGTACCACAATCTCATGCAGACCCAGTGGGACCTCCCCGACGCCGCCGCACGCCTCGAAGTCCTCGCCAAGCGCATTACCGACGGCGACTTCGGCCCCCTCACCAAGTTCCTCGCCCCCAGTTTCGCCAAAGCGCGCTCCGGCCAGGCCAAGGCCGAGGCCGAGCTCGACGCCGCCTCCAGGCGCCTCAAGGAGTACCAGCCCCCCGCAGCCAAGTGAACCGTTGACCCCCCGCCCGCGGATAGTCCTCCACCATGAACCAACGCCGACTTCTTCTGCTCACCCACAAGGGCCGCGAATCCGCGGCTCGTGAGCTGTGGAGCCGCTTCGCCCCGCGACTGCTCACCTACGCCGCCTCCATCGTCCCCGGGAACGCCGAGGATGTCGTCCAGTCCGTCTTCATGTCGATCCTGAAGCAACCCCGCAGTGCCATCGTCAAGGTCGAAGACCCCGCCGCCTGGCTCCTCATCCTCACCCGCCGATGCGCCCTCGACCACATCCGGGCCTCGCGCCGCGATCTCGCACGCCGTCGAACCGTCGCATCCGCCCTGCGCGAATCCGTCTCCCTCGCCTTTGGTGAAACCGAATCGCTCAGCCGCGCCGTCGGCGATCTCCCTCGCCGCCTGCGCGAAGTCGTCGTCCTCCGCCACATCGCCGGCCTCACGTTCGACCAGGTCGCCGCCGCTCTCGGCGCCAACCGCAACACCGCCGCCGCTCGCTACCGCGAAGCCATCCGCCGCCTCCGCATCGTTCTCGACGCCGAAGTGCTGACAGGGAGCACGCCATGACCCGTGATCCAAACGCCCCGAAGTGGCTCGACTCGCTTCCCGCCGCCGCTACGCCGGAAATCCCACCCGAGCTCCTCGCCGCCCTCCGCGTCCGTCGCCGCGAACGCCTCCGCGCCTCCTCCGCTCTCGTCGCGGCCGCTCTCATCGTTGCGTCCGGCGCCGCCTGGGTCGCGCTCTCCGGCGGCACGCCCCCGCGCTCCGCGCCCATCGCCGAGCTTCCCCAGCCCCAGCCCGCCCAATCCGTTCCCTCGGTGCCCGCCCCCGCGCGCCCCGGCGAGTCCGTCACCCCCGCCCTCGTCTACCGCGACACGGTCGATCTGGATCGTCTCGCCTCCGCTCCCGCCGCCGCCGCAGACCGCCAGTGGCGCATCGGCGACCACTGGGACCCCGAACGCGTCAACGCCTGGGTTTTGGACTGATTTCAGGCACCAGCGCCCCTTTCCGGCCGATACATCGAGCGATGACTCTCTTCAACGCCCGCTGTGCTTGCGCGCTCATCGCGGCCTCCGCCGCCGGCGTTCTCGCCCAGCCCCAGGCCGTCAATCGCCCCGCCGCCGCCCGCCGCGTCGTCGCCCAGTTCGACTTCGAACCAGACGCCCGCGAGGTCTTCGATATCCCCCGGTACTGGGACCTCGCCCAGGACGGGTCCAAGATGGCCGGCTCACGCCCAGGTTTCCCCGCCTGGAACTCCGCCGCCTTCGACCCCGCCACGGCGTTCGCCGGCTCCCGCTCCGTCCGTCTCACCACCCGCGGCGGAAGCACGTGCCTCCGCGTCGAGCCCGGGGTCATCCCGGTCTTCCCCGGCACCGACTATCTCGTCTCCGCCCGCATCCGCACCTCCGGCCTGACCAACGCGCGCGCCACCATCACCGCCCGCTACCTCGACAAGCTCAACACCGTCATCTCTTCCTCCGAAGCCCGTGCCGAACTGATCAAGTCCGACAAGGATGAGTGGCAGCTGGTCACCGTCCCTCTCTCCGGCGACTTCCCAGCCGCCGCGTACGTCCAGATCGATCTGAACCTCCTCCAGCCCGATCAGTTCGGTGCGCCGGGCGACAACAAGCACCAGGTCTGGCCCCAGGACTTCGCCGGCAACGCCTGGTTCGACCAGGTCGCCGTCGTCCAGCTTCCACGCGCCACCATCGCCACCTCTTCCCCGACCAACATCATCCGCGCTCCCGAACGCCCGCGGGTCAGCGTCATGCTCCGCGACCTCACCGGCGAACAGATCACCGGCAACTTCGCCCTCCAGGATGCCTCCGGCGCCGTCATCGACTCGCAATCAAGAAACCTCGGCGGCGGCGCGGCGATGCTCGAGTGGTCCCCCAAGGTCGATCGCTTCGGCTGGTACCGCGCCACCCTCGAGCTCCGCACCAACCAGCGCCGCGTCGGCGCCACCTACGTCGACCTCGCCTGGCTCCCGCCCGCCGCCAGTGCCGCCGCCAAGGGCGACGCCGCCCGCTTCGGTGTGATGGTCGAATCGCTTCCCCAAAGTCAGTCGTCCCTCCTTCCGGATCTCGTCCAGTTCTCCGGCGCCGGCGCTGTGACCATCCCCGTCTGGTCCGCCGCCACCACCCCCGCCGATGTCGAGCGCCTCTGCCACGAACTCATCCCCGTCGTCGAACGCCTCCGCGCCTCCGGCCGCCGGATCACCTTCAGCCTCCCGCGCATCCCCGACGCCCTCGCCGTCGCGACCCGCCTCGGGGTCGATGCGCCCCTCTCACTCTTCCCCGGTGACGACAAGCTCTGGGGCCCGTATCTCAATCCCCTTCTCGATAAGTACGGTCAGGGCGTGCAGCGCTGGCAGATCGGTTCGCTCACCGCCGACCCCCGCGGCGCCAGCCCCGATCCCGCGCGGTTCGCCGGCCTCAGCTCCATTCTCTCCAAGCTCGTCCCCGGCCCCGTGGTCGAAGTTCCCTGGCCCGCCGACCTCGTCACCATCCCCTTCCCCGGCGTCGATACCGAACTGCTCGCAATGGTCCCCGGCGGTGTTTCCGAGAGCGGCCTCACCGACCTCGCCTCCGCGTGGGCGGCCGGCACCGGTCCCGCCGCCACCATGGTCCTCTCGTCCCTTCCGCCCACCGAGTACACCCGCCTCGACTCCTGTATCGCCCTCGTCAAGCAGGCCGTTCAACTCTGGGCGGCGCGAGACGGCGTCAACCCGCCCTCGCTCGCCATCACCCAGCCCTGGGAATGGGCCTCGATCTGGCGCAGCGACTCGCCCATGCCCCGCGCCGAGCTCGCCGCCTGGAGCAATCTCACCGAGCGCCTCCGCGACCGCCGCGCCGCCGGCCGTCTCAGCCCGCGACCCGGCGTCTGCTGCACCATCCTCGCCGGGCCCGCCGGCCCCACGGGCGCCCGCTCCGGCGCACTCGCCCTCTGGAGCGACGCCCCCGCCGAGCCCGACGCCTCCATCGACCTCTACCTCGGAGAGGAACCCGTCCGCGTCATCGACATCTTCGGAAACACCACGCTCATCGAGCCCCACCCCATCACGTCCGTCGCGCCCGCCTCCAACGATCGCGCCGCCCGACCCGCCATGGCCCATCGCCTCCCGGTCTCCGAGGCTCCCGTCTTCATCGAGGGCGTCGACGTTGATCTCGCCGTCTTCGCCGCCTCCTTCAAGCTCGACCCGCCCTTCGCCGCCTCATCCTCAAGCGAACACCAGATCAACATGATCCTCACCAATCCCTGGAAAAACCGCATCGAGGGCCGCATCACCGTCCTCGAACCCGGCGGCCTTTCCACCGACGCCTCCAAACGCGACCGCTCCTGGCGCATCACGCCCCGCGCTTCCACCTTCACCATCGGCCCATCCGAAACCGTCAAGACGCCCCTCCTCATCGCCTTCAGCGCCGTCGAGGAAGCCGGCCCCAAGGACTTCCTCGTCGAGATCGAACTCACCGGCACCAAGGACTACGCCCCTCTCCGCCTCCACTCCACGCTCGAAATCGGCATCAACGACTTCCACCTCGACCTCGGGTACCGCATCGTCAACGGCGCCGACGTCGCCGTCGAAGCGCAGGTCATCAACCGCGGCAAGGGTCCGGCCAACTACGAGGTCAATGGGTTCGCCGACGGCTACCCCCGCGCCAAGGCCTACATCAGCGACCTGCCCCCCGGTGCCATGGCCACACGCCGCCTCTCCTTCCCCGGCGGCGCCAGCCGCCTCAAAGGCCAGCGCATCAGCGTCGGCGTGCAGGACGTCTCGACCCAGTCGCGCCTGACCCGCTCCATCCAGGTCGAGTAACTCGCGGCGAACGCGCCCGCAGGATGTACACCGCGTACCCGAACCCGCCGGGATCGTGCGCGTTCCCCCGATCGTCCGTCACCGCGATAATCTCCATCCCCGCTCGCGTCACCACATCCCGCCACTGCCGCGCGTCGTAACACCGAAGCCGGTACGCGTGATCGCGATGCTCCTCGCACGTCCCACGCGTGATCACCAGGTGGCTGTACACCTGCTCAAACCTCTCCACCCTCCGCCGCGGCGGCAGGTACTCGACAATCTGCTTTACATGACACCCGCCGCGCCGACCCTCCCACACATCTTCGCTCGCCGGTTCAATCCCGTACCCCGTCGTTCCAAGCCCAACCGCGTACACGCCGCCAGGCCGCAGCGCTCTCGCCATCTCCCGCAGGTGCCGCACCATTGCCGCATCGCTCTCCAAGTGGCGGATCGTGTTGATGAGGCAAAACGCAAAGTCCGCCCGCGGCAGTTTCGCCGCGAATCGCCCCATGTCCGCCACGATGATCCGGTTCCCGCGCCCCGCGCCAACTCTCTCTCGCGCATACGCCACCATCGCCGGCGATCGATCAAACCCAAGCACCCGCCGCCCCCGCCGCGCCGCCACCCGCAGATACCGCCCCGTCCCGCACGCGGGCTCCAGCCATATTCCCGCACCTGCCCCGGGTGCAAACAACCGGGCGATGCGCTCCAGCCCGTCAACTTCATCCGCCGTGCCCGAAGCGTGGAGGATGTCGTACACCCGCGGGTCTTCGTAAAAGCCTTCTGCCATAGGGCCCGGACACTATCCGCCTCGGGCGCCGCCCGCCCCGATACCCTTCCGTCATGAGCATCCGCACGTGTCTCGCACTCTGTCTCGCAACCACGCCCGCGTTCGCCACCGATCCCATCTTCGAAGTCTCCTTCGACGCTTCCCTCAGAGACCAGCCCGCCACCGGCCGTCTGGTCGTCTATCTCATCAGTGATACGTCCGCGGAAAACAAGAACAACGAACCCGCCGAAGGCCCGTTCTTCGACGACCCCCAACCCATGTTCGGCGTCGATGTCAGGGACCTCGCCCCCGGCGCCACCGCAGTCGTGGACAACAAAGCAACGTTCTTCCCCGTCAACCTCAGCGCGCTTCCCGCGGGCGCCTATCGCGTGCAGGCCGTCCTCGACATGCACCACGACGACAGCATGTGGAAACGCGAGCCCGGAAACTTGTACTCCGACGTCATGAACATCCGGCTCAACGAAGTGGACGGGCCCGAACGCCGCGCCATCAAGCTGAGCAAGAAAGTCGCCGCGCGAGAGTTCCCACCCGGGCCCGGGGTCGAGGAGTTCGTGATCCGCTCGAAGCTGCTCTCCGAGTTTCACACGCGGGACATCATGCTCAAGGCCGGTGTCCGCCTGCCGTCCGGATACACCAGCGCGCACGACACGAAGTTCCCGGCGGTCTACGAGGTTCCCGGCTTTGGCGGGAACCACTGGCACGTCGGCGGCGGCGCAGCGCCGCTCAATGCGCTGTTCTGGATCACCCTCAACCCCGAATCCGGCAACGGCCACACGCTCTTCGCCGACTCGGCCAACAACGGCCCATGGGGTCGCGCTCTGGTTGAGGAACTCATTCCCGCGCTCGAGGCCAGGTACCGGCTGATTCCCAGGCCCACCGCCCGGGTCCTCCGCGGCCACTCCTCCGGCGGCTGGTCCACGCTGTGGCTGGCGCTCAACTATCCCGAGACATTCGGAGCGACCTGGTCCACCTCGCCCGACCCCGTGGACTTTCGCAGGTTCCAGTTGCCCGACATCTACTCCCAGCCCAACTTCTTCACGGACGCCGCCGGCGCGCAGCGCGGCGGGAAGGAACTCCCCAGCTACCGCAGCGGCGGGCGCGAGCTCATGACGATCCGGCAGGAGAACATGATGGAGGAGGTTCTGGGCCCGGACAACACCTCGGGGCAGCAGTGGGACTCGTGGTTCGCGGTCTTCGGGCCGCGGAACGCGAACGGGAATCCGGCGGCGCTGTTCGACCTCAGCGGCGCGATCGATAGGAAGGTCGCGGAGCAGTATCGCCGGTACGACATCGCCGAGCTGCTGCGGAAGGAACCGGGGAAGTACGGCCCGCTCTTTCGTGAGCGGGTCCGGATCATCGTCGGCGATCAGGACACGTACTACCTGAACGAGGCGGTGGCGTTGCTCAAGTCCGAGGTGGACAAGCTGCCCGTGGAAACATCGAACGGGCGCGGGTACATCAAGATCCTGAAGGGGTTCGATCACGGGTCGGTGTTCATGACGCCGGAGATGCAGGGGATCAAGGCGGAGATTCTGGCGCACTTTCAGCGGAACAATCATGTGGCCAAGTGAAGGGGCTTGCGATGACACCTCAAGCGGTGATTGCCGATGCGGTCGAACTGTCCAAGATCCAGATGGCCCGGTACCTCGCCGGGTTTGACGATGGGTCTTCGGTGAAGCAGGCGGCGAACCTGCCGAACCATGCGCGCTGGTGCATGGGGCACTGCGCGATGACGATGCACCGGGTTGCGGAGAAAGTGGACGGGAAGGGACTGCCCGAGTCGGACTTCTCGGTGGAGGCCGGGAAGGCGGGGACCTTTCATTCGGAATCGGTGTCGTTCGGATCGAAGCCGGCGGATGACTCGAGGAACTATCCGCCGCTGGCGCGGTGCGTGGAGATCTACAACGCGGCGTGCGACCGGCTGGCCGGCGCGACTCGGGCGGCGCCGGAATCGAAACTGATGGAACAGGTGGAGTGGGTGACATTCAAGATGCCGCTGTACCTGTTGATTGTCCGGATGTGTTTCCACAACGGGTTCCACACGGGGCAGATCGCGGACTTGCGGCGGGCGCTGGGGTTCAAGTCGATTTTCTCATGATCGGGCTCGCGGGTGCGGCCGGTTCGGTCCAGCGGATCCAGATCAACCAGAGAGCGAGCGCGACCAGGCCGTATGCCTGACAGGGGAGCAGCACGTTCTGGAAGAGGGCGGACTTGGAGAGGGATTCGGGGATGTGGCCACGGCGGGCGAGTTCGGTGAACAGGATGGGGAAGGGAAGTGTGTGGAGGAGGATGAGGGCGAGGGTGAAAGCGTGACGCATTTGGCCCGCGGCGAGGCGGTGGATCGCAAGGGCGAGGGGAATGACAACGATGACGGCGTCATAGGGCCGGTGATAGGCGACCATGAGGGTTACGGCGCTCACGAAACTCAGAGAGACGAGTTCGCCAGGTTGATCCGAAGCTTGTCGTTGGCGTTTGAGATCAACGATGAAGTAGGCGAGGCAGAGCGCGCCGACAATGGCGTAGACGGCGAAGCGCACGGCGACTCGGTTGTCGGTGAAGTTGTGGAGGGGATAGTGGAGATTGATCATCTGGTAGCGGATGGTGTTGATCTTGGTCGCGTTGGCGTCGTCGCTGGTGGTGAAGTCGTGGATGTTCTGGCGGTAGGTGGGCCACCAGTCGATTCCCGCGGCGGACATGCGGCCGGCGCCAACGGCGGTGAGCGCAGCGATTGCGATTGCGGCGAAGGCGAAGGACTTCCAACGGAGGCGACCGGCTTCGTATAGAACGAAGAGAAGGCCGAGCTGGGGTTTGAGCGCAGCGCCCAGGCCGAGCAGAAGGCCAGAGCACCGCTGGCGGCCGCGAGCCCGTGCAAGAGCCGCGAAGCAGATACCGAACAGGACAAACGCGGCTGTTTGTCCCTGCTTGGCGTTGAGGGCCAGTGGCGCGAACACGAGGCCGAGGCCGAGGAGGGCGAGAGAACTGTTACGGGAGAGTCGAGCGAGCCGGGCGAGGCAGGACAGAGAGAAGGCGGCAAAGGCGGTGTTGAGGAGAGCCCAGGCCCACGAGGCGATGGGCCATGGAAGCGCGGCCAGGGGTGCGACGAGGACCAGGGCCGGCGGCGGATAGACGAGTGTGGCTGGGCCGCGGACGATCATGGGGTCGCGGTCTGCCGGGGCGCCGGAACTCAGCCAGGCCTGGGAAACCGAATCGCGCTGGTAGGGGTTTTGACCGTGGAGCCAGGCGCGGGCGGAGGGGTAGATGAGCGTGAAGTCGTAGTTGCCTCCCGGGGCGGTAGCGGAGGACGGGCCGCGAAGGGTGAAAAAGGCGCAGGCGATGATGACGAAGCCCAGAAGCGACGGGGTCAGCCAACGGGGGGATTTTGAAGAGCCTGGCATGGCACACTGAGATCGGCGATTGGATGGGCGGCGCTACGCTCTAATCCAGTGGGGGTTCGTATGAAAGTGACGCTTCGGGATTCGAGGGAGTCGGCGCGTACGCGGTCGGTGCTGCGCCGGTTGTTTCCGATGTACATCCATGACTTGAGCCCGTACACGAGCTTTTACAGGATGGATGAGCGTGGGCGGTGGCGGCCGGAGCTATGGCGGGACTGGCTGAGCTTCGACACGGTCGAGCCGTGGCTGTTCGAGCACGCGGGGGAGGTGATTGGATTCGCGGTGGTGGGGCGGCAGCCGTTCCCGTACATGAGCGGGGATCGGGACTTCAAGGTGTGCGAGTTTTTCGTGCTGTCGAGCTGGAGGAGGAGAGGGGTTGGGAGCGTCGCGGCGCGGGAGGTGCTCGGGCTCCACCGGGGGCGGTGGGAGCTGACTGTGTTGCCGGGGAATGTGGGGGCGCTGGGGTTCTGGAAGCGGGTGGTTGGAGGGATCAGGGGTGTTGAGGAATTGATGATGCCGGGGGAGGTGGTTTTCAGGTTTGAGTTGATCGACAGGGATTGTCAGGGTCCGTCGGGTACCTAGCAGGGTGAAAGCGCCAGCGCACCCTGCCGTTAAGGCTTATCTGAGTGCGGGGACTTCCAGCCGCCCAGATTCAGGTGCTCCGACCGCGGTGGCCTTGCCAACTCTGTGGAATCCTACTTCCTTTGAGCGCTCCCGCCATTGAGCTTTCGACACGAACTCTCGCTCGTCCGGGATGCTGTTTCTGCAGCCAATGACGAGTCGAGAGCACGCACGGCGTTGCCCTGCCAGGAGTGCGAGCCGGGTGCCGCCCGCGGCACTAACGTCCGGCTCCGCCTTGCCACAGGGAGTGCCTCGGGAGAAGATTCTTTGGGCACGCATGCTCGACCCGAGAGACACGACCGCGATGGGGCCGCGGAGCTAGCAGGCAGCCCATATGTATGACTAACCTCAACAATGTGCCACGCCTACTACTTGACGCCGCTTGACCTCCCTTGTAGATTGGTGAGGCGTGTACATCACTCTCCAAAAAGGGAGACACTCATGCAAATCCAGGCTGTTGCGGCGGCGACTATCTTGGGATTCTCGTGTAGTTGCGCGTTAGGACAGGGAAGCACAGGATTCGCCAGGTCAATCACGCCAAGCTACCCATCAGATCCATTCCCAACATGGACGCATACCAAGTGCATCTCCCAGTCATGTCTGAATACTGTGATTTTTGACGTGGGTGCCAACCCGGCCGGATGCAATGCCAGTTGTCTCGGTTCCTGCGAGTTCTGCAATGGCAACAATTCATCGGCACTGTGTGTCGACTGGGACCAGCAAGAGTGCGTGCCCACGACCGTCTTTTTCATTTGTGGCACTATTTCAACATCCAGTTGCTACTGGGCCACTACCAGTGAATGCTGGTGCAATACGAGCAGTGGAGTTCCAACCCAAGATAAGTGCGAAATCGCGAGATGCGATCCATGACGAACCTTGGACTTCAGTTTCTGTGTTGGATCGTCAGTCACACTGTCCTGTCGCAGCCGGCGATGCCCGAGAAGCCCCCAGACACTGCCGCGCGAGCGCTCGCCACTGCAATGCTCGTGCATGACAAGACGATCCGGTCTGCTCGCTGGAGTCAGACGATAGTTCACAATGCCTCAGATGGTGAACGGTACCCGTGTCAGTCGGTCCAAGGGTTTGACGCCAAAGGTCGATGGTTTTGTGCCTATGAAGATATTGGAAGGCTACGGTCCGATGGTCGAAAAGTACGAGGTAAGGGGCGCGTATCCAGTGACGGAATCACAGTAATAGGCCTTGACGATATCGACAAATCGGGAACAGTGTCCGAGTACAGGAACCAGCCATCCGCATATCTTGGATTTGATTGCTGGCTGGGTCGGCACATTGACTACCAACAACACCGCCGCTTGGGTGAACTGCTGCTAAACTCCAAAGATCTTGTCGTGCTTTCGAGTGATCCGCCCCGCATCCAGGGAACGGTGGCGCTTGCCGGCCGAGTGAGTGTCGTAGAGGTCGAGCTGGACATCGACCATGGCGCATCTCCGAAGGCCATAACCGTGCGAGATGCGGCGCTCCGCGTGCCGCTTCAGTCATACCAGGTAGATGAGTTCATTGAAGTCGCCGGCAGGTGGCTCCCTCGCAAGGCCTCTCTGCGCACGCGTAAGATCGATATTGCAACGGATCAGATGCAGGCGTTCCAGAAGGCTCTAGAACGAGAGGGTCTGGCCCGCTATATGGACTATTCAGACAAAGCTGTTCAAGCCGCGTATCACCGAGTCGTGAAAGAGGTGTTCGGGCAAGCCGAAGCGCCGTCCTCCGAGCTCGCATCTCCCATCACGCTGAGCGTGGAATACCAAGCGATCAATGCCGAGATCGCTGAAGAAGACTTCGTGCTGTCCATCCCGGCAAGCTATTCCGCATACGACAGCGTACAAGACCTGGTAAAGCCCAGGGAAACAAATCAGTGGAGTCCCCAGCGCCGCTAGGCAACGCGCAAGGAATACGAATGAGAATCCTGATTCGAAGTTGCGTCACCTTGGGCGCACTGGTTTCAACATCTTCTGCGCTCGCGCAGGCGCCATTAGCAGATGAGCGCATTGCGCAGTTCGAGGAGTCCTACGAGCCAGCCTTCCGAGGCGCGTTTCGCATCGGGATGCCCGTCGTCCGCCGTGTCCCTATTGTATCGCGAGCGACAAAGCCGATCGGACTTCGTGTAGTTGGAACCTCCTGCCCATGCACAACAGCTCGCCTTCAGCAAGATGTCCTATTGCCGGGTGAGTCAGTAATACTTGAGCTGATGACGACCGCGGCCGACGTAAGCGGGCGCCAGCAGTACACCGCCGAGATCGAAGCGAAGGAGCAAAGTGTCGGTGGCGAACCGGTGCGGTCTCAGCGCTTGTCCACAAATCTGGCGTACTCTCCTGACCTCAGCATTGTCGTGAGCCCCAGACAGGTTGTGTGCGTGGTCGGCATCGGCGATACGAAGTCAATTGATCTCCACATTCGACGTGCGGACGGACGTGCCTTGGACATCGAAAGAGTCGTTGTGCTCGGTGATTGGGTTCTAGAGCGGTCGCTGAAGTACGATGAACTCCGGCCGTCCCAGGCGACACTGCGACTGGACGTGCGGCCGGAACAGTGCGGCACGTACCGCGGTACGGTCGAAGTTCACGGTAAGGCGGCAGGCGAGCAAGGCGTCGTTCAGCTGGTCGTAGCCGTGGAGGGCGAAGTGCGGGCCGATCCAGCCGGCATCGTGTTTGTCGAGACCTCAGAGCGAACCATCGATGTCCAGATCATTGAGTTAGTCGTGCCATCAGGGCGTCATGGGTCCGACTTCCATCTCGATGTGTCAAGGCCGACGCCGGCCGGGCTTGATATCTCGCGGGTGACCTCAGGAGTAGATGTCCGCACCCATCTGCGCGTCACCGCAGACTGGTCAAGAATGGGCGAAGAAAGCGGCGTTGTGGATGTTTCATGCACCGTCGATGGCCAAAGGACAATCGGCAAGTTTCCGATTGTGTGGCTGACTCGAGCAGACCGGCGGGTTGGTCCGGAAGGCACGAGAACGTCTTTGACGCGGGATTGACTGGCCAAGCCGCGCGGGATGGCAACCGAGACGTGGATGGATGTAGCCAGAAGTCCGCGCTATTGCGCACAGGATCACCAGCACGTCTCGTTCGGTGCTCGGCAGCCCCGGCACCTGTTTACACCAAGGATTCATGGTGCTTCCGCGTACTCGCGGCGCCGCGGTGCCGTCGGCGCGCGCACACCCGTGGCCCTTCCAACCCTTATGGAGGGCCTCATGTCCACCGCACAAGCCATCCCGGTCTCACCTCATCCGCTCCCCCTCTCGCTCGTCGAGATACGTCGTGAATCCGCAGAGCCCCATTTGTCCGAGTGCTGTGGTTTCAGATCAGCCTCGGCGCCTGCTCGAACCGCCGAAACCATGCACGATCCGCAGGCATCAGTCCCGATTGTGCAGAGTCCATACGACCGCCTCTCCTCCGCGGCCCGCCAGGACCTTCTCTCCAGCTTCCTCCGTCTCGAACTCGCTCTGCCCGACCTGGCCCAATCCCACGGCCTCTCGTTCGACGAGTTCCTCGCCTTCTTCGACGATCCGAGGGTGAAGGCCATCCTCGACAACATGGAAAAACTGGCGCGGCGTCGAACCTCCGTTACCCAGTCCCTTCTCCAGCATCAGGCACTCGAAACCCTCCGTCTTATTACCTCCGCGTACCTGGCTTCGGAATCCAGCGAGCTTCCCCCGGCAGGCTTGCCCGCGCGCAGCGCTCTCCACCGTCAGCGCGAAACAGCGCGTCGCGCGGCCAGCACTCTGCTCCGCCACGTTGGCGACCCGATGCCCGCAAGAACGCGCCCAGCGGCATGCCAGGCTTCAGATTCATGCGATTATTCGCCCGCACCCCACGAGCCTTCACCTGAGCCGATCACCCCGACAACCAAGCTGCAGCGCGCCCAGGACTCCGGCTCCAAGCCCGTCGCGCCTGATGTCAGACGGCCTTTCAAGCTGCGCCACGATGCAGCGTCTGTCCGGGGTCGGCAAGAAGTGCCCCAACCGCCGTCCATACATAGCGAAGCCCCTTCCGGCTGAAACAACCATCCCAGCGGCTGGTCCGTAGCAACTGCCCGGGCTCTCACGTCGTGGCTGCCCGCTCCTCCCATTCCACACCCCCAAGATTCCCGACTTCTCCCCACGCGGCGGAGAGCGCCATCAATTCCACACTCACGGAAACTCCGCCGCCGGGTCCGGCGACTCATGCTGAGGCGGCGAAAAGTGGCCCAGCGTGAGACCGTCATGCGCCAGTTGCATCTCGGGGGAGAGGCCGCGGTTGGTTTCTTCGTGGGGGAGGTCGTGGGACATGTGGACGAACCAGGTGTGCTTCGCGGCGACTCGGTCGGCGATGTTGGCGGCGTCCTGCAGGGTCAGGTGCGTCGGGTGCTTGCGGTGGCGGAGGGCGTCGAGCACAAGTGTGTTGAGGCCGGAGAGGTGTTTCCAGGTTTCGGGGGGGATGCTGGAGACGTCGGTGCAATAGGCGAGGGGGAGGGGTGTGTCGTGGCCGGCGGGAGACATCGACGCGGGGGCGTCGAAGCGGAAGCCGAGGATGGGGAGGCGGCCGTGGAGGAGGCGGATGGGGGTGATGGTGACGCCGAAGAGGTCGAAGGAATGTTCGGGCTGGATGGGGATGGTGTGGAGGGTGGCGACGAAGGAGTCGTTGACGTTGGCGCGCTTGTCGAAGATGTGCTTGTAGACGCGGTTCAGGTGCTCGATGGTGTGGCGTTCGGCGTAGATATTGATAGGCGCCTGCATGATGACGTTGAAGCGGCGGAGCTCATCCAGGCCGAAGGTGTGGTCGACGTGGTTGTGGGTGAAGAGGACGGCGTCGCAGCGCATGAGCTTGGCGCGCAGGGCCTGCTGGCGGAGGTCGGGGGAAGCGTCGATGAGGATGGCGCGGGGGTGGCCGCGGGGATCGGTGAATTCGAGGAGAGCGCTGGTGCGGAGGCGGTTGTCGCGGGGGTCGGTGCTGGTGCAGACGCGGCAGGCACAGCCGATGGCGGGGACGCCGGAGGAGGTGCCGGTGCCGAGGAAGGTGAGGCGCATGGGGGAGGCTAGGCCGAGTCGCTCTTGCGTTGCGGTCCGCGGACCCAGAGACCGATCGTCGCCAGCAGCGCGAGGATGCTTACGCCGGATGCAACGAACCACAGTTGAGCCACGGTGCGAGTGTGCGGTGTGGAATCCGGAGTGGCGGTCAACCAACCGTTGAAGATGGCGTTCACAACGAACCAGGCGATTGCGCCGCATTCGATCAGGACGATCGTCACCAGGGTCGCGTTGCGTGCGGTGTTACTTGGCATGGCAGAAAGGGGTCGCGGCTACGCGGCGTCAACGAGACGAATATCGAGCCGTTTGCCCAGGGCGCGGGCGATCTTGCGGAGCATGGTGAGGGAGTGGCCGCGGTAGTCGGCGTCTTCGAGGCGGGAGATAACGGCTTGATCGGTGCCGAGGATCTCGGCGAGTTGTTTCTGTGTCAGTCGGGCGCGGGTGCGGGCCTGGTAGATCATCATGCCGATGACGGCGTCTTCGTAGGCTTTGTCCGCGGCGGCACGGCGGGCCGGGTCATTCCCGACGAACACACGATCGAGGATTTCGACTGCATCAGTCGTTGAACGACTTCGTGTGGGCTTGCGGGGCTTTTTCATATCGAGCCTTTCGTTCGAGGGCCCTGGTGAGGTCGCGGGCGGGCATCTCGGCTTCCTTGGTCGGTCCGTGAGCCACGATCGCGACATCCTTGCCGTGAAAGAAGTACAGGATCCGGTAGTTGACGCGACCGACGCCGACACGCAACTCGTAGATGCCGTTGCGGAGCAGATCCGCGTGCGGCCGCCGGAGTTCGTGTCCCAACTGGGCCAGAAGTCGGATCCGGGCTATGCATGCATCGACGGCGCGCGTGTTGGTGCGGCCGAGTTCGTGAAGCCAATCGAGAACCGGACACGTTCCGTCTGTTTGGACGAAGAGGTGCACGGTGGTCCGAGGCATTCATGGCTCCAGAGCATATGACAATAATATCATACAGTCAATGCCGCGAATCGCGGGCGAACCATGCTACCAAAGGCCTAGTGTGGGCGTTCGAAGAGCGTGTAGGTAGCGAAGAGGTCGTCTTTGAGGTTCATCCCGTTGGGGCCCTGGTCCCAGCCGAGGATGTGGGCCATGGCGCGGCAGGGCTCGGTGTCGTCGGCATCGAAGGCCACAACTTTGAAGCCGACGGTTTCGAGCATGGACTGTGGGAACGGGCAGCGGCCGTCGGCCATGGGGAGGTACTTGCCCTCGGGCTGCTTGCCGGTGATGTTGTAGATGAGGACCTTGCCGCCGGGCTTGAGGGCGTCGAAGAGGGCTTTGCAGAAGTTGACGTCGGCGACGCCGAGCTTGACGAGCATCCATTCGTCGGCGGGTTTCTCGGGATTGACGTAGCCGCGCTTGAGCGTGTTCTTGGAGATGATGAGGTCGTAGTCGCCCCCAACGGCCTTCTTGGCGGCGTCTTCGGCGGGCCAGCGGCCGGTGATGAGGGAGACCTTGCCCGAGCCGCTGCTGGTGGTGACGTCACCCTGGTCGCCGGGCTTGTTGTAGTAGAGGGGGAAGAGGGGTTCGATGTCTACGCCGACGGCGTCGGCGCCGAGGGACGCAAGCAGACGCATGGGGCCGATGCCGCCGCAGCCGTAGTCGAGCGTGCGGAGGCCTTTGACTTCGGTGAGCCCGTGCTCGGCGATGATTTCGAGGGCGCGGGTGTAGGAGAGGGGGGAGCCGTAGCCGGTGTTGTAGTAGAAGGATTCGTCGAGGGGGCGTTCGATGATGTTGGCGCGGTCGGCTTCGGGCGTGGCGTCGTAGTCGGCCTTGGTCATCCAGGCGCGGGTGGTCTTGTGGCGGTAGAGGGTGCGAGTATCGATTTTGGGGAGGTAGTTGGCTGCGGAGGCGTAGTTGCGGGCGAGATCGGACTTGAGCGTGGGGAGGAGGGCCTCGGCGTCGAGCTGGATCTTTTCAACGCCGGTGGGTGCGGGCGGTTTGGCGGTTTCGGGCTGGCCGTAGGAGGTGATCGCGAAGACGGCGAGGGCGAGTGCCGCGGCGGCGAGGATGAGGTATGGGTTGAGGCGGCGTGGAGTGGCGAGGGACATTGACATGGCTTTCGAAACTCCGCCGCGGGTGTTGTGCCGCGAGCTTGGATGGTGGAGGGAGGGGAATCCGGCGTGGGCAGCGAGTGATTTTCGCGTTGCTTAAGCCGGGAACGCGGGAAGCCCGTTGTGGCGGTTTGAGCGAGAGGGGCGGAAGAGATCATCGGGCGTTGGGTGACCACCGCTGAAGCGGTGGCTTGCCGCCCAGGCGAGCAGGCCCGCTGCAAGGGGCCGGGGAGGGAAACGTCGCCCAAAGGCGAGCCGCAATAATGGCTCGTGTCGATTGAGCCGCGCGACATTCCGAGTCGGGAAGAGATCACCTCGCGATTTGGCGAGGCGATGCTGGCGGATCGGCTGCGCTTGCGGCGGCGGGTGACGGCGACTGATCTGGCGGTGGAGCGGGGGAAGCCGCATGAGGGGATGGTGGTAGAGCTGAAGAAGGAGCTGGAGCGGTCGGTGGCGCGGCGGGCTTGGCGGGAGGAGCATCGGCCGCGGCCGAAGTTGGATCAGGATCTGCCGATCATCGCGCGGAAGGAGGACATCAAGAAGGCGATTGCCGAGAACCAGGTGTGCATCATCTGCGGGGAGACGGGGTCGGGGAAGACGACGCAGTTGCCGCAGATTTGTCTGGAGCTGGGGCGCGGGGTGGCGGGGATGATCGGGCATACGCAGCCGCGGCGGATTGCGGCGCGGACGGTGGCGACGCGTATTGCGGAGGAGCTTGGGACGGAGGTGGGGCGGGGGCCGGTGGGGTACAAGGTGCGGTTTGGGGACAAGACCGGGCCGGAGACTTTCATCAAGGTGATGACGGATGGGATTCTGCTGGCGGAGACGCAGAACGACCGGTGGCTGGAGCAATACGACACGATCATCATCGATGAGGCGCACGAGCGGGGGTTGAACATTGACTTTCTGCTCGGGTATTTGAAGCAGTTGTTGCCGCGGCGGCCGGAGCTGAAGGTGATTGTGACTTCGGCGACGATTGATCCGGAGCGGTTTGCGAGACACTTTGAGAGCGGTGGGAGGGCGGCACCCATTGTTGAGGTTTCGGGGCGGACGTATCCGGTGGAGGTGCGGTATCGGGCGCTGACGGGGGAAGAGGACAATCGCGAGTGGGATCAGGAGCAGGGGATTCTGGCGGCGGTGGATGAGCTGGCGGCGGAGGGGTCGGGGGATGTGCTGGTGTTTCTCGCGGGGGAGCGGGAGATCCGTCAGACGGCGGAGGCGCTGCGGAAGCATCATCCGGCGGGGACGGAGATTCTGCCGCTGTATGCGAGGTTGTCGGCCGCGGAGCAGATGCGGGTGTTCGCGCCGCATCCGGGGCGGAGGATTGTGCTGGCGACGAACGTGGCGGAGACATCGCTGACGGTGCCGGGGATTCGGTACGTGGTGGATCCGGGCTTTGCGCGGATGAGCCGGTACAACCACCGGACGAAGGTGCAGCGGCTGCCGATCGAGGCGATTTCGAGGGCGAGCGCGGATCAGCGGAAGGGGCGCTGCGGGCGTGTCGCGGCGGGCGTTTGCATTCGGTTGTACTCGGAGGAAGATTTTGCGGCACGGGACCAGTTCACCGAGCCGGAGATCCTGCGGACGAATCTGGCGAGCGTGATCCTGCAGATGAAGGCGCTGCGGCTGGGGGCGGTGGAGGAGTTTCCGTTTGTCGAGCCGCCCGATTCGCGGATGATCAAGGATGGGTACGAGACGCTGCACGAACTTGGGGCGATCGATGAGAAGGGGGAGCTGACGAAGCTGGGGGTGCAGCTGGCGAAGCTGCCCATTGATCCGAGATTGGGGAGGATGATCCTGGCGGGGGCGGCGGAGGCTTCGCTGCGGGAGGTGTTGATCATCGCGGCGGCGCTGTCGGTGCAGGATCCGCGGGAGAGGCCGATGGCGGCGGCGGAAAAGGCGGATATCGCGCACAGGCAGTGGCAGGACGAGAACTCGGACTTTGTGGCGATCTTGAACTTGTGGAAGGGGTATCAGGAGGCGGGAGAGCACCTGTCGCACAGCAAGCTGCGGAAGTGGTGCCAGGAGCGGTTCTTGTCGTACTTGCGGATGCGCGAGTGGGAGGACATTCATCAGCAGCTGCATGGGCTTCTTGGGGACATGGGGTTTCATGAGAATGTGAAGCCGGCGGGGTTTGATGCGGTGCATCGGGCGCTGCTCACGGGGCTCTTGTCGAACGTGGGGACTCGGGCGGAGACGTTTGAATACAGCGGGGGGCGGGGGAGCAAGTTCAGTCTGTTCCCGGGGTCGGGGCTCTTCAAGAAGGGGCCGAAGTGGGTGATGGCGTCGGAGATTGTGCAGACGACGAGGCTGTACGCGAGGACGGCGGCGAAGATTGACCCGGCGTGGATCGAGCTGGTGGCGGGGCATGTGCTCAAGCGGAGCTATTCGGACGGGCACTGGTCGCGGGATGCGGGGCATGCGGTGGCGTTTGAGCGCGTGACGCTGTTTGGGATTGAGGTGGTGGCGAAGCGGCGGGTGAACTTTGGGAATGTGGATGTCAAGGCGGCGCGAGAGCTGTTCATATTGCATGCGCTGGTGTATGGGGAGACGAAGGCGGAGTGGGGGTTCCTCAAGAAGAATCTGAAGCTGGTGGAGGAAGTGAAGGAGCTGGAGGCGAAGGCGCGGCGGGCGGACATCCTGGTGGATCGGGAGGCAATGTACGCGATTTACGAGGCGAAGCTGCCGGAGTGGGTGTGCGGCGTCGCGACGATGGAGAAGTGGAGGAAGGAAGATCGGGGCGCGGAGAAGACGCTGGAAATGAGCCGCGGGGAGATTGTGAAGCGTGCGACGCCGGAGATCACGGCGGAGAAGTTTCCGGAGTATCTTGGCGTGGCGGGGACGAAGCTGCGGATTGACTACAAGCTGGACCCGGGCGGGGAGGATGACGGGCTGACGCTGCGGATTCCGATTGAGGCGCTGATCGCGGCGGATGAGCACCGTGTGGAGTGGCTGGTGCCGGGGCTCTTGCAGGAGAAGATCCTGGCGCTGTTCCGGTGTCTGCCGAAGGCGTATCGGAAGGGGTTGGAACCGGCGCCGGCGCTGGCGGAAGCGTGTGCGAGAGAGCTGCCGTTTGGGGAGGGGTCGCTGATGGCGGCGCTGTCGAGGAAGGTGGAGGAGAAGAAGGGATTCACGATTCCGGCGGAGGCGTGGCAGCCCAAGGGTGTGCCGGATCACCTGAAGATGCTGGTGGTGGTGATGGATGAGAAGGGGAAGGAGATGGCGCAGGGGCGCGATCTCTCGGAGATCAAGGCGAGGTTGTCTGCGAAGGCGAAGGCGAGTTTCGGGAAGCTGGCGAAGTCGAGCTTTGATCGTGATGGGCTCAAGGGATGGGAGTTTGGGGATCTCCAAGTGAGCATGGAGATCCAGCGCGGGGGGCTGCGGTTGGTGGCGTATCCGGCGCTGGTGGATCAAGGGCAGGCGGTTTCGCTGAGGCTGCTGGATTCGAAGGAGGAAGCGGCGGAGGCGACGAGAGCGGGGCTGCGGCGGCTGTTCATGCTGGAGGCGAGGGATGAGCTCACGTATCACCTGCGGCTGATACCGAACCAGACGGCGCTGGGGCTGCACTATGCGACGCTGGGTGGAAAGGCGGAGCTTGAGCGGGAACTGTCAGAGATGATTTGTGAGCGGGCGTTTCTGACGGGGCGGCCGGTGGTGCGGACGAAGGCCGAGTTTGATGCGAGGTTGAACGAAGGGTGGAAGCAGATCGGTCCGGCCGCGAAGGAGACGGGGCTTTTGGTGAGCGAGATACTGGCGGCGAAGCAGGCGATCGCGATGCGGATTCCAGACCAAGTGCCACCGGCGTGGAAGGCGGCGATTGACGACATCGAGGATCACCTGGTGCGGCTGATGCCCAAGGGCTTTTTGCGGACGACGCCGTTTGAGCAACTGCGGCAGTTTCCGAGGTATCTCAACGCGGTCATCGTGCGGCTGCAGAAGCTGGAGAATGCGGGGCTGGCGAAGGATGCGAGGTGGAGGGATGAACTGGTGCTGCACTGGCGGCGGTACACAGATGTGGCGAACCAGCTGGCGGCGACGGTGAGCAGCGGCGGGGTGAAGCCGGATGCGCGGCGGGTGCCGGAGATCGCGGCGTATCGGTGGATGCTGGAGGAGTTTCGCGTGTCGCTGTTTGCGCAGGAACTCGGGACGGCAATGCCGGTGTCGGCGAAGCGGCTGGAGGAGCAGTGGGGGAAGGTGGGGGTGTAGAGGAGGGTTGTGGCGCTTCGCGTGGGGATCATCGGGTGCGGGACGGCCGGGCAGGCGGCTGGGGTGTTGCTGTCGCGCGCCGGGCATCGGGTGACGGTGTTGGAGCGGGCGCCGCGGATCGGACCGGTGGGAGCGGGGCTGTTGATTCAGCCGACGGGGATGGCGGTGCTTGAAGAGCTCGGGGTCCTGGCGAAGGTGATGGCGGCGGGGACGAAGATCAGGTACCTCAAGGGAGAGACGGATCGCGGGCGAGTGATTCTTGATCTCGCGTACGAGGACCTGCGCCCGGGGCTCTTCGGGCTGGGTGTGCATCGCGGGACTTTGTTCACGATTCTTCAGGAGGCGGTGGACGCGGCGGGGGTGGAGGTGAGGTGCGGGTGCGAAGTAGTGTCGCTTCGGGAAGTGGACGGCGATGCGCGAGTGGTGGCGGACAGCTCGGTAGGGGAGCACGGGCCGTTTGATGTCGTGGTGGTTGCGGACGGGGCGAAGTCGGCGCTGCGGGACCGGTGCGTGCGTGTGCGGCGGGCGAGGGAGTACCCGTGGGGAGCGATGTGGTTTGTGGGCGAGGATGCGGCGGGGGTGTATGGGGAGACCTTGGCGCAGGTGTATCGGGGAACCGGGAGGATGATCGGGTTCCTGCCTTCGGGGATCGGGCCGCGGGGCACACGGACGGTGAGCGTGTTCTGGAGCGTGCGGTGCGAACAGCGTCGGGCCGGTGCGAAGAGCGGGGGACGATTGGAAGCGTGGAAGGCGGAGGTGAGGGCCTTGACGGACAAGGCAGAGCCGATCCTGGAGCAGGTTGTGGCGGACGAGCAGCTCATCTTTGCGGCGTATCAGGATGTGGTGGTGCAGCGGTGCCATGAAGGGCCGGTGGTGTGCATAGGTGATGCGGCGCATGCGATGAGCCCGCAGCTTGGGCAGGGGGCGAACCTGGCCCTGATGGATGCGTCGGCGTTAGCTCAATGCCTGGCCGGCGAGGAGATTCGAGCAGCGCTGGCGCGGTTTTCGGGCATGAGGCTCCGGAATGTGCGGTTCTATCAGTTTGCATCTCGGTGGCTGACACCTCTATTTCAGTCGGGATGGGAATGGGCGAGTCCGGTTCGGGATCGGTTCATGGGACCGATGTGCCGCGTGGGGTGGTGCCGGCGCGAGATGCTGAGGAGCCTGGTTGGGGTAAAGACTGGGATATTGGGGAGTGGGCCAATCCCTGGACCGATGGTGCAATAAGAGTTGAATAGCTCGTTAAGCTTGAACAACGGGCTCCCGGTACGCCCAGCGGGGTTCGGGAGGTCGTTTGGAGAAACAGCATGCTCAGTCGTCGAATTCGTGGTCTGGCGGTCGCGGCGGTGGTTGGGGTTGTGGCCCTTGCGGGCACGGTCGCGACGGCGCAGGACTTTGGGGGCGGCGGTCGGGGCGGTTTCGGCGGCGGCGGGATGATGGGAGGGGGCGGGCTCAACAGCCGCGACCTTGACCGCTACCAGGACATGCTGAGCCTGACGCGGGACCAGCGGGACACGGTGAAGGCGCTCTTTGAGGGGTACCAGGAGCAATCCCGGAACCTCGGGGAGGACATGCGGGACAAGATGCAGGAGATGCGGGACCAGATGCGCGACGGCGATGCGTCGGTCCGGCGTGGGTTCGCGGATGCGATGACGTCGTTCCGGAAGCAGCGTGAGAAGATGGATGCGTCGTTCTTCTCGGATGTGCAGGCGATCCTGACGCCGGAGCAGTCGGCGCTGTGGCCGAAGGTTGAGCGGACGCGTCGGCGGGAGCAGTCGATCGGGCGCGGGTTCATGAGCGGCGAGCGAGCGGACGTCATCAAGATCCTCGAGCAGGAGAACCTGCCCGCGGATGTGAAGGCGAAGCTCCAGCCGGTGCTGGATCAGTACGAGATCGATCTTGATCGCGAGCTGGCGGCGAGAACGAAGCTCTTTGACGAGAACATGGCCAAGGTGATGGAAGTGATGGCGGGCGCGAACGGCGACCCGACGCAGATCGGCGACAAGCTGCAGGGTGTTCTGACGCAGACGCGCGAGGCGAGTGTGCGGGTGCGCGAGGTGAACCGCAAGGCGGCGCGGCAGGTTGAAGAGCTGCTGCCGGAAGACAAGAAGGCGGTGTTTGCCGAGGCGTTCAAGGTGGCGAGCTTCCCGAATGTGTACCGCCCGACGCAGGCGGGCCGGCAGATCACGGCCGCGGCGGGCTTTGCGGACTTGACGGAAGAGCAGCGGACGGCGATCGCGGCGATGAAGGAATCGCACGCACGCGAGACGGCGGCGCTCGAGGCGCAGCTGGCGACGGCGACGGAAGAGCAGGAGATGACGATCACGGCCGATCAACTGGCGCGTCGCTTTGGCGGCGGAATGATGATGGGCCAGCGTGGTGGGCAGGGCGGACCGGGGGGCGGCGGTCAGGGTGGACAGGGAGGTGGCGGGCGCGGGGGGAACCAGGCGGATGGTGGCCAGCGCGGGAATCGCGGCGGGCAAGGCGGCGGTGGTGGCCAGCGAGGCGGCCAGGGTGGGGGCGGACCGCAAGGTGGCGGGCCGGGAGGTGGGCGCGGGCAGGAGACGGGGCCGGTGGCGGACCTGCGTCAGAAGCTGCGTGACCTTGATCGGAGCACGCAGGAAAGCCTGAAGAAGGTACTGCGACCGGAGCAGGTCGACCGGTTGCCGGAGCCTGATCGCGGGGGCGATCGGGGCGGGAACACGGACCCGCGGCAGCGTCGGCGGGACCAGCTGAATCGGACGTGAGCGGGGGAAGAGAGCACGAGCGGAGCGCGGGCCGCGTGCCGGGAGGCAACGCGGCCCGCTTCTTTTGCGGGCTGGGTGGGGGGAACTGGTGAGCGGGTTGACGGACTGGGGTGCGTTGCGCGTCTAGTGGCGGTAGGCTCGGCCGCTTCGGCCGGGGGTCAAGTCAGGAGCACACTCATGAAGAACGTTGTGGCGATGCTGTCGTTGGTGGTTGGTTCCACGGTCGCTCTGGCGGCTCTGCCGGCCTTGGCGCAGGAGCGGGTGATGGTGACGGCGTCGGTCGTCGGCGATGGCCCGGCCATGGGTGCGTCGGGTCGGATCAGCAAGGGCGCGGTGGAGGCGTACGCCAAGCTCCTGGGAATGAGTGAAGAGCAGAAGACGACGGCGATGACGCTGCACGACGGGTACGACGCCGAGTATTCGCAGGCGACAAAGGAGTTCTCGGCGGCGATGGAGGAGATGAGGCGGTCGGCGGAAGAGTCGGACGATCACTCGGTGTTCATGGAGAAGATGCCCAAGGCGCGGGAAGAGCTGTCGAAGAAGACCAAGAACCTCGAGAAGCGGTTCATGAACGACCTGAAGGATCTGCTGAACACGGATCAGCAGCCGGCGTGGGGGAAGGTTGAGAGGCATCGCCGGCGGGATGTCCTGCTGCGGCCGGGTTCCGTGAGCGGGGAGGGCGTGAACCTGCTGGAGACCGTGGAGGGGCTGAAGCTCTCGCCGGAAGTGGCGGCGACGCTGTCGGAGGCGCTCGCGGCGTACGAAACGGACATGGATCGGGTGCTGCAGGCGAAGCAGAAGATGCAGGACGACCAGCCGCCCTTTGAGCCGGGGAAGGGCTTTGACGTGGAGGCGTTCCAGGCGCGGATGAAGAGTGCGCGCGAGGCGGGGCTCCAGGTTCGCGAGGTGAACCAGACGTACCAGCGGCGGATCGAGAACGCACTGGCGGAGGACAAGCGACCGGCGTTTACGGATGCGGTGAAGCGGGCGACGTACCCGCAGGTGTACCGGCCGTCGCGGGTGACGCGGCACATGGATGCGGCCGCGAAGTTTGAGGACCTGAACGGGGAGCAGAAGGAGACGCTGGCGAACCTGAGGACGTCGTACGCGCGGGATGCGGCGGCGCTGAACGACAAGTGGGCGAGCGAGATCGAGGCGGCGGAGAAGAAGGGCGGCGAGGGCGGGGAGATGGCGATCGCCGGTGGCGGGATGATGCGGGTGCAGTTCGGCGAAGGGGACGATAACTCGCCTCTGGCGCAGGCGCGGAAGGCGCGGCGCGAGCTCGACGACAAGACGCGTACTCGGCTGGAGTCGATCCTGACCAAGGAGCAGCGAGAGAAGCTGCCGAAAGAGCCTGAGGGTCGTGCCGCCGGTTTCAACGGGCAGTTTGTGACAGACGACGCTGTCCGGATTGGGCGCTAACGGCAACCGGGCTGGGTGCGAGCGGTAATTGCAAGAAGTGAGAGGCGGGTTCGTTTGCCTCTGGGGCAGTTCGCCTTCCGGGCGCTCGGTCCGGGTGTAACGGAGTCGGTGCGGGTTGGTAGGAATGGTTCGGTGGCGCGAAAGGTCTGTTGCGCGCCAACGAAGAAGGGGTGGCCCGCCGCGTTTATACTTGTTCGGAAGCGGTTCGTTGCCGCGGGATGTTCAGGAGCGCGGGGTTTCACCAAGCAGGAGCCGAGCCATGGTGCACGTGAGACGAACGGTTTTGGGCAAGGTCGCGGCGGTGGCCGTGGCGGTGTTGAGCGTGTGCCTGCCGGCGCGGGCGCAGTTCGGCATGGGGGGGATGGAGTTCACGGACTTCCTCTCGCCGATCAGCAAGAAGTCGGTGGAGACGTACGCGCAGCTGGTGGGGATGGACGCGGACCAGAAGTCCACGGCGCTCGCGCTGCAGGACGGGTATCGCGCTTCGTTCAAGCAGTTCCAGGAGGATGTGAAGAAGCAGACCAAGGAGATGATGGAGAAGGTGCAGGACTCCGGGGACTGGAGTTCGTACGGGAAAGACGCGGCCAAGATGGGCCAGCAGCTGACGGAGCGGATGGAGAAGCTGGAGAAGGAGTTTTTCGAGAACGTGAAGGCGACGCTGAACCCGGCGCAGCTGGAGAAGTGGCCGCGGGTGGAGCGGATGCGTCGGCGCGACAACACGATGCGGATGAGCTTTGTGAGCGGTCAGAACGTGGACCTGTTCAAGATGCTCTCGAACGTCGGGGTGAAGTTTGACGCGACGCCGGAGCTGTCTCAGGAGATGGAGCGGTACGAGATGGAGCTGGAGAAGCAGCTCAAGGCGTTCGAGACGTGGGGCAAAGAGCAGCAGGAGAAGAACGTCAAGATGATGGAAGGCGGGATGCAGAACTTCGACATGACCAAGATCCAGGACATGATGAAGGAAATGACGACCATGGCGAAGGCGATCCGGGACACGAACCGCCAGTTCGCCCGGACGGTGGAGCCGCTGCTGCCGGCGGACAAGCAGGCGAAGTTTGACATGGAGATCAAGCGGCGCAGCTTCCCGAAGGTGTACAAAGAGGGCTACCCGGCCAAGGCGATCGCCGAGGCGATGAAGTTCAACGATCTTGACGCGAGCCAGAAGGAGACGATCGCGCTGCTCAAGGAGGGGTACGAGCGCGATGTAGAGACGGCGAACAAGGCCTGGGCCGCGGCCATCGAAGAGCGCGAGGAGAAGAACGGCGGGACGATGGGCGCGATGATGGCGATGTACACGGGTGGCGGGGACGGGAAGGACGCGGTCGGTGATGCCCGCAAGGCCCGGCGCGAGCTGGATGGACGGGTGAAGGACAAGCTGATGACGCTGCTCAACGAGGAGCAGAAGAAGCGGTTACCCGAGGACAAGCCGGACCCCAAGGACAACAGGATGGGGATGGACTTCTTCAACGTCGATCCGCCGGAGCAGGATGATTGAAGTCGGTTTCAGGATGTCACTAGCCCCGGCGATGCCGGGTGGTCAGGATGAGCACCATCGAATCCAAGCCCATCATCGATACTCACGACCGCAGCGCGGCACTTCCCGCGGCGTCCATGCCTGTGCTTGAAGAGAAGCCGGAGGTGGACGCCGCGGCGTCGTCGCTGGCGACCCCGGAGCAGGCGGTGCGGCTGCGGGCGGTTCCGTATGCGTTCAGGGATGGGCGGCTCCTGGTGGCGATGCTCGATCCGACGGACCTGGAGGGCGCGGACGAGATCAGCGTGTCGGCCGGTCGGCCGGTGACGCGGGTGGGGATCGTGGCGGAGGCGTTCACGGAACTGCTTCGCGGGACGTACGGGACGACGGCGGCGCAGATGGCGGCGCGGCTGGCGGGCGGGGGCGAGCCGGAAGATGATCTGACGACGAACCTGGAGGCTGTGGAGGCGGACGACCTGCACCGGATGGCGGAGCAGCCGTCGCTGATCAACCTGGTGAATCTGATCATTCTCGAGGCGATCCGGGCGCGGGCGTCGGACGTGCACATTGAGCCCTTTGAGAAAAAGCTCGCGGTGAAGTACCGGGTGGACGGGGTTCTGATTGAGCAGGAGCCGCCGCCCAAGCACCTGCAACCGGCGATCACGAGCCGCATCAAGATCATGGGCGGGATGAACATCGCGGAGCGGTATGCGCCGCAGGATGGACACATCACGCTGCGGTTTGAGGGGCGGAAGATCGACATCCGCGTGAGCACGGTGCCGACGCTCTATGGCGAGAGCGTGGTGATGCGGATCCTGGACAAGGAGTCGATCAAGCTCGAGCTCGAGGCGCTGGGGATGGGGGCGGCGGACCGGGAGAAGGTTCAGCAGCTCATCGATCTGCCGCACGGGATGGTGCTGGTGACGGGTCCGACGGGGAGCGGCAAGACGACGACGCTGTACGCGGCGCTGTCGAAGCTGTACGACCCATCGCTGAAGATCATCACGATTGAGGACCCGGTTGAGTATGAACTTTCGGGTGTGAACCAGATCCCGGTGAATCCGAAGCGCGGGTTGACGTTTGCGCAGGGGCTGCGGCACATCCTGCGGCAGGACCCGGACGTGATCATGGTGGGTGAGATCCGCGATGCGGAGACGGCGGAGATCGCCATCCGGGCAGCCTTGACAGGGCACCTGCTCTTCTCGACGCTGCACACGAACAACGCGATCAGCGCGGTGGGGCGGCTACTGGACATGGGGATCGAGCCGTTCCTGCTGGCGAGCACCCTGGAAGGGATTCAGGCGCAGCGGCTGGGGCGGCGGGTGTGCCAGGTGTGCAAGGTGCCGATGCCGCTGCCGGAAGAGGTCAAGCACCGGCTGGCGCCGCAAGAGCTGGCGATGTTCAAGAACGGGATGTGCTGGCGCGGGGCGGGGTGCGACAAGTGCGACAACTCCGGGTATCGCGGGCGGCTGGGGTTCTTTGAAGTGGTCGTGACGAACGCGGCGATGCGGCAGGCGATCAGCGAGCGGGTGGGCTCATCGGAGCTCAACCGGATCACGGCGCCGCTCTATACGACGATGCGGCGCGATGGCGTGATGAAGGCGGCGAACGGGTTCACGACGGTTGAGGAAGTGCTCCGCGCGACGCAGGATGCGGATGAGGCGGTGGGTTGATGGCGACGTTTACGTACAGGACGGCCGCGGGCCGGAACGGGACGGGGGGGGCGGGGGCGACGATCGATGCGCCGGACCGGGCGGCGGCGGTGCGAGAGCTGATGCGCCGGGGCGAGACGCCGACGGCGATTGAGATGGTGAATGGGACGGGGGCGGGGCACGCGGGTGATGCGCCGGCGATCCGGAACGTGCGGAACTCGTGGGCCGGGTCTCGGGCGATGTCGCGGTCGGAGATGGCGGCGTTCATCCGCGAGCTGGCGACGGCCCTGCAGGCGGGGTTGCCGCTGGTGCAGGCGCTCCGGACGATCGCGAAGCAGGGGCGGAGCCCGAAGCAGCGTGAAATGCTCGCGTCGGTGATCGAGCAGGTGGAGCACGGGAAGAGCCTGGCCGAAGCGGCCGCGGCGTGGGGGAAGCCGTTTTCAGAGTTGACGATCAACCTGATGAGGTCGGGCGAGGCGGCGGGGCGGCTTCCGGAGGTTTTGTCGCAGGCGGCGGATCTCCTGGATCGGGATGTGAAACTGAGGCGGTCGCTGCTCGGGGCGACGCTGTATCCGATGATCCTGGCGGGGCTGGTGTGCATCGCGGTGGTGATCATCGTGACGGTGATCGTGCCGAACGTGCTGAAGAGTTTGCCCAAGGGGGCGGAGCTGCCGCTGCCGACGCGGATCGTGCAGGGGATGGCGGGCTTTGTGTCGGGGTATTGGTGGCTGATGCTGCTGCTGGTGGCGGGGGCGGTGTGGGGGTGGACGAAGATCTATGCGATGCCGGACTTCCGGCTGTCGTTTGACCGGGGTCTTCTGAAGTCGCCGGTTCTCGGGCGGCTTTTGCGGGATGTTGCGGTGGCGCGGTTCACGCGGACGCTGGGGACGCTGACCTCGGCGGGTGTGCCGATTCTTCAGGCGCTTCGGATCACGAAGGGGACGCTGGGGAATCGGGCGATGGAAGTGGTGGTGGATGAGGTGTGCGAGCAGGTGGCGTCGGGGCGGACGATCGCGGACCCGATGGAGCGGAGCGGTTACTTCCCGCCGATGCTGGTGCAGATCGTGAACCTGGGCGAGCGCTCGGGAAAGCTGGATGAAATGCTGGGGCAGGCGGCGGGGGCGTTTGAGGACCGGACGGAGACGAGTGTGAAGCTGTTTACGACGGCGCTGCCGCCGATTCTGGTGGTGGGGCTGGCGGTGATTGTCGGGTTTGTGGTGCTGTCGATTCTGTTGCCGCTGTTGCAAGCGCAGGAGGCTTTGAAATGAAGATTGAGCGGAAGGCTGCGAGGGTTGGCGGGCGTGTGATGCAGCGCGGGTTCACGATCATCGAGGTGCTGGTGATCATCGTGATCATCGGCGTGATCGCGGCGGTGGTGGCGCCGCGGCTGATCGGGCGGATCGGGCAGGCGAAGTCTTCGGTGGCGTCGAACAACGCCGCATCGCTGGCGACGGCGATGAAGACGTACCAGATTGACTGCGGGCTGCCGGAATCGGGGGCGCAGCTTTCGATCCTGCTGGAGAAGCCGGCGAACGCGGAGGGGTGGAAGGGGCCGTACGTGAACAACGCGGATGAGCTGAAGGACCCGTGGGGGAATCCGTTCATGCTGGAGATTCCGGGGAAGAAGAACACGGCGGACTTTGACATCGTGAGCTACGGGGCGGATGCGCAGCCGGGCGGGACGGGGGATAACGAGGACATCCGGAAGCCGTGAATGCGAACGCGAACAGGTTCGGCATCGGTGAGCGCGAGCGCGACGGGCGCGGCGGTTTCACGTTTGTCGAGCTGATCGTGGTGATCGTGATCCTGACGATCGTGGCGGGGCTTTTGCTGCCGCGGCTGACGTCGTGGAAGAGCCGGCAGGGTGAGCAGTCGGTGCGTGCGGTGGCGGATGTGCTGACGGCGGCGGCGAAGCGGGACACGTATTCGACGCAGCGGTGCTCGGTGGAGTTTGACGCGAAGACGGGGCGGTTCCGGTTGTTTGTGCTGCGGGTGGCGGATGTGCACTCGTTTGATCCGGGTGCGGAGTCGTGGATGGAGGATCCGCTGACGCCGACGGCGATCCTGGACCAGGCGACGCTGGTGGCGGTGTCGTCGGGGATCGCGGAGCTGGACCCGAAGAAGTTCCAGATCGAGTTTCCCGGCGCGGGCGGGACGCAGGGGCGGCCGGGGCTGGCGATGCAGTTCACGGATGATGCGGGGCAGGCGTGGGTTGTGCGGCTGCCATCGACGGCGACGCGGGCGGAAGTGATTTCGGCCGGGAGCGCGGCGGACCGGGCGGCGGGGCGGGAGCTGTTCACGGGGGATACGGCGGCGATCGACCTGGACGCCACGGGGAGGAGGGACGACCCGTGGTGAATCGTGCGCACACCCGGCGCGGGGTGATACTGGTCGATGCGATTGTCGCGGCGGTGCTGCTGGGGTCGGCGCTGGCGGTGATGATCGGGCTGGGCGGGCGGGCGCTGTCGTCGCAGAGCACGGGGGAGCAGCTCCAGAACGCGGCGATGCTGCTGGATGAGCAGTTGAACCTGGTGCTGGCGCGCGGGCCGGACGAGTACGCATCGCGGTTTCCGACGCGCGGGCAGTGCGATGCGCCGTTCCAGAACTTTGAATACACGCTGGAGTTTTCGGGCGGGCAGTCGGGCGACCCGTTCCGGGTGGTCGCGACGGTGTCGTGGAAGGCGGGGGGGAAAACCAGATCCGAGTCGGTCGAGACGATGATCGCGCCGCGGCTTGGGGAAGAGCCCGATCCGGAGCGGAAACCGGGCGAGGCGGTGAACCGGTGGTACTAAAACCGCACGCCGTTGGACATGGGCGGGAGCACCGACTTTCAAAGCACAGTCGGTGGCACGGGCGCCGGCGTGCGTTCACGCTGGTGGAGCTGGTGGTGGCGGCGGTGATTGCGGCGCTGGTGGCGGGGAGCGCGGTGGGGGCGGTTTCGCAGATGCTGCGGCTGAAGGCCAAGAGCCTGGCGCGGCAGCAGGCGTTTGAGCGGGCGGACATTGCAGCGGGCCGGATGGCGCTCGACCTGTGCAACATCGTTCGGCACCACAATCTTCAGTTCGCGAGGGTGACCGTGAGCGACGGCGGTGCGGGCGACTCCGCGCGGGACGGGTTGCTGTTGCTCATCCGGTCCTCGCGGCCGGTGCGGAATGAAGAGGACGGCGCCGAGGGCGGTGAGTACGAGGTGCAGTATCGGGTCGCGCCGGTGTCGGACCTGTCGAACGGGGGTCCGACGAACAAGAACATGCCGCGGGATGTGACGCCGGCCCTGTGGCGGCGGTGCGATCCGGCGTTTGACGCGTACCAGGATGCGGGCGGGGTGGCGGTGCCGCTGGTTCGCGGGGTAAAGGCGCTGTCGATCGAGGCGTACAACGGGGAAGAGTGGCTGCAGCAGTGGGATTCGGACACGGACGGGTATCCGTACGCGGTTCGGGTGGTGGTGACGGTGGACTCGGATGACGGGCTGGCGACGGCCGTGGCGCGGCGGACGATCGCGATTGACCGCACGCCTACACCGCCGGAGACGGCCGATTCTTCGACGACGAACAACTCGTCGAACTCCGGGAGCGGGACCAGCGGGTCGGGCACGACGGGGGGTGGGTCATGACCTTTCCTCGGTGTTCGAATCGGCGCGGGTTTGCGATATTGCTTGTGCTGTGGGTGCTGGTGATCGCGGCGGTCGTTATTGGCGCGGTGCAGGCGACGGCGTTCAGTGGGGCGGTGTCCGGGCGTGCCGCGATGGCGAGGGTCCGGGCGCACTGGGCGGCGCGGGCCGGGGTCGAGGCGACGATCGCGCGCCTCGAGTATGACACGGAGAACCCGGATCTTTCGGACGCGTTCACGGTGCTCTTGGACATGACGGATGTGGCGCAGGACACGCTGCTGGATGCGGCGTACCAGGTGTCGCACTCGGAGGGCGGGAAGGAAGTGCTGGGGCCCGCGGATGCGCACGCGAAGATCAATATCAACGGCATGTCGCAACAGGCGCTGATGACGCTGCCGTACATGACCGAGGACGCCGCGGACTCGATCATGGACTGGATCGATGCGGATGATGATGTGAATCCGCTGGGGGCCGAGATCGGGTTCTACCAGTCGCAGAGCAACTCGTACCAGCCGCGGAATGACCTGTTCCGGTCGATCCAGGAGCTTGAACTGGTGTCGGGCGTGGTGCAGGAGTTCGTGCGGGGCGAGGACTGGAACCTCAACGGGCGTCTGGACCCGAACGAGGATGACGGGAACCAGACGATGCCGCTGGACAGCGCCGATGGGACGCTGGATGCGGAGTGGTCGGGGATATTGACGGCGCTCTCGACGGATGATGTGCTTTCGGCGACGGGCCAGGCGCGGGTGGAGCTGCTGACGGCGGATGCATCGTCGGTGGCGAAGGCGACGACGGTGGACATCGATCAGGCGGATGTGATGGTGAAGTACGTCCAGGCGAACTCGTCGGCGACGATGGGGGACTTCATCAGGACAAACCTCAGCCAGCTTCGCGGTGCGGACGGGCAGCCCATCAACCGGCAGGCGAGGAACCTGACCAACGAGCAACTGGCGCTCGTGCTGGACGAGTGCGAGATCGAGAGCTCGACGACGCTGGGGCCGATTCCGGGGAAGGTGAACATCAACACCTGCCCGGCGGAGGTCCTGGAGTACATCCCGGACATCAACGCGAACATGGCGGATGCGATCGTGCTGGAGCGGGATTCGATGCCGAAGGGCTTTACCTCGATTGTGGACCTGCTGAATGTGCCGGGGATGAGCAGGAACGCGCTCTCGCGGGTGTACAACGTTCTGACGGTGCGGTCGAACGTGTATGTGGTAACCTGCCGCGGACGAGACCTGAAAACCGGATTTGAAGTTGAAATGGTGGCGACGATCGATCGTTCCTCTCTTCCCGTGCGAATTACGGAGCTTCTGACGCGATGAGCCAGGTCGCCGCAACGTCTGAATCGGTGAGACCGGGGGCCCCGGTGTCGGTGGATTCTGCGCCCGTGCGGGGGGCGGCTCTCAACGGGGCGGCGGCTCCTGAGACGCCCGCGGTCGCCGCGGCGGTGCACTACCAGGGGGACCGCTGGCGGCTGGTGGTATTGACGAACCGGAACGGGCTGAGTCTGACGCAGGCGGTGTCGGTGGATGCGGAGGGGCAGATTGCGCCGCTCCTGGAGCAGTACCAGGTGGAGCGGTTGGTGCGGGTGGCGCCGTCGCGGGAGACGGTGGCGAGGTGCGCGGCGGTTTCCGTGGGGTCTGGGGCGGAGCTTGGGCCGGCGCTGGCACTCATGGCGGAGGCACAGCTTCCGGAGTCGATCCCCGGGCATCGGCGCGGCGCGGGAGCGATTCCTGAGATTGACGGGGGCGGTGCGAAGACGGCGCTGTTGGTGGGGTGGAAGGGGGAGGCGCCGGCTGCGTTGACCGAGGAAGGTGTTGAGGAAACGTGGACGACGC
This sequence comes from Phycisphaerales bacterium, assembly GCA_044222195.1. Classification (GTDB taxonomy): domain Bacteria; phylum Planctomycetota; class Phycisphaerae; order Phycisphaerales; family UBA1924; genus JAHBXE01. Next base: position 154,646 of record JBGANS010000006.1, read on the forward strand.
CGGCGGCGGCGCTGGCCGTGCTTCGGCAGGGGCGTGGTTCGAGCGCGGTGTACGCGGACCCGGAAGAGGGCGCGGTTTCGATGCTCGTATTCGGGAGCAAGTCCATCGCGAGGGTGCTGATCGAGAATGCGACGAACCCGTCGGCGTTTGCGAGGGCGGTTGGAACAGTGGTGGGAGAGACCTGCAGCGCGGCGGGAGTGTCGGCGCCGGTGACGCAGCTCGGGCAGTCGGGGGTGTTGCTGTCGATCGATGCGGGCGTGATTCCCGCGGTGCGCAGCGCGGTGACAGGTGTGCCGGATCAGCGGTCGTGGTTTGAGCAGTACGGGCTGGCGCTGGGCGCGGCGATGGGGGCCCTGTCGAAGGACTCGCTGGTCCGCGGGTTGACGAGCATGCGGGCGTCGGCGCCGGTGAAGCGGGAGAGCGCGGCGGAGCGGGCGGCGGGTTGGCTGTCGAACAAGAAACACGCCTGGGGGTTGGCGGCGGCGGCGCTGGCGGTGCTGCTGCTGGGGCCGTGGGTGATTGCGTCGACGAGGCTGGCGATCCTGGAATCGAAGGCGGTTGGGCTTGGGGATCGGAACCGGGAACGCACCGAGACGATGCGGCGGAAGGCGATGTACGCGCAGCTGGACAGGAGCCGTTGGCCGATGTCGAAACTGTTGGCGGATGTTTCGGCGGCGATCCCGATGGGAGTGACAACCGAGAACATCCGCCTGTCATCGGACCAGGGCGGCGGGCTGACGATCACGGGCTCGGCGGAGACGCCGGAGCTGGTGAACACGATGCAGGCGAACCTGAACGGGACGAAACTGCTGAACAATGTGAAGGTCAACCGGATGGAGGCCACGGGCTCGAGCGTTGAGTTTGACCTGACGGCGGAGGTGGGCAATCCGCATATGAAGGCGGCGGGGGTCGAGGACTTTTCGACCAAGACGCTGGCGGTGCGGCTCTACGGTGAGGGTGCGTTGAACACGGCGCTTCCGAAGAACACGGGTGGGCGGGAATCGGCGCCGGTTCGCGAGCCGCGGGCCTCGTCGAGGCCGAGCGAGAGGACCGAGCGCGCCGAGCGGCCGGAGCGGAGCAACGGCGGGGGTGGGGGCGAGCGGTCGGGGGATCGCAATGGCGAGCGGGGCGGGTCGCGCACGTCGGAAGCACCGACGCGGCCGGCTGTGGCGACACCCGGAGAAGCGCCGCCGCCGCTGACGGATGCGCAGATTGCGAAGATGGACAAGGCGGGCGCGATGAAGGAATGGGCGGCGCGCAAGACGTACCCGCAGAAGAATCCGGCCGTGGATGCGACGACCAAGTCGCGGCTTGAGGAAGAGGTCCGCAAGCTCAAGGAACAGATGGACAAAGCGGGAGCGGCCAAGTGAGCGAGATCATCGACAAGATCAAGTCGCTTCCGAGGGCGGCCCGGTGGGGCCTGATCGCGCTGGTGGCGTTCGGGGTGTACTTCCTGGTGGTGGAGAGGGTTCTCGACCGGATCAACGCGGCGGGATCGAAGGCGGACGACCGGATCGGTGCGCTGCTGTCGCTCTCGCACGATCCGTCGCAGACGTCGGACATCGATCTCGGGATCCGGAAGTTCGGGGTGGTGGCGCTGCCGGGAGAAGCGGCGGCGCGGTCGGTGGCGTTCAACCGGCGGGTGGTGGAGGTTCTGGCCAAGCACAAGATCAAGAACAGCAGCACATCGGGGCGGACGATGCCGATGGCGGCGGGCCCGCTCAAGGATGCATACGGGGAGGAGCGGGTGGAGCGGCTGGTGCAGGAGATCCAGTTTGACGCGACGCCGGAGGATATTTCGGCGGTGATCGCGGACCTGGAATCTTCGCCGGAGGTCGCGGCGGTGTCGCGGATCCAGATCCGGCGAGGCAGCAAGGAGGACACGGCGGCGCGGCTGCTGAAGGCGACGATCGGCGTGGAGGCGTGGGTCCTGGGCAAGCGTGCGGGGGGAGGGCCGACGCTGTGAGTGCGGACCTTCGAACGATCTATCGGCGGGTGGGAGTGCCGGGGCGCATCGCGGTGGTGGTGGTGCTGCTGGCGGGGGTGGCGTGCGCAGCACCGGTGCCGCGGCTGGTGAAGGCGGTGTTTGCACCGTCGGCGAAGCAGGTGATCAAGAAGAACGAGGAGAAGGACAAGCAGATCGCGGATGAGTATTCGAAGGCGCTGGCGATGCAGACGGCGCAGTTTACGGGGCGGTCGGTGTTCTTCATTCCGAGTGCGCCGCCGCCGCCCGTGAAGCCGCCGGAACCCGTGGTTGAGGTGAAGCACGAGGAGCCGAAAGCGCCGCCGCCGCCGTCGGTGTACGGCGGACCGAAGCTGATCGCGATGGTGAACGATGAGGCGTGGTTTGATGACGGGCAGAAGCTCAAGGCGGGGGCGGACGGCAAGGATGGGCTCAAGGTCAAAGAGGTTCGTGCGCCGTGGGAAGTCGCGGTGGTGTGGAAGGAAACGGACTTCAAGGTCTCGCTCTTTGAGAAGGACAACGTGGTCTGGCCGGTGAAGAAAGAGCCGGCGAAGACTGAGGCTGTAAAGACACCTGAAGGGGCGGGGGCGAAGGAACCGGCGGGTGACCCGAAGCCGGGCGCCAAGCCGGACGGAGCCGGCGAGCCCAAAGCAGGCGAGCCAAAGCCGTCAGATCCGAAGACGCCGGAATCCAAGCCTGTTGAACCAGCACCCAAGCCCGCGGAGCCGATGGTCGAGCCTGCGCCAGATGCACCCAAACCCGCCGCGCCGTCGCCGACGAAGCCGGATGATTTCATACACGAGGGGAACGAATGACACCTGATCGAATGACACGGTTGGCGATTCCGGCGGTGATGGCGATGATCGCGGGTACGGCGATGGCGAGGCAGGATGCGAAGCCAGCGGCCCCGCCGGCCGCGCCCGCGGCGGCCCAGCCGGAGGTGAAGCCGGAGGTCAAGTTCGACGGGAACGGGCGGAAGGTTCTCAATGGAGAGCCGACGAAGCTCGCGTTCAAGAACGTGACGGTGGACCAGATCCTGCCGTTCATTGTGGAGTCGACGGGCAAAGTGGTGATGCCGCAGCAGGACATCCTGTCGCGGAAAGTGACGGTGGTGAACGACCGGGAGATCCCGCGGGCCAAGGCGCTGGACCTGGTGCTCTTGGCGCTCCAGCAGGCGGGGATCGCGGTGGTGGAGACGCCGGACACGATCGCGCTGCGGGACCTGGCCGAGGTCGGAAAGATGAACCCGACGGTGATCCCGGCGGAAGAGTCGGTGCTGAACCGGACGGACTACGGCACGATCGCGTCGAAGGTGTACGCGCTGCGGGTGTCGAGCGCGGACGGGTATTCGGATGTGCTCAAGAACGCGCTGCCGGATTACGCGAAGCTGGCGATCGACAAGGATTCGAACCGGATCACGATCATCGGGGATATTGCGCTCTTGCAGCGCATGGAGCGGATGATCGCGGAGATGGATCAGTCACCCGAGGGGGCGGTGAAAACGGAGACATACCGGCTGCGGTACGCCGATGCGGAACAGGTGGCGACGCAGATCGAGACGCTCTACTCGGCGAACGGGGCGACGAGCGGGCGGAACAACCGCAACCGGAATCAGAACCAGCAGCAGAACCAGTTCAACCCGTTCCGGCAGCCCGGGCAGCAGCAAGACACATCGCAGTCGGCGCAGCTGCGGGTGAGTGCGAATACGCAGCAGAACTCGGTGACGGTGGTGGCGGAGCCGTCGGTGCTGAGCAGCATTCGGAAGCAGATCGAAGACGATTGGGATGTGGAGCTTGATCCGAAGCTGGTTCACCCCAAGACGTACCAGCTGAAGAACACGGATCCGGTGAAGATCCGGGCTGTGCTGGAGGGTTTGTTCGGGCGTACCAGCACCAGCGGAACGACCGGGGGTGGCGGCGGCGGGGGAGGAGGAGGGGGCGGCGGGAACCAGCAGGGGCAGCCGGTCGGGACGACGCAGACCGCGGGCACGAGTCGGCTCGCAGGGCAGTTCTCGTTCCAGGCGATTCCGGAGGCGGGGAGCATTGTGGTGCTGGCCAAGAGCCCGGATTACCTGGCGACCATCGACAAGCTGATCGAGGACCTGGACAAGCCGATGACCGTCGGTCTGCCGGTGATCATCGAGCTCAAGCACGCATCATCGGAGGACCTGGCGGAGCAGCTCAACACGCTGCTGGCGCAGGATGGGACCTTGGCGCAGATCAAGCGGTCGGCGTCGGGGCTCACTTCGGGGACATCGACCTCGAGCCCGTTTGCGAGCACGACGACGACGGACCCGAACACGGGGCAGCAGCAGACCACGCAGACGAGCGCGGACAACATCGCGTTCTGGTGGCAGCGGTCGCGGCCGCCGACGGACAAGCAGCTCTCTTCGAACCTGATCGGGCAGGTGCGCATCGTTCCCGTGTGGCGGCAGAATGCGCTCATGGTGACGGCGCCGGTGGAGTATCGGCAGTCGATGGTGGACCTGGTCACGAGCCTGGATCGGCCGGGGCGGCAGGTGTTGATTTCGGCGATCGTGGCTGAGGTCACGCTGGATGATGCGACGAGCCTGGGCCTGCGGTGGTCGAGCCAGGCGATCACGCCGACGCGGGGCGACAACTCCATCTCCATCGCGAACACCAACGCGAACACGGAGAACAACTTCCTCGGGAATCTGTTCGATACGTCAGTGCTGAACACCAACGTAAACCTGAACCTGGTGCTCCAGGCCCTGGCGCAGAAGACGGCGGTGACGGTGCTTTCGGAGCCGAAGATCTTCACGAGCGACAACCAGGAGGCGGAGTTCTTCAGCGGGCAGGACATCCCGTTCATTACGGAGAGCCAGCCCAACACGCAGGGCAACCTGGTGCAGTCGTTTGACTACAAGGCGGTGGGAATTCAGCTGCGGGTGCGGCCGCGGATTACCGTGCGGCGGGATGTGGACCTGGCGGTGAACCTGCAGCTCTCGTCGGTGGTTCAGGGGCAGACGCTCTTTGGCGGTGCGATCGTGGATCGTCGCGAGACGACGACGCAGCTCATCGTGCAGGATGGGCAGACGATCGTAATCTCGGGGATTCTGCGGAGCGAGGATTCGGACATCGTGCGGAAGGTGCCGCTGCTGGGCGACATTCCGATCCTGAAGTGGCTGTTCAGCTCGAAGGAGCGGACGAAGACGAACTCGGAGCTCCTGGTGTTCATCACGCCGCTGGTGGTGGACAACCCGGAGGACAACACCCGGGTGAACCAGCCGTATGTGGACCGGCTGCGCGAGCGTGAGGAAGCGATCAAGAAGTCGGCGCCGGAGAGCAAGAACAAGGGAACGGAGCCGAGCCTGCCGGGGACGATCAAGCCCGCGGAGAAGCCGGCGGCGGGCGGGACGAGTTCGTGAGCGCGATGACCGCGTAGACCATGAAGAGGTACCTGGCCATCTCGGGGTTGATTGCCGCGCTCGCGCTGGGCGGATGCGTGACGGAGCGGAAGGGGCGCCCCGGGTTGACGGTGATGCCGGGGAGGGCGGGTTCGTCGGGGATGACCGGGTCCACCGTGGCGCCGGCGGCGCCGGTGGTGCTGCCTCCGGGGCCGGTGGCGGCGCCGGCGCCCGGTGCGAGCCAGAATGCGCGGATCGTGGTGCGGGTGGATCCGCTGGCGATGGTGGCCTTCGACGGGCAGGTGTTGCCGCTGGTGTCGCCGGATGGACGGTTCATCGCTGTTGAGCAGGGAGAAGCGCCTTCGTGGCCGACGATGCTCGCACGGCCCGGTGCGGAGCCGCCCAACACGACGAAGCTGACGGTGTATGACCTGTCGAAGTGCCCGCCGGAGATGAACGCGGCGGTGGTGGAGCATCCGTCTCCGTTGCCGGCGGGGCTCATGCTCGGTCGGGCGTGCGACAACCGGGGATTCCTGGTGGAATCGCCGCGGGAGGATGGGTCGCGGTGGATCGGGCGGGTGAGCTGGGTCGGGGGCGTGCTGGAATGGCTGGTGCAGGGGGACACGGTCAACGCGCATGCCGTGCTGACGGTGCGTGGGGACCTCGTGTACACGCGGCGGGCGGTGGCGTCAGACGTGACCGAGTTGATCATGCTGACGTCGCACGGGGAGAGCAAGCGGACGGCGGAGGGCGCGTACATGTTCCCGCTGTGCACGAGCGAGAAGGACCTGGTGTATTCGATGTACCTCTCGCCGGCGGGGCTGGAAGTTGAGGCGGTGCGAGTGGTCGAAGACCCGCCGGGGAGCGGGAACTTCCGCCTGGGGCGGACGTTTGCGAAGGCGCTGATCGGGAAGCCGGGGGATGCGGCGCTCGCGTACCAGGTGACGGCGCCCGTGCAGAATGTGGTGGTCTCGGGTCGGCGGGATGAGGAGTTGCCGGCGTATCCACTGGTGTTTTTCCATCCGGACTTCAACCGAATGGTGGCGTTTGACACGCAGGCGTCTTCGTACACGTTGCTCGCGCCGCAGTCGATCGCGGCCATCCGGTGGAGCGAAGCGCCGGGGTACCTGTGTGCAGCGCCGCAGGGGTTGATGTTCACGCCGGAGCCTTCGCGGACCGAGACCAAGAGACGCCCGGACATCCGGCTGGATTCGACGCCGTATGTGCCGCGGGCAACCGGGGACAAGGCGCGGCCGGTGATCCTGTTCGGGCCGTCGGCCCGGGGACCGCAATCGAAGCTGCTGGTGCGGTCAGTGGTGGTCTCGGATCAGCCGCAGTGAGTCGTGCTACCGTCGCGGCATGAACACGCGATGCCCGTGGGCGAAGTCTGAACTGGATGTGCTGTACCACGATCGGGAGTGGGGTGTGCCGTGCCGCGACGATCGCGTGCTCTTTGAGTTTGTGATCCTGGAGGGGGCCCAGGCGGGGCTGAGCTGGTCGACGATTCTGAACAAACGCGAGAACTATCGAGAAGCGTTTGACGGCTTTGATGCGGAGAAGATCGCGCGGTATGACGCGCGGCGGGTGGCGAGGCTTCTCAAGAATCCGGGGATTGTGCGGAACCGGCTGAAGGTGGCGGCGGCGGTGAAGAACGCGCGGTCGTTTCTCGATGTGACTGAGGAGTTCGGCGCGTTTGCGCCGTACATCTGGTCGTTTGTCGGGGGCAAGCCGATTGTGAATCGGCGGAAGTCGTTCAAAGAGGTTCCGGCGCGGACGGCGGAATCGGACGCGATGTCCAAGGACCTGAAGAAGCGGGGGTTCACGTTTGTCGGTTCGACGATCTGCTACGCGTTCATGCAGGCGACGGGGATGGTGAATGACCATCTGGTGTCGTGCTTCCGGCACAAGCAAGTGGCGCGCCGGTAGAATGGTTCCATGGACACATCTCTCAAGGGACGGCGGGCGCTGGTGTGCGGGTCGACGCAGGGGATCGGGCGGGCGGCGGCGGTGGAACTGGCGCTGCTTGGGGCGCAGGTGACGCTGATGGCGCGCGATCCGGCGAAGCTCAAGGCGGTGGCGGCGGACCTGCCGCGGCCGCACGGGCAACCGCATGACTTCATCGCGGCGGACTTTGCGGACCCGGCGGCGGTGGGGACGGCGGTCCGGCCGCACATTGATGCGGCGCGGCCGTTTCACGTGCTGATCAACAACACGGGCGGGCCCAAGGGCGGGCCTGCCCAGGCGGCGGCGCCGGAAGACTTCGCGGCGGCGTTCCGGATGCATGTGCTGACGAACCAGGTGCTGGTGCAGGCGCTGCTACCGGGGATGAAGGCAGCAGGATATGGGCGGATCATTAACGTGATTTCAACGAGCGTGAAGGCGCCGATTCCGGACCTTGGCGTGTCGAACACGATCCGTGCGGCGGTGGCGAACTGGGCGAAGACGCTGTCGGGCGAGGTCGCGAAAGACGGAATCACCGTGAACAACATCCTGCCGGGGTTCACCGACACGACGCGTCTCACGGAGCTGTTTTCGGCGAAGGCGCAGAAGACGGGGAAGACGCTCGACGAGGTGCGAGCCGCGGCAATCACGACGATTCCGGCGGGAAGGCTGGGGAAGCCGGAAGAGGTCGCGGCGGCGATCGCGTTCCTGGCGACACCGGCGGCGGCGTACATCAATGGGATCAACGTGCCGGTGGATGGGGGACGGACGCCGTCGCTGTAGCCGCGGGGTGCGAGAGTGCCGGAGCTGCCGGATATCGAGGCGTACGTGTCGGCGATTGGCGAGCGGGTGATCGGGCGGTCGATTTCCAGGCTGCGCGTGCTCGGACCTTCGGTGCTCCGCACGTTTGATCCGCCGATTGAAACGGCCGAGGGGCGGACGGTTGAATCGCTGTCGCGGCTGGGGAAGCGAGTGGTGCTGCACCTTGGGGGCGATGAGCAACTCGCGATGGTGATCCACCTGATGATCGCGGGTCGGTTTCTATGGAAGGAGCCGAGGGCGAAGCCGCCGGGGCGGATCACGCAGGCGCTGGTTGAGTTTGAGAGTGGCACGCTGGTGCTGACCGAGGCGGGGACGAAGAAGCGGGCGCAACTGCACCTGGTGTCGGGGCGGGAGGCGCTTGCATCCCACGATCCGGGAGGCATCGACGTGTTTCGCGCGAGCGGGCCGGAGTTCGCGGCGGCGCTGCGACGGGAGAATCACACGATCAAACGGACGCTGACGGACCCGCGAGTGCTCAGCGGGATCGGGAACGCGTACTCGGACGAGATCCTGCACGCGGCGAAGCTGTCACCGATCAAGATGACGATGAAACTGACGGATGGAGAGATTGCGGGCCTGCTGGCCGCGACGAGGGCGACGCTGACTCGCTGGACGGACGTTCTGAAGGAGCAGTTTGCACGGAAGTTTCCAGGGCCCGGCGATGTGACGGCGTTCCGGCCGGGCTTTGCGGTGCACGGGAAGTTCGGGAAGCCGTGCCCCGTGTGCGGGAGCCCGGTGCAGCGGATTGTGTACGCGGAGAACGAGACGAACTACTGCGCGACGTGCCAGACGGGCGGGAGGCTGCTGGCGGATCGGTCGCTTTCGCGGCTGTTGAAGGAGGATTGGCCGCGGACGCTGGAGGAGTTCGAGGAGCGGAGGGACCCGCGTGCGGGGTGAATGGTGAACGCGGGGGCTGGTCCGGGGCGACGGTTCTGATTGATGAGGCGGAGCCGGTTGAAAACCGGCTCCCCGAACGGCCTATTCCGCGCGAGGCTCGTCGGCGTGTCCCCGGTAGCACGCCCTCCCGGGCTTGCAGTCGGAGGGGCAGACCGCTTCGTTGTCGGGCCCGAGGCTCTCGCAGGTCAGGACGCAGAAGAAGGGGATGGTGTCGATGGATTCGTCGACGAGGCCGCGGACGTCCTGCGCGCCGTCGGAGTACATGGCCTTGTGGCGGAGGTTGAGGCAGGCGACCTTGAGCTGGACGGTGCGTTCGCTCACGCGGTGGGTTCCGGGTTCTTGCCGGCGGCGCGAAGGACGGCGCGGCGGATGGCGACGGGGAGGAGTTTGAGCTTGTAGGCGTTGTCGCGCATGGGCTTGGCGCCTTCGGTGGCGAGGGCGGCGGCCTTGCGGAGCGCGGCATCGTCGGAGACCTTGACCCCGGCGAGGGCCTGCTCGACCTTGGGGAGTCGCCAGGGGATGGGGGCGACGGCCCCGGCGCACACGCGGGCGGACTTGATTGTTTCGCCTTCGAGGTCGAGGGAAACGCAGGCGAGGACGAGGGGCCAGTCGAAGGACTGTTTTTCCTTGACGGCGTAGAAGCCGCTGGCGCGGGCATCCTTGAGCGTGATGTGGGTGATGATCTCGCCGGGCTCGAGCGTGTGCTCGCTCGCGACACCCGTGGAGGGCAGGTGAAAGAGCGACTCAATGGGGAGAGAGGCCCGCTTGCCGCCGGTGAGGTGGACGGCGCCGTCGCACACGGCGAGGGCGGGGGCGAGGTTGGATGGGTGGACGATGTGGCAGGGGCCGTCGCCGAAGACGGCGTGGAACTTGTTCTCACCCTCGACGGCGTAGCAGCGATCGCCGCCCTTTTTGAGGCAGTCGAACTGCTGGTTGCGGTAGTACCAGCAGCGGGGGCGCTGCAGGAGATTGCCGGCGGCGGTGGCGATGTTGCGGACCTGCGGCGTCGCGGCGGAGTCAACGGCCTGGGCGACGACGGGGGCGTGTTCGAGAACGACGGGAGATGCGGCGATTTCGGCGAGGGTGGCGGTAGCGCCGATTCGGAGGCCGCCGGCCTGGGAAGAGAGCTGCGGGGCATCGTCGAGCCGGAGGCGGCGGATGTTGATGAGCGCATCGGGCTCGGAGAGGCCTTCCTTGAGATGGTCGAGGACGTCCATGCCGCCTGCCTTGAGAATGGGCAGCTTGAAGCGCTTGTCGGAGAGAAGGTCGCCGGCTTCCTTGAAGTTGCGAGGTGTGGCGAATGCAAAGCGGTTCATGCCTGGCCTCCTTCAACTGCGGTCAGGACCTTGTCGGGCGTGATCGGGAGGTTCCGCACGGGCTTGCCGATCGCGTTGAACACGGCGCACGCGATGGCGCCGGCGGTCGGCACGGTGGGGGGCTCGCCGATGGAGCGGACACCGGTCTGGTTCCTGGTCCAGAGGATGGGCTCGATGTGGGGCATGTCGTTTGGACCGAGGATCTTGTACATCTCGAGGTTGGCGTTGACCATTGAGCCGACGTTGCGATCGAGGACTCGGTTCTCGAAGAGGGCGTAGCTGATGCCCTGGATGACGCCGCCGAGGACCTGGCTCTCGGCGGTCTTGCGGCAGATGATCTTGCCGCCGGATTGGATCGCGATGATGTGCTTGACGCGGACGACGCCGGTCTCGGCATCGACCTCGACCTCGGCGAACTGGGCGCCGTGGCTGTGGCCCTTGCTGGTGTCGGCCTTGACGGCCTGCTGGTCCCAGCGGCCGCGGCCGATGAGGGACTCGGAGGGGAGGCGTGAGCAGGCTTCCTTCCACGTGAGGTACGGTTTGGCGTCGCGGAGAATGGCGCCGTTCTCGATGCTCAGGGCGCCGACCTCGATCTTCTCGCGGGCGGCGACGGCTTCGAGAAGTTTCTTGCGAGCGTCTTCACCGGCGAGGCGCATGGCGGGGCCGCTGTTGGGGGCCGTCATCGAACCGCCGGAGCCGGGGCCGCCGGGGAGGCTGGAGCTGCCGATGCTGACGGAGACGAGGTTGAGGGGAATGCGAAGGCCGTCGGCGGCCATCACGCCCATGATGGTGCGCTGACCCGTGCCGATGTCCTGCGTGCCGGTCCGGGCCTCGACCGAGCCGTCGCGGTTGATGCAGACCTCGGCTTCGGTGGGGAAGTTGCCGCGGTGCCAGGAGGCGGTGCCCATTCCGAAGCCGCGGCGGAGGGAGCCTTTCTGGGAGCCGGTGGCCTTGCGATTGGACCAGCCGATGAGCTTGGCGCCCAGGCGGAGCATTTCGCGGCGGTCGTCGTCGCGTTCGAGCTTGAGGCGGAGTTCGAGGGGATCGACACCGGAGATGGTGGCGATTTCATCGAGCATGAGCTCTTCGACGAAGGCGCCGGGGGGGTTGCCCGGGGCGCGGAAGGGGCGGGGCGCGCCGGCGTTGAAGGTGATGTCCTTGTGGGGGCGTTTGATGTCGCCGAGGTCGTAGCGGCCGGAGGGCAGGGCGATGTTGCCGCCGCCCTTGGAGACGCCGACACCGCCCCACGTGCGGATCTGGCCGCCGAGAACGGTGCCGTCCTTGTTGAAGCCGACGGTGACGGCGGCGCGGCTGGAAGGGCGGTTGCCGGTGTCGACCTGGTCTTCGGCGCGGTTGATGAAGAGGTAGGTTGGACGCTTGTACTTGGCGGCGACCCTGGCGGCGGTGGCGCCTTCTTTGCCGGCGCCGTTGAGCTTGGATCCAAAACCGCCGCCGACGTATTCGCAGACCACTTCGAACTTCGCGGCGGGGAGACCGATTTCGCGTTCAAGACCGTCCTTGGCGGCGGACGTGCCCTGCGTGGAGCTGTAGACGGTGGCGGACTCGCCATTGTGATCGATCACGGAGCCGTGAGTTTCGAGGCAGGCGTGGATCTGGACCTGGGTGGAATACGTCGCTTCAAGGATGTAGGCGGCCTTGGCGAGCAGGTCCTTGGTTTCCTGCGAGGGTTCGGCGTTTTCGAGATCATCGCCGATGCCGGTCTTGACGGGGAGTCTTTTCCACTTGGCATTGAGGGCTTTGACGCCGCGGCGCATGGCGTGCGGGTTCTCGGCGACGAGGTAGCCAATATTCTGGCCGTGGTACTTGCCTTCTTTGTTACCGCCGATTTCAACCTCGATGACGCCGGGGACGGCGAGGGCGGCGTCCTTCTCGACAGACTCGAGTTCGGCGGCGCCGAAGGGGCAACGGATGAGGGCGACGAAGAGACTGTTCGGGAGGAACATGTCTCGCGAGTACTTGGCGCGGCCGGTCGTTTTCGCGATGCCGTCAAGGCGGGAGGTGTCCTCGTGGATGGAGGCGCCCTTGTTCATGGGGCGGTTGGCGGTGGCGGCGGTGGTTGGGTCGAAGGTTGGCATGGATCAGCCTTCCTTTCCTGCCGCGAGCGGCGCTTGAGAGTCGGGAATGGGGGACTGCCCGGAGGCTTCGAGAACGGCGTTGAAGATGTTGGTGTAGGTGCCGCAGCGACAGATGTTGCCGGAGAGCCAGTGCTTGATCTGGTCGAGGGTGGGTTTGGGGATGTCGTTGAGGAGCGAGCGGGAGGCCATGACGAGGCCGGGTGTGCAGTAGCCGCACTGGAGGGCGTCGTGCTTGACGAAAGCCTCTTGAACGGGATCCAGGGTGTCGCCACCTTTGGCGAGACCTTCGACGGTGGTGATGCTGGAGCCGACGGCGTCAACGGCGAGCGTCATGCAGGAGACCATGAGCTTGCCGTCGATGATGACGGAGCAGCCCCCGCACGAACCGCGGTCGCAGATTTCCTTGCTGCCGGTGAGGCCGGCGTGGAGGCGGAGAGCTTCCAGCAGGGTGGTGGCGGGGTCGAGGGTGAGGGGGGTGGCCTTGCCGTTGATCGTGAGCTCGATGGCGACGGGGTCGGGGCCGAGGATGGGCGGGCCGTCGGGCTTGTGCTCCTCGACGAGGGCGCCGGCGACCTTGGCCTGGAGGGCGCCGGCCGCGGCGGAAGCGCCGAGGGTCTGGATGAATGATCGGCGCGAGACGTTGTAACGGTCGCCATTGGGCATGGCGGTACTCCTTGGGCCGCGGGCAGTATAGTGGAAAGATGCCCGCGGGCTGCGGGATTTCTGGAGATCGGCGTGCGTGTGATTTCCGTCAATGTTTCGCCGGTGCGGAAGGTGGAGCACAACGGACGGGCGGTGTTTACGGGGATTTTCAAGACGCCGGTGAGCGGGGCGGTCGTTGCCAGGAAGCTGGGATTGGAAGGGGACGGGCAGGCCGAGGAATGTCATGGCGGGGTGGACATGGCGCTGTACGCGTTCGCGCGCGAGCATTACGACTTCTGGAAGGCGGAGCTCAAACGAGAGGACCTGGGGCCGGGGAAGTTCGGGGAAAACCTGACGGTGGAAGGGATGCCGGAGACGGGGGTGTGCATTGGAGATCGGTTTCGGATAGGGGAGGTCGAGGTGGAGGTGAGTGTGCCGCGGGCGCCGTGTACGAAGCTGGCGATGGCGATGGGTGATGCGGGTTTTCCGAAGGCGTTTCTGGCGACGTGCAACGTCGGGTTCTACTTGAGGGTGGTCAGGGAGGGGCGGGTGAGCGCGGGGGACGTCATTGAGAGGGTGCACGCGGATGCGGCGCGGCTGAGTATCCAGGAAGTGACGCGGTTGATGTTCTTCGATGTGAAGAACGTGAAGGGGGCGAAGAAGGCGGCGGGCGTTGCGGCGCTGGCGGAGGGGTGGCGGAAGAAGTTTGCGTCGCGCGGGTGAATCAGGAGGGAAGGTGCTCGAGGATTTCGAGCACGCCCGCGGCCTCTTCGGCGGAGGCGACAAAGCGAGCAAGAGGCTTGAGTTCGTCGATTGCGTTGGCGGGGCACGCGAAGTGGCCGACGCGTTCAACAATGGGGAGGTCGCTGCGGGTGTCACCGATTCCGGCGAGGCGGTCCCTGGGGATCTTGGTGAGCGCGCTCCAGCGCTCCAGGGCCGAGCCCTTTGAAATGTGGGTGAGATCGCAGTTGATGTAGAGCCAGGTCATGGAGACCCGGAGAGGCCAGGTTTCGCGGCGGAAACGGTCGCGAACGAGAGGCTCAAGGCTCTTGAGGTAGTCGGTGTTGTCGTGGTAGAGGGAGATGGAGCAGGTCTTGCCGGGCTGCATGACGACCCCCTTGGGGCCGAGATCGCGGTCGATCCAGGTCGCCGCGGCGTGGATGGCCCGGAGGTGGTCGGGAGTGATGGAGGGATCGCGGTCGTAGATGTTCCGGTCTGGGTGGTACATCCAGACTCCGTTTTCAGCGATGGCGGGGAGGGTGTGGTTGTTGACGAGGCGGCACATGGCCTCGGCGAAAGGCTCGGGGCGGCCGGAGCAGACGGTTACGATCGGGCGGTCGCGTTGGTCCTGGGCGAGGCGGTTGTGCTCGGCGATGGTGGCGAGGGCGGCGGTGTTGAAGGGAGCGGAGGATTCGGGGGCGAGGCAGCCGTCGATGTCGCAGATGACGGCGTCGAAGCGGCGGTCTGGGCTGAAGTGGGGAGAGGTCATCGGGAGCGGACTGTAGGGGACGGGGATTTGGTATTGTTTGAGGCGTGCTGGCCGTCTTCACGTTCACGATCTTCCTCGGCGCGGCGATGCTGTTTCTGGTGCAGCCCATGGCCGCGAAGATGGTGTTGCCGCTGCTGGGCGGGAGCCCGTCGGTGTGGAACACCTGCATGGTGTTCTTTCAGGCGCTGCTGCTGGCGGGGTATGCGTACGCGCACTATTCGGTGAAGGTGCTGGGGGTTCGGCGGCAGGTGGTGGTGCACGTGGGGGTGGCGGCGGCGCCGCTGGTGTTGTGGATGCTGGGGATGGCGCCGCTTGCTGCGCCCACGGGTGGGCCGGGAGCGGGGGATCGGCCGGTGGCGTGGCTGCTGATGATGCTGCTGGTGTGCGTGGGACCCGCGTTCTTTGTGCTCTCGACGTGCGGGACGCTGATGCAGCGCTGGTTTGCCGGGACCGGGCACGTGGCGGCGCGGGACCCGTACTTCCTGTACGCGGCGAGCAACGGGGGGAGCATGCTGGCGCTGCTGGCGTACCCGCTGGTGGTCGAGCCTTGGATGAGTCTGGGGGAGCAGCGGCGATGGTGGTCGATGGCGTACGTCGCGTTTGTGGTCGCGACGGTGGTGTGCGGCGTGTTGACGTGGAGGCGGAGGGATCGGGCGGGCGTGGAAACGGGGGCCGTCGCGGCGAAGACGGCGGCGCCGACGTGGAAGCAGCGCGGGATGTGGGTGGTGCTGGCCGCGGTTCCGTCGAGCCTGATGCTGGCGGTGACGCAGTACCTGTCGACGGACGTTGCGGCGATCCCGCTGCTCTGGATCGTGCCGCTGGCGATCTACCTGTTGACGTTCATCCTGGTGTTTGCGAAGCGGGTGCTGGTGCCGGTGCGGGTGGCGAGTCGGTCGTTGCCGGTGCTGGTGCTGGCGCTGTCGGTGATCGTGCTGCTGGCCCGGCACAACCCGATCTGGATCATCGTGGTGCTGAACCTGGCGACACTCTTTTTCGGGGCGGTGCTGTGCCACGGGCGGCTGGCGGCGTCGCGGCCGGACGCTTCGCACCTGACGGCGTTCTACCTGTGTCTTGCCCTGGGGGGCGTGCTGGGAGGGCTGTTCAACGCGATCGCGGCGCCGATGCTGTTTGACACGCTGCTGGAGTATCCGATCGTGCTGGCGGCGGTGTGCTTGCTGCGGCCGGGGCAGGAGAGGAAGGGGAACCGGGCGCTGCGGGCGTGGATGGATGCGGGGACCGCGGCGATACCCGTGGGGCTGATGGCGCTGGCGATGGCGATGTGGCCGTGGGTTGGGCGGTTGGTGAGCGGGGCCGGGGCGGAGCATGTGAGGAACGCGCTGGTGGTGGGGGTGCCGGTCGTGGCGTGCTATTTTCTGGTTCACGTGCCGGTGCGGTTTGCCGCGGCGGTGCTGGCGCTCTTTCTGGTGGATGCGGCGATGGACAGCCGACGAGCGGAAGCGCAGGTGCGGACCTTTTTCGGTCGGTACTCGGTGCATCGGACGGCAACGCCGCAGGGGCGTGTGTCGGTGGAGTTGCGGCATGGGACGACGTTGCACGGGTCGCAGTGGGAGAGCGCGACACACCGGGATGAGCCGCTCATCTACTACCACACGCAGGGGCCGGTGGGGGATGTCTTCGCGGCGTACGGGGCCAAGCCGCTGTTTGATCGTGTCGGGCTGGTGGGACTTGGGACAGGATCGATCGCGGCGTACGGGCGGGAGGGGCAGGAGCTGCGGTTCTTCGAGATTGACCCGGCGGTGGTGAGGCTGTCGAGCGCGGGTGGGCACTTTCATTATGTGGAGAGGTCAAAGGCGAGGTGCGAGTTTGTGATGGGGGATGCGAGGCTGTCGATCGCGAATGAAGCGGACGGCTCGCTCGGGGCGATCCTGCTGGATGCCTTCAGCTCGGATGCGGTTCCTGTGCATCTGCTGACGCGGGAGGCGGTGAAGCTGTACATGTCGAAGCTCCGGCCCGGCGGCGTGGTGGTGTTTCACGTGTCGAACCGGTACTTGGAGCTTGAGCCCGTGGTGTCGGGGGTGACGCGGGACCTGGGGCTGGTGGCGGCGATGAGGAATGACGCCGTCCCGGACGCGGAGTCGAAGAGCACGCTGCACTTTGGATCGAACTGGATCGCCGCGGCGAGGACGCGGGAGGACCTGGCGCCGCTGCTGAAGCGGGTGGGGTGGGAGGTGATGGAAGCGCGGCCGGGAGATCGGGTGTGGACGGATGACTTCTCGAGCTTTGTGGGGATCTTTCAATGGTCCGGGTCGAGGTGAGAGCACCTAGGCTTTTGGCGTGGCGAGACTGGAATACATCACGGCGGGGGAATCGCACGGGCCGGCGATGGTGGGGATCGTGTCGGGCTTGCCGGCGGGGCTCGAGATCGACCTGGCGTTTGTGGATGCGGAACTGAAGAGGCGGCAAGGTGGTTATGGGCGAGGGGCGCGGCAGAAGATCGAGCACGATTCGATCGAGGTGATGTCTGGTGTGTATCGGGGGAGAACGATCTCTTCGCCGCTGGCGTTTCGGATTCTGAACCGGGATTCGCGGCTGGATGATGCTGAGAAGACGCCGCCGGTTTATCGACCGAGGCCCGGGCATGCGGACCTGGCGGGGAGCATCAAGTACCTGACGACGGACTGCCGGGCGATCCTGGAGCGGGCCTCGGCGAGGGAGACGGCGGTGCGGACGGCGTGCGGGGCGATCGCGAGATGCCTGTTGCGGAGTTTCGGGATCGAGGCCTTCGGGTTCGTTCGATCGATTGGCAGTGCGGCGGTTGGAGTGGAGGTGTTGGAGTCCAACTGGCAGCACTTGCGGGTTCAGCGCGACGCCTCGGAAACCTACTGCCCGGATGCGGAGGCGACGTTTCGGCAGTGCGAAGTGATCCGGCAGGCGAAGGTCGACAAAGACACGGTTGGGGGGCTGATCGAGGCGCATGTGTTTGGGTGCCCGCCGGGGCTGGGCTCGTGCATGGACTGGCGGGAGAAGCTCGATGCGCGGCTGGCGTACGCCGCGATGGGTATCCAGGCGATCAAGTCGGTGGAGATCGGGCTGGGGCGTGAGGCGGCGGCGAGGCCGGGGTCGAAGTTTCACGATGCGATCCGGTTTGATCCTGCGAAGGCGGGCGCGCCGTCGCTGGGGTTCGTGCGCGACACGAACAACGCGGGCGGGACCGAGGGAGGGATGACCAACGGGCAGCCGGTGGTGATCCGCGCGGCGATGAAGCCGATTTCGACGCTGCTTCAGGGAATGCCGTCTGTGGACCTCAACACGCGGCAGCCGGAGCGGAGCACGTACGAGCGGAGCGACATCTGCGCGGTCCCGGCGGCAAGCGTGGTGCTGGAGAACGTTGCGGCCTTTGAGGTGGCGTCGGCGCTGCGAGAGAAGTTCGGCGGGGACACGATCGAAGAGGTTCGCGGCGCGTACGACCGCTATCTGGCGGCCGCGAGGGCGCTGGGCCGGTGAACGAACGTCAGGAGACCCCGCCGAGGCGGCGGGCGGTGATGGCTTCTTCGAGCTGCGATGGCGTCATGCCCTGCACGCCGACGGACTGCAAGATTGTGGTGCGTGCGATGCGGTTCTCGACGGGGGAGAGGCCGAGGAAGCCGAGTTCGTTGAGCAGGTCGCGGAGGCCGTTGAGGTCGTTGAGCGCTTCGGCCTGCGCGGGGACGGCTTCGAGATAGGCACGGAAGCCGAGGGGATCGGCCTTGCCGCCGGCCGCGGCGGAGTACTCGGCCCATGCCTTGGAGAGGACCTGGCCGACGCGCTCGGTCTGGGGCGTGCGTTCGGTCGTTCCGGTCTGGGGGTCGTAGGTTTCCTTCCAGAAGACGGAGCGATAGCTCTCGAGGACGCGCCGGATCATGGCGGAGGGGAGGCGGTTGATCGTGATGGTGTAGTCGGTGGCGGTTGGATCGGCGGCGACATCGCTGACGATTCGGCGGCCGAGGAGGTGCTGGATGAACTGCTGCTCGTCGAGGGAGCGGGTGGCGATGCCGAGGCGGCCGAGGTCCTCGCGCTCTTCGCGGCCGACGCCGGTGTCCTCGATGACGTCGCCGGACTGCTCGGGGGTCGGGTCGGCGCCGGCGATGACGCTGGCGATGTTGGTGTTGCTGGGGCCGGCGGCGCGGAGGTCGAGGAAAGTGGAGCCGCTGACGAGGAGGGCGGTGGTGATGGGCTGACCGAAGGCGCGGTTGGCGAAGGACGAGATGGAGGTGCTGATGCCGGTGCTGTCCGGCGTGGCGAAGGCGGGAGCGCCGAAGCCTCCGAGGAGGACGGGGGTGGTGGAGAAGGTAATGGTGCCGCCGGCGACGAAGTCGACGCCGGTGTCGCGGCTGGTGACCAGGCCGCTGCCGAAGGCGCCGAGCACATCGCCGCCCGGTCGGGTGCGGATGGAGATGGTGGGTGCGTTGACGGTGATGTTGCCGAGGGCGGAGATGTCGCCGATGGCGGCGGCGGTGCCGGCGTTGATGGTGACGTTGCCGAGGACAGTCATTTTCTGGAACGCGCCCATGGTGAAGGCGCCGGTGGTGTTGAAGGTGATGCCGAAGTTGGCGATGGGGGCGCCGCTGGAGTTGAGGCCGGCGCGGAGCGTGGCGATGGTGGGAACGTCGGTGCGGTTGGCGCCGAGGCGGAGCGTGCGGAGCGCGAGGGTGGAACCGACGTTGCCGTTGAAGGTGATCCCGGGCATCGTGGGGGAGGCGGTGGTGGCGTTGATGGAGTTGTCGAAGAGGACGCCGAAGGCCTGGGGGGTGCCCTCGCTGTCGATGGTGGAGCCGAAGAAGGCGCCGGACCCGTTGGTGCCGGTGAGAAGCGAATCGCGGAAGACGAGGACCTTGTCGTTGAAGGTCATGGCGCCGCCGTCGACGTTCACATCGGCGCCGAAGCGGGTGGAGCCGTCGGCGTTGGTGGTAATGGACTTGAGGGCGTTGATCCCGCCGACGCGGGCGTTGAAGGTGGTGACGCCGTTGGTGAGGGTGTTGATGGTGAGCGCGGTCGCCCCGAGAAGAGGCGTGCAGTCGAGCGTGGAGTTGAAGGTAATGTCGTTGGCGGTGAAGGTGATGTCTGACGCGAGCTGGACGGCGTCGGCGTAGGTCTGGTCGCCGCTGGTCTTGACGACCGAGCCAAAGAAGCGGGTGGACCCGTCGGCGTTGGTGGTGATGCTCCCGAGGGGGGCGCGGTCACCGACGGAGCCGTTGAAGGTGGTCTGGCCGTTGCCGGAAGAGTTGATGGTCAGGGCGCGGGCGTTGAAGTCGGAGTTGAGCGTGGAGCCGAAGGAAATGCTGCTGCCGGAGAGCGTGGTGGCGGCGCCGAGGATCGTGTCGTTGTTGTAGGCCTGGTTCTGGGTGGTGGTGACCGCGCCGCCGTTGATGCGGGTGGAGCCCTCGGAGTTGGTCGTGAGGCGGAGGAGCGGGTTGACGTTTCCGACGGCCCCGGAGAAGGTCACGACGCCGGCGCCGACGAGCTCGACCGAGAGGGCGCGGGCCGTGGCGTCGAAGGAGTTCACGGTCTGGCTGAAGGTGACGTTGGACCCGGAGAGCGTCGTGGCGGCGGCGATGGAGACGACGTCGTTGTAGACCTGGTCGCCGCCGGTGATGATCTGGGAGGTGGCGATGACGGTCAATCCGTCGGAGTTGGTGGACAGCGACCGGAGCGGCGTGAGGCTGCCGACGACGGAGTTGAAGCGGGTGACGCCACCGCCGATGGTGTTGATGGTGAGGGAGCTGTCGGAGAGGGAAGAGTTCAACGTTGCGTTGAACGTGATGTCGTTGCCCTCGATCGTGGCGTTGTGCCCGAGGAAAACGGCGCCGGTGTAGGTCTGGTCGCCGCTGGTGGTCATGGTGCCGCCGTTGATGTTGACCGTTCCCGTGAAGTCCATGGACGTGGCCTGAGCGGGGGCCTCGAAGTTCAGGACGCTGAGCTGGCCGCTGGACATGCGGCCGAGAGCGAGGCCCGTCCCCGCGCCGACGGCGGCGGTGAACGTCGCGGCTGGGCAGTTGATGGCCAGATCGTTGGCTTCGCCGAGTTCGCTGGTGACGGTGTTGAACCGGGCGGACTCGGTGGCGGTGATGGCGGTGTCCACACCGATGACCAGGGCGTTGCCGATGTCCAGCTCGCGAACCTTGACGATGTCGGTGTTCAGGATGGTCGTGCCGCCGGCACCCGTGACGAGGGAACGGAGGGCCGAGTCGGCGCCTTGATCGCCGATCCGTCCCGCGAAGGTGACGAGCGGGGCGTTGACCGTCAGCGCCGCGCGCGGGAAGCCCGTGGGGGCGTCGATCGTTCCGCCGAAGGTCGCGGTGGAGGTCGCGTCGATCACGACCTCCCCGCCGATGACGAGGGCGTCGCGGAAGTCGAACGCCCCGGCCTTCATCGTGGGCGAGAGAATCGTGGTGGTGCCGGAGATGTTGGTGGTCAAGGAGCCCAGGCGGGTGGTGGCGCCCGCGTTCCCGATGTCGCCGGTGAACGTCGTGAGGGGCGAGTTGACGATGAGGTCGAAGCCGACGCCGGCCTCGGAGTCGATGCGCTTGGCGAAGCTGATGGAGGTGTTGCCCAAGAGCGTGACATCGGTGCCGAGCACCACGTCGTCCTGGAAGTCCATCACCAGCGCTTCGATGATGATCGTGCGGATCGTGGTCGTGCCGTTGGGGTTGGTGCCGAGCCGGCCGAGCACGCCGCCGATGTCGGTGCCGACCTGGCCAAGGAAGGTCCCGCTGGGCGTGTTGAGCTGGAGCTCGTTGGCTTCGCCGTTCTCGCTATTGACGGTTGAACGAAAGATGGCGCTCTGGATGCCGCGGATCGTGGTGTCGACGCCGAGAAGAACGCGGCTGCCGAAGTCGAGGACATTGCCGGACACCTGTGGCCCGTTGATGATGAGGTTCCCGCCGGTGCTCGTGGTGAGCGTTCCGAGTTCACCACCGGCAGTGAGGCCGACGGCCGCGGCGAAGGTCGTGAGCGGGGAGGTGAGGGCGAGGTCGTTGAACTCGCCCGACTGGCTGTCGAGGGTGCCGCCGAAGGTGATGGAGGTGGTGGCGGTGAGGGCGGTGTCGGAGCCGAGGATGACGTTGTCCTCGAAGTTGATGGTGTCGGCGCTGATGGTCGGGGCGTTGATGGTGGTGGTGCCGGGCTGGTTGGTCTGAAGGAGGCCGAGGGCGCCGCCGGTTCCGCGCCCGATGTGGTCGCCGAAGGTGGTCAGGGGTGAGTTGACAATCAGGTTGTTCGCCTCGCCGGATTCGCTATCAATCGTGCCACCGAAGGTGACCGAGGTGGTGCCCTTGGCGACGACGTCGACGCCCAGGATGACAGCGTCTTCGAAGTTCAGGCGGGCGCCTTTGACGAAGGCGGCGTTGATCGTGGTGGTGCCCGGCTCGTTGGTCTGGAGCAGGCCGAGGGTGGAATCGGCCGCGGCGTTGCCGACGTCGCCGTTGAACGTCGTGAGGGGCGAGTTCACGATCAGGTCGTTGGCCTCGCCGGCCTGGCTGTCGACGGTTGATTCGAAGGTGACGCTGGTGGAGCCGCGGACGACGGTGTCTACGCCGAGGACGATCGCATCCTGGAAGAAGATCTGCTCACCCTTGACGAAGGGAGCATTGATGGTTGTGGTGCCGGCGGCGTTGGTCTGGATGATGCCGAGGAAGGTGTCGGCGGCGGCGTTGCCCAGGCTGCCGTTGAACGTCGTGAGGGGGGAGTTGACGACGAGGTTGTTGGACTCGCCGGCGTCGCTGTCGACGGTCGATTCGAACGTCACGCTGGTTGAGCCGCGGACAACCGTGTCGACGCCGAGGGTGACCGCATCCTGGAAGATGATGGTCTCGCCCTTGACGAACGGGGCGTTGATGCGGGTGGTGCCGGTGGCGTTGGTCTGGATGATGCCGAGGAAGGTGTCAACCGCGGCGTTGCCGAGACTGCCGTTGAAGGTGGTCTGGGCGGAGTTGACGACGAGGTCGTTGGACTCGCCGGACTCGCTGTCAACGGTGGATTCGAATGTGACGAGCGTCGTGCCGCGGACGACGGCGTCGACGGCGAGGACGACGGCGTCCTGGAAGATGATCTGCTCACCCTTGACGAAGGGGGCGTTGATCGTGGTGGTGCCCGCGGCGTTGGTCTGGATGATGCCGAGGAAGGTGTCGGCGGCGGCGTTTCCGACATTGCCGTTGAAGGCGGTGAGCGGGGCATTGACGACGAGGTTGTTCGATTCGCCGGCCTGGCTGTCGACGGTGGAGTTGAAGGTGACGGAGGTCAGGCCGCGGACGACGGAGTCGGCATTGACGCGGACGGCGTCGTTGAACGTGACGGCGGTTCCCTTGACGAACGGCGCGTTGAAGACGGTGGAGCCGTCGGCGTTGGTGGTGAAGGTGCCGAGGTCGGCGGTGTTGCCGACGTTGGCGTTGAAGGCGGTGACGCCGCCGCCGGAGGAGTTGAGCGCGAGGTTGCGGGGTGTGGCGAGGGAGTCGGAGTCGATGGCGCCATTGAAGGTGAGGTCGTTGCCGGCGATTGATGAGTTGGCGGTCAGGACGATGGAAGCGGCAAAGGTGACATCTCCGGCGCCGGCGTTGATTGTGGACCCGAGGCGCGTCGAGGCCGTTCCCGCGACGGTCAGGCCGCCGCCGCCGGTGGCGATCGGGGCGTTGACGAAGACGGTGGTGGGGGCGCTGATGGTGAAGAGGCCGCCGTTGATGCTGATGGCGTTGTCAACGGTGACGTTGCGGCCGGCGGTGAACGCGAGGCCGAGTTCGTTGCCCGCGGCGCCGGTGGCGGTGATGGTGTCGCTGATGTTGATGTCGCGAACGGCGTTGAGGATCAGGGTCGCGGGCCCGCCCGTCATCGTGACCGAGAGCGGGTCGATGAGCGTGATGTCGCCGTTGCCGCCGCCGCTGCTGGCGGTGTTGATGGTGATGGAGGTGCCGCCGGAGAGTGCGTTGGTGATTTCGGTGAGGTTGACGTTGGCGGAGTTGACGTTGTTCGGGTTGAACACGCCGCTGCCGATGGAGCCGCCGCTCGTGACAGCGGTCGAGAGCGTGACGTCGGTGGGGTCGAGGAGCCACTTGCCGGCGCGCCCGCGGGAGGCGGAGGCGTCGACCGAGCCGTTCATGAACAGGTCGACCTTGCCGGAGGTTTCGACGGAACCGCCGTTGCCGGACTGCGCGCCGCCGCGGGCGCTGATCTTGCCCTGGTAGTTGGTGTAGCGATCGGCCCAGACGACGACGGTGCCGCCGTTGCCGGTGGTGACGGCGTCGGCGGTGATGCGGGCATCGGGGCTGATGTAGGTGGCGTCGGCGCGGCGGGTGTTGCCCTGGCCCTGCCAGTCGCCGCCGACCTTGACGGTGCCGCCGCCGGCGTTGCCGGTGGCGTCAATACGGCCGCCGAAGAGTCCGACGTGGTGGCCGGTGACTTCAACGTCGCCGCCTACGCCGCCCGCGGTGCGGTTAGACGCATCGAGGACGCCCGAGATGGAGACGACGCCGCTGGAGCCGCCGTCGGCCTTGATGCGCGTGGCCTGCGTGTTGCCGGGGTGGTCGATGGCCATGGCGTAGAGGTCGCCGGCGCCGAAGACGACCTGGCCGCCTTTGGCGTTGATCTGGCCGGCCTGGGTGACGCCGGTGTCGTTGCGTCCGCCGCCGGAGACTCGGGCGAAGACCTGGCCGCCCTGTTCACCGATGTAGACGTCGGAGCCGGCGGTCATGGTGACGAGGCCGCCGGGGGCATTGATGGTGCCGAAGTTGGCGGCCTGGCGACCGACGAGGCTCGCGGAACCGGCGTTGATCGTGCCGCGGTTTTCGACATTGCCGGAGACATTCGTGAAGTGGTTGACGTTGTTGATGAAGTCGGCGTTGGTGATGTTGCCGGCCGCGGCGTAGATGCCGCCGACGTTTACGAGCGACCCGTGAGCGAAGTAGACGCCGGCCTGGTTGGAGATGTAGACGATGCCGTTGGCGACGAGGGATCCGGCGATGACGGAGGGGTCGGCGCCGGTGACGCGGTTGAGAACGCGGCTGGTTGCGCTGGGCTGATAGAACTGAACGGTGTTGCCCTGGCCGATGTTGAAGGACTGCCAGTTGATGATGGCGCCGTTGCCGGCGGTGATGCCGGTGAAGTTGCCGTTCTGGGCGATCGAAGCGGTGCCGGCGACGACCTGGCCGCCCTGGGGCTGGGTCTGGGCCTGGGCGCGTGCGAGGCCCGCGAGGGAGAGGGCGGCGGCGGCGGCCCAGACGGGGTTCAGCCGGCCGGCGCTGGCGCGAAGAACCGAGGGCGTCACGATCGAGCGACGAGTCTTCATTTCGAATCTCCCGCGCCTGGCGGCGCACCGCACGTATCAACTGATTAGCTTCAAGGTCTCGGGCAGTTCCGTGCCCCTTGTCCCCCGCCCCTCCAACGCTGTCTTGTCTCGATCTTCCAGGTCCGAGTATGTCCTTGCCGGCTCAGAACAGGAGGGTCGCGACGATGTGGAGCCGATCGTCGCCCGACTTGGTGGTGCCCGCATCCTCGAGGGCAAACCCCCAGTCAAATCGAACACTCACATTGCGACGGAATACAAAGTCCACGCCAAAGCCGACGCTGGACAGGGACTCATCTCTTTCGAACGACTGGCGATCCGAGTTTGTCACGCGGCCCACGTCGAAGAAGCCCTTGAGGACCAGGTCCCAGTCGGGCCGGCCGTAGCGTTGGTCGGCCCGCCAGTGAAACGGCTTGCCAAAGAGCGATGTGGTCTGGTTTTCGCGGATGCCCAGGGCACGGGGCAGGTGGAAGCGGTACTCGGCGCTGAACATGGTCATGCTGTCGCCGGCGACAGCGGATTCGGGGTAGCCGCGGATCGTGTACAAGCCGCCGAGAGTGGACTCTTCCTGAGGAATGAGGCGGTCGCCGAAGGAATGCTGGCCGCGGAAAGAGAGGGCGACTTCGTGGGCGAGTCGGGTCTTGTACTCAGGAGCTTCGGGATCGGACCAGGCGCTGCCGTGGATGAGGGGCTCGAGGTAGAAGGACTGGCTGACATCCCACTTGAGGGTGGTCCACTCGCGATCGACGAAGAGACGGCCGAGGGCGTTGAGGTCGTTCTCGCTGGCGGTGCCGGCGACGCCGGCGAGGTTGGACTCGATGCGGACCTCGGCGTTGGTGCTGGCGCGGACGGTGCTGCGTTCCGCGCGGGCGCCGAAGAAGGGGATGAAGAAGTCGGAATCGCCGGTGAGGCTGACGGCCTGGTTGTCGACCTCGATGTGCTCGTACTTGGCCCCGCCGAACACGTCGACGAAGGTCATGCGGTGTTGAAAGACGTTGAAGGCGAGCTCGGCGCCGCCGGTGTAGGTGGTGCCTTCGAAGTTCTCGCCCGGGAAGCCGACGTCGGAGGCGGTGTAATCGCTGTAGGAGCCGAAGAGCTTGAGCCGGAGGAAGTCGGAGCCGCGAAGAGGTGTGTCGTAGTTGACGACGACGGCATTGGCGGAGTCGAAGGAGGCGGTGATATAGTCGATGCTGAGCGTGTCGTCCTTGTTGCGGAGCTGGTTGTGGATGAAGCCGAAGCGCTGCCGCCACTCGCTGGTCTTTTCGGTGCCGGTGTTGGAGAGCTGGGCGTAGGCGGTCCATGGGCGGTTGTCGGTCACGAGGTAGTCGAGCACGATGTCGCCGGGCTGATCGCCCGAGGCGACGGCGACGTCAACGCGCCGGCCGGCGTGCCGGTTGAGGCGGAAGAGATAGTCGTCGAGCAGGTCCTTGCGCAACAGGTCGCCGGGGAACTGGCCGTCACCGGGGAGCAGGGGGGAGTTGTTGCGGATGCGGTCGTGGTAGGGATGGTTGACGCGGTTTTCCTGCGAGGGGCTGAGGCCGTCGGCGGTGGGTCGCTCCCAGCGCGGGCCGGCGCCGAGGGTGCGGACCTGCTTGACCTCGCGGGTCCAGATGTCGAGGTTGAGCGTCCGAACCTGGGCGGGGCGCTTGTCGGCCAGGGACTGGAGGTCGATCTGCGAAGCGTCCGGCGCCACCATCACGCCGATGATGTCGCGCCGGTTGAGCTCCTGGACGATTCGTGATCCGACGGCGTTGATGGCGCTGACGCTGAAGCGGCGGCCGGAGCGCTGGGCGGCGGTGAGCTCGGTCATCGACAGTTCGACGATGCGGAGCGTTTCGCGCGGGGCGACATACACCTCTTCAGGAGTGACGCCCAGGCGGACCACCAGCGACTCGAGATCCTCGATGGGGGGCTGCTCCGGATGCTCGCGGGCGTAGCGAAGAACAAACGCCGTGATTTCGTACGAGGGGCCGTCCTTCTCCGGCTGCTCGGCCTTGGGTGGAGGGGGCGGCGGGGCGTCGGGGGAAATCGGCTTGGGTACGGGAGCGCCGGGCTGGAGCGGGTTCTGCTGCGCGATGGCGGGCACGCCCGCGCAGGCCAGAATCGTCAATGCCAGTGGTCCGAAGTTCTGGCGTCGTGCGGACAAACGAGACTCGTGCATTCAGTCGCCCTTCCTGGGTGGCCCTTTGGCCACCGGGGTGCCCCGCGTTGGGAGTTTGACCGGATTTGGACCGGCCCATCCCGCCGCGGGGTCAGGGAGTATCCCCTCCTGATCCCCGCGGTCCATATGTTCGCGACCAATCGTAAGTTCTGCAACTGGACGGGAATCCCGGAGATCACCGGGAATACGGAGGTCGTCTGATAACGGCCAAGGGTGGCCGGTGCCCTGAATCAGGGCCCGGATCGCGCCGATGCGGGTCTACCCGCCGTGGCGGGCCCCGGAGATCCTGAGATGAAGAAGGTCGTCGCGGCGTGTGTAATTGTTCTTCTGGCCGGGTGTACGGCACGGCCGGTTCCGGCTCCGAAAGTGGCGTCGGAAGGGCGACTGGGAGCCGGGGACTCGCTGGGACTGAGCCTGAGCCGGACGGACCAGGGCGTGACGCGTGCGCGGGAGAAGGCGTATGCGGTGCATCCGGAGGATTGAGGCGGGCTCGGTGTCGGGCGGTATTCGCGTTGATCTCGGCGAAACAAAGGCACCGGCGCTTGATCCACCTGGACTCAAAGGCCGCCGTGGTGCTGTGCGCGTTGGGGGAAAGAAGCGGTAGCGGAAGAGGCCGGGGTGGGATTCGAACCCACGAAGTCTTGCGACAACGGATTTGCAATCCGCTCCATTTGTCCACTCTGGCACCCGGCCGGGAGGGCGGAACTGTAGGGCAGCAGGGCTTGGGAATAGGATGGTGGCAACCCGGAGGTTTGCCATGGCACGGATGCTTGCTCTTGCGGGATTGCTGGTGGTCGCGCCGTGGGCCTTGGCTCAGGAGCATCCGGATCCGCCGCGGCGGCCTGAGCCCAAGCCGATTGCGCCGAGCACGCCGCCGGCGCTGCACAAAGACGACACGATCCCCGGGCTGGAGGATGCGGACTTTCGCATCGGGCCGGCGCCGCTGCGGCGGGAGGGGTCGTTTGTCGTGCGGCAGCGGGGGAGCATGGTCCGGCTGCCCGGGGGCGAGAAGGCATTCATCTTTCACAAGGATGCGCAGGGGAAGGCGGAGAGGCCGATGGTGCTGCTGCCGTGCCAGACGCTGCAGGCGATGGAACAGGTGGTGGGGGACCGGTCGGAGGACACGGTGTTCCTCGTGACCGGGCAGGTGTATGCATACCACAACGTGAACTACCTGTTACCGTCGGCGGCGCCGGTGGGCGGCATGTCGGAGGCGAAGCCCGAGTTGCCGAACCCGACACCGGGCACTGAACCCGGCGCGGGAGACTCGACGAAGGATCAGCCGCAGAAGAGTGTCGATCCGCGGGTGGATGACTTGATCCACGAGCTCGAGGCGCAGCGCGGCCGCCCGCGGACGCTTGGTGCGACGCCTCCGGGTGTGAAGGTGGTTCAACCCGGGCCGACGGACCTGTTGCCAGAAAACTCGACCGTGTCGCTGAAGCGCGGGCGGCTGGTGCGGCTGGCCAATGGCGAGTGGGGCTTCGCGTTCGATAATGGACCGGCGGGTGACGCCGCGTCGGATCGGACGTTGGTCTTGAGCCCGTGTTTGAACCTGCAGCGGCTGGAAACGTGGGCGGCGCGGCTTGGGGATGGGGAGACGCTCTTGATGTCGGGGCGGGTGTTCCAGTATCAGGGGCGGAACCACGTGATCCCGACGATGTACCAGCTCACGGCGACATCGCTGACGGGGGAGCTGTCGCCGCGGCAGTGAGGGGATGAGACGTCGCGAGTGTGTGCGCGTGCTCGAGCGCGCGACCGAAGTCGTAGTCGGTTCTCCACGCCGGATCACGGTATCGAGAGACTCGTTCCAAGGCTCTTGCTGCCTCTTTGCGATGCACAAAGTGCATGATGTGGGCCGCGGCCACCTTGGGAAGACCGGCATCGCTCACCAGGCGGAGGGAATAGTCAAAGGCGGCGTCGGCTTCACGATCATCGATCGAAGTGAAGTCGGTTGCATGTTCGAGCATCGGAGCCGGGATGCGCTCGGTCGCGGCGAAAGCAACCGTCCCGCCGGTCGGGACATTCCGCAGGAATCGGAAGTACGAGCGCAGCCGGTATTGGAGAATGTGAATCCACGACGTGTGGTAGTGCTTGAAGTCCTGATGGATGAGCACAGCGCCGGGTTGAAGGTGGGGGTAGAACGATCGCGCGATCGACTGTGCGAGTACCGGGTTCTTCATCGCGTCGACAAGGAGGAGCTTGATGGCGCCGCCGGCCCAGGCGTATTGGGCGAGATCGGCCTGGACCAGGGTGATGCGATTTCGGTAGGCCCGCGTGCGGCGCCGGACTTCCGGGAGGAAGCAGTCGCCGGGGGCGTAGTCGCACATCACCTTGGGGCCGTCGTGGTCCATCCATTCCTGCCAGATGAATCGGTCGAATGCGTAGATCGTGGACGAGGATGAGCTGCCCAGCCCGTGGGCCAATGCAATAGATGTCGAGCCCATCCAGCACCCCAGGTCGACGATGGCGCCGGGGGTGTCTCGGAGCGAAGCGGCGCACTCGGTGTAGAACGCTTGTTCCTCCCGCTGGGTCATCCCGGGAAGCGGTTCTTCAACCGGGGTAGCCGGCGGGCCGTTCCGGAGTGCGCGCAGGGCGCACAGCACGCGAGGCGGCAGCACGGCTTTGAGAAACTCACGCATGAGCCTCTTTCATCGCCGTGCCGGCGGCGTTTCTCGCGTGTTCAGGCCGGTTTGATCGTGCCCTGGATGGGGCGGTCTTCCAGAGCCATGGGGTCTGTCGGCCGCGTGTTGACCAGTTCGCCCGACATGGGGTTGAAGCGAGAGCCGTAGAGGGCGACCTTGCGGTTGGAGTTGTACTTGGGAAGCAGGGGATAGATCGCGACCAAGAGCCCGGCGAGGAGCACGTTCGCCGCGAGCATGGGAACGAGATCGGTGAGGTCGAGATACACCATGACGCTGGTGACGACGACGCAGACGAGGGCGATGGGGATGACCGCCTGCCAGGCCATCATCATGACCTGGTCGAAGCGCATGCGCGGGAGGGTCCAGCGGATGACCATCATGAAGCAGATGAGGAGGACGACCTTGGTCAGGTAGACGGAGATCTTGGCGAGGACGCCGAGGAGCGTGACGTTCTCGGGGCTGAAGACGTGGCCGGGGCCGAGGACCCACTCGGCCGGGAGGTGGTAGCCCCCGAGGAACAGGAGCGCGAAGAAGGCGCACGACGTGGTCATGTGCGCGTACTCGGCGAGGAAGAAGAGGGCGAAGCGCATCGAGGAATACTCGGTGTGGTAGCCGCCGACGAGTTCCTGTTCGGCCTCGGCGTTGTCGAAGGGGGCGCGGTTGGCTTCGGCGAGGATGGAGATGAAGAAAATGGTGGCCGCGAGGGGCATGGCGAGGACAAGCCAGCCGTGCTGGGCCTGGTACCGGACGATTCCGTCGGGCACGACGGTGCCGGTGACGAGCAGGACGCAGAGGAGGGAGAGGCCGAGCGGGATCTCGTAGGCGAGCATCTGGGCGGTGGAACGCAGGCCGCCGAGGAAGGAGTACTTGTTGTTGCTGGCCCAGCCGCCGAGGGTGACGCCGTAGACGCCAAGGGAGGCGACGGCGAGCATGTAGATGATCCCGACGTTGACACTCGCGCCGGCGACCTGGACATCGCCGCCCGCGATCGACCAGTTGAGGATCGGGATGCGGAAGTCGCCGATATGCCAGACGCCGCCCCAAGGGATCACGGCAAAGCCGATCAGGGCCGGAACGACGATGGTCATGGGGGCAAGGGTGAAGAGCGCCTTGTCCACCTTCTCGGGGGTGTAGTCCTCCTTGAGGAAGAACTTGATGCCGTCGGCGAGGGGCTGGCCGAGGCCGAAGCAGCCCTTGAGGAAACTGAGGAAGGGCAGGCCGAAGTCAAACCCGACGCGGTTGGGGCCGACTCGGTCCTGGATGTAGGCGGAAATCTTGCGCTCGAGGTAGATCGAGTACGTGACGATTCCCAGGATGATGTGGACGAACAGGATGACGGCGATCGTGCTGACGATGACCTGGGCCGTCAGGAAGGACGGGGTATCCATAGGGGCCAACTGTATCAACTACGGGGCGTGGCGTCAGGCGACCTGGAACGTCCCGGATTCGTTGACCGTTGGTTCGTAGCCGCTCTTGACGACGAGATCGTCGTAAAGCGTGGCAAACTCGATCGCGACCCGATCGGTGAAGTGGCGTTTCCAGTCTCCGGCGACGCCGCGGCGAAAGTGGGATACGCCGTCGGTTCCCCTGGGCCGACCGGACATGGCTTCGAAACTGCGCATCTCGAGCGCGAGGGAAAGGCGCTGGTCGTCGGCGTCGATGGCGCAGGCGTCGAGAATGGCTCGGAAGCCGTGCCAGGGGTCGTCGACGAGCGATTCGAAGCGGGTCACGAGGGTGTCGGGGGCGTTCATCCAGGTGCTGCCGATCATGGTGAGGCCATAAAAGTCGGGGTGGTTGACGAGGTAGAGGAGGCCGTTCTCCTTGTCCATGGCCTGAAGCTTCTCGCGGTGCATGAGCACGACCGGGTTCTCGTCGTGGGTCTTGAAGAGGCTGAAGTAGCAGGAGACCAGGGTGTCGCGGAGATCGCGGAGGACGACAAACTTGCGGTGGGGAGCGCGGGCGAAGGGGGATTCATCGAAACGGAGGCGGTTCAGGTAGAGCGGGGTGTAGATCCGGCCGGGCTCGATCTGCATGAACTCGATGCCGTCGGCGACCGCGGGGGGTGGGATAAGGACGCGGGTGGGCTCGAGCTCGGTGAGCACTCCCTGGACCCACGTGGACCCGGCCTTCCAAGTGGTGATGTGGTAGACGGCTGGGAGGTGGGCGAAGGGGGGAGCTTCCGGCGTTGGAGGTAGATCGCTCATCGGATGCTCCGCAACGAAACACGCACCAGGCGCCCGGCACGGAGACGCTTTCCGTGCGAGGCGCGCCGGCCTCAAGGCCTCGTACTCCGACCTATCCGCGGACGCCAAGCCGACAGGCTTGCTCCTCGAACAGCGCTTTGGCGAACTCGTACAGCTCGACGTCGAACTGGTTCACCTGTCGAATGACCTCCAGCGCGGCGGGATCGATCTCCGACAGCGGTGGACGGTCAGGATTGACGTTCTTTCGTTCGCGGGCCGGGCTGCGGTTCCACCCGAACGCAGATTCGAGGCAGCGGAGGCTTTCGTCGAAGCGCTCCATGAGGCCGAAGGCCGCGAAGCCGTGCTCGAGGTTCCACTTGGCTTCGTCGAGAAGGGAGCGGTCAACCCGCTCGATGTCGAAGTGGTGGGGCTCGGTCAGCCAGCGGACCTGGTCGTTGTCGAGCTCGTGGCTGACGCGGGTCATGGCGAACTCGTAGAGCGTGTAGCCGCGCTGGGCGACGATGGGGTGGAGGTAGTGCGTGGTGTCGGAGAGCACGTAGTAGTAGTGGGAGACGACTCGGTCGACCGGGTCGCGGAGCATGGTCATGTAGGTCGCGGGCTCGGGCAAGTACCGGTGGACTCCGTAGTGAACGTGTCCGACGAGGACGTCGAACGAAGCGCGTTCTTCTTCATCAACGCCCGGGAAGTCCAGCCATTGCTGGGTGTCGCCTGTGAAGCGATAGAACTTGCCCCCGGGGTAGTGGCTGAGGATGCTCTCCTGAAGGGTTGAACCGCCGGCCTTGGGGATGTGAACGAATACCAAGGGGCGCGGCCAGAAGCGGTGCGCCGGGACCGGGCGGGGGAGCGTGACATGGCGTGGCCGCTCAGCCACCTTGGGTTGTCCCGCTTCTCCGGTCGTCCGCATGAGTACACACTACCGCGGCCGGGCTCGAAGTGCTATCCGGATGCCCGGAATTTGGCCTTTTCACGGCGAGGCGCATTCAATGAGCGCATGAAAGTCTGCCTGGTGTCCCGGGAATACCCGCCGTTCTTTGGCGGTGGGATCGGGACATACAACGTTCAGTGGGCGAGGGCACTGGCCAAGGGTGGCCACACGGCGGTCGTGGTGACGGTGTCGGACGACGGAACGACCGGGCGAGAGACTTCGAACGGCGTGACCGTGGTGCGGCTCCCGTTTCTGAAGGGAACCGATTGGTCAGGTCCCCACCGGGCGATTGCCACGCCGGAAAACATCGCGGCGTTTCGAGCGCTCTCGCCGGTATCGGTCTTTGCCCGCCAGGTGGAGCTGGCGATGCCCGCGCTGGTCAACGAGTTTGGATTCGACGTGATCGAGGTTCCGGACACGGGGGCGCTGGCCTGGTTCGGGCTGAACAGCCGGCGCACGGGCGGCGCGTGGGCCGGTTGCCCTCCGGTGGTGACAACCATTCACTCACCATCGGCGTGGATAGCGGAGTTCAATCGGCAGCCGCAGGCAACCCGCGCGGACCATGAGCTGGTGTCGATGGAGTACGAGAGCGCGGTCTGGTCCGATGCGCTCATCAGCCCGTCGGCGGCGCTCGCGGAGTGGACACGCCGGACCTGGGGTTTGGCCCCGGGGCGCGTCGAGGTCATCCCGTACCCCCTGGGCGATCTTCAGGCGGCGCGCGGTGAGCCTCGCGCCGGATCTGGCGAGTTTCGTCTCCTCTTTGTGGGCCGGCAGGAGCCGCGGAAGGGGATTGACACGCTCTTTGGCGCGCTGACGCGGCTTCAGGGGCTGCCGGTCAGGCTGGCGGTGGTGGGTGAGGACACGCCCGACCCGTCGAGGCCGGGCCTCTTTGGCGAGAACTCGATCCGGGACCACGCGTCCGCGTCGAGTCGAGTTTCGTTCCTGGGCCGGAAGAGCCCCGCGGAGTTGCCGGCGGTTCGAGACGGGGCGGACGCCGTGGTCATTCCCTCACCGATGGACAACTTTCCATACGTGTGCGTGGAGGCGATGGCGGAGGGGCGGCTGGTGATCGCGTCCGACACGGGGGGCACGGGGGAGATGATCCGGGACGGCGTGGATGGATTCCTTTTCAAAGCCGGGGATGCGGAGTCGTGCGCACGGGCGATCAAGGCGGCGGCGGCGAGTTCGCCCGAGGCGCGGGGCCGCATGCGGGCATCGGCGGCGGAGCGGATCCGTGCCTATTGCGGGAACGAGGCAATCCTGGACCGGCGTCTGTCGCACTATCGGCGGACCATCGAGAAAGCGAAGGAGCGGCGATCGGTGGCTGCCGGGAGAGCTTTTGTGTGCATCAACCGCGGTGCCGCGACGCCGCACTCCGTGGGGCGCTTGATCGAAGCCTTGCAGAGCTCCGGCGATGACTTTGCGCACGGGTGGGCCCGGACGCACTCGGGGGTCCAGGCGCACAGCACGCCGCGGGTCCGAACGTTGAGCCTGTCGGCACGGATCCTGGGGCCGCTGGTGACGACGGAGGAGGCGATTGACCGGGCGGGCGTCCGCGGGCTGCTGCGGCGATCAGGCGAGCCCGGGACGGCGGGAGACTTTGTGGCGGACAGTCCGTGGGCGGTGGCGATGGAGTTGTGCGCCGCGGGGTGCCGCGGCGTCTGCGTGCCGGAGGTGGTGGAGGACGTTTCATCGGCGGAACTGCATCCGGTGGATCGGGCGTTGCTCGAGGAGTTGAAGCTGATCCACGAGAGCCGCGGGTGGCGGATGCTCAATCGGGTGTACGACCTGTTGCATGTGGTGCGTGGGCGGGGTTTACGCCGGCCCTATCATCCGGTCGGCCACCGCCGGGCGAGGTAGAACGGCGGCGCCGAGTCCGTATGACCAAGACCGCGCTCGACACAACCCCCCATTTTCCGAGTGTCGAAACCTCGCCGCTGCCCGAGCCCAAGATGCCCGTGGCACGGCCGGAAGTCGTCGTCAGCGCGCAAGGACTCGGGAAGCGATTTCGAATCTATGGGCGGCCGTCAGACCGGATGTGGGAGTGGGCGGGACGGCGGTCGCGCTCGGGCAAGCCGCTGCACACCGACTTCTGGGCGGTGCGGGGCGTGTCGTTCGAGGTTCGGCGCGGCGAATGCCTGGGGATCATCGGGGCCAACGGTTCGGGCAAGAGCACGCTCCTGAAAATGATCGCGGGGGCGCTCTATCCGACCGAGGGCTCGTTCAGCGTCGACGGGCGGGTGCTGTCTCTGCTGGAACTTGGCGCGGGGTTGAACCCGGCGCTCTCGGGTCGGGCGAATATCGTGAGCGCGGCGGCCCTGCTGGGCTTTCCGGCCTCGTTCGCGAGAGAGAAGATCGGCGATATCGAGGAGTTCGCGGAGCTGGGCGACTTCTTTGAACGGCCGGTGAGCATGTACAGCAGCGGGATGAAGGTCCGGCTCGCGTTCTCGATGTTCGCGTGCTTCAAGCCCGACGTGTTCATCGTTGACGAAGCGCTGAGCGTGGGCGATATCTTCTTCCAGCAGAAGTGCGCGGCGAGGATCCGCGAGATGATGGCGGGGGGGATGACGATGATCTTCGTCAGCCATGATCAGAACGCGGTGTTGAGCCTGTGCACGCGGGCGATCGTGCTGAGCCATGGGAGCCCGATCTTTCAGGGCTCGCCGGATGAGGCCGTATCGCGGTACCTGGCGTCGCTCTCGGTGGCCAGGGGCGTGTGGAAACCGTCGGCTTCGCCGGTGGCGGCGCGGCACGAAGGAACCGAAGGCGCTCTGGCCGAAGCGATTGTCCGTCACGATGTGACGGCGGCGAGGCGAGAGGCACGGCACGGCACGGGGGAGTTGCAGATCGTTGCCGCGCGGGTGCTCGATCCTCGCGGTCGTGATTCGATGCACGTGCAGGTGGGCGAGACGCTGACCATCCAGGTGCTCCTCGAAGCCCAGCAGGACATTGAAGCGCCGCGGACGGGCGTGAGGATCTTCGACCGGTTCAACACCATGATCTTCGCTGCGGGGACTTTTCAGCTTGGGCACTCCCTGCCGGCGATGAAGCGCGGCGAGCGAGTGGTGGTGGTGTTCACGCTCGCGATGGATGTGCAGCCTGATCGGTACACGTTCGGCCTTGGCGCGGGCGAGCCGGTGCACGGCGATATCAACGCGGGGATCGCGCACGACCGAATCGACCGGCTCGGGCCGATCACGGTGGACATCGACCCGGAGAAGGTCAGGCCGTTCTACGGCGCGGCCCGGTTGCCGCTGGCGGCGGCGCACCGCCCGTGCCGAGCGCCGGGAGGGATGGCATGAGCAGTGTGTCGCGACCCGTGCCGACCGGCGCCGGGCGAGCCGATGCTGGTCCGCATGCGGCCGGCTCGGTGGCGTTCATCGTCGGCTGTGGGCGTTCGGGGACGACGATCCTGGGCACGATTCTGTCGCACCACGAAGACGTGTCCTACCTGAATGACCGGTTCGACTTGTGGATCCGGCCCTTTGGCGTGACGGACATCTGGGCCAGGCGCTTCGACGCGGCGAAGTACAACCCGCGGATCGAGCTGACCGGGGCGGATGTGCCGCGGGACGGCGGCGGGCGGGAGCGGTTTCAGGAGCTGCTGGAGCTCGAGCGCCGGGGAAAGCCGGTGCTCGTAGAGAAACTGGCGATCAACAACTTTCGGATCGGGTTCCTCATGGAGTTGTGCCCGGACGCGGCGATCATCAGCATCGTGCGGCACGGCGTGGAAGTGGCGAGGTCGATCGAGGCCAAGGCGGCGCAGGGCCACTGGTACGGCAAGGGGGATGCGAAGTGGGATCACCTCACGGTGTACGCCAGGTCGCACGGGTACGGGCACCTGCTGCCGCTGTGCAGAACGAACTGGGACCGTGGGCTGCTCGAATGGAGGATGAGCGTCGAGGCCGCGGAGCGGTACCTGGCGTCCAACCCTCCGGCGCGGCTGCTGCGGCTGAGGTACGAAGACCTGATTGAACGTGCGCCGGTGGTGTGCGAGAAGCTGGAGTCTCTCCTGGGGCTCCGGTTCTCGGCCGCGATGCACGAGTTCGCGCGGACGCAAGTTCGGCGGCAGAATCCGGCGGCCCACGAGGGCGCTGTGCCGCCATCGACGGAGGCGATCGCGGGTGAAACGCTCCGGCGACTTGGGTACAGCTATTGATTCATGGCGTGTACTCGAAACCTCCCATCTTTATTCTCGGCGTGCCGCGATCGGGTACGACGCTGCTGCGAGCGCTGCTCGACTCGCACTCGGCGATCGCCTGCGGTCCGGAGACGCCGTGGCTGGGCGGGCATCAGCCGCGGAGCGTCATGTCGCTGTGGAAGGCGCTTCGGGATGAGCCATGGGGGTTCTGCAAGAGCTTCAACATGCCGTCGGAGGTGCCGACGGCGGCGGCGCGGCAGTTCGTGTCAACGCTGATGACCGAGTACGCCACGGCCCGTGGCAAGTCGCGCTGGGCGGAAAAGACTCCTGACAACGCGCTGCACGTTGGGTTCCTCGCGGCGCTGTTTCCGGAGGCGAAGTTCATCCACTTGGTCAGAGACGGCCTGGATGTGGCGATGTCGACGTCGGTCGTGGCGGTTCATCGCAGAGGCATCTCGAAGTTCCTTGAGCAACGCATCGGACTGGGGGCCACCGCGCCGACCGCACCAAACTCGACCCTGTCGGCGGTGCTCCGGTGGAAGCACTGGAACACCGTTGTTGAAGAGTCGCTGCGGGAAGCGAAGGTCGAGTCGATCAGGGTCTCGTACGAGCGGCTGGTGTCTGAGCCGGAGTCCACGCTGAGGGATGTGCTTGGTTTTGTCGGCGAGGACTTTGAGCCCGCGATGCTCGACTACGCGCGTTCGCGCCACGACTTCCCATCGTGGGAGTGGGGGAGCGCGGATGTTCAGGAGCGGCAGATCATCACGAAGTCGCCCGTCGGGCGCGGCCGCCGTGAGCTTCCCGCCGCGATGTACGACCTGCTTTCACCGGTCACGCGGCCGGTCGCTCTGCCGCCGACGCCCGCGTTGCTCACACCGGAAGCCGCGGGGCCCGACGGTGCGAGCGAACTCGTCTCGATGATGAGCGAATGGGGAGTGGCGATGGGTCTTGACTCGATCAAGCCCGACCAGTTCCGGTCCGTCGCGTGGCTGTGGGCCAGCGGTGTGGCGGCGACGGCGTGGAAAGGGAAGCACCTTCTTTCTCCGGGCCCGTTCTGGCACCCGCTCACGTGGGTGGTCGCGATGCTCGGCGCCAAGGTCACCATTGTGTGCGTGGAGCCGCCGCAATCCCTGCAGGGGCTGGCGAGAAGCCTCGCCGTGCAGGTCGGGTGGACAAAGACAGTGCCGACGGGAATGCAGGCGGACGCGGTGCTGGCCTTCGAGCCGGCGACCTCTGCCGCCATCACGGCGATCAAGCCCGGGGCGGCGGTGTTCGTCGCCGGACCGGCCGCGGCGGCGTCGTGGATGAAGGCCTTGTCGCTGCCCGAGTCTCCTGCCGATGCGGCGGTTCTCGTCGGGCCCTCGTGAGCCGTAGCATCCGGTCCTGATGTTTCCATCGCTGGTCAAACACCGCGGGTATATCTGGCGGACGGCCTGGTCGGAGGTTCGCGACCGGTACGCCGGGGCGGGGCTGGGGTTTGTGTGGAACATCCTGCAGCCGCTGAGCCTGATCCTCATCTTCACGGTGGTATTCACGAGCATCCTGAAGAACTCAGCGCCGGAGATCAAGGTTCACTACACGGTGTACCTGTGTTCGGCGATGCTTCCGTGGACCGCGTTTGCCGATTGCATCAGCCGCGGAACAAACTCGTTCATCCAGAACGCGATCTACCTGAGGAAGCTGCCCATTCCCGAGCAGGTGTTCGTCGCCCAATCGGCGCTGACGAGCGGGATAGGCCTGGTGATCAGCTACGTGGTGCTGGTGGTCGTGGCGGTGTGCCTGGGGCACTATCCGTCGTGGCACTGGCTGTTGCTGCCGATCCCGATGTCGCTGCTGATCGCGATGGGCTTTGGGATCGGGATGGCGCTGGGGACGCTCAACGCGTTCGTTCGCGACGTGGGGCAGCTCGTTCCGGTGCTCCTGCAGATCGGGTTCTGGACCTACCCGATCGTGTACCACCGCAAGCACCTGCCCGAGCCGTTCAACGAGTGGGTGCAGTACAACCCGCTCTTTGTGTATCTCGACGGGATCAGGCAGCTCTTCATCGAGCGTCAGGTGCCCGGTGTGTGGATGTGGGTGGGAATGTTGGCGTGGACTCTGGCGGCGTCGGTCGCGGGCTATCTGGTCCTGCGACGGCTGCGGCCGGAGCTGCGCGACGTGATCTGAGCGTCAGTTCAGCAGCCACGAAACGGCGAGCATGATCCCGAGGTTCAGCGCCAGCCCGATGAAAAACAGGATGAGCAAGGGAACCTGGCGCCGGGGCCTGGTCCAGCGGCGGTCGGCGATGCGCGAGGCGACGTCGAGCGGGATGAGCGTCGCGAACGCCAGCCAGATCGCGAGGTCCACCACGCCGACCACCATCGCCACCGGCCGGTCAGGCATGTGCGGGACCAGCAGGGCGAACACGAAGACGCACGGGAGCGGGGGCAGGGTCATCCGGGCGAACGCGAGCGCCAGGTTCACCCGTTCGCGCTTGAACGCCCGGGCCGCGTTGAACGCAGCGCCGCATTCGGGGCACTCGCCCCTGGACTTCAAGCCCGTGAGTTCGTACCCGCAGGTGTCGCAGTAGTGAACCAGCATCTCCGGGTTGCTCGAAGGGTTCACCATCGCGTGGCGATCCATATCGCTCCCACGAGCAGCAGGATGTTGAGGATCAACCCGGCGACGGTCAACGCGGCGACCGGGATTCGGCGGCGCCTCCGGATCCATCGAACTTCGGAGACACCCTGCGCGATGCCGCGGGGCACGGCGATCGCCAGCGCGAGCCAGAAGAAGAAGGTGACGGGGAGGGCGACCCCGACCTCCGGCATTCGCGGCGAGAGCTTGGTCAGTGCGATCGCGATCGCCGCGGTCAGGCCCGCTGGCCAGCACATTCGGAACGCAACTTTCAGCCACGGAACCGGTCGCCGGAGGACGAAGGGCAGCCAGGCGTTGAACGACCGTCCGCATTCCGGGCACGCACCCTCCTCGGCGAGCCCGGAGAGTTCGTACCCACATTCCTCGCAATGATGAATCGGTTCCGGGCCTGCCCGTGGCGTGTCCACGAGTTCTACTTTCTTCCCCACATCGCGACCGCGACGGCGACCAGGATCAAACCCATGGCGACCAGTTCGTTCACGCGGGGTTTTTCGTGCGCGACCACGATGGTGAACACGGTGAACACGGCTAGCGTGATCGCTTCCTGCATGATCTTGAGTTGCGGCAGCGTGAACGGACCGCCGTGATCGACGTGCCCGAAGCGGTTGGCCGGAACCTGCAGGATGTACTCGGGGAGCGCGATGAGCCATGACACGCCGATCGCCATGAGCAAAGGCCAGGCCTTCTGCTTTACGTGGTAGTACCACGCAAA
This sequence comes from Phycisphaerales bacterium, assembly GCA_044222195.1. Classification (GTDB taxonomy): domain Bacteria; phylum Planctomycetota; class Phycisphaerae; order Phycisphaerales; family UBA1924; genus JAHBXE01. The sequence continues at coordinate 194,871 of JBGANS010000006.1, forward strand.
GGTCATAAAGGAGTTGGACCCGATAAGCAGCAGAACGGTGATGAGCCAGCGGGGCACGAGCGGGTCTGCGGTGGGCATGGCCAGCATGGTACAGCAACTGTTTTCAGATGAGGGCCGCGCCACCCTCGCAGATTGAACTCGGGGCCGTCCGCTAAGCGATCGGCGCCTTATCCGACAGTTGGCGTAGGCCGATGCATGCAGGCGTTCCACCAGGGTCCCAGAGGAGAGTCTGCATGCTGCGCGTGTCCCTCGCCGTTGCACCGTTCCTGTGCGCTTCGACAGCACTCGCCGACAACCCGCCGCAGTACATGGTCCAGGTCATTGGCGGCCTGGATCAACCTCCGGCCTCCGGGCTCATCAGCATGCCGCTGGGGTTGAACAACAACGGCCGGACCGTCGGATACGCCGCGACGAGCGCTTCGCAGTCACAGATCCTGAACTGGAAAGGTGGAGCGCCATCGGTCGTGACGCCGGTACCGGGCACGAACCGGTCGTTCGGGTCGAAGGTGAACATCCTGGGGCGCATCGCCGGCGCGGCGTACGTCACGGACTCCTCGGGCGCGATCCTGCAGTCGCGGGCCGTGTATTGGAGGGGGCTGGTTCCCCAGCAACTCGGAACGCTCGGCGGGCTCAACGCCGCGGCCCTTGGAATCAATGACTCGGACCGGGTCGTGGGATACTCCACTCTTGCCGGCGAGAGCCAGGTCCGGGCGTTTCAATGGGCCAACGGCGTGATGCTGCCGTTGCCGACGCCGGCCGGCGCAACGCAGACGTACGCGTACGACATTTCGAACAACAATCACATCGTCGGCGTCTACGCGGGGTCGTTCCCGGCCCGGCCGGTGATGTGGCAGAACGGACAGATGGTCCAGTTGGCAATCCCGGGATGGTCGCGCACGGGCCAGGCCAGCGCCGTCAACGACGCCGGCGTCGCGGTGGGAAACTACGAGATCAACCAGGCCAACGGCACCTTCGCCGCGGTCGCGTGGTCGGGCGGGCAGCGGCTGGAGCTCGGCAACCTCGGCGGGCCGTTCCCGTACGCCGTGGCGAGCGACATCAACAACCGCGGGCAGATCGTGGGCACGTCGAACAGCGCGAACGGGTACACCGGCTTTGTGTGGATCAACGGGCAGATGTACGACCTGCGGTCGCGCCTCGTCGCGGGCTCGCCCGATGTGCAGATCACCTCGGCTCTGGCGATCAACGACTTTGGGCAGATCGCCGCGGCGGCGGTCGTCGGCGGACGGACCACGGCGATCCTGCTGATCCCGGTCACCGACTCGACGCCCTCGCCGGGGTCACTCAGCCTGCTCGGCGCCTTCGGCCTTCTCGCCTGGCGTCGGCGGCGCTGAAGCGCGGGCGGTCACGATGACCGCGACAGAACCGATGATGATGGTCGCTGCGGCGATGGTGCGTGGGGACAGCGCCTCGCCCCCGATTGCCCAGCCGATGGTCACGGCGACAATGGGGTTGACGTAGGCGTAGGTGGCGACGCGGGCCGCCGGGGCGACGCTGAGCAACCAGATGTACGAGCTGTACCCGACGAGCGAGCCGAAAACGATCAAGTACGCCAGCGCGAACGTGGGCTTGTACGACGCGAAAGCGGTGCTCGACGAGAGCCGGGCCGGTTCGCCCAGCGCGAGCGACGCCAGCAGGAGCAGCACTCCGCCGCAGATGAGCTGCATCCCGGTGTCGCGGAACGGGAAGTCTCCGGCGCCGTCGGCATTGCGGGAGCGGCGCGAGTAGATCGAGCCGCACGCCCAGGAGAGCGACGAAACCAGGCACGCCCCGATCGCCAGGGCTTCCAAGGTCTTGTCGCCGGTTCCCGAGGCGCCGACGGCCGCGACGATCCGGGGTGCGACCAGGAACACGACGCCGGCGAGGCCGACCAGGACGCCGATCAGAATCACGGGGCTGGGGTTCACGCGGCGGCCGCTCGGATCGCGGGGTCGGTCGAGGACCACCATCCACAGCGGCAGCATGCCGACGATGACGGCGATGAGCCCCGAGGGGGCGTAGCGGCTGGCAAGCGTGACCAGACCGTTGCCGCCGAGCAGGAGCAGCCCGCCGATGATCGCGGCTCGGTTCCAGGCCACCGGCGACGGCCGCGCGGCGCCGCGCAGGCGAACGAAGCCGTAGATCAGCAGCCCGGCGATGAGGTTGCGCACCGCGGCCATGAAGAAGGGTGGGTACCCCTGGACGGCTTCCTTGATGCCGAGGTACGTCGAGCCCCAGAAAAAGTAGAGCGAACCCATCGCGAGCGCGATCATGACGGGCGAGGCGCGTGGCCGGCTCGGCGTGTTCATGGACCCCCGCCCTGCGTGATCAGTCTTCGGGGATGTGGTCGCTGGTCACGATCTCGCGGAAACGCGTGCGCAGCTTCCGGGTGATCGGGCCTTCGCCGTCGGTGATTCGGAAGTCGCCCACGGAGTGGACGGCGATGATCTCGGCCGCGGTGCCTGTGAGAAAGACCTCGTCGGCGCCGAGCACATCGTCAAGCCGCATGAGCCTCTCTTCGCAGGGGACCTTGCAGTCGCGCGAGAGCGTGCTCATGACAAAGCCGCGGGTGACGCCCTCGAGCAGGCCCGACTGGCCGCAGACCGGGGGAGGCGTGTACATCTTCCCATTCTTGATGATGAAGATGTTGTCGCCCGTGCACTCGGTGACGTAGCCATCGGTCGAGAGCATGATGGCTTCATCGCAGCCGGCTTCGATCGCCTCAACTTTGGCGAGGATGTTGTTGAGGTAGTTCAGGCTCTTGATGCGGGGGTCGAGGCAGGCGATGGGCGTCTTGGGCCGGTGCGCGACCACTACCTTCATCCCGGACTTGTACGCATCCTCCGGATAGAGACGGATCTGATCAGCGATGCAGATCACGCCGGCCGTGGGGCAGCGGCGCGGGTCCAGACCGAGCGTGCCAAAGCCGCGGGTGATCACCAGTCGGATGTAGCCATCGACTAGGTTGTTCGCCGCGATGCACTCGCGCTGGATGCGGACCATTTCCGTCGGGTTGACGGGGATTTTGAGCTTGATGGCGTCAGCGCAGCGGTAGAGCCGGTTCATGTGCTGTTCGCACTTGAAGATCTTGGACTTGTAGACGCGGATGCCTTCGAACACGCCGTCGCCGTAGAGCAGGCCGTGGTCGTAGACCGAGACCATCGCCTGGCTCTTGGGCAGGAGCTTCCCGTTGACGTGGATCAGCGGGCGGTCCGCGCCCTGGTCATGACCCGCATCCTGAGGCTTTTCGGCCTTGCCGGGTGAGGTTCTGGCCTTGGGACCTGCTGCTGCCTGTGTCATGGGGCGCCCTCCATTGCTGTAAGAACGATCATAAGCGGTCCGCGGTTCGATGTCTCCGCGCGGTTGACCGTTCCGGCTCACGTCCGGAGTGTCGCACCGAGCTGTTGGCCCGCCAGCGACACCACGGCCGAAACCTGCGGATCGACCTCTTCGTGCCTCAGCGTGCGTGATGGATCGCGGAAAAGCATCCGCAGCGTTACGGACTTCTTGCCCGGGCCGATCTGCTTGCCGCGGTAGGTACCGATAAACGCGGTGCTCTCCAGCCGGTCGATCCCGGCGTTCGCAACCAGACGGTGGACCGAGTCCCACGCGACCGATTCATCCACGATGAGCGACAGGTCCCGCTCGATGCTGGGGAAGGCCGGAAGCGCGGCGACCCGGGCGCGGGGAGGATACAGGGCCACCAGCGGTGCGAGTTCGACTTCCGCCGCGACAACCGGAATATCCAGCCCGAAAAGCCGCTGGACCTCGCTCGTGATCGCCCCGAACTGGCCGACGACTTCGCCGGCGACGGCCACATGGGCACTCGCCGCCGGTTCGAACGCGGCGCAGCGGGGCGAGCCCGGGCGAATGTCCACCGCCCCGGCCCCGCCCATGGCTTCGCCAACGGTTTCCAGCGCACCGCGGAGGAGGCGGACGGCTCGCTGGCGGTCTTCGACGCTCGCGGCCTTTCCCTTGTCAACGCCGTGCACATCCATGAGCAGGGCCAATGTCCGACGCTCGACGACCTTGCCGGCGGTGTCCTGGCTGAACACCGCGGACACTTCGAAAAGACGCGTGCCGCAGTCCGAAGCCACCCCGGCGTCGCTGTTGGCCTTGCGGCATTGCAGCAGGCCTGCCAGCGAGCTGGGCCTGAGCGTGCCGTCGAGCTTGCGGCGGTCGTCATCAACGGCGAGCGTGGTGTGCCCGGCAGGCAGGAAAGGGGCCGCGTGCCCGGGCGTCACAAAGCTGAACGTCACCGTTTCGTAGAAACCAAGGCCCGCGAGCGTGTGGCCCATCGCCCGCGCGGCGGTTTCGGAGGTCTGTGGCGGACGCACAGAAATGGATATTCGATCGAGCACAGGAACCCGGTCCAGGCCGTGAACACGGGCCACTTCTTCGATGAGATCGACCTCGCGCTCGAGGTCCAGGCGGAACGCGGGGATGCGGCAGCGAAGCATTCCCGGCGACTCACGCTCCACGCCGATAGACAGCGACCGCAGCACCGACTCGATCTCGCCGTCGTCAACGGCGACGCCGAGCAGGTCGCGGCATCGCTGCGGACGCATGCGGACCTGCCGCGGGGGCGGCAACGGTGTTCCCGCGTCGAGCATCCCCGTGCACAACGTTCCACCGCCGAGGTCCGCGATCAAAGCGGCGGCGAGCCGTGCCGGGTCATCGATGGTCCTGGCGTCCACGCCTCGCTCAAAGCGGTGGCCGGCGTCCGTCCGAACCTGGTGACGGCGGGCGGCCTTGCGGACGGAGACCGGGTCCCAGGTCGCGGCCTCGAGCACCACATCCCGCGTATCTGGCCCAACCTCGGAGTCGGCGCCGCCGATGACTCCGGCCAGGGATTGGGCCTTGTGTTCGTCCGCGACAACCATCTCGTCCGACCTGAGCTTGCGGGCCTTGCCGTCGAGGGTGGTCAGCGCCTCACCCTCGCGGGCCATGCGGACGACCAGTGTCCGCCCCGCGAGTTTGGCGAGGTCAAAGGCGTGGGTCGGCTGGCCGTACAGGAAGTTGATGTAGTTGGTGACGTCGACGATGGTGTTGATCGATCGCTGCCCGACGGACTCAAGCAGGGTGACGAGCCAGGAGGGGCTGGGGCCAACCTTGACGCCGCGGATGACGTGCGCCGTGAATCGCGGGCATGTGGCCGGGATGTTGTTCTGAAGCCGCACCGCGTCGGTCACCGGCCCGGCGGCCGTCACGCTGGGAATTTGCGGGAGCCGGAGTTCGCGTCCGGTCCTCGCGGCGATTTCTCGCGCCAGGCCGATATGCGAGAGGCAGTCGCCGCGGTTGGAGGTGACCTCCACCTCGAGGCGCGTGTCGCCACCGGGCACCGATTCACGTGCATCGATCGGGAATCCGGCGTCCGTGAGCAGGGCCTCGACGCGGTCGGCGCCCTGGGCCTCGCCCCCGAGAAGTTGATTGAGCCAGCGAACGCTCGCTTTCATGCGGGCCAAGGATAGGAATCGGGCGAAGAGCTCGCGGCCGGTATCATGTCGAGCATGACGGTGAAGTCGCCAAAGCGTGTTCGAGGGTTGCCGGGCGTCTGGACGGGGCTGGCCGTGTTCGTGGTCGTGCTGGTGGGTGCCGGCTGTGGCGCCAAGGCCCTGCCCAAGGTGTCAACACCGGCTCGGGCGCTTCCGGATGATCGGCCCCGCGACCTCGCCATCGCGGCGACCGTGTTTTCTCCTCGCGTTCCGCTGCCAGACACGCAGTTGCCCCGGTCCCTGCGGCCGGCCCGCTACATCGTCGAAGCCGATGGGGTGCTCCGCTCGACACAAGGACAGGCGGCCAGCTCGTTTCCCCCACGGACCCGGCAACTCACACCCCGGGAAGTGGATCAACTGTGGCGGTTGCTTCGGGACTCAGGGCTGCTCGACGAGGGGAACCCCGCACGGCTGACCGATCCAGAAGGAGCCGTGAGGTCGGGCGACAAGACGACGGCGATGGTCTACGTGTCGTTCGAGGGGCGTCGGACGACCCTTCGCGTGCTTCTTGATCGTTCCTCACCCGATGCGATCGAGGCGGAACGGCTGGTGGACCGGCTGGCGGAGCTTTCCTGGGTGCAATAGCAGCTTCGGGTAGCGACCCGCGTTTTGGGGTACCATCGGCATCCGGCCCCCCGTCGCACCGTTGGTTCTACGTGTTCTGGAGCGCCGGGGCGTGTTTTCCCAGGAAGTGAATCATGACTCCCAACGGGGATGAGAAGGTGTGCGGGAGTGGATGTGGGTGTGGACGGGCTTCACACCCCGTGCCCAGGGCTGCGGTCGCCATGCTGGACCAGTGCGCCGCGTTCATTCGTGCGGTGCCGGTGGATTCGTACACGGCCCAGTCCGAGACCCTCAAGGGCGGGACAATCGGCAAGCACATTCGCCACACGCTGGACCACTTCCGGGCGGCGCTCAACGGCACCCAAGGCGTCATCGACTATGACCATCGCGAGCGGGATGTCCCGATGGAAGCGGACCCCGAGGAGGCACTGCGGGCGATCGATGGGCTTCAAGGGCAGTTACGGACCCTCAGAACGGCCGTGCTCGAGTCGCCGGTCAGGGTTCGAATCATGGTGGCTGGTGACGGGACCGAGACGGAACTGACCTCCACGCTCGCGCGAGAGCTCGCGTTTGCGACCCACCACGCCGTTCACCACCAGGCGATGCTGGGCGCGATGGCGGGCGAGTTTGGGCTGGTTGTTGGGGCGGAGTTCGGCAAAGCTCCGTCAACGATTTCCTACGAACGGGCACGACAGTAAACAGCTTGCTAACATTCCCGTCGACCAAGCAGCGAACCCGGATTGAGGCCTTCCTGCATCTGATCTGAATGTGCACGATCTCCGTCATTCCCGTCCGTTCCCCGTTGGGTGTCGAGCGAGTCCAATTCGGGGCGGCGACCGGTTTTCGCATCGTCTGCAATCGCGATGAGGATCGGCGTCGGGCTCCGGCTGGTCAACCCAAGTGGCGCGCCATCGATCGGGCCGGCATCGCTGGTTCCCGGGCGATCTGGCCCATGGACATGGAGGCGGGCGGCACGTGGATAGCCGCGGGTGAGCATGGGCTGGCGTTGTGCCTTCTGAACCTGAATCCCGAGCCGCCGCTGAATCTTCGCGGTGTCCGCGGGCTGAAGTCCCGGGGCCTCATTATCCCGGCGTTGATCGGCGCCACGGATGTCCGCGAAGCGATGAAGCGGCTGGAGCGGCTGAGCCTCAAACACTTCGCCCCGTTCCGCTTGGTCGGCGTGGACGGCCGAGCGCCGACGCTGGCCGTGAGCGAGGCCCGCTGGGACCGCACCCAGCTGGTTGTCTCCGGTCACGATGAGCGGCCGATGTGCTTTGCAAGTTCCGGCCTTGGTGACAGCCGAGTGGCCGCCCGGCTCGATCTCTTCGAAGAAATGGTGATCGACGGCGAAGGCGCCATCGCGGACCGGCAGGATGAGTTCCATCGGCACACATGGCCCGACCGCCCCGAGATCAGCGTGCTCATGAGCCGGGATGAGGCCAGGACCGTGTCTGTGACGACCGTCGAAGCGATTCCCGACGGGCGTGGCATGTGGGACATCACCATGGAATACCAGCCGGTTCGGGCCGAGACCGAGGTTGCAGCGGTGACGGCCCGGCGGGCGGCGGGTATGCGGTAGGCGAACAATGGTGGGTTGTGGACGGGCGCTGGCCCCGGCGGACGGCAGGTGGAAGCCAATGCGGATTCTTGCGAGTAATCCCGACACGATCGGCGACGTGCTGCTGCGTCAGCCGATGTACCGCGCGCTGCAGGAGGCGGGGCACGAGTTGTGCCTGATCATCCGTCCGCTGCTCGAGCCGCTGATATCGGAAATCGCACCCGGGGCCCGTGTCATCGTCTGTACCGAGGCCCTGTACGAGCCGCAGTTGGCGGTCGCCTCGGAGACGCTTGCACCGACGGTCGAACGAGCCCGATCGTTCCACCCGGACCTCCTGCTCATCGCGCCGTTCCAGTGGACCGCGCTCGAAGAACGCCTTACCCACGAGTTTCAGGACATCCCGACGATTGCCATGTCCGGCAAGCGCTTCATGGATCCCAACTTCGGTCCGACCCCATCCACGCTCCGCGTCTCGCGTTCGGTGCCGGTTTCAGAAGATCTCCCGGAGCTCGCCAAGAACCAGCTCCTCGCCGCGGCCGTGCTCGGCCAGGCTGTGCAGCTTTCCGTGCCGAGCCTCAGCCCATCACGCGAGCAGTTGAGCGTCGCCGACGCCGAGCTCTCGCAGCTCGGGCTGGAGTCGGGCAGGTACTGGGTGGCGTGCGTCGGCGACTCTCGTTTCACACGGGTCCGCAACTGGGAAGTTCAGCGCTGGGCCATGCTGCTCTCACACTGGGCCGCCGAACGTGGACGACGGTTTCTGCTCATCGGCAACGGAGCCGAGCAAGCGAGCCTGCGCCAGATTGTCGAACTGATGCCCACCGCAGCGGAAAGCGCCGTGGTCTGGTCCGGTCGTGGCGATGGCGATCTGCACATGCTGACCGGTCTCATCGCGCGGTCCGCGGGCTACGTCGGTCGCGACACGGGTCCCATGCACATGGCCGCGGCCCTGGGCAAGCCGGTTCTCGCGATCTTCGGCGGCGGAACGTGGCCCCGGTTCCTGCCGGCCGCCTCGCCGAGCGTCTCGCTGACGGTCGGCGTTCCGTGCACCGGGTGCGGTTGGATGTGTCATCTCTCGCGTTCGCACTGCATCAAGGATGTCCCGGTTTCCGAGGCCATCAAGGCCGCGGACGACCTGGAAGACGGGCGTGTCAGCACGCAGGAAACTCGTGTGCTGGAAGCGGATGCCGCGTTGCTGTCACGCATCGGCCGGGGCGGTGCCGAAGCGTCGCGCCAGACACTGGTGGAACTGTCGGTTCTGAAGCGGGAAGTCCGTCCGGAAACAGAGTCCCTCGCGGCGGCGCTGGAGAAGGCCCTCAAGGGCGCCGCGCGTGCGGACGCGCTCGCGGATGAACTCGACGCCCTCAAGCACGAGAGCGCCAGGCGAGAATCGATCCTGCGGCAGCGGCTGGCCGCGCAGGAAAACACCGCCGCCGCCAGAGAAGCCGGCCTCCGCAAGCGGCTCGACGAGGCCGAGACACTGTTGGCGCGCCCGATGGTGACGCCCGAGCGGCTGGCCGAGGTGCAGGCGGCGCACCGCCAGCGCGAGGCCGAACTTCACGGGCACCTGATGCGGGCGCTGTCGGAGCTCAACCGCCGCGAGAGCGGCGAGAGCGACCTCAAGCTCAAGCTCGAACGGCTCGAATCCGACCGCCGCACGCTGGGCTCGCTTACGAGCCAGCAGGAGGCCGAGGTCGTCGTGCTCCGCGAGCGGGTGAACGAGTTGCTCGCGTCCCGCTGGAGGCGTTACGGCCAGCGGCTGGGCCTGTGCATGAAGCTCCCGTGGGAAGGCGAGAACGGAAAGCACTGACGGCGAGGACACCCTGGCGAACCCCAAGATCATCCCCCCCGACCTTTCCCAGCCTGATCGGCACGGGTCGTTCCATGCCCCGAGCTGGTCGGGCGCGGGCACCTTTGGCGCCGGGTTCCTCAACGAGGAGCACCGCGGCATCTTCGAGGCCACTCGGAATCTTCCCGGGTGGCAGGACCCGCCCGACAGCGCCAAGTTGTACGAAACGGCCTACTTCAACGGCTCCGTGATTCTCGAGATCGGCGTCTACGGCGGCCGTTCCGCCGTTGTCGCACTCCGCGGTGCGGTCGCGGGAGCGAGAGAACGCGCCCTGCCCCCGCCGCAGTTCTTCGGCCTCGATATCGACGGCGCCGCGATCGGCCGCGGAGCCCAGACCATCCGGGCCGCGGGCTTTGCGGCCAACGCCCTGCTCTTCCACGGCGACCTCACTCGGTTCCTGCTGGAACTCCCCATCACGCCCTCGATGGTGTTCATCGACGGTGACCATGCCTACGCCGGATGCTGGAACGACCTGAGATTGCTGGCCTCTCGCCTCGTGCCCGGGACACCGGTCGTGTGCCACGATTATGGGTGGCTGGCGGGCGTGCGGCAGGCCGTTGATGAAGCAATCGTGGCCGGCGCGTTCGAGAAGATGGGCCAGTTCTCGACGTCGGTGCTGCTGCGAACGACGGACCGGCGTCTGGCGGGACGGCCGACCGTCTCTCGGGGGCTCTCGCCCGGCGTCTTCGGCCAGGTCCGCGACGGGCTCCTGCGGCGGTACTTCAGCGATTCCTCGCCGCGGCTTCGGGCGAACGGTCCGTACACGCCGGTTCGGGACCTCACGGCGATCGGCCGCGCGGAGCTCATCGGCGCCGGCGCGTGCGAGCCAGCATCCGGCCGCTGGCCGCGAGAAGGATCGAGCCGCGACGGCGAGGGAGAGGCCTGGCCCCGCCTCACCGTCATTTCACCCACTCTCAACTGCGAATCGGGCCTCGAGGAAACGCTGCTCAGCGTTCGCAACCAGGGGTACCCGGCGATCGAGCACCTGATCGTCGACCGCGGCTCAACCGATGGAACAGTCCGTGAAGCACTCAGGCACGAGGGCTCGCTTCAGGCGATCCTGGCTGATCCGTCGATGGGCCTGACGGCCAAAATGCGCCACGCGTTCTCGATGGCGACGGGTGAGCGGCTGGTGTGGCTCGAGGGCGGCGAAGTCCTTCCGCCCGATTCGCTGTGGACCATCGGCGCGGCGCTTCGCGCTGATCGCGCGGCGGCCGGATGTCGGACTCCCATTGAAAGCCTGCTCCCTCTCGGAAACGCACTTCTGGCCAGCCGCGTCTTCCACCCGCTCGATCTCGCCGGCCGCAAGACCCCGATCGCGCCGAACGATGTTCACCAACTCGCCTACAACCACGGATCGGTGATCCTCGCCGTGGGGCTCCTGGGCGGGCGCGGCGGAACAGGGTTGATCGAGCTTCGCGGGGCGATCGCCGGCGCCAAAGACCGCGTGCTGCCGCCGCCGCAGTTTTTCGGCGTCGATCCAGACACGACCGCCGTCGACCGCTGCCGCACGGCGTTCGAACGCGCCGGGGTCCTGGATCGAGCGCTCCTGTTCAACGGGGATGCGCCCGCGTTCTTCGACGAAGTGCCCATCGCCCCGTCGCTCGTGCTGCTGGACGGGCTCTACGGGTACGACCAGTGCCGCGGCATCCTGCGCACCCTTCGCGAGCGCCTGGCGCCCGGCACACCGCTCGTCGCGCGCCAGTACTTCCGCTGCAAGACCGTTCATCGCGCCATCGATGAGGCGCTGAGCGATGGTCTGTTCGGCCGCATCGGGTCTCTCGGCGGCCTGCTGATCACCAGCGGCACGGCGCGACGCTCGCCGTCCGGTGGCGCCCCGTTCTGCGGGAGAGGCCTGTCTCCGGAAACATTCGAATTGACGCGGCTTGCGCTTCTCGGCCGCCTGATCGGGGATTCGGACGTTCGGGGTCCTGCTCTGGTGACCGCCGCGGCCCGGCGTGAACTCGTCAACCCAAGTCACGACCGCATCATGAGCGGGCGGGCGGAATGGCCGTACGCATCGTCGTCGGCGCCGCTGCCGGCCACGATGCCCGGCGGCAAGCCCTGGCCCCGCATTTCGGTCGTCACGCCGAGCTACAACCAGGGCCGGTACATCGAAGAAACGATTCTCTCGGTGCGGAACCAGAACTACCCGAATGTCGAGCACATTGTCATGGACGGCGGCTCGACGGATGAAACGCCCGACATCATCGATCGCTACCGCGACGGCCTGGCCCACGCAACATCGCACAAGGACAAGGGCCAGTCGGACGCGATCAACCGCGGCTTCAAGCTCGCCACCGGCGAGATTCTCACCTGGCTCAACAGCGACGACATGCTCGCCGAGGGGGCGCTCGCGGCGGTCGCCATGGCGTTCGATCAGTCGGGCGCCGACATGGTCGCGGGCGAGTGCCACATCCATCGGGACGGCAAGATCGAGGCGAGGCACCTGACCGCGTGCGATCACGGGCCGCTCCCCCTCGAAGACCTCTTCGACATCGACGGCTGCTGGCTCGAGGGGCAGTTCTTCTATCAGCCCGAAGTCATGTTCACGCGCAAGCTCTGGGACAAGGCCGGCGCGCACGTGCGCGAAGACCTCTACCACAGCATGGACTACGAACTGTGGCTGCGCATGGCCGCGGCGGGTGCGAACCTGCATGTCATCGGCCGTCCGGTGGCCTTGTTCCGGGCCCACGACGAACAGAAGACGGCGGGCAACGTCGTCGGCGGATTCCGGACCGAGTTGCCCAAGGCACGCGATGCGTTCATCGAGCGCGAGGGAATCGAGTGGACCCCCGAGCCCCATTCCGTTCGCAAGGGCCCGATGCGGGTCGTTTTCTTTAACGACCTGGGCTTCGCGTACGGCGCGGGCATCGCCCATCGGAGAATGGCCGCGGCGTTCCTTCACGCGGGTCACGAGGTCTTCGCCGTCGCCGCGAGCCTGACGGACTATCACAGTTCGGCCCCGCGTGCGACGCACGAGGGAACAGTCGAGAAGATCGCTTCGTTCCAGCCGGATCTGGTGATCGTTGGGAACATGCACGGCGCGGCGCTGGACCCGGCCCTCCTCGGCACGATCGGTGCGCGGTTCAAGACCGTGTTCGTGATGCACGACCAGTGGCTCCTCACCGGGCGGTGCGCCTACACCGGCGACTGCCGCAAGTACATGGAGCGGTGCGACGGCGGGTGCTCGTGCGCCCAGGTCCACCCGCTTATGGAGGGCCACCTGATCGGCCCGGCCTGGGACTCCAAGCGCCGCGTGCTCGGTGGCTGCCCCAACGTCACCGCCTGGACCAACAGCCAGTGGCTCAACGGCCGCGCGGATGAGGCGCTCTCCGGCGTTGGCCGACTCGCCGGCCCAAAGCCGCAGCCGATCAAGTTCGGCTTCGAGCTCGACACGTTCCGCCCGCGTGACAAGGCCGTGTGCCGCGAACTGCTGGGTCTGCCCCAGGACAAGTTCATCATCATGTCGTCGGCGTCTTCGGTCAGCGATCCACGCAAGGGTCTCAAGCACCTCGCCGACGCCCTGGCCATCCTGCACCTGAACGATGTGCTGGTCGTGTGCGTGGGGTGGTTCGGCGACCGTGAAACGCCGCCGATTCCCGGCATGCGGGCCATGGGCTACATGAAAGACCCGCGCAAGCTCGCGAAGCTCTACGCCGCGGCGGACGTGTTTGTCGGCCCCAGCCTCGAGGAAGCGTTCGGTCAGGTCTTCATCGAAGCCGCCGCCTGCGGGACGCCCAGCGTGGCCTATCCGGTCGGCGGAATCCCGGAGGCGATCACCCACGGTGTGAGTGGTGTGCTCACCACCGCGGTTGATCCGCGTGCCCTCGCCGCGGCGATCGCGGAGTTGTACCGCGACCGGATTAAGCGCGAGAATCTGGGCCGCTGGGGCCGGCTTTGGGTCGAGAACGAGTGGTCGATGAGCGCTTCGTACCACCGGATGTTCCAGGTCATGCGGGCCAATGGCTGGGATGAAGCGCTCGGCGTGGGACGGCGGTTGAACCTGGTCGTCAAGCCGCGACCGGTTCCGGACATCTCCGTGGTCGGGCCGACGCTCCCGGGTTGGCGGGCCGTGTCCGGGTTTGACTTCTGGGAGGGCCCGTACCCGGACCGAGGCATCGGCCGGTGCCGGTGGGCGCTGGGGCCGGCGTCTGTGTTCGAAATCGACGCCGAGCAGGCGGAGCGGGCCACGCTCGTCATCTCCTGCCGCTGCTTCCAGGAAGGCCAGCGCGTTCGTCTCATGCACGACGAGAAGGAAGTGGGGGAGAGGCCAATCCCGGCCGATGAAGCGAGCACGTCCGATCGGATGCTCTCGTTCGAGGTCACGCTGCGCCGCGGGGTGAACCGCTTCGAATTGCACTTCTGGAAGTGGGCGATGGGCAACGGCGAGCGGCCGATGGCGATCCTGGTGACCGCCATCACGGCTGCCCCCCACGGGTCGGCCCGTTCGGTCACCGTCGAGGTCAAGCGCGGGGCTCGCGCGCCGGCGGGCACATGAGCGTTACGCCTGCGGGACGGACTTGACCGCATCAATGATGTCGCGGCTGTTGGCGCAGCGCGGGCACTTGTGCTGGCCGCCCAGCTTGCCGCGGGACTGCATCCATCGGTGGAACGCGCCCACGGGAAGTGGAGTGACCGTCGGCGGGGCCATGCCCATGTCGTTGGTCCGCTTCACGCCATAGTCCACCGACTGGGTCTTGAGCACGGCGTCGAAGGCGTCTCGGAACCTGACCAGGTCGTTGGGCGAGGGCTTGCCTTCCACCTCGACCGCGAGCTCCACAGCGCCGCGCTGGCCGGGCAGCGGATAGAGCGGCGCGGCGGTGAACTCGCCCACGAGAACACCGGTCTGCTGCGACGCCGCGGCGACCGCGTTCTCGATGTGCTCGACGATCAGGTTCTCGCCGAACGCGTTGATGAAGTGCTTGTGGCGGCCGACGATCCGGAGCCGCGGCGGCGCGGCGCCGGCCAGGTTCTGCCCGAGCCGGTTCGGGATCGAGTCAAACTCAACGACATCGCCGAGGATGTACCGCCACATGCCCGCGCACGTCGTGAGCGCGACCACGTACTTCTGCCCCTTCTCGACCTCGTCGCACGTATACGCGGGCGGCGCGGCGTCTCCCGCGGATTCGAGAGGGATGAACTCGAAGAACAGCCCGATGTCGGTGTTGAGGCGCAGGCCCGGATCGCCACGCGTGTCCTGCATCGCGACAAAGCCCTCGGAGGCCGGGTAGAGCTCCAGGCGGTTGGGGACATCCTCGCCCGAGGGCGAGCCGGACCAGAACTGCCGCACACGTGGATCAAACGGGGCGTACTTGACGCCGCCGTGGACGAACACTTGGAGGTTTGGCCAGACTTCCCGCATGGTCGAGATGTTGCGGCCGCGCGAGCGGGCCTCGGCGATCAGGCGTTCAAAGAGCACAATCGCCCAGCTCGGCATCCCGGAGATCATCCGGATGTCCTGGTCGAGGCAGGCCTTGGCCATCGCCTCGATCTTCGTGGGCCAGTGGCTCATCAGCGCGATTTCAGGACCCGGTGAGTAAATCTTGGAAATCGGCCAGCGTATCAGCGGCGTTACGAGGCCGGAAAGGTCGCCCGTGCGAATGCCCTTGTCGCTCGTCGGACAGTCGCTTGAGCCGCCGAGAAAGAGGCAGCGACCGGCGGTGATGCGCGAGAGCGGGATCCCGAAGCGGGCGAGATTCGTGAAGATGTCAAGCGAGGCCAGGAAGTTCGACCGCATCATCGCCTTGGAGACAGGGATGTACTTGTCGCCCGCCGTGGTCCCGCTGGTCTGAGCGAAGTCGAGGATCAGGCCGGGCCAGAGAATGTCCGGCTCCGCCCCCTCGCGCATTCGGGCGATGAGGTCCTTGTAGGCGTACCAGTCCGCGACGGGCACGGCTTTGCGATACGCGGGGACGATGTTGGCATCATCGAGGGCCGCTATGCGTGCGAAGTCGTGCGAGCGGCCGAACTCGGTGAACTGGGCCCGCGTCAGCAGCGTGCGGAGCTGGCCTCGCTGGATCGCGGCGGCGTTGTTCGCCCAGTGCTTCAGGTTGGAAAGCAGTCTGATCCGCTTGCCCAGACGCAGACGGATGCCCGCGCCGACCAGAGAGGTCCAGCGAACCGGCTGTCGCGTTGGTGGGGCGGTCGAAGTCATGCGGAGACCCCGAGTGGTTCACTTGCCGCGACGGTCAAGTTCAGCGGCGAAGTCGAGCAGGGCCTTGGCGAACATGTCCGGCTTCTCGATCATCGGGGCGTGGCCGCAGTCGTCGAACCACACGATCCGGGGGTCGCGCAACAAGGACATGAACTGGTCCGCGGCTTCGGGCGGCGTGACGATGTCCTGCTTGCCCCAGATCAGGAGGGTTGGCGCCTGGATTTCGGGGATGCGGTTGCCGAGGTGGTTGCGGCGAGCGGAGCGGGAGAGCTTGACCATGGCCCGGGCGCCGCCGCGATCGGAAAGTTCCTTGTGGGCGCGATCGAGGTCCGCTTCCTTCATGTGGGTCGCGGGGTCGTAGAAGAGCTCGCCGATCTTGCGGGAGAGCCACTCACGCGAAGGCCGGATCTGGACATCCGCGACCATGGATTTTTCAATGAGGCCGCTGGCGCCCGCGAGCACGAGGCCGCTGACAAGATCAGGTCGGTTGAGCGCGATTCGAAGAGCGACGTGGCCGCCGAAGGAGTTGCCGACCAGGATGGGCGGCGGGCCTTCGTGCCCCGCGTAGTGCTGCTGCAGGAAGTTCGCCGTCAGGATTTCGACGCCCTGGATCGAGCAGTCGTCGCCGCGGAGAGAGAGAAGTGGAATCTCGAGCAGCGTCGTGCGGAGCTTGTGCGAGCAGTTGCGGACGACATCTTCCCAGTGGTCGTTCAGGCCGACCAGGCCGTGCAGGAAGACGATCGGGCGGCCCTCGCCGGTCTCGACGATCTGCGCAGGAACGGCCTCACGCGACAGCCCGACCAAGGTGATGTTCCTGGTGTGTTCGGCCGCGGTTGGGTTGCGGGCTGAGCTGGCAGAAAGGGATGACAGAGACACTCTCCGTGGAGGGGGACGCCCTAGATAGTACCGGCTTTACCAGTCCGGCGTCGGGCACGGTCGTCCGGTTGGCGTCCGGGTGCTGTCAACTGACCACTCGGCCGTCCTCGAGCTTCACCACACGGTCAGCCCGGGCGGCCACGTCGGCATCGTGCGTGACCATGATCATCGTCTGGCCGCGCTCGGCCCGG
Organism: Phycisphaerales bacterium; assembly: GCA_044222195.1. Taxonomy (GTDB): domain Bacteria; phylum Planctomycetota; class Phycisphaerae; order Phycisphaerales; family UBA1924; genus JAHBXE01. The sequence continues at coordinate 211,555 of JBGANS010000006.1, forward strand.
ACCGACTGCAACGCGTCGAGAATCTTGTCGCCGGTGGCTCGATCGAGGTTGCCGGTGGGCTCATCGGCGAGCAGCACATCCGGCCCGTTGATGAGGGCCCGGGCGATGGCGACGCGCTGGCGCTCGCCGCCGGAAAGCTCGGTCGGTCGGTGCCGCAGACGCTCACCCAGGCCGAAGGCGACGAGGAGTTGCTCGGCCCGTTCGGCCGCGACCTTGGACTCGTGACTCAGGCCGTCGCGGACCATGGCGGCGATGGTGACGTTGCGGAGCACGGTGAGTTCAGGGAGCAGGTGGTAGAACTGGAAGACGAAGCCGACGTTGGTGGCCCGGTAGCGATCGAGGGCCCGTGCGGACATGGTGGAGAGGATCGTCTCGCGGAAGCGGATGGTCGATGCGCTGCCGCTGTCGGGGCGGTCGAGGCCGCCGATGAGGTGGAGCAGTGTGGACTTGCCCGAGCCCGAGGCGCCGCGGATGGCGAGCCACTCACCGGGGCGGACATCGAGCGACACGCCACGGAGGACGGGAACGTTGACGCGGCCAAGCCGGTAGGTCTTGAAGAGATTGCCGACCGCGATGATCGAGGTCGAGCGATCGGTGGAAGGGAGCTGGGCGGTTTGGGTCACTCGAACCTCAGTGACCGCACGGGGTCCATATGAGCGGCCTTGAGGGCGGGGATGAGGGCGCCGAAGACGCTCGAGAGGATGCCGCCGATGAGGACGATCGCGGCGTGGGTCTGGTTGATGTGATTGGGGATCTGCGTGAAGTAGTAGATCTGCGGGTCCCAGACGACCAGTCCGAACTGATGCCCCAGCCATTCGTGGATGGGGTTGATGTTGGTGACGATGAGGATGGCGGCAATGCCGCCGAGGAGCGAGCCGACGACACCGATTGCGAGGCCGTAGGCGAGCCAGAGACCGGCGACGCCTTTGCGAGAAGCGCCGATGGCGCGGAGGACGCCGATGTCCTTGGTCTTCTCGCTCACCATCGCCCAGAAGATGGCGAGGACGAGGAAGACGGCGGTGACTGAGATGATGCCGAAGAGAACGAGGGTGAGGGCGATCTCTTTCTCGATCGCGCCGATCATGGTGCGGTTGCGGTCTTTCCAGGTGGAGACCTTGAGGAGGCGGTCGGAGGCGGGGGGCGGTGGGGAGACTTCGCTGGCGTTGGCGGTGGCGAACTCGGAGTAAATCTCGCGGGCGCGGGCCTGGAGGGCGTGCTCATCGACGCCGGGTTTGGACTTGACGAGGATCGTGGTGACGCGGGCCGGGGTCTTGATCATGACCGGGCGCGTTTCGCCGGTGGCGGGGTCGATGCGGGTGATGATGTTGCCGGCGGGGTCGCGCTGGACCTTCTCGGCCTCATCCATGTAGAGCATCTTCTGGAGTTCGTCCATGCGGATGAGAGTGAGCTTGTCGTCGAGATCGAACAGGCCGGTCTGGAACTGGTTGGCAATGGGGAGGATGCGGCTCTGGAGCGCGAGGGACTGGCCCTTGCCGTCCATGGGAACGACGCTGAGGGTGGCTTTGTTGCCGGGGAGGTAGAGGTAGGGGTCGAGCACGCCGCCGGCGATGCGTTCGTTGTAGCCGCCGACCATGACGCCGAGGACAAGGGCGGCCCTGGTTTCCTTGCCGGATTCATCGCGAGGCGTTGTGAGAGTCTTGCCCTGTTCGAAGTGGGACTTGAGGGTCGGGTGCCACTTGGGATCGAGGCGGGGGTCGAGAGACCCGCGGTCGGTGGGGATGGGTTTGTCGATGGGCTTCCACCAGAGGGATTCGCGGAACTTGACGACGCGGTCGAAGGAGTCGCCTTCGACACCCCAGATCATGGCGGTGTCGGGGGAGCCGGACTTGGGAAGCTGGAGGAGGCCGAAACTCTCGACGATGGGTGCCGCGGCCTCGACCATGGGGTCGGCTTCGAGGCGCTTGATGAGATCGGGGTAGTGGGCGAAACCGGCGCTGGGATAGCTGATGGAGACATCGCCGATGAGGGTCTTGCCGGACTGGAGGAACATGGTGAGGAAGCCGCCCATGACGGACCAGACGATGAGGACCATGGCGGTGCAGAGCATGACCGCGAGGGCTGCCAGGAGGGGCATGACCTTGTGAGTGAGGTACTTGAAGGTGAGGAGGGCCTGGTACACGGGTGGTGAGTGTAGAGGGTGGGGTCAGGGGGGCGGGGGGTGTGCGGGGGTGATAGGAAAGAAGATGCTCAAGATGAGAGAGATGGTTTTGAGCATCTTGAAAGAGAGGCGTCAGCGTCTGGCGCCGTGTGAGCCGGCGGTGGCCGGTTTTGTGCGGACAATTTCGCGTCGCCGTCCGGATTTGGGAACTTTCGAAGGGCGAGTGGGACGGGGTGAGATTGGGTCAACATCCTTGACTCCGTATGCTCCGGTCCCTGGAGATCAGCTATGCGTCGAGTGATGGGTTGTTTGGTCGTGGCGGTTATGGGTTTCACGATTGTGTCCGGTTGTGAATCCACGGGCGGAACGCTGCGCAGGATTCGCGCCCAGCGGGAAGCCCAGTTACCGGCCTCGGGGGCGCGGGACCCGGCGTTCTTTCGGGAACCCAAGGCGCACGCGAAGGAGACGATTTTTTCGCCGCTGAATCTGCCGCCGCCGAACTCGATGCGGACAGGGGCGGGGACGCCGGGGCCGGATTACTGGCAGCAGCAGGTGAACTACTCGATTGATGTCTCGCTCGATACGGAGAAGAACGAGGTGGCGGGGCGGGCGAAGGTGATGTACATCAACAACTCGCCGCAGAAGCTGGATTACATCTGGCTGCACCTGGAGCAGAATCTGTTTCGCGGGGATTCGCTGGGGGCGCACGCGATCGAGCAGGGGACGCGGTTTGGGTATCGCGGGCATGATGGGGGGCTGACGATTTCGTCGGTGAAGGGGGCGAGCGGGGAGGACCTGAAGCTGTCGGTGTATGACACGGTGGGGCGGCTGGAGATTCCCAAGGGGGGGGCGATCGAGGCCAAGGGCGGGAAGTTTGAGTTTGAGATCGCGTGGTCGTTTCCGATCCCGCCATTTGGGGCGGACCGGATGGGCACGCAGAAGGTAGAGCAGGGGACGATCTACCAGCTTGCGCAGTGGTTTCCCGCGGCGTGCGTGTACGACGATTACTACGGGTGGAACACGCTGCCGTATCTCGGGCAGGGAGAGTTCTACACGAACTACGGGGACTATGAGGTGCGGATTACTGTGCCGCGGGAGCATGTGGTGGCGTGCAGCGGGGTGCTGATGAATGAGGGGGAAGTGCTGACGAAGGAGCAGCAGGAGCGGCTGGCGGAGGCGAGGAAGAGCGGGGGGGCAGGCGGGGCGGTGATGATCGTGAAGCCGGAAGAGGTGGGGACGGCGCAGAGCAGGCCGGGGGAGGCGGGGAAGCGCGCGGCACTGACCTGGAAGTTCAAGGCTGAGAAGGTGAGGACGGTGGCGTGGACGAGTTCGCCGGCGTTCATCTGGGATGCGTGCTGGCTGCAGGAGAGCGGGCCGTTGGGGGCGGATGGCACGCCGACGGGGACGCTGGTGCAGAGCGTGTATCCGAAGGAAGCGACGCCGCTGTGGAGCGACAAGGCGACGGACATGCTGCGGTTCGCGATTGACGGGTACAGCAAGAAGTGGTTCCGGTATCCGTATCCGTCGGCGGTGAATGTGAACGGCGTGGTGGGGGGGATGGAGTATCCGATGATCATCTTCTGCGCGGAGCGGAACGATGAGCACGGGCTCTACGGCGTGACGACGCACGAAATCGGGCACAACTGGTTCCCGATGACGGTGAACACGGATGAGCGGCGGCACGCGTGGATGGATGAGGGATTCAACTCGTTCATCAACATCTACTCGAACCTGGAGAGGTACCCGGATCGGCGCGGGACGCGGGAAGAGGTGCACCAGTTCGCGCTGGACAATGCGCGTGGGCAGCAGCAGCCGATGGATACGGCCGCGGATGCGGTGTGGCGCGGGAGGCTGGGGTTCCTGGAATACGGGAAGACGCAGGTCGCCTTGCAACTGCTGCGGGAGGAAGTGCTGGGGCCGGAGCGGTTTGATCCGGCGTTTCGGCGGTACATTGACCAGTGGGCGTTCAAGTCGCCGCGGCCGGCAGATTTTTTCCGGTGCATGGAGGATGCGGCGGGGAAGGACCTGGCGTGGTTCTGGCGCGGCTGGTTCCTGGAGACGGGGGACTTTGACGTGGGCGTGACGTCGGTGGCGTATGGGGAGGGCGGGAAACAAGCGCTGGTGACGTTCACGAACTACAACGAGATCGTGATGCCGGTGAAGTACCGCGTGACGTATGAAGATGGAAAGACGGAGATGCGGTGGCTGCCGGTGGAGGCGTGGATGACCACAAATCAGTGGACGGCGGCGTGGGACTGCGAGGGGAAGAAGGTGGTGAAGGTGGAGGCGGATCCGGAGGGGAAACTGCCGGATATTGAGGTGGGGAACAATGTGTGGAAGGCGCGTTGAGGATCAGCGTCGGCGCACGCGGCGGCGGGCTGACTCGCTGCCTCCAAGGGAGCCGAGGTCGGCCAATACGGCGAGGATGACGACGACAAGATAAATGCCGTCGACCGAGCCGTGGGAGTTCTTCGCCCAGGCGTAGGCGAGGGTGGTGTAGGGGAGGAAGAAGAAGCCGAGGATGGGAACCAGCAGGCCGGTATAGGCGTGCTGGAGGTAGTTGCTGAACAGCGCGAGCAGGATGATCACGAAGCGGGGGAAGAGGAAAGCGAGAAGGGCGACGAGGCAGGGCATGTTGGGCTCCTGTCACCTTGTTCGGAAAGTGGGGGGTCGGCGCTTCACGTGGTGCGGATGTCCGCACGAGAACCGCAGGCGGGTGCGTCATTGCACAGAGAGCACTGGCCGCTCAAAGCCTGCGTCCAGTGGCACCACACGTCACATGGCCCAGCGGGTGGCGAGTTGGAGGACGACCATGGCGTAGACGCCGGCCATGAGGTCATCGAGGACCACGCCCCAGCCGCCGGGGTACTTCTGAATCTGACGCGCGGGCGAGGGCTTGAGGATGTCCATGGCGCGGAAGGCGATGAAGGCGAGGAGCAGGGTCCAGATGGCGCGGCCGGGGGTGATGAATGCCGCGGCGGGGAGGAAGAGGAGCGGGATGGCCTGGCCGGCGGTTTCATCGGCGACGACTTGAGAAGGGTCTTTCTTGAGGAAGACGGCTTCGGCTTCATCGCCGCGGACGGCGCAGGCGATGGTGAAAAAGATGAGGATCGCGACCATGACAAGGTTGAAGAGCCAGGGATTCTCGAGTGGACCGGCCCCGGCGGCGACGAGGATGCCGGCGATGATGACGGTCGGGAGCGAGCCCCAGGTGCCGGGGAAGGGTCGCATGTGGCCGAGGCCGAAAGTGGTGAGGACTGGGATGGTGTGTTTCACAGGTTGGGTTTCGCGGAGTTTCGGGACATCGAGATGGCGCGGGAGATGTACGGGATCGCGGACCAGACGGTGATGAGCACGGTGGACCAGGTGAGTATCGGTATGACGCGCGTGAGGACTGGCGAACGCGGGTTGGTCTCGATGTTGAGCAGGAGGAGGATGACGGGGATGCAGATGGATTGCAGGATCATCTTGAGTTTGCCGCTGACGGTGGCGGCGAAGGAGACGCCACGGGATTCGAAGGCGGCGCGGATGGACGTGATGAGGAGTTCACGGGCGAGAATGAGGGCGACCATCCAGGGTTCGATCCCGGAGATTTGCCTTTCGCCGGAGGTAAAGCCGGGGCCAGCGAGATAGATGAAGGCGCCGATGACGAGGACCTTGTCGGCAAAGGGGTCCATGATGCGGCCGAAGACGGAGACGACATTCCACTTGCGGGCGAGGTAGCCGTCGAGGGCGTCGGTGGCGGCGGCGACGATGAAGAGGCCCATCGCGACGAGGAGCCAGGGGTCGGGGTCCGATCGCAGGAGGTAGGGGGACGTGGCGTAGCGCCAGGGAGTGAGGACGGCGAAGAAGGCGATCGCGAGGGCGATGCGGGCGAGGGTGAGGGTGTTGGGGATGTGTCGGCGCACGGGCGGCGGATGGTACAGGGCGGTGGTGAAGAGGCGCGGTGCGAGGTAACCGACATCGGGCGGAAGCCCGATGCCACGCGTCAAGTTGAAGGTGCGGTTCGCTTGCTCTATCCTCTCGCCCTTCGCCGGGGGCACTCTGTTCGGGTGCTGGTCGTGGCGTGTATCAGGGGTCCCTCGTTGGAACAGGTGATCAGCCCTGCCATCCTGTACAGCCTTCTGGTCCTTGGGGCCGTGGGCGTGTGCTTGGCCCTGCCGCGGCGGGGTGTGAGCCCGCAGATTGTCGGTGCGGTTCTGGCGGCGGCGGCGGGGGGATTGGTAATCACGGTGCTAAGCGTGAAGGCGGCGCCGAGAATCCCGAACCTGTATTTCTATGTGTTCTCGGTGATTTCGCTGGGGGCGGCGCTGCGGGTGATTACGCATCCGAGGCCGGTGTATGCGGCGCTGTACTTCATACTGACGGTGCTTTCGACGGCGGGGATGTTCGTGATCCTCGGGGCGGAGTTCCTGGCGTTTGCGCTGATCATCGTGTATGCGGGGGCGATTCTGATCACGTACCTGTTTGTGATCATGCTGGCGACGCAGGCGCCGACGGGCGGGGATACGGACGTGCTGGCGGAGTACGACGCCGTCAGCCGTGAGCCCGTCGCGGCGACGGTGGCCGGGTTTGTGCTTCTGGGTGTGCTGACGACGATGATGTTCAACGGGTTGCCGAAGCTGCCGGGGCCGGGGCGGGCGCCCGAAGAGGCCTTGCTGGTGAACATGCCGGGCAAGGTGGAGACGGCACTTCGGAACGCGGGGCTTATGCAGCCGGGGGAGATGCTGGATCGCAACGACCAGTCCGGGCATGTGGGGATTGACCTGGCCGCGGGCGTGATCAACGTGGTTGACAAGGAAGGCAAGGCGCGGTCGATCGAGCGGAAGGACTGGCCGGCGGCGATGAAGCCGTCGAATATCGAGGGCGTTGGGTTTTCGCTGCTGGCGGACCATCCCGGGGCGATCGAGATCGCGGGCATCATCCTGCTGATGGCGATGCTCGGGGCGGTGGTGCTGGCGCGGAAGCAGGTCCAGCTTGATGAAGAAGCCAAGGCCCGGCACGCGGCGATGCTCTCGGCCAAAACGGAGGGCGTGTGATGCTCTCCATGCTTCCTTCCGTGCTCGCGCAGAGTGACTATCCGAATCCGATGACGGTTCTGACGCTGGGGCATTACCTGTTTGTCGCGGGGGCGATGTTCGCGATCGGGCTGATCGGATTCCTGACCAGGCGGAACCTGATCATCATGTTCCTGTGCACGGAACTGATGTTCCAGGCGGCAGGGATCGCGCTGGTGGCGTTCAGTCGGTACCACCTGAATCACACGGGCGAGACGTTCGTGATATTCGTGCTGACGGTGGCCGCGGCGGAAGCGGCGATGGCGCTGGCGCTTGTCGTGCTGCTGTTCCGGCGGCGAGAGACGTTGAATGCGGAGGAATGGACGCAGATGAAGGGATGAGGCAGTGACGCAGGGATGAAGTGACGCAGTGACGGAGTGGAAGGCAGAAGGCGACGAAAGGTACTTGTGACGGAGTTGGCAGCGACAATCCAGGGTGTGGTGAACGCGGCCGTGATGGGCGCGGAGGGCGGCGTGCCTGAGGCCGTGCAGGGGCCGATGTGGATCGGGTTGATCCCGGCCCTGCCGCTGCTGGGCGTGGTGCTGTGCACGCTGTGCGCGATCTTCAAGGTGAAGAGCAAGCTGCCGGCGTGGGCCACGGTCGGGTGTCTGGCAGCGTCGTTCGCCCTGACACTGGCGATGTACATGAAGTGTGCCGGTTCGAACACAGTGAGCACGGCATTTGAATGGATCGGATTGGAGTGGGGGACAGGCAAGGGCGAGCGGCATCTGATCGCCAACTTCGGGTTCTACATCGATTCGCTGACGTGCCTGTGGATGCTGTTTGTGACGGGGCTTGCGACGCTGATTGCGCTCTATGCCAGCGAGTACATGGCGCACGACGTGGGCAAGGGTTACGCGCGGTTCTTCGCGGCGTTCAGCCTGTTCGTGTTCTCGATGGCGTGCCTGGTGATGGCGGACAACCTGCTCCTGCTCTACCTGGGGTGGGAGGGTGTGGGGCTGTGTTCGTACCTTTTGATCGGGTACTTCTACAAGAAGCCCAGCGCGGTGGCGGCGGCGAAGAAGGCGTTCATCATGAACCGGATCGGCGACCTGGGGCTGGCCCTGGGAATCATGCTGATCTTCGTGAAGTTCGGGACGGTGGAGTACGCGAAGCTGTTCGCGGATCCGCAGTTCGAGGCCATGCTCGGGCATGCGATGGCCGGGCATTTCGCCGAGATTCCCTGGGATATCAAGCTGATTCCGATGTTGCTGATGGTGGGGGCGTTTGGAAAGTCCGCTCAGTTCCCGCTGTATGTGTGGTTGCCGGATGCGATGGAGGGCCCGACGCCCGTGTCGGCGCTGATCCACGCCGCGACGATGGTGACGGCGGGCGTGTTCCTGATCGCGCGGACCTACATGGTGTTCCAGTTGTCGCCCTCGGCGCTGACGATTGTCGCGATCGTGGGGACGCTCACGGCGTTTCTGGCGGCGACGATCGGGATGGCGCAGTTCGACATCAAGCGGATCATGGCGTATTCGACCGTGAGCCAGCTTGGGTACATGTTCGCCGGGCTGGGGGTGCTCACGAGCAGCGGCGCGGCGTTCCACGTGTTCACGCACGCGTTCTTCAAGGCGCTCCTGTTCCTGGCGTGCGGTGCGGTGATGCACGGGTTCGCGGGGCAGCTTGATCTGAGGAAGCTCTCGGGCGTGGGCAAGATGCCGGGGTGGCGGATCGTTGGGATCACGATGCTGGTCGGGTGCCTGAACCTATCGGGGTTCCCCGGCATGGCCGGCTTCTGGTCCAAGGACATGATCCTGGCCCAGGCGTTTACGACGCCGGGTATGGCGATGGTGGGATGGGTGCTGCTGCTGACGGCCGGAATGACGGCGTACTACACGTTCCGCGTGTACTTCCGCGTGTTCATGGGGCCGAAGGAGTTTCACCCGGGCGATGAGGTGCACGCGCACGATGATCATGCTCATGACGGGCACGATGGGCATGGCGGCCATGGTCACGACGACCACGGTCACGCCAAGCATGAACACAAACACGAGGCCCACGACTTCCATCCGCACGCGCCGGGCTGGGCGATCAATCTGGTGCTGGTGCTGCTGGCGATTGCTTCGTTCGCGGTGATTCCGCTCGCGTTCAAGGGTGAGCACGGCGGATGGGTTGGCGAGATGGTGTCGCACTCGAGCGCGGCGTGGCCGGCGCCGGGGGAGCATCATGCCGAGGCGGCCGGGCACGCGGAAGCGACTCACTCTGAAGGGGCGCACGCGGCGGGAGCGGGCCACACCTCCGAGCAGATGGGGACGTTCCTCGGGATGAATCCGCACGAAGTGATGTACTACGTTTCGGGTGCGGTGGGATTTGTCGGGATCGGGGTTGCGTTCTGGCTGCACCTGGCGGGGCGGAAGACAGCCGCGACGTCGCGGGCGGATGCGCTCCTGCCGATGCTTGGTCCGATCCCGAAGTGGGCGCAGAACAAGTGGTACGTGGATGAGTTCTATCACTTCCTGTTCGTGCGGCCGCTGTGGGTGATTTCGCACATCTTCCACCTGATCGACCGGATGCTGGTCGACGGGCTGGTGAATCTGGCCGGGATTCTGCCGCGGGCTCTGGGGGCGTCGATCCGTCCGAGCCAATCGGGGCAGTTGCACGGGTATGCGGTGGCGATGGCGGGTGGAATCGGGTTGTTGCTGTTGATCGTTCTGCTGGTGGTGAGGTAAGACGTGATCCTGTTTGCGACCATCCTGATCCCGCTGGCCTTCGCGATGTATGTGGCCGCGCGCCCGGCGAAGGAGGCGAGGCAGATCGCCCTGGTGGGGACACTCGCGGCGCTGGCAGCCGCGGTGTACGCCCTGACGCAGTTCAACTGGAAGGAAGCGGCGGCGTTTCAGTTCACGGATTCGGTGGACTGGTTGCGTCCGCTGGGCGGAATGGCGTTTCAGCGCGGGGACATGGTTGAATGGCAGGGCGGGGTGGCGCTGTCGGTGGGGGTGGATTCGGTGGCGCTGCTGCTCATTGCGCTGACGGCGCTCCTGGGCCCGATCTGCGTACTGGCGTCCCACACGGCGATTACGGAGCGCGTGAAGACGTACTACGCCTGGCTGCTTGTGCTGCAGGCGGCGATGACGTGCGTGTTCGCCTCGCGGGACCTGGTGCTGTTCTACGTGGGGTTCGAGTTCACGCTGATCCCGATGTGGATCCTGATCAATCTGTACGGTTCGACCAACCGGCGCAAGGCGGCGACGAAGTTCTTCCTGTTCACGTTTACGGGTTCGATTCTCGCGCTCGCGGGCCTGGTGTACGTGGTGTGGAAGACGGGGGCGGGCACCGGGATCTGGAAGTTTGACATCGGCGAGCTCCAGAAGATGGCGATGACGAGCCTGTCGCCGAAGGAGCAGGCGTGGGTGCTGCTGGCCCTGCTCTCCGGATTTGCCGTGAAGGTGCCGCTGTTCCCGGTGCACACGTGGCTGCCGCTGGCGCACACCGAGGCGCCGACGGCGGGATCGGTGATCCTGGCGGGCGTGCTGCTGAAGCTGGGTACGTACGGGTTGTACCGGTTCGCTATTCCGTTTGTTCCTGCCGCGGCGTATGAGTACGCACCGGCGATTGCGGTGGTGTCGATTGTGGGAATTGTGTACGCCGGGCTGATCTGCTGGGTGCAGACAGATGTGAAGAAGCTGGTGGCGTACTCATCGGTGGCGCACCTGGGTTTTTGCGTGCTGGGGCTCTTCGCGTTCAATACGGCGGGCGTGTCGGGCTCGGTGATGTACATGATCAACCACGGTCTGTCGACCGGGGCGCTGTTCCTGCTGATCGGCATGATCTACGAGCGGTATCACACGCGGTCGATGAAGGAACTGGGCGGGCTCGGGGCGCGAATACCGGTGTGGTCCACGTTCATGGTGTTCTTCACGATGGCGTCGGTGGGGTTGCCGGGGCTGAACGGATTTGTGTCCGAGTTCCTGTGCCTGATGGGCACCTTCCAGGCCGGGGATGAGTGGGGCAAGTCGATCGGGGCCACGGGGGGCAATCTCGGGTTCTGGTTCGCGGCGATTGCCGGCACCGGGATGATCATCGCCGCGATGTACCTGCTGTACATGGTCGGTAAGGTGGTCTTCGGCCCGCTCAAAGAGCCGCACGGCGGGCACGGGCATGGTGGCCACGATGAACATGCATCGGTGCTCCCGACCGACCTCAATGGACGTGAAATTGGAATCCTGCTGCCGTTGGCGGCGCTGTGCCTGGTGCTGGGTGTGTATCCCAAGCCGGTGCTTGACTCGCTGAAGGCCCCTTCGGCCGCTGTGACCGAAACGGTGAAGTTGGGCCGCAAGGCCGCGGCCGATTACGGCAAGCCGCCTCCACCTCCGCCCGTGTTCCGACCAATCGAGTGACCATGCTTTCGATGCACGACAAGATCCAGGAACTGTGGCCGGAGCTGGCGCTCTTCGCGGGCACGTGCATCGTCATGGTGATGGGGCTCTCGCCGAAGCTGGCGGTGCGGCGGATGTGCGCTCCGATCGCGGCGGCGGCGCTGGCGCTCGCGGGCGTGCTGGCGGCGATGACGACGCCGGAGGGCCGGGGGCTCTTGCCGGGGTTGATGCCCTTTGCGAAGGTCGTGGTGGCGGTGGTGGGGCTGGCGCTGCTGCTGCTGCTCGATGGCACGGTGGACCGGACCGAAGAGAAGATGATCGCATCGGGCCAGCCCTTCAACGCGCTGCGGACCAACCGGGCGGAGTTCTACGCGTTCTTCCTGTTCAGCCTGACGGGCGTGATGCTGTGCGCGAGCGCGAACGACCTGATCTGGCTGTTCCTGGCGCTGGAGCTCACGAGCCTGCCGACGTACATCATGGTGACGGTGAGCCGCGGCGGAAAGGCGGGGGCCAAGTCTCAGGAGGCGGGCGTCAAGTACTTCTTCCTCGGGGCGATGGGGGCGGCGACGTTTCTGTTCGGTTTCGCGCTGCTGTACGGGGCGACGGGGACGACGGATCTGACGGTGATGCGGGACTTTTTCGCACGCGACGGTGGGATCACGGACTTGGCTCTGGCCGGGATGCTGATGTCGCTCCTGGGTGTGGCGTTCAAGATCGCGGCGGTTCCGATGCACCTGTACACGCCGGATGTGTACGAGGGCGCGGCGGCGCCGGTGTCGGCGTTCCTGGCGTTTACGCCGAAGACCGCTGGCTTCATTTCGATGATTCTGTTGTGCTCGACTTTCGGTTGGACGCACATGCACGGCGGCGGGCCCGGGACAGGGCATTCGCTGCCGGATGTGGTGCGGCTGCTCTTGTGGGTGATGGCGGCGCTGACGATGACGGTCGGCAACGTGCTGGCAATCCTGCAGAGCAACGTCAAGCGGATGCTGGCGTATTCGTCGATCGCGCACTCGGGGTACATGCTGGTCGGCCTGATCGCCGGGCCGGGGAGCGGGCGGTCGATCACGGATAACGGCTTGGCCGCGGTGCTGTTCTACCTGCTGTCATACGGGGTGATGAACCTTGGCGCCTTCGCGGTGCTCGCGTGTCTTGAGCGCCAGCCGGGTCCGGATGGTGAATACCGTGAGATCGAAACGGTGGACGACCTGCGTGGGTTGTGCAAGACACAGCCCGTGCTGGGATGGACGATGGTGATTTGTGCTCTGTCGCTGCTGGGATTTCCGCCGCTGCTGGGGTTCTTCGCGAAGGTGCCGCTGTTTACCTCCGCGATAGCGGCGGGCGAGGTGGCGCTGGTGGTCGTGCTGGGCCTGAATGCGGCGATCGCGGCGTATTACTACCTGCGGTTAGTCGCGATGCCGCTGCTCGAAGAGCCGGACCCCACGCTCAAGCCGATCAGCAAGACGCCGTTCGTGTCTCGACCGTTGGCGGCGATCGTGTCTGCGGCGGGGGTGCTGGTGCTGGTGGTGTTTGCGGGTTCGCTGATGCGTGAAGCGACCAAGGCGGCCAAGCCGCCAGCGGCTCCGACGCCGACCGGGCACGCGGACGCGTCCAAGTAAGTTATTCCTTGGTCTTGGAGCCGCGGCGTTTTTCGCCGCTGATCTGCACGATCACGCCGACGATCGCGATGGCGCCCCAGGTGATGAGCCAGAAGACGGTGGTGCGGTCGAGGTATTGGCGGCCGGGAACTTCCAGGGCGTTGACGACCCAGAGGGCGCTGGGAATCCAGACGGCTGAGCCGAAGAGCGCGGTCGCAACGGCGGCGGACTTCTTCGGGAAGAAGAGGCCGATGAAGAACCCGACAGCCATTCCGCCGACGCCGGAAAGGGCGAGGATCACCTGATCGTGCGGGGTGAGGCGGCTCCAGGCGCCTTGGACTTCTTCGGCGCGGGCGTCGACGAACTCCTTGACGACCTGGGCGACAGGCTTGACGCGGGCTATCGCCTGTTCGCGGCCACCGGTGATGGTGGGGTCGACGGGCTGCTTGGCGGCCTGGACGGCGTTGTCGCCAAAGGTGCTGAGGGTGCGGGGGGCGTCCTGCATGGGCTGGAAGTGAACGGCGGTGGCGCCAATAAGGATTCCGGCAAGTCCGACGGCGAGGGACGTTGAGATAGCAAGGGCGAACCCGAAGAGGAGCAGCCCCGCACCGAGGCCGAACACGCCACCGATGGCGAGCCCGACGTAGGGGGATGGGAATCCGAGGATCGTGTCGGAAGCGAGGTGGGGGAGGATCATGAATCCGGCGAGGCCACCAAGCACGGCTCCGAGCAGGCCAAAGACGGGCTTGAGAACGCGGTGACCCACGAGCCAGAGGACCAGGCCGCAGCCGAGGCCAAGAACGGCCAGAATGTGGGTGGCGAATGGGAGAGAACCGACAGGGGCGGTCTGACCGAGGAGTGAGGAAAGAAGGGTGTCAAGCATGGGTGCCGCTCCGGGTAAGGGCAGGCTTTGCGCTCCATGCCCCTGAATGGTTCGGATCGGCGTTGCCCGGGTTTCTTGTCCAATCTGGCGCAACCGCCAGCCGATGCTGGCGTTTGACCGCAACCTTGGTATGCTACAGGGCGTACCGGTTGGGTCCGAGCCAGAGGTGGGCGACCGCCGCGGCCGGACCAGAGACTCGGTCCCTGGCCCCCGCTTGCCAGGGCACCCGGGCGCCGGCGATTGGGGCGGCTTGAGGGCCGCGTCAGTCCCGGATACCTTGTCGCGGCCTTGCCGAGGACTCGCCAGCCGAGCACCTTCGGAAAGGGCCGCGGGGACGTGGAGTTCCCTTGAGCAGTCGCCTTGGAGTATGGACGTTGTAGTTGGTTCACGCCGGGATTTCGGCGAACGCCGAAAGCCCCGGAGGTGTCCGACTCTCGGGTGAGAAGAGCCTTACCGCGCAGGAGTTGTCATGTCGAGCCGCAACCGCCGCCGTCGCCTGTCCCGTCTCAATCCGTTCGGACGCAGGAGCGCCAAGCCTGCAGAGAAACTGGCGCGCTTTTCGCAGGCGAACCCGGAGATGATGGAGCAGCTCGAGCAGCGGCAGATGCTGTTCGCTCACGTGATGGGGCCGGAGGGGACGTACACGGCGATATTCGGGTACACGATTCCCTACCTCGTGCCGCTGGCACCGGGCACGGCCAATGACATCGTTCGGGTGGAGGACTTCGCGGCGGACGACCCGGCGGACCCGGGCCCGACGGCCAACGGCTTTCCGATCCAGTCGGGGTTCATCTTCCAGGAATCGAACCTGCGGCTTGAGCACAACGTGGCGCTGGCGCGGCTCGTGCGTGAAAACCTGGCGACGCAGGGCGCGAACCTGATTCGGATGAGCATGCAGGATGGGGAGTCGTTCAGTCTGAGCACGGCGTACGGCCCCGAGGGCGCTTCACGGTTGTATTCGATTGCGCTGCGCGACCTGCCCGGGCGTCCCAAGTCGATGCGGATGGACCTGGGGCCGACGTTTGATCCCGCGGGGATGGTGGTGGACCTTGTGCGCAACGGCGCCGTGGTGGCGTCCTTCACCGGCAACGCCCTGCTGGCGCTGAGCGTGGCGCTCCCGCTGGGACGGCAGTACGTGTTCAATCCGCCCAACGGCGGCTCGTTCGACCACATCCGTTTCACGGCGATCGCGGCGCAGTCGTTCACGCTGGACAACGTCGTGACGGTGATTCCGCCGGGCAACTTTGCGCCGATGGTGGATTCGCACGCGAAGTGGGGCGCGTCGGTGACGTTCACAGCGCCGGTGGGTGCGACGATCCAGTTCCTCGACCTCTACGGGCGGGAAATGCGGGACACGGTCGAGCTGCGCATTCCGGCCGGCGCCCAGCCGGGGCTCACGGTCGTGGACGCGGACGACGACGGGATTCCGGACTTCAACGACGGCATCGGCCGGATCATCATGACGGGGACCGATTCGCTCTCCACGCTGGTCGTGAATGGCGTGACGGTGGAGCCGCTCCAGGGGGTCATCCCGCTGGGGACGGTCCGCGTTGATCCCAACCTGGTCACGCCGGCGTTCGCCGCGTTCAACATCGCGGGCTCGACGTATGACGACTTTGAGTCGGCGGGGTACGGGTTTACCTCCAACCCGGCGGGCACGGCGGGTTCGGGCCTGCCGGCCGGGCCGGGGCAGGTGATCATCGGCGCTCCGTGGGTTCGTCCGAACACGAACTCGGGTACGTACGGCGCACTGCCGCCCCAGTTCGCCACAGCGGTTTCGGCCACCAACTTCAACAATGGCTTGCAGGGCATCAAGCTGCTGGACGGCTCGCCGATCGACAGTGTGACGGTGAACGGCGTCATCCACGGGTCGTCGCAGTTCAACGGCTTCATGAACACGTTCTCGGCGGCCTACATGATGGGCTCGCTGACGGTGCAGGGAGACCTGGGCACGTTCTCGTCCGCGACGGATGCGGGGTTCTGGGTGGCGGACGATGGTGGGCAGTTTGCATCCACCAACTCGACGCTGATCGTTGGACGGACGCTGGGTGCGTTCGAGGTCGCCGGTCGCAGCGCGATGAGCATTACGGTGCTGGGCGACCTGAACAATCCGACGCTGCACCCGCCGCGGAACACGACGGGCGTGTTCTATTTTGAGCGCGAGGGGAATGTGCTGTTTGGTCCGGGGCCGATGGGGAATGACAAGATTCTTTCGGCCGAGTACATCGGTTCGAGCGCGACGGCCGTGACGGTCGTGGGCACAATCCCACTCGTGGATCCGGGCGACGTGTACGCATTTGTGGTCGACGGGACGCAAGATCTGGTGATTCAGTGTGACAGCCCGGGTGCCTACCTGCGGGTGATGGACCAGGATGGAAGGACACTCGCCGCGACTCAGCAGTCCAATCCCATAGGAACCAATCCGGGATTCACGACGATTCGGTATCGCCCGCTGATGCCGGGGGCGTTCTACCTGAACGTGATGGGCGGAGGCCAGTATCAGATCAATATCAGCGGGCTCGCCCCCACGACCTTTGGCTCGTTCCGGACCGGCGCTGGGCTGCCTTCCAATCCGAGCGTCCAGGTGCTCAGCGGGGACTTGGGGATGTTCCGCGTGGGTACGGGTTTCATCGACACCACGACGGATGGACGTCCCGAGGCGGATCCATCCACGCTTGTGAACGGGATCGACGGGCAGGATGTTGACACGCTGATGGGGCTGAACGGCGTATCGCTCTCACTGCCGGGCTCGTTGTTCAACGTGACGTGCGGGACGGATATCGGAAGTCTGGGTGGTTTGGGGCTGAACCTGACGCTGGGCAGGAACCTGGGCAACATCGTGACGGGGCTGTGGCAGCTCCAGGGAACCAACCCGCGGCAGGGTGACTTTCACAACTCGCGGTTCGAGATCGGCGGTTCGATCGGGATGATGGACATCCGCGGCGCGATGGGCGCGGACCAGGACGTCAACCCCCGGCCGCCCAACGGATACCCGGTGGGTGCGCCGAACTCGATTATCGTGCGAACCGGGCGCCAGATGGCGACCAATCCGTCGCTCCGGGGCGACATCGGATTCGTTCGGGTCGGGTCGGACGTGGGCGAGGGCACGCTCGCGCTCACAACGCCGGGCGGATCGACGGTGGGCGGGTTTGTCATCGACCAGGACCTGCGGATCAACTCGACCGAGCCGTGGGACGGCATCTATTCGAACGACCCGATCCTGTCCTCGCTCACCGGCTTGAATCTCAACCTGGGCTTCAACTCGGACCTCCGGTTCTTTGACGCGATACAGATCGACCTCGGCGGCGTGAACAACAAGTCGCTGCCGCTGATCAGCGGCGTGCCGCTGAATCTCACCGACGACGGCGGGGCGACGGTGACGATCGTGCTCAACGGCGCGGCGACCAACGGCCGCATCATCGTCATGCCGATCAGCGGTTCGCTCGGCGTGGCCATCGGACGCATCGAGGTGAACCTCGTCGGGGGCGCTTCGCTGACGATCACGGGCAATATCGGGGCCAACGGCGCCGACGTGGTCACCATCGGCAACATCATCCTGACCGGGGCGGACGCCGGGTCGGCCATCGACATCAACGGTCTGGCGCAGGTCGACGTCTACCGGATCCAGCAGACGGGCGGCACGACGTTCGGCAATATTTCCAACACTTCGAACTTCGGCGACATCGTCGCGGCGGATGTTCAGGGCCTGAACAGCCTGACCATGGGCTCGGGCAGCCTCGGCCGCACGCAGATGGTGGCGTGGGGGCCGCAGCTCATCGGGCCGTTCCTGGGCATTACGGGCCAGGGCGGGGATACGGGTGCGGGCACACCGATCGTTCTGCCGCCGGCGATCATCGCGCCATTGTGGAACGGCGACTTGTTCCGCCCGGTGAGCGACACACGTCAGATCCCGCCGGGGCCGTGGCTGGACGACCTGGGCAGTCCGGTGAGCCCGTTCCTCAACGGCATCATCGTCCGCCAGGGCAACGTGCTGAGCGTCTCCGGCAACGGGGCGATCGGCGACGTTGTTCTCGACGACCAGCAGAATCCGCCGATCCTCGGCACGGTCACGGCCAACGCAGATGCGTTCACGCCGGTGGGCCGGTTTGACGGCCTGGTCGGCGTGATCTACGCCGACCGCATCGCTTCGGTTGATATCGGCGACGGGCTCGTGCCTCACGCTCCGTCTCCGATGCCCACATCCGGCATCTTCGCGGCGGACGACATCGGCCAGGTCATCGGCGGCCGGGCGCCGGGCGCGGCCGGTCAGAAGCCGTTCATCTCGAGCTACATCAACGCGTCGAACGTGACGCCGGGCAATACGGACCCGAACCTCTTCCCGACCGACGGGGTGAACCTCGTCAGCCTCAGCGGCGGCGGGAACATCCAGGATGCGTACATCGGCGCGATGAAGGCCGATTCGTACTGGCGGGGCTTGTTCACAGCGTTTGACGTCGACCCCGAGCAGTACACGGGCAACGTCAACCAGGTCATCGGCGACCGGGCCAACCTGCTGCGCACGCAGGTCTGGGGCGACAATCTCAACCTCATCCAGCTCAACAACGGGTTCTACGACGCGACCGTCACACACTTCCGGACGAATATCCAGACGATCGTTGCCGTCGGGTTCCGCAACTCGACCGTCGCGGGCAACCAGTCCGAGTTCTTCCCCAACCAGATCCTGTCGGGAGCCGACATCGGCAGCCCCGGCGGCATCGGACTGATTACCACGTTCAACCGCGCGGGCGACATGGACGACCTCCAGATCGACGCGCTGGGCCGGATTTTCGAGGTTTCGGCGCTCAACATGTCGCGGTCGACGATCGACGCCGACCTGGAACTGGTGCTCGTCCAGACGCTGGGCGATTTCCGTTCCGTGACGGTGACGACGGGCCTCTTGACGTCGGGCCTCGTGGGCCGGAACGTGCAGTCGTCGAGCATCCTCGTCGCTGGGCGGCTGGTCAGCCTGGACGTCCAGGGCGCGGTCATCAACAGCCATGTCGAGGTTTCCGGTCCGGACGGCAGTCTCGAACTGCTCAACGTCCGCCAGAGCTTCACGGGCTCGATCGCGGTGGCCGGTCCGATCAACCGCATCCAGGTCATCGAGGGCGACCTCGTCGCGCGGCTCACGACCGCCGCGAACCTGCGCGGCGTTCCCGGAAACATCAACTCGATTTCCGCGGGGCGTGACCTTGATCTCGACGCCGACATCGCCGGCACGGTGACGCAGATGGTCGCGGGTCGCCACTTCGGCAACCGGACCACGTTCCGGTCGTTTGTCGTCCACGGGGACGTCTTCCTGATCGACATCTCGCACGGCCAGCTGTATTCGGACATCCGGATCGAGCAGCAGCTCACCGGTTCGCTCCTGGTCGGCGCGGTCAACAACAAGCCCGGGACGAACCTGCTGGGCACGGGCTCGCTGTTCACGTTCGGCCGCATGAACAACGTCGTCATCGAGGGCGACTTCGGCGGGCGGATCGTGTCCTACTCGGGCGGCATCAACACCGTTACGATCAACAACGGCTCGCTGCTCAAGGGCGGAGCGGTGCAGGCCTTCGACGGCGACCTGCTCGGGCTGGTCATCAACAGCGGGCACCTGCTGGGCGATGTCCACGCGGACTACATCCTGTGGCTGGTGCAGGTCAACGCGTCGGCGGACGGCGTGTTCGGCGACATCGGGATCAACCCCGCGCTGTCGCAGGGCATTTCGGCCACATCGCTGCGCAACCAGCTCCCGCCGGGGGTCGTGGCGGACAGCTCGATCCAGGGGCCGCGGATCACGGCGGGCTTCAACCTCGGCCGGGTCGAGGTCAACAACGGGTCGATTTTCGAGGCGTTTATCTTTGCGGGCCGCGCGATCGGCACGATCACGGTCAACGGGGACATCCGCAACGACACGCTGACGTCGGGGACCGGCACGGTCATCGCGGCGGGCTCTTCGATCTTCCTCGTCACGGCGACGGGGAACATGTCGGACCTGATCATCATGGGCGGCGTGCGGTCGTTCGGGAACGATGGGCGTCCGGGCGGCGTGAGCGGCAACGCCGACACGATGCAGTCCGGCCGGATCGAGACCATCACGGCGGGCGGCACGGGCACGAACGTGATCGTCACGGCGGGCATGAACGCCGGCGGGGACGGTGTGTACAACACCGGTGACGAGACGGTGACGCTGGGTATTTCCTATGTTCGGACCGCCACGTTTACGGGCGGCGTCGCCAACGCGAGCGTGTTCGCGGATTCGCAGACGATCACGGTGTCCCCCGGCGTGGTCCGCGCGGGGAGCACGTTCCCGCTCGCCGATGGGGATCTCAGCGACGGCAGCCCGGTGGTGGGCGGCCAGATCACGCCCGGCGTTCCGTTCGTGTTCAACCTGCCGGGCGGCATCCAGGGCTCGATCACGTTCACCGGTCCCGGCCAGGCGTACTTCGACGCCACCGCCCGGCGCGTCATCCTGCTCAACACCTCACTCGATTCCACGGTTCGCGTCGATGCCAACGGCACGCTGACCGACTTCGACATCGTGACCAACGACGATGCCTCGATGGGGTCCATCACGGTGACGGCGCCGCTCGCGGGCGATTCGGACATCGTGGTCGACGCGTACTGCTACCTGATTTCCGTCGGGAACTTCTCCGGCACGGGCACGATCAAGGGCGGGATGAACGTCCGGACGATCATCACCGGCAACTTCACCGGTGGCTTCATCCAGGCGGCGTTCTGGGCTCGCGACATCATCATCAACGGCAACTTCGGCACGACGGCGACGACGGGCGAGGCCCGGATCGACGCGAACGCGGCGAGCACGATCACGATCAACGGGACCTTTGCCGCGCTCGTGAACATCGAGCTGGACCTGGGCGCGTTCACGGTGAACGGGCCGATCACGCTGGCGCAGTTCCGGGCCGGCAACTCGGTCGGGTCGTTCACCTCCGGTGCGATGAGCCAGTCCCGCGTGTCGGTGGGCGACGGCCTTGGCCCGGTGTTC
This sequence comes from Phycisphaerales bacterium, assembly GCA_044222195.1. Classification (GTDB taxonomy): domain Bacteria; phylum Planctomycetota; class Phycisphaerae; order Phycisphaerales; family UBA1924; genus JAHBXE01. Next base: position 232,525 of record JBGANS010000006.1, read on the forward strand.
ATCAACGGCACGGTGTTCGAGTCCAATATCCAGGCCGGCGGCGACCTGGGGTCCGACGCGGCTCCCGGCGGCGCCGGCTTTGCCGCCGACCGGACGAGCTCGGGCGCGATTGCGTCGGTGCAGATCAACGGCGACTTCACCCGGTCGAGCATCGCGGCGGGCATGCTGCGCGGCCCGGACGGCTACTTCGGCACGGCCGACGACAGCGCGGCGGCGGGCCGGTCCACCATCGGGCAGGTCACGATTACCGGCACGCAGGTGGGTTCGAACCTGAACTCCGAATCGTTCGCCATTGCGGCGACGGGTTCGGTGGCGGGCGTGACGGTGGGCGGCCAGAACATTACGGAACAGGGCAACTTCAAGGTCGAGTCGCTGCGGACCAAGTCCAACCCTCTGCGTGTGGTCGACGTGGTGATCAGCCAGTCGAGCCTGATCTGGTTCGCGACGTTCTACTTCAACCAGAGCATCAACGCCAGCACGTTCATGCCGTCGCTCACGGTGTCGGAAGTTCGCGACAACGGCCTGACGCTGGTCCCGCTCGTCCAGGGCGTGGACTACGTCTTCGAACCGTCGGTGCAGAGGGACCGGGCCGTGATCCGCTTCTCGCGAGCGGTGACGGATCGGAACCTGGTTGCCGTCGGGGGCACACCCGGGCCGAACAGTTCGGCGCCGGGTATCCCCGCTGCGGGCGTGCCCGGGCCGGGCGTGTTCCGGTTCACGCTCGATGCCGACACCTTCCGCGGAACGGTGAACGACGCCCGCCTGGACTCGAACTTCAGCACCCCCGAGAGCGAGGACTATTCGAGCGACTTCGTCGTCGGCGATGCGGGCGACAAGTTCGACGCCGAGGTGATCAACGCCAGCAGCGACCCGCTGAGCCCGCAGCTCTTTGACATGTACGGACCGGCGGACCTCGACCTGGTTCTTGACAACAACTTCACGCCGGACGGGCAGCCCGACGCCAACATCAAGTACATCGTCCGCGGCTCCATCGGCGATCACCCGGACCACGACGTCAACATCTTCCGCCCGGCGGCGGATGTCGACATCTACAAGATCACGCTGAGGGCGGGCCAGATCCTGCGGCTGGGCGCGATGCAGGGCGCAGCCATCAACACGCCGCGCCGCCTGTTCAACTCGACGGGCGTGCTTCAGAACTTTGTCACGGCGGACACGTACGCGCTGCCGAACGATGTGACCTCCGGAACAGATGCCTCGCGTTCGTCGAACATCCTGATCAAGACCACGGGCACGTACTTCATCGTGCTGACGAACAACCTGGGGTTCCTGACGCCGGGCCTGCTCCCGAACCTGAACTCGAGCGGCGGCACGGTGGGCGAGTACAACTTCTCCGTCGAGATCTTCGACGATGCCGACACAGGATTCGGCGCGGCGACGGACTCGGGCAACGGAACCAACATCGTCGACGCTCCGCAGGCGATCCTCTTCGCCGGCAACAACGGCGTGTTCGAGCCCATCGGCGACCCGGGCAGCGACGACCTGTCCGTGGTGTCGATCGGCGACTTCCGCTTCACGCTCGATCCGGGCGTGGACGGCATCCGCGGCACGGGAGACGACATTGTGTCGGGCTCCAACTCGCAGGGCGTCACATCACGCCGCGCGGGCACGGCTCTTACCAGCACGGTGTTCTCGGCGATCGGGCCCTCCGGGCACACGGGCGTTCCGGGTGACGTCACGCCGGATGCGGACGTCTTCGTGCTCAACAACGGCCAGACGCTGCAGCCGGGCACGACCTACACCATCACGGTCAAGCTGGCGGACATCGGGGCCGACCTTGGCTCGTTCTCGCGGTTCACCCGCCAGGACTATCGCGGCTCGGTGCAGTTTGGCGTCTTTGACATCACCAACGCGACCGCCGTCGATGACGGGGCGCTGGTGTTCTCGCCGGGGGACTTCAAGTCCACGGCTCAGAAGGCCAAGGCGATCGCCGAGCAGGGCGCGATCAAGTATGGGTATGACGCCAACGGTGACTTCTTCATCACCTTTGTCACGCCCGGTCGCATCGGCGGGCTCGCCACCGACCCCGCGGTGTACGCGATCTACATCCAGGGTGTGTTCAACACCGACTACTCGCTGGTGGTGTCGCGGACGGAGAATGCACCGGCGGCGGTCGTGCCGCAGGCCAAGCAGAACGTGCTCATCGAGACCCGCGGTGGCGAAATCGACTGGCTGCAGGCCGGCGGCCTGAAGACGGCTCTCCAACCGTTCACGGCGGGGGTGCTCGGCTTCAGCGGCACGGTGGGCATCCTGGGCGTCGGCGACTACGTGCTTCAGCAACTGGTCGCGCGTCTCAACGGCATCTTTACGGCCAACGGGCTCAACGTGGTGTTCTCGACCAACCCCGCCGACTTCGAGTTCCAGGACTTCTCCCGCGTGTTCGTGACGTCAACGACGGATCCCATCAATATCTTCAACTCCGGGACGCCGAACTTCGGCTACAGCCAGCACTCCGATCCGTATAACTCCGACCGCAACGATCAGGCAGTCGTCTTCCTGCCGAGCTTCGGTCAGCTCGGGTTCTCGTCCGGCCAGGCCGACGTCGACAACTTCGTGCTCTCCCTTACGGCGGCCGTCGGCCGGCGTGCGGGCGAGCTCATGGGCCTGCGTCTCGAGGCCAACGAGACCACGGCCAACAACCCCAACAGCATCATGCGGGCCAACTCGGTGGCGCAGCCGTCGATCAACGCCGGTTACCTGCCCGCCCTGCGGCCGCTGTCCAACCTCTTTGATTCCACCGTCGAAACCAACTTCTTCCTCGGCCAGCAGAACGCGTTCAGCCTGCTCGACAAGTTCCTCACGCCCTAAACCGGCGCGGGAATCGGACCGATCAATACCACCGCGGGGACCCTGTCCCCGCGGTTTTTTGCGCGCCACGCGCTGGCCGCCGCGCGGTCCGCGCCCGATCCGAGTAAGATTGCCTGCGCATGAAGTTCCCCGCCGAAACCGTCAGTCGGCTCCGTTCGTTCTACGAGGGACGCACCGTGTGCGTCACGGGTGGCGCGGGCTTTATCGGCGGGCACCTGGTCGACGCCCTGCTCTCGCTCGGCGGCATCATCTCGGTCGTGGACGACCTGTCGAGCTCTTCGCTCGATCACATCGCGTCGCTGATGGAGATTGAGCCGGAGCGCGTGCGGTTCGTTCACGGGTCGATCCTGGACGACGACGCCCTGCTCGAAGGGTGCGAGAGCGCCCAGACGATCTTTCATCTCGCCGCCATCGGCTCCGTTCCCCGGTCGATCGTCGAGCCTCAGCGGAGCTGGTCGGTCAATGCCACCGGCACGGTGCGCGTGATGGAGGCCGCCAGGAGATTCTGGTGCCCGGGGGATGCGCGGCCCGACCCCGCGAAAAGGCAGCGAGTGGTGCTCGCGGCGTCGTCGGCGGCGTACGGCGACGACCCCGCGCTGCCCAAGGTGGAAACGCAATATCCCCGCCCGCTTTCGCCGTACGCGGCTTCGAAACTCGCGGGCGAGCACATCCTCGCCTCATGGGCAAACAGCTACGGGATCTCGACAGCGAGTGTGCGGTTCTTCAATGTCTTTGGGCCCCGTCAGCCGGCGGATTCCGCGTACGCCGCGGTGATCCCTGCGTTCAGCAAGAAGCTGCTGGCGGGCGAAGCGCCGGTCATCTACGGCGACGGCAAGCAGTCGCGAGACTTCACGAGCGTGACCAACGCCGTGCTGGCCACGCTGCTGGCCGGGGCGTGCGAGAAGCACCTGATCGGCGAGGTGTTCAACGTCGGCACGGGATCGAGGGTGAACCTGCTCGAACTGGCCGCGACAATGGCGGAGCTCTGCGGCGTGCCGCACCTGACGCCCGAGCTCCGGCCGGCGCGAGTGGGGGATGTGCCGCACTCGCTGGCGGACTTCTCGCGGGCGAGAGACATCCTGGGCTATCGCCCGGTCGAAACGCTTCGAGACGGCCTGGACGAAACCCTGGCGTGGGCCCGGCGCGAAATGGCCGGCAGCGAGAAAGGGCTCGGGGCGTGAGAGCAATGCTCGAAACGCTCGGCGGTGTCTACGAACTTGTTCGCCTCGCCTTCCTGACCCGCTTCCGCCTTCGCGGGCCGTACTGGAAGTGGCGGCTGCACACAGCCTTTGGACGGGGCTACCCGGCGAAGAAGGAACTGGTCCGTTCGGTGCTGGAGTACGGTCGCTGGGTGCACCGCATGCGGCGCAAGAGCACCGGATTGTGATTCGCCGGGGGGTGGGTACACTGGCTCCCTGCCCGCGGAGAATCCGGCCATGACCGACGCCAAACCCGCCGTGACCAAGTCGTCCATGATGTTTGTTGTCGGGATGGCCATCGGGCTGGTGGTCGGAGGCCTCGCCGGGGTCTACATCGGCGCGTACACGGACTCCGGTTCGGTCCCGAAGATCAAGGCGCCGGCGGCGCGGCCTCCGGCACCGGGCGCCAACCGCGACGACATTCCCGCCCCGACGGGCTCGACCGAGACACTGGCGCCTCCCGCGCCACCGGCGGACCCGAAGCCAGAGGCCCCGAAGTAGCCATGGATGAAGTTCGCCTGAACAGGCTCGTACGGCAGCACGCCGCGACCTCCGGGTTGCTGGGGGTGGACTTTGTGCCATCCTTTCGCTTGCGCGCGGAGCCGAAGGAGTCGGGGGCCGCAGCGCCGGCGGCATCGCTGTCGGTTTCGCCGGAGGCGAGTCCATCGGCTCGCCCGCAGCCGGCGCGGCGGGAGGAGTTGCCGGAACCGCCGGAAGTGGTGGTTCTCAGTGCAGGGCCGCGCGGCACTCGCCGTCCGGCGGCGGTCCGGGCGAGCTTGGACGACCTCCGCCGTCGGTACGAGGCCGACGCGCCGCACAAGCACTTCGTGACCGCGTTCACGAACATCGTGTTCGGCGAGGGCGATCCGTGCGCGAGGCTGATGTTCGTGGGCGAGGCGCCCGGAGCGGATGAGGATCGGACGGGCCGTCCGTTCGTGGGGCGGGCCGGGCAGCTGCTGAACAAGATGATCGCGGCGATGGGGCTGGCTCGCGAGCAGGTGTACATCGCGAATGTGCTCAAGACGCGCCCGCCGGACAACGCAACGCCCACGAGCGACGAGATCAAGCTCTGCGCGCCCTATCTTTTCGAACAGATCGCGATTGTCGATCCGGAAGTGATTGTGACGCTGGGCCTCCCGGCGACTCGGGCGCTGCTGGACTCGGTGGATTCGATGTCGCGGCTGCGGGGGCGCTGGGCGGCGTTCCGGGCGCCGGTGCCGTCGGGCCGTTCGATCGCGGTCATGCCGACGTATCACCCCGCGTTCTTGCTCCGGTCCTATACCACCGAGAATCGTTCAAAGGTGTGGTCGGACCTGAAGATGGTGATGGATCGGCTCGGGCTGGCCTCTGTCGGCCAGGGGCCGTCATAGGTCGGGAATTCCCCGAAACCTGAGGGCGCTGTGTTTTTTCGACCGGGATGCAACCGGCCGACTCGGCGCGCCGTATCGCTGTGTGTCCCCGCGACGCAGCTAGCCCTCGCGGGCACTTTTTCTTGACCCCCACGAGACCCGGCGCTCGGCCACAGGCTGAGTGCTGGGTTCTTTTTGCGCGCTGCGGGGGCTCCCGGTTCGGGCCCCGCGGCTCAGCCGCCCCTGGCCTTGCCGATCCGGAGCACGGTGTCCGCTGGGAGCTTCACGAGTCGAGTGGTCTGGAATCGGGGTTGGCTTTTCCAACGAACTTCGAAGGTGACTTCGACGATGTCGCCGACTGTGAAACCGTCGAGTGACACGCCCTTGGCGAGGGGGAAGGGCATGGTCATCGAGTCCATCCCCAGCGTGCCGTCCTGGCGCACGAAGTTATCGATCGGCTCGTGCTGGAGCTGGAGGGAACTGCCCGGCTTGTCCGCCGCGGGAAGACCGGCGATTTTCGCACGCACGGTGTAGACAGCCTCAGGGGCTGTGGGGGAGATGGCCGTCGGGGCTTTGGGATCTTCCTTGGCGGGACACCCTGGAGTGAAGGTCACCACCGCGCCGCACAGGAAGAGTCCCGCGGCGAAGGAACACGCCTTGTTCATGAATTGGCCCTTCTTTCAGGCGCCCTTGACGGAGACGTATCCGTCGAGCGACTGCAACTCAGGGAGAATCTGGTGGCTGTAGGTCATGGTCCACGTGGCACCGGTCTTGGCGAGCACCTGCTTGCCGCAGATTTCCCGCTTGTACCAATCGCGGTTGCCGCGGTTGTAGACGATCATGTCCTGGCGACGGCGGCGCTGGGCGCGGCGGAGTCCGCGCTTGACGCCGGGGTCCTGCCGCATGAGGCGCTCGATAGTGTCCACCGCGGCCTCCTTGCGGGGGGTCTTGGTGATGGTGCAGGTGATTTTCTGGCCGGCTTTGAGCGCGTTGATCATGGCGGACAATCCTGAAACGGGGGCAAAGGCAGGGGGAGGAGTATTGGGGGGCATCGGCCCGCGGTCCACCCGGCGCTACACTCGGGGTCCATGAATCAGGAAGCGCCCGCCCCTCAGTTTGACCCCAGTTCGCCCTTCCATACCCGTCCAAAGCTCCGGCCGATCCGGGGCTTTCCGGTCGAGAGCGAAGGGCGAAAGATGCTCGGGGTCTCGGATTCCCGGCAGATTTCCGACCGGATGGTGGTTGTCCCCTTCGAGTTCGGCGGCGTGATGCCCTTGATCGACGGCACGCGCGGAATCGAGGAAATCGCTGAGACGTTCGGGCAAGGGTTGGGAGTCGAGCACGTCGAAGGGCTCATCGCGCAGCTCGATCATGCGGGTCTGCTCGTCAGCCCCGTCTCGGACGCGATGATCGCGCAAATGAAAGCCGAGTTTGATGCGGCCGAGACTCTCCCGCCGGCGGCCACGGCCGCACTGACGGATCTCCTGGTGTCGCGTCGGGTCGGGGAGGAAGCGACGCAGGAACAGAAGGACTCGCTGGCGGCCGAGGTGCTCCGCGAAGCGCTGGACGGCTGGATCGCGCAGGCGCTTGAAAAGGAGCCGGACAAGAAGCTGACGGCCCTGCCGAGGGCGATCATGGTGCCGCACCTGGACTATCCGCGCGGGGGGCTTTCCTACGCCGTGGTGTGGGGGAAGCTGCGCGGCGTGGCGCGTCCGGACCGGATTGTGATCCTCGGGACCAATCACTTCGGTGCGGGGACCGGCGTCACGATCTGCGACAAGGGGTACGAGACGGCGCTGGGCACCAGCCCGGTCGACACGGCCTTTCTGGCGGCGCTTCGCAACCGGCTGGGTCCCGAAGGCGCCGCGCGCGCGATGGAGCACCGCCTCGACCACGAGCGGGAGCATTCGATCGAACTGCAAGTGCCGTGGATCCAGCACTGCCTGGGCCCGGATGCGCAGGGCCGGCACATCCCGGTGCTGGGGATCCTCGTCCATGACCCGCTCGTGAACCAGGGTGAGTCGTACGACGGCAAGGGGCTTGGTCTGAGCCCGTTTGTCGAAGCGCTTCGGCTCGCCATGAGTGATGTCGGCGGCACGACGCTCATCGTCGCATCGGCGGACCTGAGCCACACCGGGCCGATGTTCGGAGACCGCGTCGTTCTTCAAGGGGAAGAGGCGGTGGTTCGGCAGTTCCGCGGGCGGGTCACGGCGCACGATCAGGCCATGCTCAAACTCATCGGCGAGGCGAAGGCCGACGACCTGATCACGGCGATGTCGTGGCAGCAGAACCCCACGCGCTGGTGTTCCATCGGCAACATCGTCGCAACGATGAAGACCATCAGGCCCAGTACCGTCCGGGTGCTGCGCTATTCGGTCGCGATCGATCCCGAAGGGATGGCCATGGTGACGTGCGCCGGCGCGATCATGGATTAGCGGCGCACCACCGGGACCACATGTTTGACAACGCGGCATCGACGGCGGCGCTGAGCCCGCGGCCGTCGCACAGCGGGGATGAGCGGATCTGCTCTCGGAGGCCCGCGCCCAGGGCGCGCCGGCGAGGCGCATCGCCGGCGAGATCCGCAGCAACTCGCACGTAGTCGGCATCGGTCGAAGCGACCAGGGCGTCCAGCCCCGCCGCGTGCAGCAGGCTGGCGCCGACGCGCCCGGCGTGCGTGCGGCCGCGAAGTGTGACCACGGGGACGCCCATCCAGAGCGCCTCGCAGGTGGTGGTGGTGCCGCCGTAGGGAGCGGTGTCCAGGGCGATATCGATGCTGTTGTAGGCCGCCAGATGGTTCGCTTTGTTCGACTCGAAGGGGCGGAGGTCGAGCCGTTCGGGGTCGAGGCCGGCGGCTGAGAACTGACTCCGCATCGACTCCTGGGCGAGGTGGCTGCCGAGTCCTTTGGACTTCAGGATCAGCCGCGAACCGGGTACAGCGTTGAGCACGCCGGCCCACAGGCGCGCGGTCGCGTGCGAGACCTTGGCGAGGTTGTTGAAGGAACCGAAGGTGATCCCCGCGGTGGGCCGCCGCACCGGTGGGGCGCGGTCGGGAGGAGTGAACGCCACAAAGCACCGCGGCAGACGGCAGAGCGCTTCGACCGAATACTCCTCAGCGCCGGGCGGATCGGTCAGGTCGTCCACGATCCGATAGTCGACGGCGCTCAAGCCAAGAGTCGCCGGGTAGCCGAGGTAGGTCACCTGGATCGGGGCCGGTTTCATCGCGAGCACGCCGAGCCGGCTGTACGCGGTCAGGCCTGCCAGATCGACGAGTATGTCAATCTGGTCCGAGCGGATGAGCTCCGCGAGCGACGGACCGCTGACGCCGGCGGCATCCCGCCAGGTGACGTTCATGGCTCGGAATCGTTCGGTCTCGCTGTCGGGATGCGGCGATGTGAAGTAGCAGAACAGGTCGAATCGCGAGCGGTCGGCGAACCTGATGACGGGCTCGATGAAGTACGCGACGGAATGCTCGCGAAAGTCAGGTGACATGTAGCCGACACGGATGCGGCGGTGGGGGTCCCGGGGCGCGGCCCAGTCGCTTGGCCCTCGCTGAAACCGGCTCTCGTGGGCCGCGCCGAAGGCCCGGTGAGCGTCGACAATGGCCCGTGCGTCCGCCGAGCAGTAGTTGAGCTTCATCGCGATGGCCTGAAGGAGAGCCGGTTCGGACGGGGCCCGTTCCAATCCTTCGCGCAGCACGGCGACGGATTCGTCGGACTGCCCGACGTCGGACAGGAGCGAACCAAGGGCCAGCATCAGCGACGGGTGGCCGGGGAAGGCCTTGAGCGCTTCGCCGATGACCTCGAAACTCTGGTCATGATCTCCGCGAGCGCGGAGGAGTTGCAGAAGGGAAAGTGTCGCGTCGAGCTCCGGCCGCATGCGAACGAGCCGGCGGAACGCATCGATCGCCTCGTTCTGCCGGCCCGAGCGAACCAGCGCCCAGCCAAGGGCCCGCCAGGATGCGGGCTCGTCGGGAGCCGCCTCTGCGGTTCGTTCGGCCCAGGATGCGGCTTCCGCGGCCCGACCGGTGTTCAGGAGCACTTGGACCAGCATTTCCCCTAGTTCGGCATCACCGGGGGACCGCTGCGCGTGGTGGGTGAGGAGTTCGATCGCTTCTGCAGTCTCGCCGGCAGTCAGTAGCGCCCTGGCGCTCGCGGCGATCGAACCTGAAGCGCCGTGTTCCGTCATGGGCCGAGTATACGAACGGGCACGCACTTGACCTCGGGCTCGCCCGAAGTAACACGGGTGTAACAGCCCGCGTGTCGGGAGAGTGCCCAGGAACTGAATTTCGCCGATTTCCGTATGTCCCAGGTGTCGAGCGTGCGCATTGTCGGCTCATGAGGCTGACGGGGCGACTCGCTTGCTGTAGGATTGCCGCCCCCGGGTGCCGCCCACAGGCGGCCCCCCGGCACCACCCCCGGCCCGGCCGGGACCTTGCAAGGGAAAGCCATGCCTTCATCGAGTATTTGCTGGGGAATCGAGATCGGTGCTGGTTCGATCAAGGGTCTGAAGCTCGAGGCCGCGGGCGACGGGGTCCGTGTGCTGGACTTCATCCACGTGCCCCACAAGGCGGTGCTATCGACGCCGGGGATTGACCAGAATGACGCCTTGCGCGTGGGACTGGGAGCGTTCGCGAGCCAGGTCGACCTCGGCAATGCGAGCGTGGCGATCTCGGTGCCGGGGCACTCGGCCTTTGCGCGGTTCGCGAAGCTTCCGCCCGTGGAGCCCAAGAAGGTTCCCGACATCGTGAAGTTCGAAGCCGTGCAGCAGATCCCATTCCCGATCGAGCAGGTCGAGTGGGACTACCAGACGTTCAAGAGCGACGATTCGCCGGATATCGAGGTCGGCATCTTCGCGATCACCCGCGACCGAATCATGGAACGCCTCACGATGTACGAGGACGTCGGCATCACGCCCGACTGCGTGACGCTCTCGCCGGTCGCGGCGTACAACGCCCTCGCGTTTGATCTCTCGTTCACCGAGAAGACGCCGGGGACGATCATCCTCGACATCGGCACGACATCCACGGACCTGATCATCGCCGAGGCCGGTCGAGTGTGGATCCGCACGTTCCCCATCGGTGGGCACCACTTCACCGAGGCCCTCGTCAACGCATTCCAGCTCAGCTACCCCAAGGCCGAGAAGCTCAAGCGGGAGGCGGAAAGCAGCAAGCACGCGAGGCACATCTTCCAGGCGATGCGGCCGATTTTCGGCGATCTCGCCCAGGACGTTCAGCGGTCGATCGGCTACTACCAATCACTCCACAAGGATGCGAAGCTGGAGCGGCTCATCGGCCTTGGTTCGACGTTCCGCCTTCCGGGCCTGCGGAAGTACCTGCGGCAGCAGGTGCAGATGGATGTATTCCGCCTGGAGCAGTTCAAGCGATTGAGCCTCGAAGGGCCGCGGGCCGGCGAGTTCCAGGCCCAGACGCTGCAGTTCGCGACGGCGTTTGGTCTGGCGCTCCAGGGCCTGGGCATGGCCACTCTGGAGGCGAACCTGATGCCCTCGACCGTCATCAAGACGGCGATGTGGCAGAGGAAGGTCAAGTGGTTCGGGATTGCGGCGGGCGTCGCGGTCGCCGCCGGCGCGGCGATGTTTGTCCGACCGTTCATTGACAACACCGCCGTGGCCGAGAATCCGCCGCCGAAGGAAATCGCCGATGCGATTTCGCAGGTGACGACGCTCAAGACCGAGGCACAGGACCTGCTGCAGGCGGGCCAGGAAGACGCCGTCGCGGGCCAGGTGCTGAACCTGCTCGAGGGCCGGCGCCTACACGCGATGATTGTGAACGACCTGGGGTTGATGCTCAAGGCAGCCCAGGAAAAGTCGCCCGGCAAGAACGGCGAACCCGTATTTGTCGTCAAGTCGTTCAAGACGCAGTTCTCGCCGCCCGTGGACCCCTCGGCCGATCCCAACTACCAGCCTCCAACCGACGGCTCGACACCTCCGCCGCCGAGGCCCAAGATCTCCGTCACGCTGGAAGTCAGCACCAGTGCCGCGGCGACGCAGGCCGAAGCCCAGAAGCTCGCGATCAGCACGATTGACACGTGGCTGAGGGCGAACGCGAAACGGCCGGATGTCCCGTACGAAATCGTGGTCGGTTCGAATCCGTCGCGAGTGTCGGGCACTGCGGGAGGAGCGACGGGGTCGGAGACTCCGGCGATTCCGACCACGCTCACGGGCGGGCCTTCGGAAACGATGCGGCAGGACATGGGCCGCTTTGCTCCTCAGAGTGGTGGTCGCGGTCGGATGTCCGGAGCCGTTGGTGACGAGGGTGGCCGAACCCCTCCCGCGTCGTTTGATCCCGGGACCCCGGGCCAGCCACAAACACCTGACGCGTCCGTGACCGCCGCGCTTGAGTACATCACCCGCACGGCCCCGATCCCCGCACCCGCGGCGGTTCCGGCGGGAACGACGATCACGAGCTTCTTGGTGACGTGGGACAACATGATCAACCCGCCCGAGCCCAAGCCCGAGGGAGAAACCAAGTGAAGAACATTCTTCCATGGATCAAGTCGAACACGGCGATCGTCGTGCTGTCGGCCTTGATCCTTCTCATCCTGCCCGCGGCGTTCGTCGGCAGTTCGATGTGGAACTCGAAGATACGCAAGAATCGCGAGAAGACCGTGACGGCGGCGATGTCGCAGCTGGATGCGGCGAAGGTGACATACACCACGCCTCCGGCGGTACCGGGTGGCAAGCCGATCGAGTTCCCGTGGCCGGCGCCGAACAAGGTGGCGACCGACCACTTCCGGCAGCTGCGGACGATGATCGACGGCGCCGTGAAGCAGATCCACGTGGAGGCCGAGGCGATCAACAAGCAGGGGCACGAGCCGCTGCTTGACGGGGTCTTCCCCAAGCCGGCAAGCGCCGCGCGGACGCTGGAGTTCACGGAACTGCTGGTGACCAAGAGCGACAAACAGTCCGCGTACCAGAAGCTGCTCGACAGCATCAAGGCCGGCCCCGCGGCCGATCCTGTGAAAGTCAAAGATGTCCTGCGCGAAGCCGACACGCAGGCGATGGACAAGCTCAAGGCCGAGCGCAACACGGACAAGATGACCGAGGAAGAGTACAAGGCGCACCTCGACCGCCTGGTGAAGCTCCGCATCGGGCAGTACAAGGAGCACGCGAAGTCGATTTCGGTGTACGCAACGACGGATTGCCTGCCCGCGGGCGTGCCCAAGGTGATCCCGCCGGAACCGCCCGCGGTGACGGACTGCTGGAAGTGGCAGGAGGACTACTGGGCGGTGCGAGACCTGCTGACGGCGGTGAAAGAAGCGAACCTGGTCGACGGGAAGTCGGTCGGCGTCGACCGCTCCGTCGTCAAGCGAATCGAGCAGCTGACGCTCTACCCGCTGGAATATTCGATGGACACGGTGACGGGCCGCAAGAACAGCCCGACCAACTCCGTGTACGAGGTTCGGTATGCGACGATGGTCGTGGTGGTGTCGTCGAGCCGCTTGCCGCAGTTCATCAACGCGATTTCGCGTACCAACTTCATGTCGGTGGTGGATGTCGACCTCATTGATGTCGACACCAGCAAGGATCTCGACCGCGGGTATTACTACGGCGATGAGCATGTCGTGCAGGCCACGGTCATGGTGGAGACCATCTGGCTCAAGAGCTGGACCTCGGCCCTGATTCCCGAAGAGGAGAAGAAGCGTCGCGAATCGGTCGGCGAGGAGACAGCGGCCGCGCCCGCGGCGCCGTTGGCACCTCGGGCTGCCCCGCGAGCGCCCGACGAGGATTCAGGCGCCAAGCCCAAGGCCGGCGCCAAGGGCCCCCGAAGCACCAAGCGTCCCGGAGCCAAGAAGGGCGGCGACTAACGCGCAATTTCCCGCGATCCGCGGGCAAGGTGAGAACTATGAAACTCAAAGGCATCAGTTTCTTCGAACAGCACGTGGAAAAGATCGTTCTCGGAGCGGTCTCCGTGGTGTTCCTTGGCGTCGTCGCCATGCAGTTCCTGTACGAGCCCAACACCATCAAGGTGGGGTCGGCGCAGGCGGTTCCCCCGGGGCGTGCGTTCGAGCCCGTCGCCGACAAAGCCAGGGTGATCAGCAGCAAGCTCAAGGCCGAGGCGGATGTGCTGAATCTCCCGGCGATTCCCAAGATCGACCTGGTGCAGGACTTCAAGCGCCGGCACGAAGGCGCGGTGGCGCCGGCCGCCACGATCGTTTCCCTCGGCAAGGGCGTGGATGTGCAGGGCACGGTGGAAACTCAGGCGATCGCCGTGGGCGGTCAGCACTTCGCCACGCTCTCGATCGCCGCGCCGACGACCCCGGTCGCGTATTGCTACCGCAATACCTTCGACCCGACCGAGGCTCACTTCAGCCCGGACTTGGCCAAGCTCCTCCCTCCCGAGCAGCCGATGGACAAAGCCTCGGTGACGGTGCAGGCGACGTTCGATGGAACAGCGCTCAAGGCCGCGTTGCTCGGTGCAAAGGGCGAAGGAGTTCCCTACCCGGCTACATGGTGGCGTGAATCGATGGAGTTGCTCGGCGTCAAGGTCGAGCGTCAGGAGCAGGCTTCCGATGGCCAGTGGCTGGCCGCGCAGGATGTGGCTCCCGCGCCCGGCCGGGGAATTCCGGACCTGGTCAAGAACGTCCACGGCGCGGCGGACATCGCCGACCTCGCGGGCGCGGCTCGCGGCGCGGCGGACATGCTGCTGCGGCCGACTTCGCGTGATCGCGGGTTCGCCGTGGAAGCCGCCGGCGGAAGCGTCGAAGGCCGGTGACGTGGGCAAGACCGCCGAGATCAAGAAGCTGGTGACCGATCGCGCCACGCTCTTGAAGGAGCAAGAGTCGATCAAGAAGCTGCTCGAAACTGCGGGCGCGCCCCCTGTACGCAGGAACGAAGGCGGCGCCGGCGGTGGTGGCGGCGGCAAGGGTGGCGGCGGCGCAACGGCCCCACAAGGGCCCGCGGCCGATCCCGACAAAGAGCAAAAGAAGACGGAAGAAAAACTCCGTCCAATCCGCGAGCGACTGAAGAAAAATGAAGAAAAAGTCGCCAAGAACGAGGAGGATCTCAAGCTCCTTGGGGCTGATACGTCGGGGAATCCGCTCCCGGCGGAACCGGCCGCGGCGGGCGCGCCGGCCAAGGTGGTCAAGCCGCTGCTGGAGAATCCGGAGATCAATGTGTGGGCTCACGACTTGACGGTCACGCCCGGGAAAACGTATCGCTATCGCGTCAAGGTGCTGGCGATCAATCCGGCGTTTGGCCGCAACGCAGGGCTGCAGGCCGATCAGCAGGACCTGGCAAAGTCGCCGATGATTGAGAGCCAGGCGTCGGAATGGACTGAGCCGGTGAACGTTCTGGCGGACAAGTACTACTACATCACAAGCGCGACCGAAGCTGATCAGCAGGGCCCCGCCCGCGCGCGAGCGGATCTGTACCAGTTTTTCTATGGGTACTACCGGCTGTGCCAGGTGTACCTTGAGCCCGGCGATGTTCTGGCTGGAAACGTGAAGCTTCCGGAAGCGGCCAAGCTGCCGATCTACGACCTCAAGAAGCTGGCCGCGGCGGAGCCTGGTCAGCAGCAGCCCGTTCAGGATCCGGGCCGGAATCCGGGAATCCCGGCTCCACTGGGACCGGGCGGCGGCAAGGGAGGCGGGCAAGTGGTCAATGAGGGCGGTGGCCGCCAGGCGGCCGCGCAGCCTGACCCGAAGAAAGTGGAGCTGCCGGCGAACGCCAAGCCTTGGGCAGGTGCCGTGCGGGTGGCGTTCGACAGCTTCATGCTTGATGTGGCGAAAGTGCCCGGCGCGACGGGCAATCGCGCGCAAACCTTTCTGCGGGGCCAAGATGGGTCGATTGTGACCCGGGTGACCGCCGAGGAAGAGAAGTCGGACACCTATCGGATCCTGGTGGCGTCGGCCAAGGAAGGGGACAACCAGGGGCAGCCGATCGCGCCCGCACCCGACAAAAAGCCCGAAGGAACGCCGGGTCCGGGGCCTGGCAAGGGCAATCAGCCGCCGATAGCTCCACCCCCGGGTGGCGGTGGTGGGGGAGGCGGCGGAGGCGGTGGTTGATCGAAAATCTTGACACGGCCTTGACCCCGTGGCGGGGGGGTCTAGACTCCCTCCGCGACACGATGGATCAAGAAGTCGCTCCAAAGCCTGATAGCGGCAGCGGAACCCGAGACGAGGGTAGAACCCAAAGCTCGGTGGGCCTCTTTGACAACCGGATAGGTATTGACGTCTGCTCCAGCGTCTCCGATGGGCTTTCTCGAGGTTTTCCTTGGGCGGCCCACCGGCTCAGGACGACTGGAGCTGTGGGTCGCATGCTTCCATGGCTGCGACCCAATGTTGCAAAATGATAAACGATAGCAACGAGTGCTTAGTGGTTAATGTGATTTAGAACTGGACACCGACAGGTTCCCGACTCTTGTCAGTCAGGAACGGCTCCGGCGTGTCAGGCCCGCGGCGGGAAACCGGCGAGGGCAGGGCATGTGCGTGGCGACTGTTTGGTGTGGCCAGGCCATAAGGGCACACGGTGGATGTCTTGGCGTCGAGAGGCGATGAAGGACGCGGTCACCTGCGATAATCTCCGGGGAGCTGGTAAACAAGCACAGATCCGGAGGTCTCCGAATGGGGCAACCCATCCTATTAGGATACTTCACTCTGAATGCATAGGGGTGAAGAGCGAACGTGCAGAACTGAAACATCTAAGTATGCACAGGAAAAGAAAGCAACAGCGATTCCGTCAGTAGCGGCGAGCGAACGCGGATGAATCAGCGGAACAGCGAAGCGACTGGAAAGTCGCGCCACAGAAGGTGAAAGCCCTGTAGCGGGAAGCTGATGAGCCCTTGAGTAAACTCGGTCTCGTGAAACCCGGGTTGAATATGGGGGGTCCACCCTCCAAGGCTGAATACTCCTCGACGACCGATAGTGAATCAGTAAGGCGACTGAACGATGACAAGAACCGCGATGAGCGGAGTGAAAGAGTACCTGAAACCGTGTGCTTACAAGCGGTGGGAGCCTTCGTAAGGGGGTGACCGCGTGCTTTTTGCATAATGAGCCGGCGAGTTAGTCTGTACGGCGAGCCTAAGGCCTACCGGGCCGGAGGCGGAGCGAAAGCGAGTCTGAAATGGGCGCTAAGTCGTACGGGCTAGACGCGAAACCTTGTGATCTACCGTTGGTCAGACTGAAGGGCGGGTAATGCCGCCTGGAGGGTCGAACGGGTGACCGTTGAAAAGGTCTCCGATGAACTGACGGGAGGACTCAAAGTGTAATCAAACTGGGAGATAGCTCGTTCTCTCCGAAATAACTTTAGGGTTAGCCTCAGGAATCAAACTTTGGGGGTAGAGCGACTGGATGAGGGTTGGGGTCTACCCGACTACCATCCTCAACCAAACTCCGAATACCAAAGCGTAAGTCCTGGGAGATAGACGGCGAGTGACAATATCCGTCGTCAAAAGGAGAACAATCCAGACCACCAGCTAAGGTCCCGAATCTCTGCTCAGTTCGAAAGGAAGTCAGATTGCGGTGACAGCCAGGATGTTGGCTTAGAAGCAGCCACCATTTAAAGAGTGCGTAATAGCTCACTGGTCGAGGAATCTGGCGCCGATAATGATCGGGAATAAGCAGAGAGCCGAAGCTGTGGACTTCGAAAGAAGTGGTAGGAGAGCGTTCCTGTCAGCCTCGAAGCGGTTCCGTAAGGGTCCGTGGAGCGGCAGGAAGTGAATATGCCGGCTTGAGTAACGATTAGACGGGTGAGAATCCCGTTCGCCGAATACCCAAGGTTTCCTGGGGAAGGTAAATCCGCCCAGGGTTAGCCGAGACCTAAGGCGAGGCCGAAAGGCGTAGTCGATGGACAGCAGGTCAATATTCCTGCGCCCTCGCAGAGATCAAACCATCGTCGCATTCCTTAGCCAAGCGGGGCTGTTAGATGCCCAGGCCCTTGTGGCCGATGCTTGGGGCGGGAGTGACTAGAAAAGCGATGGGGGCAAAGCGAGGCTCGTACCAAAACTGACACAGGTGGGTAGGGTGAATAACCTCAGGCGCTCGAGAGAACGGTCGTGAAGGAACTAGGCAAGTTAACCCCGTACGTTCGCAACAAGGGGGGCCTCCTCCGCAAGGAGAGGCCGCAGAGAAAAGGGTCTGGGAACTGTTTATCAAAAACACAGCACTGTGCCAAGGCGCAAGCCGACGTATACAGTGTGACGCTTGCCCAATGCTGGAATGTCATGGAAGAGGGTCAACGCAAGTGAAGCTCTCGACCTAAGCACCAGTCAATGGCGGCCGTAACTATGACGGTCCTAAGGTAGCGAAGTTCCTTGTCGGGTAAGTTCCGACGCGCATGAATAGCGTAATCACTGGACTCCTGTCTCCACGACCGACTCGGTGAAATAGTAGTGGCGGTGAAGATGCCGC
>JBGANS010000007.1:0-237561 GCA_044222195.1 Phycisphaerales bacterium
CCCGCCACCGCCACCCGGCGCGTTCGCGGTCGGCGTGATCATCACCGCACGCTGAGCGCCCACATGCATCACCTTGGCATGCGGATACAACTCCCGCAACGCGGCGACAGGATCTTCGGCGTACGCCGAGACTGCTGGGAAGAGAGCGACACCAACGCACATGAGCGACTTCCGCATGGTTGCTCCTCGTGTTGCCGCAGTTGCGGCCCTCTTCCCTCTGGGCGACCGACAGGTCCCAAAAGTGTACCTCGGGGTTTTGACTATGCAAGGAACTTTCCCAAACTCTCGCGCCCGCAGCGATACATACTTCGCTCAATAGTGTGTAGTGGCCTCCGTTGGCCACTACGGCTACGGGTGTCCTGATTCCGGCCCTCTGGGGTGGGTGTGGGGTTCCGCTCCCTGACGGTCGCGGTTCTGATGGAAAGGCGAAGTGGCACGAAGGGGCGGGCTACTTGCTCAGCTTTTTCTTGATGTCGTTGAGAAGGAGGGTGGTGTTTTTGGTGCGGGGGTGGTCGGGGCCGTGGGCGGCGAGGAACTGTGCCGCGGCTTCTTCGGCGTAGGGGAGGGCTTGTGCGAAGTGGCCGCCGTCGTAGAGCGCTTTGGCGAGTGAGGAGCGGGTCTGGATGGTGAGCCAGTAGGAATCGCCGAGGGCGCGGGAGATTTCGGGAAGCATGGCTTTGTAGCCGTCGGCGGCCTGGTCGAAGTGCTTGCCGATCCAGATGCAGTTCCAGTAGCCGTAACGGGCGGACATGGTGTCGTGGGAGTCGGGGCCCATGATGCGGGTGCGGGCGGCGATGACCTCTTCGTAGAGGCGGGCGCCTTCTGCGGGGTTGCCGAGCTCGGCTTCGAGGCTGGCGAGGTTGCCCTGGAGGATCCAGCGGTCGGGGTTGTCTTCGTTGAGCCACTTGGCGGCGAGCTCGGCGGCTTTGCGGAGGTAGGGAGCGGCTTCGCGGTCGCGGTTCATTCCCTGGTAGGTGGCGCCGATGTTGTTGTTGAGGCCGATGAGGATCATGCGGGGCGGGTCGGGGATGGATTCGGCGAGGCGGAGCGCGTCGAGGTGGAGCTTGAGGGAGTGCTCGGCGTCGCCGTCCATGTCGTAGGCCTGAGCGAGGTTGCTCGTGGCTTCGAGGACGAAGGGGTCGCGGTCACCGAGAAGGCGGGCGCTGCCGGTGATGGCTTCCTGGAGGACCCCCACTGCTTCCTTGGCGCGGCCGAGGGTGGAGAGACAGGTGCCGAGGTCGTTGAGCGCGTTGTAGACGGCGATGTCGTCGGGGCCGAGGATGAGTCGGGCGCGATTGATGGCGGCGCGGAGGGCGGGTTCGGCCTGGTCGTAACGCTCGCGGCGGGCCAGGAGAGAGGCGATCGCGACTTCGGTGCGGATGGTGTCGGGGGCGTCGGGGCCGGCGTTGGCGCGGCGAAGAGCGAGCGCGATGTTGAGGTGTTTCTCGGCGTCGGGGAATGAGCCGAGCTGTGCGAAGGTGAAGCCGAGTGTGTTGTGGATCGAGGCGGCGACGAGAGGGCGAGTTTCGAAGCGGTGCTCGACGCGGGCGGCGGCGCGGTGGAGGAGGTCGAGAGCGGTGATGTCGTGGCCTTCCTTGTCGGGAGAGGCCGCGGCGAGGAGGTCGTCGGTGAGGAACTTGTTGATTTCGAGCTGGGATTGGGACTGGTTGCTGGCTTCGCGGCGCTGGCGTTTGGCTTCGACCAGGCCGGCGGTGAGGCCGCCGATTCCGAGGATGGCGGCGAGGACGATGACGGAGATGGTGACGACGAGGGCGCGGTGGCGCTGGGCGAAGCGTGCGGCGCGGTAGCGGAACGTTGGCGGGTGGGCGAGGATGGGGTCGCGGCGGAGGAGGCGGCGGAGGTCTTCAGAGAAGGCTGCGACGGTCTGGTAGCGCTGGGCCGGGTCTTTCTCCAGCGCCTTGGTCAGGATGCAGTCGAGGTCGTGAAGGAAGGGGCGCGGGAGCGGCTCGGAGCCGGCGGGCCTTGACTTGCTCACCGGCGAAGGAGTGGACTCTTTGATGCGGCGCAGGACTTCGATTGGCTCGCCAGTGGTGTCGATCGGCGGGCGGCCGGCGATGAGGGTGTAGAGGACGGCGCCGAGGGCGTAGATGTCGGCGCGTGTGTCGATGATGCGGCCGCCGGTCTGTTCGGGGGCCATGAAGGCGGGCGTGCCGATCGCGATGCCGCTGGTGGGCGCGAGTTCGCTGTCGCCTGCGCCGAAGGCTTCGGTTGGTTTGGCGATACCGAAGTCGAGGACTCGGGGGATGGCGCGGCCAGAGGATTCGCTGACGAGGATGTTGGCGGGCTTGAGATCGCGGTGAATGACGCCGCGCTGGTGGGCGTGCTGGACGGCGTCGGCGATGTCGAGGATGAGGGAGATGCGGTCGCGGGTGGACAGGGAGTTGTTGCGGCAGAAATCGGAGAGGGGTTCGCCTTCGACGTATTCGATGACGAGGTAGGGGAGGCCGGAGTCGGTCTTTCCGGCGTCGAGGATTCGAGCGATGTTGGGATGGTCGGTGCGTTCGAGGGCGCGGCGTTCGAACTCGAAGCGGGCGGCGGATTCGGGGTTGATGGCGGCGTAGGGAACGATCTTGATGGCGACGAGGCGGTGGATGGGCTGGTGCTGCTCGGCGAGGAGGACGTAGCCGCTGCCGCCGCGCCCGATTCGGCGGAGGATGGAGTAGGGTCCGATGGAGGCGGGGAGTTGCGTTCGGGATCGGGGGGGGGGGGGGGGCCACGGGGCGGCGGCGCCGGGCGGGGGTTGGTCGTTGGGTTTTGGTAGTTGGTCGGCTCGGAAGCCCGTGGCACGGTTGGTGGCACGTTGGGTGGTACGTGTGTGGGGATGTCGTTGGCGAGGAGTTCGAGGACTTCGCGTTTGAGAGCGGGGTCGGTGAGTTGGTTGAGTCGGGAGTCACGCTCGGAGGGTGTGAGTTCGCGGAGGTCGAGAAAGAGGTTTGAGGCCTGGTTGTGGAGATCGCGCGAGGTCATGGCGAGGTCTCGCCGAGTTCGCGACCGAGTTCGCGGCGGAGCCAGGCGCGGGCGACGGTCCATTCGCGCTCGGCGGTGCGTTTGGAGAGGCCAAGGACGGCGGCGACCTGGTCCATGGGCATGCCGGAGAAGATTCGGAGGGTGGTGACCTCTGCCTGGGTCTGGCTGAGGGTGCGGAGTTTTTCGAGGGCGCGGTGGACAGCGTCGAACTCGATGATGGTTCGGTCGTCGCTGAGGATGTGGTCGTCGAGATCGAGGCGCAGGCTTGCTTTGTTCGCGTTGCCGCCGCCGCGTTTGTCGGCGTCGCGTTTTCGGGCGTGGTCGATGAGGACTTGCTTGAGGACGCGGGCGGCGAGGGCGAGTTTCTGGTCGCGAGGGAGGTCGGGGAGGCCCTGATTGAGGATGCGGATGCAGGCCTCGTTGACGACGGCGGTGGGCTGGAGGGTGTGGCCGGACTGCTCGGCGGCGAAGAAGCGGGCGGCGATGGAGCGGAGGTCGCCGTAGAAGCGTTGGGTGAGTTCCTGGTTGGGTTCGCCGGGTGCCGGCACGCGGGGATTCCGGGGGTGGGGTTGCTGGCGGATGAGGCGACGGACTGCGCATCCGCGTGTGGGAGCAGTGTATCCCTTTTTGCCCTGGAGTCACCGGGGAAGGGATGCGTGCGCCCGCCTGGAGTCGGTCATGGAGAGCCGAGTGACGGTTCGGAGTTTCCTGTTCGACAATCTGATTTCGCCGGCGATCGTGAGGCTGGTGTTTTTCGTGGGGCTGGGGGCGATCGTGGTGGCGAGCTTCTGGACCATGAAGCTGGGATTCGATTTCTGGGACGTGGGAGGAAGCCGGATTGTCCTCACGGGACTTGGGGCGTTGGTGCTGGGGTCGCTGGCGTGGCGGCTGCTGTGCGAGGTCGTGATTGTGCTGTTCAAGATCCACGAGTCGCTGCGGGCGATCCAGGGGTCGCTGGCGGAGAAGCCAAAGACCTGATGTGCATTTGTGGCGGATGGCGGCGCGGGCCGCGCATCTGCTGGTGATGAACACCCCCACTCTCACACCGGTCTTGGGCATCCGGACGCGGCTTCCGCGCCGGGATGAAGGGACTCACATGAATACGGCAGCGCGGCCCGCGCGTAGGGCGTATGAGATCGAGATGCGGCCACGGAGGACGTGGCGGCTGAAGGTGTTGGGCGCGGCGCTCGTGCTGGTGGCGGTGGTTGGCGGGGCGATCGCGCTGTGGGGAGAGAGCGGGATGCGGGGGAAGTTTGCGGGGCAGGACGGGATGAGCGGGCTCGAGTTCCGGGGCAGCCGCGTGTACGTCACGACGGCGCTTGGGACGACGTTTGTCGCGGCGTACGAGGTGGATGGGAATCGCGTGATCATCAAGGGTGCGGGTGGGGCCCAGGTGTACACGCGGGCGGGGGACACGCTCGATGGCGGTGTGGGAATCAGGTTTGTGAAGGTTGATTGAACGGCGCGGCCGAGGAAACGGCTGTGTGGGCGCGAACACCAAGAAGGAGCAGGACCATGAGCGGTTCGATGAAAGCGGGAGTGGCGGCGGTGCTGATGGCGGCGGCGGCGGGGCGTGCGCAGTGCCTGCAGCAGTGGAGCGGGGACATCGGGATCCCGCAGGGTGTGAACGGCGATGTGTACGCAATGACGACCTTTGATCCGGACGGGGCGGGTCCGATGACGGCGCAACTGATCGTGGCTGGCTCGTTCGGGACGGCGTCGGGCGTGACGGTGAACAAGATTTGCCGGTGGGACGGGGTGAACTGGCAACCGCTTTCGGATGGCATCGGAACCAATAGCGCGGTGTCGGTGTGGTCCTTGGCCAAGTGGGACCCGGACGGGCCGGGGCCGCAACTGCCGCAACTGATCGCGACCGGGCACTTCTCGCTGCACGGGAACTACATCATGCGGTGGGATGCCTCGAAGCAGACGTGGCAGCCGCTGGGCACCGGGATGAACAACGATGTGCGGGTGGCGATGGAATGGGACCCGGACGGGGCGGGCCCGTTCCTGCCTCAGTTGATAGCGGGCGGGGACTTCACGACGGCCGGCGGCATCGGGGCGGCGCACATCGCGCGTTGGGATGGAGCCAACTGGCAGCCGCTCATCTCAGGTGTGAACAACTCGGTGTGCGCGCTGGAGACGTTTGATCCAGACGGTGCGGGCCCGCAGCCGGCGCAGCTCGTGGCGGGGGGCTCGTTCACGATCGCGGGAGGTGTCGCGGCGAGCCGGATCGCACGGTTTGACGGGGTGACGTGGCAGCCGTTTGGCGCCGGGATGAACAGCACGGTGTGGCGGTTGTCGAAGTGGGACGCGGGAACGGGTCCGCAGTTGCTGGCGGGCGGGGACTTCACCACGGCGGGTGGTGTGGCGGCCAACCGGTTGGCACGATTCGACGGGACCACGTGGTTTGCCTTCGGCTCAGGGTTCAACAACTCGGTTCGCTGGACCGACTCGTGGGATCCGGATGGGCCGGGGCCGCTGGGGCTGCGGCTGGTGGCGGGCGGATACTTCACAACCGCGGGCGGGAACGCGGCGAGCACGCTGGCCCAATGGGACGGGACGAACTGGTCGGGGTTTGGCACGGGCTTGAACGGCTCGTACGTCGATGCCCTGGTGAGCTATGACCCGGACGGAGCGGGGCCGGACTATCCGCAGCTTGTCGCGGGCGGGAACTTCACTCTGGCGGCCGGGGCGGTGGCGAATCGGGTGGCGGTATGGGCCTCGAACCCCACGCCGGTCGTGATTACGCACCCGGGAGCCAAGCGGGCGTGCCCGGGATCACCCGTCACGTTCAGCGTTCGGGCAGCGGCGGGCGGGTTCCCGACGTACCAGTGGCGGCGCAATGGGGTGAACCTGGTGAACGGTGTAAACCTCAACGGTACCACGATTGCGGGTGCGACGAGCGTTTCGCTGCAGCTCACCAATGTGAAGGCGGCGGATGCGGGTCAGTACGACGTGGTGGTGACGAACGCGTGCGGGAACGGGTACAGTCTGCCGGCGGCGCTGACGTTCTGCTACGCGAACTGCGACTGCTCGACCACGGCGCCGGTACTGACGGCCAATGACTTTCAGTGCTTCATCGACAAGTACGCGGCGGGATCGACGCTGGCGAACTGCGATGGGTCGACGTTGAGCCCGATCCTGACGGCGAACGACTTCCAGTGCTTCATCAACGCGTACGCGGGTGGGTGCCCGTAAGACGAACTGCGGACACGAGCCGCGTGAGGCAGGCGGCCCGGGGAAGGAGCGATCCTTTCACGGGCCGCTTGTTGCGCGCCCGGCCGAGAGCACGGCTCGTCTCGTGACGGGCTCGTATAGTGGGTGGTGAACTCGACACAGATTCAGAATGGGCAAACGCGGTATTCGTGGCGGCTGCTGCGTGCGGGGGAGTTCCGGCTCGATGGCGGGTCGATGTTTGGACTGGTGCCGCGGGTGGTGTGGTCGAAGTCGGTTCCGACAGATGATCGCGGGCGGATCACGGTTCAGCACAACTGTCTGCTGCTGGAACGGTCGGGGCCCGGGGATGGTCCGAAGCTGATCGTGATCGAGACGGGGTCCGGGGACAAGCTGGATGCGAAGAGCCGGGACATCTTTGCGATGGGGGATCGGACGATCGTGACGGCGCTGCAGGAGGTCGGGTGCAGGCCGGAGGATGTGAACGCCGTCGCGGTGACGCACCTTCACTTTGACCATGCGGGCGGTCTGACGCGGCTGTGCAGGGCTGGTGAGAAAGCGGATTGGACCGAGGGTGCGGGCGGTGCCGGCGTGAAGTTGACGTTTCCGAATGCCCGAGTGTTTTCGCAGACGCGCGAGTGGAGCGATGCGCTGGCGAACCGGAGCGTGATGACCCGGACGTACTTCAAGGATCACCTGGAGCCGATCCGGGACCAGGTGGTGCTGATGGATTCGCCGCGACCGTTCCCGATCGGGCACATCCCGGATCGTGATGAGACGCCGGCGGCGCCGGTGGCGCTCAGAACGACGGAGATCGCGCCGGGGCTGAGCGTGTTTCTGACGCCGGGGCACACCTGGGGGCAGCAGGCGATGATGTTCCGGGACACGGCGGGGCGGACGGTGGTGTTTACGCCGGATGTGATGCCGACGGCGGCGCATGTCGGGGCGGCGTACAGCCTGGGGTATGACGTGGAGCCGTACACGAGCATGGTGAGCCGGAAATGGTTTTTGGAAGAAGCGGCCGCGGGGGACTGGCTGCTGGTGTTGGATCACGAACCGGGGAATCCCTGCCGGCGGGCGCGAGCGAATGCCAAGGGCTGGTTTGACCTGGTCGAGGAAGGCGGTCGCTGAGGGTGCCGGGCAGAGAGCGCACAGGCGGCGGGGCGTGAACGGGTATGATCTGGCGCTGTGAAGGACAGATCTTGACGACCGACACCGCCGACCATCCCGTTGTGACGACGCCGGCCGTGACCGGTGACGAAGCGACATCGGTTCAGGACGAGGTGGAACTGCGTCCGGCGCCGGCGAAGCGGAAGCGGACGGTGATGGACCGGGTGGACACGTTCGTGAGCAAGTTGGCGGCTCGGAACAACTTCTGGCACCGGGTGACGTCGCTGGTGTGGATGCCGTACGCGTTCAAGAGCGGCATCCGGATGAAGCGCGTGGACCCGAACACGTTTTCGGCGGTGCTGCCGTTCCGGAGATTCAACCGGAACTGGTACAACGCGATGGCGGGGGCGGCGCTCCTGGCCAACAGCGAGGTGGCGGGCGGGATGTACGTGTTCGGGGTGTGCGGCGGGCACTACACGGTGGTGTGCAATGTGCGGCGGGCACTACACGGTGGTGTGCAAGCACCTGGAATACAAGTTTCTGCGGCCGTGCTATGGGCCGGCGCTGTACAAGATTTCGCCGCGGGAAGACATCCACGGGCTGGTGGCCTCCGGGAAAGAGTTCAACGTGACGGTGGACCTGGACATCGTGCAGCAGATCGGGAAGAAGTCGGGCAAGGACCGGCGGGTGGGCAAGTGCACGGCGGTGTTCCACGTGACGCTCAAGGCGCACCAGCAGAAGAAGGGGCGGAAGGTTCGGTAGGCTGGGGCCGATTCGGCCCCGCGAGTTCAGAGCCCACCGCATGTCCGACACAGCCCCCCCACCTGCGATTCACGTAGCCACGCGACAGAGCTGGCTGACCACGTTCAGCTGGGCGGCGTACCTGGCGTGTTCATGGACGTGGTGCATCGGGATGTTCCTGCCGGTGCTGCTGGCGCGCGACTTTGGCATCTGGGGGTTTGTGGTGTTTGCGGTGCCGAATGTGGTCGGCGCGGCGGGGATGGGGTGGGTGCTGCGGTCGGGGAGTTCAGCACGGGCGATTGCCGAGCGGCACCAGGTCGCGGTCAGGGCGTTCAGCCGGGTGACGATCTGTTTTCAGTTGTACTTCCTGGCGTGGATGTTCTCCGCAAACCTGCGGACCATGAACGTCTCCGCCTTGCCGTGGCTCCTGGTCGGCGGTGTTGTGATTGGTTCGTTCTTCGTGCCACGACGGTTCGATCGCGCTCGGACGCTGACGGGGCTTACGCTGGCGTTCTCGATGGCGATGATGGCCGTGCTCGGCGTGCGGGGGGACCTGGCGCTTCCCACGGGAGGGACCAGGAGCGTTGAGGTTCTGGCGCTGGCGCCGGTGTGCGTGCTCGGTTTCTTGTTGTGTCCGTATCTGGACGGGACCTTTCTCGAAGCCCGAATCCGCCAGCCGGCGAGAGCCGGGACGGTGTCGTTTGGCTTCGGGTTCGGCGTGTTGTTCTTTCTGATGATCGTGTTCACCCTGCTGTATGCGCACATGTTTGATGGGGAACAGGTGCCGCCGCGGTTTGTTCGGCCGGGAAGCATCGCCGCCATGCTTGTGGCGGCGCACATCTGGGTCCAACTGCTGGTCACGTGCGAGGTGCATCGAGGGCGGGGGCCTGCGCGACGCACAGCGCGGCCGGCATTGATGGCCTACCTGGGCCTGGCCGCGCTGGCGTGCGTTGGAGCGGCGCTTGGGCACTTTGAAGAGTGGCGGTACGCGGGGCTCTCGATCGGCGAAGTGGTGTACCGCGGGTTCATGTCGATGTACGGACTGGTGTTTCCGGCGTACGTGTGGCTGTGCATGATTCCGACTCGAGGCGAGGCGGGAACAACGTCGCCTTCGCGAGCGAAGTTGAGCGTGATGGCGGTGGCGGTGGTGGCGGCGATGCCGTTCTATTGGATTGGGTTCATCGAACGACAGACCTGGTGGCTGGGGCCGGGCCTACTCATCGTGCTGGCGGCGCGGGCGGCGCTGCCGCGGGGGCCTGTTCGGCGTAGCGTTTGAAGACGCGCTTGATGAAGTCGTTGTAGCGAGGGGGGATGACTTGCTGTTCGGAGGCGCGTTCGGCGGCGTCGGCCGCGCGGCGGAGGTCTTCGGCCGCGGCGGAGGGTCCTGCGGCGGACCCGGCGGGAGTGTTGCGGTCGATCGGGCGGTTGGAGTACCAGTCCGCGATGATGCGTTCGCCTTGGGCGGGCGAGTTGGAGGCCTTGGACCGGGCGTCTACGGGTGCGGTCTGGACGTCTCGCGCCGGGGCCGGCTTGGAGGCGTTGCGCGATGGGTCGAGCCCGGCGCCTGAGCCGCGGCCCTGTTGGTGTGTGTCATGGACAATGTCCTGCGCGAGCTTTTCCATCTTGCGCTGCTCTTCGGGAGTGGCCTCGTTGTAGAGCTTGCGGGCCAACTCCTCCATTTGCCGGGCGCGTTGCTTGGATTGCTGAGATTGGTTCCTGGCGTTGGCCATGTCCTTGAAGGACTTGCTGAGTCGCTCAACGGGAGGGGTGTGCTCGCCGGTTTCGGGGGCATCGCTGCGAGGGGCGCCGGCGGACTGGCCGGGACCTGGCGGGTTGGAACCAGAAGGACCGGTTGGGGCGGGAGAGTGCCCGGAGTCGCCGGTCGAGCCGGAGGAGCCGGTTGAACCGGAGGCCCCGGAAGCGGGAGCAGCTCCGGTTGATCCTGTGCCACCAGTTGCGCCCGATGGCCCGGCCGCGCCCGTGGCGGCAGGGTCCGACCCGCTGGTTGAACCGCTCGAACCGGAGGCGCCTGTCATTCCGGTGCTGCCGGAGTGTCCAGAGGAACCGGAAGAGCCTGAGGATGGTTGCGGATGTGCGCCGGAAGAGCCGGTAGCGCCGGAAGGGGCGCCGGTGGATCCGGGCGACCCGCTCGATCCTGTGGCGCCCGAGGAGCCGGAAGAGCCTGTCGCGCCGGAGGGACCGGTCGCGCCAGAAGCGCCTGTCGATCCGGACGGGCCGGTGGCGCCGGGCCCGGGAGTCGGAGATTGGCCGCTCGGGCCTGAGGCGCTGGAGGAACCGGTCGATCCTTGGGGCTGGCCTGTTGAACCGGAGGCTGGGCGAGTTCCGCTCGCGCCGGTCGAGCCGCTGGCACCTGTTGAGCCCGAGGCAGCCGTTGGGCCTGTAGCGCCCGACGAACCAGTGGTGCCTGATGTGCCCGATGCGCCGGGCTGTGGGCGCGTGCCCTGGCCCGTTGCTCCGTTGGAGCCGGAGCGTCCGGTGGATCCAGTGCTGCCTGAAGGGGCTTGGTTGCCTGAGGATCCGGAGGGTCCGGTTGCACCTGAAGATCCCGTTTCGCCGGTGCCGCCCGATGCTCCCGAACTCCCTGTTGCTGCGGAGCTTCCCGATGAGCCTGAATTGCCGGTTGACCCGGACGGGGATCCGGACGACCCACTTGTACCGGAGGAGCCCGTCTGGCCCGATGCACCGGAGGCGCCCTTGGGGTCGGATTGGGGTTCGGGTGACCTGGGATTCTGCTGCTGGCGTTCGGGGCGCTGATCCGCCGGAGTGCTCTGATCCGGCTTGGGCCGGTCAGGAACCGGCTCGTGGCGGAGTTCCTTGACAGCGTCTTTGACCGATTGGACCAGGTCCCGAAGATTGCGCTCGGCCTCATCCTTGGCTCGCTGCTGTTGTTGCTTCTCGGCAGCCTTCTCGGGACTGGCGGGAGTGGCGGCATTGGGCGGGTTGGTCTCCGGCGCGTTGTGTTCCGGCGGGACGGGCGCATCGGGCGGAGCGATGCGTTCTTTCTCGGCCTGCTCCGCGGCCTCGATTGCGCTGGCGAGTTCCTCGAGTTCGGCCGCCGCGGCTTGGCGTTCTGACTCTGACATTGTGGGGAGTTTGCGGGCGAGTTCCTCGGCGGCCTGGCTGGCGGCGGCGAGGTCGCCCTTCCGGAGCGCGCGGGAGATGTCAGATTCGGCGGCGCTGGAGGTGGACTTGCTGGCCGCTGCCTGCGCTAGGCGGTCGCGGGCCTGTTCGGCCGCGGATTCGGAAGAGCGAGCGCTTTCTTCGAGCCTGCGGGCGGACTCGGCGAGTTTCTGCGCGGCCTGTTCGCGCGCGAGTTGGGGGTCGGCCTTGCCGTCGCGGAGTTCGCGTTCGAGATCTTCGAGTGCTTTGAGTTGTTCCGGATCCGCGAGGGGCTGCCGGGTTTCAGGGTCGGACTGCCGCAGGACTTGGGATACCTGCTTGATCTGTTCGGCGGCGGCCTGCCGCTGCACGATCTTGGGCGTCACCGGGCGCGGCCGAGACCATGTGATCGCGGGGAGATACATGCCGGCGGCGAGCGAAGCGGCGGCGAGAAGTGGCCATGTCCCCCACTTCCAGTCTGCCTTGACGGGGATGGCGGCGGCGATGTGAGCGGATGCGGCGGCGTGTTCACCTTCGTCGAACGACCACTTGGCGAAAGGCCCCGCATCGCGGGCGAGGGCGAGAGCATTGGAGAGACGGTCTTTGAGGCCGAGGCGGGAGTCGACGGCGCTGGCGGCTTGCGCTGTAGACCAGCGGCCGAGGTAGGCGGCGAGGAGTCCGGTGCAGGCGCCGAGTGCAATGGGAACGGCCCAGACCAGAGTCACGGGCCAGTGGAGATTCGCGATCTTGAGGATGACGATGGCGAGAAGCGAGGCGGTCGAGCCGTAGAGGAGGCCGCGGCCGCCGAGATTGATCGAGCGGGCGAGGAGGTGTCGCTTGGCGGCGCTGTGTGCGACCCGGGCGGTTTGGGTCGAGGCTCGGGGCATTGAGCAATGGTAGAGGGGGGAGGGAGCTGGGCTGTGTCACACACGTGTCACCAGAGCCCGCGGCGAAGCGGAGCCACGTGCGGCGTTAACGACTCTCGCCGCGGACGGCTTCGGTTGCCGTGAGGAGATCGATGCGGGCGGTATCCGCGGCTTCGGGGTCGGCGTCTTCGCCGAGTGAGGGGGCGAAGGCGACGCAGCGGACACCCTTGGCGTCGGCGGAAGGTTCGAACCAGATCAGGAGGTTGATGTCGCCGCGTTCGCGGATCCAGTCGGAAATCTGCTGAGAGGCGTCCTTGGCATCAAGCTGGCGCATGCCCTTGACGGCGCGGGCCTCGGCTTCGAGGGTGGTGAGCTCTTCGAGGTCGGCGAAGTCGCCCTTGAGGACGGCGGTGCCCAAGAGGGAGAAGCCGGTGGCGCGGAGGCGTTCGATGGAAGTGGTGATGCCCTGCGTGAGGGGCTTGACGTCGCTCATGACGAGGACGCGGTGGCCGTCGACGTGGGCGGGTGATGAGGCGGTGGAAACCGTGCCCGCGTTGACGACCACGCGTGGCGTGGGAAGTTCTGGCTTCTGAACGGTGACTTGGGCAGGGGTTGAGGGCGGCGAGGGTGGGGATGGGGGGTCTGGAACGAAGTACCCGTTTTGGCCGGGCATGTCGATGAGGACAAAGGCGTTGCCGTTGGGGCCGTAGTCCTGCGAGATTCTCACGTTGGGGCGGCGAACGGCGAACAGGAGTGCGGCGAGTGCTGCGGCGGCGACGAGGAAGACGAGCACGGCAGCGACGACACCGACATTCAGGGCGTTGAAGTCGGACTTCTTGCCGGCGGGTGCGCGGCGGCCGGCCATCCGGGCGTGGGCGCGTTCGCGAGCGGCATCGACGCGGGCGCGGGCGGATTCGAGCTGGTCGGCCGCGGAAGCCCGGGGCTTGCGGCGAGCGGCGCCGAAGGGAGTGGCGAAGGTGCCCGCGACGGGCGTTGCGGGCGTGTGAGAGGCGGGGATGATGTCAGAGCTCTGAGCCTGGTAGCCGCCGGTCCACCAGCGGTTGACCTTGAGCTTGGGACGAGAGCGTCCGGGCGGGGGGAGCGGAACGTTGGGTATAGGTGGCGGGATCGGTGCGCCGGCGCGAGCTTCGACCAGAGGCGGCGGCGAGCCGGGGCTATCTGACCCGGCGCCGACAGCGACTGGAACCGGCGCGCGACGGATGGGCGCGTCTTCATCGTACGCGGGCGTCTCGGCTTCTACGCCGCGCATGCTGGGGAGGTCGGCGGGGCGAACGGCGAAGGGATCGGGGGCGCTGCGGAGGACTTCGAGATCGGCGAGCATGGCGCCGGCGGAGGTGTAGCGGCGGTCGTACTCGGTCATGGCGCGCCGGACGATCCACTTGGCGGCTTCGGGGCAGCTCTTGGCGATCTGGGAGAGGCCGCCGTGGGCGGGGAAGGAGTTCTCGATCATTGAGAAGAGCACAGCGCCAGCGGCGAAGATGTCGAACTTCGCGCCGTCGACCTGGTGGACCTTCACACCCTTGAGGGCCATGCGGACCATTTCGGGGTCGCGGAAGTACTCGGTGCCGTGCGTGGTGAGAGTCATGCCCGAGCGGAGGGGCGTGACGAGGCCGAAGTCCACGAGATGTGCCGCGCGGCCATCGACGATGATGTTGTCGGGCTTGACATCCTTGTGCCAGAGACCGCCGCGGTGATACTGGTCGAGCGTGCGGAGGAGGTCGGAGACGTAGCCCAGGGCCTGGCGGAGATGGCCGGACTGGAGGCCTTCGCTGCCGGAGAAGGCGTGCAGGCGCTGCGTCACGATGCCGAGGGACTCTCCGGGGACGTAGCGAGTGACGTAGAAGAAGCGCTCATCGTTGAGTTCGTGATCGAGGACGAGGCCCAGTCGCTTGGCGGCTTCGAGGGCGCGGCTCTCGCGGACGATCTGCGGAAGGCTGGAGCCGTCTTTGAGAGAGAAGGTCTTGATGACGACCTGTCGGACATCGGCCTGGCCCGCCCGGGCGAAGCCGGCGAGACGGATGGCATCGGGCGTGGCGATGTAGAGCTTGCCGCCCGAACCGCCGCCGGGGAGGGAGCCGACGATCTGGTACCCGTCGAACTGGCCGGTGCGGGACTTGCTGGGTTTGTCCGGGCCCGGGGCGGCGGCGATGGCTTGGGGGACGCGTTTTTCGATACCGTCAACGAGAGAGTGGAGGCAGAGGAGACGAGCGGGATGGCCGATGCCCATTCGGTAGAGGCTGGCGCCGGCGGTCTTGAACTCGGCGCCGAAAGCCCGGCCGAAGTGTGCCGCGGCTGACCAGCGGCCGACAAGTATGTTGCCGATGACCAGTGGGATGAAGAAGAGCTGGGTGATGATGGCGCCGACAAAGCGCAGGGCGTCGCCGATCTCGCCGAAGATGAAGCCGAAGGCCTTTTTGAAGATCCAGTGGATGGCCTTGAAGATGGGGACGACGAGATAGATGATCGCGACGATCCCGACGGGGATGGCGATCAGGGCGAGCAGGACGATCATGATGGGGCCGGGTGCCATGGGTCAATCCCTGGGCAGGGGGCGGGGCTGGGGGTCAGGGTTTCAGGCTTGCCTGTTCCTGCCTGCGCAGCTCCGTCTGCCGGTGATAAATCTCCGCGATGCTCTCGTCGAAGAGCACATCGTCCGTCTTTGTAGGATTCAGGGCTAACCCGTTTCGCTCCGGTTCTTCTTCTTCCTCGGCGGTGAAGCTGTACGTGGCGATGACCTGCTGGAGGCGGAGGCGGAGCATGTCGCGGACCTTGGCCAGGCGGCGGCTCACGGTCGGCTCGCTGATGCCCAGTGCCGCGGCCACGCCTTTGCCGGGCTGGCCGTCGAGAACGCGCATGCGGTAGATGGAAAAGTCCATGAACTCGCATTCTTTCTCGACGAGACGGATGGCGGCTTCGACCTTGGCGCGGAAGACGGCGGCTTCGTAGTTTTCGTCGACGGAGGCGCCGGAGGCGGCCATCCAGGCGTCGTCAAAGTCGGTGCCTTTGCGGCCGGAGCCGCGCTTCTGGGCGTTGCGGCGGTCCATTTCATCGCCGAGAACGTGCTTGGCGATGGCGAGGAGCCAAGTGGAGAATCGGGCGCCGCGAGACGGGTCGTAGCGGTCGATGGAATCGGAGAGAGCGGCCATGGTCTCCTGGGAGAGGTCCTGGACGGTCTGCGAGCCGATGCGGCCCTTGCCCCACTTCATGAGTTGGGCCCGGATGACCGGGCCGAAGGTTTGCCAGAGCTCAAACCACGCGGCCTCATCGTTTCGTTTGAGGCGTGCGACAAAGTTTGTGGTCAGGGTGTTCACCGTACCGCTCCGCAAACCCGTACCGGGTTCCCATTGTTCTGTGACCGCCCCCGCGGGTTTTGGGGTCCCATGATCTGGGCCTGATATTCCCCCAACAGCATATCAGCATGGATGCCCGAACCAAGGCCGGCAGGCGTTATCGGGGGTGGAAACGCCGTCGAGGGTCCGCAGAGGCGGGTGCGAGGGGCATCGGGCGAGCAAGGTTCGCTTTGCGCGAAATCGGCGGGGCCTGGTTCCCAACAACTTCCGCGAACACGCACCCCACCCCGCACGGCTGGTGCCGCGACAGGGAATGGATAAGGAGATTTGCAATGGGTTGCATCGGCAAGACAGTCGTTCGTGCAGGCGTCATCACGGCCGTGGTCGGCGGCGTGGCGGTGGCGGTCGCTGGACCGGACCGGATCCGGGCGGTCTTCCACCAGACTCGGTCGGCGATCCATGGAGCGATCGACTGCAACATCAGCGACCCGGTCGCGCTTCGGTCGCAGCTTCGCGATCTGGAGGGGCAGTATCCCAAGAAGATCGCGGATGTCCGCGGCGACCTGGCGGAACTGAATGAACAGGTTGCCCAGCTGGAGCGTGAGCTCTCGGTGAGCAAGAAGGTCGTGGCGATGGCGGAGGGCGACCTGGAGTCCATGCAGAGCGTGCTGACCAAGGCGGAAGAGGCAAAGACCTCGGGCGTGGCGCAGATCGTCAAGGTCCGGTTTGAGAATACGGGCTCGATGAGCCTGGACGATGCGTATGGCAAGGCCAACCGCGTCGGGCAGCTCCGGACGGCGTATTCGCAGCGCGTGGGCGACATCGAGCGCGACCTTGGGTATCTCGGCCAGCAGAAGGACCGGCTCTCGACGCTGCTGGAGCAGCTGGAGACCGAGCGGGCCGAGTTCCAGACGCAGCTCTGGGCGCTCGACCGGCAGGTCGATGCGATCAGCCGCAACGACCGCATGATCGACCTGATGCAGAAGCGTCAGGCGACGATCGAGAACCACAGCCGCTATCGCGCGGCGAGCCTTGACCAGGTCACGGCGCACCTGGCGGACATCCGGGCCAAGCAGGAATCGAAGCTGCAGATGTTCAGCCAGACCAGCGACTGCGACAACTACGAGAAGGCCGCGAAGTACCTGCTGGACAACGAGCAGGCGAAGAGCTTCAAGAGCCTGAAGTCGTCGAAGCCCAAGGCGATTGAGATCGCGCCGTCGGTGATCGAGATCGGGCCGGATTCGAGCAAGCCGGCCGCGAAGGAAAACGACCAGGTCGCGTCGAGGTAATCGGGCGGCACAACGCAACTCCGCAAACCGCCGGGTCTTCTTACAGAGGAGGCCCGGCGGGTTCTTTTTTGAAAGTCGGGCGGCTCGAAAGTACGAGCCGCGAGGGCTTCAGGCCTCCAGCATGTCGCTGTAGCCGGTCGAGACGGGTTCGCCGAGGGTGGGTTTGAAGTGTTCGCGGAGGTCGGCGATCACTGTGTGGCAGCGGGCGACGTTGGACTGCGGCGTGACGAGGGCCTCGAACTCCAGGAAGGAACCGAGCGCATCCACGGTGTCGAGGTGGATGCGGACGTTGGCGAGCATCCAGAGCTCGCGGGTCTTCTTGACGACAAGCCACACAGGGAGCGAGGTCGCGCCGAAGCGGGTGATGACTTCGTTTTCGGTGTAGATCGTGAAGGTGCTGAGCTTGGGCTGGGTCTTGTCGGGCCGCTGGTAGAAGATGTACTCGGTCGGCTCGCCGGGTACCTCGCGCTTCTTCAGGCGGCCGGCCGGGAGCTTGTAGTAGGTGTCGGTCTGCTGCATGGTCGAGATCGACATCGCGCCCAGGGCGCGGCAGATGGATCGCGCCAGGGGAAGGTCCTTGAGTTCGGCTTTGAACTCGACATTTTGCATGCGTTGCTCGATCCGATGCGTGTGCAGAACCACCGGCAAGCCACCCGGACTCTACGCCACTCCGGCCTTCTTCAGTTCCTTCAGCAGGCGATCTTCCTCCCAGATTTCAGTTCCGAGTTCCCTGGCCTTGTCGAGCTTGGAGCCGGCTTCGGCGCCGACGACGACGACGCTGGTCTTGCTCGATACGGACCCGGAGACTTTCGCACCGAGGGACTCGAGTAGCGATTTGAGGGCCTCGCGTTCGTAGTTCTCGAGCGTGCCGGTGATGACAAACGTCTTTCCGACGAGCGGGCCTGTGGATGCGGCCGCGGCGGCGGAGAAGTCCTTGGATGTCAAATCGACTCCGAGGGAGGCGAGGTCTTTGAAAGTGTGATAGGCGACGTCGGAGTGGAGATACGTGTGAACGGCCGGGGCGGTGTCCTTGCCGAGCCCGGTTTCCTGGCCGCCGGGGCCCTCGCTCTCGACGCCGAGGGTCTTGGCCTCCTCTGCGGTGAGCCTGGCGTTGGGCATGAGATCGCGGAGTGAGGCGGCGAGGAGAGCGTCGAGGTCCTTGTAGCGGCGTGCGAGAAGCTTTGCCGTGGTGTCGCCGACGTAGCGGATACCCATTCCGGCGAGGATGCGGGAGAGGCCGCGGGACTTGGCGTCTTCGATGCCGGCGAGCAGGTTGTCGATCTTCTTCTCGCCCATGCGTTCGAGGGCGAGGAGTTCATCGCGGTGCTTGTGGAGGCGGAAGACGTCGCCGAAGGTGTTGAGCGGGACCTTGGACTCGGTGCGGATCTGATCCACGGTTTTTTCGCCGAGGCCCTCGATGTCCATCTGGCGGCGGCCGGCGAACCAGATGAGTTTTTCGCGGATCTGGGCGGGGCACTCGGGGTTGTCGCACCAGCGGTTGGTTTCATCTTCGGGCGCTGCACCTGGTGGTTCGGTGTCGATGGGCCCGCCGCATTCCGGGCACTTCTCCGGCGGGACGATTTTCTTGGCGCCGCCGGGTCGCTTGTCGAGCACCACGCCGACGACATATGGAATGATCTCGCCCGCTTTCTCGATCTCGACGGTGTCGCCGATGCGGATGTCCTTCTTGCGGATCTGGCCGTAGTTGTGAAGCGTCGCGTGCTGGACGGTGGTCCCGGCGACGAGGACGGGTTCGAGAAAGGCCCGTGGCGTGATTCGGCCGGTCTTGCCGACCTGGTGCTCGACCTTGATCAGCCTGGTCATTTTCCGTTCAGCGGGATACTTGAAAGCGATGACCCAGCGGGGGGACTTGCTGGTCGTGCCGAGCTTGGCTTGATGCGCGAAAGAGTCCACGCGGACGACCATGCCGTCGGTCTGGAAGTCGAGCGTGTGGCGTTTGGCGCCGAACTCCTCGATGGCCTTGAGGATCTCTTCGACGGTGTCGCACTTCCAGATGCTGCGTGCGACGGGGACGCCGAGTGACTTGATCTTGTCGAGGAACTGCGAGTGTGAATCAGCGAATCCTTCGGCGACCTGGCCGCGGCCGTAGGCGCTGAAGGCGAGGCGGCGCTTGGCGACGATGGACGGGTCGAGCTGCTTGAGAGTTCCGGCGGTGGAGTTGCGTGGGTTGGCGAAGAGCTCCTCGCCGGCGGCCTCGCGTTCCTTGTTGGTGCGGGCGAACTCGGCGAGGGGCATATAGACCTCGCCGCGGACTTCGAGGACCGGCGGGACGCTCGCACCCTTGGTGGTGGGCTCGAGCATGAGGGGGATGGAGCGGATCGCTCGGATGTTCGCGGTGACGTCGTCGCCGGTTGTTCCGTCGCCCCGGGTCGCGGCGGTGGTGAGGCGGCCTTTTTCGTAGCGGAGTGACATCGCGACGCCGTCAATCTTTGGATCGCAGATGAAGCGGACAGGGTCGCCCCCTCCGCTGGCGGAGTCGAAGAGCGAGGCGCCTTTACCGTGAAGCCCGGTCATCACGCGTTCGTGCCACTCGCGGACGGCGGCTTCGTCGTAGGAGTTGTCGATGCTGAGCATCGGGGCCGCGTGCTTGACTTGCGACCAGCCCTCGCTGGGTTCGCCACCGACGCGGTGCGTTGGGCTGTCGGGATCGTCGAGCTCGGGGTGCTTTTTTTCCAGGTCGGCGAGCTCGACGAGGAGGGCGTCGAACTGCGGGTCGGACATGATTGGCTTGGCATCGACGTAGTACGCGCGATTGGCGCGGTTGAGAAGGTCGCGGAGTTCGGCGATTCGGGCGGCGGGTTTGGAGGGCACGGGGATATGGTACAAAGTGACTTCTGGTTGAGGCATCAGGCGGACGGGATGGTCTAGGCGTCAGCGGCGAGGGCCGCCGCGTATCCGTATCATCGGGAGATGCCCCCCACCGCACCTTCGACGACGATCATCGACGGCAAGGCCCTGGCCGAGAAGTACCGGCGGGATATCGCCCAGCGTGTCGGCGCGATCAAGGCGCGGGGCGGTGTGGTGCGGCTGGATGCGTTGCTGGCGGATGCGGGAGACAACGCGGCCCGCGTGTACGCTGAAAACCAGGGCAAGACGTGCGCCGACCTGGGGATTGAGTACAACCTTCACCACTTCCGGCCGGATGCGGATTACGACGAAATCGCCGGGCGCGTGCTGCTGCTGAACACGAAGGATGAGGTGCCGGCCATCATGGTGCACCTGCCGCTGCCGCCCGGGGTGGAGCCGTACCGGATTCAACGGCTGATCGCTCCCGAGAAGGACATTGAGGGCGTGAACCCGGCGAACATCGGGAACGTGGTGTACGGCCAGTCGTCGCTGGTGCCGTGCACAGCCCTGGCGGTGCTGAAGATGGTGCAGTCGACCGGGG
The DNA here is from genome assembly GCA_044222195.1 of Phycisphaerales bacterium. GTDB lineage: Bacteria > Planctomycetota > Phycisphaerae > Phycisphaerales > UBA1924 > JAHBXE01. The sequence continues at coordinate 20,012 of JBGANS010000007.1, forward strand.
TTGACATTCGCGGGAAGAGGGCGGTGGTGGTCGGGGCTGGAGATGTGGTCGGGAAACCGATTGCGGTGCTGCTCATGAGGCAGGATGCGACGGTCGTGTCGTGCAACAAGTGGACGTGGGGCCTGGAAGAACTGACTCGGTCGGCGGATGTGCTGGTGGCCGCGGCGGGCGTACCGGGGTTGATCACGCCTTCGATGGTGAAGCCGGGGGCGGTGGTGATAGACGTGGGAGTGAACCGGGTCGCGGGGCCTGATGGGAAGATGCGGACGGTCGGGGATGTGGACTTTGAGGGGGCGAAGAAAGTTGCGGGGTGCATCAGTCCAGTGCCGGGAGGAGTCGGGCCGGTGACGGTGGCGATGCTGCTGTTGAACGTGGTGGAGGCGGCGGAACGCCACGGGGGATTTGCCCGATAAGGCGAGTTGGCGGGGGGAATGGGCAATTCGAGATCGCGGGTGGCGTTCGACCTCAAGGGGCCTTACCCTTGAGGAGCGAGAACGACCTCCAGCTTCGAGGGATTCATGGACACGATCACCCTGGCCTTGTTCGACAACCTGTTCCGGGGCCCGGACCTCATCATTCTGCTGGTCCTGGGGCTGCTGATTTTCGGCAGGAAGCTGCCGGAGGTTGGGCGAGGCCTTGGGCGGGGGATCGTGGAGTTCCGCAAGGGACTCAAGGGTGTCGAGGACGACATCGAGGATTCGTCGAACAAGTCGTCGTCGCAGCGGCTTCCCACGCGGGAGGCTTCGAGCGAGGTCCGTACGCCGGTCAATCAGAGCGGCGAGGATGTACGCGTGAGCCGGTCGTCGGGCGGGCAGGAGCCGGCCTGAATCGTTTCAAGAACGGATGAGTTTGGCGGGGCGTGCGGGCACGCCGATCGGGTTACCATGCGCGCATGATTCCATTCTTGAGCGCGGCGTTCATATTCGCGTTGACGCAGGTGCAGCCGGAGGCGCCGGTGCTGCCGGAGGTCGTGGTCGCGAACGACGACGCCAGGATCACCTCTTCGTGCATCGTTCGCATCGCCCAAGATGCGGTGATTGCGGATGCGAACGGGGATGGGGTCATTCACATCGAGGCGGATGGGATCACCGTTGAGTTCGCGGCGGGGTCGGACCTGCGCGGGGCGCCGGCCGGCAGTCCTGGGGATGGGCTCAAGGGGATCGGGATCCTGTTGCACGGACACAAGGATGTCGTGATCAAGGGGCCGCGGGTCAGCGGATACAAGGTGGGAATCCTGGCGTCGGAGTGTCCCGGGCTCTGGATCGATGACGCGGACCTGTCCGGGAACTTCCGGCAGAAGCTGCGATCCACTCCTGAAGCGGAGGACAACGGCGACTGGATGTACCCGCATCACAACGACAACGGGGAGTGGATCGAGAAGTACGGCGCGGCACTCCTGGTGAAGGATGCCTCAAGGGTGTCCATCCGCGGCGTGAAGGTGAGGAACGGCCAGAACGGGATCATGCTGGACCGCGTGGTGGATTCGCGCGTGTTCGACAATGACTGTTCGTATCTCTCGGGGTGGGGCGTCGCGATGTGGCGGAGCAGCCGAAACCTGATCTGCCGCAACGCGCTCGACTTCTGCATCCGCGGGTACTCGCACAAGGTGTACAACAGAGGGCAGGATTCGGCGGGGCTGCTGATGTTCGAGCAGTGCTCACAGAACTTGATCGCGGAGAACTCCATCACGCACGGGGGCGATGGGATATTCGGGTTTGCCGGGCGGGAGGCGATCGGCGAGGCGCAGCCACCGATTCCGGACTTCAACTACTCGCGTCGCGGCTGCAACGACAATCTGATCGTGGGCAATGACCTGTCGTACGCCGCGGCGCATGGGCTCGAGATGACGTTCTCTCACGGGAACCAGGTCGCGAACAACCGGATCGTGGGGAACGGGATCTGCGGAATATGGGGCGGGTACTCGCAGGGGATGCTGATCGCGGAGAACGAGATCAGGGACAACGGCGACATGGCGTACGGGATGGAGCGGGGCGGTGTGAACATCGAGCACGGGTCGCACAACCTGATCGTGGGGAACACGTTTGCGGGCAATCCGTGCGGGGTGCACCTGTGGTGGGATGATGACAAGGAGATGATGACCAAGCCGGGGGTGCAGTCGGCGGTTGAGCACAACGTGATTGCGGACAACACGTTTAAGGGTGACAAGCTCGCGCTGCACCTGCGGGCCGGCGGCGGGCGGGTTGATGGAACGGTGTTCGCGCGGAACAGGCTTGATGGTGTGGGAACTGAAGTGGAAGCGGGTGAAGGGATCGTGGTGGTTCGGGAGGGGGACTCTCCGATGTACATCGTCCCGCCGTTCAAGCTGGTGGGCGAAACCAAGCCGGTGGGCGCGAGGTCGGCGATGGAGGGGCGACAGTTCATCATCATGAACGAGTGGGGTCCGTGGGATCATCAGTCGCCGCTGGTGCGGGCGGTGACGACCACGGGATCGACCCATCGGTACGAACTGCTGCGGATGCCGCCGGAAGCGAAGATGCGGCTCGATCAGGTGGGAGGGATGGGGCCGCAGGCGCTCGATGTGCAATCAGGGCGGAGCGACATCGGCGGGCAGCTGATCACGGTCGCGGCGAAGCAGCCGGGGGTGTACGGGTACACGCTGCACGTCAATGGGCCCAAGTTCGCGTTCGAGTTCACCTCGTCTGTGGTGCGCACCACGTGGGATGTGACGGCGTTTGGGTGGAAGGGTTCGGCGAACCCGCCTTCACCGCCCGCGGACCTCGAGGCATGGCGGGCGCTGGCGAAGGGCGAGGATGTCGTCAAGACGCAGGTTGATGACCTGTCTTTCAAGTTCGGCAACGGCGGGCCGCGGACGGTGAAACGCGTGCCGGTGTTCGCGGCGTCGAACCTGGAAGGGAGTTTCTACGGCTTGGTGGCGACCACGACGGTGCCGCTGACTCCGGGAAAGTGGAAGATCGTGGTGCTCAGCGATGATGGGGTCAGGGTGGATGCGGATGGGAAGACCGTGATCGAGAACTGGACGCATCATGGGCCGGCGACGGACTCGGCTGTATTGGAAATCGCGGAGGCGAAGAATGTGCCGCTGAAGGTGGAGTACTTCCAGATCGCGGGGTTTGCGGTGCTGGAACTGCGGATCGAAGCGGTGAAGTAGGTGGTGACTTTCCGCGGGTGGCCGCGGGGTCGGTTCTTGCCCGAGGAAGTGCGAGGGGTACGATTCGGCACCTTGGCCGAGGTAGCTCAGCTGGCATAGAGCGCTGGATTCATAACCCGGAGGTCGGCGGTTCGAGTCCGCCCCTCGGCACTTTCAAGAATCGGTCGGCGGATGGCGGGCGCCTGCGAGAGCAGCGGGCTTGGCCGTTCTGGACTGCCCGAATCCACCCACGCGAACTCGGCTTTGACACCGACGAGGCCCAGCAGGCTTCTCAGGTGACGATCGATACTCGTCCTGGCTTCGGACAGGTACCGCTGGTCGTTGCTCTCGTAAAGGACGGCGGCCTGGATTTGAGCCTTCTTCATCATGTCCCGCTGGCGGTCGGCGGTCATGGGGATGACGTCAAGGAGCCCGAGGATCCGGGCGTTCTGAATGTCGTATGGCGTCAGGTCGAGCAGGCGCAGGTGGCCCTCGATCGGGGGTAGCGTGATCCGGAATCGGCCGTCGCCCAGGTCTTTGACATCTTCGGCGTCGAGACGGGAGAGGTCGATCGTGTATTGCTTCTCGAAGTGAAAGATCATCGCCAGGCGCGCCTGGCTGAGCAGGATCGGTGGGAGCCACGCCCAGCCGCTGGTCGCCGTGGCGATCTCTTTGGCGCAGACTTCGAGGCCTACAAGCTTGCCCACCGCGCGGACGTGCTCGGCGATGACCTGGATGCCGATGGTGTCGTGACGAGTGGAGCGAAAGAGTCGGCGGACCTTGCCGGAGACGAGAAAGACGGCCGCGCCCCCGAGCACGAAGGCGAGCAGGGCGATGACGACGGCATTGGAACCGAGGATTGGCACAACCAGCTTGTTGGGCAGTGGAACTTACGGCTTTCAGGCCTTGGCGAGGCCGGGATTCTGCTCGCGGCCGCACTCGGGGCACTTGGAGAGGCCGGTCCAGTCGTATCCGCAACCGGGGCAGACCCGCCAGGCGTCGGGAACTCGTCCCATTTCAAATGCCTTGATCAGCAGGTGGACACTGGCGCAGAGGAGCCCCCCCACCACGACCACGGCGACCACTGCGAGGCCCGTTTGAGCTATTCCGCCGCCAGATAGGAATGTCATCACCGCCCTGCGGGCAGGGGTCACCATGACCGCGGCCGCCAAGGCCACGCTGGGAAGCCCCATGGCCGCGCCCAAGGCCGCGACTCGCCAGGACTTGGGATCTCGTGAGAGGACGCAGTAGGCGGCGGCGGCTGCGATCACGCCGCCAGCGAGGAATCGAAAGGCCAGGAGCGGGGTCAGGGATGTCGTACCGAGTTGGCGGCCGGCGCTGATGTATCCGAACGCGGAGCCAACAAGGATTGTTCCGGCAATGTTGGCCAAGGCCATCCCCGGGCCGATGCTGAAGCGGCCCCGACCGAAGATGGCGGCGAGCACGCCGGCGATGAAGACGACGACTTCGAACCCAAAGAGCATCCAGGCCGGCCGTTGTCCTTGAACGAACATTGGCATCGCGAGGGATGCGGAGGCGGCGGCCAAGGCGCTCAGGCAGACCGCCAGGCCGGCGATCAAGGCGGTGAGTCGGATGAAGCGAGGTACGGGCGGCAAAGGGTTTCCAGGGGTGGTCAGTGGGGCTGCGGGCGAAAGAACATCGTCAGAATAGGGGCTTGAGTGCCGCGGCGGACGCGATGCACGGCCGCACAACTGGACCGTGGATGCCGGATGTATTGCACGCGGGAGGCGATCTGACCGATGTAACTCGGTCCGATTTGCGCGGCACCCGGTTTGCGTTCCGACCTCAGCCGCGAATACGGAGGTCGGTTGAAGCGAGTTCGGAGCTATTCAGAGGCGTTGGAAGCGGCGGACAGCCGTCGTTTTCAGCGGTTTTTGACGGCCTGGGCGCAGGATTGCCTGCGACTCTCGGGCAAAGGGCTCCACCGGCCGATCGCGAGACAGGGTGAAGGGGTTGTGGCGCCCGCGGCCCGCCAGGGCTTGCTTGAACGCCCAGCCGAGGACCTGTCGATGATCCATTGGAACCCCGGGGTCTCCGCGGCGGCCCGGGCGTAGGGAGACGCCATGGGCACAGTGACCAGCGGAACCGGCATCTTCAGTGGAATCGATACATCCAGCCTGATCGAGCAGCTCCTTGCGGCGGACTCGGGGCCGAAGACGCTGGCGCAGAAGCGGGTCGTGCAACTCCAGGGGTTGCAGGCGGCGTACCTCGATCTGAACTCGAAGCTGGGGGCATTGAGGTCGGCCGCGCAGAACCTGCGCTCGGGAAACGTGTTTCAGTCCAACAAGGCGGCGAGCACCAAGGAAGATGTGCTCGGCGCGACGGCATCCACCTCAGCAACACCGGGGAGCTATTCGTTCATTGTGGATCGCCTGGTGTCGACTCAGCAGTTCCTGTCCCGGGGCTTTGCGAGTTCGTCAACGGGCGGGCTTGGAGCGGGAACATTTACGTTTGAGTCGGCGAAGGGGCGACTGGATCGGGACACAAGCCTGTCGGACCTCAACGGCGGCGAGGGCGTCTCTCGCGGCAAGATCGTCGTGAGCGATGCCGCGGGGCATTCGGCGACGATCGACCTGTCGAAGGCGGCGACGGTGAACGATGTGCTTGACGCCCTGAACGGCGCGGGCGGCGGGTTGAACCTGTCGGCGTCCGTAGACGGCGGAAAGTTTGTCGTCCGGAGCGGGGTGAACTCGAACCTCACGATCACGAGTTCGTTCGGGTACACCACAGCGGAAAGCCTGGGAATTCAGGCGACGGGGACCGGGACGACGGTGACGGGCTCGTCGGTGTACCTGCTCAACGAGGGCACCGCGCTGCGTGCGCTCAATGACGGGAACGGCATATTCCTGAACACGCAGTCCGGGCAGGCGAGGTACGACTTCACGATAACGGTGGGCGGCACGGCGGTGAACATCAACGTCGGCAACGTCTACAACGCGGATGGGACGGTGACCGAGTCGGCGCCGTCGACGATTTCGGGCGTGCTGGATCGGATCAACGACCAGTTGGCGACCGCGCTGGGGGATGACGACGTGGAGGCGTCGATTGCATCCAACGGGTCCAGCCTGCAGATCGTGGATGCCCAGGGACGGACGATCGAGGTCACGGAAAACGTGGCGGCCGGCGCGAACACGGCGAGAGACCTCGGGATTCTGACCTCGGCGCCGGCGACGGGCACCGTGAACGGGCGGAGGATTCTCGCTTCGCTGAACTCCACGCTGGCGACGTCGCTCAACGGCGGCACGGGCATCGCGGGCAATGGGGACATCAGCATTACCGGGCGGGACGGCGTGGTACGAACGCTGACGGTGAGCACGACGGGGTCGGTCTCCGACATCATCAAAGAAATCAACGCCGCGGGCGGATCGAACTACAAGGCGACGCTCAACGCCCGTGGAACCGGCATCACGATCACCGACACGACCAACGGAACCGGAAACCTGATCGTCTCGGGCGCCACGGCGACATCGCTGGGCATCGCGACGGACCCCGCGGGAGTGGCGTCGAGCACGGTGGCCGGATCGAACCTGCAGCACCAGTACATCACGCAGGGGACGCTGCTGAACTCGCTTCGCGGCGGGCAGGGTATCGGGGTCGGCGAGTTCCGGATCACGGATTCAACCGGCGCGGTTGGCAATGTCGTGATCAATGAGGATGAGAACACGCTGGACGATGTGATCCGCATCATCAACAGCCGCGGCATCCGGGTGAAGGCGAAGATCAACGGCAAGGGCGACGGCCTTGAGTTGTACGAGGACGCGACGGGCGGGGGCACGCTGAAGATCAAAGTGGAGGATGTGAGCGGCTCGGCGGCGGCGAACTTGAACATCAAGGGTGAGGCCGCGGGGACGGGCACGGCCAACGTGATTGACGGGACGTTCGAGCGTGCCGTGACATTCCTGGCGACGGACACGCTGCAGCAGGTCGCGACCAAGATCAACTCGGCGGGCGTGGGGATTCAGGCGGCGGTCATTACCGACGGATCCGGGAGCACGCCCTACCGGTTGAGCCTGGCGTCGCGGACCACGGGCACCGAGGGCCGGTTCATTGTTGACACGGGGTCGTTCGACCTCGGCGAGACGCAGCTCGATGCGGGCAACGATGCACGGGTGTTCTACGGCGCGAGCGACCCGGCCCGCGGCGTGCTGCTGACGAGCACCCGCAACACGCTGGACAACGTGATCCAGGGTGTGACGATCGATCTCAAGTCGGTGAGCAGCGACCCGGTGACCCTCTCGATCACGAGGGACACAGAGGCGATCGAGACGGGGATCGACACGTTCGTCAAGACGTTCAACGACCTGGCGTCGCGCATCAAGACGCAGACGTCGTACAACCAGGATTCGAATACAAAGGGCACCTTGCTCGGGGATTCGACGACGGAGCTTCTGCGGCAGGCCCTGTTCCGCACGATCCAGGGCAAGGCCCAGGGAGTCACCAGCGAGTTCTCGAGCCTGCTTGATGTGGGATTCAAGGTCGGCACCGGTGGCGAGCTGACCGTCGACAAAGACAAGCTGCGTGCGGCGCTCGAGGAAGACCCGCAGGGCGTTGCGGACCTGTTCACGGCCCGGGTGCTCAAACCGGCGACCCCGACGACCGTCAACGGTGATCCGGCCATCACGACGACGGACCCGAACGCGACCCAGGAGTTCACATCGCTGGGCGTCATCGCCCAGATGGAGGAACTGGCGAACGACTACCTCAACACGGTGGACGGCACGCTGACGAAGCGGACGCAGACGATCAAGGACCAGATCGACTCGCAGAACAAGCGGATCACGGCGTTCAACGCCCAGCTGGAGAACAAGCGCAAAGTTCTCCAGCAGCAGTTCCTGGCGATGGAGCAGGCGATCGGCAGGCTCCAGTCGCAGAGTTCGGCCTTGTCCGGTCTCTCGAAGGCGGGATGACCCGAATAACCCCTCAATCCGAGGATCGTCGAACGCCGATCAAACGGTCAATAAAGTCGCGATTCCCGCGGTCCGATCCAGACTTCCATGAGCGTCGAGTCCAACCCGGCCAACGCCTACCTTCGCACCAAAGTGCTCACGGCCAGCCGCGAGGAGTTGCGGCTCATGCTGCTCGATGGGGCGATCAAGTTCGCGAGCCAGGGACGAGAAGGGCTGTCGGCGAAGAACTACGAGGCGAGCTACAACGGCATATCACAGTGCCGGAACATCGTGCTGGAGCTCCTGACCACGATCAAGCCCGAGTTCGATCCCGAGTTGTGCGAACGCGTAAAGGCGATCTACACGTTCCTGTACACGGAGCTGGTTGAAGCGAGCCTGCAGAAGAGCGTCGCAAAGCTTGATGGCGTCATCAAGATCCTGCAGTACGAGCGTGAGACGTGGGCCATGCTCATGGACAAGGTTCGCGGCGGAAAGCCGCAGGATCCGGACGCTCAAGCCCGGCCATCGTCGCTGAGTCTTCAGGCCTGAGTGCTGACCAGGCTCGCCGCAAGGTTGTCAAACACGAAGATGCCCTGGACGCTCGCGTCGAACTGGCGCTCGGCGTCCTGGATGAGGTCGATCGCCGCCAGGTCGCGGTTCATTCGCGTTTCCTGAGAGGCCTTGGAGGCTCCCTCTCGCAGGCGAGTCCGGAAGTGGTTGCCGAGCAGGCGGAACATCAGGCGAGCGGCGGCCTTGTTGGCGGCGTCCTTGCTCGCGGTGTCGCTGCCGGAGCGCTCGATCGCGGCGACGGCCCACTCGTCAATGGACTTGGCGATGGTGGTCCCGAGGTCAATGGGGAACCGGCCGGAGTCGAGCTCGGCGAGCAGGGGCGCCAGCGATTCGTGCCATGACGTCAGGCCGGTTTCAAGGGCGAGTTTGGCCGCGCCGGGCGAGCCGTCTGCAAAGGACATCAGCCACTTGCGGGCTTCGGGGCTGACCGATGCCAGGCTGAACTTCGCCTGCTCGATCCAGTGCTTCATGTCGGCCTCGCCCAGCGGGGCGAAGGCGACGGGCTGGCAGCGGCTGCGGATGGTTGGAAGAATGCGCTCTTCGTTTGACGTCACGAGGATGATGACGCTGCCCGGCGGGGGCTCTTCGAGCGTCTTGAGCAGCGTGTTCTGACCGGTGCGGTCGATGAACTCCGCTTCGTCAACAATGAAGACTTTCGAAGCAAGCGCTTGCGCGCCCGAGTTGCGGGTTCGCTCGGAGGGTTCGATCAGGAACTCGATGAGCACATCCTTGGCGATCGTGCGCTGCTTGCTCTCGCGGATCTTCTGTTCGCGGCTGACTTCGGCGAGTTCCTTGGTGATGATGTGCAGGTCCGGGTGGGTGCCGGCCTGCAACAGCTTCTGCACGGCCGAGGTTGGGTCCGGTTCCATCTGACCTGAGAGGCCCGGTCCGGTCGAGGGATCGAGGATGATGGCCGCAAAGGCGAGAGCCGTAGTGAACTTGCCGGTTCCGACGGGGCCGTGGAAGATCCAGGCGTGATGGATCCGGCCGGACTTGATCGAAGCACGAAGGGCCCCCACCGCCCGGTCCTGACCGATGATGCTGTCGAGAGCGACCGGGGCAGGCGTGCGAAGGCGCGACGACCCGGGGTCGGGCTTGAGCTCGACTTCCCGTGGGGCCCGGGATAGGGCGGGCTTTGGCGCGGAGGACTTGGACGGTTTCTTCGCCACGGGCAGAGGATATCACGCCGGGCCGTGCACGCCCTCGGGCAAAGGGAACAGGACCTCCAGCAGTGTGTCGACGGAGTGTTTCCAGGTATATCGAGACTGCACCCAGGCGGGGCCCGCGGCGGCGGCCGTGTTTCGCCACTGGTCGTCGATCACGACTCGATTCAAGATCGCCATCAAGTGAGACGGGTCCGGTGCGAGGTACGTCCCCACGCTGGGATCGACCGTCTTCTGGCTATCGACGCGAAGGCACCAGGAGTCGTCGACGAAGTCATCCGTCGAGCCTCCGCGGGTGCACACGACCGGCAGCCCGCAGGCGGCGGCCTCAAGGACGGGGAGATTGAACCCCTCGGCGCGATAGGGGCTGAGGTAGAGGTCGGCGGCCCGGTAGAGATTGGCCATGTCGCCGGCGGAGAGAACTTCCCCTTGGTATGAGGTCCGCGGTGCCAGGGCGTTGCGCACCCCGGGACCAAGAGAATCCAAGATGCCAGTGGCCCATTGCCTCGAGGGATAGAGGCTGTCGGAACCTTTCAGAGACAGGGCCACGTGCGGATGGGTGACGGAAAGTTCGGCGACGGCGCTGAGCACCAGGTCCATGCCTTTGTTGCCGGTCATGGCGCTGACATTGAGGACAACGAAGCGTCCATCCCACCCGAGTCGCTTTCGCAGGGCCGTGCGTTCGGCCGCGGGGAGCGGGTGGAAGATGCTTGTGTCGACGCCGCAGGGCACGATGTGCACGCCGCGGGGAGGGGCGCCGGCGTTCAGGAATCCGTCGGCGGCCCACCGGGAGCACGCGATGATTTCGGCCTGGGTGTTGGGCAGAACATCAGCCGGGTCTTTCCCGCCGGCGATGACCTGGCGCGTGATGCGCTGGAACTCGTCGGTGACCCAGACATAGGTACGCTCGGCGCGAGGGTCGGCATCGAATCGGTGCGGGAAGTCCATACGGAGAACCACATCAACGCGTTGATCCCGCGGAGGCGGTGGGATGGAGCGCAGAGCGCTCTCACGATCGGCGGGAAGGCTGCCGGGAACAGCCTTCCAGTGCGATCCATCGAACGGGCGATCGCCGTGGTACAGCGAAATCTCAGGACGGCGCAGCAACTCGAGACACTGGTACTGGTTCACCACGGCGTACGAGTGGGTGATGAAGCGCCATCCTTCAACCAGCACGCTTTTCACTCGTGACTCCGCCGATGGGCCCGTGTGCGCATCGAGACGCCCCAAGCATACCGCTGAATCCGCCGATTCAGCCGCGACGCCCACGTCATCGGCGCCCGCGTCGTACAATCACGAGGTGAGGAGAACTCGTGAATCCTGCATCTGAAATAGCGGCGGCGGCCGAACTCTGGGCGATCGGTGATCACGCGGGGGCCGCGCTCAAGGCGAAGGCCGTTCTCGCGAAGTTTCCCGTTCATTCGCAAGCCAACGAGATGGTCGCGGCGCACGAGTCCGAACTCGGCCGGTGGGAAGAGGCGAGGTCGTATCTCACCAAGGCGATCGAGGGCGATCCCAAGAGTCCTCACCTCTGGTATGCGCTGGGGTGCGCGACCGGTCAGGTTGGGAACGTGGCGGGCGCGGCCGACGCGTTCCGGCGGTCGTTGATGCACGATCCGGCCTTTGATGCGGCGGTCCCGGCCCTGGCGATGGCGCTGGTCGAGCTTGGATTGTCGTCGGAGGCCGAGCAAGTCCTGCGACGAGGATTGGCCCGGCATCCGAGCGATGTGTTGCTGGCGTCGGCGCTGGCGATGGTGCTCGCCGATCGCGGGAAACCCGAACAGGCGACGGCGCTGATGAGGCACCTCCTGGCCCTCGCCCCGATGGATCACGACCTTCTCACGCTCGTCCGCCAGTGGTTGAACTACGTGGATGAGTCAGGACTGGGCGAAGCCGTGGAGCTTCGGGAGCGGCACGCGAGGCTGTTGGGCCCCGCGCCGGGCTGGCCGCGGTCGGGCGGTCGTGCGTTTCTCGATCCCGATCGTCCTCTGCGCGTGGGGTATCTGTCGCCCGACCTTCGGCGCCACTCGGTGTCGTACTTTGTCGAGCCGCTGCTGGCGCATCCGGAATCAGTCGCGTTTGAAACCGTGTGCTACTCGACCGATCCTCGCGCCGATCTGGTAACGGCGAGGCTGCAGTCGCAGGCCGGGGGATGGAGAGAGTGCTCGCGGATGAGCGATGTTGACCTCGCGGAAATGATCCGTCGCGATCGGATCGACATTCTTGTCGAGCTCTCGGGATTGACCACCGGGAACCGGCTGGCCGCGTTGTCGCGCCGGTGCGCACCGGTGCAGGTGACGTACCTTGGATGTCCTTCGTCAACCGGCATTCCCGCGATTGACTACCGGCTGGTGGACGTCGTCACCGACCCCCCGGGCGCCGAGCGGAACGCGAGCGAACGCCTCGAGAGAATTCCCGGCTGCTTCGTGTGCTACAGGCCGCCGGAAGAGGCTCCTGATGTCGCTCCGCCGCCGAGCCTCGCTGGCGCTCCGCTCTCGTTCGGGTCCTTCAACAGCCTGGGAAAGCTCTCGCCGCGAACGGTGCGATTGTGGGCGGACGTCCTCGCGGCGGTTCCCGGCTCGGTCCTGGTGCTCAAGGGCAAGGGTCTCGGAGATCCCGCCGGACGGCAGTCCGTGGAGGAGATGTTCGGCCAGGCGGGGCTGAAGGCCGACCGGTTGCGGCTCCTGGGCGACATTCCGGTGTTGAAGGATCACCTGGCGGCGTATTCGCAGGTCGACATCGCGCTCGACCCGGTGCCGTACAACGGCACGACGACGACGTGCGAAGCGCTCTGGATGGGGGTGCCGGTTCTCAGTGTCCCCGGCAAGCTGCATGCGGGTCGTGTGGGCGCGAGCCTGCTGACGGCCGTCGGGCACCCGGAGTGGATCGCGGATTCGCCGGAAGGATTGATTGATCTGGCGAAGTCCCTCGCCGCGGATCGGCCCGGGCTGGCGACGATTCGCGCGAATCTGCGGGAGCAGATGCGGGCGTCGCGGTTGTGCGATGCGACGACTCACTCGCGCGAGTTGGATGCCTGCTATCGCCGCATGTGGCGGGCGTGGGTTTCTGCTTCAAAGAATTAGCGTCAGGAGTTTCGCAGCTTGTTCAAGGCGTTGAGCGCCGCGACCTTGTAGCACTCCGCCAGCGTGGGGTAGTTGAACACGGTATTGACGAAGTACTCAACTGTGCCCTTGTGGGCCATGACGGACTGGCCGATGTGGACCAGCTCGGTCGCGCCCGTGCCGATGATGTGAACGCCAAGGACCGTGTGCGTGTCCTGGTGGATCAGGAGCTTGAGCATCCCGATCTCATCGCCTAGCAGCTGGCCGCGAGCGATTTCCTTGTACTGGGCGATGCCGGATTCGTAGGGGATTCCTTCCTTGGTCAGGCGTTCCTCGGTCCAGCCGACCATCGAGATTTCAGGGATGGAATAGATGCCGTACGGGAGCAGGTCGGCGTTCACCGTGGTCGTCTCGCCATACATGCTGAGCGCCGCGGCACGTCCCTGCTCCATCGAAGTCGAGGCGAGGGAGGGGAAGCCGATCACATCTCCCGCGGCGTAAATGTTCGGGACCTTGGTCTGGTAGTTCTCGTTCACGATGATGCGGCCGCGATCGTCGGCGGTGAGGCCCGCGGCGGGGAGGTTGAGTTCATCGGTGCAGCCCTGGCGGCCGACGGCGTAGAGCAGGCAGTCGGCCCGCAAGGTCTTGCCGCTCTCGAGCATGGCCTCAACCAGCTCGCCGTTGGTGGCGCGGGCGCCGCGGGGAGGCTCGATGAGAGAAATCTTGACGACCTTTTCGCCAAGACGCAGCGTCATGCCGCCCTGGCGGATGTGATATTGCAGTGCCTCGATGAGCTCCGAATCGACGAAGTCGAGGATTCGGCTGCGGCCTTCGAGAAGCGTGACCCGCACGCCCAGGGCCGAGAGCATGGAGGCGTATTCGGTGCCTATGACGCCGCCGCCGACGACGATCATCGTGTGCGGAAGAGAGGGAAGGTGCAGGATCTCGTCCGAAGTAATGATGTGCTGACGGTCGAGCGGCACGTTGGGCGGCCGGGCCGGGCGGGTGCCGACGGAGATCAGGAAGTTCTTGGCCGAGACCAACTCAGTGGTATGAACGCCGCGAACCTCGATGGTGTTGGCGTCCTTGAAGCTGGCGGTTCCCGCGAGGAGGCCGACCCCGTTCGACGAAAGGTGGCCCCGAATGATGTCGATCTCGGCGCGAATAACGTGATTGCATGAGGCCATGAGGCCGTTGAAGGTGGATTCCCGGGCGGCCCGGAAGTCGGCTTCCTGGGGCATGGCCCGATTGTGCCCCCCGAGGCGAAGAATCGCCTCGCGCAATGCTTTGCTTGGAATCGTTCCGGTGTTGACCGAAACGCCTCCCACAACCTCTTTGCGTTCAACCACGCACACGGACTTACCAAGCTTGGCCGCCTGGATGGCCGCCTTCTGGCCGGCGGGGCCGCTGCCGATGACGCAAAGGTCGAAGGTGCGCATGTCACACCATTATCGGCCAAATCGGTCCGATGAGTTGGGCCTTGTTGGCCTGGATTTCAGCCCTGCCGCGGCCGGGTCAACTCCCGGTCGCCGGCTTTTCCGTGGCCTTGGGCATGGGCGATGCCGGCGTCTTGAGCTTGAACTCCTTGAGCAGGGCGTCGATCTTCTCGGCCTCCTCGGCGGGATCCTTGGGGCGGAGTTCGTTGAAGCGAACCTTGCCCGCGGGATCGACGATCGCGAGGTGCGGGATGCCGCGGACGCCGTAGTTGGGGTTGAAGCAACTGTCGTCAGAGAAGGCGACGTTCCAGGTCATGTTCATGCTCTTGATGAACTCGGGCATGAGGCCCATTTCCTTCGCCGGGTCGTCCTTGCAGTCGATCTTGGTGTGGTTGTTGGCCTGATCGATGTGGTAGCCCTGAATGCTGGTGACTCCCAGGATGACCACGTCGTAATCCTTGTAGCGGGCCTGCAGGTCGCGGATCTTCGGGAAGCTGGCGACGCACGGGCCGCACCAGGTGGCCCAGAAGTCCACGAGCACCACCTTGCCCTTGAGGTCGGAGAGCTTCTTCATCTCACCGTTCGACCACGTGAAGTTGATCTCCGGCGCCGGGCTGTCGATCAGCGTGCCGCGGGCCCAGCCGGAGCGGGCGAGCTTGGCAGTGTCCTTGGCGCGCTTGAGCGTGGCGGGGAGGGTGGTTTCAGGGGCCTTCGCGGCAGCGGACTCGGCGGCGGACGCGATCTTGTCGAGAATGCGGTCGCGATCGGCCGAGTCGGTCGCATCGCGGACCTTTTCGACGACGCCGGCGAGCGAGTTCGCCGCGGCGATCGACATTTCGCCTCCCAGAAGTGATTCGAACGACGACATCATCTTGGTGGACTTGATCGTCTCGGGCTTGAACGCGGCGAGTTGGCGGATCAGGCCATCGCCCTTGCCGGACTTGAGAAGTGCAGCCATCGACGGGTGGGCCAGCGCCTCGGCGTAGACCTTGGCGAGTTCGACTTCGCGGGCGTCGCGGTCTTCCTGCTTCGCCGATGTCGCGGAGGGGAACGTCTGGATGCGCAGTTCGGCGGCCCGGGCGCCATCGAGCGAGTTGGCCTTCGAGAGTTCGGTGAGCGGCTTGGCGATGGACTTGCGGACGTCAGGTAAGGCGGTGATGCCGCCGGTGACGAGCTTTTCGATCTGCGGGAGCGTGGCCTCATCGAGCGCGACGCCATCGAGGGCCTTCTTGTTGGCCTCGTTGAGTTCCTTGAGCTGGGCGGAGAGCTCCTTCGTGTCGGGCTTCGCGGCGCCTTCTTCAACCTTGGCCGTCTGCGCGGAGCGGATCTTGGTCGAAACCTCCGTGATCTTCGCGCGATTCTCGACGTAGGTCTTCACGAGCGAGTCGATCTGCGCATCGGTGGGTGGAGTGGCGAAAGCGGTTGAGGCGGCGAGGAACAATGCAAGGGCGCTGCGGACGAGCATGGAGGGTCTCCGTGCGGGGTTAAGGGGCCGCGGACAATGTACCACGAAGTGGGCGGAAGTTGCACAGGTTGTGAGCGGCGGGTCGTGCACCGCCGGTCGGCCGGGGCGTTCGCCGCAAGCGGGTTCGCGGCGGTACTTTCCTATACTCACGCTCGCCCCTGATCCGAACGGAACCCTTCATGACCTGGACCAGCGACCGCGTCCGCTCGACGTTCATCGACTTCTTCCAGTACCGGCCGGGTGCCGGGCACGCCCATGTGCCGTCCAGCCCCTGCGTGCCGGTGGACGACCCGACGCTGCTGTTCACCAACGCCGGGATGAACCAGTTCAAGCCGATTTTCCTCGGGACGGTTCAGCCGGGTTCGCCGCTCTTTGGGATGAAGCGGGCCGTCAACAGCCAGAAGTGCATCCGGGCGGGCGGCAAGCACAACGACCTTGATGATGTCGGCAAGGACACGTACCACCACACGTTTTTCGAGATGCTGGGGAACTGGTCGTTCGGGGATTACTTCAAGAAGGAAGCGGTGGAGTGGTCGTGGGAGCTGCTCACGAAGGTGTATGGGATTCCGAAGGACCGGCTGTACGCGACGTACTTCGGCGGGAATCTCGATGGCGGGCTGGAGCCGGATGAGGAAACGAAGCAGCTGTGGCTCAAGGTGCTGCCGGCATCGCACGTCCTTCCCGGCAACATGAAGGACAACTTCTGGGAGATGGGTGAGACGGGGCCGTGCGGGCCGTGCACGGAGATTCACTTTGACCGCATCGGCGGGCGCGATGCCTCGAAGCTGGTGAACACGGGCGATCCGGATGTGCTGGAAATCTGGAACAACGTGTTCATCCAGTTCAACCGCGAAGAGGGTGGGAAGTTGCGGCTGCTGCCTTCCAAGCACGTGGATACGGGGATGGGATTTGAGCGGCTCGTGTCGGTGCTGCAGAACAAGCGGAGCAACTACGACACGGACGTGTTCATGCCGTACTTCGCGGCCATCCAGAAAGCCACCAGCGCGCCGCACGCGTACTCGGGCAAGCTCGGCGCGGCGGATACGGGCAACGTGGACACCGCGTATCGCGTGATTGCGGATCACATCCGGACGCTGACATTTGCGATTACGGATGGAGCGACGCCCAGCAACGAAGGCCGCGGGTATGTGCTGCGGCGGATTCTGCGGCGGGCGGTGCGGTATGGGCGGCAGGTGCTGGGGGCGAAGCCGGGGTTCTTCTCGCAGCTTGTGCCGATCGTTGTTGAGCGGATGGGAGAGGCGTTTCCGGAGCTTCGGAAGAACCCGAAGCGCGTGATCGAGATTCTCCGCGAGGAAGAAGAGAGCTTTGGGAAGACGCTGGATCGGGGAATCAAGCTCTTCGAAGAGGCCGCGGAACGAGGCGGAAAACAAATCCTGGCCGACGACGCCTTCAAGCTTTACGACACCTACGGCTTTCCCATCGATCTCACCCAGCAGATGGCCGACGAACGCGGCCTCAAAGTCGACCTGACGGGCTACGAGCGCCTGATGGAAGAAGCCAAGGGCCGCTCGCGAGCCGCTGGCAAGGACGGCGGCGCCAAGGAACTTGCCCTCGCCGCCGAATCCATCGCCCGTCTTAGGGGAATGGACGTCAAGCCCACGGACGACTCCGACAAGTTTCATGGCCGCGACACCTACGCGAACATCGTCGCCATATGGAATGGTGAGAACTTCGACGATTCGACGCGCGATCAGGGCACCCGCATCATCGGTGTCATCCTCGACAAGACCAACTTCTACGCCGAAATGGGCGGCCAGCTCTCCGACCAGGGCGAGATCCACTCGGAGCGCCACGGCGAGGGCAAAGGTGGCGCGGCGGACTTCAACGTTGAATCGGTCAAGTCCTTCGGTGGGTACATCCTGCACATGGGCCGTTCCGGGCGAGGCGAACTGCGCGTCGGCGACAAGGTCCGTCTGCACGTCGATCGCAGTCGGCGCGACCCGATCGAAGCCAACCACACCGCCACGCACATGCTCAACTTCGCGCTGCGCAAAGTCGTGGGGACGCATGTGGATCAGAAAGGTTCGCTCGTCGCGCCCGACCGCCTGCGCTTTGACTTCTCGAACACCGGCCCGGTGACGCCCGAGCAGCTCGGCAAGGTCGAGAAGATCGTGCGGGATCAGATCGCCGCGGACCTGACCGTGTATGCCGACCTCGCGCCGCAGTTTGTCGCCAAGCAGATCGCGGGCCTTCGGGCCGTCTTCGGCGAGGCTTACCCGGACCCGGTGCGCGTCGTCTCGATCGGCCTGCCGGTATCCGATCTTGTCGCGAACCCTGAGAACGCGGCGTGGAATGAAGTCTCCGTCGAGTTCTGCGGTGGGTCACACCTGACCTCAACCAAGGATGCAGGCCACTTCGCGCTCGTCTCCGAAGAGGCTGTGGCCAAGGGCGTGCGGCGCGTCACCGGCCTCACGGGCGTCGCGGCGCTCGCGGCGATCCAGGCAGCGGACAATCTCGCCGTTCGCGTGAAGGCCGCGGAGAAGCTCGAGGTCAGCGCCCTCTCGGCCGAGCTCAACGAAGTCGGGCGCGAGGTCGATCAGATGACGATTCCCGCGGCCCGCCGCGACGACCTTCGCAGGGCCATCGCGGCGCTGCAGGAAAGGGTCAAGGCTGCTCAGAAGCAGGCCGCGGCCGGCAAGCGGCAGGAAGCGGCCGGCATGGCCCGCAAGATCGCCGAGTCCGCGAACACGGCGGGAGAGACGATCATCGTTTCGACGATCGACCTTGGGTCCGACCGCGGTGCACTCGAGCAGGCGGTCAAAACGATCCGCGATGTCTCGCCCCGAGCGGCGGTGATGCTCTTCAGCCCGGACGATTCTGACCCGGCGGCGCCAAAGGTCGGGATCATGTGTGCCGTGCCTCCGGAGGGTGTCCAGAAAGGGTTGAACGCCGGCGAGTGGCTGCGCGAGGCCGCGGCGATCTGCGGCGGCAAGGGCGGCGGGAAGCCCGAAGCTGCGCAGGGCGGTGGAACGAACATCGGAAAGATCCGGGACGCCATTGCCGCGGCGCGGTTGACGGCCAGCAAGAAACTTCTATGACCACCACGCCAGAGGATCAGGATCGCGACGCGGGTGACGAGCACGAGATCTGGAAGAATCCCCCACCGCCACCGATGCCGGACTTCCCGAAGATCCCGCAGTCGCTGCGGGATGCGGCCGAAGGCAAGAAAACGGAGAAGTCCAACCTTGCCGGGATCGCTTCGGGTTGGGCCTTGGCGCTGGACTTTGTCGGCACCATCCTGGCGTCGTGGTTGATCGGATTCGGGATCGATTGGTGGCAGAAGACCTCGCCCTGGGGGTCGCTGATCGGGCTGGGGATTGGGTTTGCGTACGCGATCTACCGCATCCTGCGGCAGAGCCAAAAGGAAGAGCAGAGGCAGAGCAGGAAGTGACCTGATGGAGTCGCCCGACTGCCGCCACCCCGCTATATTTATGCCCCCCTGAAAGCGGCAATTTGGCCGCTCGCGTTCGGCAGTTGGTTGGACGCGGGTGGCCGACGGATCAGCGACGTGACCAATGACACCACCACCACCAACGCATGGCCCGTTCTCAAGCGACGGTACGCGCTGGGAATGGTCGTCATTGGTGCTCTCGCGATGGTGGCGGCAGGGTTGATCTCAGTGGTGCTCGGCGGTGATGGCCAGGCGATCGTGATCGGGTCGAGCGCACTGGCCGTCGGGATCGGCATCTCGCTGGCTCCCATCATCGTCGGTGTTCGGCTTGAGATGTTCGGGATGGCCGTGCTCGCCGCGTCCGGGGCACGGATGCTCGTGGTTCTGGGCATCGTGGTCGCCGCGTCGGTCGTGATGGACTTGCCGCGCAAGCCGATGGGTATGGGTGTCGGTGCGGGCCTGCTGTTGACATTGATTGCAGAAACGATGATCGCGATGGCGATCCTGTCTCGCGTGAATCGGAAGACGGAGCTGGCATGACGAATCTGATGTCGAATCTCGCGACGCTGGTCCTTGCCGCGGGCGGACCGGATCAGCACGTGTACAACCACCCCTTCGCGAAGACCCCCGAAGGGCTCTGGGTGTGGTCGGGGAACATGGGGAACCTGGTGCTCTCGGGGATCATCCTGATCCTCGGCGGGCTGTGGGTCGCGTCGAAGGTCAAGACCGGGCCGGAGTCGCAGGGGCACGACCGCTGGATCACCAAGAATCGCTTCGCGCACCTGGTCGAGGTGCTCGCCGTCTATCTTCGCGATGAAGTCGTCAAGCCGATGCTCGCCGATCGCACGAACAAGATGATGCCGTTCCTGTGGACGGTGTTTTTCTTCATCCTCGTCAACAACATTCTGGGCCTGATCCCGCTGCTGGACATCCAGCACCTGCTCTTCAAAGACATGAATGCGAACGGCACGGCCTTCGTCGGCGGCACGGCGACCCAGAACATCTGGGTGACCGGCGTGCTGGCGCTGATCGCCGGCGTGGTGTTCAACATCGCCGCCATCGCCCGCATCGGCGTGATGGGCTACTTCAAGCACATGACCGGCGGGGCCCCGTTCCCGATCTCGATCCTCCTGTTCGTCATCGAGTTCATCGGGCAGATCGTGATCAAGCCGGTGGCGCTGGCCATCCGTCTCTTTGCAAACATGACCGCCGGCCACATCCTGCTCGCGGTGCTCTTCAGCTTTGTCGCGGGGGCCTTGACCAGCATCGCCAAGCTGACGATCTTCGGCGCGGGAGCGATCTCGCTGATCTCTGTCGCCGGCGCCATCGGGATCACGTTCCTCGAGTTGTTCGTTGCCGTCCTCCAGGCCTTCGTGTTCATGTTCCTCACGACGGTCTTTATCTCCCTCATGGATCATCACGACGAGCACGGTCATGAGCACGGGCATGACCATGCACACGGCCACGAGCACGCCCACGCGTGAATAACGGGCCACCACTTCTCCGCCGGTGACGGCGGCGAATCGCAATCGACCAGTGCACGAAAGGGTTTGGTTTCATGATCACAGTGAAGAATGCTCTCCTCTCTCTGGCCGCCCTGGCCGTCCTCCCCGCCGCGGCTTCGGCGGCGGACACTCCGGCGACCCTCCCGAACATCGTCAAGGGTGTCGCCGCCATCGGCGCCGGCCTCGCCGTGATCGGTGGCGGCATCGGCATCGGCCTCGTCGGCAAGGGCGCCGTCGAGTCCATCGCGCGTCAGCCTGACGCGGCCGGCAAGATTCAGACCAACATGATTCTCGCCGCGGCCCTCATCGAAGGTGCGACCCTGTTCGCCGTCGTTGTCGGCTTCCTCGCCAGCTAAGTCTGAAACCGTCGCCGCTCGAAAGTGCGGCGACGGAATTGCCTTTCATGCCCTCAGGGCGAATCGGAGATTGATGATGGCCCGTCGATTCTCAACGTTGGCTCTGTCGATGATGACCGTCGCCTGCAGCGCGGCCGGCGCCCTGGCCCAGGAGCACGCCGCCGAACACTCCGGGCACGAACCGCTGACGGCGCTGCCCAACCCCAACCAGGGGCTCATCACCGGCCTGACCGCCCTCATTGTGTTCGGCGTGGTCTTCTTCGTGCTGGCCATCAAGGTCTGGCCGGCGATCACCAAGGCCCTCGACGAGCGGGCCGGCAAGATCCGCGAAGAGATCGCCGCCGCCGAGGCCGCCCGCAAGCAGGCCAAGGACGCCCTCGAGATGTACGAGAAGTCCCTCGCCGAGGCCCGCGCCGAGGCCCAGAAGATGCTTGAGAAGACCCGCGCCCAGCAGCAGGCCCTCGCCGACGAGCTCAAGGCCAAGGCCGACACCGAACTGGCCGCGATGCGCGAGCGGGCGATGCGAGACATCGAAGCAGCCAAGAAGGCGGCCCTCCAGGAGATCTACGCCCAGACCGCCGCGGCGGCGACATCGATCGCCAGCAAGATCCTGCGTCGCGAAGTCAACCCCGCCGACCAGAAGCGCCTCGTCGAGGAATCGATGGGTGAACTCCTCGCGATGAAGAACTGAACCCCGAAGGCACACAGGCACGGAGTGACGACGGCATGCCGCTGATTGATACACCCCCGGATGCATTGGCCGAGATCTACGCCCGGAGTCTCTTCGAACTCGCCGAGGCCAAGGGCGGGCGTTCGGCCATCGAAGCGACGCAGGCCGAGCTCGAGGACATCCTCGAAGTCGCTCGCGGCAATGCTCGCTTTAATGAGTTCCTCGCGTCCCGAGTGCTCCCGGTGGCCCAGCGCTCCGCCTCGCTCGAGAAGATCCTCAAGGGCAAGGCCAGCGACCTGACGCTGCGGTTCCTCCAGGTCTTGAATGAAAAGGGCCGGCTGGCCCACCTCTCTCCCATCGCCGCGGCGTACGACCGCCTGGTGCAGGAGAAGTTCGGTCGCGTCGAGGTGGATGTCTACACGGCCGCCCCGATCAGTCCTGACGAACTGCGGATCATCCGCGACCGCCTGCAGGCCGCCATCGGTAAGGAGCCGATTGTGCACCCGTACACGGATGAGTCCATGATCGGCGGCATTCGCCTCCAGATCGGGGACAAGCTCGTGGACGGCTCGCTCTCAACGCGTCTGCGGAAGCTGCGGGACCAGCTCGCGACCGACGGCGCGGCCGAAGTCCGGGCGCGTGCCGAGAGAATGATGGACGATTCCACGCACACCTAACCCTTCATAGGTCCTATACGTCCTATAGGACCCACAGGACCTATCCACAATGCCCAAGAAGAACATTGCCGCTGTTGATGTCAAAGGGAAGAAGATCCTTTGCCGCGTGGACTTCAACGTTCCCGTGGAAGACGGCGCGATCACCGACGACCGCCGCATCCGCGAAGCCCTGCCCACCATCAAGAGCATCGTCGATCGCGGCGGGCGGGCCGTGCTGGTGTCGCACATGGGCCGCCCCGAGGGTACGGGATTTGAAGCGGAGTTTTCACTTAAGGTCTGCGCGGCCAAGCTGAGTGAACTGCTCGGCAAGCCTGTTGGGTTCCCGTCGAACGACTGCACCGACGTCGCGGCGGCCAAGGCCGTTGCCGATCTCAAGGACGGCCAGGTGGTCCTTCTCGAGAACCTCCGCTTCCACAAGGCCGAGAAGAAGGGTGATGCGGCCTTCGCGGGCAAGCTCGCGGCGTACGGCGACGTCTACGTCAACGACGCGTTCGGCACCTGCCACCGTCCGGATGCCTCCATGGTGGCCGTTCCGAAGGCGATGACGGGCAAGCCTCGCGTTGTCGGATTCCTCGTCGAGAAGGAAATCAAGTTCCTCTCCGAAGCGGTCAAGGCTCCCAAGAAGCCGTTCGTCGTTGTGCTCGGCGGGGCAAAGGTCTCGGACAAGATGGGCGCGATCGAGAACCTCCTGCCCAAGGCCGACGCCGTGATCATCGGCGGCGCCATGGCGTACACGTTCCTCAAGGCGCTCGGCAAGAAGGTCGGTTCGAGCAAGACCGAGGATGACAAGCTGGCCGACGCCAAGCGAACCCTGGACCTCGCGGCGAAACTCAAGGCCGAGTTGCACCTGCCCGTGGATCATATTTGCTCGACGCAGTTCGCTGAAAACAGCGGCGACATCCACATTTTCGACGACCAGATCAAAGACGGCTACATGGGCCTGGACATCGGGCCCAAGACCCAGGCCAAGTTCGGCATGGTCCTGAGCAAGGCCAAGACCATCGTCTGGAACGGTCCCATGGGTGTGTTTGAATGGAAGCCCTTCATGGTCGGCACCAGCCAGGTCGCCAAGGCCATCGCCGAGGCGACTGGGAACGGAGCGACCAGCATTGTCGGCGGTGGAGATTCGGCCGCGGCGGTGGAGAAGTTCGGCCTCGCGAGCAAGATGAGCCACGTCTCGACGGGCGGCGGGGCATCGCTGGAAATGCTCGAGGGCAAGCCGTTTGAGAGCGTGGAGTTGCTCGACAACGGTTGAGGCAGGCCGCCGGGCGAATCCCTACCGCCGCTGAAACAGTTTCTCGAGTTCCCGAATCGTGAGCCGGATCGACGTCGGCCGCCCGTGCGGGCAGTTGCTCGACCGTTCGACGGCGTCGCGCAGCCGCACCAACTCGTCAAGTTCGGTGTCGCTCATCCGGTCCCCCGCTTTGACCGCGGCCTTGCACGCCATCATGTCGAGGACCTCGTGCAGCGTCTGCTCGGAGCCGGGCACGAATCCCTCGGACTCGGACTTCTCCAGAAGCTCGGTCATGAACTCGACGGGGTCCACACCCTTGTCGAAGAGAAACGTCGGAAACGCGTGAATGCCGAGGCTGGTTGGTCCCAGAGGCTCGGCCTCGATTCCGATCTTGACGAACAGCGGCCCGAGGTCTGCCAGGCGGTCCATCTGTGATGGGCTCGCGGGAACGACGCTCGGTGTGAGCAGTCGCTGGCTCTCCAGGGCCGCGTCGCGGATGCGGACCATCAGCGACTCGAACATCACCCGCTCGTGCAGGGCGTGCTGATCGACGATGACGACGCCCTGTTCATCCTGCGTGACAAGGTAGCTGTTGTGGACCTGAAGAACCCGCTGCGCCGGGCGGCCTACGGGCAGCGGTGTGGCCGCGAAACCCGGGGGCGGAGGCGGAATCGAAACCGGCAATGGCGACCGCCCGTCCTGCATCGCTCGCCGAACCTCATCGTACGAAATGCTCCCCTGCTGGTGCGACGGCACTCCGCGTTTGAAGTAGTCCACGAAGGCGTCTACGCCCGCTCGCGAAGTTTCCGCGGTTGGCAAGATCGCCCTCGGGTCGCCGGTGCCACCCCCGATTCCGCCCGCGCCCCCCACTGTGCCCCCCGCGGCGCCCATCGTCGGCGTCAGGTCCGCACCGCGCAGCGAGTCCCTCACCGCCCGCAGCACCACCGAGTGAATAAGCCCCGAATCCCGGAACCTCACTTCGACCTTGCTCGGGTGCACGTTCACATCCACCGCGCCGGGATCCATTTCCAGCATCAGCACGATCGTCGGGTGCCTCCCCGGCTCGATAAGCCCGCGGTACGCCTCCTTGATCGCGTGCTGGATCGTCTTGTCCCGCACGACCCGTCCGTTGATGAACACGTGCTGGGCCTGGTTCGTGCCACGAGCGATCGACGGCAACCCCGCCATTCCCCACAGCGCCACGCCTCGTGAGTCGTCGAACTGATCCGCGTGCACATCGATCAACTGGTCCGCCAGCTCCGTCCCGAGCACCGCCAGCGCCCGCTCCCGCGGCGATTGCCCGGGAGGCACGTCAAAGCTTGTCCGTCCATCGCAGGTGACCATGAACCCGACATCCGGGTGAGCCATCGCCAGGTCGCGAGCGGCGTCCACGCACCGTCCCTGCTCCGTCGTCGGCGTCCGCAGGAACTTGCGGCGTGCCGGAGTGTTGAA
This sequence comes from Phycisphaerales bacterium, assembly GCA_044222195.1. Classification (GTDB taxonomy): domain Bacteria; phylum Planctomycetota; class Phycisphaerae; order Phycisphaerales; family UBA1924; genus JAHBXE01. The sequence goes on from JBGANS010000007.1 coordinate 45,030, forward strand.
GAACAGGTTGCGGACGGAGATCGATGTGCCCACGGGCCCTGCCGCCGGCCGCGGCTCGGATACTCGGTCTCCCTCGGCCTCGATTTCCCACGCCCCGGGTTCGTCCCGCGTGCGAGATCGCAGGCTCAGCCGCGATACAGAAGCGATTGAAGCGAGCGCTTCACCGCGAAATCCGAGTGTCCCGATGCGGTCCAGGTCCTCGACCGCCCTGATCTTGCTGGTCGCGTGCGGAGCGAGCGCCAGCGGCAACTGTTCAGCCGGAATCCCGCTCCCGTCATCGGTGATCCGCACGAGTTCGATCCCGCCCTGCTCCAGGTCGATCCGGATCCGCTTTGATCCCGCATCGAGCGAGTTCTCTACCAGTTCCTTGACGACCGACGCGGGGCGTTCCACCACCTCGCCCGCCGCGATCTGGTTCACGAGGAGATCGGGGAGGGCGCGGATGGGATGAGAGGTGGAGGTGGCTGGCGGCATCGGTCCGTGAAGGCACGCGGGGGAAATAGGGATCAAGGAATCTGCCGCATTGTACCTGCCCCATCCCGACCCGCGCTTCAGGCCGGCAACCCGTTCTTGATCGCATGCTCGATGGCCGAGCAAAACCGGTCCAGCTCTTCCAGCGTGGTGTACACGCTCGGCGTCACGCGTATGCCCTGGAACTCCGCGTGGTTGATCCACACCGTCAGGATCTTGTGCTTGTCCCACAGCCAGCCGACCAGTTTCTCATTGTCGACACCCAGAATCTGCACGTTCGCGATGCCGCAGGAGAAGTGCGGGCTCAGGCTCGTGTGAAGCTTTACGCGGTCCTTGTTCTGGAGGAGCCGGTGCGCCCACCAGTCCCGCAGATACCGCAGCCGGGCCTCCTTGCGGTCGAGCCCGATCCCTTGATTGAATGTCAACGCCTCGCCGATCGCGAGGAAGTTCGCCGCCGGATGCGTCCCGATCTCCTCGAACTTCCGGATGTCCGTATCCTGCTTCTCGTCCGCCGCCTGCATCGGCCACAAGCCCTTGATCTTGTCCTTCCGAACATACAGCAGGCCCGTGCCGTGCGGAGCGAAGAGCCACTTGTGCAGGCTGACGCCGTAATAGTCGCACTCGAGGTCGGAGAGCTTGAAGTCAAAGTGAGCCAGGGCATGAGCGCCGTCAACAATGACGGGAATGTTCTGCCGACGCGCGAGGGCCGCCACTTCCTTCACAGGCATGATCTGGCCCGTGATGTTGATGATGTGGCTCATCAGGATCATGCGCGTCCTGGGCGTGATCGCTTTGCGATAGAGCTCAACGATGGCCGCGTTGTCCTCGATCGGGATCGGGAGTTGGAACTCCTTGAACACGATCCCTTCGCGCCGCACGCGCTGCTTGAATGTCGTGCGCATCCGCGGATAGTCCTGCGTGCAGCACAGTACTTCATCGCCGGTCTTGAGGTCGATGCCGAACTGGCAGATCTGGAGACTCTCCGACGAGTTCCGCGTGATGGCGATTTCTTCGCTATCAACCCCCCACTGCCTGGCCAGGCGTTCCCGCACGCCTTCCTTCTGCGGCTCGAGAACCTTCCACAGGGCATACGGCGGGGGAGACGAGTTCGAGTAGTCAAGGTGCCGCTTCATGGCGTCCTGAACAAATCCCGGCGACGGGCTGACCCCCCCGTTGTTCAGGTTGATCACGCTTCGATCGACGGTGAACGCCCGGCCCACCTGGCCCCAGAACGCCTCATCGCTCGCCGCCTCCTGCGGCCCCGAGGGGTGCGATGCGAGTTCCTCGGCGATGTCCCGCGCGGAACGCCCGAACGCGGGGACTGGAAAGCCGAGGGCGACCGCCGCGGCCGGATAAGCAAAAGTACCGAGGAACAATCTTCTGCTTGCCAAGATGTGGCTCCGAAGTGAGGGAGGGGTCGCGAGTGTAACCTATGCGGTCATTTCAAGGCGGCTCACCGGGCGCATGGAGAATCGATTGACACTGTGTCCTGCAGCATTGCGTGCGGCGTTCGTGTTTCTTGCAGCGGGATTCGCACGGGGCGAGCCGCCAACATTCAAAGAGGCCCTGGTGATCGGGCCGGTGGGCCCGGGCGTGCGCTCCATCGTTGCCCCGGACGCAGTAGCGAAGGACCTTGTCGCGGGCACATGGGCTCCGCCCAAGGCCGGTGACACGATCTCGCTGCCCGACGGCAACACCCGCACATGGGAGGCCGTCGAGGTCGGAGCGGAAGGCAAGATCGAGCGCCCCTCGCTCACCGGTGGGTACGCCTACGTGCCCGTCGAATCGGATGTGGACCAGGTGGTGCTGCTCTCAGCGTCGGGGCAGGGGCTCGTATACGTCAACGGAGAGCCGCGGGCGGGGGATCCGTATTCGCTCGGATTCGTTCGCGTTCCGGTTGCCTTGAAGGCGGGGAGAAACGACGTCCTGTTTCGAGGCGGCCGCGGCGGGATTCAGTTCTCTCTTAAGCCCGTCGAGTCCACTCTCACGATCGACACCGCCGATGCGACGATGCCGGATGTCGTCGAAGGTGTCGGCGGCGAGTTTCTCGGGTCCACGATGGTGATCAATGCCTCCCGCGAATGGATCCGCGGTGCGTCCATCGTGGCCGCGGAAGAAGGTGGCAAGCCGACCACAACCGCCGTTCCCGCCTTGCCGCCCCTCTCCGTTTTCAAGGCGGCGTTTGCGTTTCAGGTCGCGCCCAGGCAGGGCGTGCCGGAGGTCAGGGTGCTGCTGCAGGTCACCGGAGGTGACCCCAATGCACCCAGGACAGGGACCGAGGCCTTTGTTTCCATTCGCGTCCGCAAGCCCGACGACTCTCGGCGCATCACGTTCAAGAGCGCGATCGACGGCAGCGTTCAGTACTACGGCCTCCGCCCCGCCGTTCCCGCGGCCGACAATCTTGGCCTGGTTCTCTCGCTCCACGGCGCCAGCGTGCAGGGCCAGCGACAGGCTGAAGGCTACAAGGCCAAGGATTGGGCGAACATCGTCTGCCCGACCAATCGGCGGCCTTACGGCTTCGATTGGGAAGACTGGGGTCGGCTCGACGCAATGGAAGTCCTGAGCCTCGCCCGCGAGGCGCTCAAACCCGACGCCCACAGGGTCTACGTCACCGGGCACTCCATGGGCGGCCATGGCTCGTGGCAGCTGGCCGCCCACTTCCCCGGGACCTTCGCCGCGACAGCGCCCAGCGCGGGCTGGATCAGTTTCTGGACCTATTCGGGGGCCGAGGCCTACACCGGCGGATCACCGCTGGACACTATCCTCAAGCGCGCCGCTTCCGCCAGCGACACTCTGGCACTGATTCGCAACTACGCCGGCCACGGTGTTTACATCCTCCATGGCGACCAAGATGAATCGGTGCCCGTGGGTCAGGCCCGCCAGATGCGGGCCAAACTCGGCGAGTTCCACGCAGACTTCACCTACTACGAGCGACCCGGGGCGCGGCACTGGTGGGGCGATGAGTGCATGGATTGGCCTCCGCTCATGGAGTTTCTGAAAGCACGCGCCCGCCCTGAATCCCGGGATGTGCGTCGTGTCGAGTTCGCTACGGCCCAGCCCGGCATCTCCGCCACGTGCGACTGGCTCACCATTGAGGCCCAGACCCGCCCCATGATGACCAGTTCCGTGAACATCACCTTGGATGCCGCTTCGCGAAGTTTCTCCGGCCCGACCCAGAACGTATCCCGCCTGACCCTCGATCTCGGCCCTCTCGCCGCGCCCCGCACCATCAAGCGAGGCGAACAGTCAGTCGAAGAACGCGTGCTCGAGCCCGGCAAGCCCCTGACGATCGAACTCGATCAGCAGAAGTTGGCGGACGTTCCCTGGCCCTCGGCCGAGCCGCGGATCACGCTCTATCGCGAAGGCGACCAGTGGCGAGTCGGCGGCTGGGCTCCGGCGACGCTCAAGGGACCGTTCCGCTCAGGACCGTTCAAGGATGCATTCCGGAACGCCGTGGTGCTCGTCATCGGAACGGGCGGCACGGATGAAGAACGCGCGATAACGCTCGCCCGGGCTCGGTTCGATTCCGAGTCATTCTGGTACCGTGGCAACGCCTCGCTCCCGATTGTTCTCGACAAGGACTTCGACGTTACGACGGATGTGAATCGCAACGTGATCCTGTACGGCAATGCCGACACAAACACGGCGTGGAAGGCGCTGGTCGGTGATTCACCTGTTCAGGTTGCGGCCGGAAAGGTCGTCATCGGCGACCGAACCATCGACGGAGTGGACCTCGCCTGCCTTTTCGTCCGACCCCGCCCGGGCAGCGACCGGGCCTCGGTGGGCGTGATCGCAGGGACCGGACCGGTTGGTATGCGGCTCACCCAGCGCATTCCCTACTTCCAATCGGGGGTCGGCGTGCCGGACTGGATCGTCCTGGGTGCCGAAGCGACGGCGAAGGGGATCGGCGGAATTCGGGGGACCGGTTTCTTCGGCAACGATTGGAGCCTGAGCCCGGACGACTCGGGCTGGGCCGATCCGCCTAAGCCAACGCCTTGACGTACAGCAGCTTGTCGTCCCCCGCGGCGTAGAAGTCCTTCAGGCACGCTTCCACCCGGTACCCGCAGTGGTCATAGAACGTCCGGGTCGGCTCATACTTCGGTTGCGAAGAGGTCTCGATGTACACCCGCCGCGCAGGCGCGAGCCGACATCCGTTCGGACCGGCCAGTCCTTCGTGCATCGCCGCCTCTGCAGCGGCAACCAGCCTCCGCCCGAAGCCCCGCCCCTGGCATTCACGGTGCACCGCGGCCCAGTACAAATCGAAGCTCCCCTGGGTGCACGGAATCGGTCCGAAGCACGCGTACCCGACAGTCCGCCCTGTGGCAGGTTCATCTACAAACAGAAAGTAGTACTCGCTGGCGAGCCCGCGGCTGAGTCGCTCTTCCACCAGCTCTACCGCGACATCAACCTCGAAGTCATGAAAGAAGCCCGTCGATGCCACGATCGCCCTCACCGCCGCCGCGTCTTCGGGGCGCGGGGTATCGCGGAACATCGTCAGGGGTTCAGACTGTCGAGGCGTGAGCCGTTGCATCATCAATGATCCGCTGGATCGCGGCAGTGTACGTCATACCCGCCTGCGTCACGGCCGCGGCGAAACCCGCGTCAGGCGACAGGCACGGGTTGGAGTTGACCTCCAGCACCCAGGGCCGGCCCGCATCATCCACGCGGAAGTCCACCCGTGCGTACCCGCGAAGGCCGAATCGCCTCCAGCAAGCAAGGGAGATAGTGCAGAGACTCTGCAGCAGCCGTTGATCCGAATTCGGAAACTCAAACCGGCGCGGCGTGTGCGTGTACTCGTCCGAACTCTCATCCCACTTTGCGCTGTAGCCCACAATGCGGGGCTTGTCCGCCGCGAATCCCTCAAACACGATTTCCGCAGGCGGCAACACTTCGCCGCAGAGCACCGACAGGTTGAACTCACGCCCATCGATGAACTGTTCCGCGAATCCATCGCCCGCCAGGACGGGAAGCCGCGAACAGAGCGCCGCCGCCAGCTGATGCGCGCTGCGCACATCAACAATGGAGTCATCATCAAGCCCGCGAGAGGCGTGCTCCCACGACGACTTCAGGATGTACCGCCCCGGCCCCACCGGGCAGCCGGCCCGAAGGTCCTCCAGGCCGTACCACCGCGGCGTGTCGATGCCGGCGCCCTCCAGCAACTGTTTGGTCAGCGGCTTTCCGGAAGTCGTAAAGATCGCTGTCGCGGGGCATCCCGTAAGTGCGAGGCCAAGAGTCTCAAGCAGCGAAGCCCCGAAGTGAGCCAGCCGCCCCTGGCCCCCGACCGATTCGACGAGATTGAAGACGAGTTGCGGCCGAGCGGCCCGAATCGCTCCCGCCGCGGCCGCCAGGTTCAGCGTGCACGGGACCCGGACCGACTCGTGCCCAAGCTCCGCCAGTGCCGCGCCGATCGCATCCATCTGCACGAGCACATCCGCCTCGTCAGGAGTCGCCGTTGGCGAGACTTCATCGTGGAAGAGAACGACTCGCATGGCGGCGGGTTTCCACGGATGGTGTTTCGGGCTTCAGAGCCGGCACGGCCGGGCGAGACATCGCAGACTCCACGATCTGCGCGATCAGGTCGTTGTACGCGAGTCCCGACAGTCGCGACAGGATCGAGAGATCCGACCGTTCTGGATTCAATCCCGGCAGAACATTCAGTTCGATGAAGTTCAGCCGACCAGCGCCGTCCGCCCGGACGTCGATCCTTCCCCCGTCGCGGCAACCAAGCCCCCGCCAGGCCGCGAGGGCCAGTGCGAACGCCTCATCGCGGATCGCACCTTCGGCCAGCGTGTACCGCACCAGCCGCGTGTAGTCCTCTTTGTTGCCGTAGGAATACACGCCCGCCTCAGCCTCCGGCAGCAGGTGCACTTCCATGGCGGCGATCGCCCGTGACGCAGCGCCAGTGCCCACGATCCCGACCGTGAACTCACGGCCCGGCAGATAGGCCTCCACCAGCACCGGCTGCCGGAACTGGTGCAGGAGATCGCCGCACACGGCCGCCAGTTCCGCACGCGTGGTCGCCTTCGATCGCCCCGACACCCCCTTGCTCGACCCCTCCGCCACGGGCTTGGCGAACACCGGGAAGGGCAGACTCACCGCCGCGACGTCTTCGACGCATTCGACCAGGGCGAAGTCCGCCGTCGGCAACCCAAGGTCTCTGACCACTCGCTTGGTCAGGCCCTTGTGCAGCGTGAGCGCGCACACCATGGGATCCGAGAATGAGTACGGGATGCCGTGCAGGTCCAGCAGCATCGGCACCTGCGATTCGCGAGCGATCCCGCTCAACCCCTCGGCGATGTTGAACACGAGGTCCCAGCGGTCTCCGGCACCGAGGCGCCTCAGAAGTTCCCGGACATTTCCGATCCGATCCGGCTCGTGCCCCATCGCGAGGATGGCCCCCTCGAGCCCCTCGATCGTGTCCAGACGGTCGAACTCCGCCGTCTGCTCCTCGTCGAAGCCGAGCTTCAGGTAGTCGTCGCGAAGGTCGTACGTCAGGCCGATACGCATGGGTCAAGAGTACGCAGAAGCGCAGAGCCCGCTCACACCGGATCCGGATACCGGTACGTCTTGCCTTCGAAGTTTCGCAGGATTACCGAGTCCCCATCGCGGCCCTGGTAATACTCCGGCACCAGCGGGATCTTTCCCCCGCCCCCCGGCGCATCGATCACGTACTGCGGCACGGCGTATCCCGTGGTGTGGCCTCGCAACCCTTCGATGATCCTGAGCCCCGTTTCCACCGGCGTCCGGAAGTGGCCCGAACCCGATATCGGGTCGCACTGATAGATGTAATACGGCCTCACCCGGGCCATCAGCAGCTTGTGCATCAGGCTCTTCATGGTCTCCACGTCGTCGTTGACGCCCTTGGTCAGCACCGTCTGCGACCCCAGCGGGATCCCCGCATCCGCCAGCCGCCCGCACGCCTGGTGAACCTCGGGAGTCACCTCCGCCGGGTGCATGAAGTGGATGCTCAGCCAGAACGGGTGGTACTTCTTCAGCATCGAGCAGAGCTCGGGCGTGATCCGCTGCGGCAGCACCGCCGGCACTTTGGATCCCAGCCGGATGAACTCGATGTGCGGAATCGCCCGCAGCCTCGACAGCAGCCACTCGATCCGGTCGTCCGCCATCGTCAGCGGGTCCCCGCCGGAAAGCAGCACGTCGCGAACTTCGGTGTGCGCCTTGAGATACTCGATCGCCTTCTCGTACTGGGCGAAGTTGAAGTGGTATTCCCCCGTCTTGCCCACGAGCCGCGCCCGCGTGCAATACCGGCAATACGTCGCGCAGAAGTTGGTCACGAGGAACAGCACCCGGTCCGGGTACCGGTGCACCAGCCCCGGCACGACCATGTCGTGGTCCTCGCTCAGCGGGTCGTCCGCTTCAACCGCCGAATGCACGAACTCGTCCGTCACCGGGATCATCGTCCGGCGGATGGCATCCATCGCATCCCGCGGGTCCATCAGCGATGCGTAATACGGCGTGATCCCCACCGGAAGTGCATCGCCAAGCTCGCGCACCGCTCCCAGTTCTGCCGCCGAAAGCTCGAACACCCGCTCCAGGGTCTTCAAGCCCTTCAACCGGTTCCGGAGTTGCCACTTCCAGTCGTTCCACTGCGCAACCGTTGCCTCCGGAAAGTGCCGGCGGCAGAACGCCATCGACCGCGGGCTTACGTTGAAACCCGCATCCGCACCTTCGTCAGCGTTCAGCCGCGGCACATGAACCTGCACCGCATGCCTCACGGCAGGAGCCCGCCCCGCTGCTTTCCCCTCGTCCCCCCCCGAGCGACTTGGAGGCTCTTCCTCCACTTCGCTCCCATCATCCAACTGCTTGAGTGAGACTGTCTTGGTTCCAAGCCTTGAACCACGAAGCACATCATCGTCCATGTCGTCTTCAATCCGACGAGGTCGAATCAGCCCCGCGGCCCACACAGGCCGCCCGGGCCCCGGCGACGCCCTCCGCCGCCGGTCCTATGGGGGACAGGTTGTACCAACTCCCACCCCCCTGTCAACTCGCCCCCTTGGGGACACAGTTGACAGCCGTCAATGTTTCTCGGAATTCGGGATCGGAATCTTCACGGTGCCCTTTTCGCTCCCCTGACCCTTGAGTTCCCCAGCGTCAGTCAGGACACGAACCTCCAGTTTCCGATCCGGCAATGCCAATCCATAATCCAGCAGGCTCAGTCGAGCCATGTAGGCGTCACCTTCCCGGGTGATGCGGTACCCGATTCGCCTCGCCTGGTTCTTGTAGAACTCGTACCCCTCCCCCCGGTCCTCGTACAGGAACCCCTCCGCCAAGCCGTCTTCCCGAGGATTGGCCACGATGGTGAGCGGGTCAGTCGGCTTTTCATCCGGATATTGAACGACCGGCCCGAGAGCGATCACCGCCCCGGGCCTCAGGTACAGGTCCGGAAGCTCGTAGTTGTCTGAATCGCCGAAGTCCAGTTTCCGCCACGTGCCCTTGAGCGGCACCACCGGGGGAGGCCCATCGACCAGCCGCGGCATCACCAGCAGGTCATCGCCTACAAGGAACCCCGATTCATTGCCACGGAGCGTCGGGTCCTTGGGATCGGCAAAGAACAGCGGCTGGAGAATCGGCTGGCAACTGAAAAACGCGCTAAAGCACTGCGAGTAGATGTAAGGGATCAGCCGCGCCCGCCGCTCCATCGCCTGCCGCAGCGTCTTCTCCGCTCCCTTGGGGAACGTGCTCAGGTCTTCGGGCAGGAAGAACGAGCCGAACGCGATGGGAAACGTCGCCGCGACACCAATCCACCGGGTGTTCGGCTCCGAGCCGATACCCTGGAACGGCGGCTTGACCATCGTCCCCACGAGCGGCTGGCCCGACAGCGCGGTGCTCAGCGACGCACTGAGGAACATCTTCGGCCAGTCCGGGCTCCGTTCCGGCCAGTCGATCAGAGCTCCCGTGTACCGCTGGGCCCCGATGCCACGGACATCCACCGTCACGTGCGGCCGCTTGTTGGCTTTTTCGCCCCCAAAGCCGCCGAGGACCGCCCGCGCGAACTGCCGGTCCAGGAGCTCCTGGTACCGCATCCCATCCCCGGGTCCGCCGAGGCTCTCATCTGCCCGGACGATCACCCCCGTCGCCAGCCTTTCCGGCGTAAGCCGCTGGGATGTGATCCCCTCAAAGCCCGGTTCCAGGAACTTCGCCACCTCCCCCGACCACCACTCCCGCGTCTCCTTCCTCGCAAAGTCCGGCATGTACATCAGCGTTTCCGCCACCTCGTACTTGAACCCGTGCCCTTCCGCATCCCGCACCACGTGGTCACCGGCAAGAGCCGCGGCCTGCAGGGGCGAGGTTTCCAGCTCGGGAATCGCCCGGCTGATCATCCCGACGAGGTGAAACCCGCTCGCCTTGGCCTCATCGAGCGCCGCCTTCACGTCCGGCACGTACGCGGGCGGAAAGCTCATCGGCCACGTCGTTCGATCGCACGCCAGCCACAACACAGACGAAGGAATCTTCGCTTCCCGCAGCCACTTCACGACCAACTTGAGTTGCGGCGTCGACATCGCCGCGAACTGCTGGTATCCAAGCGCCCACAGCGGCGGCATTTCCATCCGCCCCGTCAGCTCCGTCAGCGCCACCACCACTTCCCGCGGGGTCTCGCCTTTGATCACGACCAGCGGCAGCCCCGGGTCATCCGAGTTGAACTTGATCTCACCGTTCAGCGACACACTCGTCGCGTACGTCGTATCCACGAACACGCCGAAGGCCGTGCCATCCGCGTGCACGCAGAGCACCCACGGCGTGTCCACCGGGGCGTTGTCAAACGTCTGCCCGTTGCGGAGCATCGGCCCGACGTGCCGCCCCACGCCGTAGAGCGAGTCGCCCTCCTTGATCGCGAACCTCGCCGTGGTGCGATCACCCGCCTTGGCGTACTCCGGCCGAACCGGGAACTCCGCAGGTGGCGCCCCGGTCGGGCGCGGCTGAACCTCAAACGCAATCGAGGGCTTGGCGCTGTTCAGCGCCTCCTGGCTCGGAAACCACCGAACGACCGCGGAACTCATCGCCTGGCCGACAGGATCGTCGGCCAGCGCAACGCTGCACGAAACGAATGGAACAGCGACGCCGATAGCGATCTTCAGCCACGCACACTCAGCCATGCGATGTCTCACCTCGCCCAGCGGGCTCAGACTACCTTCACCTCGACGGGAGCGGTCTCGCCTCGAACTTCCTTGTACACGCTCCCGTCCACAAAACCTTGAAGCTTCCTCGCCCGGACCGGGTGCTGAAGCTTGCGGATCGCCTTGGCCTCTACCTGTCGCACGCGTTCGCGTGTGACCTTGAAGATCCGGCCGACCTCTTCCAGCGTGTACGTGTACCCATCGCCGATGCCGTAGCGGAGCTTGATGATTTCCCGCTCGCGGTACGTGAGCGTCCGCAGCACCTGCTCGATGCGCTGCTTGAGCATGTCCTGGGCCGCGGATTCGCTGGGGGCATCCTGGCGCTCATCCTCGATGAAGTCGCCGAAGTAGCTGTCCTCGGATTCGCCCACGGGCCGGTCCAGGCTCACAGGATGCCGGCTGATCTTCATCACGCGCCGTGTTTCAAGCACGCTCATCCCCGCGCGCTCGGAGAGCTCCTCGATCGTCGGCTCCATCCCCGTTTCCTGCAGGATCATCTTCTGGATGTTCCGCAGCTTGGACATCGTCTCGATCATGTGAACCGGGATGCGGATGGTCCGCGCATGGTCGGCGATCGCCCGCGTGATGGCCTGGCGGATCCACCACGTGGCGTACGTGCTGAACTTGTACCCGCGCTTGTATTCGTACTTGTCCACCGCCCGCATCAGGCCCGTGTTGCCCTCCTGGATGATGTCCAGGAACGAAAGGCCGCGGTTGCGGTACTTCTTGGCGATCGAGACCACCAGCCGCAGGTTGCCGCCGGAAAGGTCCCGCTTCGCCTGCTCATACTCCCAGAAGACTGTGCCGAGTTCGCGGATGCGCCGGGCCAGTCCGTCCGGCTCTTCAAGCACGAGGTTCCGCAGGCCCGCCACCTCTTCCTTCATGACCTCGACATCTTCCGGGTCGTACTTCTTCGCGTTCTTCTCCGCCCGCTTCATTTCCAGCTGCAGCTCGGTCAGCTTCTTGTTGATGCTCCGCAGCTTCCGCATGAGCGGGATGATCCGGCCCGTCCGCAGGCACAGCTCCTCGGTCAAGGCCGCCATGCGCCGCCGCCGGCTCGCAATCCGGTCCTTGAGTTCCGCGGCGACTTCCGCCGGGCCATCCTTGCGAGCGACCTCCAGGGCGTCCCAGTCCCGCCGGTTCAGGTCCAGCAGCTTCTGGATCGTCCCGAGGTTGCACGGAATGCGCTTGGCGATCTTCTCCTTGGCGTTGGTCTCCGCCGTCGAGATCCGCATGGTCCGGTCAAAGGGCAGCTCGCCCGCGTGCACCAGCTTGAGCGTCTCCACCGCCTGGTTCACGACGTAGTCGCTCTCGAGGCACCGGCGCCGGAAGATCATCCGCGTCGTCTCGATCTTCTTCGCCAGCCGGATTTCCTCTTCACGCGTCAGGAGCGGGATCCCGCCCATCTGCGTCAGGTACATCCGCACGGGGTCGTCGATCCGCTTGCCCGCGTTCTCATCGGCGATGATCGCCTCGTCAATGTCCTTCTGCAGAGCGGTCGAATCCAGCGATTCTGCCTCCGCTACATCCATCTCCGCTTGCGACTGCGGCCCCTTCTTCGACGAAGAAGTGCCACTCATGCTGCGGGCCAGTTTGGCCGTCTCGGCAAAACGCTCTCCGCCCGCCACGCTCATCGCACGGATCGGCTTGGCCGCCCCGCGCAGAGATACCGTCGCCGCCAGAGCCGCGGCCGAGGATGAATCCCCGCCCCGCGATTCGCGGTACAGCCGTCCCTTGTACTCGAGCTCATCAACCAGCTCGATCCCGAACCGGTCCATCAGCGCCAAGAGCTCATCGAGCCGCTCGGGATCGACCATTTCATCCGGCAGCGTGTTGTTGAGCTCCTCGTAGCTCAGCCATGTCCGCTTCCGGCCCAGTTCCAACAGGTCTGCAACGGCGGGGTGAAGATCAATGACCACATCCTGCTCCTGATCTGCACGAGTCTTCTCGAACACAAACACCTCGCCAGGCCCCCCACAAGGGGCCTGACGATAGTTCACCTTCCCGGCACCGGGATCACGCGCCGATTCACCATCGACGCCCGATTCCGGCGGATGTCCTCCAGCGATTCTGATTCCTCTTTGTGAGCCAGCCCGGCCAGGCAATCCTTCAGGTACATCCGAACATCCGTATCCACATCCACCCGTGAGGCCCACTGCGTCGCCAGGGCCTGCGCATCCGGGCTCTCCAGCCGCCCGCACACCTCAACGACCGAGCACGACCGACCCGACCCCGCGAGCGACACCACCGCATCGGCCACATCGTGCGCATCGCCCGGCTCGACATGGCCCGGGTCCAGAAGTTCGTGCTCGCCATCAGTCAGTTCTCGCCACAGCGACGGCTCGCACATCAGGCAGCCCAGCGCATCCTGGAACCGGCGAACTCGTAGGTCAGTCGCCACGGCCGCCGGCTTGGATTCGACAACGCCCGCGCCCGCCGCCCGCCCTCCAGGAATCGCCTGCCAGATCACCTGCTCATCCTGGCCGACGATCGACGCGATTTGTCGGACGATCAGCCTGCGCCGCAGCATCGGGATCGAGTTGAACCCGAGTTGAACCAGCCGATTCAGGTCTTCACCGACCGCTCTCGACAGCGCATTGACCCCCGCCCCGGCCAGGTTCTCGCGCAGGCGGGCAAACCGGTACGACAGGAGATCCGTTGCCGAAGCAATCACCGACCGAAGCACCTCCGCCCCACCCTCCCGCTTGAGCAGTTCATCGGGATCCTTCGCATCCGTTTTCCCGGCCAGTGTGGCAATCTTGACATCGATCTCTTCCGCGAAGAAAACCTCTACGGCCCGGTCCGCGGCCCGGCTCCCGGCGTCATCGCCGTCAAACAGCAGCACCACGGTCTCGCAGAGGCGCCGTAGAACGGCCGCGTGTCCGCGGGTCAGAGCCGTCCCGAGTGTGGCGACGACGTTCGTGATCCCCGCTTGGTGGCAGGCGATGGTGTCCGTGTATCCCTCGGTGATGATCGCCGTCCGCTCGGTCTGGATGGAACGCGAAGCCTGGAAGAGCCCAAAGAGCGTCGAGGACTTCTGAAACAGCCGCGTCTCGGGCGAGTTCAGGTACTTGGGCTCATCCGCCTCATCGATCTTGCGCGCCCCGAACGCGATGTACCGCCCGATCTGATCCTGGATCGGGAACATCAAGCGATTCCGGAACGAGTCGTACAACCCATCGCCTGATTCACGCCGCTTGAGGAGCCCCGCCTCCGTAAACACCCGAGGATCGAGGCCGTGCTTCTGGATTGTCAGCAGCAAGCCATCCCACCGCGCCGGACTGACCCCCAGCCCGAACGCCTGGACCATTTCGGGCGAAATTCCCCGGCGGGCGATCACATCCCGCGCCGCTGCCCCGTGCTCTGGATGCCGCAGCAACGTCTTAAAGAAGTCCGCGGCCGAGGCATTGGCCTTCACGAGGTCGTTGCGCGAAACCGTGACCACTTCGGGTCCGGCTTCCCCGCCTCCAAGGTCCGCCCGCTGGAACTTTGCCAGCGTGATGTTCGCCCGCTCCGCCAGGTACTCCAGCGACTCGCGGAACTCCATGTTGTGATACTTCTCGATGAAGCTGAAGACGTCGCCCCCCGCCCCGCACGCAAAGCACTTGAAGATCTGCTTCGCCGGAGACACCCGCATCGACGGGCGCGAGTCATCATGGAACGGGCACAGCCCGACGTACTCACGGCCCTTGGCCTTGAGCGTCAGGTGCTCGCCGATGACGCGCACGATGTCCGATGCATCGCGCACGCGCTCACGGTCGTCGTTGTTGCGAACAGGCAATGCCATACGCCTCACGCGAAAGCGACGGAACCCACACACACCGGTTTGTTCAAACGTGTCTTCACCATTCGAGCGCCGACTCGCCCCACAGAACGACCTTGTTCTGTGCGCAGTTCTCCGAACAGAGGAACTCCGCACCACGGGACCGAATCTCGGCTTCGAATCGCTCGAAAGGGTTTGATCCATGACGGCTTTGTGGCCATGCGAGTTTGTCGCAGAGGGCGGAGCCGAGGATCGGGTACAACGAGCGTCCGACCGATCTGCCTCAAGGCTAGCACGAGCCCGGATCGAATCAACCCAAGAGCCCTGAAACCGGGCCCCTTCGCACGGCTTCACCGCTTATCGGGTACCTCCGCCGGATTTGCGGACCTGCCCCGCCTACAACCCCCGCCATGGTCCGCATCAGCGCCAACTTCGCCGGTCGGGTTCAGGGTGTCGGTTTTCGCGCGACCACCCGGTCCATCGCCACCCGGCACAGCGTCTCCGGCTGGGTCCGCAACGAGCCCGACGGGACCGTCCAACTCGAAGCCCAGGCCCCGCAGGATCGCATAAACGCCTTTTTGGCCGCCCTGCAGGCCCAGATGGGCACGTTCATTCGTTCCAGTCAGGTCACTCCCATCCCCGTTGCCCCCGATGACTCTCCGTTCGAGATTCACCATTAAGGGTCCAGACACAACCGGCAAGGAGGCCCCCGTGCTCGTGCTCTTCGACATCGATGGAACCCTGATCACCACCGGTGGCGTGGGCATTCGAGCCATGGTCGCCGCAGGCCGCGAACTTTTTGGCCAGGGGTTCACCGCCGATGGCATCGTATTTGCCGGAAGGCTTGACCCGCTCATCCTCACCGACATGTTCCGTCTCAGCGGTGTCCCCACCACCCCCGAAAACTTCGCCGCTATCCGCCGCGCCTACGCCAAGTACCTCACCACCGAGCTCGCCAACTCCACGGCCAAACGTGCGCTCCCCGGCGTTCACGATCTCGTCGCATCTCTCCGTCGCGACACTTCTGCCACCCTCGGTCTTCTCACCGGCAACTTTGCCGAGACCGGCTCCATGAAGCTCCGCGCCTGCGGCATCGAACCCGATCACTTTCCCATCCAGGCCTGGGGAGATGAATCCCCGCACGATCCTCCCGCTCGCAACCATCTCCCGCCCATCGCCATCGAACGCGATCGATCCCGCCGCGGCCGCCGTCTGCCCGGCCACGCCGTCACGATCATCGGCGACACTCCCCATGACGTCGCCTGCGCCAAGGCCCACGGCTGCCGTTCACTCGCCGTCGCCACCGGCCGCTCCACCCACGCCGAACTCGCGGCCGCCGGCGCCGATCTGGTCGCCACCGACCTTTCCGACACCGCGGCGATGCTCACCTGGCTCAAGCAGTAGCTTCAAGGCGCCGGCGAAACCCGCCACGACCATTCCAATCCCGGCGCCAGCGGTGTGACCTGTGTCTTCGCCAGCAGCCGCTTTGCTTCCGCCTCCATGCCGATCCGCTCCTTCCGAACGCGAATCTCCGCTTTCGCTGACTCAAACGCGCCCTCAACGGGCTTGGTCGCATCGATTCTCGTTTCGAGCATGAACATCGCGAATCCTCGATCGACCGATATCACCGGGCTCACTTTCCCCGGTTCCAAATTCGGAAGCAGCACCCGAATCGCCGCGGGGTACGAACCGTCCGCCGGGCTGATCGGCTCGAGCAACCCCCCTCGCGCCGCCGATGCATCCGTGGACTTCAGGGCCGCGGCCCGTGCAAACGCCACATCCAACGCCGCGCCATCCTTCTCCAGTTCCTTCTTCAGTTGCAACGCCTCACGCTCCGTCGCCATCACGATCGCTCGCACCCGGTACCTCGCCCCGTACCGAACCTGCATGGCCTGTTCCACCTCCGAATCCGCCACCTGCACCGACGGCCCCACCAGCGCCCGCAGCCTCGCGTTCCGCTCCAGCAGCCTGCGATATCGCACATCCCCCAATCCCCGAGTCCGGCGGATCGACTCCAGCATCACGCCGGACTCGACCCGCGGCGAAGCCGTGTCCCTCTCGATCGAGTCCAGCAGCCGTGCCTCTTCCGCGTTGATCGCCTTCTCATCTATGACGACGCCCCGAAGCCCGCATTCCCGTTTCACCGCCCGATCGAGCGCAATCTCCCGCAGCACCATCGCCCCGGACGCTTCCCCCAGCATCGAGCCCAACTCGCCCCAACTCACGCTCTCCCCATCAATTCTTGCCGCATCTCCGGGAACAGCCGCGTCGCTGGAGTGCCGAACATCTTGAAGCCCCTTCATGTCGGACGCCCGCAACTCCCCCACTGTCGGCTGACGGTCCGCGCACCCCGCCATCGCGCCCGCGACCAGCGCCCACGCCCCGGCTCGTACCGGCACAACCTTCCACATTCGCATACTCCCGGGTTGATTCCGCGCTCTCAGCACGCGACCATGACAACGCTACACCGGCCGCGAGTCAAACTCCCGGAGCCTCGCATGTCCACCGTCCGTCCCGCCGTTCCGACGGTTCCCGCCTCCCAGCGAGTCCTCTGCCCCTATTGCGGCGAGGTCTCAACAGACCCCAGGCGATGCGACGCCTGCCGCGGCCACTTCGACCCGCTTTCCCGCCAAGCCACCCAGAACGCCATGGGCCCGTGGTTCATCCGTGACGACGCCGCCCCTTGGCGGCCGGGATGCTCGATCGAGACGCTTCGCGACCTCATCCGCCGCGGCAAAGTGACCCGCGACACCATTCTCCGCGGCCCCGGCACCAAGCAGTTCTGGAACTTCGCCGGTCGTACACCCTCGATCGCCAACCTGCTCGGGGTCTGCCACAACTGCCGCACAACCGTCAAGCCCGACGACTACTCCTGCAGGTCGTGCGGCGCGGTGTTCTCTCCGGACCCGGACCGCCAGCACATGGGACTCGCGCCCGCCCACATCCTTCCAGGTGAAGCCTCACCGGAAATCGTCGCCGCGGCCTCGCTCGACACTCCCGCGCCTGTACCTGTGCCGATCTCAGGCGTCTCTTCCCCGGCCGCGATTTCTCCGCCTCTTCCTGTTGCGCGAATCGTGGTTCCGCCACCCGCCCCCGCGCCCCGTGCTGCGCGCGTCGAACGCACCCGATCAATCGGCCCGTGGCTTGTCGCGGGCGTCGTGCTGGTTGTCCTCGCGATGGCGGCGGTTTTCACACTGGTCGTGACAAACACAATTTCCATCCCGTGGCTCAACCCGCCGGCGGTGCAGCCGACTCCAGTCACTGCCCCGCCTTTGGTTGCTCCGACCACCATCGGTCCACCCGCCGCATCAGTGCCGACCGGCCCGCCTGCCGCCGCATCTCCTGCAGCCCCGGAGAGGTCCTCGCCAGCTCCAGAACCGGTTGCTCCCGAGCAGCAATCACTCCCAAACTCTTCCCCGGACATTGTCGATCTTGAAGCCGTGCTCCGCCCCATCCTGACCTCGGAAGTCTTCGACGAACCCGCGATGCTCGCCCGCATCGAAGACCTCCGCCGCGAGAACCCATCGCTTTCCAAGGACCTCGACGCCTGGGCCGCGGCCGCGAAAGCCCGCGGCCAGCGCCAGCGACTGAAGAAGATCCCCTGAAGCTCATGGCGGCGGCGGCTGGACCGTCACCTGCCAGTCCACAGGTACCGGCACGCCGAACTTTGCCATCTCAAGCTGCAGGGCGTGCAAGTCGGCCTCACCAGCCAACTCCCCCATCACAACGACCTTCCCAAACGCCTGCGTCGCCGTCGCCGCGCTCGGAACAAAGTAGACCTTTGAGTACCGCGCTTCCCGATCGAGAATGGGCTGCGCCGCCTTGGCGTATTCAAACGCATCCTTGACGCCCGGCGTCAACGCTGGTTCGGGGTTGGCCACGATCTTGGGTTTTGGCTTCGGGGCCGGTTTGCCAAGAGTCAGCCAATACACCACGAGCAGCACAAGAACCGTGCCCGCCGCAACCCCGATCCGCTGCACCAGTCGCATCCGGTCCGGGCGCGAGCGCAGGTCTTCCAGCATGTACTGGAGCTTCGATCGGTCGAAGGCCAATCGTCCTCCACGTCTACTTCACGCCGTCCTTGTCCGCCATCAGGCGGATCAAGTCGACGCATCGGGCGGCGTATCCCGCCTCATTGTCATACCAGCTCACCACCTTGAAGAAGCGTTTGTTCAGCTCGATTCCGGCCTTGGAGTCGAAAATCGAGCTGCGACGATCGCCGACAAAGTCGCTCGAAACGACTTCCTCATCGGTGTACCCCAGCACCCCCTTCATCGACCCATCCGACGCCGCTTTCATCGCCGCGTTGATGTCCGCCAGGCTCGTGTCCTTGCCCGTCTTGAATGTCAGGTCCACCGCCGACACATCCGCCACGGGCACCCGGAACGACATGCCCGTCAGCTTCCCCTTGAGTTCCGGGATGCACAGCGTGACCGCCTTCGCCGCGCCCGTCGACGCCGGGATGATGTTCTGATACGCGTTGCGCCCGCCACGCCAGTCCTTCTTCGAAGGTCCATCCTGCGTCGGCTGCGTCGCCGTCGCGGCGTGGATCGTCGTCATCAGCCCCTCTTCCAATCCGAACGCGTCTTGAATCACCTTCGCGATCGGCGCAAGGCAGTTGGTCGTGCATGAAGCATTCGAGACAACCGTGTGCTTGGCCGGGTCGTACTTGTTCTGGTTCACTCCCAGGCACAGCGTCGGCACCTGCTCGGTGGACTTCGTCGGCGCCGAAATCACGACTCGCTTCGCCCCGGCCGTCAAGTGCAGCGTCGCCTTCTCAAACTCTGTAAACAGGCCCGTCGACTCGAGCACGTACTGCACGCCAAGGTCTTTCCAGGGAAGCTTCGCCGGGTCCTTCTCTGCCGTCGTCTTTGTTACACGTCCATCCACCGTGAACGAGTTCTCTGTCGCCGAGACGCTCTTGGCCTTCATCCGCCCGTGCATCGTGTCATACTTGAGCAGGTACGCCAGGTTGTCCGCCGGAACCAGATCGTTCACCGCCACGATCTCGACGCCCGGATGTTCCAGCGCGATGCGGTACACCAGCCGACCGATGCGACCAAACCCGTTGATACCCACACGAATTGCCATGTCATCCATCTCCGAAAGTGCGAATGTGACGCGGGACGGTAGTACTTTCCACAGGGGGATTCAACGTGGAGCGGTCGGCGCATCGGCGGCGTCGCGGGCCGCCCGCCATGCCGGGTCGATCACTTCCACGCGCCATTCAATCGGGCGTGGGCATCTGAATTGGTCGACGATTTCCCGCAAGGCGGCCAGGTCAGCGTCCGAATCCACTTCACCACGGACCAACAGGCTTCCGTCCGACCCCGTGTACGTGTGCAACTCGACCACCTTGAATCGCGGATCGCCCTCGACCGCCGGCCGCAGCGACGGCAAAAACCGATCGACCGCTCGCATGTGCCTCGCCTGCACAGTCCCCGGTGCGAACCAGAAGGCAATCGCGAATGCGCCGAGAATCACGCACACCACGACAGCGAAAGCGCGGCTTACGGGCCAGCGCCTTCGCTCATCCACGCGCCACCTCGTGGCGAACCACACCGCCCACGATCGCCGCCGCCGCACGCCCTTTCACCCGTCGGCCCTCAAACGGTGTATTTCGCGACTTGCCCGGGAACGCTTCGGCCCGAATCGTCCACTCCGCATCCGGGTCGATGACCGTCACGTCCGCCGGGCCGCCGACCCTCAACTGCCCGAGCCAGACACGATCCAGCCCGCACAGTTTCGCCGGCTCAATCGTCATAAGCGCGATCAACCGCGGCCACCCAATCAGCCCCGTGTGCACCAGGGCCTCCGCGTACAACGGCAGTGCTGTCTCCAGCCCCACGATCCCGAACGGCGCTTCTTCAAATGGCAGTGCCTTCTCGTCCGCCGTGTGCGGCGCGTGGTCCGTCGCCAGCACCGTGATCGTTCCATCCGCCACACCCTGCCTCAGTGCCTCCACATCCTTGCTCTCGCGCAGCGGCGGGTTCATCTTCGCGCTCGTGTTGTATCCCTCGCACGCCTCGTGCGTCAGCAGCAGATGGTGCGGCGATGCCTCCGCCGACACGCTCTCCCCGCGCTTCCTCGCCTGCCGAACGAGCTCGACCGAGTCTCCCGACGAGATGTGCTGCACGTGGTAGCGGCATCCGATGCCTCGGTTGAGCCGGATGTCCCGCTCGATCATGACCTCTTCCGCAACGCGCGGCCATCCCGTCAGCCCCAGCCGCACCGCTACATCGCCCGCGTGCATCGACGAGCCCCGCGTCAACGTCGGTTCCTGGCAGTGCTGCATGAACGCCAGCCCCGTCTGCTTCACGGCGGCCAGCACCCGCGACATCATCCCCGCCGACGCTACGCCATCTCCGTCATCGCTGAACCCCGCCGCTCCAGCCCTGGCCATCATCTGGATCTCTGCCAGTTCCTCACCCTTTCGCCCCTTCGTCGCCGCGGCGACGGTGAAGATCCTGCACACCGCCGTCTGCCGCGCCCGGTTCTCGACGAACCCGACCATTTCAGGCGAGTCGAGAGTGGGATTGGTGTTGGGCATGCAGCAGACCGTGGTGAACCCCCCCGCCACCGCCGCCGCGGATCCCGTCGCCAGGGTTTCCTTGTGTTCCTGACCCGGCTCGCGCAGATGCACGTGTGGATCAATCAGGCCGGGAACGACGAGCTTTCCACGAGCATCGATCTGCCGCGCATCCCCGGTCGAAAGGTCCTGCCCGATGGCGGCAATCCGACCGTCCCTGATGGCCACGTCCGCCTCGCGGTCATACCCCGAAGCCGGATCAATCACTCGCCCCCCGGAGATAAGCAGATTCCCCATGATCGGCAGGATAGGAAAGATGGAGGCTCCCAGCGATCCAAGGGGCTCCCCCGTGTCGCATTGTCCGGGAACCTGTTGCCATCTTGACGCGAAGCGTTGTGCCTCTGCGGATTTCGGTTACCCTGCTCTTTCGAGCGTTTTCAGGTCAGGACCCCCACCCGAAAGGATCACCGTCCCATGCGTCAACGCACCCCCATTCGCGTGACTGCCGCCGCCCTTCTCGCCGCCTGCTCCACCGCCGTTGCGATCGACAACCAACCCATGCCCCAGGCAGGCAACGACCTCCTCCAGCACTACCCCGGGCTCCGGGCCTTCCACGACCAGGGCCGCGTCCGCACCTTTACCGGCGTTCCCATGACTTCCGGGCTCACCCCGCAAGATGCCGCGGCATCCTGGATTCAGCTTCACGGCGAGGCCTTCGGCGTCGGTCCCCTCAGCGTTGAATCGCTCTGGGTCACGCCGGTCATGGACGGCCGGTTCACGGCCTTTGGGTACCGCCAGACCATCAACGGCCATCCCGTCGAGTTCGGCAACTTCCGCATCCTGGTCCTGAACGAACCGGTTCCGCGAGTCGTGTACGCCGCCGGCACGCTCGCCCCCGTCCCCGCCGACGCCGCCCAGCGTCAGATCGTCACGGCCAACCTCGCCGCGCAGCTGGCGCAGGGCCAGCCCACGGCCAAGGGGATCGACGTGTGGCGTGCCCCCGAAATGATCATCTGGCAGGGCAACGGCGAATGGACCAGCCCGATCACCGCGTGGAAAGTCATCGGTCACTCTTCCAACCCGAGCGACAAGCTCTCCCGCAAGTACATCATCAACAGCGTCACCGGCGCGATCGCGGCGGACCTGGATGAGATCGTGTACACGGATGTGGGCGGCACCGTCCGCGCCATGGCGACGCCCGGCGTCGCGTCCGACAACCCGGCCAACCCGCCCGTGCTCATGACGATGCCCGAGGCCAAGGTCACCATCACCGCCGGCGGTTCGGCATACACCGATCGCAACGGCGTCTACACCATCATCAACCCCGGCGTCACACCCGTCACGGTCAACTCGGGCGTGGGTGTCGCCCAGGGCTTTGGCGGCCGGTGGGTCAATGTCATCCCCAACGACGGTTCCACGCCCGTCACCGCCAGCGTCGCCAATGTCACGCCCCCGGGGCCGGGCGACATCACGCTCAACGCGGTTCCCTCTGAGCGTCTGACCGCGCAGGTCAACATCCTTCGCTGCACCGACATCACGCACAACTACTTCAAGGACCGCGCTCCCGCATTCAATCTGCTCGATGTCGTCATCCCCGCCAACACCGGCGTGGCCGGCACCTGCAACGCGTTCTTTGACCCCGCAGCCGTCAACATCAACTTCTACAACTCCGGCGGCGGCTGCTACAACACCTCGTTCAGCAACGTCGTCTCGCACGAGTACGGCCACTTCATCGTTCAGCAGCTCGGCCTCGCCCAGGGCGGCTTCGGCGAAGGCTACGGCGACGTCAACGCCATGATGATCTGGGACGACAGCATCGTCGGCCGCGGCTTCCGCACGACCTCTCCGGATTACGTACGCGATCCCATCGGGGCCAACATCCAGTACCCCTGCTCCGCATCCTGCGGCGGCGAAGTCCACTGCTGCGGCCAGTTGCTCGGCGCTTCCTGGTGGCGGATCCGGACCGCCTTCGGCACTCAGTACGGTTCAGCCCCCGGTCTCGACATGACCCGTTCGCGCGAAGTCGCCTGGTCGCTCATCACCATCGGTGGCTCGGGTACCTCGGCCATGTCCGGCACCAACGGCCAGACCACCGCGATCGAGATCCTCACCGTCGACGACGATGACGGAAACGTCAACAACGGCACGCCCAACCGCAACCTGATCTGTCCCGCGCTGGCCCAGGGAAGCGTCATCTGCCCGGCCTTGTCGCTCCTGTCGTTCACCTATCCCAACGGCCGACCCGCTTCGCTCACGCCCGGCTCGCCCACCCCCATCAACGTCAACGTCGGCTCACTCTCGGCCACCCCCGCCCCGGGCACCGGCACGATCTCCTACCGCGTCAACGGCGGCTCCTACACAACCATCTCCATGGCCCAGGGCGCGGCGAACCAGTACACCGCCACACTGCCCTCCTTGAGCTGCGGCCAGGTCGTCGACTACTACTTCACCGCTCAGGCCCAGGGCGGCGGCTCTCAGACCGATCCCGCCAACGCCCCCACCGCTACCTACAGCGCCATCGCCAACGCCGGCGCTATCAACACCACCATCGCCGACCTCAACTTCAACGCCGACCCGGGTTGGACCCGCACGCTCAACGGCACGGGAACCATGACCACCGGTCAGTGGGACCGCGGCGTGCCCGTCGCCGGAAGCGGCGGCGTCACCGCGGACTACAACGGCGGCGGCGGCCAGTGCTGGGTCACCGACAATCGTGCCGGCGCTGCGGGCGCTTTCGACCTTGACGGAGGCCCCTCCACCCTCACCACCAACGCGTACAACCTCTCCGGCTACGCCGGGGCTCAGGTGTCCTTCGCGCTGTGGTTCAACTCCGTCAACGGCGTCACCGACAACCTCAACTTCGAATATTCGACCAACAACGGCTCCTCGTGGACCGTGCTCGCCACCTACCCCAGCTCGAGTGGGTGGTCGCTCAAGACACTCAACGTGCCCACCCTCTCCGCCCAGACTATGTTCCGCTGGAACGTCAGCGACCAGCCCAATGACTCCGTCACGGAGGGCGGCATCGACGCGTTCAAGCTCACCGCGTACAGCTGCTCCGCCGCCGCCTGCTACGCCAACTGCGACGGCAGCACCGGCAGCCCCCAGCTCACCGCCAACGATTTCCAGTGCTTCATCAACGCCTTCGCCGCCGGCCAGTCCTACGCCAACTGCGACGGCAGCACCGGCAGCCCCGCTCTCACCGCCAACGACTTCCAGTGCTTCATCAACACGTTCGCCGCCGGCTGCTCGTAATCAAGTCGCGATCTGCGACCGATCCCGCATCTCTCGCCCCCGGGCCTCCCCGGGGGCGTTTTCATTTCACGCCCCGATCGACCTTGAAGCTTAGGTCGGGCGCCCGGCTCTGATGATCCCGCACCGCCGCCGTCCGCCACACGCCCACCCAGTGGTCCGGGCTCACTTCCTGCAGGTAGTAGTCTCCCGCCGGCCCATCCTTTGCCGCGAGGTCCTTCGGCGGCTGGTGCCACGGCCACCACGGCCGCACGCCCTCTTTCGCCCCCGCCAGTTTCTCAAACTCCGCCGGGTTCTCCACCACCTCGCGGATCGTCACGAGCCGGTCCTTCCGTTCCCCCAGCTTCGGAATGCTCGCCAGCAGCCCCCGCGTGTACGGATGCATCGGCCGATCAAACAACTCGAACACCGTCGCGTACTCAACCACTCGCCCCGCGTACATCACGCACACCACGTCCGCGTTCTCCGCCACCACGCCGAGCGCATGGGTAATCAGCATCATCGCCATGCCGCGCCCAGTCTGCAGTTCCCGCAGCAGCTCCAGGATCTGCGCCTGCACCGTCACATCCAGCGCCGTCGTCGGCTCATCCGCCAGCAGCAGCTTCGGCTGGCACGCCAGCGCCATCGCGATCATCACCCGTTGCCGCATCCCTCCCGAAAACTGGTGCGGGTATTGCCTGATCCGCCGCTCGGGCTCCGGGATCCCGACATCACGCATCGCCCGCAGCGCAATGTCCTTGGCCTCGCCCGCGTTCACGTTCTGGTGCAGCAAGATCGCCTCGAGAATCTGATCCCCCACCGTGTACACCGGGTTCAAGCTCGTCATCGGCTCCTGGAAAATCATCGCGATCTCGTTGCCGCGGACTTTCCGCATCCGCGGCTCGTCGAGCTCCAGCAGGTCAATCTCCCCCGCCGACCCGCCCAGTTCCCCCGCCAACGTCGAGCGGAACATCACCGACCCGCGGTCAAACCGCCCCGGTGGCCGCGGAATCAGTTGCAGCGTGCTCATCGCCGTCACGCTCTTGCCGCACCCCGACTCGCCCACCACCGCCAGCGTCTGGCCCGGGTACACCGACATCCGCACCCCATCCACCGCCTGGATCCGCGGCCCGCTTCCGTTGTCAAACGACACGGCCAGGTCCTGGACACGAATCAGCGGCGTCGTCACCGCTGTCTTGATCGAGTTGTTTCCTGTCGCCGTCGCAGTCGTCATCGCCATACGCCTCGCATCAAGTGCCCTTCGCCTTGCCTTTTACTCCGTCACTTCGTCACTCAGTCGCTCCGTCACTGCCCCTACACCCTCGCCTTCTTCAGCTTCGGATCAATCGCGTCCCGCAGCGCCTCTCCCAGCAGGTTGTAACTCAGCACTGTCAGAAAGATCGCGCACCCCGGGAACACCGCCAGCCACCACTTGAACTCTCCCTCCGCGTTCATCGAACTCGACAGCAGCTTCCCCCAGCTCGCGCTGTCCACCGGCCCCAGCCCCAGGAAACTCAGCGTCGCCTCCGCCAGAATCGCCGCGGCGACCGCAAACGATGCATCCACCAGCACCGGCGTCACACCGTTGGGCAGCATGTGCTTGAACAGGATGGACCGCAGCGGCAGGCCCACCGCCCGCGCCGACTGAACGAAGTCCTGCCCCCGCAGCTTGTAGAACTCCGCCCGCGTGAATCGCGCCGCCCCCGTCCAGCTGAACAGTCCGATGATCGCCATCGTCACGTACGTGTTCCGCAACTCCGGCGGCAACACCCCCGCCGCCACGATCAGCAGGAACAGCACCGGCACCGCCATGAAGACCTCGATCACCCGTTGCACCAGAACGTCCACCCAGCCCCCAAAGTACCCAGCCAGCGCCCCGAGCGTGACCCCGATCAGCACCGAAATCCCCGTCGACACCAGCCCGATCGAAATCGAAAGCCGGCACGCATAGATCAAGTGCGTCAGGACATTCTGCCCAAACGCGTCGGTGCCCAGCGCAAACGTCCTCCCATACGGCGCCGATCCCGGCCGCAGTGTCAGCCCCTCGCCCAAGGTCGATCCCGGCGGCAGGCGATTCAACTCCGAATACCGCTGCTCCGGCGAGAACGGCACCGCCACATACGCCCCGCGCCCCGTTCCCGCGGCCTCGGCATCGACATACCGAAACACCTGCAGCGGCCTCTGCCAACCGATCCCGCCGGCCATCGTCGCAATCGCCACCACCACCGCCGCGACGCCCAGCCGTGTTCTCACGCTCACCATCGGCAGCACCAGCATCACCACGCCGCACACACCGGCCGCGGCGACGGCGGACGCCGCGTACGCCAGCCACCATGCTCCACGAACGTCCCTCACCCACCCCGGCGCATGGCCCCCCGTGAACCACCCGGCGACCAGGCCCACCGCGATCAGCGAAATGGCGCCCAGCGCGACGCCGAAAAGCACAGTGGCCAACCGCACACTCACCCGCGGCATGGCTCCCTTCCGGCGCCCAAGCAGCACCCAGGGAACTGCGACGAGCGCTCCCAGCACCAGCGCCACATCGGTTGAAGACAGGTTCCGGAAGAGTGGAGAGCTCACGCTCGTGGTCGAGCCCGCCTGGTCGAGTTCCCGCCAGATCAGCGGGTGCCCGTTGGCGAGAAGGGGCGCAAACAACCCGAGGAACGCGACCAGTGAAAGCCAGCACAGAGCGAACCTTGCTCCCCACCGCCGAACCACATGCGACCACGCATCCGCCCAGAACCCGCGCGCTTCCTGCACGCCGACTCCCTGGGCCAGCTCCACGCCGCTCACCGATCCCCGACTTGTCTCGCCGCTGCTCGCCATCTTCTGTTTGTCACTCCGTCACTGTGTCACTCAGTCACTGTGTCACTGCTACCGATACGACACCCTCGGATCCGCCATCGCGTACAGAATGTCCGCCAGCAAGAGCGCCCCCATGTTCACGATCGCGATCATCGCCACATCCGCCAGCAGCAGCTCGCGGTCCCGAAGATTGATCGCCTCGATGATCAGGCTCCCCATTCCCGGCAGGGTAAAGATCCGCTCCACCACCACCGACCCCGCCAGCATCGCCGGGAAGATCGACACGAACATCGTGATAAGCGGCAACAGGCTGTTCCGGAACACGTGCTTGAACACGATGTCCCTCCCGGCCACGCCCTTCGCCTTCGCCGTTCTCACATAGTCCGCGTTGAAGTTGTCCAGCATCGCCGCCCGCGTCTGCTTGCTCAGGATCGCAAACCCCGTGTACGCCAGGCACGTGACCGGCAGCACGATGTGCCAGATTGTGTCCAGCACGAACCCGCGCTCAAACCCATCGGGCCCCATCATTGGAAGAAACAAGAACGACTCCGCATCCTTGTCGTGCACGCCGCTCACCGGGAACAGGTGCAGCTGGTCCTTGCTCGCCAGGTACCCGATCGAGAGCACCCCCGCCAGCATCACCGGGAATGACCACATCGCGATGTACAGCACCCCCAGCCCCGTGTCCGCAATCGATCCCCGCTTCGTCGCCGCGATCATCCCGCTCGGAATCGCCACCAGGTAAATGATCGGAAACGCGATGCAGTTGATCAGCAGCGTCACCGGCAGGTGCGCGCGGATCAGGTCGATCACAGGCCTCCCGCGGCTGAACGCCGTGCCGAAGTCCGGCATCGCCAGGCTTACCGGCCCAACACCAATCCCCGCCTCGGGATATGGCTTGTCCTTAAACGCCTTCACCAGCGCGATCCGCGCCGTCCCCGCCCGCCCGTATTCCGCAATTGCAGTTTTGCCGAGCTCTTCCACCGACTTCCAACTCGCCACCGTTCGGTTCGGCAACAGCTTCGCAAGAACTCCGATCCGCACCTTGCCATCTCGGTCCGTAGCACCCGCGACCCCGGCCTGCCGCGCATATTCCTTCAGAGATTCTTTGAACCGAACCTCCGCCGCGATGTACCCCGCCCGAACATCCGCATAGGCCCGGTCCGCCGCTCGAAACCGACTCTCCGGACTGTCACCCACGATTGGTTCTGGCTCTGGGGCCCGCGGCAGCGACTCCTCAAACCACTTCCACAGCGCCGGCTCTTTCAGCTCCTTCGGTGGCCGGATGATCTCGCCATTGCCGGCCACCAGGTTGCGCGTACCGATCTTGATCGGGCTCACCCGTCCCAGCCACTTCGCATACTGCACCAGGATCGGCGCATCCAGTCCGTACCGGTCCTCCAGATACGCCTGCTGCACCGCCTGCCCCGACTGCGACTGCAGATTCCCGCCCTGAGCCCGCAGCGCCGCCCCGATCCCGCCCCCGGCGCTCGCCACCAGCACAAACACAAGGAATGTAATCCCGATCAAGGTCGGGATCATCAACAGCAGCCGCCTTGTGATGTACGTCAGCATCGCGAGCGTTTCAGTTCCCGGCCCCGGGCGTCGCCGCCCCGCCACGGAAGTACTCCCACATCTCAAGCCCCTTCGGGTAGGTATTCACATTCTTCATCTCGGGCTTGACCAGCCGCGGATACGCCTGGATCCGGATCCACGTGTACGGCTGCTCCTCGTGCATCACCCGCTCGAACTCGTGCCACTTGAGCATCCGCTTCTCAAAGTTCAGCTCCCGCCGGCCCCGTTCGATGGCCTCATCCGCCGCGGGGCTGTTCCACTGCGCGAAGTTGTCCCCCTGGTCCTTGATCGAGTTCGAGTGGTAAATCTGTTTCGGATCGCTCTCCGGCGCGTTCGCCCCCCACGCCATCGTCATCGAGTCAAAGTCGCGCCGCTTCCGAAGGTCCTCCCCCACCGACCAGTCCACGTTCCGAGGCACGCACCGGATCCCCGCCGCGGCGTACGAGTCCTTCACAAACAGCGAAATCCGCTCGTAGATCTCCCCGCCGCCAAAGTACGTGAACTCAAAGACAAACTCGTTCCCCTTCTCATCCTCAAGCACGCCGTTCCCGTCGCGATCCTTCCAGCCCGCCTCGGCCATCAGCTCCGTCGCCCGCTTGGGGTCAAAGGGCCAGGGCTTCTGTGCCGGGTCGGCGCCCGGCGAGTTGGGGTTGAAGTACCCCTTGCTCACCTGCCCCAGCCCCTTCCAGATGTCCTGGATCATCTTCTCCCGGTTCAGGAACATCGTCATCGCCTGCCGAACGCGCTTGTCGTGAAACGGCGTCAGCTTCCCGTTCCGCTCCCCGCAGTTCCACGCGATGAACGAGTTCCCGCACCGCATGTTCACCCAGTTCAGGCACACGTTGTCTTTCGCAAACTCCGGGTCCTTCGACAGCGTCGCAAACTGCGGCGTCGACGGGGTGATCAGGTCCGCCTCCCCGTTCCGATATGCCGTCAGCCGGGGCATCTCGTCCGTAATGCACCGGATTCGTATCCGCTCGAGCGCCGGTCGCGGCCCGTAATACTGCTCGTTCCGCACCAGCACCACATCGCTCGGGGGCGACCACTGCTCATCACGCGAAAGCCGCTGCATCTTGAACGGCCCTGATCCCATCACCAATCCCGTCGCCTTGTTGATTTCCGCCGCCGTGAACTGCGCATAGAAGTGTTTGGGAAGCACAAACAGCGTCAACGCGTTGTCGAGATTCAGGAAGATGGCTTCCTTGAACGTAAACTCCACCACGTGATCCGAGAGCGGGACCACCTTGTCGATCGAGTCCGCCAGCGTGGACCGGTCCCTCGCCGCATCGATCTGCGCGTTCATCACGTAGTCGTGAAACGTCCAGCGGACATCCTCCGCCGTCACCGGCTCCCCATCGCTGAATCTCGCCTCCGGCCGGATATGCACCCGCAGCCACAACCCGGCCGGGTCCATCTGCCACGCATCCGCCAGCACGCCGCGAAGTTCCAGCGTCTTGGGGTCGTACGTCCCGAGCGATTCGCACACGGCATCAACGATCCGCCGGCCGTACACATCCGTCTGGATGAACGGCGTCAGTTTCGGAAGCTGGGCCTCGTAGATCTCCGTGAACTCCCCACCTTCCCTGAACCCGGGCACGGTCC
This sequence comes from Phycisphaerales bacterium, assembly GCA_044222195.1. Taxonomy (GTDB): domain Bacteria; phylum Planctomycetota; class Phycisphaerae; order Phycisphaerales; family UBA1924; genus JAHBXE01. Next base: position 75,139 of record JBGANS010000007.1, read on the forward strand.
GGGGGTCCGTCGCAAAGTCCCGCTTCGGCTGCCACTCGATCGGCACTCCCGGTCGTCCCCACGATTCATCTCTCGATCCGCCCGCCGCGCTATTGCCCTGAGCCGAAGGCTTGACCGCCCCGGGGTCCCTCACCGCCACCACGCCCCGATCAAGCTGCCCCTTGAGTTCCTCAAGCTGCTTCTGCACCGCCGCAAGCTGTACCCCGACATCCCCCTGGCTCTTCCCGCTGCCAACCTGCCGCGACAGATCATCCAGTTTGGACGAGATGTCGCGGATCTTCACCCCCTGAAGGTCTTTCTGCACCATCCCCATCCACACGCTCACCCCGACAGCCAGCACCATCAGCATCAGGATGAAGTCTTTGAGTCCGAACTTGCTCTGCATGATTCACTCCAGCCCATCACACCCCGACCGCTACTCCGTTACCGAGCCCGCCGCTTCGGATCCAGCCACTCTCTCAGCCCCTCCCCAAGCACATTCAACGCCAGCAGCGTCATGCCCAGCAGCACGCACGGAAACACCAGCAGCCACCAGTTGGACCGCACCGGGTTCAGTTCCGACAGCCCTTCCGCCGCAAGGTTACCCCAACTGGGCAGCGGTGGCTTCACCCCGATTCCAAGAAAGCTCAGAAACGACTCCTGCAGGATCGCCTGCGGAACCGTCAACGTCGCGTACACGATCACCGGCCCCACCAGGTTTGGCAACAGGTGCCTCCGAAACTGTCCCAACCACCCCGCCCCCATCGCCCGCGCAGCCTCCATGAACGGCTGCGACTTCAGGCTCAGCACCTGCCCACGCACCACCCGCGCCATCGTCAGCCAGCTCACGCCCCCGATCGCCACCAGCAGCACCCCGACATCAATCCACCCCCGCATCCCCGCGCTGATCGCCCCCGCCCCTCCCGCCTTCACCCGCGCCTCTACCCAGTTCTCCACCCCCGCATCCACCGCCACCGCCAGCAGCACCACCAGCAGCACGTACGGCAAGCCATACAGAATGTCCACGATCCGCATCATCACACCATCCACCAGTCCCCCCGCATACCCCGCCACCGCCCCGTACAGCGTCCCGATCACCACCGACAGCATCGCCGCGGCGATCCCGATGCACAGCGAAATCCCGCCACCGGTCAAGCACCGCACCATCAGGCTTCGCCCGAGCGCATCAGTCCCGATCAGAAATGTCCATCTTCTTGAGTGTGTCGGCCAGTGCCCGCGCAACTCGACCGCGCCGGGCCCCGTCTCCTTCACCAGCTCGTCAACGCTTACCCCACGTCGCCCGGCGATCTCCGCCAGCGCCCGCGGCTCGACCAGCGAGTTCAGCCTCTGCCTCTCAACCTCATCCCTCGCCCCCCACCACCACGGCGGCAGCAGATTCTCCCGGACACTCCCCGCCTTGTACCGAGGCGAATCCCCACCGCCGAGCGTCCAGGGCAGCGTCCCCACGCACGCCAGTAACATCACCGCCAGGAACACCCCGCCCACCCATACCGACCGGGGTAGCGCACGGCCGCGTCCGAGCCCCACGCCAACCTCAGGTGCATCCAATACTGACTTCACGTGCCGCGAGCATACACCGCTTCACATTGGGCAGGATGATCGACGCAGCAGCAAGGACCGAGGACCGTCCTATCCGGTTTGAGCATCTTCACCCGCCAGCTCTTCCACCCACGCACCCCCTCGAAATCACGTCCGCCCGTGTGCGCACAAAAGAGGTTGCCCACTCCCACATCCGCCGGCTGACCCCTTGGTTTCAGCACGAACATTGCAGTCTGAGATGCCCGCATTTCCTCGCCGGTTCGTCGCGCGTGTGCGCAGAAGTGCGTCCTTCTGTTCGCCTGATTCAAGATGCTCAAAACCATCTCTCTCATCTTGAGCATCTTCATTTTCACCCCCGATACACTCTCCTCATGATTCTCCTCTGGATCACCCTCCCCATCCTCGCCATGCTCGGCCTTGTCGCCCTCTTCCTCCATCTCAAGGGCAAGTCCCTCCCCGCCGAGCACACCTCCTTCGCCGTCATCCAGCTCAGCAACACCGCAGAGGACGTCTGGGACACCATCGCCGACGCGGCCCGCCAGCCCGAGTGGTTCAAGGGTCTCAAGAAAGTCGAACGCCTCCCCGACCGCAACGGCCACACCGTCTGGAAGCAGACCATGGGCCGCAACGCCTTCTCTCTCGAAGAGACCGTCTTTGAACCCCCACGCCGCCTCGTCCGCCAGATCACCGACCTCAAAGGCCCCTTCTCCGGCTCATGGGAGTTCCTGCTGATCCCCGTTCCGTCCAAGGACCCCGCCAGGCCCGCCGCCGTTAAAGTCCGGATCACCGAACGCGGCAAGATCGACTACACCATCCCCCGCGCCGTCATGGCCATGTTCGGCGAAGACATGTATCTCAAGCAATACCTCAAAGCCCTCGCCAGGAAGTTTGGCCAGGACGCCGCTTTCTCAAACGACTGACCTGGCCACCGTCACCACCACCGCCTTGCTCGCCGGCTGATTGCTTCCCGCCGACACGTGCTCCACCGGAACAAGCACATTGGCCTCCGGGAAGTACGCCGCGATGCACCCACGCGGAATTTCATACTCCACCACCTGAAACCCCCGCCCCACCCGCTCCCCACTCGCAGCGCGGCTCGTGATATCCACCGAATCGCCCGCCGCCAGCCCCCGCTCTTCCATATCCGAAGCGTTCATGAACAACACACGCCGCCCACCCCGCACACCCCGGTACCGGTCATCCAGTCCATAGATCGTCGTGTTGAACTGATCATGCGACCGGATCGTCGTCAACACCAGTTCCCCAGCCCTTGCCCGCTTCGACGGAATCGGATGCACCGTGAACTTCGCCTTCCCTGTATCCGTCTCAAATCGTCCCTCGCGAACCGGGCTCGGGAGATAGAACCCCGCCGCCGCTCTCGCATTGAAGTCTGTGAAGCCTGGAACCACCTTCGCAATGTGATGCCGAATCACGCCGTAGTCAGCGCTCATCCGTTCCCAGTCCACCCCGCCAGGCCCGAGGACCGCTCTCGCCATCCCGCACACGATCGCCACTTCACTTCGAAGTTCCACACTCGCCGGCTCAAGCACCCCTCGCGAGGCGTGCACGTGACTCATCGAGTCCTCAACCGTCACGAACTGCTCACCACCGCTCGCCACATCCTTCTCTGTTCTCCCCAGCGTCGGCAGGATCAGCGCCCGCTCACCCGTCACCAGGTGCGACCGGTTCAACTTCGTTGACACCTGCACGGTCAGCCGGCACTTCCGCAGCGCCGCCGCCGTGAACTCCGTATCCGGCGTCGCACTCAGGAAGTTCCCACCCATTCCCACAAACACACGCACACGGCCCTCGTGCATCGCCCTGATCGAATCGACCACATCCAGCCCATCACGCCGCGGCGGGTTGAATCCGAACTCCTTCCCCAGGTTTGCCAGAAACCACTCCGGCATCCGCTCGCAGATGCCCATCGTTCGATCGCCCTGGACATTCGAATGTCCACGCACCGGGCACGGTCCGGCTCCGGGCCGACCCATGTGCCCACCGAGCAGCAGCAGGTTCACAATGCTCTGGATGTTCCCGACCGCGTTCTCGTGCTGCGTAATCCCCATCGCCCAGCAACAGATCATCCGCCGCGAGTTCAAGGCCACCCGTGCCGCGTCATCGATCACGTTCCGCGGCACACCAGCGCCATCGATGATCGAGTCCCAACTCTCGTCGAGGATGTCCCTGGCGAACTCTTGAAACCCTTCGGTCCGCAGCGCGATGAACTCGTGCGCGAGAAGCGTGTGCGCGTGATGCACATCCTCCTCCAGCATCCGCTTCATCACACCTTTGAGAAACGCCACATCGCCGCCGACTCGCACCGGAACGAACAGGCTGGCGATCGGTGTTCCTGAACCGATCAGCCCCGACAGCTCCTGCGGGTGCTTGAACCGTACCAGGCCGGGTTCCTTGAGTGGATTGACGCTGACAATCGCACATCCCCGCCGCGAGGCCGATTGCAGCGCGCTCAGCATCCGCGGGTGGTTGGTTCCGGGGTTCTGCCCGATGATCCAGATGGAGTCGGCGAGGTCGAAGTCCTCGAGCCGCACGGTGCCCTTGCCGACGCCGATCACTCTCGACATCGCGTACCCGCTCGATTCGTGGCACATGTTCGAGCAGTCGGGCAGGTTGTTGGTTCCGAACATCCGCACGAAGAGCTGATACAGGAACGCTGCTTCGTTGCTGGTTCGTCCGGATGTGTAGAACGTGGCCGCGTCGGGGCCCGACAGCGACCCAAGTTCTTCCGCGATGATCGCGAAGGCCTGATCCCAGGTGAGGGCCCGGTAGTGTCCACCCTGGCGATCGAGCAGCATCGGATGCGTCAGCCGCCCTGCGCGGTCGAGCCACACATCAGACTGCGCCGCCAACTCGTGGACCGTGTGCCGGGCAAAGAACTCGGGAGTCGCCCGGGTTCGCGTGGCTTCCGATGCTACGGCCTTGGCCCCGTTCTCGCAGAACTCCGCCGCGGCACGGTCGTCAGGATCTGGCCACGCGCAGCTCGGGCAATCGAATCCTTCCTTCTGATTCACCTTCAACAGGGTCGCCAGCGAACGTCGTACGCCCATCCCGCCCAAAGCCACTTGTGCCGACTTTACGATTGCGGGAAGTCCCGTCGCCGAGCGCGGGAGCGACCCTGTGCGTGCGGGAGTGTGTTCTGGTGGCGGTTGTGCCGAGGGCGTGTCCATGCTCGGCGGGAGTCTACCCCGGCGGGCGAACGATCAGGGCTTGTCCGCCTGCACCAGCGAACGGACCTTTTGAAGTTTTTCGATCAGGTACGGCTCAAGCGTCGAGGGATCGATCGCCGCGGCCAGGTCGGCGGCTTCGCGGCGCTCAGACGCCGCGCCGGTGGCCAAGGCCGTTGCGAGGCCGATGACCGCAGATCGGACGGGGGATTCGGCGGGCGTATCGGTGCCCAGCGCCTTGCGGAACGCGTCTATCGCCCTATCTCGCTTGCCGGCCTGCAACTCGGCCCATCCGAGCGTGTCGTAATACGACGGTTCCGGAGCGATTGTGATGGCCTCAGCGCTCAGGCGCCTGGCCCGCTCGATTCCGTCGCGATCGGTGTTCTGGCGAAGCAAACTTGCCGCCAGGTTGTTCTTCGCGGCGGCCTGACCGACCGGTGAGAGTCCTGGCAGTTCAGTCACGCGTTCCCACGCCGCGGCGGCGGCGGCAAAGTCGCCGGCATCGGCCGCGGAATCAGCCGCCATCGACCAGGCCTTGGCGTCAGAGCCCTTCATCAGGGCAATGCGTTCATAGGTCCGGGCCGCCTGGCGGAAGGCGCTGTCGCCGCCGGTTCCGGCCTTGCGCTGCCGCAGGCCGATCGCGTGCTGGATGGAGCCGAGTGTGGAAAGAGAGGCTTCATCACCCGCGACGTCAACCGCCCGTTGAGCGAGCCCGAGGGCGGTGTCGAGGTCGCCCTCGCGCTCAGACAGGAGTGAAGCAAGATTGTTCAATGAAATGGGGCGACGATTGTCGAGCGCGTTGGCTTTTTCGTACGCGGACCTCGCGGCGGGGAGATCGTTCAACCGGTGACTCACGACTCCCAGCGCTTCCCAAACGGAGGCGGTCGCCGTGTCAGGTCGCTGGGTCAGGCTTTGCAACGTGGACTTGGCTTCGGAAAGCAACCCGGCGGACTCGGAGGGAAACCGCGACGCGAGCACGGAGAGGGCACCGGCCGCGGCGAGTTGCTGATCGGCGGAGTCGGGCGGCAGGAGTGGGCGGACTTGTTCGATCCAGGATCGAGCGGTGGAAAGATCCGGAACGACTTCCGCCGCGGCACGCAGCCAAATGGCGGCCCGGACGTTTCCGGAGGACGCCGTCAACGGGGCGAGCAACTCGCGTGCGCGGGCCTCTTGTCCGGAGGCGATCAGGAGGCGCGTCTGGATGTTGAGCACCCCCAGTGACGTGGGAGCTTCAGGATCCGCGACGGCTTTCTTGACCCAGGGTTCGAGAACGGCGAGGCCGCCTCGATAGTCGTGCAGATTCAGGCGTGCCTGCGCGATGGCCACGTCCGGTTCGGCGGAAGTATCCGTGTCTCGCCACACCGTGGCGGCGGCGATCAGGTCTGTCCAGCGGCCCATGTTCAGGAACAACTCCGCCGCGGCGCGGGCCAGGCGTGCGTCGGACGGCGCCGCGGACCTGGCGCGGCCGATGAGCACGGCGGCCTTCTCGGGGTCCCGGTTTGCGAGGCGCTGGGCGAGGTACATCTGAAGCGGGGCGACGCCGGGAAACTGTTCGGCAAGTACCAGCACCCGATCGGGCCGGTCGAGGTCTCCCCGTTGGCGAGCCTCTTCCAGCGCCTTGAGCACGTCGGAAGCGCCGGCCATGGCCGGGTCGTCGGCCATCGCAGCGATCATGGGAGCAAAATCGAGCGATCCATCGGAGGTGGCGGCAAGGCGGGCTTGCTCAAGGAGAACTTTCAGCGCCGCGCTCGCGGGGGCAGCCTTGATAGCGCGCTGAGCGACGTCCATGGCGGAGGGGGCGTTGCCGCGGGCGAGAAGCGAAGTGATGTAGGCTCGCCAGTACTCATCGGCCGCGGGGTTGGCGGTCACGGCCTCCTCAAAGTGTTTGTTGGCCGTCGGGATGTCGTTGCGGTCGTCCGCGAGTCTCGCGAGCATTGCGGACTCGGCGCCGGCAACTCCTGTCTTTTCCAGGCGATCCATCACGGCCTGAACGCCTGATGGATTGCCGCGGCGCTGGTGGAAACGGGCCGCGAGGAAGAGCCGGTCCGCATCGACAGAGGGGTCGTTGATGATCCGTTGGAAGACCTTGCCGGCGTTGTCGTCCTGCCGCTGCTGCACGTATGCCTCGGCGAGATCAACCAGCAGGGACACCGGCGAGGAGGCGCTGGAGGCCGGCCCCTGCGCATCGATCTCTTCAAGGGCTCGAAGAGCCACGGCGGAGGCTTCGGGTCCCTGGCCGAGCAGCATTCGTGCGGCGGCGTGGCGTGCGGAGGGATCGGCGGTCGCGTCTGAGGCAACGCGGGTGAGCAGGTCCCGGGAGCGGGTAAAGTCGCGAGTGCGCTGGTACAGGGATGCGAGTTCGAGGGCGATGGGGCCGGACCGCGGCGCCAGCGCCAACGCGTCGACCAGTTGAATCACGGCCCGGGCTTCGTCAGCGCGAATGCCGCGCTTGGCGTCGGACATGAGGAGCGCGCGTGCAAGAAAGAGCTTGGGTTCGACGAGCTTGGGGTTGGTGGTGACGACCTGCGAGAGCATCGCGATCGCGGTGTCGCGGTCCTTGGGGGTGGGCGATCCGCCGGCCGAGCGGAGCAGGACCCTTGCTCGGGCGGTTCGGACGACCGCGTCTTCGGCCGCGGTCCGATCAAGGGCGGCGAGTTTCTGGTAACGGGCGATGGTGCGTTCGATGAACTCGGCGTCGGCGATCGCCGCGCTGGACCAGAGGCAGGCTCGCTGGACGGCGATCTCCTCGACGAACCGATCGCCGAGGGCGATCCACGTCGGCAGCGCGTCGGCGTGGCCGGTCTGGTCGAGATACTGGGCGACCGCGAGGCGAGAACGCGCGTTGTCCGCGGCGGCGGCGGCGGCCCGTACCACCGCGAGGCCTTCGACGACCCGGCCCAGGCGTGCCAGTTCCATCGCTCGAGCGAGGGCAACGCCCGGAGAAGATTCGTTCATGGCGGCGGCGCGGTCGAGACATTCTTTCTCGATGCCGAGGCGTTCCGAAGCGCTGACTGAGGCCAGTCTCTGGAGGGTGTGCTCCGCGAGAGGTGTATCGGCGGCGAGCGCGGCCCGAGCAACAGCGAGGGCCCGGGGTGCTTGCTCGGTCCTGGCCAGGAAGAGGATGTGGACGGGGAGAAGGCGCTCCCAGACAGCACGCATTTCGGGCCCGGGCCCGGCCCGTTCAACCTGGGCGATCACCCGTTCGAGCGTGGAGAGTACATTGGCGGGGCTCGGTCCGCCGGGGCTTCCTTGCTGGACGAGAGAGGCCTGTGACTCGAACCACAGCGCGTTGACCGTCGGGCTTTCCGGCGCGATCAGCAGCGCCTGGGTCGCCGCCTCGACCGCTTCCTGGGCGTGCCCCTCGTTGAGGTGGGTCTCCGCCCGCCGGGCGCAGGGGTACCACCAGCTGACGCACACCGGGGACTCGGAAGCGGCTTTCCAGGACTGGCGGGCATCGTCAAGCCGCGAGAGAGCTGCGTAAGACTCACCGAGCATGACCAGGAAGACAGGTTCGGACCTGTTGGTCGCCTTGATGATCGCCTTCAGGGTCTCAACGTTGACCTTCGGATCGGAAACGCGTGCCGGGTCTGCGATGGGAAGTGCCTGGGCCCACGCCGTGGCGCGGTAATCGTCTTTGCGGGTTTCCAGAAGACGGGCGATGGCCTCCGCGCGCTGACGCAGGTTTGGATCATTGGATTGAAAGAAGGCCATGGCCTGGAAGGCGAGCACCTCTGAATCAGCGTGGTCGGCGTGCGACGACTCAACGAGGGAAGCGAGGGCGGTCCGGTCGGCCTGCTGCCAGAGGCGTCGGGCCAGCGTTCTCAAGAGCCCGAGTTCGAGACGGTCTGCAGGGGCATTGGGATTCTGCGAACGCCATTGGCGCAGAACTCCGAAGGAGAGATCGAACGCCTGAACGCGGTCGAGAAGGTCCACTGCACGAGACACGAAGTCAGCGGTCGGGAACACCACATCGCGTTCTACCGACGCGGAACGAGGGTCGAGGCCGACGGCCTGCGCGAGCTTGACTCGGGCGATGCGGATGTCGTCGGGTGTGGGCTCAACGAGATAGGACGCGGCCAGAATCAACTGAGCGACTGGACTGTCGGGGTGCGAAGCGGCGAGCGCTTGGGCTCCACGGCGGGCGTCGTTTCTGCGTTCGGTCTTGCCCCAGCTCTCGAGCCGGATGAGGTGTCCCTGGAGATCGAGCGGAGCGAGTTCCAGGAGCCGGTCGACCACGGAGTCGAGGCGTGCGGCGTACAGCTTGGCGGCCGTAAGGGCGATCGCTTCCTCGCGTAGAACTTCGATGTGCTCGGGCCCGGCGGAGGCGAGTTTCGCGGGCCGCAGGCGCTCGGCCTCATCGCGGGCTTCCACGTAGGACCCGGCCTGGTTACAGAGCTTCAGGAGCGCGAGGCGAGCCGCGGAATCGTCCGGGCGGAGGGTGAGGTATTGCACGTAGGAGCGGACGGCGCTTCGCAAGTGTGCGTAGTCGGGCTCATCGAGGGCCTGGCCTGCCTTGGCAAGGGCGAGCCAGACTTCGGCGTCGCCGGTTCGGCCACGCTGCACGTATCGGCCGAGTTCCTCGATCGTCTTGCGGTAGCGCCCCTGGGCGAAAGCGGCGAGCCCTTCGCGCCGATGGGCGTCGGTTCGGCGGTTGGTCTGCCAGCGGCGGACTACAAAGAGAGAGAAGGCCGCTCCGAGCACGACCACGGCCACGACGGCCACGAGCAGCAGTCTGCGGACCGTCTTTGGCTTCAACCTCATGAGCGCAGGATTCCTCGCACCGCCAGGTGGACCGTCTTCCAGATGATGTAGAGATCGAGCCAAAAGTTGGCCTGCTCCACATATTGGATGTCGTACTTGATCCACTCCTGGAAGTCGGCGCCTTTGGCGCGGGTTCGCTTGATCTGCCACAGGCCGGTGACGCCGGGAAGGACGCTCAGGCGGGCTTCGCGCCAGGGCGGGCAGCACTGGTTCTCGGACCGGGGGCTGGGCCGGGGACCCACGACGGACATGTGGCCCATGAGCACGTTGAGGAACTGCGGCAGTTCATCGATCTGGCACTTGCGCATGATCGCGCCCATCTTGGTCAGGCGAGGATCGTTGTCCATGAAGAACTGCGGGCCGTCGGCGAGGTTCTTGTTCTCGGCGAGGAGCTTTTTCTTGATTTCCTCGGCGTCGGTCCGCATGGAGCGGAACTTGATGCAGCCGAACTCTCGCCCGCCTCGGGACTCGCGACGGTGGATGAAGAAGATCGGGCCGGGGTTTTCGAGGTAGATCGCGAGCATGAGGAAGGGGTAGAACGGAAGGGTAAACGCGAGGGCGAGGAGGCAGAAGGCAAGGTCGAACGCGCGTTTGGAAAGGTCGGCCAACAGATTGGACTTGCGGGCTTTGACGCTGCCGAAAGTTGGGGCGTCGGTCGGTTCAAGATCCAGCCAGCGGATCTCTTCCGGGACGGGACGGGCCTCGGGAGAGTCCCACAGCACGGCAGGACCGACCGCCGAGGCGGCGGGGGGAAGAGCACGGCCCGAGCCGATCCAGACGGGGCCGGTGAAGCGAACGGAGGGTTCGGGCGTGACACCCTCGGGGGCCCATACGCGGGGAGACACCTCGCGGATGTTGTGGATGGTCGAGTCTGGTCGGCGCCACGCGGTGACAAGGTCGCGAACAAACGCGGCGACCTCGACGTCCGATTGCTTGTCGTACACCCGGCCCCGCGCGGACATGGTCCACCGGTCTTTCTGGCGGATCGCGTAGCGGAGGCGCTGCCAGCCGCCGCGTGGGTCCTTGGCCGCCTGCCAGATCTGGGCGATGTCCCGGTCGGGTGTGAGGGCGATTCGGGCGAGACGCGTGTCGGAGCCGCCGTAGTCGCGGGTGAAGCGGATGAAACGATCGTCTTCGTCGGTGACAATGAACTCGCGGTAGCCGCGGGATCGGGAATCGGTCAGCCGGACGAACATGAGGTCGGCGTTGAGCCAGGAAATCTGCTCGACGATGGTGACGAGGCGGAAGATCGCCATGGTGCGAGGGTCGGCGAGGAGGAACAGCTCGGCGTGCGGGACGATCTCGGAGGGCTCGCCCTGGCGCACGACCTGGATGCCACGCGAGGCCCAGAACCGCGTATGGAGCTGCATGGGGTCGAGGCCCCAGATCGTGTGAGCGGGCGCGGCGGCATGGGCCGGGCGCAGCGGCTCGGGACGGCTCAAGGGGGAACTGGTGAGCGAGGCGGTCATACGTTTGGCCGGTTATCCGTCGGAGCGGATGTGGGAGGCCACTGTTCTTGCCATCGGTCCGAGGGCGGGGAGTGCTTTGAGGTTGGGGCTGGAACCCGAGTCGTGCATCGGAATAGACCGGACGGACTGGCTGACCGTCCGCTTGAAGTCGTTTGCCTGGGCGCGGTTGAAGACGACGCCCATGATGTGGGCGCCGACGCTGCGGAGAGTCTCAATGGCACGGTTGGCCATCGAGCGCTGCTGGCCGCGCCCGAGAGCGAGAACGACTCCGTCGGCGATCCCGCAGACGAGCGTGGCCTCGATACTGCCGAGGATGGGGCCGGTGTCGATGACGATGACGTCGTAATCCTTGCGGGCCTGGTCGATCAGGCGACGCACGAGTTTGGGCGAGAGACGGCTGATTTCCTGCGCATCGTCGCGGCCGGCGGGGATGAGTGAGAGGCGGGGGAAGGCGGTGGGTCGTACGTGGCCTTCGAGCTGGCCGTCGTCGATGGCGGCGAGCACGCCGACGTCGCTTCGGGCGCCCATGTTGGCGGTAAGGCCGCCGCCGATCATGTCAAAGTCGATGAGGAGGGTGTTGGAGCCAGAAGCGGCGAAGGAGAGGCCCAGAGACAGGCACAGGCTTGTTTTGCCGTCGCCGGAGGTGGCGCTGGTGACGGCGAAGACCTTGCGGTCGTGCTCGACGCCACCGATCTGGAGGAGCGTGCGGATCTGGTGGACGCAGTGGGCGGCGATGCCGGCCTGCTCGGGGTCGCTGGCGAGGTCGGGGAGGAAGGGGAGGATGCCGAGCAGGGGCACACGCGAGGCTCCCGCCTGAGTGTCGTCGGAATAGCGGTAACGGCGGTCCATCGCACCGAGAAGCATGACGCCGAAGACGGGGAAGGAACCGCCGAGAAGGAAGCCGAGCGCCGCGAGCTTCTTGCGGGTGTCGGAGTAGAGGGTGGCTTCTTCGCCTTCGCTGATGATTTCGACGCGGCCGATGGCGGTGGACGACGTCTGGTTTGAGTTTTCGAGATTCAGAAGGTTGAGGCGGTCTTCAACCTTGATCAGGTCCTTCCGCTTGGTCGTCTTCTCTGCTTCGATGGTGTCCACATCGCGGCGGGCGTTGCTGATGGCGACCGCCTGCTCCCGCAACTGATTCATGACGTTGCGGGCGTAGTCTCGCTTGGCTTTGAGGACTTCGATGGGTTCTGAGGTGAGGAGAACGGGACCGTCACCAATCCCGGCGGCGGGAAGTTTGTTGTTGTGGGCGTGCATCCACTCGTGGTACCGCTCTTCGATCTGCTGATCCAGAGCGCTGACGCGATCGTTGACCCGCAACATGGGGGGGCTGTCGGGCGCGTAGGACTTCTGGAGGCGGAGCTGGTCGGTGCGGGCGGCGTCGCGCTGCTGAACCAGGTCTGACATTCCCCGGTCCACCTTGGCGATTTCCCGGGCGCCTTCCTTCCAGTCCAGTACGCCAGGCTGTTCCGTGACGGGTTTATCCGGGACCGGTACAGGCTGAACCTTTGCCGCCGCCTCAACCTGGCCAATGTGGCGGTCGAGGGTGTTGAACTCTTCTTCGGCCTTCGAGAACTTGTCGAGGGCTTCCTTGTGCAGGGGCGCGAGTTCGGTCGTCAGGAACTTCTCGCCGATCGCCTTGAGCTTGCCGTCGAGCGTTCTGATTTCTTCCTCGTTCTTTTCTTTTTCGCGGCGCAGAGTCGCAATTACCTGGTTGTTGGAGAGCACCAGGCGCGGGCCGAAGATCTCGCGGTACGAGTCGATGATCTGCTGCACGCCGACCTGCGCGGCGTCTTTTTCATTGTCGACAAACCGGACCTTGATCCACTTGCGGCTGTTGCGGTCGACAAAGACGTTGAGCGAGTCACGGAACTTCTGCTTGGCCCGCATGTCGGTGCCGCGCCCGAACTTCTGCCATTCCGCGCTGGACATGGCCCGGTCGAGGGTCTTCTGCTCCTCGATCGAGATGATCTGCTCTTGAACGTAGCTGTCGAAGTAGGCGATTTCGCGCTCGGGAGTGTTCTCGAGAACGATCTGCTTGATGGGCTCGATTCGGATCGCGCCGTTGCTCTGCCACTTGGGTGCGGTGGCAAAGTAGCCGCCGACGGCGCCGACGATCGAGCCGACGGCGGCCAGGGAAATGGCGAGCACGTAGCGGCCACGAAGCAGGCGGTGGAGCTTCAGAAGCAGTTGCGCCGGTGACTCGTCGGGCTGGCTGGCCTGGGAGCTTTGGGGCGCGAAGGGGTCAAACTCCGTGATCGCGGTCCCGTTGGTGTTGGTGCGAGGGCGACTCACGGGTGGCCTTCCTGGTTCTTGCGGACCTGCAGGGTATCGAGGATGGGTCCCAGGGGCTCAAGAAGTTCGGTGACGATCTGCATCTGGTTGAACTCGGGTGTTCCTCCATCGAGGATGACCTGGACCTGGGCCGCTCCGTAAGGGCGGGAGCGGCGGTCGCCGCTCGCCGACTGCACGTGCGCCATGTCTGTGGCGAATCCCGAAGGCAGGATGAAGAAGTTGTACACGATGCTCTGGCGGGCAACGCCCATTTCCGTCCGCTTGTACTCGTACACGACCGCGGGAATACGCCGCGGGCCGACCGTGAGTTCGACGTCACGGCTGGAACCATCGGGGGTCCAGCCGCTGGCGGGGTAGCAGTTGGGCGGATAATGGCCGCTCATGTCGCGGCAATCGGTGCAATGGACAAGGACGAGGTTTGCGGACCGGAGGGTTCGGGTGTTGTCATAGCGGCGGGCAAAGAGGGCGTTGGGGCGGAGAAGCCGCGCGGCGGGCTGGGGGACCTTGATTTCTGTGCCTTCCCACTCGCCGAAGCGGACGGGAATGGAACTGACGAGCGTGCGAATGGACTCGTGGAACGCCGTGGGGTTGTCGGTGACGGCCCAGGCCTGCATCTGGATGAACATCGCGGTCGCCAGGAAGAACGACACGAGCGCGGGCAGGAGTTTGAGGAAACGCGGGGACAGGGTCGACCTTTCAGTGGTACGCGAGGTTGAACTTGGCGACCGGGATCAGGGCCCAGCGAAGCGTGCGAACAATTCCGAGAAGCAGAAGGAACGCGATGGGAAGCATCAGCCATCCGCTGATGTCGTGAAACAGGTCGGCGACGGTATCGCTGGCATAGCCGTAGAGCCAGACCGTGGGCATGAGCCGAGCGATATTGCAACCAATGGCCGCAAGGGGGCTGGCGAGGAGCACGATGATGCGGACGGAGACGCGGAGCGGCAGGCTGAACGCGAAGGCGTAGGACACGAGGATCAGGGCGAAGACCATCCGCAGGCCGTTGCAGGCCTCCGCGACGGCGACGGCGACGTGGTTGATCGACAGCACGTTTCCGGATCGTTCCACGGCGACCCCAAGGGTTTCGAGCATTGCCTGGGTGCCTGCGGCGGTGGCGGTCTGCAGGGGATTGCTGATCTGCTGTCGGATGGATCCGGGGACGGGGATCAGGAACGCGAGAACGGCGAACGCGGGGAGAAAGCGGATGAGCACGTTCTTCCCGAGCACGGAAAGAGCACATCCGAGGACGACCGTGACGGCGCCGGCGTGCCAGGCGGACTGGATCCCCCGGTTGTACCCGTACGCGTAGAGCGCCCATCCGAGAGCGACGATGATCGGCCCGACAAACTGGCCGCGCGGAGCGCAATAGCGAATGCGAGCCTGGCGGACCCACGCCATCCACACGGCGACGATGGGAACGAGGAAGATGTGGCTGGCCTCTTCATCGCGGGCGGCGAGAGTGAAAATGTCGAGCCAGGACGGCCAGGTCGCGATGACGCCGACAAGCGACATGGCGATGGCGCCGAACACGTGCCACGGCGTCCACCCGACGTTGATGAGGCGACGGAGGCTCATCGAACGGCCTCCCGTTGCTCCATCGCGGCATCGCGGGAGATCCCGAGGGCAGCATCAGCGACGGTGTCACCGGCATGGACGACGGCGGTCGGGCCGAGCACGGAACGGACCACAACGGCTCCACGCTCGACCTTGGCGCCGTTGAGAACCACCGAATCGTGGATGGTCGATGAGCGGTCGACCTGCGCCTCCGGCTCGATGATCGCGAATGTCGGGGACCAGTCTTCGCCGTAGGGGTCCATGTCGCGAGCAAGGCCCGCCCTGAGCCGTGCAACGGCGCGAAGCGCGGAGAGGTAACCGTCGAGAGAACGGATTGGCAGAGCCGTGGCCGCGTCGCGAATCACGGGCTGAACCTGGTGACCTGCGGCGCCGAGCTTGGGCAAAACCTGTTCCTTGAAGTCGAGGAACCCGACATCGCGGATCGAAGCCAGCACATCGCACCGAACCAGGAACAGGCCGCAAGGGGTTCCATCGCGGTGGCCCAGAAAGGAGACGCTTCCCCCGGCGCTGAACAGGTTGGCGGCGAGCGAGGGGAGGGGCTCGACGAGAACCTGCCCCGCGTTGGCGACAAGCAGGAGATCGTCGGCGGCATAGGAGATGGCCAAGTCCCTCAGCAGGCCCCCCGTGCCCCGAAACTCGCGCGCGTCGCGCTCGACCGTAAGGCTGATTCGCGGATCCGGCGGCGGAGCGACTGGTGCTCTCGCGGTCCTGTCGATCACGATTCGCACGGGGAGCCGGTCGACCGAAAGTGACTCGGCGAGAGAAGCGGCCTGGGTTTGCCATTGGGAGAGCACGGACTGACCAGGTTCGACAGGCAGATCGAGCAAGGAGCGATCGATCGCCAGGCTGAGATCGCTCGGACGGACGCTACCGGCGAGCAGCACGACGGCCTTGAGATGCGTGCGCGGCGACGGGGACGCGATGCGTCCATTTCTCTGTGAATGATGTCCGTTCAACCCTGCGGTCATCCTCCACCCCGTCTTGCCGGACAAAACCCGGCTCCGCCGTCAACGGAGGGTCCTTCCCCCCACCCCGCAAACCCAGCCGCGGCCCTGCGGAACTCTTATCGGAGATCGTAGCAGGGTGTTCGCCGGGGCTGGCACGCATCAACCGGCGGCGGGAGGGGTTGCGCCGAAGGTGCGGGGCTTGACGGGTTCTCAGACCCGGTCGACTCGGCTTCGGAGCCCGCGCAAGGCCGACCCAATCAGAAGCCGAGCGGCAAATGGTAAGCCATCGATGAGGTAACGACGCGCCAGCCGTCTGGGTTCCTGGACGAGTCGATGGAGCCACTCCAGGCCAAGTCGTTGCATCCAGGGCGGCGCCTTCTTGATCTCGCCCGCGACAAAGCTGAATGAAACGCCGACGCCGATCCACCAGGAACCAGGCGCTACATCACGAATCTTCTCGATCAGGCGCTCTCCCTTTGGGAAGCTCAGGGCGACGAACACGATGTCGGCGGGCTTGGCCGCGATCGCGGCGCGGGCGCTGGTCATTTCGGATTCGGATTTTTCAAATCCAAAGGGAGGGCAATGAGTCCCGGTGACCTGAAGCGTGGGGAATCGTTCCTTGAGCACGGCGGCGCATGCCTCGGCCGCGCCGGGGGCGCCGCCCATCAGGAAGATGGACTTGCCGGCTTTGGCCGCGGCTTCCGGGATGGACCAGATGATGTGTGAGCCGGAGACGCGCTCGGGGAGGGGAGTGCGCTGAAGGCGACTTGCCCAGATCAGCGGCATGCCATCAGCGACGAGGATGTCGGCGCGGCGGAGGAGCTCGGCGATTTCTGGCTTGGTGCACCCTTGGCGGAGAATGTCGAGATTTGGGGTAATGATCCAACGGCCGGGACCCGTGACGACGAGGTCGACCAGCCCTCGCTCGGTGATGCTGAGCAACCGGAACCCGCGAAGGTCAACGTGCGTAGTGGCGGCGGGTTGGGCGGGTTGCTGAGTCACGGACGCTTGTCGACCTTCCTGGTCCTTCTGGCATGCACAAGGCGACGCGGAGCGTTGACTACTTCGACTGAACTCCGAGGCGTTCGAGGTCGGCCTTGACCATGAGCTTGACGAGTTCGGCGAAGCGGACCTTGGGATTCCAGCCGAGCTTTGACTTCGCCTTTGAGGGATCGGCCATGGTCGCGTCGATCTCAGCCGGGCGGTAATAGCGGGGATCGATCTGCACGAGCACCTTGCCGGACTGACTGTCGCGCCCGACTTCGTGCTCCGCCTTGCCTTCCCAGCGAAGTTCAAAGCCCGCGGCTTTCGCGGCGTGTTCGACAAACTCGCGGACGGAGTGTGACTCGCCTGTGGCAATGATGAAGTCGTCGGCCTTGTCCTGCTGGAGAATCCGCCACATGAGTTCCACGTACTCCTTGGCGTAGCCCCAATCGCGACGCGAATCGAGATTGCCCAGACGCAGGACCTGATCGAGGCCGGCGCGGATGCGGGCGAAGCCAAGGGTGATCTTGCGGGTGACGAAGCTCTCGCCGCGGCGGGGGGATTCGTGGTTAAACAGGATGCCGTTGCTGGCATGGAGGCTGTATGACTCGCGGTAGTTCACCACGGTCCAATAGGCGTACTGCTTGGCCGCGGCGTAGGGCGAACGCGGGCGGAAGGGAGTGGACTCGTTGGCGGGCTTGCCACCCGTGGAGCCAAAGAGCTCGGAGGACGACGCCTGGTAGAAGCGCGTCGTCGGTGAAATGTGCTTGATCGACTCCAGCAAGCGGAGGACGCCGAGAGCGTCCACGAGGGCCGTGTACTCGGGCTCCTCAAAGGAAACGCCGACGTGGGATTGGCCGGCGAGGTTGTAGAGCTCGTCGGGCTTCACCTTGGCGATGATTCGGGAGATGCTGCTGGCGTCGGCGAGGTCGCCGTAGTGAAGATCGAAGGTCTGGCCTCGAGCCGAAGCCTGGGCGCGGGACTGCTCGATGCGTTCGCGGTTGAACTGGGAGGTTCGGCGGACAAGGCCGTGGATGTGGTAGCCCTTGTCGAGAAGAAGCTCGACGAGGTAGGACCCGTCCTGGCCGGTGATTCCCGTGATGAGAGCGGTCTTGGGCATGAGTTTCAGGCGCGGACGATTCGGGCCTTGGGGTTCGCGACCCGGGCCATCGCGTTGCGTGTATCGACTATCAGGCGGGCGTGCTCGCCGAGAAGAGCGTAGTCGATCGCGGTGTGGTTGGTCACGATAACGATGCAGTCGGCCGCGGCGATCGATTCCCGAGTGAGGGGAGTCGAGGCCAAGTCGTGCTGATACTTGCGCATTCTCGGGAACTTCGCGATGTGGGGGTCGTGGTAGCTGATCTTCGAGCCCATCGTTCCGAGCAGCGTGATGATCTCCGCGGCGGGCGATTCGCGGATGTCGTCAATGTCGGGTTTGTAGGCGAGGCCGATGATCAGGATGCTCGAGCCTTTGACGGTTCGGCCAGACTCGTCGAGCGCGTGGGTGACCGCCTCAACCACTTGATGCGGCATCTTGCTGTTGATTTCGCCGGCGAGTTCGATGAAACGAGTGACGTGGCCGAACTCGCGGGCACGCCAGGTGAGGTAGAAGGGGTCGATGGGGATGCAGTGGCCGCCGAGGCCGGGCCCCGGGTAGAAAGGCTGGAAACCGAAGGGTTTGGTGGCCGCGGCGGCGATGACTTTCCAGATGTCGATGTTCATCGCGCCGAGGACGGGCTTGAGCTCGTTGACGAGGGCGATGTTGACGGCGCGATAGATGTTCTCGAGAAGCTTGGCGGATTCAGCAATTTCAGCAGATTCGACGGGGATGACCTTCTCGATCGCGGCGGAGAGGAGAGCACAGGCGAGCTTCGTGGAAGGCTCATCGATGCCGCCGACGAGTCGGGGGATGGACTTGGTGTTGACGCCGGGGCGACCGGGGTCCTCGCGTTCGGGGCTGAACGCGAGGAAGTAATCGCGGCCGCAGGTCAGGCCTTTCTTGTCGAGGATTGGCTTGCAGACATCGCGTGTCGTTCCGGGATAGCTGGTCGAGGTCAGGATGATGAGTTGGTCCTTGCGAAGCGTCGCGGCGACCATCTGCGTGGACTTCTCGACGAAGGAGAGGTCGGGTTCATGGTGCTCACCCAACGGTGTTGGAACGCAGAGAATGACGGCGTCGGCCGCGGCGAGGTCGGCGGGGGTTGATGTGGGTGTGAAGCGTTTGGACTGAGCGAGCGCGGCGATCCAGTCGGTGCCGAGATGTTTGAGATAGGCCTCGCCGGCGCGGAGCCTTTTGATCTTGGTGTCGTCGATGTCGTAACCGATGACAAAAAGGCCGGCATCGTGGAAGGCGCGGACCGTGGGTAGACCGACGTAGCCGAGGCCGACGACAGCGACGGTGGCCGACTTGGAAGTGAACTTGTTGAGGAGGTCGCTCATGTTGAGAGAGAAGCGGGCAACAGGCAATAGGCATCAGGCATAAGGCTTGGCGCGTTGATTCCATGTATCGTCGAGTGCTTTGGTTGCGGCGTTCTTGCCTTTGATGAGGCACGCCCATTGGTACTTGCGGAGAAACTTGCGGAAGTCGAGATCGTCGTAGCGGGGTACCTTTTTCCAGGCCGCGCCGATGTAGCCTGCCATCATGCCCGCCCCGCCAACGAAGAACGGGCGACGTGCGGCGCGGAAAACGGCGCTGGCGAACATATACACGGGACCGGTGCCCATGAAGTACTGCCCGAAACCGTGGCGCTTGCGGCCGGTCCAGAGGCTCTGCTGGCTGGAGCCCATCGGTCGAAGGTGAGTGAATCGGATCTCGGGCTCATCCCACGAGACCGCTCGCCAACCGAGCATTCGGCAGCGGTGGTTGTCGATGCCATCCCACATGACTTGCCGGACGAAGCCACCGATCTGCTGGAAGCAGTCGGTGCGATACCACTTGGTCATGCCTACGGAGGTCTCGTCGCCGCAACCCTCGCTGATGAGCTTGCCGGTCTCGGGGTGCGGGAAGTATGGCTTGCCTGAACACGTGCCAATGCGGGGGTCCTTCTCCATCCGGTCGATCAGGACCTCGAAGTACCGCGGCGGCAGGTCAAGATCGAGATCGAGCTTGCAGACGTAGTCGTAGTCGTTGAGGTTGACACCTTCGAGGCCTGCGTAGAAAGCTTCGATGACTCCGGGGCCGACCGCGCGCTTGCCGCGGTCTTTGCGGGTGACGACCTTGATCGCGGGAAACTTCGCGGCGTATTCGGCGAGGATCTTCGGCGTGTCATCCGTGCTGCCGTCATCAATGATGATCCATTGCGTCGGCTTAATCGTCTGCGCCATGACACTGTCGAGCGTCCGGCGCATGAACTTCGCTTCGTCGCGGCATGGCGCGACGAGCAGAATGCGGCGGCCCTTGGGAGCTTGACGCGTCATGGGGATGGTGTATCGGCGGACGTACGGCGGTTCAGGAGTGTCGCGATTCCAAGCGAAGCGAGGGCCGCGACCATCGGCGTGATGGGAAAGTGGTATCGGTCCTGGATGACCATGATCGCGTGCACGGCCGTAAAGTAGGCGAAGAAGACAACGCTCGGATGGGTGATGGCTTTCCAGGGACCGTCCCGACGGGCGAGGATCACTCCGCCGGCCGCGCCGAACGCGAGCATCAGGTACCAATAGCCGGACGAGGCTGCCTTGAGAATCTTGGTCCCGGGGCCTGAGTCAAAGAACGGCGACACCTGCTTGAGTCCCGATAGATTCCAGGCCACTCCGATGGTTTCCCGGTCATGGAGGCGCACCGCCTTGACGAGCGAGCGCTTGACGAACGCCGCGGGTTCTTTCCGGATGTACGCCTTTGCCTGGGTGCCAAGGTCCTTGTCCCACAAGGCTTCGTTGGGTCCCATCGCGGGCGGCTGCTGGTAGTAGCCAGTGGTTTCCGGGTTGTTTCCCATCCACATGTTGGTGCCGCCGTTAGTGGAGACGAGGACAAGTGTGTTGAAGACGCGGTAGTTGCGGTAGGTCCACGGCGACAACGCGAGGAGCAGAATGGCCATTGCGATCGAGGCACGAATCGCTGGACCAATCAGGCGACGAGTGCGAAGGACCTCAATTCCGGCGAGGACGATCGGGAACAGGAGCGAAGTGGGACGGGTGTAGGTGGCCAGCGCGAAAAGAAGAGCGGCGAGCGCGAGACGGCCGTAGTGCTCCCGCGAGCCGTCACCGCGAGTGCGAAAGTGTGGCCAGGCGAGGAGCCCGCCGAGGATGCATGCGGTGAAGACTGGTTCGCTGGCGATGACGGTGGTGAACTCGATGTGCATCGGCCACAGGGCAAGCAGCACGCCTGCGATCGTGCCGACCCGGGCGCCAAACCATCGCGACGCCAAGGCCATTGAGAGAGCGACGACGGCGAGTGAGATGATGAGGTTGAGAACCACGATTGGCGTGTAGCCGTTGGTCTGCGGGTCGAACGCGCGGTAGACCACGGAATACATCGCCGCGGTGCCTATGGGCCAATGGGCCGAAGGTGTCGTCGAGGTGGCGTCGATCGTGTAGGCCTGGCCATGGGCAAGGCGTTGAGCGGCGCCGTCATAGATCGCGCAGTCGGACAAGGGCGCGACGGGGACGAGGACGGCCCAAAGAACTCGAACGATCGCCGCGAGCGAGAGGATGGCGAGGTAACGTCGCACTGGAGGGCGTGAGACTTCGTTCACAGGCTCACCTTGTGCTCGCGGCACCACCAGAGCAGGATGTACATGGCCCAGATGCGGGACCAGTAGAGACCGGGCATGCCGCTCTCGAACGCCTTCCAGAGGCGGAGAAGGGCTTCCTGGCGGATGCCAACCTGGCGGCACAGAGCTTCATCGCTGAACATCGCATTGACTTCGTCACGAAGGGTCGTTTTGCACCAGACTTCGAGGGGGAGGACGAAGCCGGACTTGGGGCGATCGAAGATCGCGGGGTCAAGCCCGGACAGCGCAAGGTCGCGCAGAAGGCGTTTGCCGCCGGGAGTTTGATAGCGGACGCCCGGAGCGAGCTTGGAAACTTCTTCGACCAGGACATGGTCGAGAAAGGGGACTCGGGCTTCGAGGGCGACTTTCATGCTGGCGGCGTCGGTATCCCGGAGAAGCCGTTCGCCCAGGAAGTTGCTGATCTCGAATATGGAAATGGCCGAAAGGGCCGGGGCTCCTTGGGTCAACAACGCGAGTTCGCGTGCGAGGTCATTGGGCAGGCCGTGAGAAGTCGCGTTGAAGTCGGGCTCGAAAAGCTGTTGATAGAACTCCTGTGAGAAGATGCCATACGCGATCTGGTAAAGCTGCAGCAGGTCGCCACGGGTGGCGAGGGCGTCGCCGAGCTTCCCCCATCGAGTCTGAGGAGGGACAGGTCCATTCGCTCCGACTTTCAGGCGGCACATGAGCGTCGCAAGCCCGCGGAGCAGCGGTTCGGGAACGAGGCTCGTGCGGCGGGCCCACCGCTGGAGTCGGGGAATCTCCTTGAATGACTTGTACCCACCGAAGAGTTCGTCGCCACCGGTGCCCGCCAACGCGACCTTCAATCCGTGATCGGTCACGACGCGGCTGACGGCGTACGTGTTGATCGCGTCGAACGTGGGCTGGTCGATGGAGGCGAGAGCATTGGGAAGGTCACGGGCGAAGTCGTCCCGGGTGAGCTTCAACTCGACGTGCTCGGTCTTCAATGAGGCGGCGACTTGCCGCGCGTAGCGGGATTCATCGAATGCATCCTCGTCGAAGGCGATGTTGTAGGTCTTGATGGACCCTGCCTCGCCGCCCATCGCCTTGACCGTGAGAGCGGCGACGGCGCTCGAGTCGATGCCGCCGGAGAGAAACACGCCGACGGGAACGTCGCTGACCAGGTGCAATCTCGCGGCGTTGTCCAGTTCGGCCCGGACCCGATCGGTGTTCTGGATGGAACAGTTGGCCGGCGAGGGAACTGTCCAGTATCGCTCGGCGTTGATTCGCGGCGAACGCAGATCGACCATCGCCCGCGTTGCCGGGGCGATGAGATGGATGCCATCGATGATCGTCTGCGTACCGACGACGAAGCCGTTCCACATGTACGTGGAGAGGGCGGCACGATTGAGCCTTCGGGAGGTCAGTCCTGTCGCCAGCAACGCGCGCAGTTCTGACGCGAACAGGATCGCTCGTTGGCCGTCACGCGTCGTGATCTCCGTGATGTACAACGGCTTGATGCCGAGTCGGTCACGTGCGATGAAGGCGTGCTTTCTCGCCGCGTCGTAGAGGACGAAGGCGAACATGCCCCGCAGCTTGTGCAGGCACTCAATCCCCCACTGCCGGTACGCCGCGAGGATCACTTCGGTATCGCTCGAGGACTTCAGCGTGTGTCCGAGAGATGCGAGTTCCCTTGAGATGTCCTGGTAGTTGTAGATCTCGCCGTTGAAGATGATGACATTGCCGGAGACCGGGTCCGCCATCGGCTGTCGGCCGGCGGGTGAGAGGTCAATGATCGCGAGACGCCGGTGCGCGAACGCCGCGCCGGGGCCGGGCGTCGGCGTGGCCCAGAAGCCTTCACCATCCGGGCCACGGTGCGCGATGGCGGCATTCATGCGCCGCACAGCGGCGACGATGTCCTCGTTGATCCATCCGATGGCCCCGGCGATGCCGCACATCTCTTAACGCTCTCCTACGACGGACAGGAACAGCCGTTCGAGCTTTTCGCCCTCGAGAACGGTGTTGTGCCGCTCCAGAACGGCTTGTCGGCCGGTTCGGGCCATTTCCTCCAGTCGGGGAAGAGGAGTCAGCATCAGGTCTCGGATCGCGTCAGCGACCTGATCCGCCCGCCCTGCGGTGACCAACCATCCGCTCTTGCCGGGGTCCACCAGTTCCGGGATGCCGGCGATTCTCGTGCTGATGACCGGGCGACCGAGCGCGAGGGCCTCCATGATGACCATGGGAAGGCCTTCTGCGAAGCTGGGAAGGATCAGTGCACGCGAGTGCTGCAAGCGGCGGCGGACTTCGGCCTCATCGACCCAGCCGGTAATCTCGACGCGGCCGCCGAGATCGTTCTCGCGAATGATCCGTTCGACGTCGGGCCGCATTTCGCCATCGCCGCACAGCACAAGTTTCGCATCGACGCCGGACCGGATCGCCCGCGCGAAGCCCTCCAGAAGCACCCGGTGCCCCTTCTGGGCATTAAGCCTGCCAACGCACACAAGAGTCCGCGATGCCGGATCGATCGGCGTCGCCGCTGCGGCATAGGCCTCACCCACGGTGCAGTGGACCACATGGACCTTGTCCCACGCTTCCATCGGAATCCATCGTTTGATCTGGGCGCTGCAGAAGTCGCTGATGGCCGAGATGAATGCCGCGGACCGGACCTTGTCGGCGAGGCTGAGCCCCACTGGAGCATCGAACTCGTCGGGTCCGTGGATCGTGATGCTGTACGG
Source organism: Phycisphaerales bacterium (assembly GCA_044222195.1). GTDB lineage: Bacteria > Planctomycetota > Phycisphaerae > Phycisphaerales > UBA1924 > JAHBXE01. Next base: position 99,296 of record JBGANS010000007.1, read on the forward strand.
TGGACCGCCAAGGCGGCGAAGGAGCAGCCCCACGGCCGCGGCGTTGGTCCCGAAGTGAATATGGAGGTGCTCGACATTCCTTCTGCGGACTTCAGGAAGCAGGAGCGCGGCCTCCGCGAGGTAGACGAGGTGGCGGAAGAAGCCGCGATCGCTTCGTCCGGCGAGGGCAACAGAACAGCGGAGAGCGCGGACAAAAGAGCCCGGGCTCGTCACCGCTGCTCGAAGCACGGCGAAAGCGAGGCGTGACTTGGGCTGGCTAAGTACATGAAACGTCTTTCCAAACTCGTCCTTGTCCGCCGAATCGACGGGCGCGGCCGCGGCCTGCCGAATGGCGAACCGATGGACTTCATGCCCTCGCCGCTCCATCTCGCGGAGTTCCCGGCGGATGAACGTGTGGCTGACGGCGGGGTATTGATTCGTGAGATACCCGATGCGCAGGCGGCGCTGGGGCGTCGGGTGAGTAGGACCAGCTTGGTTCATGGGGACTTCCCCATCGGTACTGATGCAGCCGCGGGGTTGTTCGTCTGCTCTGCCTTGGTCTGATACTCAATAATCCGCGACTTCTTCCCGGTCAGAAGCCCGAACGCGAATCGCACTACTCCGATAAGGCCGGCGAACTTGCCGCTGATGGTGAGTAACGCGTAGGCAATCGCCAAACCGGTCGATCGGACTGTCTGGCGAGTCCGCAGAGTCAGCGATACGGCGACGCGAACGTAGAGCAGCGCCGGCACCAGGGCCAAGGGCCAATAGGTGAGAGCAGCGGCCACGATGAGTGTGGGCAGGACCGCCGAGTACACAACGATGCTCGCGACGGCGCGAACTCGGTCGGCATGGTGTCCCTTGCGACGACGCCAGGCGACCTCTGCGTAGGCGTGCCCGGCTCGAACGCTTCTCTTCCAGTATTGACCGAACCGCGTCATTCGGATGTCGTGAAGAGTCATCTCGATAGGAATACGGTGCGAGTCCCAGCCGCAATCCTTCATCCGAAGGCAGAGATCCGGCTCTTCGCCGGCGATCACGCCGACCGGCCAGCCGCCGGCCTCGCGGATTGCCGCGAGGCGCATGAGAGAGTCGCCACCGACATGGGCCACGGAGCCCGGCGCGCCGTCCCATTCAATGTCGATCACCCGGCTCCAGAACTTCGAGCCAACCTCACGCCGGCGCCCCGCAACGGCGCCGATTCTCGGGTTCGCGTGCATGTGCGAGATCGCGGCCGCCAGGAACGCGGGCTGCAGCGTGCAGTCACCGTCGATGAAGAGAACGAACTCGAGATCGGGCGCTTCCCTCGCCAGCAGGTCGATCCCGGCTTGGCGGCCCCGGGCCGCCGTGAATGGCCCGGAGTCGAGCACAACGGTCTGGGCACCGGCGGCCCGGGCCGCGGCGACACTTCCATCGGTCGATCCTGAATCGACATAGACCACCCGTTCAACGTGCGCGCGGACGGACGCCAGGCAATCGAGAAGGCGGGCCCCCTCGTTGCGTCCGATGACGACCGCGGCTATTGAACCAGCGTCCGCAGGCACTGAGCGTAACCGTCCGCGACGGCCCTCCAGGTGAATCGACGTTCAACAAGTTCCCGGCGACCCGCCACGGCGGACGCCGTTTCGAGGGCCCTCCGGATGCCGCTCCGCACGGCCTCGGGATCATCTGTATCGACCAGCACGCCCTGGTCCTCAAAGAGCCAGCGGGTCGAGGCCCAGTCGTGCGTGACGACGGGAAGGCCGGCGGCGAGGGCCTCGACATAAATGTTCCCGAAGGGCTCATCCTTGCTCATGTGCAGCAGTACGTCCGCTGAGCGATACACCGAGGGCATCTGGTCAAAGGGCACGGTCATGCGGCGAAACCTTGGCCCGAGAAGCGTTCGGCCCGCCTCATCGACCTGTGCGCGTATCGGGCCATCGCCGATCATCAGCACTTCAACACCGGGCATACCGGCAACGGCCCGCACTCCCTCGACGACGCGCTTGCTGTCGATCAGAGCGGCGACCATGATGACCACCGGAGCGCTCGCGGGCAGGCCGAGCGCTTCCCGGTCGGGTGTGGCGTTCAGGAATCGGGATGGATCGACGGCGTTGGGAATCAGCCAGCATCGGAATCGATCCTTGTGCCGTTCGTTGAACACGGGGTTCGTGCAGACCAGGGCGTCGCACCCGAAGAAGCGGTACTCCCGGTTCCGTGCCTGGGCCGGCCAATCTCCGTTCTGCGTGACGTAGACATGGAGCGGCCGACGGCCACGATGCGTGCGGGCCCGAAGGTACCAGTTCACGAACGGGTAGCTGCACGCCACCGTGACGTCGAAGTCGTCGGGGTTGTAGCGACGACGCAACGACCGGACAAAGGTGGCTTCTTCCCAGATGTACTCGTCGCGGATCGGCGGGATTCGAGGCCAGCGCTCGAATCGCTCCCGTGGCGAACACGGGCAGTGAACGTAGTGATACGAGCGCCCTGCGATTTCCGGGCCCGATCCGAAGAGCGTGACGCGAAAGCCGGCGATGCGTGCGAGTTCCTGCGCGATGGATTCGAACGCGACCTCCGCCCCGCGCGTGACGCGGTGGAGCCCCGGCAGGGCGAACGCCACGTTGATGTCCCGCCCCCCCGCTCCCGCGGGAAGGGCATCAGGTCGCGGGCTCACTCCAGGTACTCCAGTTGCGTTTCAGGATGTTCAACTCGTCGGCCATGGTGATGTGCGACGGTGTTTTCGAGCGACCCCGAAGTCGGCCCCAGGCCACGCGAAGTCCGACGTTGCACAGGTCCTGGAAGCGGAGGAACCAATCCGCCATGGTTCCGTAGCAATAGCGCTGCACCAGGTATCGCCCCCGCCACCCGTGAATGCTCCGCTTGCCTGCGGTCATTCGGCTCGGGTCCGAAGATGCCCCGCCCAGGTGCACCACCGTGGCCCCGGGCTCGTAGCGACAGCGGAGCCCCGATCTTCGGACTCGATAGCAGATCTCAATATCCTCCCCATAGAAAAAGAACCGCTCGTCGAGCAGGCCGTGCCGGTCGACCCATTCTCCCCTGAGGAGCATGAACGCCCCTCCCAGCCAGTCCACATCTCGGGCCACCGTGTTGCGATCCCAGCCTTCATCGTCGCAGTCGGCCCATCCGAACAGCGAGGGGAGTCGCCACGGAAGCGAGAACGTGGCGGCCAGGCATCGCGCCGGCGAGGGAAAGCGACGGCACACGTTCTGGGCCGAGCCGTCGCGGTTGAGCAGCCGGCAGCTCATCGCGCCAATCGTCTGATCCCGCTCCATGACGGCGAGGCTGAACGCCAGGCTTCCCGGCTGAACTATGGTGTCACTGTTCAGGAGCAGGATGTACCTGGCGCCGCCCGTGTCGCGCAGGCGCTCGTACGCCCGGTTGTTCCCGCCCGCGAATCCCCAGTTTCGGCCAGCGACGATCAGTTCGCACCACGGCGCCCAGCCGTTGCTCTCAATGGCTGTACCGAGGACCGCCGCAGAATCGTCCCCCGAGCCGTTCTCGACCACGAGGACCCGGGTGACGGGGTTGGCTTGTACCTCCGGCACGAGCGAACGCAGGCAGTCCACCGTGAGCCCGGGGGTGCGATAGTTCACGATGAGAATGGCCAACTTCGCTTGCAACAGGCGGTTTCCTGCGGGCTCACGCGGCCGTTCCCGCCTGCCCAACCTGTGTATCGGCCGGAGACGGCCGAATTCTCCCTGATCGAGCCGCCGCCGGCAGAGTTCGGGCCGCCGATACCAGCCCGCCCGCCGCGAGAACAAAGATCGGATTGGGCATCGCGTTAAAGAGGTTGTCCACGGCGAAGAGTATGACGATCACGGCTATGGACATCCCCGGAGCAACCGCGGGGTGGCCCCAGTGCCGCGGGTGTATGCGGCGCACAAAGGCGATGACCGGCAGCAGAAGCGATGCGTAGAAAGTGAACAGCCCGAAGAGCCCGTTTGCCACGAGGGCGATGAGCCACATTCCGTCGGGCGTGACGGCAACATCGGACCCTTCGAACCGGAGGCCCGCGAACTTGAAGACGCCAAAGCCAAACAGCGCCTGGGGACGCACGAGGTCCCAGCAATAGGTTTCGCTGGCCAGCCGCCAATCGAGCGATCCGGAACGATCGGCGCTGATGAGCGAAGCCAGTTCCACCAGTTCACGAGCATCCCAACCGCCGATGGTCCGCAGCACCATGTACGCGACGGGGACGAAGATCATGAGCTTGACGGGCCATCCCATCTTGAGAATGGTGGACGCCCACAGCGCCCCAAGCCCGAGCACCATGAGCACGTTGGCACCGGTGGACTTGCACAGAACGGCAACCAGGAACAGGCCTGCCGCGCACAGCATCGCCGGCGCGCCAAGCACGGACTTCACGCTCTTGCACTTGGCCATCCAGACGGCGACGACGGCGTTGGTGCACATGAACAGTCCCACGGCGAGCCCGTGGTGCATGAAGACGTAGGGCCGCCACCCGCCGCCGCGCATCGTCATGGTGAAGTCGGTGTGCTGGAAGAAGCCATACACCTGGCGGTGAAGCTGCGGGCTCATCTTGATTTCGTACAGGCAGAAGATGCAGTAGACCAGGCCGGCGATGAACAGGCCGAGAGCCAAGTCCCGCATCGCCTGCAGGTCCGTGATGTACAGCCGGCCGATGAAGTACGGTATCCCCCAGGCGAAGATGTACTGAACAGAAATGGACATCCCCTGGTACGGGCCGCCCTCGCTGAGCGTGTTCGAGATGAGCGGCGCGATGCACCAGAGGGCCATGGGGACGTCGAGCAACTGCGGCTTGAACTTGAAGAGTCTTGCCCCGTCGAACACGATCGTGGCGAGCAGGATTCCGACGCACGTGGCGCTCTGCTTGTTGTATTCCGGCATCCCCTGGATCGAGTAGCCATAGATCGGCAGCAGGCACCACCCGGCGAGAAACGCCGCGATCACGGCCCGCCGAGGGGGCAAGAGCGAGAAAATCAGCAGGATCGCGGGGACCCATCCGATCAAGGCGATGTCGACCAGGATCGTCATCGAGCCCCGCTCGCGTGGATCATCGCAACGCCTCCGCGTGCCGCTGCTCTGGTGCACGATCATGCACCGGGCTCGCCCGGTCGGGAAACAGGTCGGCGTCCGCTGGCTTGCCCGCGGCCCGACCCGTCACCCAACGGTACACCTGCAGGACCTGCGCCGCCTTCGCGTCCCATGTGAAGTGATCGAGCACGCGCTGTCTCGCGGCACGCCCCATGGGACGAATCCATGCCGCGTGATCCACGACGGTGGTCAGGGCGTTGCGGAATCGTTCGACAATTTCAGCGCGAGTCCCGATCGGGATGGCAACACCAGTCTCGGGAGTGATGAGCTCGGCCGGCCCGCCGTAATCCACGATGACGGGAACTAATCCGAGCGCCATGGCTTCGAGCACCACACCCCCGCCGAACTCGCGGATGCTGGGGAATGCGAGGATGTCCGAGCGCCGGAGTCGGTCCTGCACCTTGGCGTGTTCGATCCAGCCCGGGAACTCGACCCCCGGTTCGATTCCCTCCTTGTTGACCAGCTCGCGAAGGCGCGGCATCTCCGGTCCATCGCCGATGATGTCCAAAGCCAAGCGTCCAGCGCGAACCAGGGGTGCGGCGGCCTCGATCAGCATGTCGGCGCCCTTGTAGGGAACCAGCCGTCCAAGAAACGCCGCGCGTACGGGAGTGCCGACGGGGCCTTCTACCGCGTGGGCAAACCGCGAAGGATCGATCCCATTCTCGGGTATGTACACGCAGCGGTCATGATACCGGGGGGCCATTTGGGCCCACGTATCACGAGAGCCAACCAGGATCGCACTCGCGTGCCTGCGTGTGGAGCTGTAACCGGGAAGAAGCTTGTAGGCCCCGCGCACGTAGCTCAGCCATTCTCGTTCCCGGCGTCGCTCGGCATCGAACGCCTTGGGCCAGGGGACGCCGCCGTTGAGTGGACCGATGACAAACGGCACGCCGGCCCGATGGCATCGGGCCGCGATCAGGCTGGGAGCCGTCGGCGAGAGTGGCGTGATTCGATGCACCACATCAAACTCGCCGGCCTTGATTCTCGCGCCAAAGAGTCTCCACAGAACGTGCTCGAAGAAGTAGTAGGACAACGAAGCCGCCGCCATCAGCGTGGTCCAGCCCTTGCCCGCGCCGCCCGACAGGCCTTCGCCGACCTTGTACATGCGGCGGGCGACGGCCTCTGAGTCGATGCACGTGTAGCGTGAAGCCGGAAGCCCGGACCGGGCGAACGCGTCCCTGTTGCGGATCTGCGTCACGATGTGCGCATCGGTCACCCGGGCGAGCGCCGTGGCGTGCGACCACCCCACCAGCGGGACGCTGGCCCATTCGGGGTTGGCGGCTTCGGCAATGAGCAGTGCTCGCATCGGGACTTTCATCGTCGGCCAGGGCGTCGGTTCGTGAGGGTACGCGTCGCCGAGGTCGCAAAAAGAAACCTCCCCGCCGGGTCCGCGTTGTTGAACGCGAGGCCGGCAGGGAGGTGGTTACGGGCGGAGGTGCTGCCGGCGTGCCGGCAGACTGTCAAAGAAACCTTTCCAGAAGCGTTACGGGTTGGCCGTGATGCCCGCCCGCTGACGGACGAACGTGTTGACCGCGTTCGCCGTGTACTCGGGGCGCCAGTTCTGCTTGCTCTGAAGTCGAGCCTGTGCGACGAACTCGGCCACGGCGCCGCTCTGGCCGATCGAGGTCATGTAGTTGGAGATACGGCACATCGGGTCGGGGATCGAGCCCTGAGACGACCAGCCGGTCATCGTCGCGCTCGGACGGAACGGCGGATAGACCCACTGGATGACCGCAAACTGGTTGCCGCTAGACGTGATGCCCGAGGCGCCGGGCTCGCAGATCATGCCGCCGTTGGGCTGATACCCGCGGTTGTTGGACAGCGTGATCGGCCCGCCGCCGCTGATCGCGAAGCAGGTGCCTTCCTGGTGGACCCGGTCCGGCCAGTCATAGACCATGTTGCCGCTGACCGTGCCGGAGAGGCCACGCAGCTCGAAGCCCTTGATCGAGCCCCAGCCCGTGCCGCCCACGTTGTACCCGGCGAAGTTGTTGAGGACGTTGGTGTTGCCGTCGATCAGGAAGCCCGTGCCGCGCTGGTCGACGCTGTTGATGTTCTTCGAGTCGAGAGCCACGTTGTAGCTGACTTCGCCGGGGCCGCCGAAGAAGAAGTCGTAGCTGCACTCGAGCCCGAGATTGTTCTTCATCAGGCCACCCGGGCGCTGCTGGATGCCCTCAGAAGGCGAGCGGGCCGTGATGTTCCCGATGAACTCGCCGGGGCCATTGGTTTCGTGGATGTACACGTTGTGGCTGAACATCGAACCCTCGATGCCGTCGCGATCGAAGAGGCACTCTTCGATGAGCCAGCCATCGCAGTTGTCGATGTAGATGCCCTGCGCACGCCCGTTCGCGGCCGCGCCGTCAAACTTGGCGTCCACGCTCGCGGTGCGACGCATCTTGAACCCCGTCGTCCGGATACCGAAGCCCTGGATCACGATGTTGTCGCGGTACGCGCTGACGTAGCAGTCCTCGATCAGGATGTCCTTCCACCCGAGCATGATGATGCCCGAGGTATCAACGACGTGCGAGCCGTTGATCTCGAGCCCGGCGAACGCGACGCCGCGCTTGCCGATCGACTCGCCGCGGAAGGCGGTGCCCGACGTGTTGAGCTTCGGACGCGGGCCCGTGCCGTAGCTGCCGATGACCATGTACTGACCGGCGGTGTTGCACCCCTTGGTCACACCCATGGTGCTGGTGATGGTCCACGAATCGCCGCAGCGGAGAAGAAGCTGGTCCGGTTGGCCGTCGCGGAGGGCCTGATAGCCGCGCTGCACCGTGCGGAACGGAGCCGCCTGGGTGCCCGTGTTGGTGTCGCTGCCGTTGGCCGCGACGTAGAACGCCTGGCCACCCGCCGGAAGCGCCAGGTTTGTCCAGCCTTCGGTCGGGCTGGTCCCGCCGCCGCCACCACCACCACCGCCGCCGCCACCCGTCGAACCGCTGGTCACGTTGACCGCGACCCAGCCGGTCGGATTGGAAACACCGGCCGCGTTCGTCGTGCGGACGCGGTAGCTGAAGCTGCCGTTGCCGCAATCATCAAGGTAGGACGTGACGTTCGCATTGAGCGTGACGACACCAGAGGCAAACGCCGGCGTGCGCTCGAGTTTGAACGACGTCTCGTTATTCGCGTTGTCGATCCAGGACACGAGGGCTCGACCCGAACCCGCGTCCGAGCCCGTCAGCCCCGACGGGGCCGCCGGAGGCGCGGCGGGATCGATCAGCGTGGCCGTGACCCACGGTGTGAACGCGGAGTAGCCCGCGAACTGCGCCGAGCGGATGCGGTAGCGGAACGTGCCCGGAGAGACCACGTCCGCGAGGGCAGAGTTGTCCATCCAGGCCTGGAGATTGGTTCCGGCCTGCCAGGTCTGCCCGACCTGCACCTGCTTCTCGATTTCAAAGAAGATCTCGTTATTGGCCTGGTCCGACCAGGTCAGGATGATCTGGCCGTCGCCGGGCGTTGCCGCCAGATTGGTGGGCGCCGCGGGAATGCCGTAGGTGATTGAACCAGCCGGGTTCGGCGTAATCGTGCCGCCGATAATCGTGGACGGAGAGCCGCTTCCCGATCCGCCGCTGCTCGACGTCGTGGTCAGGCGGGCGGCCGAAGTCCACGACGAGGTGCCGCCGGCGTTAAACGCCGCGACACGGTAGGTAAACGTGCCCGACCCGGGCGTGTCAATGAAGGTCTTCGCGTTGGCCGGTACGACCTTGTCTCCGCCCGGAAACGCGGGCTGGCGGGTCACATAAAATCCTTCCTCGTTCGCGGACCGGTCGGACCATGTCAGCTTGACGCTGCCGTTCTGACCCGCGGTGGCCGTCAGGCGGGCCGGCGCTGAAGGCCGGCGAGAGACCTGCGCCATCGCTTCGCTCGCAACTCCCCATGTAAGGACGGATGACAACACGACGCCGACAATGGATGGATTGAGGTTCATGACCGGATCGATCGGACACGTCTGGTGCCGACTTACACGGCTTGCGGATGCTTGCCCAGATTCCGAAAGGGGCCAGTCTCCCCCTCTGATATAACCGGATCAGGCCGAAGGCCTTGCCCGACAACAACACCCGTCGCAATCCCCATGACCGCACGGGGCATGCACCGCAATTGTGGTGTTTGGCCTTGACAGCGGTCCCCGGGATCCCGTCCTAAGGGCATCCCGCCGCGAAGATCGCCTGGAAGAGCGTGAAGTCCTGGGTCGTGATTGCGCCGTCGAGGTCCACATCCGCCCTGGCGTCCAAGGCCGCCGCCGCCGCCTGGAACGCCGTCAGGTCCAGTGCGTTCACGCTGCCGTCGTCATTGAAGTCCGCACGGCAGCCACGCTTGGTGATCCCAAAGCCCTGGCGCACATAGCTCTGGACCGCCTCGGATGTGAAGCGTGCATCCCACGTAGTCCGCTCCTGCTCACGGGCCTTGGCCATGAACGCATCCAGCGTGGGGGTGAGCGAGAGCGACGTCATGTACGCCGCGATGTCGCGGTTGGGATCAGGAAAGTTCAGTGGACCGAACGTGGAGTAGATCTCATCGAACGCCCCGACCCAGTCCGGGTAGGACGTCCCGTAATAGAACTGGTGAGGTGTGGTGTTGGAGGTGAAGTAGCGGTTGCGGCCAAAGGTGCGACCGAGGTCGGTCGCGGTCGCGGGCTGGTGGCCGATCAGAAAGCCGCCGAGAGGTTGCGCGAGCATGTTGTCGGTGACGGTGACGCGCCGGGCGGACCTGAAGTCAAGGTTCATGCACAGCCCGGTGGAGCCCAGCGTCCAGTCGTAGACAAGGTTCCTCGCGATCGAGACCGAATACAGCTCGGACACCACGTTGAAGCCGACGATGTTTTCCGAACCGGAGCGGTGGTAGGCGACAATATTCCCGTAGATTTCCGCCGACCGAATCCCGCCGATCCAGAAGCCAAATCCGCGGGGGCTGTTGCTGTCGATGTCCCTTGCGTCAAAGACGATGTTGTTGCGGAGCGCCCCGCGAGCCGGTGTGACCAGGTTCGGATCGCCACCATAGAACACGCCCGTCGGATTCTGCAGGAGCAGGTTGTCCTCGCAGATGCCGGCACACCGCTGCGAAATCCCCGTCGCGGAGGCCCGGGCGCTGATGTTTCCGCGGCACACGACGCCCGTGCAGCTGTCGTGCAGATACATGTTGTGATTGAAGATGATCGCATTGGCCCCCGGCACGCCTCGCCGCCAGCCGTTGTGATCAAATATGTTCTCTTCGACCAGCAGGCCGTCGCACGTGCCGGCGTAGATGCCCTGGGAAAACCAGCCAACCGTGCAGAAGGAATCGGTGACGACACACCGCCGGATGCGGATGTTCGACGGCCGCGTGTCCAGCTGCTCCACAACGATGTTGTTGCGGTAACCCTCGATCCTGCAGTTCTCGATGAGAACATCCGACCAGTGGTTCAGCACGGTGACGCCCGAGTCGAGCGAAGAGCCATCGGAACGATCGGCGATGAAGTGAATGTCGAAGAGCGCCAGGTGCGCTCTCGCATCCGGGTAGGCCCGAGCCATGAAGCCGAAGCCCGACGCCGTGGTCAGCAGCGGCCGCGGTCCGCTGCCATAGCTCCCGATCACCATGGGCTCGGATGCCAGCCGCCCGCCCTTGGTCCAGGCGGGGAACGCTTCGTGCCATTGGTCGGCGCGCCGAAGAAGCAGCCAATCCGGGAAGCCGTCGCGCATCAGTTCGTAGCCGGCCGCGAGCGTCTGCTTCGGCGACGCGGCACTGAGTCCGTCATTCGCATCATTGCCGAATCGGGCGCTCACGTACACGATGCGAGAATCAACGCTCGGAGAGAACGACGTCCAACCGGGACCGTCCGTGACCCCCGGAAGCGTTACCCGGGCCCTCGCCGGCTTGATCGGGCGGGGCTGACGCGCCTCGACCGCCGTCACGAGCGCAAGGACAGCCGAGACAGCAACGCCGATCGCCTCGCGATACCTCGTACGCTTCATCAAGAGTGGCTCTCGTTCCCCGCAATGCCTCACCGGCACGGAACGCGGAGGCTACCCAAGTTTGCCATTCGCCGCAAGATGAATCCGCTGGCCAATACAGGCCAAACCTCATGAATTCACGTGGTCGGCACGGTTACGGGCATCCTTGGGCCAGCAATCCGTTGAACGCGACGTAATCCAGGATGTTGAGCACACCGTCCGCGTTGACGTCCGCCCGAGGGTCGTTTGTCGAAAAGGCGGTCATGAACGCCGCGATGTCCAGCGAGTTCAGCACGTGGTTGTGGTCAAAGTCGGCGGGGCAAAATACGGCGTATCCGACGCGGAACCAGCGGTTGACTACCGGGGCGGAGTATTCCGGTCTCCAGAACGTCCGGCTCTGCCGGCGAGCCTCCGTCAGGAATGACTCCAGTGACCCACCTGATCCGAGCAGCTTGGAGTACTTCTCGATCGTGCGACTCGCATCCGGGAAGGACACGGGATTGAAACTGGCGCCTGTCTCGTGCGTCAGTTCAAGCCACTGTTCGTTGGTCAGGAAGCCCTGGACATCTCCAAACCACAGGTACCCATTGAGAGGATTGAGCGAGAAGTACTGATTGCCCGAGTACGCGAAGTTCGGCGAGTAGGCGCACCCAAACTCGTGCGCGACGGTCATTCCTCCGTCCACCTGCTGGAATCGATTCCGCCTCACTGGGCACACGCCCCCGCTTGAGTCACTCCAAACCAGTGCCTTGCCCACGCCCGTGCCCGGGATAGTCCAGCGGTACACCACGTTGTCCCGAACCGTCACGTTCAGCGCACGGGTCATGCTGATCCCGAAGGCGTTGCCCGTGCCCGATCTCTGATTCGTGACGATGTTGAGTTCGACCAATGCCTGCGGCACATCGCTGATATCTATCGCGCCCGCACGAAGCTCGTTCGGATTGATGTCGTGCCCATCCTGCACGACGTTGTAACGGACCACGTTGGCGGTTGTCGGGTAATCCTGGCTCCGGCCCACGAGGATCGACATCGGGTTCCGCAACATCAGGTTGTTCTCGCACACACCGCCCGGCCGCTGCTGGACGCCGTGGCTGCACGCCCGGGAGCTGATGTTTCCCCGGAACACGCCGGGCCCGCACGACTGGTGCACGTACACGTTGTGGCAGAAAATCGTCTGCTTGTTGGCGGCGTTGTGGTCCAGCACGCATTCTTCGAGGAGCCACTCATCGCACGAACCGAGATAGACCCCCTGGCTGTGCCCGGGGCCGGTGTGGTAGCTGTCCACGATGATGCACCGACGGATCTTGACATCGCGAACGCGATTGCCCGGGGTGACGGGCTCAACCACAATGTTGTCCTTGAATCGCTCGATGAAGCAATCCTCGATCAGGATGTGCCCCCAGTTGTCAAGGAACTCGATCCCGGCGGCTTCGCTCACCCCTGTCCCGTCGGACGTGAAGTGAATCCCCGTCAGCGCCAGGCCGCGACGCGGAGACTGTGACAGGCTGTCGAAGCCGGCGGCTTGCCCCGCGTAGATGTGCGGACGTGCACCGCCCGGCGACTTGCCATAGGCCCCGATCACCATGTACTTCGACGTCGAGCCCGCCGACTTCTGCCAGTTCGGGAAAGGCTCTTTCCACTCATCGCCGCGGCACAACAGCAGCCAGTCGGGAAACCCGTCGCGGAGCAGGTCATACCCCGCCGCGATCGACCTGACCGGACTCGACGGGCTCAGGCCGCTGTTGGCGTCATCCCCCTGTGAACTCGAAACGTAGATCACCCGTGAGGTCGCGTCGGGAGCGAGAGCGGTCCACCCCTCGGGCGTCAATGGCTGCGCGGCCACCGGAGCGGGCAAACAGCCCGCGGCGAGAGCGCCGATCGCCAACCACCGGAATCCCAACTGCCTCACCCTTTCAGGAGGTCGCGCACGCCCGCCCCAGGTGCGTGCGGGAGTCTCCGAGCCACCACGTGGACTCTACCAGTCGGCAGGATGGGAAACAACGGAATTAGAAGCGCCTGCGTCCAAAAGGAGCGCAGGCGCTGCGCGAAATCCGTCACTATGTGCGTTTCCAGGCTGTCAGGGCCCCATTCGATGGGCAATCGTCACGGGCAACCCTGGGTGTACTTGTTGATGAAACAGAGGAAGTCGTTCGCCGTCATCTGCGGCCAGGCCAGGCTGCCGTCGCAGTTGGCGTACGGGTTCCCGCTCGCGTACCTCTCCATGAAGCACGAGAAGTCCATGACGTTGAGCACCGGGGCCGTCGTGCTCGCATCGCAGTTGGCGTAGCACGCGGGAGTTCCACCGCCCATGAGCGGCATGCCGAACTTCGCACGCACCCACTCGTTGACCCCCAGCGCGGTGAACTGAGTCCGCCAGTTCTGCTTGCCCTGCTTGCGGGCTTCGACCATGAACTCGTCCAGCCCGCCGGCGAACCCAATTTCCTTCATGTATGTGGAGATCTTGGCGTTGACGGGGGCGACCGGCGCAAACGTCGTGCCCGCCTCCCCCACCGCGCTCCGCCACGTGTTCCAGTTCAACGGGCGGAACGCCGGGAGAATCGTCAGCGCCGACCAGTACCGGTTGTTGTACGAGGTGAAGCCCACCGTGCTTCGGTTGGGATTAAGCTCGAGCACAATGCTGGCCTGCGGCTGGAACCCGCCGTTGCCGGTGAACGTCACCGGGCTGGTCCCGCCGTCCTCAAAGTGGTAGCACTGAGATTCGGCGGCGATGGGGTTGGGCCAGTCGTAGACCATGTTGCCGCTCACCGTGCCGGTGAAGTCACGCATCGCCATTCCTTTGACGCTGCCAAGGCCGGTTCCCCCCACGTTGTGCGCGGCGACGTTGGAGGTGACCTGGTTGCTCCCGTCGATCAGCAGCCCGATGCCGCGACGGTCGATGGGATTGATGTCCTTGGAGTCGAGAACCACGTTGTAGCTGACCAGTCCCTGGGCGCCCGTGGTCGATCCCATGTACAGGCCGTACGAGTTGGCGAGCGCCAGATTGTTGATCATGTTGCCGCCGGGGCGCTGCTGGACACCCTCGCTCGGCGAACGGGCGGTGATGTTGTCGCGGTAGGTGCCCGCGCCGCAGGTCTGGTGGACATAGCCGTTGTGGCTGAAGATCGACCCCTCGATCCCGCACCGGTCAAATACGTTGCCCTCGATCAGCCACCCATCACACCCGCCGATGTAAAACCCCTGCGATCGTCCGTTCGATGGCGCCCCGGTGTACTTCGCGTCGACCACGACGTTGCGCCGGATCTTGAGCCCCAGCACGCGGAACGAACCGTTGCTCGCCACATCCTGGACCACGATGTTGTCGCGGAAGTTGCGTATCAGGCAATCCTCGATGAGCACATCATGCCATGACAGCATGATGATCCCCGAGGTTTCGTTGGTATTGGTCCCGGCGATCTCCAGGCCCGTGATCGCGGCCCGTCGCTTGCCAAGGGATTCACCCCGGAACCCGTTGACCGGAAAGGTCAGTTTCGGGCGCGGCCCGGCGCCGTAGCTGCCGATGACAATGTACTGGCCCGGAGTGTTGCAGCCCTTGGTGATGTTAATCTGGGCAGACTCGTTCCACGTATCACCGCACCTGAGCAGCACCTGGTCTGGCTGGCCGTCACGCAGCGCGGCGTACCCGCGCTGGATGGAACGAAATGGTGCGGCCTGGGTTCCAGGGTTGCTGTCGCTGCCACTGTTGGCCACGTAGAACACCTGCGCTCCCGGGGGCGGAGCCAGGTTGGTCCAACCTGTCCCCTGGGCCAGCGCGGGGGCGGACACCCCCAAGAGGGCGCACAACACGAATGCGAACGCGCGAGCGAATCGATGCATGACACGTATCCTCCGTGACGGCGGTGATACACCATGTGAACTCCCGCGGGGCTCAGCCTCCACGTGGAATGCACAATCTCGAACGAATCGCCCGGGCTCGCCCGCACGGCGTTCGAAGGAGCAGCACTCGCCTTGGTTGTCTCCGGCCCACTCTCACGCGGAGAGCACACCGGCACGCGGGTCAGTCAGCGCCGATCCAAAGGACCTACCCGCTCTTTGACAGGACCCGGCGGGCCCCATCGTGCATGCTGCGGATCGACGTGGAGCGAAAATAGCAACGCACTCCGTCGATTGCAACCAGAATTTTCAAACTCCGACCATTTCAAACAGTGTTCGCGCAATCGTGCGCGCTCAAGTCGTTTGCAGCGCAAGAGATGTGCCCCGCATTAAAAACAAAATAGGGAGCCCATCTCGCGATGGGCCCCCACACACGAAGCAACCGTCACGCAGGCATCATGGGCAGCCCGCGCTGTAACGATCGAGGAAACACTGGAAGTCGTTGGCGGTCAGCACCGGTGCTCCTGTGCTGTTGTCGCAGTTGGCCAGCGAACTGCCGCCCGCGAACTGGTTCATGAAGCACAGGAAGTCGTTCGCGGTGAGCACGGGTGTCGCCGTCGAACCATCGCAGTTCGCGTAGCACGTGGTGGGAGTTCCACCGCCAACAAGCGGCACCCCGAACTTGGCACGGACCCAGTCGTTGACGACTACGGCCGTGAACTGGGAACGCCAGTTCTGCCGGCTCTGTTTGCGCGCCTCGGTCATGAACCCGTCCAGGCCGCCGCTGAGCCCGATCGACTGCATGTATGTGCCGATCCGCGCATCGACCGTTGGTATCGCGCCGAAGATTGATCCCGCTTCCCCGACCGCGTTGCGCCAGGAGGTCCAGGTCAAGGGGCGGAACGCGGGGAGCAGGGTCAACGCCGCGCCGTACCTGTTGTTGGAGGCCGCAAATCCGGAGGTGCTGCGGTTTGGGTTGAGTTCCACGATGATGCTGGCGAGGGGCTGAAAGCCGCTGTTCCCGCTGAAGGTCACCGGGTTGGTCCCTCCGTCTTCGAAGAAGTAGCACTGGCCTTCGAGGGCAACGGGGTTCGACCAGTCGTATACGACGTTGCCCGTGACGCTGCCGACGAAGTTGCGGAAGGACATCCCCTTCACCGTGCCCAGCCCTGTCCCGCCGGAGTTGTGCGCGACCACGTTGTTGACCACCGAGTTGCTGCCGTCGATCAAGAGGCCGATGCCGCGCCGATCGATCGAGTTGATGTCTTTGGAGTCGAGCGCGACGTTGTACTTGACCTCTCCGGGCCCGCCCGCGGTTGGCCCCATGTAGAGCCCGAAGGAGTTCTGGAGTGCCAGGTTGTTGATCAGGCTCCCACCCGGCCGCTGCTGCAGCCCCTCGCTCGGCGACCGGGCGGTAATGTTGTCGCGAAAGGTGCCCGGGCCGCAGGTCTCGTGCACGTACACGTTGTGGCTGAACATTGAACCGTCAATGCCGCAGCGATCGAAGACATTGCCCTCGATGAGCCACCCGTCGCATCCACCGATGTAGATGCCCTGCGAGCGTCCATCCGGGGGCGCCCCGGCGTACTTGGCGTCCGCCACCACGTTGCGCCGCACCTTCAACCCGAGCACCCGGAACGACCCGTTGCTCGCGAGGTCCTGCACGACGATGTTGTCCCGGAAGTTCCGGATCATGCAGTCCTCGATGAGCACATCGTGCCAGGACAGCATGATGATCCCGGACGTGTTGGCGGTGTTGGTGCCGGCGATTTCGAGCCCGACAATGGCCGCGCGGCGTTTGCCGAGGGATTCGCCCCGGAAACCCGTGAGCGGGAAGTTCAGTTTCGGGCGTGCCCCGACACCGTAGCTCGCGATGACCGTGTACTGCCCCGGCGTGTTGCACCCCTTGGTGATGTTGATCTGACCCGTCTCGTTCCAGGTGTCACCGCACTTGAGCAGCACCTGGTCGGGCTGGCCGTCTCGCAGGGCTCCGTAGCCTCGCTGGATCGACTTGAAAGGGGCCGCTTGTGTGCCGGGGTTGCTATCGCTGCCAGTGTTGGCAACGTAGAACACCTGCGCCCCCGCCGGCGGAACGAGGCTTGTCCACCCCGTGTCCTGGGCCGCCGCAGGCCCAACCAGGGTCAGGAGTGTGCACGAGGCCGCCGCCATAGCTCCAAAGAATCGATGCATGAGATGCATCCTCCGTGATGGGGCCCGGCCACGATGCGCACGCCGACATGTCGTGCCGGCGAATTGCCGGTCGCGACCTCGACACCAAGCGGTGCGGATCAGGGGCTCAACGAGGACAGCCCGCCGCTGACAGCGTCGCCGAACTCGAAACAGCCCGTATGTGGCCCGTCGGCCTGGGTTGTCTGCGGGACACGCACCGCTTTGTGAGCGGCACACTCCCGACACGCGGTCGGTTGCCTCGACCCTGGCAACCCTGCCGCTGTGATGAAGCCGCGCCGGACAGCCTCATCGTCCGTGGGGTGGGTCGATGATCGCGGAAAGTTAGCACAGGCGCGGCGTGCGAACAACTGGGGACCTTCCGCGATTTCGTGTTAGCACGTACTGTGCGCGTGTGTCACACCCTCATAAATGAACGGCGCTCGTCGGTCGGGATGAATTTCACTTCACGTGCCGCGGCTCTTTCGTCACGCGCTCGCGGCCACCAGTGGCCGCGCTCCGGCCCGCGTCTCGAAGCGCCACCGTCGCGAGGTGCAGGTCTCGGGCCCTCTGTTGACGGCAATTCCCGCATGAAAACGCATCCCCGCAGGGCATGGCCGTGCTCGTTATGCTGTGGACCCACACCGGCCAGGAGCAGCCATGACCCAAGCCCAAGGCGCCTCTCCGACAACCTTGCCTCCGACTGAGGAAAACACTTTCCTGGGACATCCTAAGGGATTGTTCCTCCTTTTCCTGGTCGAGATGTGGGAGCGGTTCAGCTACTACGGAATGCGGGCCATCCTCGGTCTCTACCTGAAGACCCCGATGGTGGCTGTGCTCGAAGGCGGCAAGCCAAACCGGAACCCGGGGCGAGGGTGGACGGAGGCGGAGGCCAGCAACCTCGGTGGGTGGTATACGGGCCTGGCCTACCTGCTCCCCATTTTCGGCGGCCTCATCGCCGACAAGCTGATCGGGACGCATCGATCGATGCTCGTCGGCGGAATGCTCATCGCGACCGGGCACATCGTGCTGGCGATATCCGGCCTGGGCAACATGGGAAGTACGGACCTGGGGATGTCGGTCTTTGTCGGCGGCCTCGCGATGATCATCATCGGGACCGGCCACTTCAAACCCTCCGTGTCCGTCATGGTGGGCCAGTTGTACAAACCGGACGATCCCCGACGCGATGGCGCCTTCGGCATCTTCTACATGGGGATCAACCTCGGCGCCTTCATCTGTCCATACGTCTGCGGTACGCTCGGCGAGAAGGTCGGCTGGCACTGGGGTTTCGGTTCCGCGGCAGTCGGCATGCTCGCGGGACTCGGGCTCTACGTGATGTACAAGCAGAAGTACCTGCCAGGTATTGGCCTGCCGGTCACCGGCACCGGGTCGGCGGCACCCCTGTTCTTCTTCAATGGGATCGGGCTCTCCGCGATCGTCGCCCTTGCCTACACCGCCGGCGTACTCAAGCAGATCGACACCTTGGTCACCAATGTCTATGTGCTGGGCGCCCTCGCCGCGGCAAGCCTCACGTGGATCGTCTGGTACATCTCGACACAGGCCAAGGAAGACAAGGGCCCCGTCACCTCGATCTTCCTCTTCATGTTCCTCAACATGATCTTCTGGGCGGGCTTCGAGCAGGCAGGCACGAGCATCAACTTCTTCACCGATACCAAGACCGACCGAATGCTCGGGTCGTTCGAGGTGCCGACCAGCTGGTTCCAGTCCATCAACCCGCTGGGCATTCTGCTGCTCGCGCCCGTGTTCGGCATCCTGTGGATCCGCCTGCACAAGAAGAACGCCAATCCCAGTCAGCCCGCCAAGATCGGCATCGGCCTCGTTCTCCTCGGCGTCGGCTATATGTGCATGACGCTCGCCGGCATGCAGGCGAGCTCAGCACCGGGCAAGGCGGCGATGTTCCTCGTCGCGGCGACCTACATCATCCACACCCTGGGAGAGCTCTGCCTGTCCCCGACCGGCCTCTCGTACGTGACGAAAGCCGCTCCGAAGAAGGCCGTGTCACTGCTGATGGGAGTCTGGTTCCTGTCGAGCTTTGTGGGCAACTTCGCGGCGGGCAAGCTGGCCATGCTCGCCACTCCGATCGGCGAAGGAAAGTACAAGCGCATCTTTGGCCTCGGCGGGCAGGCGGACTTCTTCGTGTGGTTTGTGATCATTCCCATTGCCGCCGGGGTCCTGGTATTGATCGCGACCCCGGTGCTCAAGAAGCTGCTGAGAAATACCACGGATTGACTCAGATCGCAATGAACGCCGCTCCGTCGGCCGCCTTCACCTCAAAGACGTCGCACTTGCGACTGAAGCGAGCCCGATAGGCGCCGGTCATGCGCCGACGAAACGGTTCCACGGCCGCGGCCTCGACCAGAGCGACCGCGCACCCGCCGAACCCTCCGCCGGTCATCCGAGCGCCGACCACTCCGGGGCACCGAGCCGCCTCTTCCACGATCGCATCCAGTTCCCCGCACGACACCCGATAGTCATCTCGAAGGGATGCGTGAGACTGAGCACACAGCTCGCGCAGTCGCCCGAGATCGCCAGACTCAAGGGCCGCGGCCGCCGACGCGGTCCGCGAAATCTCTGACACCACATGCCTCGCACACCGGAGCTCCTCTTCGTTCAGTCGTCCGTCGAGCATGTCCAGAGTTGCTTCCCGCAGCGAAGAAACGCGAAGCTTCCGTGCCGCGGCCTCGCAGGTCGCTCGCCGTCTGGCGTATTCCCCGCCGGCGAGCGAGTGCTTGACGTTCGAGTTCAGCACCACCACCGCGATGCCCGACGGCAACCGAACCTGCCGCACCGTTTCCGCTCTGCAGTCAATCAGCATCGCGTGCCCGCCCCGGCCCGAGATCGACGCGAGCGGGTCCATGATTCCGCACGGCACACCCGCGAACTCGTGCTCCGCTCTCTGGCACCGCTTTGCCTTGGCGATGTGCCCGAGCGATCGTTGCGAAACGTGTTCCATGAGTGTCGCCATCGCGACTTCGACGGATGCGGAACTCGAAAGCCCAGAGCCGAGCGGCACCGATGACGCGATCGCGATGTCGAGGTTCACCAACACTTCGGGCCCTCGGAACTGCTCGATCACGCCCAGGACATAGCTCCCCCAGGACCCTCGCTCGACGCCCCTTTCGCCTCGTTCCATCGCTCCCGGTTCGAGCGGGACCGCTGTTTCGCGAAGATCAGCAACGATCAGCTCATCGATGTCGTCCGAGTAGATGCGGGACTGGCCCGGCACTTCACTCTCGCGTGCCACCGCTACGCACACGCGATTGATCGCGATCGGCAGGACCAGTCCCCCGTTGTAGTCGGTGTGCTCCCCGATGAGGTTGACCCGCCCCGGCGCGCCTGCGGCCCACCTGGGCTCTATCCCGTACCGCCCTGCGAACGCCGCTCGCGCACGCGCAAGAACGGGCTCAACGTGTTCGGGGACTGGCATCGCCACAGCGTAGCCTACGGCGCGGCCTACGGAGCCGAGCGCGGCGCTGCCTTGGGAACGGTGGTGGGCGCTACGGCCGGCGCCTGCGCTGCAGGGCTTGGTGCCGGAGTCGTGCCGGCGTACTGCGACAACAGCATCCCCACCGCCACGATCAGCCACAGGAAGAAGTGCGACCCGACGATGTACAGAAGCGGGTGCTTCTTCCAGACGTTGAACAGTGTCGCGACCAACAGAACATACGCGCCCGATGCCAGGATCAGCACCACGATCCTGTCCAGCGTGACCACGCCGAAGAGCCGGAACTGGATCGACATCAACAGGGCAAACGCCCCCACCGCCGTAAACATTCTTGCCGCCGCGAGCTCGTACGTACCGAGCTTCTTCCCCAGCAAGGTCGCCGCGATGAACAGCGCCACCACGCCGGTCCCGGTGTGGAGCAGCGTGTTGTACATCACCAGCAGCACGGCGACCAGGCGCTGTCCCGCCGTATTCGCCGGCTGCAATCCCGCCGCGATCATCGCGAGGACCAGCAGCGCCACCCCGACAATCGCCCAGACCTTGGCCCCGCCGAGTCCCGGCGTCACAAAGTCTTCCTGCGGCACCTCCGGCGGCGCCTTCGGTTTTTCCTCGACCACGGGCTTCCCGAGAATCACCCGGTCTACCTCCGGGTCCTTGTCAAAGTCCGCATCTTTGTCGAAGTCAGCCAACAGCTCCGGCGCTTCGATCTTGCCCTTGGGCTGCACTGGTGGAAAGTCGATTGGGCGAGCCTTCGGCGCTTCGCCGGGCGCCGCGGTCGATGGCGTCGCAGGCGGCTGACCCGGCTCAACTTCGTATGGCTTGTTCGGTTCGGTCATGGCGCAACGCTCCCCTTCGAGTCCTTCATTGGGAGATCGGCTCGCGGCGATTCATCAGGCCAATCCTATCGCGGGCCCTGCGTTCGCCTCCGGCCCCCTTGCAGGGCTTATGCTCCCGCCATGACATTTGACCCAGACGCCGCGGGAGCCCCCGGTTCCGGCATATTCGGATTGCCATTCACGCGGGAGCAAGCCCGCATCATCCTTCTTCCTGTTCCGTTCGACGCCACGACGTCCTACGGCCACGGGACCGCCCGCGGTCCGGACGCTGTGTACGACGCATCCATGCAGGTCGACCTCTACGACCGCCGATTCGGCCGCATCTATGAGCGCGGCATCTTCATGGAGCCATCGAGCGACACGATCGCCTCCCTCTCCGAGACGGCTCGGGCGTTCGCCGCCCCGATCATCGATCAAGGTGGCGCCGATCCTCACAGCGGCGCGGACCGCGCGGCACTCACCAGGATCGACGCGGCCGGCGACGAAGTGGCGACTTTCACCTTCAACCATACATCCAAAGTCTTGCGCGATGGCAAGGTCCCGGGCCTTATCGGCGGCGATCACTCAACGCCCCTCGGCGCCATTCGCGCCTGCGCCGAGCATACCAAGGGTGGCCTTGGCATCCTCCACATCGACGCCCACATGGACTTCCGAAAGGCTTACGAGGGGTTCAAGTACTCGCACGCGTCGATCATGTACAACGTGCTGACGACCATCCCCGGTGTCACACGCATGGTCCAGGTTGGAATCCGCGACTTTGGTGAGGGCGAAATGGACTTCGGCATCGAGCAGGGCTCCCGAGTCCACACGATCTACGACGACCAGTGGGCACAGTCCCTGCTCGACGGTGTCGCCTTTGTCGATCTCTGCAAGGAAGCCATTTCGCACCTCCCCCAGGATGTGTATGTTTCGTTCGACATCGACGGGCTCGACCCCGCACTCTGCCCGCACACGGGTACCCCCGTTCCCGGAGGGTTGTCGTTCAACCAGGCTGCCCTGTTGATGGGCGCCCTCAAGGACTCCGGCCGCCGGATTGTGGGGTTCGATCTTGTTGAAGTCTGCCCCGGTCCCGAAGATGAATGGGACGCCAACGTGGGCGCACGCGTGCTTTACAAGCTCTGCGGCCTGGTGAGCTGAGCCACGCCCATCCCCACCCGTCGTGTGCTTACTTCGCGGCTGGAATCGCCGCGAACTTCCACGTCCGCGAGTTTGAGCTTCCGCCACCGTAACGGAACGGCAGCGACCGCGGCACGAGCATGACCGTCCGGCCATCGGACAGCCGGCCCTGCGCATCCACCTGCATCACCCAGCTCTCACCCGCGCCAAGACCCGGTACCTTCCGGACTTCCATGCTCAGTTGCGGTACCTCTCCCCCGGCAACGGGAGGCGTGATTTCGATCTCTTCGGTGAGGTCTGTCTGCTTGCCCCACGCCTCAGATCCGCCGATCGTCTTCTGTGAAATGACTGCTTCGCCGCGCCGGATCGTGACCTGGACCGTTTCCCCCGCGTTCTTGTCATCTTCGCGGGTGAAAATGGTAAGCGACACACCGCCGAGGGTTGCCGCGGACGATGGGACCAGCGGCTGCGGCTTTGGGTTGACAGGAGCGGGAACCGCCGGCGGAGGGGCGTCGGTCGTCGCCATTGGCTTGGCGCGGTGTGACTCGGCCCCCACCACAGGCGCGACGGGCGTGATCTCCGGCTTCGCCGACTCAGGCTTTGGAACTTCCGTCACCGCCGGAACCGCGCGGCTGGGGGGTGTCTGCGGCTCGAGAATCGTGATGGTGACTTCCGTCGACGAGGTCCTCCCGCGGCTGTTCTTGATTCGGTAACTGAACACGTCCTCGCCGATCGCATCCCCGTTGGGGATGTACTTGATGGTGTTGTCCGGGTTCACC
Source organism: Phycisphaerales bacterium (assembly GCA_044222195.1). Classification (GTDB taxonomy): domain Bacteria; phylum Planctomycetota; class Phycisphaerae; order Phycisphaerales; family UBA1924; genus JAHBXE01. Next base: position 122,466 of record JBGANS010000007.1, read on the forward strand.
TTTGTCTGCCCGTGCGCCGACGCCGTCGCGCTCACGATCGCCAGTTCCCGATCCCGTGGGTCGGTGTCGTTGGCAAGCACGGGGATGTCTACCGCCGCGCCCCGGAACGTGACCGCCGAGTCCGGCTTGGCGGACGGCTTGAAGATGCAGCCGGTGAGCAACGGCGCAATGGCAACGAGAGCGGCAAGACGGAGCACGTGCATGGGGCCTCCTTCGCTTCCATGATAGAGGCTTCCGGCAACCGGTGACCGTGGCACGGGCGAGTTACGGGCGAGGTGCCGCGGCGACCACAGATTCCACGAAGTTCGTCGCTCTGTTGGTCACCTTCGCCGCCGCGCCGAAGATCGGCTTCCCCGCGAACATGAACACCAGAACAAGCCCGCCCAGGGCCAGGTATTGCCCCTGCTCAGATTGAAGCACTCGTCGATACGCCGGAACGAAGTTGGCGACGATGCGGGACCCGTCCAGCGGTGGCACGGGCAGGAGGTTGAAGAGGCACAACGTCAGATTCAGCATCAAGCCGACCCGGAGGAACGTGTCCACGTTGTCCCGCAGCACCTGGCCCGCGCTGGCGTTCGCCCCCCCGATCCACACGCCGTACAGAACGAGCGCCAGCCCCGCCAGCAGGAGGTTCATCACCGGCCCCGCGGCGGACACAATCGACTGGTCAAATCTTCGCCTGAAACGCGTCGGATCGACCGGCATCATGCCCCACGCGATCCCGACCAGGGCGAACATCATCAGGCTCATCGGCCCCATATGCACCAGCGGGTTCCATGTCATGTGCCCGGATTCGATGGGCGTGCGGTCGCCGCACGCTACTGCCGCCCAGCCGTGAGCCAGCTCATGCAGCACGATCGAAAAAACGACCCAGTACACCCACGACACGAGCATCGCGGGCTGGTGTTGCCACAGGTCCGCAACCCACCATGCAAGCATGAAGATTGCCCCTGAAGTCGTCTGGATCCGGACTCGCGGCTCAGGCCGCCTTTGCCGGCGTCGAAACCGCCGCCTTCACGGCAACCCCGACGAGCTGGTCGAACACCTTCGGATCGTCGATCGCGATCTGGCTGAGCATTTTCCGGTTCAGCGTGATGCCCGCCATCTTGAGACCGTTGATGAAGAGGCTGTACCGGGTCCCTCGCATCCGGCACGCCGCGGTAATGCGGGTGATCCAGAGCGAGCGCATGTCGCGCTTGCGATTGCGGCGATCGCGGTAGGCATACGCCCCGGCGCGGATCAGGGTGTTCTCGGCCTGGTACTTGTGCCGGTGCTTAACGCCGTAGTAGCCGCGGGCCTTGCGGAGAATCCGCTTGCGGGCCTGGGCTCGGGCAGCGCCTTTGCGAACTCGGGGCATGATTCAAACTCCAACTGTGTCCGGCGGAGCGGCCCCGGATAGGGCCGGCTTGTGTCCCGACGAACGGGTGTGGCGGCGGGGTTCGCCGCATGAGACTGGTACAGGCCCGGGCCTGTACGATCCAGACCGATGGGCTACTTCTTCGCGGCCTCCTGAGCAGCTCGGCGCTGGGCCGGGCTCGGGCTCTTGCGGAGGGCGGTGCGGGGCTGCGTGCGCCCGCGCAAGCGACGGAACAGCAGCTTTTCAAGCCGCTTCACGTCCGCGTCCGCCATGTACGGGCTCTTCCGAAGCCGCCGCAGACGCTTCCCACCCTTGCCCGACCGCAAGTGCTTGTGGTTCGCGGAACGGTGCTTGACCTTCCCCGACTTGCTGATCCTGATCCGCTTGGACAGGCCTTTGTGAATCTTGTTCTTGGGCATACCGATCGCTCCACGGCCGCGGCACCGAAAAGGGGCGGCCTGCGGGGGGCAAACAGTAGACCTCAGAGGCCCCTCGAGCAACCGCCGGAGTGTCGGACCGTGGCTTTGGGGCAGGATTAGGGCCCGAGGAAGGTGTCATCCGCGGCGTCGGGCATTTCATTGCCCTGGATCGGGGACACGGGCTTCTGGCCCAGCAGGTGCCGGATCCGCAACTCAACGGAACGGGGCAGCCAGATGTTGTCGCCATTGGCCAGGACTGGCGAAGCCGCCCAGAGAACCGATCCGTCGTTTCGGAGCAGGTGCTGGCCTTCGCACGCGTGATTGGGGGCGTTCGAGCACGGATCTACCGCCTCACCCCGGATGGCGTGCAGAACCACGGGCGACCTGTCCGCGAGCACCACCGATTCAGCCCCGCGGTTCCAGTTCGGCCGTTGAGGGCCAAACATGATCTGGTAGCTGTACGACACTTCTTCCAGCCTTCGCCAGTCCACGGCCCCCGGCGACACATTCGCCGTCGGAGCCGATGGATTCCCGGGACACGCCAGCGTCGAAATCGGCACATACCCCGCCCGCGTCAGCGTAAACAGGTTGGCCGAGTTTGATTGCTGCGGCTCCTTACCAACCTGCCACCAGGTCCCACCCGGAGCGAGCGAAGCCGTCGTCATCGGGAGTGAGTCACGATTCGCGCTGGCGTACGTTCCCATACCCAGCGCGGTGGCACCCAGGTTCGTCTTGCACAGGGCGCGCCGGCTCTGCTCACGCATCGACGACATCACCGGCAACAGTACCGCGCTGCCGATCAGCACCACCGCCGCGACCGAGAGCAGGTCCCGCAGCTTGAGCCCGGTTCCTCGGCGCTCACTGACGCCGGCGAGATTGAACGCGCCTTCGCTCGCATCAATGTGCCGTTGCACCCGTGCCAGCGTCCGGTCAACCAGCGACGAGTCCGCCATCGTCTCCGATTCGCCGAGCAACGAGAGCACTTCGTGATGCTTCTTCGCTCGCTCCCGCAACGCTCCGGGAACACGGGCTGTTTCAAAGCCCGACATCAGCAACGCATCGAGCGCTTCCTGGTCGTCCGCCCCCAGCCGCGGCTCCACTCCCGGCGATGCTTCACCCGCCGAACCGTACCGGAGCACTCGCGCCAGCGTCACGTCGACAAGCGCCGGATCGGCCCCGGGCCCCGCCCGGAGCAGATTGAGCAGCGACGAAACCCTCGCCACCCGCTTGCGTTCCGCGCTGGCCGGCACGCGCGAGGCGTCCAGCCCTGCGGCAAACAACGCATCAACCGCTGCCGCGTCCTTGGCCGCGAGTTGAGGCTCCAGATCCATCTGGTGCTCGTCGTGGTTCATCGCTTGATCTCACTCGAAAGACTTTGCCAGTGCTTGGCGAAACTCGCCACGGCCGCGTGAAGGCGGCTCTTGACAGTGCCGAGCGGGATATCCAGGTCCTCTGCGATCTGGGCGTAGCTGAACTTCTGGAAGTACGCCAAGAGCAGGATTTCCTTAAGGGACTGCGGCATGCGGTCGACGGCCTTCTGCACGAGCGTGTCGCGTTCCTGATCCTGAAGCCCATCCCCCGGCGACGGTACCGACACCTCCATGAGGTCAACGAACGTCTGTCCGCCGCCGTCGGGATCCCGGTTGACCGGGGCTGAAAGATCAACTTCCTGACGTCGTACCCTCTTACGGAGCATGTCCCGGGCTTTGTTCGCGGCAATTGTGAAAAGCCACGGTTTGAACCGGCGGGTCGCATCGAATGTGTCTGCGGATATATGGACCTGCAGGAACGTCTCCTGGAACACATCCTCCGCAGCTTGGCGATCGCCCGTCAACCGGACCAGGAAACGGAGCAGATCCTCCTGGTGCCGCTGAATCAGCATGCGAAACGCGCCGGTGTCTCCGTCGCGATACGCCTCGAGAAGTTGTTCATCAGTTCTGGCGGACAAGGGGATTCCCAAAGCATACGGCAGATTTAGGGTGCCGATCGGGTAACCCGCGGCCGCTCCGACTCAGAATACGGCGCTGAATCGCTGAGGATCGGATTGAGTCCAATTCGAACCCCCAATTGGCGAACTGGGACTTCAGACGATCTCTCCCAATCGCCTCTCGAATCTGACACCCCGCTCTGGCGGAAATCGTTTCAGCCCATCGGCCCGCAGCGCAGGCGCGACGTCCGCCACATACCGATCGAAGGCCTGACGATTCGCAAAGATGTATCTCGTCTCGACTTGCAACGGGCTCGCCGGCTCAAGGACTCGAACGATCATCGCCGCGTGCGCCCCGTGCTGCACGACTTGGTCCACGTGCCCATCTTCGAGCCACGCGAGATACTCTCGGGCTGTGGCCTCATCGGGAAGACTCGCAATGACCGAATACGCGATGGCACCCATGGTGGGCAGGTTATCGACCACCTTTCTCCCCTGCACCGGGCAATACACTGACCGAACGATCGTTTGTCCGAAGGATGGGGCCGTTGGCTGAGCCGAAGCATCCGCAACCCGTGGCCGTAGACGAGGTTGCGAGGCTGCTCGCGGCCGCATCGACCGGCGATGAATCCGCCTGGCGCGAGATCATCGCCCGGTACGGCAAGCGCGTCTTTGCCCTGGCCAAGAGTCGGTGCCAGCGCTCAGACTTGGCTGAGGAGGTCACCCAGTCCGTGTTCGCCACTGTCGCGGCCAAGCTCGGAACTGGTGGATACACCGAACGCGGCAGGTTCGAGTCGTGGTTGTTCCGCGTGGCGATGAACCGCGTCCGCGACGAAATGCGCCGCCTCAAGCGGCAAGCCGACCCGACCGATCCGGCCATGATGGGCGGTGTCCGGGCCCCGGCCCAGTTCGAAGATCGCGTCGAAGGAATCATGCTCGACCGGCTTCGCGAGGCTTTGAAGCAGCTCCCCGACGCCGACCGGGAGATCGTGGAACTCAGGCATCACGGCGAAATGAGCTTTCGCGAAATGGCCGAGATGCTCAATGAACCGCTCGGAACCCTTCTTGCCCGGCACCACCGGGCATTGAGGAAACTCAAGCAGTTGATCGGCGAGAGCGACGAGGGCGACCTGGAGGGGGAACAATGAACAGCAACGGAAGCCAACCCATGAAGACTCCGGAAGAGTTGCGGCGCATCGAATCGGCGATGGACGCTCTCGGCCGCGCCGAGCGCGAATCCGCCCCTGCCACTCTGGAGCACGGCATCTTCGAGGCCAGCCGGCACGCAGTTGATGCCGGCGACGAGCCAGTCATTGCACGGATTCACACTCGTCCGCTGTTCGGCCGCACCTTGCGGATCGCCGCCGCGGTGGCCCTCGCGGGTGTTGCGGTCGTGATCTGGTCCATGAACGGCAACGGCACATCCGGCACACCGAGCACGCTTGTCGCCAGCAACAACGGTCTCGAGGAGGATGTGAACTTTCTGCTTGACCTTTCCTCCTCAGCAGACGATCTCGCCCTGCTCGGCGAGCGCATCGACTCGCTCTACCTTGACACGACCAGCGTCAGCGATTCGCTCAAGTCCGATCCCGGCTCGGTTCTCCTCGGGGATGGTGCCCTGTGATGAAACGGCTTTCGCTCGCCGCACTTCTTGTCCTTGCCTCATCAACGCTCACGCGGGCCCAGCCACCTCAAGACCGCCCACCGCCGCAGGAGCGTCCCCCGATCGGCCAGCCGGAGGATCCCGCCCAGTACCGCGCGAGGCTTGAGCGTTCCGCCGCTGAGAGCAAGCGCCGCTGGGAACGATTCGAAGCCGCGATCAAGAAACTTGACCAGGGCGCTCCCATCGATGAAGTGCGGCGCGAAACCGAAGGACTCCGTCCTCCGGGCAATCGCGAGCCCGGAAACGGCCGGCGCCCGGGTCCCCGAGGTGAAGATCCGTACCGTCCAGACCAGCCCCCTTCGGGCGAACGTCTCTCTCGCGACGAGGTGCTCGCCGTCATCGAATCAAGCAACGCCGCGTTCGGCGCCAAGATCAAGCAGGCCCTGGCGGACAACCCGGCCGTGGCCGGTCGCCTGGTCGACCGCATGGAACCGATGGTCCGCGAAATCAAGGCCGAACGCGACCCCGAAATGCGGGAGCTTCGCGTCAAGAACCTCACCAACGGCTTCGAGCTCCTCGGCGCAACGCGTGCGTTTCTCGACGCCCACCGAGCCGATGCGAACGCGCCAGCCACCAAGGACGCCGCCCAGAATCTTCGCACGCTCCTCGGGGCCCACTTCGATCTTCGCACCCAGATGCACAAGCAGGAAATCGTGATGCTCGAGCGCCGCATCACCCAGCTCCGCGAAGAACTCGAGCGACAGCTCAAGGACCGCGACAGCTTCATCGAGCGACGAATCGAAGACCTGAAAAAGGGCTTCAAGGGCAGGGGCGACCGCGATCCCAGGCGCGACGGCGAACCCAAGAGCGACCCCAAGACCCCGAGCCCCCGCGGCTGATCACGACACGATCGATCCCGGCGCCGCATCCGCCATCGGCGTCAACACCACCACGCGACGTTCGGCCGCTCCCTTGGGCGCATCGCTCGCCGCCAGCAGCATCCCCCGCGATTCCTCTCCACGGATCATCCGCGGCGCGAGATTGGCGACAATCACGATCGACTTCCCGACGAGCTCCTCCGGCTGGTAGTACCCGCGAATGCCGGCACAAATCTGTCGCGGCACTCCCGACCCGTCATCCAGCTGCAGTTTCAGCAGTTTGTCCGCCGAAGGGTGCAACTCCGCTTTGACGATTCGAGCAATCCGGAGATCGGTTTTCGCAAACTCCTCAAAGGAAATCTGCGGCTTGGTTTCCGCCGGGGCCGGGGCGGGTGTTCCAGCAGTGGTGGACGGTGTCGCGGCGTCAGACATTCCAGAGTCTCCTGAACACCAAGTGTAGAAGGCTCGCAAGCCGCCGCCGCCCTGTTCGCATCGTCACGGTGCCGCCACCCATTGGCCCCTTCGCCAATACGGTTTCGACACATCAACCCCGTAGGTTGGCGCTACTTCATCCAGGTCCGGGTCCCGCAGCGGCGCCCCTTGGTCCACCACCACCTGCGCCGCCCAGGATCTCTGGATTCCGTTCAGCAGCGCCGCTTCAAATCGCAGCTGCGCGATGTATTCCTCTTCATCCAGCCGAGGCCCCGGATTTCCCCGGCACGTCGGGCACAGCCGTATCTCGACGCCCTTCTCACCGGGCTTCGACACCGTCCGTGCATTCCCGCACTCAGGACACGGCCACGACTGCATGTACTTCTCGAGCCGCGACAATGCCCCCGTCTGGCCGGTTGTGCCGATGGCCCGCTCGTACCGCTTGAGCACATCCCGGACGCCGGGTTGATCGATGACGCGCCGGGCTTCCCGCCCCTCGCCCGCCCTGGCCAATCCAAGCACGGTCGCCGCCTTGAACGCCGTCTCGTCGGAAATCGACTGCGTGGCGCCGACATTCCAGTCCGGCAGGGAGTATCGCCTATCCACCGCGCTCGCGATGGCCGTCAGCCACCGCTTGTCCCGCTCCAACCGCTCGATCTTCGCGATCGCCAACGCGCTCGCCGCTGCCAGCGACGTTCCCCCGCCGCGCTTCCGATCGAGTTCGAACGCGAGGACGTACAGGGTTCGCGCGAGCTGGGTCCGGGGTTCATCGTCCGCCGTATCCGCCACATCCTCAGCAACGAGGAAGTAGCTTCCCGGGTGTTCCGGTGTCAGCGCCGCGAGCCGCGATTCAATCATCGCGTCAAGTTTCGGCGGTTCGACCTGCGTCTCACCGCGGCCGCCGCCGGGCTGTGGCGCTCCCCAGGCCCCGAGCACGGCGATCACCGCCAGCAGCACCCCGCCCCGCTTCATGCCGCGCTTCGTCCCGAGTTTCATGATGCGGGCTCCTGCTGGAAGCGAATCAGCCACAGCTGCGATATGGCCCGCTCCGAAACCTTGACTTGCTCCAGGACGTTGCCCGCCCGCCGACGATCCGCGGCCATCGTGGTCATGACCAGCCGCACCTGCTCGATGTGTGTCGGCACTTCGCACGCCACGACATACCCCATGATCTCCGCGACGCTCGCCTGCTCGGCCGCGAACGCCTGCACCATCCCGCGAGCCTGGCTCTGCCGGCTGAGCCGACGGCGGTCAATCTGGTCGAGAGTCATCGGCGGGGGCGAACTTGGCACCAGCCGATCCGCCGCGCTCCGCCACTTTCGCCACACTTCCACCGCCGACGAGTACGCCGGTGGCTGCACCCGTACGTACCGCTGGTCGACCGGAATCGGTGCCGCCGCCGCCATGCTCCGATAGGACGCCGCCACGAGCACCGAAAGTCGATCGATCCGGACCCGCGGGCTCTCCGCCGCCAGCGCTTCGAGGAGGCGCTCCACGATCGCCCGGCGCGCCGTCATCGGCCAATCCGGATCGCGAAAGCCAGGCAATGGCTTGTTCGCGACAATCCCCACCAACTCGGCCGCCGCCGCCGTACGCGGCACCCGGGGCAACCGCTCGAGCACGGCGTTGAGCACACTCGCCGATTCCGCAAACTTCTTCACGACATCCTGCGCCGCATTCCGGACATCCTGGGGTGAGCCGGTCATCGCCTCCCACACAAGCACCTCGGCATCGGTCGGGCCTATTGCTCCCGCGGCGCCGAGCCGCTCCAGCAGATCGCGACGAACCTTTGGAGCATTGCGTGCGCCGAGGTACTTCTCCGCCCATGCCCCGTCGGAGAGATCCAGCGGAGCCTCCTCTTCCCCCTTGACCTTCTGCGTCAGCTGCATGGCCTGGTCGACCGGACCGCGAATGTCGGCCATCAGCCGCATCGCTTCCCCACCGTCGCCCCGCCACTGCCACCACGCCGCATCGTTGAGCCGAGCGAGCACAACCGCCGCCGCGAGATCATCCGCCTCCGAAGCGCTGACGAACCCGGCGTTGATCGCATCCCTCGCCAGTTTCGCCCATTCCGTGATTTGTTCATCTCGCGCCAGCGATTCCTGCACCCCCCACACCGTGGCGTACCTCTCCCGGAGCTCCGCTCTCGTATTCTCCGAGGCCGCTGTGGACAGCACCATCGTCAGGTCCACACCTTCTGCGCCCGACTTGGTCGCGATCGTGGATGTCACCGCATTGAGGTCGGCCGACGAAATGCGCCGATCGGCGAACCACCTGAGCAGCCACTTGCGTGAGTCATCCTCCGCCCGCCACGTCACTCTCGCAATGATCTCGGCCACGACCGCGGCGATAGCCCGATTCTCGTTGGGCTCCGGGCCCTGCACCAGCAGCGTTTCCACTCCCGCCAGCAGGAACCGCTGCGACGCCGCGACGTCCGGCCCCGCCAGAGCCACCGCGCAGTTCGCCCACGCCTGCCACGCGTCCAGCGGCGCAACCGCCGCCCCAGGGCCGCCGGTTGTGAACTTCTGCGGCCACGCGTTGATGGCGCTTCCCGCCCCCGACTCGAACGAGGGTTCCATCGCTGCCCGGGCGGGTCCAACGATGGCGGCGAGAGCCGTATCAATGGCATTCTTGGCCGTCGCGGTCAGGTCCCGCTCGCGCCCGAGCCTGGCGAGCATCCCGACCGACCACACCGAGGGCGCAATGTCCGCCGGAGAAGCGGCCGCGCCCGATTCCATCGCGCCCGCGTGCCGCGCAATCGTCGCCACCGCACGTTCCGCGATTTCCGGCGAGGTGCCCGAGCGATAGAGGAACTCCACGATTGCATCGTGCGACGAGATCAGCGCATCCCTGGGAATCGCCGCCCAGTGCGCCGCCAGTTTGGCGATAACCGATTCGAGCCGCGACATCGCCGCGCCGGAATCAATTGAGATCGCCTCCGTGCACGCGCCAATCTCTCGTGGAATCGACGCGAGGTCCTTCGCGTCCGGCGGCGGCGGAAGCGGCCTGGCTTTGGCCGACGACTTTGCTTCCGCCGGTGTCACCTCCCCCAGGAGCGGAGCCGGCGGCGATGGAGCGTTCGCGTTGGTCGAACTGGGCGCGGCTGGTGGGCCCGGCGGCGGCTGACGGGTCGCGAGGATGATCCCGATCACCGCCGCCGCAAGCCCGCCCATCGCCAGTACGCCGAGAATCAGCGCGTTTCTCAGAATCTTCTGTGCGGGGTCGGTCTGCTCAGGCGTCGGCTCGGAGGCGGAAACCACGGGCCGCGCGACCGCCGCCTGCAGTCGTGTCGTGGGCTTTCGCGGCGCTGTCGCGGCCGCCGGTCGTGCGCGGCCTCTCCGCCGCGACAAACTGCGGATCGTTTCGGCGACCTGGCGATTGCTCAACCCGCGTCGATGCGCGAGCGAAACCAGTCGCCTGAGAGCCCGCTGGTTCCACCCGCCGAAGAGCCCGAGCGTCAAGATGGCGTCGGCCTCCAAGAGACGTTGGGCGTCAATCTTTCGTGCCGGGGCCGCCAACGGCGCAGGTTCCCGTCGCGCTTCGGTCGCTTTCGCCGCGGCAACGCCCCCCCACCGCGACACCAGGTGTCGCCTGACGACGGGGTCCAGCAACTGGGCGGCCGCCGCGTGCAATGCGAGACGGACCTCATCTGCCTCCGGGGTGTCGCACTCGGCGTGGCGATTGATCCGCTCCACCTGTCGATCCAGGCCCGAAAGCACGAGTTCATCCGTGCAGGCGTGCGGGCTCACACCAAGGAGCGCAAAGGGCCCTCCCGAAGCTTCCGCCGGTCCGAGAAAGCGCTCCAGCGGCTTGAGCCGTAGATCCGCCGATGCGGCAGGTCGAGGTGAAGTCATCCTCCACCTCGCTTTGCCGGCGGTTCAGGCGCCTTGGGCGAAATCGTCGGCGATCCCATCTGTGCGTCGAGTTCTTTCAGCTTCGCGCCCCACGGCTCAGGACCAAAGTCGGGAATCAGGACTTTGTGCTGGGCCATGGCATCCCTCGCCCGCGCCGCGTCGACCGAGAGCAGGAGCCGCAGCGAGTGGTATCTCGCCTCGAACCACGCCGGGGCCGTCGAGCCGGCCCCCGCCATGATCATGCGCCAGCAGTCCAGCGCCCCCTCGCGATCTCCCGCGACTTCCCCCATTTCAGCGTACCGACGCAGCACCTGGATCGGTGGATCACCGACCTGCATCAGTCGCTTGTCAATCGCCGTCCCGATCTCGAGCATCGGAGCGTCCTTCGTTCTCGCATACAGCCTCGCCGCGGCGTCCGCGACAGAGTTGCTCAGGCTGTACACGGCCGGGTCCTTGAGCGCGTCAGGTGTCTTCCCGAACTGATCCATCACCCGAAGCCCGTGCGTCACCACGTCGCGCAGTGCTCCATCCGTCGCCTCAGGATTGCGAGCCAGCACGAGCGCCCGGTTGTACATCATCCGGTCCGCCCGGTCAGAGAATGGTCCTTTCATCGCCCGAAGCCGGTCCAGGTGCTTGGTCATCTCCGCCGCATTGTTCCGGAACACGGCGACCTGAAACCGGCGATACGCGATCTCATCGTTGAGCTTCGAGGTGTCGTACGCCGCCGCGGCCACAACCGAGTCAAATACTTCGAGAGCTTTGTCCGCGCGTTCAAGGTCCGGCGCCTGCATGCCGAGCACCGCATCGAGCAACTGCCTCGCCCTCGCGACCACCTGTGTCGCCACTTCGAGTCCTTCGGCCTTTGTTCCCTGCCCCAGTTTCTTCCGATCCATCCGCATCACTTCTTCGCACACTTCCGCAAATCGCAGCGCCGCAAAGTCACGGTCATTGCCCTTCGCCCGCCTGTAGATCGTGTACAGCAGGCTCGCCGCCTGCCGCCGCGCCGTCTCGTACAGGGGCGAGCTCTGTTCTATCCCCAGCAAGATGGCCACCGCTTTGTCTTCGGAGATCATCCCTGACGCGGTCTGCCGCAACAACAGCTTCGCCGCCCGATCCGACTTCGGATACCTTTGCAGGTACAACGACCCAAGCCGCGTCAGTCGTTCTTTCACCGTCGACTGCCCGGCCTCCATCGCCTTGTCCAACGCGACAATCGCCATCCACAGTGAATCTTCCGCGCGCTTGCCGCTCGCCGCCCCAATCGTCGCGCCGGCGCCGCTGGGCCCCGCCGATTCGAACGACTGTTCAAACCGATCCGCCGCCTGGATCAGATCTCCGGCGTAAAACGTGGCCAGCCCACGCAGCAGAGCCGCATTGGACCGTTCATCCGCAAACCGCTCCGCATCGCTCGCGGTCGCGGCGGTATCCATCGCCGTTGCCGCCGCGCGATAGAGGTTGACGACGGCATCCTTCGTGCTCGGTTCTTCTGTATCCTCGCCTGTTCCGGCGTGCGCCGACCGCGCCCGTTCGTACGCCTGCAGGGCGCGGACGTATTGAACGATGAACCCCTTGCCCGCCAGGGGCGCTGACCCGAACTTTCCCACAAGGTCCTGAACGTGACGTACCTCTCCCAGCGTGATCAGGTCCGTCAGCGCCGTGTCCGCCAGCCGCTGCATGAGTTCCTGCCCCCGCGCGTCCGGCCCCTGCTCCATCGCTTCAAGGGTCAAGACCGCGAGCAGTCTCGCTTCGCCGACTTCCAGAGCCTTGATGCCGCCGCCCGCGTTCCGCTTTCGAGTAACCAGTGAATCCAGGTCCGACCACCGCTTCCCCGCCGACAGGACGATCATCCGTCTCGCAAAGATCTGCTTGATGATGTGGTCCGGCACTCCCTCGGCCGATTCCACCGCGTCCAGCCATCGCTCGGCCGCTCCGTCGCGCCCGCGAGAAGACTCGCACATCGCCACGCCAATGGCCGACCGTGCCACGTGCTCGTACCGAAGAAGGCTGGCCGGCGCACGGTCGATCGCGGGCTCCCTGCCGCCCGACGCGTTCAACAGCCATCCAAAGCTCAGCAGCGCATCCGACGCCGCCTGCGGTCTCGCATCCAGGTACGAGATGTAATACGACGACCACCCCGCGTAGTAATACGCCAGCGACCGCAACCGCCGGGACTCGTTCAACTCGTCGCGAACGCTCCCTCCGTCCTCTTCCTTTCCCGACGACTCCCGATGCTCCAGCTGCTCGATCCGCTTGTGCAGTTTCCCGCCGATGTCCACAAACGTTGCGTTCACCGTTCGCAGCGCGCGCTCCGCCTCCTGCCGCTCCTCAGGAGCCACCAATCGCAACCGGTGCTTTTCGGCGACATCTTCCGCCAACAGGTATCTTGCCTTGGCCAGGTTCAGTCGCAGGTTGAACGACTCGGCTTCCGGAACCTGTCGAAGCAGATCCTGCCCCGCGGCTTCCCACCTCGCCCGTTCCCGGGCGGTCTTCGCCCCATCGAGAAGGCCGACGTACAAGGATCCCAGTTTGTCCGCAAGCGCCGACCTCTCCGGCCCCTCCATCGTCTTCAGTCTTTGGAGCAGGTGCACGGCGAGCAGTTCGTTGAGCCCGCGGTCCGACAGGTACTGTTCTATCACCGACCGTGGCGGCGCCGGGGGTTCCTCCGGCTGTACCGGCGTCTGCGCGACGCCCGTCAATGCCAGCGCCATCACGCACATCACCGCCCCGACCTTCGGGCACTGTGAACCCCTCACGCGGCCGCTGTTCCCGTCACTTCGCCGGAACATAACTCACTTTCGTGAATCCCGCATCCCTCGTTGCCTGCAGCGCCGACGCCGCCGATTCGACCGTCACACCAGACGCGACACGCACAATGACCCCGTTCTCGCGCGGCAGCTGCTTCAGTACGGCGGTGAGAGCAGCCCGATCCTCAATGCTCCGTTCCCCAAGCCGGAACCGTGGCTTCCCGGACTTCCCGGGCTCGACAAACAGCACCTGCGGCGCCAGGTCCGACGCCTTCCCTTTCCCCTGCTTGTCCGTCCGCAGCGCCGACGCCAGCTGCGCCTCTTCACCCGCCATCGTCCCCGCGATGACGAAGTAGATCAGCAGAAAGAACACCACATCAATCAACGCCACCAGCGGAAGGCGAACTTTTTCAGGCTGAAAGCGGCGATCTTCGCGCCGGAGAAACTTCATGTCCCGTCCCCCGCCGTCGCCAGTTTCCACGACCTCACACCCACGCCCGCCAGCGCATCCGCCAGGCGATTCAGGTGCTGCGAAGGGCAGTTCCTCTCCGCCCGGATCACCAGGTCGAGCCCTTCTCCATACCTTCGGACCTCGCCCTGCACCATCTTCGACACCGACGACACATCCGATTCCACGCCCAGCACGCTCACCCGGCCGTCCGATCGCAGGTCGACATACACGGTCGATTGCTGCGTGCTGTCAAACTTGGCGCCTTTCTCCTTTGGAAGGTCCAGCGGCTGAAGCTGCGTCTTCGCAAACTGCGACGTCAAGGTGAAGAAGATGATCAGCAGGAGTACCACGTCGATCATCGGCGTGAGATCGAACGATGCTTCCGTCGCCATCCTGGGACGCCCGAATCTCATCGCGCCGGCACCTCACGGGCCGGAAGTGGAGCGGGCGCCGCCCGCCGCGCCGGCAACGGGGCCGCCGCTTTGTCATCGCTCCCGCCCGACATTGCCTCCAGGTTTCGGGTCAGCTCCTCGATTCGTTCCGCAATCTCGCTGATCAGATGATCCACGTGACGCCTGAACATCGAAAACAGAATCGTGCACGGAATCGCGATGATCAGGCCCTCCGCCGTGCACACGAGCGCCACCGACATGAAGCTCGCCAGCTCCGAAGACCGCGACGCTCCTTCCAGTTGACCGATGCTCCGGAACGCGCCGATCATCCCGATCACCGTGCCCAGCAGCCCCAGCATCGGCCCGACCGCCGCGATGATCCCGATCGAGTCGTTGTACCGATGCAGCCGGTCCGCTTCCCGCTGCCCGGACTCCTCCAGCGCCGATCGCAGCTCCAGGAACCCAAACGGCGACCGCTCGCACCGCTGCAGCGCCGAACCAAAGACCCGCGTCAGAAACGACCGGTTCTCTTGCGCGGCACAGAACGCCGTCGCTCCCTCGGTATCCCCCCCTTTCAGGAGTTCGCTCAACCGGATGTACGCATCATCCGGAGCCTGCTTGCTCTTCCGGTAGATCAACATGTTCCGGATCACCAGCGTCACCGCCACGAACGACACCAGCACCAGGATGTAGCTGACAATCCCGCCGTCATGGATGTAGTCGAGCAGGCTCTTCGACGGCAGGGCCTTTGTCGCGGCGTCCTGTGCGAGCAGTATCAACGTCAATCGCTGTCCTTTCCTTGTTCAGGTCCGTCGTCCGGGCTTCCCGCCCGGTGCTACTTCACCTTCTTCGCCGGCGCGGCACTCCTGAACCGCGCCCACTCCAGCACCGGGTGCGATGGGTACGCCTCTGCCAGTTCCTTCGCGAGCGTATCCGCTCCGCTCTCATCCCCAAGCCCCCGGAGTGTTACCGACGCCTCCGCCAGCGCCATCCCCGCGAGATACGGATGCATCGTCGAAAACCGCGCCGGTATGTGCAGCAGCTCGACCACGCCAAGCTTTTTCAGGTCCGCCGCATCCTCACGCACCAGCGACCGCCCGATCGCGGCGCGGCACCACGCCTCGAGCCAGGGCGGAGTCGGATTCGCGCTCGACCCCCGCATCCGTTCCTCCAGCGACTTGCGGGCCGATGCCCGCTGCTCCGCATCCCCCGCGCGCGATAGCACGATCTCACGCACGATCTGCGATCCCGGCTCATTGGCCCCTACCGACGGCACGCCGACGGCCTCGCCGCACTCAAACTTCGCCGACGCCAGGTACAGGGCCCGAATCCCCGCCGCTCTCGAGTCCTTGATCTCCGGCGATCCCTGTCGAGCAAACGCTTCCACGCTCGGCCACGACAACCAGATCGGCGGCAGCGCCGGCACCAGCCCCGTCGCCGTATCGACGGCCGGTGACAGCCCGGCTTCCGAGGCCCAGCCCGGGTGGAACACCGGTGTAGCCAATCCCGATGTCGGCGCCGCCATCAGCATGGCCAGCCACGGATCAATCGCGGCCACATGCGCCCCGCGCCGCAGTCTGCACCTCAAGAGCCCCTCCGCCACCACCGCCGCCGTCGCTCCCGTCTTCCCGCGATACGACTCGAAGAGCTGCTCAAACAACGGCTCCGCGCTCAGCGAATCCCCTCGCTCCAGCCGCGTCCTCGCCCTCCACGCCTGCTCCGCCGATCCTAGAAACGGCGCCGCCCTTTCTTTCCAAACACCTTCAACGGACTTGACCCGATCCCATCCAATCACCAGCGTTCCCGGAGGCGGTCCGAGCACCAGCCCCGCTGCGTCCAGAGACACGATCTCCCCGGCGGGCGCAGCTTCACCTCCCCGCAGCCCAATCTGCGCCGTCGCCAACAAACCCACCATCGCCGCCAGTTCCATCATCCGCCGGGTCCTGTCACGTGGCTGTAGGTTCCCCCGGATTGCTCCGCAATCTTCTTCATGCTCTTCTCACCCTCGCGGCTCACAAACGTGATGCAGTGGATGGGTATCCGCCACTCCGCGTTCAATCGCGCGATTTCCTGCACGTAGTCTTCAAGGAACTCTCCGTCGGTCATGAAGTAGATCGCATCCGGCTTGGGCCGGAGCCTGAATGCCATCTTGAACGCGTTGATCGGTTCGGTCGCACCCTCGGCGACGATGAGCGGCACGGTCTTTCTTGCCCACGCCTTTCCGGCGTCTGTGGCGCCAACCCACTCCGCCCGCCCACCCATCGCCTTCGCATCGGTGCTGAACAGAGCCACAAAGAAGTACGCGTTTTCGAGCAACGCCGCAAGCGACTTCCCCAGTTCCGTCTTCATCACATCAATGCGCTTGAGCTCCCCCACCCCCACGCCGATGTCCATCGAACCCGAAATGTCCACGATGTACGCAAACCGCGTTCCCCGCGCCTCCACGCCGAAGAAGCTCGCCGCCCCGCCACCACTCCCCGATCCTCCAAGCCCCGGCCCGCCCGTGATGTCACCCGCACCCATGCCCGACGTTAGCGCCCCCGCCCCATCCGCCAGGTTCCCCGATTCCGCTCCCCCCAACCCCACATCCGACACCGTGATCTCGACTTCGCTTCCCGGCAGTGTCGTCGTCGGCACATTCGCCACCTCCGGCGTGTCCGCGTTCATCCCCGCCGCCTGCATCACCGAGCCGAACTCCGCCTCCGTCATCACCGCCACGCCGACAGGTCCGCTCTCCCCACCGCCCCCCGCCTGGCCGATGATCCCACCCCCAACCAGGATGAACGCCGCCACAACCCCAAGGCACAGGTGAATCACGAGCGACAATCCCGTCGCGCCGAGCAACGCGGGTGGCGCCCACCTGATCAGAATCCGTTTCCAGTCCGTCCCCCCGCCCTGCGCCGGCAACTCCGGCGCGGAACCGCTTCCTTGCGGTTGGCGAGCAGGACGATTGTCTGACGCTGCCATTGGGTTCATGGTATCGGTTCGTTCGCGCCCGTTGCTGGCATGTCGGTATTCCCGCCGCCGACACTCCGGCCGTCACAACGCCGGGCCAATCTGCCAATCCGATGCCCGATCGTCGTCGCGCCTGCCCCCTCGGCCCTCGCACCTGACCTCCCGCGGCCGCCTTATCTCTTATACCCTCAGACTCCTGCATCGGTTGACGGTTTCCTAACCTATTGACAGAATCAGTCGCCCTCACCACCGCCTCGATCGAGGACCCAGGACTTCCATGCCCACCACCCCCCCCAAGCCCAGCCCCAAAACTTCAAAGTCCTCACCCTCGACCCGCCCGTACAACCGTGTCCTCCTCAAGCTTTCCGGTGAAGCCTTTTGTTCCGCGGGCGGCTTCGGCGTCGAGCCCGCCGAGCTCGAAGTCATCGCCAACGAGGTCAAGTCCGCGACCACCGAGGGCGCTCAACTCGCCATCGTCGTCGGCGGGGGCAACATCATCCGCGGCAGCCAACTCGCCGAAGCCGGCCATATCCACCGGGCCACCGCCGACTACATGGGCATGCTCGGCACCGTCATCAATGCTCTCGCTCTCAAGGAAAAGCTCAACACCATCGGCGTCCCCTCCCGCGTCCAGTCCGCCATCGAAATCCGCGCGGTCGCCGAACCCTTCATCCGCGGCCGCGCCATCCGCCACCTCGAAAAAGGCCGCGTCGTCATCCTCGCGGCCGGAACGGGAAACCCCTTCTTCACGACCGATACCTGCGCCGCCCTTCGTGCCACCGAACTCGAGTGTGACATCCTGATGAAGGCGACCAAGGTTGACGGTGTCTACACCGCCGATCCAAAGAAAGACCCCGCCGCCAAGCGCTACGACACGCTCACCTTCGCCGAAGCCATTACCCGCAATCTCAAGATCATGGACATGACCGCCCTGACCATGTGCCGCGAGAACTCGATCCCTGTCCTGGTGTTTGACTTCAAGCGGCCCGGCAATATCCGGCGCGTCATTCAGGGCGAGAAGATCGGAACCGTCATTCGGACGGAGTAAGCCCGTTCGCGTCATGCGATCGCGCCGGACGGCGAGAGTCCGCCGTCCATTCCTCGTCTCGTGCCATCACTCCGCGAACGACTCCAGCAATCGCCGCGCGAGCCCCGCTTCCGTGCCAAAACGTGGCGATGCCAACGACTCTTTGATCACGTCCTTGTCAGGCACGCGATCCAGATTCACAAATCCCATGGACCACCGTGAGAAGACCCGCTGCTCGCGCGTCCCTTCTTCAATCACGCGGACATTCCGATGCCGCGTGTCCGCCTTGATCTTCTCGTAAAGGCCACGCACGACGGCCTCTTCCCCCTCGATGAGCTGCATGAAGCACCCGCCCCGATACAACAGAACGCCCGTAACGCCCCGGGTCGCGTTTCCCGTCATCGCGTCGGTGTGCAGTGCGCTGAGTTCCTCGTACGTCAGCAGCCGCGTCGCCACGCTGTGATAGATCAGGTAGAACATGCCCCGCAGTCTACCGGACTGACGGTGATCGAGGCTCAGCGGAATCCGGGGCGCCCACACCCGCCACGGTACGGTCCAAGCAGTATTCAAAAGTCACCGCCCGTCTTCCCACCCCTGAAGAAGTAAGACGGGCGGTGTCAAGTGCGGTCACGTGTCAAGCCGCGTCATGCTCCAACTGCACCTTGAGCCGTTGAATGCCCCGCCACAAGCGAGTCTTCACCGCCGCCCTCGGCACCTGTTGGGCCTGCGCCACCTCCGCCCCCGTCATGCCTCCAAAGTACACGAGCGACAGCGCCGCCCGATGGGCCTCGGGTAGCCGCGCCATCGCCGCCTGCGCCCGTGCCAGGTCTTCACTCCGCGCATACCGCTCGAGCCCGTCCCGGCAGAGAGACGGTTCCCGAATCGACTCATCCACCGCCGCGGTCTTGTGCCGCAGTTTCGACCGCAGGCAGTCCACCGCCCGCCGACGGGCGATCAGTCCGATCCACGTTTGCGGAGAAGCCCGGCTCGGGTCGTATCTCCCCGCATCGCGCCACAGCGCGAAGAACACTTCCTGGCATACATCATCCGCATCCGCCGAAGCGCCAAGGACTCGCATCGCAATCGCTCGCACCAATCCTTGAAATCTCGAATGCAGTTCCTCAAACGCCCCTTGATCCCCCCGGGCCGTTCGCACGATCAGGCTCTGACTGGTCGGCATCATGTTCAAGCCCTCCGGGCGTGGCCCCGACGACGATTCCGCCGGAGTCCACGTGACTACATTGGTCCAAACCCGTGAATGCCCCGTGATCTCGATGTGAAAGCGTGCTCATCGTCCGCAAGGGGCTTGTTCCGGCGATGCGCTCACAGCACGCGGCGGCTTCGCCCGGCGCCGCAAGTCGCGTTGCATCAAGCTCGTGCATCGCGTCGCTGCCGCGCGCCGATGAACCCCCGGCCCCGGTCAGTCATCGACGCGCCGTCACGCCAAACCGACAGCGCAGTGCAGCCCGCCGCCCCTTCGCTGCGTCTCCCCGGTAAGTACCGGAGTCACCGTGAAGCCCTCTGCCCCAATCACTTTCGCAGCCGCCAGGTCCAGCTCCGCAAAGAACCCCCCATACGCCGGCATGAGAAACTCGCGCCCGACCCACACCCCGTTCACCGGGTTCAGACTCACCGATTCCCCCGACATTCCCGGCACCCGGACCACCTTCCACCCAAGCTGCCGCAGCTGCCGCGCGATCGCCGCGCGATCCCGTTCCTGCCGCCGAAGCGACCGCAGGTATCCGGCGTAGTGATTCTCGCCAGCCTGCCCAGCCCCCAGTTCGGCCGTCAACCAGTCCATCGCCGTCAGGACTCGCTTGATGTTGCCGACTCCCGAATCCACATCTCCCACACGGAACAGTGTCGCGAACTCCAGCCGGTACTGCCCGGGCCCCGTTTCCGCTCGGTCAAGCACCCTGTGCATGGTCCCCGCCAGTTCACCCAGCGTCGCGCCCGGGTTCGCGCACGCCCGAGCCTCCTCGGCTGACATCAGGGCGGCTTCGGCCAAGCGCCTCGCCGCCAACCCGCAAACCACCCGTACCGCCGCCAGGGTGTCCAGCACAAACGCCACCGGCTGAGCCCCCCGTCCTCCTCCCACCGTCACCTCGAGATCAATGTGAAATGAGGCCGCGGGCAGCACCACGCATGCTTCAGCCCCAAACTCTTCTCGCAACGCCGCCAGCACTTCCTCGCGAGTCAGCCCCAGCGCTGTGTTTCTCCACACCTCCGCCTCACCGACCAGCAGCACCCGCCTCCCATCATCCACCATCATCACGTTGCCGCCTTCGAACACCAGCGACGATTGCGATACCTTGACGCCCGCCGCCACCCACCCTTCGCACACGAACGACTCACCCGGAATGAAAATGCCCCCCTCTTCGCCGCGCCCCGCCCATCGCGGCACCAGAACCACCTCCCCGTCCCTTTCCGTCAGGCCCGCCACGCCGTTATCCCGCGCCCACTGCGAGACCGCCATCGCCTCCGGCACCAGCGTCAGCGACACCCCTTCCGCTCGATTCCAGCCCGAGACGTGCGCCAGCACCCCCGCCAGGTGCTTCTCATCCAAGCTCACGATGAACGTCGTCCCCGACCGCGCTTCGACCAGTTGTCGAAGCACATCCAGGCTCCCGCCATCTCCAACCCCCGCGTAGTAGTTCGGCGAGGTCAGTTGCAGGCGATAACACTCGCGGCCCTTCTCTCCATTTTCTGCCGCGGCTCGAAACCCGGTCACGGCCTTTCGAAATTGTGCCCTTCCCTCCGCCACAAGGTCTGTCGGAATCCCCGCTTCGCGTAATGCCGACTGGGTCATGGGGCCGAGCCGTTTCAAGGTCTTGGCAAGCCCATCCACCGCCAGCCGAGAACCGACGGCCTTCGCCGCACTCGCGGCCGCTCCCGTCGGAGCCTCCATTGGCCACGGTGCTCCCCCCAGAACCGGCGCCCGAAACCCCCTCACTCCCGGCCGGCATTCGATCCATGTACCACCCGGCATCGGTCGCCGGTCCAGAACCCGGACCCACCCCGGCACGCCCGTCCCTTCGGGAATGCTCGGCGGGCTGTGCTCGATTCCCCCTCCCACCACCACCCTCCACCTTTCCCTGAAAGAAGCCTGTATGACGCGGTCTCCGACCCGCCTCAAATACTCCAGGGGAAGGTTGAGATCCGCCACCGTCCCCACCGGCGCATCCGCCGGCCCGAGCGGCATTTGCCGGACGTTGCCAAGCACTTCGTCTTCAATGGAGAGCGTTGCCACCCCCCGATCCTAACGCCGCCGGCCCCCACCATGCCCAATCCGCAGACTCGATGGTCCCGAGCGCGCCCCAGCCCCCGCGCCAATACCCCCTCCGCCTAGCTATCCCTACGTCCCCACCTTCCCCGTTTGAACTTTCGCTCGTAACGCCAACAATGTCCCCCCCGGGCTTCCCCGGGAGTTCACGAGGCACCGCATGATCGAGATCAAACACCTTGTCAAACGCTTCGGCCCTTTCACCGCCGTGGACGGCGTTTCTTTCACGGTCCAACGCGGCGAGGTCCTCGGCTTCCTGGGGCCTAACGGGGCCGGCAAGTCCACCACCATGAAGATGGTCACCGGATTCCTGACACCGACCGAAGGAACGGCCATCGTCGCCGGGCACGACGTCTCCAAGGAACCCCTGAAGGTCAAGCAGGCTATTGGCTACCTCCCCGAGGGCGCCCCAGCCTACGCCGACATGACCCCCGAGACCTTCCTCAATTTCGTCGCCTGCGTTCGCGGCCTTCGGGGTCAGGAAAAACGCAGCCGCATCGATGCCGTCGTCAGCATGGTCCACATCGAGGGCGTCATGCGACAGACCATCGACACACTCTCCAAAGGCTTCAAACGCCGCGTCGGCCTCGCCCAGGCCATCCTCCACGATCCCGACGTACTGATCATGGACGAACCCACCGACGGCCTCGACCCCAATCAGAAACACGAAGTCCGGTCCCTCATCAAGAGCATGGCCTCCTCCAAAGCCATCCTCCTCTCGACCCACATCCTCGAGGAAGTCGAAGCCGTCTGCACCCGCGCCGTCATCATCAACCGCGGCAAGATCATCGCCGATGGCACCCCCGCCCAGCTCCAGGCCAAGTCCCGCTTTCACAACGCGGTCACTGTCACCCTCCGGAACGCCCCCGGCGGCGCCGCGGCCGCAAAGGCCGACCTCGCCCGCATCAACGGAGTCGCCGAAGTCCATGACAACGGCACGGCCAACGGCAAACCCTCCTTCATCGTCATCCCCAAGGGCGGTCGCCCGATCATCGATGAAGTCGGTCAGCACGCCCGCAGCAAGGGCTGGGAGCTCGACGAGATCCGCACCGAGTCCGGCCGTCTCGACGAAGTCTTCCGCACCATGACCGCCGGCCAAGGAGCCAAGGCATGAGCACCGCCGCCACGACCACCATCACCGCCGCCGCAGGCGCCGCCGCCGGGGCCCGGAACGCCGGCCGCATCTCACCGATCGCCCGCACCAAGTGCGTCTTCAAGCGCGAACTCGCCGGCTACTTTGTGACGCCTGTCGCCTACGTCTTCATCGTCATCTTCCTCTTCGTGACAGGCATCTTCACCTGGTCCAAAGACCTCGGGGGCTTCTTCGAACGCGGCCAGGCCGATCTCGGCGCGTTCTTCTTCTTCCACCCGTGGCTCTATCTCTTCCTCATTCCCGCCATCTCCATGCGTCTCTGGGCCGAAGAACGCAAGCAGGGCACCATCGAACTCCTCATGACCCTGCCTATCCCGCTCCCGGGCGCCATTCTCGGCAAGTTCCTGGCCGCGTGGGCCTTCGCAGGCATCGCCCTCGTTATGACGTTCCCGATGTGGATCACCGTCAACTACCTCGGCAAACCCGACAACGGCGTCATCGTGGCCGCCTACATCGGGAGCTTCCTGATGGCCGGAGGCTTTCTTGCCGTCGGCTCCTTCGTCTCCGCGCTCACCAAGAACCAGGTCATCGCGTTCGTCATCACCGTCGTCCTCTGTTTCGGTTTCCTGATCAGCGGATACGCCCCGGTGATGGACATGCTCAGCGGCTGGGCCCCTCCAGCGGTCGTTGACGCCGTCGCCGGCTTCAGCTTCCTCACCCGCTTCGACTCCATCAGCAAGGGCGTCATCGACCTTCGCGATCTCGTGTTCTTCCTGTCCATGATCGGCGTGTTCCTCTTCGCCACCGGCGTCATCGTCGACGCCAAGAAGGCCTGACCCATGAACAAGAAACTCCTCACCACGCTCGGCCTGGCCCTCGCGCTCGCGCTCTTCATCGCGATCAACATCCTCGCCACCGGCGTCATGAGCCGCGCCCGCCTCGACCTCACCGAGCACAAGCTCTTCACGCTCTCCCACGGCTCCAAGAACATCGCGGCCAAGCTCGACGAGCCCATCGCGCTGACGCTCTACTACTCCGAGGCAACCGCGAGCGACGTCCCCGCTCAGTTCAAGAGCTACTCGCAGCGTGTCAAGGAAGTCCTCCGCGAGTATCAGCTCTCTTCCGGCGGCAAGCTCAAGCTTGAGATCGTCAGCCCCGAGCCCTTCAGCGAAACCGAAGACAAGGCCGTCGCAGACGGCATTATCGGTGTCCCCACGGGCCGCAGCCAGGACCGCTTCTACTTCGGCCTCGTCGGCACCAACTCCACCGACAAGAAGGAGATCATCCCCTTCTTCGACCCCACCAAGGGCGAGTTTCTGGAATACAGCATCACCCGCCTCATCTACCTCCTCTCCAGCACCCAGAAGAAAACCGTCGGCCTTCTCTCCTATCTCCCCCTCGAGGGCGTCCAGAACAACCCCTTGATGCGCGGCCAGAATGTCCCGCCCTGGCAGATCACCACCCAGATCAAGGAACTGTTCGAGGTCAAGTCCATCGCCCCCGACGCCTCATCGCTCCCCGAGGACGTCAAGATCATCATGCTGGTCCACCCCAAGGGCATCAGCGACACGATGCAGTACCTCCTCGACCAGTTCGTCCTCAAAGGCGGGCGCCTGCTGGTCTTCGTGGACCCCCACTGCGAAGCCGACTCGCCCCCCGGCCTCAACCCCATGCAGTCGATGGAGATTCCCAAGAACAGCGATCTGAAAACGCTCTTCGACGCCTGGGGAATCGAGCTCACGCCCGGCATGTTCGCCGCCGACCGCCAGGCCGCCCTCAAGGTCAACATGGGCAGCCGCACCCGCCCCGAGGCCGTCACGTTCGTCGCCTGGCTCGGCCTGACCAAGGACAAGGACAACCTCGACGCGGGCGATTCCATCACCGGCACTCTGCAAACCATCAACGTCGCCTCGGCGGGCGTTCTTACCAAGAAGTCCGGATCCTCGATCGACTTCCATCCCCTCCTCCAGACCGGCACCGACGCCATGCTGCAGGACACCAAGCAGCTCCAGCTCATGCCCGACCCCAAGGCGATGCTCGCCAACTTCAAGCCCAATGGCCAGACCAGGTACACCATCGCCGCGCGTCTGACCGGCAAGGTCAAGTCCGCCTTTCCACAGGGCGACCCTCACAAGCCCGCCGCGCCCGAAGGCCAACCGAGCGACCAGCCTCAGCCCGGGCACATCGCCGAATCCGCCGAGCCCATCAACGTCGTCGTGGTCGCGGACTGCGACATCCTGCAGGACCAGTTCTGGGTCCAGGAAAGCCGTCTCGGCAACCTCGTCCTCGGCTACCAGAAAATGGCCGACAACGGCGACTTTGTCTCCGGCGCGCTCGACAACCTCACCGGCTCGTCCGACATGATCAGCGTCCGGGCTCGCGGCAAGTTCCAGCGTCCATTCGACAAGGTCGAACAGATCAAGAAGGATGCCGAGCAGAAGTTCCTCGCCAAGGAACAAGACCTCAAGGCAAAGCTCACCGAAATCGATCAGCGCCTCAGCGAGCTGCAGCGCAAGACGCCCGAAGGCGGGCAGCTCTTGCTCACCCCCGAGATGCAGGCCGAAATGGAAAAGTTCGGCCAGGCCCGCGTCCAGACCCGCAAGGAACTTCGCGAGGTGAAGTACCAGTCCGAAAAGGATGAGAAGTCCCTCGCCACCAAACTCAAGGTTCTCAATCTCGCCCTCATGCCCATCCTCATCGGAATCTTCGCCATCGGGCTCAGCGTCTACCGCGCCAACCGCCGCCGCACCATCCGGGCCGCCGCCTCCAAGGGCCTCAGCTGATCACGCGACCGGCATCGCCCCTCCCCCGCAGGAGTTCACGCGACCTATGAAGATCACCACCGTCATCGTCCTCGCCTGCGTCACCGTCGGTATCGGCGTCGGCGCTGCACTCGTCGCTTCCCGTGGGCGCGCTGTCGAGAAATCCGAAGTCGCCACGGAGAAGCTGTTCCCCGAACTTACCCAGGACAAGATCAACGCCGTTGAGCTGGTCTCCATCAAGAAGCGGGACAAGGAGTTCACGTTCAAACGCACCGCCACCGGCTGGGAATCCCCCGACAAGGGCGGTTACACCGTGAAGATCGAGAAGATCAAGGAAGTCCTCCTCGGCCTCAGCCAGCTCAAGAAAGTGGAAGCCAAGACCAGCAAGCCGGAAAACTACAGCAAGATCGGCGTGGAAGACCCGGCCAACTCAAAGCCATCAACACCCGATGCCCCCGCCACGTCGTCAACCCTGCTCACCCTCCAGGACGGCCAGGGCAAGACCATCTCCAGTGTCATCATCGGCAACACCAAGTGGGACTCCAAGCCCGGCGTATATCTCCGCAAGTCCGGCGAAGCCCAGTCCTGGCTCGCGGACAACCGCATCGACATCCCGGAGAGTTTCACCGGCTGGGTCGATGCACAGCTGACCAGCATCCCCAAGGACCGCATCAAGCGCGCCCAGCTCACGCTCCCCGACGGCGCCAAGACCCTCGTCACCCGCGAAAAGAAAGAAGACACCACCTTCACCGTCCACGACGTACCCCAGGGTGAAGAACTGATGTCCCCCGGCGCGGGCGACACGGTGGCGATGGCCATCTCCGGACTTTCGTTTGAAGATGTCGGCCCCGCCAGCCAGTTCTTCCCCGCCCCGGCCGGAGATGAATCCATCAAGCCCGGTCCGTCCGCCGAGTTCGAAACCTTCGACGGTGTGAAAGTACTTGTCCAGACGGCCGACAAAGGCGGAAAGCTCTGGGCCCACTTCGTCGCATCCTTCGAGGAGAAGCCCGCGGCTGTGCCGGCCGCCACGCCGCCGACGCCCGAGGGCCAACCGGCCACTCCGCCCGCGGCCGCCGACAAGAAGCCGGAGGAAGTCCAGAAAGAAGTCATGGACTTCAACGCCAAGATGGCCAAGTGGGCATACCAGATTCCCGACTACAAGGCCAGCGCATTCAAGACCACCATCGCCTCCATGCTCAAGAGCAAGCCCCCGACCCCGCCGGCCTCGCTCAACCAGGGCAACGACGCCGCGCCGATGAACCCTCTGCCTCTTCCCAACATCATTCGAGCGCCGGAGTCCGCTCCTCCTCCATCGCCAGCTCCCGAACAACCCGCTGCCCCTCCCGCGCAGCCGGCACCTACCGGCGGCAACTGATCCCGCGGAGCGCTACCCTCCGCCGATGTCGTCAAAGTACAACGTGCTCCTGATGGGTGGTGGAGGACGCGAGCACGCCCTCGCGCTCAAGTTACGCGAGTCCCCCCGTCTCGGCACGCTCTTCACCACCCACCCGGACAACCCCGGCCTCGCCGCGATCGCGACCCCCGTCAGCGTCCCAGTCAGCATCAAAGAGGCCTACCGCCTCGTCCAGTTCCTCGACAAGCAGAACATCAATCTCGTCGTCATCGGGCCCGAAGAGCCCCTCGCCGAGGGCTGGGCCGACAAGCTCCGTTCCCCAACCCGCCTCGTCTTCGGCCCGGGCGCAGACGGCGCCCGGCTCGAAGCTGACAAGGCCTGGTCCAAGCAGCTCATGCGTGGGGCCTCCATCCCCACCGCCGAGGCCCGCATCTTCACGGACGCGGCGGCCGCCACGGCCTTCGTCCGCTCCCGACCCAATCCACCCGTCATCAAGGCCGCCGGGCTTGCCAAGGGCAAGGGCGTCTTCGTCCCCGACTCCGCTGGCCAGGCGATCGAAGCCATCGACAAGATCATGGTCGCCAAGGTGTTCGGCGCCGCTGGCGCGCAAGTGCTCGTCGAAGACCGCCTCGAAGGTCCGGAAGTGTCCGTCCTCGCCCTTGTCGACGGCCGCAGCATCTACGTTCTCGAAACCTGCCAGGACCACAAGCGCCTCGGCGACGGTGACACCGGCCCCAACACCGGCGGCATGGGCGCTTTCTGCCCTTCCCACCAGGTCTCCGACGAACTCATGGCCCGTATCGAACGCCACGTGCTCGTTCCCACGCTCGACGCCCTTCGCCGCGAAGGCATTGACTACCGAGGAGTCCTCTACGCCGGCCTGATGCTCACACCCGGCGGCCCCAAGGTGCTCGAATACAACTGCCGCTTCGGCGACCCCGAGTGCCAAGCTCTCATGGTCCGCCTCGAGACAGACCTGCTCGAGCTCATCCTCGCCACCTGCGAAGGCCGCCTCAATGAAGTGGACATCGCCTGGCGGCCCGGCGCCTCCTGCTGCGTTGTCCTCGCCGCGCCGGGCTACCCGGATGAGCCACGAGCGGGTATCAAGATCTCGGGCCTCGATGCCGCCGCGGCCGTCCCCGGTGTGTCCATCCATCACGCCGGTACGAAGCGCGCCGCCAACGGCGACATCGTCACCGCCGGTGGGCGGGTGCTCGGCGTCACCGCCTCCGGCGCGACCATTGAGGAGGCTCGAGCGCTGGCATACCGCGCCTGCGACCTCATTCACTTCGAAGGCAAGCAGCTCCGCCGCGACATCGGCCTCAAGGCCTGATTCACCGGCGCGAGTGCGCCTCCACCAGCGTCCCCCCTGCAACCCGCGCCGACTTCGCCTGGTCGGCAAGCCCGGTCCCGAGCCGGGCGAGAATCGCCACCGTCAGCCGCAACATCAGCTGACCCGCCAGCACGCTCCCGCCCGGCCCGGAGTATCGAGCGAAGCACCTGTGTTATCGCTGCCACCGCCTCGCTCGCACGCGCCTTCTGGCAGGGGCGCCCCCTCTTGCTTGGCTTCTTCATCGCCTTCTGGCGCGCCCCGGTCATAACGGCGGCCACCTCGCCTGTGCGCAGCTCGTCACAGGTTACATCGTCCTCGGTACCCGGTTCGAAGAGCGGGACCTCGTCGCCGAGCACGGGGACAACTACCTGAACTACCGTCGCGCCGTTCGCAGCCTGATCCCGCTCCCCCGTTCCGCCGATAGGTAACCCGCCTTCATTCGAAGGAGTCTGTACATGCGTAATCTGCTCAAGCGGTTCGGCCTCATCGGTCTCATTCTGTTCACCGTCAAAGGCCTCGCCTGGGTCGCCCTCGCCTCCGCCGGAGCCGTCGGGCTTCTCGGTCGCTGACCCCTTCATTCCACTGACTCATTGCGCTGCTTTCAACACCCGCCGCGGCGTCACCAATACGCCGCGGCGGGTATCCTCTTTCCCCATGCCACACACGACCCCCCATACAACCAAAGACATCGCCACCCTCTTCCCCAACCTGATGGACATCAAAGACGCCGGCCTCCGCGACAAAGTCGCCGCCGTCTGGAACGAAGCCCTCACCACCGGCTGCGGCGGCAAAGGCTGGACCTTCGACGAAATCCGCGCCATTCCCTTCACCCTCCTCGCCGGCAAGATCGACCTCCGCTTCGTCGAGCACCTCAACTCCTGCTGCAAGCAGTGCATCGCGATCAGCAAGGTCCTCAACGAAGTCTTCGGCTCCCGCATCCCCATCAACCTCGATCACCTCATCGCCGGTTCCCTCCTCGCCGACGTCGGCAAAATGCTCGAGTTCGACAAGGACCCCTCCGGCAAAGTCATCAAAGGCTTCTACGGCGACATGCTCCGCCACCCCTTCAGCGGCGTCGCCATCTGCTACAAGCACGGCATCCCGCCCCAAGTCATGCACATCATCGCGACCCACAGCCACGAAGGCGACAAAGTCGAACGCACCATCGAATCCTGGATCTTTCACCACGCCGACTTCATCGACTTCGATATCGCCAAGGTCCTCGGCAAGCAAGCAAAGTGACAACCGATTCACCGCAGAGCCGCAGAGTCCGCTGAGTGTGGACTTCTTCTCACTCTCTGCGCTCTCTGCGACTCTGCGGTGAGTCTTCCGGAGAACCAATGCCACCCCTCCTCCTCCCCCACACCGGCGGCGAAATCGTCGACATCGTCGGCGACCGCGCCCGAATCCTCATCGACGGCTCCTCCACCAACAACCTCTGTACCACCTTCGAAGCCATCACCTCCCCCGGCCTCGGCCCGCCCCTCCACCGCCACGCCAACGAGGATGAGTACTTCTTCGTCTGCGAGGGCACCGTCAAGTTCATCGTCAACGGCCAAACCATGGTCGGCCAGCCCGGCTCATTCGCCTTCGCACCCCGCGGCAGCATCCACACCTTCGTCAACGCCGGCCCCACCAGGAGCCGCATGCTCATCTCCGTAACCCCCTCCGGCCTCGAACTCCCGTTCCGGGAAAACGCCGCGCTCTTCAAACGCAACCCCAACGCCTCGCCCAAGGAAGTCGAAGCCATCTTCAACCGCGCCGGAATCGACTTCCTCGGCCCGCCGCTTTCTCCATCGTGATCGGCCTCGTTAGAATCCGCCGTGAGCATCGCCCGCGCCCAGGAACTCGTCGCTACCGCCGAATACGCGCAGGCCGAGTCCCTCCTCCTCCGCCACCTCCGCGCTTCTCCCAAAGACCCCGACGCACTCCACCTCATGTGCTACATCCTCGCCCACACCGGGCGCATGGATCAGGCTCTCTTCTACGCCCAGCGCGCCACCGCCGCGGCCCCAAACAGCTCAAACGCCCTCGCCAACCTCGGCAACACGCTGCTCGCCCTGAATCGCGAAGATGAAGCGCTCGATTCCCTCCGCCGCGCCGCCTCCCTTGATCACCACCCCGCCAACGCCACACACGCCCTCGCCCTCGCCCTCAACTCCACGCGCCGCTACACCGAGGCCCGCGACCTCTGCCAACGCGCCCTCGTTTCAAACCCCACCTACATCCCCTTCACCCTCGACCTCGCCGATGCGCTCCAACACCTCGCCCAGGCCGACAAGGCCGTCACGCTCCTCCAATCGCTCGCGGCTCAACACCCCCATGATCCCCTTATCGCCGGCAACCTCGCCGCGGCCATGAACTACGCCCCAAACCTCGCCCCCTCAGACATTCTCCGGGCGCACACCCGCTTTGGCGCCGCCCTCGCGGCCAACCTCCCGCCCCCAAACCCCCCGCCCATCACCGACGCTGATCCGGACCGAGTCATACGCCTCGGCATCATCATCCCCGATCTCACCAAACACTCCGTCGCCTACTTCATTCGCCCCGTCCTCGAACGACTCGATACCTCCCGCTTCAATCTGTTCATCTACTACACCGGCACCCCCAAGCCCGGACACGCCGCGGCCCCGACCGCCAAGGACGCCGGCCTCGCCCCCGAATGGCCCATCGCCACCCACACCGCCCGCTTCATCGCCTGGGAACCCCTTCCCCGCCTCGACACCCTCATCCGCGCCGACCGTCTCGACATGCTCATGGACCTCTGCGGGATGAGCTCCCAGCACCGCCTCCCATTGATGCACGTCAAGCCCGCCCCGATCCAGCTCACCTATGCCGGCTATCCCAACACCACCGGCATCTCCTCGATCGACTATCGCATCGTCGACTCTCACACCGACCCGCAAGGAAGCGAAGCCTTCGCCTCCGAGACACTCCTGCGCCTCGACCCTTGCTTCTTGTGTTACACGCCACCCCTCGACGCGCCCGATCCGACTGGCGGAAGCGCCCACTTCACCCGGCCAGGTGAGTCCGTATCCCGCCCGGTCACCTTCGGCTCCTTCAACCACCTCCCCAAGCTCAACGATCCACTGATCCAGCTCTGGGCCCGCATCCTCAACGCTGTTCCCGACTCCCGCCTGATCCTCAAAGCTCAAGGCCTGCATCACCCGGATGCCCGCCGCGAACTCGAGCAGCGAATCAACGCCGCCGGCGTCGCGTCAAGCCGCCTTCGGCTCCTCCCCCCAACCCCTTCCCGCGCCGACCACCTGAACCTCTACGCCCAGATCGACATCGCTCTCGACCCCTTCCCCTACCACGGCACAACAACAACGTGCGAAGCCTTGC
Source organism: Phycisphaerales bacterium (assembly GCA_044222195.1). Taxonomy (GTDB): domain Bacteria; phylum Planctomycetota; class Phycisphaerae; order Phycisphaerales; family UBA1924; genus JAHBXE01. Next base: position 153,675 of record JBGANS010000007.1, read on the forward strand.
ACATGGGCGTTCCCGTCCTCACCCTCTCCGGCAACACCCACGTTTCCCGCGTCGGCGTCTCCCTGCTCCGGAGCCTCAACCTCACCCAACTCATCGCCTCGAACGAGGATGAGTACTTCCGAATTGCCACGTCCCTCGCCCACGCCCCCGACCGGCTGCACTCCCTTCGCACTTCACTCCGCCCGACGCTTCAGTCCAGCCCCCTCTGCGATGAGCCCGCTTTCGCCTCCCGCTTCCAATCCCTCCTCCGCACGATCTGGCAAGCACGCTGCCGCTGAAAACCGTTGGGATACCATTCCTGCCCCCTCCTGATGCGCTCCCACCGCTCCAATCTCCGCATCCTCCTCGCACTTCTGTGTCTCTGCGCGCAGCTTTCCCTCTCCTCTGCAGACTTCTGGCATCATCACGCCGACGACGCCCCCGCCCACGACGAATGCCCTGTCTGCATCGCCGTGGCCCAGCACAAGTCCGACGGCTTCCCGCCCGTCATATTTCTCGCACCGTCGGCGGTCCCTGTCGACACTATCGCGGTCTCCGCCGAACGCGACGCCTCCACTTCGCTCCCCACAGAGATCCTCCCCCGCGGCCCTCCCTCCGCCTGACGCACTTCATCGAGCGTCTCTCCAACTCACGTACACCTGACAACCTTCTCACACGGAGGCCTTATGCACCATGTATGCACCGGCCGCGCGTTCCCCAGCCGCGGCTTCACACTCATCGAACTCCTCGTCGTCATCGCCATCATCGCGCTTCTCATCGCGATCATTCTCCCCGCCCTCGGCCACGCCCGAACCGCCGGCCGCCAGGCCGTCGTTCTTGCCAGGCTCCACGACATGGGCCTCGGCAACGTCGCCTACATGTCCGACTACAAGGACAAGCTTCCCGCTCTCCAGGACTACGAAGAAAAGCCCATCCTCTCTCTCAGCGTACTCGCCAGGACCAACTCCATCCCCCGTCAGTCCTTTCTGAACCCCAACACCCAGGACACCCTGGCAAGCGCCGAGACCACAGACGGCCGCCCCATCCTCGCCGACCTCGCCGGCCTGGAAATCTCGGCCACGACCACCATCGACCCCTCCAACATCTCCCAGGTGGCCTTCCACTGCTCCTTCTCCTACGACAACGACGTCAAACCCCACGGCGTCTGGAAGCCCATCGTCTACATCGGCGACCGCGCCGATTATGAAGCCGGGCAAACCATCTCCCGCAACTGGAAAGGCCAGGGCATGTGCCTGCTCTGGACCGACAACCACGCCGCGTTCAGCAAGACGCGCACCCTGAAGGACCAGAGCGACCCCAATATCTACCACCACAACGAGTTCAACGGCGAAGGCGGCGCCGAAGTCCGCGAGGGCATCGCCGTGACTCGCCACACGCTCGACACCCACATGCGTTACTTCAGCGAAGAAGAAGACGACGCACTTCTCCCCAACTGACCAGCAAGCGCCGTTGCCGCTCCGTCCGGCCGACATTCCCGCACATCTGCGCGGGGATGTCGGCCGGTTTCGCACGAAAGCATTGCTCCACAGCCCCTTTGGAGGTACCTTGACGGCGTCTCATCACACGTCTTCCGGGAGGGACCCATGCGAGTATCCGCTGTCTATGCCGCCGCCGCCGCGGCCACTTTCGCCTCCGCCCCCGCCTTCGCAACATGGTCCATCGTCCTCATCGATACCCGCACCGGCGAAGTCGCCGTCGCCTCCGCCACGTGTCTGACCGGCTTTGACCTCCGCGCCAACACCCCCGTCCTCATCCCCGGCGTCGGCGCCGCCACCGCCCAGTCCTTCGTAGACACCACCGGTCAGAACCGGGTGTTCATCCGCGACCGTCTCGCCCTCGGTGTCTCCCCGCAAGACATCATCACCCAACTCTCCACCTTCGATTCCGGCCACCAATCCCGTCAATACGGAATCGCCGACGTCTACGGCCGCACAGCCACCTTCTCCGGCACAGGGGCCGGCGCCTGGGCCGGAGGCCAGACCGGCCTCTTCAACTCCACCCACAACGGTCGCATCGGCCGGATCGCCTACGCCATTCAGGGCAACGTGCTCACCGGCTCCCCAGTCGTCGAACAAGCCGTCATCGCCGCCATTTCCACGCCCGGCGATCTCCCCGCCAAGCTCATGGCCTCCATGCAGGCCGCTCGCCTCATGGGAGGCGACGGCCGCTGCTCCTGCAACGCCGCCGCCCCCACCAGTTGCGGCTCCCCGCCCGCCTCATTCACCAAGTCCGCCCACATCGCTTACATGCTCATCGCCCGCGCCGGAGACACCGAAGGTGCCAACGGCATCTACCGCACCGGCGGAACTCCCCAGGGACTCGTCATCGCCGACATCAACAGCGACCAGCGCCCCGACCTCCTTACCGCCAACTTCACCGGCACCGCTTCCGTCATCACCAATCTCTCAAGCATCGTCACGCCCCCCCTCGCCCCCGTCTTCACTCCCTTGCCCATCAACTACTCACTCTTCACCGGACCCCGATGCCTCACCGTCGCCGAGCTCACCGGCGATGCGTTCCCCGACCTCGTCGCCGTCGCAAGCTCAGCCAACACCGCCACGCTCTTCCGCGGCAGCGCCACCGGCGCTTTCACCCAATTCGGCCTCCTCACCACCGGCGGAACCACCCGTCAAATCATCGCCGCGGACCTCGACGGCGCCAACGGCCTCGACCTCGCCGCCGCCAACTCCACCAGCAGCACCATCTCCCTGTTCTTCAACAACGGCACAGGCGCGTTCACCGCCGCACCGTCCCCCGTGGTCGACACCGGCCCCGTCGACCTCGTCGCCGCCAACTTCGTCGGTTCCCCCGCCATCGACCTCGCGGTCATCTCCCGCAACGCCAACCACCTCACCATCCTCCGCAACAACGGAGACGGCACCTTCAGCCTCGATCAGATCCTCAACACCAGCACCGGCCCCACCGCCCTTTTCGCCGCTGATCTCGACGGCGACTCCGACATCGACATCGCCGTCAGTTGCGATACATCCTCCGTCGTACAGGTCTTCCGCAACGAAGGGGCCGCGTTCAACCCCGTGAACTACTCGCTGCCCTTCCCACCGGCCGACATCGCCGTTGGCGACGTCAACGGCGACAAGCGTCCGGACCTCGTTGCCGCCGGCGGCAACTCCTTCGCCACTCTCTTCAACAACGCCGCGCCCGCCGGCTTCACGCTCGACCGCACCTACACCGCCGCCGGAACATTCGTCTCCCTGGCTCTTTCAGATCTCGACAGCGACGGCGATCTCGACCTCGGCCTCACTTCAAGTAACGCCGGCGGCGTCGTAACCGTCAAGAACCTCGGCCCCGGCCCCCAACTCGGCAAGTTCAACGACGGCCTCGGCTGCGCCACCGGCGACTACTTCATGAACTTCAACGTCGCGCTCCAGCAAGCCGGAGACCCCGACCCCGTACTCACGCTCCAGACCCGCTTCGACCAGTGGCGTGCCGCTCTCACCGGCCGACCGGATGCCGTTCAGTCAATCGCGACGATTTACCCGCCACACCTTCCATCCGTCGGCTCGCCAGCCGCGACGCTCACGATCTCGCTCCGCGACTGGCACAACGACCCCGTCACCATGACTCTGCCCTCAATCACGGTGACACAAGTGCCGGTGCCCGGTTCCCCGGGCACCGCGGGCCCCCTCACCATCGGCCCCGTCGACCCCCAGGGCGGGGGTGTCTTCCGCGTGACTCTCACCGGCGGACCCACGCCCGGCCTCGCCCGCCTCCGGGTCCGCATCGACGATGGCACCCGCCCCGTCACCATCATGCCCGACCCCGCCCTCTCCATCTACGCCGGCACGTGTTACCCCAACTGCGACGCCTCCACGCTCGCCCCCATCCTCACCGCCAACGACTTCGCCTGCTTCATCAACAAGTACGTCGCCAGCGAGCCCTACGCCAACTGCGACGGTACCACGACCACTCCCACACTCACCGCCGCCGACTTCATGTGCTTCATCAACCAGTTCGCGGCAGGCTGCTCGTAACACTCATGATCAACGACACCCACCTGCTACCCGAACCTTCCGCTCCTCGGTGTCAACGTCTCGCGCTGAAGCGCCGCCTTCCCGGCCCCTCCCCTCCTCTACCATCTGCCCATGCCCCGTGGCATCCTCCACCTCAACCTCCAAACGTCCACCCTTCCTGCCCTCCGCTCCTTCTATTCCCAAACTCTCCAACTCAGTCTCTCTCTAGATTCACCCCACCAACTCTCCATCCGCGCCGGCTCCACCAACCTCACCTTCACTTCCGCGACCGACAATCCTTTCTACCACTTCGCCTTCAACATCCCTGAAAACAAGCTCAGCTCCGCCAGGCACTGGCTCACCTCCCGCGGCGTGGAACTCCTCAAGAACCCCGACGACCGCGATGAACATCACTTCGCGAGCTGGAACGCCCACGCCATCTACTTCTTCGACCCCGCCGGCAACATCGTCGAGTTCATCGCACGCCACGGTCTCAAGAACAGCACCGAGGGCGACTTCTCCCCCGCCGACATTCTCTATGCCAGTGAAATCGGAGTCGTCGTAGACGACGTCAAAGCCGCCGCGGCCGCCATACAGGCCCAACTCGGCCTTACCCCCTTCGCAAACCCGCCCTTCGACACCTTCGCCGCCCTCGGCGACGACCATCGCCTCTTGATCATGGTCAGGCGAGGCCGCGCCTGGAACATCGGCGGGCCTCGCCCCGCTTCCATCTTTCCGACCACCGCGGTCCTGGCTGGCCCGTACAGCGCATCCCTGAAGCTCTTCGATCTTCCTCACCACGTTTCGCTCACCGCGACATGAACGCTTCGCTGGTGCGATGCAGGCAGAATGCAGGCATTCCGGCAATTTCGTTGCGCTCCTCCTCCGCCCTTTACGACATATCTGACATCCGGACCTGCCACCAGGTGGATGGCCGGCGGTCAACACGTGGTTTTCGCCGGCGCACCTTTGTTGTGCCCGGCACACTGAGGTGCAACATGCGCGCGCCATCCGTCGTCGGGTCGTTCTGGTCACGCTCGGGAGCATTCCGCACCTGTGGGGCGGCCCTCGCCGCGTGGGGCGCGTGCACCGCCCACGCCCAGGTCGGCAACGTCGCGCTGAGCAAGCCCGTCTCAATCGTCACCGGCACGTTTAGCGGCCCAGCGCTCGCGACCATCAACGATGGCGCATTCAACTCCCGAGGCAGCTTCTGGCAGACCGCCGTATGGTGGAACGGCACGACGCCCGCGCTCGAGATCAACCTGCAGTCCCCGATCACCATTCGCGGCGCGTGCGTCCAAGGCGACGACAACGACACCTACTCACTCCAGTACCGCCGTATTTCCGACGGCGCGTGGCTTCCGCTGTGGGCGATTCCCGTCGCCGGCGGGGGCGGCATGCAGTGCCGGCCAAACCCCGCTGACACAAGCGAGGTCTTCCTGTTCCCAACTCCCGTCACGACGGACCGGCTGCGGATTTCCGCCACGGGCGGCGACAACTCGTACTCCATCGGCGAGCTCCAGGTCTTTGACACCACCCTTCTCCCACCGGGTCAGCAGCGGGCCCGCGCTCTGAACAACGCCGTGGAACTGCGGTGGCGTGCGCTTGCGTCAAGCTCGGAGCCGTTCCTCGAGTACCGGATCTATCGCAGCACCCAGCCATTCACGACCGTCCAGGCGTTAAGCCCCATCGCCACCGTCAGCTCCATCGCCTCCTCGACCTTTACGGACTCAACCGCGGTCAACGGCACTCGCTACTACTACGCCGTCACCGCCGCCGGAACCGCCGGAACCGAAATCAAGACTGTTTCCTCGATCGGGCCTCGCACCCCTCGCGATGAAACCGATCTCCAGGTGCTCAGCATCTCACGCCTCCCACGGTTCGACCGCTACGCCCCGACCTACTCCGCATTCACCGTCACCGAACCATCCGGCTTCGGTCCGTACATCTTCTCGTCCGCGACGGGCCTCGGAAACGGCCAGACCCAGGCAACTCCCCACTGGCCCGCCATCGGCGCTCCCATTACCTACGAAGCCAAGGTCCGCAACCGCGGCACCAACCCCTGGTCGGGAACCCTTCAAGGCGAATGGCGCGTTGATGGCGCCGTCGTGGCCACGCCTTCTCAGGCCGCGTCCCTCGCGCCCGGCACTTCGACCACGCTCTCGCTCAGCCGGACGTGGGACGACCAGATTCACGACGTCAAGTTCACCATCCTGAACTCTGACGCGCGCGCGGCCAACAACTCGATCGCAGGCGGATCCAAGAGCGTGGGGTTCCTGACGTATGTCGACGAGTCATTTGCCGAGGACTTCCGTGAGAAGACGATGACCCTGTACCCGGGCGCAGCGACCGACGACGCGTTCGACTGGTTGAACCGGCACATGGAGCGATTCAACGCCCTGTTCCAGGCGGCCGGAACGCTCAAGCGCGTCCATTACGACGTTCTCGACCCCATCGCGGATACTTCGGCCGACCCGACCGCGAGCACGCTGCCCTTTGCCGTCTTTCCCTTCCGCTATCGCACCAGCGACATTCACCCCCGACAGGCCTCGGCCTATTGGACGATTGCCGACGACATCGATAACGGCCTGCTGCACGAGATGGGCCACCAACTCGGTCTCATCGACCTGTATCAGTTCGACATCGCGCCACAGGACAACCTCGTATCCGGTCGGGGGTACTCGACCGCCGATTGCCTGATGCGCGGCGTTTCCCCCTTTGTCTCAACACACAGCGCCAACGCCATGACAACCTGGCTGCACAAGGCCCACGGTTACTACGGTCAGTACCTGTATAAGACACCCGACCAGGTCCGGCTTCGCTTCCGCGGCATCGGGAACGCCCCGTTGAGCGGCGCCGTCGTCAAGATGTACCAGCTCATCGAGATTCCGGGCGTGGGCAAGCGTGTCTCGACGCAAGTGAAGTTCCAAGGCGTGACGGACTCCAAGGGCTACCTCACTCTCCCCAATGTCGCCATCAATCAGGCCATGGCCCCCACGACTGCCGCTGGCGACACTCTTCGGCCAAACCCCTTCGGGTACCTCGCCGTCGTCGGCACCAACGGCGTCCTGCACTTCCGGGTCGATCACAATGGATTCACCGACTACGCCTGGCTCGACATCGTCGAGGTCAACAACGCCTACCACGCGGGTCAGACCCAGCTCGCCACCATCGACCGCTCCGTCGCCCTCGGCGGACCGATTCAGGTCGTGCCCCCGCCCGACCTTGCCGAGCTCAATGCTCCCTCATGGACCAGCTGGGCTCAAAGCGCAACGGCCAGCGTGTTCAGCGATGCCACGGTCGTCCACAACGGCCAGGCTTCCATCCGGATGGATACCACGGGAGGATTTGACACCTACGTGAGATACCCCGCGGACCGGCTTGCCAGGTGGGATCTCTCAGCCGTCCAGTCCATTCGGTTCTGGGCCCGCACCGCCAACCCGAACATCGGCTTTCAGGAGGGCCCCATCGTGCGGTTGCTCAGCGGCAACGGCTACTTCCAGTGGACGCCTCCGGGAGGTTCGCTCAACTCAAGCATCGGCAACTGGGTCGAGTTCATTGTGCCAATCTCCGGTGACGCGACTTGGGCACGCACATCCCAGGGCTCGCCCTCGCTCGCCAACATCAACGGCATCGAAATCCACGCCGACACATGGGAGTACGGCTTCAACCTGTGGCTCGACGGGGTTCGCTTTGATCCACCCCTCTGCTATCCGAACTGTGACGCTTCGACGGGCACGCCACGACTGACGGCCAACGACTTCCAGTGTTTCATCAACTCCTTTGCCGCCGGGTCCCCGTACGCCAACTGCGACGGGTCCGCCAGCACTCCCATGCTCACCGCCAACGACTTCCAGTGTTTCCTCAACGCGTTCGCGGCCGGCTGTCCCTGAACTCTTCTCGGTCGCTCGCGACGGACCGACGCCAGACTCCTAAGATCGGCCCCAATCCGGTCGATCTATGCGGTCAGGAGTCAGCCCATGGACAAGGTCCTCGTTCTCGGCGGTGGCAAAGTCGGCAAGTCGGTCGCGGAGCTCCTCCTCGCCTGCGGGCGCGGCGCCTATTCCGTCACCCTGGCCGATCGCGATGAAGCCAATCTCAAGATCGCCGCGGAAGTCATGGGTCAGCTCAAGAGCCGCGTTCCCCATGCCGTCGAGTTCCGCACCATCAAGCTCGACGCTTCCGACCAGTCCGCCGTTCGCGCGGCCATGGCGGGCCACACCTACGTCATTTGCATGCTCCCCTTCAACCTGGTCAGCGGCATCGCCCAGATCGCCAGCGACCTCGGCGTCCACTACTTTGACGTCACCGAAGACGTCGAGGCCACCGAGGGTGTCAGGAAGATCGCAGATAAGGGCAGTCCGAGGATCGCCCTGGTTCCCCAATGCGGCCTCGCCCCGGGCTACATCGCCATCGCGGCCTACGACGTGGTGAAGTCCTTCACCGAGATCCATGACCTCACGCTGCGAGTCGGCGCCCTCCCGCAGTACACGACCCGATCACTCAAGTACAACGTCACCTGGTCCGCCTCCGGCGTCGTCAACGAATACTGCGAGCCCTGCAACGTCATGCTCGGGGGCCGCCAGGTCAAGGTCCCCGCACTCGAAGGTCTTGAGCACTTCTCCTTCGAAGGCATCGACTACGAGGCCTTCTACACCTCCGGCGGCGTCGGCAGCCTCATCGACACTCTCACCTCCGAAGGCAAGACCAATCCCGAAAGCGCCATCGCCTACAAGACCATCCGCTACCCCGGCCACCGAGACCTGATGAAGTTCCTCCTCGAAGACCTCCGCCTCAACGTCGAGCACGCCAAGCCGACGGCCAGCGGCCGGGTCTTCGACCGCGCCCTCGCCGTTGACCTTCTCGAGCACGCCATCGCGCGCACCATCCAGGACGTCGTCGTCGTCTTCATCAACTGCGTCGGCATCCGCAACGGCCAGCGCGAGCAGGTCAACTTCCGTCGCTCCATCCACGCGACCGAGATGTTCGGCCGGATGTGGCCCGCGATCGAACTGACCACCGCGGCCGGCGTCTGCGCCATGGTCGACCTCCATCGCCTCGGCAAGCTCCCCAGGACCGGCTTCATCCGCCAGGAACAGGTCAGCCTCACGGAGTTCAACAAGACCCTCTTTGGCCTCGCCTACGAAGCGCCCGAGAAGCTCGAGGCCGCGGTTCTCGCCAGGTGAGAATCTTCGGTACGATGCCGTCATGCCCTCACTGACGCTCATCGAGAAACTCGCCACCCGCTACGCCGTCGGACTCACGCCCGGCCACGTCGTCCGCTCCGGCGACTTCGTCACCATCCGCCCCAAGCACGTGATGACCCACGACAACACGGGCGCGGTCATTCCCAAGTTCAAGCAGATCGGCGCCACCCGGATCCACAATCCAAACCAACCCGTGTTCGCCATCGACCACGACATCCAGAACAAGACCCCCGAGAACCTGGGCAAGTACGCGAAGATCGAGAAGTTCGCGACCGACAACGGTATCGACTTCTATCCCGCCGGCACGGGTATCAGCCACCAGGTCATGGTCGAGCAGGGCTACGTCACGCCCGGCTCCATGGTCGTCGGCAGCGACTCGCACTCGAACCTTTACGGCGCCCTGGCCTGCCTCGGCACACCCGTTGTCCGTACCGACGCCGCCAGCATCTGGGCCACCGGCGTCACCTGGTGGCAGGTTCCGCCCGTCGCCCGGGTGACGCTCAAGGGCCAACTCCGCCCGGGAGTCGTCGGCAAGGACGTCATCGTCGCCCTCTGCGGCCTGTTCAATCACGATGAAGTGCTCAACCATTCTGTCGAGTTTGCAGGAGACGGCCTCGCCTCGATGAGCATCGACCAGCGAATGTCGATCGCCAACATGACCACCGAGTGGGGCGCCTTGATCGGCGTGTTCCCCTTCGACGAGGCGCTCCGCGAGTACCTCAACTCACGAGCGGACTACTTCGCGGCGGGACGGCGGCCCGGAATCCGTCGTCCCGGCTCGCTCGGCGCGTACACGCGCGACGACGTTGCACAGTGGTGGGCCGGCCGCGCCGGGTGGGCCGCGGACCGCGACGCTGCCTATGCCCTGAACCTTGAACTCGACCTATCCACCGTGATCCCGCACGTATCAGGTCCCAACGACGTCAAGACGATGCACGCGCTGCCGGAGATCGAGTCCCAGCGTGTGAAGATCAACAAGGCGTGGCTCATGTCGTGCGTGAACGCACGGTATGAGGACCTGGCGGCCGCGGCGGCGATCGTCAAGGGCAAGAAGGCCGCGACGGGCGTCGAGTTCTATCTCGCCGCGGCGAGCGCGGATGTGCAGGAACGAGCCGTCAAGGATGGTCACTGGGCGGCGCTGGTGGAGGCGGGAGCGATTGAACTGCCGCCCGGGTGCGGCACGTGCATCGGGCTTGGAGCGGGGACCATCAAGGCCGGCGAAGTCGGCATCTCAGCGACGAACCGGAACTTCGAAGGTCGCATGGGCGATCGAAACGGGCAGGTGTACCTGGGCTCGCCCGCCGTGGTCGCGGCGAGCGCGGTGGCCGGATACATCTGCTCGCCGACGAAGTTTACCGACACCCGTGCGCGAACCGCGATTTCACGAGGTACACCGGCCAAGCCGGTCGGCACGGCGACGATCATCGCCGGCTTTCCGGCGGTCGTCCGCGGCCGCCTGTGGTTCATGGACCGCGACAACCTGAACACCGACGGCATCTTCGCGGGCAAGCACACGTACAACGATGCGATGACGCCGGAGCAGATGGCGCAGGTCATTTTCGAGAACTACGACCCGGAGTTTCGCCTGAGGGCCAAGCCGGGCGATGTGGTCCTCGGCGGGCTGAACTTCGGCACCGGATCTTCGCGAGAGCAGGCCGCGACGGCGCTCAAGTACTTCGGCATCCCGTGCGTGGTCGCCTCTTCGTTCTCGGAGACGTACAAGCGCAACGCGTTTAACAACGGGTTCGTGGTGTTTGAGTGCCCGGACCTGGTGACATTCCTCCGTAAGGAACGCGGGACCAAGGGCAAGTCCGACCTCGCGGGCGATGTGGTCATCGACTACCAGCGGTCGATGCTGACGCTCGAGGGGCGGGAGTTCAGCTTTCCCGCACTCTCCCCGGTCGCGCAGGAACTCGTCGTCGCCGGCGGGGCGGAGGAGGTCGTCAGGCGCCGACTCGTGACGAAGTAGTACTACAGCTTGCTGGCCGTAAACGCAGAGCCGACCTGCTTCTTTTCCCACGTCCAGCTCTTGCCGTGCTTGCTTTCGTAGAACTCCCAGAGTTCGAACCAGTAGCTGCGGAACGCGTGCTTGCCGAAGGGGGCGAAGTGCTTGGCGACGCGCTTCATGATCTGGCGATCGTTGCCCTTGAGTCCCATGACGGTCTTGCCGTGCCGGATGCTCTCGGAGTCGAGTGGGAGGCGGTGGTAGCGGCCGAGAAGCTGCATGATGTTCGCCGCGGCGTACGGGCCGATGCCCGGGAGGCTCAGGAGCTTGTCGAGGAGTTGGTCGTCGGGAGTCTTGGGATCTTCGAGCCAGTCCTGGTCCAGGCCGCCTTTGGCCGGTGATGTAGAGAAGAGCTCGGCGAGTTCGATAATTCGAGCATCGCGGTAGCCGACGCGGCAGCGGGCGCGAAGGGTGGCGGGGCGGGTTCTGGCGAGCTTCTTGGGAGATGGGAATGCACCGCCACGGCCGACGACCTCGCAGAGTCGCCGATTCATGATGATCGTGCTGGGCCAGGTGACGTTGCAACTGGTGACGGTCTTGATGACGTCTTCGAAGAGTGTGGGCGACCGCATCAGGCGGCCGCGGCCGGAGCGGCGGAAGCGGGGATCGACGTTGTGGAACTCGCGGATGTGGTCGTGGGATTCGTCGAGGCGGAGCATGCGCGTGAGGAGGCGTTTGGCGTGCTCGCGCTCTTGCTTGTTCAGGAAGCGGTTGGAGCGGATGGTGAGGGGGTGGCCGCGGCGGGCCCCCCTTCCAGGGCCGGTGCCGGGTTGGTTGAGGTCGAGTCTGGTTGGACCGTTGTTGAGATCGAGGATGCGGGAGAGAGTCGCGGTGCGGGGCTCCCAGTGGTTGGGTTCGAGGAGGAAGTACCCGTAGGAGCAGTAGTCACGGGAGAGGAGGTAATCGCGGGGGACGGAGAGGGAGAAGGGCATGGAGAAAGAAAGCAGGCGAAGGATCAAATGGCAAATGGAAATCCAGAAACGACGGCACTGCGGGCAAACGCGGGACTCCCGCGCCTCCGCGGAGTTTATAGCAGTTCAGACCGCCAGCTTCCGACGCAGCGGGAACAGATACGCGGCGAGGTTGACGCAGATGCGATCCGAGGCTCGGGTGTAGAGGGCGTAGTCGCGGTCGATCTGGGCGGAGATCAGGTCGGGATTGACGCCCGCCGCGGGCATCTGATCCTTGCTGGCGGCCATGAGGAGGTTGACGTAAGGGCGGTCGCACTCGAAGTGGGCGAGCGAGGCGAAGGTGCGCAGGCCCACTCGGAACATCGAATGTTTGTTGACCGGCGTGCTCGCAAGGATGGTGGCGCCGGGGGGAAGTTCGGTGATTTCCTGACCACAACTGAAGAGCTGGGGGCTGGTCCAGGGGACGCCCGCGAGCAGGGGCTCGGTCTGTCCCGCGGCGGAAAGCGACATCGGGTAGAAGCCGATGGCCGGCGACGCGCGAGGCGCGACCTTGCCGCCGAGGGCATGGGCGATCAGTTGAGAGCCGAGGCAAACACCGATGATGGGCACTTCGGCGGCGTGCGCCTTCCTGATCAGGTCAACCTCAGCCTGCATCCAGGGGTAGCGTTCGATGTCGGTAACATTCTGCGGGCCGCCCATGATGATGAGGCCCTGGATGTTGTCGAGATCGGTAGGAACGCCCACGCGGGAGCCGATGGAGTTCAGGTCGGCGCGACGGGAATCAACGACGAAGCCGTGGTCGCGGAAGGTGAGGCCGATCCGGCCAGGACCGCCGCGGACGAAGTGTTCGAGGCAGACGATTGACATAGATGTAGGGTAGCGGATCGAGAGCGACATTTCACGTAGGGTCGCACCAACTGCGACCGATTCAAGGGCATCGCCATCGATCTTGCAAGCGAGCGCTAGCGGCCCAACAGTCGGATGAACTGAACATCTGAAATGCCAGCTTCTCGCAGAATTGATCGGAGCGTACCAGGGGGAACCTCGCGTCGTTCCGGAACCACGATCGTGGCCGGTGGATCAAGTCGCACCAACACATGGTGGCTGCCCCGAGTCGGGTCGTGTACAAATCCCACCTTGAGAAGCACGAGAATGACCTCGCGACTTGAGACAAGCGGCAACTGACCCACACGTCTCTCCGGGCTCAGGCCGAGATTCGAATGACTTCAACTGTCGTGTCTGACGCCGGCACCTGCCGGCCCAAGCCTCGCTGCGCTTCGAGCCACACGCCGGCCGCTTCCCGGATGTTAGCAATCGCTTCATCACGCGAATCACCAGCACTGAAGCAGCCCGGCAGCGCGGGAACCTCCGCGCACCATGCGCCATCCTCATCTTGATACACGACGGCTTGCCAAGACCCTGGAGTTTGAGACACCATGCCGCACCTCAAGGGAATGATACGCGCTCACACCCGGACCATACTCACGTACTCGGCATACCGCTTGTCCAGTTCCGCCCGCGTCAGTGTGCTCAACCGTTCCAGACTGAACGACTCGATGTTGAAGCTGGCGATAACCGTGCCGTGGGCGAGAGATTCACGGAGCGTGTTGAAGGATGTGGCCTGAGAAGTCTTGAGGCCGTGGGCGGCGATGTGGCCCATCATGCCGCCGGCGAAGCTGTCGCCGGCGCCGGTGGGGTCGATGACGGTTTCGGTGGGATATGCGGGGAGCGCGGCGATGCCGTCCTTGTGAACGAGCAGGCACCCGTGCTCGCCCTTCTTGACGACGACAAACTTGGGACCCATTTTCAAGATCGCGCGTGCCGCGGCCACGGTGTTGGACTTGCCGGTGAGCAGCTCGGCTTCGTCGTAGTTAAGAACAAGGCCATCGATCTTGGTCATCAGCAGATCGAGCTCGGCCCGGGCGATGTTGATCCAGAGATCCATCGTGTCGGCGACGGCGAACTTTCGCTTAGGCAGCGAGTTCAACATGCCGAGCTGAACGCCGGGGTGAGAGTTCGCAAGGAACACATACTGACTGTCGGCAAAGGTGGCGGGTACGGCGGGGGGCCGCTCCGCCAATACGCCAAGCTCCGTGAACAACGTCTCACGGCTGTTCATGTTCTGGAGGTACTTGCCGCCCCAGGCGAAGGTCTTGGAGCCTTTGCGGATCTCGAGGCCGGTGGCGTCGAGGCCCTTGAAGGACTTGAGCGTGTCGTGGAACGCCGAGGGAAAGTCGTCGCCCGCGGCGGCGACGATGCGGACGGGGCCGTAAAACGAGGCCGCCGCTGCGAAGTAGGTGCACGAACCCCCCAGGATCTTCTCCCGGTGGCCGTGGGGTGTGTAAACCGTGTCGATGCCGATGGTGCCGGTGCAGATGAGTGACATGGGGCGGAGTGTAGGGCGTTGTGTCAGAGGACAAATGCGGCGATCAGGGCGTCGACGATCCCGATGATGGCGGCGCCCGCAATGACGCCCGCGCAGATCGGTTCATGGTTCTGAATCCACGGATTGCTCTTCGCCCGGGCCTCATCCTTGATCCGGCCGACGCCCAGGAGCCACATGATGAACGCGCCGAGGAACATCGCGAACGCGGACTGGAAGTTCATCACGAACGCCAGGCCCAGCCCGATCGGCGAGAGCGGGAACTTGCCCTTGCTCGCGATGCGGGAGACTTCCAAGACCAGGCCGATGAGCGAGGCGACGATCACGGCGTAGATGATCGAGTTGTGCGGGCTCTCGAGGCTGTGCAGGCCCTTGGTGAGCACCTCGGCCACGGCCTTCCACACGGTCACGGCAGGCATCGGGAACTTGTCGCTCTGGATGTTGCCGATCGTGGCCTTCACCGTCTCGGCGGACGACTGATCGACACCATGCGTGAAGAGGATGAAGAACAGAGGCACCGCGGCAAGAGACCCGGCGACAATCCCGATGACGTGGCCGATGGCCTGCTGGCGCGGCTTGGCGCCGAGCATGTAGCCTGGCTTGATGTCCATCAGGAGGTTCGAGGCGTTGGACACGACCTCGGCGGTGATGCTGGCGGTGGCGACGTTCGCGGTAATGTCGCCGCGCTTGACGGCGCCGTAGAAGAGCTGTGTGACCTTGCTCGTTGCGCCGACAGGCGTGGTGGAGGTCAGCGCCGTGGAGTTCGCGGCGATCAGGGCAAGGACGAACGTGAGCGGCAGGCCCACGAGCGATACCCAGATTTCAACGCCGAAGAACACGTGCCCGAAGTAGGCGATGAGCAGGCTGACGATCGGGATGCCGACGACCGAGATCCACAGGGGGAGTTCGATGTGCTTGAGAATGTCGGACCCCGACTTCTTCTTCCCCATGAGACTGGAGAACGCGGCGACGAAGACCTGGGGCTTGGCGAAGAAGGCCACGAACGAAGCGATGACCATGCAGGCGACGCCGGGCCAGAGAGACCAGAGCTGCAAACGACGGAGGCCAAAGGTTGCCGTGCCCTCGGCGACCACGCCGGCGACGGGCTTGATTTCCTGCAGGCTCGCCATCCACGGGCAAAGAATGAAGTAGTTGAGAACTGCACCGATAAGGAGGGAAACGCCGCCGCGGATTCCCATGAGGCCGCCGGCTCCGATGAGTGAAAGATCGACCGCGGGCGTGATCGTCAGCTGCCGCATATCGATGTTGGCGAGCTTGGGAATCTTGAAGCCGAGCTTGACCAGAATGACGTCGATCTGTTCCGGGAGGTAGATGAGCTTCGCGTGAAGCTGATCGACCAACGGGTCGAGCTTGGCGTGGACCGCTTCGAGCTGGCCGGCAAGTTGATCCTTCGAGGCGCCCGACGCGGCCTTCACCTGAGCGGCGAGGTCCTTGGCCTGGGCCTTGAGCGGGTCGATCTGGTCCTGGAGCACCGAGTGCATCCGGAACAGGTGGAACTCGATCCACTCAAGAATGGACTCGGACTGCAGGAACTTGATGAACGCGGCGAGGCCGGCAGCAAAGAGCATCGCCCGCGCCTTGATCATCCCCATCTTGGCGTCGGATGAGTGGAGCGTGTCCATCACGACGCCGGCGGCGCGGCCTTCGGGAAATGGATGCTGTTCATCGTTGATGAACCGCCGCTTCATCGGGAAAGCGAAAAGGACGCCGAGGATGGAGATCAGGACCATCCACACCACCATCTGCCACCACGGCAGCAGCTCACCCTTGATGAGCATGTAGGCGGTGAGAGACGAGATGAGAGGGGCGGTCATGTAGCCCGCGGACGTCGCGATGGACTGCATCGCGTTGTTCTCGAGGATCGTGAACTCCTTGGCGAGCCCGATGCGCTGCAGCGCCTTGAAGAGGGCGAACGCGAGGATCACGCTGGTGATGCCGACACCCAGCGACCACCCGGTCTTGGCCCCAACGTAGAGGTTGGTCGCCGACAGAATCCCGCCGAGCAGGAATCCCGTAAGTCCTGATCGGAGCGTGAGCTGCGGCATGTTGCCGCGGAACACGTTTTCCAGCCACCACCGGTCCTTCTGCTCAAGGGTCCAGGTACGAACTTGTTCATCGGTCAGGTGTTGGATGGCCATGGGGGGGACAGAATACACACAACTCGCCTGCCGCGGCGGGGCGATCGGGGCCTCTCTTTATGGGATTCCGGTAGGCTGATCGATAACTGGGAAACTCGCGGAGACCGAGGCATGCTCGACCGTTACCGTCCTTCCGGCCAGTGTCCTGTGACCTTCCTGGCCATGATGGTGCCGGGCATGGCCCTGGCGGCCGTGGTGGGCGTGGTGTACGAGCTGGCGATGCAGTACATCCCGCTGATTTACCTGGACGTCCTGGCGACGATCGGGGCCGTGGTGGCGCTGTTTGTGGTGGGGACAGGGCTGGTCAGCCTGGGCCGGTGCCGGAACGCGATGGCGGCGGGTCTTCTCGGAGCGTTGATGGGGGCCACGGCGTGGGCGGTGAGTTTCATCTTCGCGTGGTGGTGGACGGTGCGCAAGGCACAGACACCGGTGAGTTTCTTTGAGTATCTGCCGATCCGTGCGGACTACGGGTTCACGATCGGCAAGTCCGGCGGCGGCATTCCGGTCAAGGGCATTTTCGCGTGGGCGCTCTGGGTGGTCGAGGGCGGGATCTTCGTGCTCGGGACGATGCTGCCGACGTATCGGAGCGCGTTCCGTCCCTTCTGCGAAGGGTGTCAGAAGTGGGCCAAGCTTGAGAAGTTCTCGTTTGTCGTGAACCGGCCGGGGGAGGCGACCGTTGAGACCCTGACGAAAGCCCAAGAGCTGCCTGACCTGGTGCCTGATCCATCCAAGAAGGAAGACGCCGGACCCGAAGGCACGCGGCTTGTCTACCAGGTCAAGGGGTGCCCGAGTTGTACCAGCGTCGATCACTTGAATGTGGAGTTCAAGTACACAGTGATTGAAAATAAGAAGCCGGCAGAGAAGACCACCAAGCTCCACGAGAGCGTGCTGATCGGTCAGGAAGAGCTCGAGGCGATTCGGGCGTATGCCGGCGGGCCGGCACCGACCGCGGCTCAGGCCTGACCTGCTCCCGTCGCGCCCGCAACCTTGGCCCACGCATCCTTAAGCGTCACGGTCCGATTGAACACCAGTTTGCCCGGCTTGGTGTCCTCGTCGATACAGAAGTAGCCGAGCCGCTCGAACTGGAATGAATCGCCGTGACGGGCTGTGGCGAGAGACGGCTCGAGGTGTGCCGAAACAGTTTCCAGCGAGTGCGGATTCAGGTCATCCATGTAGTTGCCGGTCTTCTTGCCGGGCTCCTCGGCGTTGAAGAGGCGATCAAAGAGACGGACCTCGGCATTCACGGCGTGCGCGGCGGAGACCCAGTGGATCGTCCCCTTGACCTTGCGGCCGTCGGGCGCATCGCCGCCCTTGGTGGCCGGGTCGTAGGTGCATCGAACCTCGGTGATGTTTCCCGCGGCGTCTTTCACCACGCCGGTGCACTTGACGAAGTACGCCCAGCGGAAGCGGACTTCTGTTCCGGGCGCAAGGCGGAAAAACTTCTTGGGTGGGACTTCCATGAAGTCGTCCCGCTCGATGAAGAGCACTTTCGAGAACGGGACCTTGCGAGTACCGGCCCCCGCATCCTCTGGATTGTTCAACGCATCAAAGTGCTCGACCTGACCTTCCGGGTAGTTCTCGATAACGACTTTGAGTGGGCGCAGGACGGCCATGCGGCGGTTGGCTTTTTTGTTCAGGTCGTCACGGATCGCGTTTTCGAGCCGGCTAAGGTCGATGTAGCTCTCGGTCCGCGTCACGCCCACATCGTGCATGAGGCTGCGAATGGACTCGGGCGTATAGCCGCGCCGGCGCAGGCCGCGGATCGTCGGCATGCGGGGATCATCCCAGCCGGAGACCACGCCGTCGTTGACCATCTTGAGGAGGTTTCGTTTGGAGAGCACGGTGTAGGTCGGCCGGAACTTGGCGAACTCGATCTGCTGGGAGTGATGGATCGTCTTTCCAAAGGGGCCGGAGCCGTCCGCCGTCCGGCCTTCGTTGACCGCATTGATGAACCAGTCGTACAGGGGACGATGGTCCTCGAACTCCAGCGTGCAGATGGAGTGGGTGATGCCCTCGAGCGAGTCCTCAAAGCCATGGGCCCAGTCGTACATCGGGTACATGCACCAGGTCTTGCCCGTGTTGTGATGTGCTTCATGCACAATGCGGTACATGACCGGATCGCGGAGATTGAAGTTGGGAGAGGCCAGATCGATCCTGGCGCGGACAGACTTGGACCCGTTGGGGTGTTTGCCCTCACGCATTTCGCCGATGAGGCGGAGGCTCTCTTCCGCCGGTCGGTCACGGAACGGGCTGGTGCCGGGGATGCCCGGCTTGCCGCGGCGGGCGGCGACTTCCTCCGCGGAAAGGTCACACACGTACGCCTTGCCCTTCTTGATGAGTTCGACGGCGTAGGCGTACATGGTCTCGAAGTAGTTCGACGCAAGGAAGAGGCCGCCGCCGTGGGGCGAAGCCGGATCGAAGTTCGCCCCGAGCCACTTGACGTCTTCCTTGATCGCGTCAACGTACCTCTGCTCTTCCTTGGCGGGGTTGGTGTCGTCGAAGCGCAGGTTGAACTTTCCGTTGTAGTGCTTGGCGAGGCCGTAGTTCAGGCAGATGCTCTTGGCGTGCCCGATGTGGAGGTAGCCGTTGGGCTCGGGCGGGAAGCGCGTGTGGACCCTGCCCCCCCACTTGCCGGAAGCGTTGTCGGCTTCGACGATCTGCTCGATGAAGTTCAGGGGGCGTGGCTCGTCCGGCATCGGGGATGGCTCCAAAGGGACCAATGGTAGAGGGAGGATGGGACGGCGGGCTTGCGTTAGACTCCGATCCCCTCTGGAGACGATTCGTGACCCATGACCTCAGGACCGCCGTTGTTGCTCTGGCCATCGTTCTTGGCGCGGCGGGCTGCAAGGCACAGGATGTGCCCTCGCCCTCGCCCTCGCCCGTCCAGGGAGCCTCCCACCCCGATTCGTTCTTTCCCGGAGGGAAGTACGACGCGGCGGTCCCCACGCCCGAGGCCACTCTCGGCTTTGCCGTCGGTTCCAAGCCGGTCACGCATGGACAGATCGAAGCCGTCATCAAGGCGATCGCGGCCAAGAGCCCGCGGTGCAAGCTGTTCGAATACGGCAAGACGCACGAAGGTCGGACGCTCTACTACCTCGTCATCGCCTCGGAGGCCAACATCAAGCGATTGGACCGGCTGAAGGCCGACTACGCGAAGCTGGCGGACCCGCGAAAGGCGTCCAAGGCGGACACGGACACACTCGCCGCCGAGCTTCCCGCACTTGCGTGGATGGCGTACTGCATTCACGGCGATGAGATGTCGGGTTCGGACGCATCTCTCGCCGCGGCGTATCACCTGGCGGCTTCGACCGATGCCGAGATCAAGACGCTGCTGGACAACATTGTGGTCGTGATTGATCCCTTGATGAATCCCGACGGGCGCGATCGCTACCTGGCGATGCTCGCGCAGAACCGCACGGTGCAGCCGAGCTACGACGACCAGTCCATGCTGCACACCGGGTTCTGGCCCGCGGGCCGGATGAACCACTACCTGTTCGACATGAACCGGGACTGGATCTTCGCGACCCAGCCGGAGACGCGCGGGCGCATCCGTTCCATCAACGAGTGGAACCCGCAGTACTTCATGGAAAGCCACGAGATGGGTTCGCAGGACACGTTCCTGTTCATGCCCGGGCGAGAGGCGATCAACCCCAACTTGCCCGAGAACGTGCGCAAGTGGGAAACAAGATTCGCCCAGGATCAGGCCGCGGCGTTCGACGCGAAGGGATG
The DNA here is from genome assembly GCA_044222195.1 of Phycisphaerales bacterium. Lineage (GTDB taxonomy): Bacteria > Planctomycetota > Phycisphaerae > Phycisphaerales > UBA1924 > JAHBXE01. The sequence continues at coordinate 174,040 of JBGANS010000007.1, forward strand.
GCGCTATTACACCGGCGAATGGAACGACAACTGGTATCCCGGCTATTCCTCGTCGTGGGCGGCTCTGCGCGGGGCGACGGAGAACCTGTACGAGCAGGCGAGTATCGCGACCGATGCGGTGCGACGGGCGGAGGGCACGCTTGAAACGTACCGCGAAGCGGTGCACAAGCAGCTGGTCTCGACCATGGCCAACCTGACGACGCTGTCCAAGAACAGAAAGGAAGTCCTCGCGGACTTCGTGGGAGAAAAGCGCGCGTGCGTCGGTGCGGCGGCGGAAGTGCCCGCCCGGGTGTTCGCGGTCGTGCCGTCGGCAAACGGCGCTCGTATGCGGCAGTTCCTGGACTTGGCACAGATTCAATCGTTCGAGGTGTTGCGTGCAGCCCAGGCGTTCAAGGGATCGGGCAAGGACCGCCTGGGACGCGAAGTGAAGGACCGCGAGTTCCCGGCCGGGACGCTGCTCATCCCGGCGAGGCAGCCGCTGGCCCGCCTGCTGCTGTCCATGTTCGAGTTCGATCCGCGGATGTCGTCCCAGTTCTTGACGGATGAACGCCGCGAGCTGCTCCGCTTCGGCCGAAGCCGCATTTACGACATCACCGGGTGGAGCATTCCGATGCTCTTCGATGTCGAGACTTTTGAACTGACGGGAGAAGCGCCGGCGGACGCCAAGGCGGCGCCCGTGACCTCCGCTCTTCCCAAGCCGGAGAACGTCGTTACTGGCGAATCCACGACCGTCGGTTTCGTAATCAACGGTGCGGACGACGCGTCCGTCGCCGCCGCCGCCCGGTTGATGGAACGTGGCGTGTGGGTTCGCATCGCGGACAAGCCCTTCCAGTTTGACGGTGTCGAGTTCCCAAGGGGCAGCGTGCTGGTGACCCGCAAGGACAACACCGAGTTCAAGCCGGACCTCGTTCAGAACATCCGCGAGGTGTGCACCGAGCTGGGCCAAACCGCGGCCGGTTTCAAGAGCGGTCTTGGCCCCGGCGACCTCCCGGACATCGGCGGCGAGCACTTCGTGCTGCTGCACCCGCCGCGGATCGCGATACTCGGGCGCGACCCAATCGGGCCGTATGGCTATGGACAGGCGTGGTACATCGTGGACCACGTGCTTGGATTACGGGCGTCGTACCTGGACTCGAGCAGCTTTGGAGGCGTGGACCTTCGCCGATACAACGTGCTCGTGATACCGAACGGCGGCGGCAGCCTCATCGCGGACAAGCTCGACGCCCTGAAGGCGTGGGTGGAAGCGGGCGGAACGGTCATTGCGATCGGCTCCTCGGCCGCGGCGTTCGCCAAGGAAAAGGGCGGCCTCGGTGCGACGCGATTGCTGTCGGACGTTCTGGCCAAGCCGGACGAGTATCGGCAGGCGATCGTCCGGGAATGGGAGGGCCAGCGGACAACACCGGTTCCTGAATCAATCTGGTCGTTCGCCCCTCCGGAAGAGGTGGTCTACCCGTGGATGATCGGCGAGGGCGGCGACAAGGCGAGCGATGACGAACTGAAGCGTCGCGACGCCTGGCGCGGCCTGTTCATGCCCGCGGGCGCGATCGTCGCGGCACGAGTGGATGACCGCAGTTGGCTGACCGCGGGCTGCGGCGAGTACGTGCCCGTGATCTACACCAGCAACTCGGTGTTCATGTCGCCTCCTTCGATCCAGACGCCAGTGCGGCTTGGAGTGTTCAACACAGCACCTCCCACTCCGAAGAAGCCGAACAAGAACTTGTCGAACGATGCCAAGCCCGCAGACGTCGCCGCGCCTGACAACAAGGGCACGGATACAAAGAACAAGGACGGCAAGTCAAAGAAGGACGACAAGGACGACGACACGGAGGAGAAGAAGCCAGCGCCGGGGTGGACCATCGCGCCGCCCGGATTCGAGATGCGCCTCCGCATGAGCGGGCTTCTTTGGCCCGAGGCCGCGGACAGGCTGGCCAACAGCGCCGTCGTCACGCGCGAGTCGATCGGTTCCGGTCAGATCATCCTGTTCGCAACCGACCCCACATTCCGCGCCGGCTCACTCGGGACCATCCGGATCTTTTCCAACGCCGTGGTGTGCGGCCCGGGAATGGGAGCTTCGCAGCCGATCAGGCCCTAGCCGCGACCACCACGATCCAGTCGTCCCCGAGCTCCGACTCTTCCCGAACCGCCGCGGCCTCATGCCCCGGCGCGACGTTGACGTCTTTGTACACCTCCGTCGACACAAAGCCCGCCTCCACCATTGCCTCGCGCAGCTCCGCGATCGACCACAGGCGCCACCGATACGCAAACGCCCGGGGCCATTCCTGCACCACTTCGCCGTCGATCTCCACTCGGAACGAGATCGAGTTCTCAACCATCGACGTCAGCGGGTCGGCCTTCTCGTGCAACCACGAATAGTGGATCACCTCTCCTCGCCGGCCCGGATGGCGCCGTTCAAGTCCTCCGAGCTTGAACGCTGACGCACCGCCATACGTATCGCAGGCAAGAACACCACCACCGAACCCGCCGTTGCCCCTGCCCAGACGCTCCCGACTCGCACGGAGGTACTGAACCAGGGACGCCCGATCGTGAATGTATCCGATCGAGAAGTTGCCGACGAAGATCACGTCCGCGGCGTCTCGATCAGTCGCAGCTACACAATCGGCCCGCACGATTCGTATCTCTTCCCCCGCTCCCTGCGTTGTCACCTGGTGTGTCGCCCGCACCACCGCTTCGGCATCGAGATCGACGGCGATCGCCTGCGCACGCTCTCCCGACCTCCGGGCTTCAAGACACCACTGCCTCGAAACCGCCGCGGACCCCGCAAAGTCTTCACGCAACGCCAGCGGCCGGTTCCCGTGCACGGCGCGAAGGAACGCGGTGATATGACGGGGGCTCTGAACGCAGAGTTCGTAGCACTCGAATCGGTCGAGCATGGCGGATCGTAGAAACGCCTCACGTCACGGCGGCGAGGCAGCGGGCCAGACGGGCCTGAGTGCTCGACCTCCCGAGAACAGCGAGCGTCTCGCCGAGCCCCGGGCTGACGCCCGTGCCCGTCACCGCCACACGCAGGGGCTGGGCGATCCCGCCGGGGTTCGGCATCCCCTTTTCCTTCGCAAAGCCCTCGATGAGGGCCGTGATCGCCGCGGGCGTCCACTCAGAAAGCGAATCAAGGCGCGGCTTGAACTCCCGCAAAAGGCCGAGCCCGGCCTTGTCATTGGAGAGAAGCTGCTTCTCCACCGCCGCCTTGTCGAACTCATACTCCGTATCGCCCACAAGCGCGAACCCGATCGGCCGGACCGCGTCCCGCAGAGTCTTGGCTCGCGGCTTGACGGCGTGGACCAGGAGCATCGCCCGCGCCCGGCTCGCCGCAGTTTCGTCGGGGAGCACCCGGGCCCGCGCCGCCGGCTCGTACTTCGCCATCCAGTCGAGCCACAGGCGCAGGAACTCGTCATCCGGAAGCGCCGCGATCGCGTCGGCGTTGAACGACAGCAGCTTCACCCGATCAAACTTCGAGGCCCCCTTGTTGATGCGCTCGATCGAGAAGTTCTGCCCGATGAACGCCAGGTCGAACTTTTCCAGGTCCTTGCCGTCCGCCGTCTTCATCCCCGGGTTCCAGCCCAGCAGCGACAGGAAGTTGATCAAGGCTCCCGGCAGATACCCGGCGCGCCGGAAGTCATCGACCTCGATCTCCGGGAGGGCGATCTTGTAGTGCCGGGCCACGGCCTCGGCGATGTCGATCGAATCGTTCTCCGCCGCGAGAAACTGGTTCAGCGTCGCCGCATCCACTCCCGCGGCCGCCGCGATCGAGTCGGCCGTCAGCGACTTGTCTTTCGCCATCGCATCCTTGGCGGCCTTTCGGGCGGCCTTGGCCTTGTCCCGCTTGCTCATTTTCGAGCCGTCCATGTTGCAGATGATGGGCATGTGCCCGTACACGGGCGTACGAAAGCCCAGCGCCTTCTGCATCGCCACGTGTCGCGGCGTGTTGGCCAGGTGCTCCTGTGCGCGCAGCACGTGCGTCACGCCCATGGTCTCATCATCAACGACGACCGCAAAGTGGTAGGTCGGGAATCCGTCCGCCTTGCGGATCACCAGGTCGTCCAGTTCGCCCGGCGCGTTCTTGACATCGCCGAGGATCTGATCGTGGACCACGATCTCCTCGTGCGGCGCGACAAACCGAACGACGTGCGGCTCACCTTTGTTCGCCCGCTCCCATCGCGCCGCGGCAAACTCACCGGGCTTGACGTCGACCGGGCGCTCGTAGCGATACGTCCGCTTGGCGGCGACGGCGGCCTTGCGCCTCACCTCGAGTTCTTCGGAACTCTCAAACGCCGGATACGCTCTCCCCATTTGGGCCAACCGCTCCACCTGCTGGTTGTACACGGGGACCCGTTGGGCCTGGAAGTACGACCCGACGGGGCGGGAAGTTTCCCCGATCGTGCGGCCGTTCACGGCCAATCGCGGGCCGTCATCCCACTCAAGGCCGAGCCACGCGAGGTCTTCAAGGATGCCGCGGGCGGACTCTTCGCTGGACCGTGCCTGGTCGGTGTCCTCGATGCGGATCATGAAGCGGCCGCCGCTTTTTCGGGCAAAAGCCCAGCAGAACAGGGCGGTTCGGGCGCCGCCGACGTGGAGGTGGCCAGTGGGACTGGGTGCAAAGCGAGTGACGATCGGGGTCGACATGGCGGCAGTGTATGGACACGCCCCCGGACCCCACACCCCCCTGAAGTTCCGCTTGCCCGGCCGGCGGATCCGGGGGACACCGCCCGCCGCGTTGCCGTACACTGGGAAAAGTTCACTGTGCCGCCGGCAACTTGGTTGCGGCGGCTCTGGGAGGCATCACGATGTCTGTACGAAACCCCGCGGATATCCGCAACATTGCGTTCGTCGGCCACAGCTACTCGGGCAAGACAACCCTGGTCGAACGGCTGCTGTTCTCCGTGAGCACCCAGCCGAACTCGGGGCACCACCTCAAGCGGATGGGAACGATCGAAGAGGGCAACACCGTCAGCGACTACTCCGACACGGAAAAACACCACAAGCACTCTCTCCAGGCCAAGCTCTTCCACTTCAACTTCCACAACAAGCACATCAACCTGATCGACACGCCAGGACTCGCGGATTTCATCGGCCACGCCGTCGCAGCGATGCCGGCGGTTGAGACGGTCGCCGTCGTCGTTGACGCGGCCAAGGGAATCGAGAGCGTGACGCGCCGCCTGATGAACATCGCCGCCGACCGCAAGATCCCGCGGATGATCATCGTCAACAAGATCGACGCCCACGACATCGATCTCGAGGGCATGGTGGCGCGGATCCGCGAGCAGTTCGGCTCGATCTGTCTCCCGATCAACCTCCCCGCCGATGGCGGCAAGAAGATCATCAACGTCTTTGATCACGACGGCACCGACGACGCCGGCGATGCGACCGACTTCTCCTCGGTCAAGGAAGCCCACAAGGCGATCATCGAGCAGATCGTGGAGGTCGAAGAACGCCTGATGGAGCAATACCTGGAGAAGGGCGACGCGTTCGAACCCGGAGAGCTGCACGCCGCGTTCGAGAAGTGCCTCGGCGAGGGCCACCTGGTCCCCATCTGCTTCGTCTCCGCCAAGAGCGGGGTCGGCGCGGACGACCTGCTCCACATCATCGCCGACCTCTGCCCGGCGCCGACCGAAGTGAATCCGCCAGAGTTTGCGTACAGACCGATCGCCCCTTCCGGTCAGGCCGCGGAAGAGGAAATCGAGTTCAACCCCCCGCCGGATCCCGCGGCCAAGACCGTCGCACACGTGTTCAAGGTCACGGCAGACCCGTTCGTCGGGAAGCTGGCCTTCTTCCGTGTTCATTCCGGCACGGTGAGGCACAAGGCCGACCTTTTCCTCAACGATGTGAAGAAGCCCCTGCGAATCGGCCACCTGTTCAAAATCCAGGGCAAGGACCACGTTGAAGTTCAAGAGCTCGGACCCGGAGACATCGGCGCCGTCGCCAAGATCGAAGAGATCCACTTCAACGGTGTGCTCCACGACAGCCACGAGCACGACAGCGTGCACCTGATCCCGCTCGCGCTACCCAAGCCGATGTTCGGTCTGGCCGTGGAACTCAAAAACCACGCCGATGAAACCAAGTTCGCCGGCGCCTGCGCCAAGATGCAGGAGGATGACCCCTGCTTCAAGGTCGATCGCGTCGCGGCCACCAAGCAGACGGTGCTGCGCGGCCTCGGCGAGCTGCACCTGCGCATCATCATGGAGCGGCTCAAAGCCGGGTACAACATCGATCTGCTGACCAGCACGCCCAAGACGGCGTACAAGGAGACGATCACAACCAAGGCCGACGGGCATCACCGTCACAAGAAGCAGACCGGCGGCTCTGGTCAGTTCGGCGAGGTGTATCTCCGGATCGAACCCCTGCCGATGGACCATCCGACGGGCTTCGAGTTCGAGTCGGAGGTCGTCGGCGGAACCGTGCCGCGTCAGTATTGGCCGGCGGTTGAAAAAGGCGTCCGCCAGGTGCTGGCCGATGGCGCCATCGCGGGCTACCCGATGACCGGCGTCCGCGTCGCGCTCTACGACGGCAAGTACCACGATGTGGACAGCAAGGAAATCGCGTTCGTCACGGCCGGGCGCAAGGCCTTCATCGACGCGGTCCAGAAGGCCCGCCCCAAGCTCCTCGAACCCTTCGTCACCGTCGAAATCACCGCCCCGAGCAAGTTCCTGGGCGACATCGCGGGCCACATGTCCACCAAGCGCGGACGCGTTCAGGACACGCTGATGGTCGGAGCGGATTCATGCATCGTCCGCGCCATCGCGCCCCTGGGCGAACTGCAGAACTACGCCAACGAGCTCAAGAGCATGACCGCCGGCGCCGGCAGCTACGGCATGGACTACAGCCACGATGAATACACGCCGCCCCACCTCCAGGCCGAGGTTGTCGCGGCGTACAAGCCCAAGGCCGAAGAAGAATGAGCCGCTTGCGGAAACTCCTCGGTTTTGCTCCAATGGAGTCTCGCGTTCGATCAAGCGGGGTGGAAAGCGGAGGTCGCTGGAGGGCGGCATGAGTCAACGACGGCCCTATGCGCTCATGTTTGTCATCGCGCTGCTGCTCGTCTTCGGCGGCGTGTTCTACTTCGCGATCGACAGCCTGACCAAGGAATTCACCCCAGGCAGCCGGCCCACCAAGACGTCCGGGCATGGCAAGGTCTCCCTCTCCGGCCTGCGGACAGCGATCGAAAAGGGCGACATCGCTTCGATCAAGGCCGAACTGGCCAAGGGCGGGGCAGATATCAACGGGCAGTTTCAACTCCTCGAAGCGGGGCGACGCCAGGTTTCTCTGCTCACGTACGCCGCGATGCAGGGCAACGCCGAACTCATCAAGTCTCTCGTCGCGGCCGGCGCCAAGCCCGAAGCCGCTTCGGACGACTGGGGAACGCCGTTGATGATGGCCGCCGCCAAGGGCGACCTCGCGTCACTGACCGAACTCCTCAGGGCGGGCGCCAAGGTCGATGACCGGAACAAGTGGGGCGAGACGGCGCTCATCATGGCGGTGCGCTTCGGAAGCGAAGACAAGGTAAAGGCGCTGCTGCAAGCCAAGGCGTCGGTTCGACAGTCTGACAACGAGGGGAACTCGCCGCTCGCCGCCGCCGCCGGGAGCGAAGCTCCGGCGCCCATCGTCAAGCTGCTCCTGGATGCCGGCGCCGAGGTCGACACCGCCAACCGCGACGGCGTCACCCCGTTGATGCTCGCGGCCAAGCTTGGCGATGCGGACAAGTGCATGCTGCTGCTCAGCGCCGGCGCCAGCACCACGCTCAAGGACGGCAACAACTGGACCGCCGTCGACTGGGCCCGGCAGCGCAGCGACACGGCCGGGGAAAAGTGTGCCGTGATTCTCTCCGAAGCCGGAAAGTGACCCGTTGATGCCCGCGAACTCCTCACCATCCCGGCTCGCCTTCGTCGCGATCATGCTGGTTGCGGCGGGGTTCCTGCTGCTGTACATCGTGCGCGGTTCGTCGCACCCCAGGACCACCCCGCCCGGGCCCGACCCGGCCAAGCTCACATCCTCCCCCAAGCGCGACACGCTCTTTGCCGCAGGTGATTCAGACGCCCTTCGCAAGGCCATCGCCGCTGGCGATCCGGTCAACGTACCGCTCGGCTCAGGCCCGCACCAGGGGCTTTCTCCGATCCATGTCGCCGTGACGCGTGGCTTTCCCGAGTTGATCTCACCCTTGACAAAAGCCGGTGCGGATGTTGACGCCAAAGCTCCGGACGGCACGACGGCGCTGATGATCGCCGCGAGCCGAGGCACCGTGTCTCTCATCGCCGACCTGCTCGGGGCCAACGCCTCCATCGACATTCGCGACAACCAGGGCCGCACGGCCCTGATGCTCGCCGCCGCTGCCGGACGGACCGAAGCGGTAGACCTGCTCGTCAAGTCCGGAGCCGGGGTCAAGGGAAGCGACGCAGCGGGCGCCACCGCCCTATCTCACGCCGCGGGCTTCCCAGGAAACGCAGCAGTGCTCAAGCTCCTGCTGACCGCCGGTGCCGATCCCGAGGCGAGCGATTCTCAAGGTGTCACGCCCCTCATGCGGGCCGCGGAACGTGGCGATGCCCCGGCGGTGGTCCTGCTGCTGGATGCGGGCGCCGTCGCGAAAGGCCGCTCCAAGGATGGCCGAACGGCCTTGGACCGGGCCAAGGCCCGAACGGACGAAACCGGCAGGGAAGTAGCCGGGGTCCTCGATCAGGCTGGTTCTTGACGGAAACAGCCGCCCTCAAACTCCCAATCTCACTCGCATCCCGATTCGGGTACCCTTGCGCCCCGATTTCACCCGCACCCTGAGAGGCTCAACGAATGTTCCAGTTTCCCCTCGCCCTGGTCAGCGCCGTCCTCGCCGGTCCCAACGACATCCAGCCGCACGCCGGCATGCTCCGGTACCCCGATGTCGGCAAGACCCAGATCGCGTTCCTGTACGCCGGCGACATCTGGCTGGCGCCAAGGGCAGGTGGGCAGGCGACGCGGCTGACCACGGCCCTCGGGTCGGAAACCCTTCCCAAGTTCAGCCCGGATGACCAGACCGTCGCCTTCATCGGAAACTACGACGGAAACCGGGACCTGTACACCATTCCCGCCTCGGGCGGCGTCGCCACGCGCGTCACATTCCACCCCGGCGGCGAGGTCCTCTGCGACTGGACCGCGGATGGCAAGCTGATCTTTTCTCTCTCCGGGCTCGCCGGCCTTCGGCGGCAGTCGGAGCTTTTCACGGTGCCCGCCTCAGGAGGGATGCCGACGCACCTGCCCGTGCCCTACGGCGCAAACGGAGCCATGAGCGCGGACGGTAAGTGGCTCGCGTATACCCCCCACTCCACCGACAATCGCACCTGGAAGCGCTATCGCGGCGGAATGGCCACCGACATCTGGCTCTTCAATCTCGCGGATAACTCATCCAAGCGGATCACCGATTGGGAAGGCACCGACACGCTTCCCATGTGGAACGGCGACAAGGTCTACTACCTCTCCGACCAGGGACCGGAGCACCGACTCAATATCTGGGTCTACGAGACCGCGTCCGGCAATCGGCGGCAGGTGACCTCGCTCAAGGACTACGACATCAAGTGGCCTTCCATGGGGCCCGGCCCCGGCGGCAAGGGAGAGATCGTCTACCAGTACGGGTCTGGGCTCTACCTGCTCGATCTCTCGAACGACAAGTCGACCGAGGTCACCATCACCATCCCCGGCGACCGGCCGACGATCCGCACTCGGCAGGTAGACGACTCGAACTACATCCAGGGCTGGACCATCTCCCCCTCGGGCAAACGAGCGGCCGTCGAAGCCCGAGGCGACATCTGGTCCCTTCCGGCCGAGAACGGCACTCCGCGCAGTCTCACCAGGACCAGCGGTGTGGCCGAGCGCATGCCCGCGTGGAGCCCGGACGGCAAGTGGATCGCGTACTTCTCCGATGCCACGGGCGAGTATGAACTGTACATGACGCAGTCGGACGGCCTCGGCGAAACTCGCCAGCTGACCAAGGCCGGCGCCGCCCCCGCCGCGTTCCGGTTCAACCCGACATGGTCGCCGGATTCCAAGCACATCTACTTCACCGACAAGGCCGGTGGGATGTTTGTCTGCACGCCCGCGGCGGACGACAAGGTCGAATCGACGACCAAGCTGATCGACACCGACCCCTGGGCGGGCCAGCCGGGCGCGAGCTGGTCGAGCGACAGCAAGTGGATCGCCTACGCCATCCAACTTCCCAATCGGCAGCAGAACGCGGTCTTCCTGTACAACGTCGAGAAGGGCGAGAAGCATCAAGTCACCAGTGGGATGTTCGATGATTCGAACCCGACGTTTGATCGCAAGGGCGACTACCTGTTCTACGTGAGCCGCCGGACGTTCAACCCGACGTACTCGGACATCGACAACTCGTTCATCTACAACGGCTCGGCGAGCATTCTCGCGGTGCCGCTCCGCGCGGACATGGAATCGCCGTGGGCGCCCAAGAGCGATGAGGAAGAGTGGTCCAAGGCCAAAAAAGACGACAAGAAGGATGAGAAGAAGGACGACGCCAAGGAAGGGGACAAGAAGAAGGATGAAGCCGCGGCGGCGGATGACGGAGTCTCCGGAACCTGGGACGCGAAGGCGACCGGGCCCGAACCGCTCCCGCCTGACGGCATGCCGTTCACGCTGAAACTGAATGTGGCCAAGGACAACTCGGTCACCGGGCAGCTGATCTCTGCGCTGTTCACGGGTGATGTGAGCGGCAAGTACGACCCGGCATCGAAGACGCTGACGCTCCAGTTCAACGCCGAAGATGCCGCGGTGCAGATGACGCTGACGATCTCTGACGGCACGCTCAAGGGTTCGGCCGCCGTCCACAACGCAACGTACCCGGTGACCGGAAAGCGCACGTCCGGCCCTTCCGCCGGCAAGAAGGATGACAAGAAAGACGACAAGAAGGATGAGAAGAAGGACGACAAGAAGAAGGATGTGATCATCGACCTCGATGGCTTCGAGCAGCGGGCGATGCCGGTTCCCGTCAAGGGCGGCGCCGTCGGCGGCCTCGGCGTCAACGACAAGAACCAGCTCATCTTCGTTCGCCGGCCGGTCGCGGGCGAGGGCGAAGCCGGGATCAAGCTCTTTGACCTCACCGATGACAAAAAGGAAGAGAAGTCGATCACCAGCGGCGGCGGGTACGACATCACGCCCGACGGCAAGAAGCTGCTCGTGCCGCGCGGCAACAGCGCTGTGATTGTGGACGCCTCTGCCGGCGCCACCGCAAAGAACGTCGTGACCGCTGGGATGACGGCCCGCATCGAGCCGCGGGAAGAGTGGAAACAGCTCTTCAACGATGCGTGGCGGATCGAGCGGGACTTCTTCTACGAACCCAACATGCACGGCGTGAACTGGAAGGCCGTGCGGGATCAGTACGCGAAGATGCTGGATGACGCCGCGGGGCGTGAGGATGTGTCGTACATCATCAGCGAGATGATCTCGGAGCTCAATATCGGGCACGCGTATTACTCGGGCGGCGATGTTGAAGGTGGGCCGACGGTTTCGGTCGGGCTGCTCGGGTGCGACTTTGAGCTGGTGCCGGCGGCGGGCGATGCTCCCGCGGCGTACCGGATCAAGCGAATCCTGGCCGGCGGGCCATGGGATTCGGATGCACGCGGCCCGCTGAGCCAGCCGGGCGTGAAGGTGCGGGTGGGTGACTACCTGATGGCCGTCAACGGTGTGCCGGTGGATGCCTCGCAAAGCGTGTACGCGGCGTTCCAGGGCCTGGCCGGCAAGTCGATCACGATCACGGTGAACGACAAGCCCTCGCTGGAGCGGCCGGCGAAGAAGGACGAGGCGAAGAAGGAAGACGACAAGAAGGATGAGAAGAAGGACGACAAGCCGCGGGAAATCAAGCCGCCCACGGGGCTGCGCGATGTGGTGGTGCAGGCGATGGCGTCGGAGGATGGGCTCCGGTTCCGGGCGTGGGTCGAGTCCAAGCGTGCGTACATCGACGCCAAGACAGGAGGGAAAGTTGGGTACATCTACGTGCCGGACACGGGCGTGGATGGGCAGAACAACCTGTTCCGGCAGTTCTATGGGCAGGCGCACAAGTCGGCGCTGATCGTGGATGACCGGTGGAACGGCGGCGGGCAGATCCCGACTCGGTTCATCGAGCTGCTCAATCGGCCGGTGACGAACTACTGGGCGCGGCGGGACGGGCAGGACTGGACGTGGCCGCCGGATTCGATGCAGGGCCCGAAGTGCATGTTGATCAACGGGCTGGCGGGTTCAGGTGGCGACATGTTCCCGTGGCTGTTCCGGTACAACAAACTGGGCAAGCTGATCGGGATGAGGACGTGGGGTGGGCTGGTCGGCATCTCGGGGAACCCGGGGCTGATCGACGGCGGCGCGGTGACGGCGCCGACGTTCGGCTTTTACGAGAAGGATGGAACGTGGGGCGTTGAAGGACACGGCGTCGATCCGGACATGATGGTGATCGATGACCCCGGCCAGATGACGGCGTACCGGGATGGCTCGGGCGGATCAGACCCGCAGCTCGATGCCGCGATCAAGCACATGATGGAAGAGATCGAGAAGAACCCGTACACGCCACCGAAGAAGCCCGCGGGCCCGGACCGGAGCGGGATGGGCCTGCCGGAGAAGGACCGGTAGGAAATGAAGATGCTCAAGATGAGAGAGATGGTTTTGAGCATCTTCAAATAGACGGGGTGACGGACACCCGGGTGCGCACGGAGGCGGCGCGCCCGGGGTGAGAAAGTCGGAATCGCGGAGACTGTTTTGGGGGCCCCTTTTTAGGGGGTCTTGGCGTCACTGGAGCCTGGGGGGCCGGGTTTGTGCGCATGGACGCGGTCGGGAATTGGGGAGGGGTGGGAAAGCTTGGTTCTTGGAATTCAAGATGCTGAATGGCGAGGGTTGGCCGGAGCAACCGGCCGAGAAACGCGGCGGACTTCGTTGTGGAAAGGAGGCCGCAGGGCGCATCAGCCTTTCTCGACTTTCCACTTGAGCCAGGCGCGTGCGAATGCCCAGTCGCTCTTGACCGTTGCGGGGGCGATGCCGAGCACCTCGCCCACCTGTTCGATGGACAGGTCAAGGAAGTATCTCAGATGCACGACCTGGGCCCACCGGGCATTGTGGGCCTGGAGTTCCTCGAGCGCGGCATCGAGGGCGTCGGAGCTTTCGGGCGGGAAGTCGCGGGCCGCGGGGATGTCGATGACATCCACATCCTGCCGCTGGTGTCCGGCGCCGTGCTTTGGAGTGTTGAGGCGGCGGCCGCGTTCGATGAGGATGCGGCGCATGGCACGCGCCGCGGTGTTGAAGAAGTGTTTGCGGTTTTCGAAGGTGGGTGCGCTCCCGTCGGCGAGCCGGGCGAACGCTTCGTGGACGAGGGCGGTGGGCTGGAGGGTCTGGCCGGGGGATTCCTTGGCCATGAGATGGGAGGCGAGCTTGCGGAGTTCGTCATAGACGAGGGGGAGAAAGTTCGCGGCATCCCCGCCGACTTCGTGAATAGGCGTGGAGGGTTCGTCCGGCGATTGCTCCGAGTGCATTCAACATCCCCCACTCTGGACGTCCAAACTAACGTGCGGCATCTGGGCTGTGTTCGGGCAGAAACTTGAGGGCATCGTCGGCGCGCTTGCAATAGTCGTTGTCAGCGGGGAAGCGGGCGTGGAGGCTTTTGGCCGCGGATTCGAGCAGAGGTCGGGCTTCGTCGAAACGCTTCTGGTCGGCGAGGAACTTGCCGAAGCCTGCGGAAATGACGTCGAAGCGCCAATCGGACTCCTGGTGTGTCGCACGGAAGTCGTCGAGGATGGAGCGCCACATTCGCTCCGCCTCGGGCGCGTTTCCGCTCTTGGCGACCGCCCGGGCGAGGTTGTGGCGTGTGCCGAGCGTTTCGATGTGTCGGGGGAGGCCCATGCGCTCACTCTTGATCTTCACCGATTCGGTCAGAAGCGTTACCGCTTCGTCAAACCGGCCAGCTTTGTCGAGCATGAATCCGAGATTCTGCAGCGACGCCGACAGCCACTCTGGAGTGCCGGATTCGCGCCGCCCCATTTCAATCGCTTCGCGGTAGACGCGTTCACCCTCCTCTGGCTTGTCCAGGCGGAAAAGGGTCCCGGCCTGCCTGTCCAGTATCTGAGCGATGTGGTTCTCGCGGAGCTTCTGGTCTGCGATGTTCGCGCACTCTTTTCTGGCTTGAGCGAGCAGTTCCGCTCTTTGCTTCAAGTTGCTCTCATCCACCGCCTGAGCCCAAACCCGCAGCAGCGAGACCCGCGTGACCGGGTCCAGTTGTGCCTGGGTGAGGGCCTCCGGAACGGCCTGGTCCGCGAGCGCTGACGCGCGGGCGTCCGCGGCCTTGTTCAGAGAGTCAACTGTCGCGCACACGAGATTGGCGAAGAACGGTCCGTCGGACAACGCGGCCGATCGATAGCAATCCAGCGCTCGAAGGGAGTTCCGCGCGCAGTCAGCGTACAAGCCCAAGCCATCGTACTGACCCGCGAGCGCAAACCGGAGCCTGGCCTCTGCCTCTGGGTAGTTTTTCAATCGAACGCCGACCACCGTTTCGGACCGCGCGAGCAGGGGTCTCGTGAATATCTGTACTGCATCACTCGGAACATCGGGAGGGGGCGCCATCATATCGAGGATCATCCGGTTCAGAGTGTCCGCCTCGTGCGCTCGCGCTGTCGCCCGCATGGCCTGCGACAATGCGACGCCTGCTCCCGCGGCCAGTGTCAGCATGACCAACGCCGTCGCCGTCACCACGGCTTTGTTCCGGCGCGTGAACTTCGAAACGCGGTAGCCCATGCTCGGGGCTCGGGCCCGGATCGGTTCATCGTGCAGGAAGCGCTGAATGTCCTCCGCCATGGCCGCGGCGGAGGCGTATCGCCGGTCCTTCTCCTTGGACATCGCCTTGGACACGATGACGTCGATGTCGCCGCCAAGCCTGCGGTTGATGGAGCTGATACGGCTGGGCTCCTCATCCATGATGATGCGGACGGCCTCGGGAACGGTGCGGCCATCCACGGCGTAGGGAAGGCGATCGGCGAGGAGCTCGAAGGCGATGACGCCGAGGGAATAGATGTCGGTGCGTGTGTCGATCTGCGAGGGCTGGCCCCTGGCCTGCTCGGGGCTCATGTAGGCGAGGGTGCCCATGATCTGGCCGGTGCTGCTCTGGAGCGTCGTGGCGCGGACGTCGGAATCGGTGGCGCGGGCGATGCCGAAGTCGAGGATCTTGGGCTGGCCGCGTTCATCCACGAGAATGTTGCCCGGTTTCAGGTCGCGGTGGATGACGCTCATGGAGTGGGCGTGCTGGATGGCATCGCAGACCTGGCAGAGGAGTTTGAGGCGGGCCTTGAGGTCGAGATTGTTCACCCGCGCAAACGTGGTGAGCGCCTGGCCCTTGACGTATTCCATCGCGAAGTAGGGCTGCGGGCGGTGGCCGACTTCGAAGCTTCCGGCCTCGTAGACCTGGGCGATACCGGGGTGGTGGAGACGACCTAGAACCTCGGCCTCGATTTCGAGGCGACGGAACATGGATTCGGGTGCGAAGTAGGAACTGACGACCTTGAGGGCGACGGTGCGCGTCGGGTGGTCTTGAACTGCTTCGTAGACAACACCCATGCCGCCGCGGCCGATCTCGCGGACGATGCGGAAGTGGCCCAGGCGCTCCGGGATTCTGGGTCGGTGGGTCCGATCCTTGTCCGGGACCGTAACGTTTTTGACGGTGTCGCCCGCGGCCAGGTGCCGGCGGAGAATGGCCCGGACGGCGTCGCGGAGGCCTTCATCCCCGCCGCAAGCCTGCTCCACAAAGCGATCGCGAGACTCTTCGGGCTGGGAGAGAGCCTCTTCGAAGATTGCTTTGGCAGAGTCGAGGTTCATCGGTGTTGCGCGCCAGCGCCTGCAAGCCGGCGAGACGTCCGAACACTTGCCAGCCAGGCGGAAATTTTGATCAAAACCCAGCCCTTTCAGCTAGTCTATCGCAAAGTGAGGAGAGCGACAACACGGTGTTCGTGCCTGATCAGCTCTGTGTGCCCGCGGGATTTGAAGGAGGTCGAGCGATGAAAGCGCCGGGATCAAGCGAAGCGCGCGTCTGCCGGCAGGGGGTGTCGGTTCGGGCTCGCGCTCTCTTGGTGGCGAATGCGTTGTTCGCTGCATCAACCCAGGCTCAGACCTATCTCGCCACAGATATCGGTACCCTTGGCGGTTCAATTGCTGAACCACGGGGCGTAAGCCCGCAAGGACTCATCGTTGGGAGCTCGACAAAGCTCGACGGGAGTCGGCGAGCGTTCCTCTGGGATGGCACCATGCATGATCTCGGCACGATGCCCGGCGCTGGAGACAGTTATGGTGATTCGGTGAATGATGCGCGCCAAGTCGTTGGAAATTTTCGGATTGGGACCTTCGCGTACTCGTTCTTCTGGGAGAACGGAGTCATGGTGAACGCCGATCCCCTTGGAACCGAGGGCGCTTCGGGCGCGCGGTCAATCAACGCCTCAGGGCAGTTCTGCGGTGCGACGAATCGGCCCTCATTGGTCTATCGCGGAGTGACCTGGACAAGTGCGGCGCCCACTTCGCCGGTTGTTGCGGCGGTTCCATGGGGCGGACGATGTACGCCTTTTTATCAAATCAACGAGGCTGGCGTGATCGCCGGAGAGGCGTATACCGGGGCAGACTGCGGGGTAGGACAACAGGTTGCTGTTCGTTTCGACGGCACTTCGTGGACACTCCTGTACGGTGCCAGCGGCCAGGGAGCGAAAGGAGTGGGACTGAACATCCACGGCCACGTCGTAGGTGCAACCGTCACGGCCTCAGGAACCCGCCCAGTGCATTGGCCGGGAGCCAGCACGATCTCCGTAGATCTGGGCACGCTTGGCGGGGTCTCTGGTATCGCGTACCGGATCAACGACTTGGACTGGATTGTCGGAGGATCAACGAACGCGGCCGAACAAGGGCGCGCGACTCTGTGGCATGACGGCCTCATCGTCGATCTCAATACCAAGACGTTGCCCGGCAGCGGGCTGACCTTGACGGTCGCCAGGGCTATCAACAACTCCGGAACAATTGTGTGCGAGGCCCTGAATCAGGCCGGGCAGACCCGGGCCGCACTGCTGACGCTTTGCGCATCCGTGTCCTCGCATCCTTTGGGAACAATCGTCTGTCCGGGTGGATCGGCGGCTCTATCCGTTTCAGCTACGGGGTCGTCACTCAGCTACCAGTGGCAGGGAGAGGTGAACCAGTCGCCGGGGGTCTGGCTGGGAATTGCCGACGGCCTCATGCCCGGCATCGGCACGTTCTCCGGTGCCACCACGCCGACGTTGACCATCTCGAACGTGACCCTCAACGCCGCGGGCAACTACCGCTGCGTGGTCACCAACGCCTGCGGGAGCGTGAACAGCAACGCGGCCCTGCTCACGGTTCGCGAAGGCGGCTACGCCAACTGCGACAACTCGACAGGCACGCCTGCTCTGACCGCCAACGACTTCCAATGTTTCCTTAACTCGTTTGCAAGCAAGTCTGTGTATGCCAACTGTGACGGTTCTACCGGAACGCCGCCCTTGACCGCGAATGACTTCCAGTGCTTCCTGAACAAGTTTGCGATGGGATGCTCCTAGCGGAGATGGAAGCCGTTCTCGTTCGATCGGGTACTGACATTGGCATGATCTCGGAAGCAGATCGTGTATGAGAAAGGTGATTCGTGGACTTCCCGACCGTCGAGTCGGTGGCGCGATGGGATTCCGGCCGGATTTGTGCCCCACTGCACTCTGAGCACCGACTCGCCCGGAGGAACCGGCCAAGTCGGAGGCACTTCATTCGACCGTCGGCAAGTACGCCGCGATGACGTCCCGGGCTGCCGCGAGGTCGCGGGTGTCGATCATTTCGGTCACGGTGTGGATGTAGCGCGTGCCGACGACGATACCGACGGCCCGGGCGCCCGCGGCGGCCTGCTGGGCGGCGGCTCCGTCCTGGCCGCCGGCGGCGAGGATGGTCCGCTGATAGGGGATGCGGTGCTTCTTCGCGACGGCCTCGATTTCGTCCGTGAGTTTCTTGTCGGAGATGAACGAGCCGTCCTTGATGTGAAGGCCGAAACCCTTGCCGTGGATCGTGACGGACTCTTCCTCGGGGACGCCGGGCGTGTCGCAGGCGAGGGTGACGTCGATACCGAGGCCGATGTCGGGCTGGACGGCGTGGCTGGCGGTCTTGGCGCCGCGGAGGCCGACTTCTTCCTGGGTGGTGAACGCGACGACGACCTCGCAGGCGTGGGCCGAACCCGCCGCGTCGAGCTTGCGGACGGCCTCGATGCCGAGCCAGCAGGCGACGCGGTTGTCGAGGGCCTTGGAGACGACCTTGGTTCCCATTTCGAGGGCGGGCTCATCCATGACGATGAAGTCCCCCACTTTCACGGTCTTCTTGACCTTGTCGGGTGGGAGGCCGATGTCGATGAAGAACTGCTTGGTCTCGGGGACCTTGGTGCGCTCATCAGGTGAAGAGATGTGGATCGGGCGGCCGCCGGGGTTCATCACACCCTTGAAGTCGCCGTTGTCGGTGCAGACGAGGACGCGGCGGGAGAAGAGGTTGCGGGCGTCGAAGCCGCCGGCGGGGTTGCACCAGATCCAGCCCTTGGCGTCCACGGCGGAGACGTAGAAGCCGATCTCATCCATGTGGCACAGGAGCATGACGATCGTGGGCTTCTTGCTGCCCTTGACGACCTTGCCGCGGGAACCCCGCGGGTGGCGACGGCAGATGAGCGAACCCATGGCGTCGACCTTGGTCTCGTCGAAGAGGCCTTTGATTTCTTTCTGGATGAGGGCGCGGACGCGTTCTTCGCGGCCGGGGACGCCGGGGGTCTCGCAGAGGCGCTTGAGCAGGTCGGTGTTCACGAAAGGACTCCTCATTCCGCTTGGGGCTTGGGGGAGCGAGTGTATCAGGGCGGGGGGCGGAAGGGGGCGGGTGGCCACCTACCGTTGTGCATGCGAGTGAGTCCGCTTCGAAAGGTGCACCAGTTGGCCGAGGCTTCGCTGGCGGCGTACGGGCCGCCGGAGGCGGGAATTCTCGTTGCGGAAACGTTCGGGGAACTGGAGTTGGAGTACGCCGCGATCCGCAAGTCGTGCATCGTGGTCGACCAGCCGCAGCGGGGCGTGCTGGAGATCACGGGGAAGGACCGGCTGGAGTTTCTGAACCGGATGGTCACTCAGGAGCTCAAGGGGCTGGAGCCATTTCAGGCGAGGAAGACGTTCTGGCTCAATCGCAAGGGACGGATTGATGCGGACCTGCGATTGATCGCGCTTCCAGGCGGGCCGGATGGCGGGCGGATGCTGGCGGACGTCGATGTGCTCGCGGCGGATCGGTCTGTGAAAGGCCTGGCGGCGTATGTCATCACTGAAGAGGTTGTGATCAAGGACCTGAGTGAGGCGATGCATCGGATGGCCGTGCACGGGCCGACCGGGCCGGGGCTGCTGCTCGCGGTGTCGAAGCCGGTGGCGGGGCCGATGATCAGGGACCTGGCCCCGGGCATGGCGTGTCTCGTTTCGATCCGCGGGCACGAGGTTGTCGTGGATCGGGACGACTCAACGGGGGAGGTCGGGCTCGAACTCACCATGCCGGCGGGGGCGGCGGTGGATGTATTCCAAAGCCTGGTCGAGACAGGACAGGTTCACGAGGAGGGCGATGGGAGCGGCGAACCCGCCGCGAAGTTCAAGCTGCGGCCGGCGGGGTGGCACGCGTACAACATCGCGCGGATCGAGGCGGGGCGGGCGCTGTACAACATCGACTTCGGGCCGGACTCACTCCCGCACGAGACGGGGATCGTCAAGGAGCGCGTGTCGTTCACGAAGGGGTGCTACCTCGGGCAGGAGATCGTGGCGCGGATGGAATCGCGCGGGCACTCGAAGAAAGTGCTGATGGGGATCCTGTGCGAATCGGTGGCCTCGGGGGCGGAACACCTGCCGCGGCAGCCGGTGACGGGTTCGCAGGTGTGGGACGCGGCGTCGCCGGACGCCGACGCGATCGGCGTCGTGACGAGCAGCACGCTTGCGCCGATGCGGGGTTCGGCTCCGGTGTGCTTTGCGATGGTCAAGCATGACATGGCGAAGGCGGGCCTGAACGTGCTGGTCGCGGCGGAGAACGAGCGCATCGCGGGCGTGACGCAGGCCGAACTCGCCTTTTGGAAGCGGGGGTAACCGAAGACCCGGCTTCGCCAATGACAAAGGCCCCTGATCGGGGCCCTTGAACGAGAATCGAGTGGAACGAGATCGGTCAGCGGGTCGCCTGCTTGACCGAGTTCCTGTCCTCGGCCGCCTGCTTGACGGGTTCCTTGTCCAGGATGAGCGGGACGAGGTTGCTGTTGGGGAGGTTGAGCGAACCGACCAGGGCGGCGGCGGCGGTGGCTTCCTTGTCCGGGCCGCGGGAGGCCAGTTCCATGACCCTGGCCACCTGACGGGATTCGAGCTGATTGCCAAAGCGCTTGGCAGAGTCGGCGACCTTGGTGAGCATCGCGACGCGCTCGTCGCCTTCGGAGGTCATGGCCGCGTCAGCGATGGCGACCTGGGCCCGCTTCTGCTCGATGCGGGCGAGCACTTCGGAGATATCGAGCTTGGTCTTGCCGGCGCTCTCGGGCAGGGCGGCGATGAGCGCGAGGGCCGAGTCGCCCACGTTGAAGGTCGCGTTGCGCGAGAGGGAAAGGTCGCGAAGGACGGCGAGGCAACGGACGGAATAGTCCCGGGCCTCTTCGGGCTTGATCGGTCCGCCGGAAGCGGCCTCGACGAGCTGGGCGGCCGCGGCGGTGAGCTGAGCCTCGTTGATGCCGGGCTGGCGGATGGCGACGAGCGGGTCGCGGTCGAACTTGCGGGTGAGCTCGATGGAGTCCTGCGGGACGTTGACGACGGAGAGGATGGGCGTCGCGGCGAGACGGGGCATCGCGCGGGCCTCGGCGATGAGCGAATCGGTCTGCAGGCCGGAGAGGTTGGACACGATCAGGTCGATGCCCGGGGTCTCGGCGATCGGGCCGGAGAGCTCGCTGAGCTGAGCGGCGACGGGAAGGACGGTGTACCCCGCCTTCTCGATCGTGCGACGCATGGTCGCGCCGAGTTCCTTGTCGCCGGCGATGATCACGGCGTAGCGGGCGCCGGCGTCGCGGATCGCGCTGGCGAGGATCGGGACCACTCGCTCGGCGCCGGCGAAGGATTCCTGGGGCTGGGCGCGGCCGAGGCTGAGGGCCGCTTCGTACTGCACGCGACGATTGGGATAGCGGAGCGCTTCGATCAGCGGGCGACGCTCGGTCGTGGCGGACCAGAGGCCCGTGCCCCCGGCGGTCTGCTCGATCGCGGCGATGGCGCGCCGCGCAAGCTGCGTGTCCCGGGCATCGATGGCACGGGCCAGGACGTCCTGGTTGTGCATCGCGCCGGCGTTCACGGCGTAAAACATCGCATCGCGACGGCCCTTGGGATAGGACGGATTCTCGTACTCAGCCGGGGACTGGATCTCGCGGCGGAAGTTGGACGCAAGCCAGAGTGAAAGCGAGCGATCGTTGCCGCCGGGGCGCTGGGCGAGAGACCGCTCGGCCATGCGCATGGCCATGGCTTCGTGGAAGACCTCGGTGCGGATCGCGGTCGGGCTCAGGCCGAAACCGGGGTTGAACGCCCAAAGGAGCTGGTAGTTCTCGCCGGGGAAGCTGGTGAGCTCGGGGCGCTGGGCGTAGAAGCCCTCGCCAAGCTCGCGGTACAGGTCAGCCGAGTCGTTGGACAGCCCGGCGGCGCCGATGCGGCCGATGGCCCGCTCGATTGCGACCTTGACAGGGTTGGACTTGGTCGCGCCCAGCGTGTCAACCAGGAAGGGGAGCGACGTGCGGTACCCGATGACGCCGAGGATGTCGGCGATCTGCTCCTGCCCGACGGGGTCGAGGGCCGTGAGCGCGGTGCAGAGGGGAATGATGGACTGCTGGCCCATGTCGATCAGGAGAGACTGGACCTCGGCCTGCAGTTGCGTGTCGGCGCGGTTCAGCAGCGCTTCGAGCAACTGGGGCATCGCGTACTCACCCGCGGCGATGAGCCGCTGGCGGCCCCAGTACTTCTGGCCGATGACACCCTTGAGCAGCTGGATGTTGCGGGCGATCTCCTGCGGGTCGCGGACGCGCTCGAGCTTGCCCTTGTCAAAGAGCTTGAGGATGTCGGCGGCGACGGGTTCGATTTCGGGGACGCGCATCGCCTTGAAGACGGAGTTGTTAAATCGCTCCGCCTCGCCGGACTTCTCCACCAGGTCGACGAACTCCGTCGGCTTGAGGTTGAGTTCGAGGAGCTTGCGGCCGGTGCCGGCGGCGACATCCCGTGATTCGATGTTGATGTAGTGGATGAAGTCGCGAAGGAGCTGGATGTTCGCCTGGGCCTTCTTGCGCTCCTCGGTGGTCTGTGGCTGCCCGCTCTGCGCGAGCACCGTCGGGGCCAAGGCGGAAAGGGAAAGCCCGACGACGGACACGATGGCGAAAGCGCGGCGGTTCAAGTATCGCACAGTCAACTCCTGCAAGCTCAGCGGGGCCGCGGGTGCCTGGCAACCCGACCCACGGCGGAATACGGACCATACGCCCGGCGGGCGCGTTTGGATGCCGTCTGTCTCCCGAACCCTGTCAATCTACCGGGTCGGAACGATAAGTGTCAATCCCACCCGAGGCGAGGGGGGCTACGGGCGAATCCCTGGGGCTTATCCGGACGGGGAATTACGGCGGTTGGGGGTGGACCGGGGCCCGAAGCGTCCCAGAACTGAAACTTGGGCGGGATAGGTGTTGGAAGCGTCAAGGCCCGACCGCGGCGCACCGAAACATGTCTCGCCGGTGCTTGCGTGCGATGCGCATTGACCGCGTTCCCTACCGCCCACTCCCCACCCCTGTGTTTCCTGCGAGGTGAGACGATGCCGATCGAAAAAGACGTCTTGACAACCGGTGAAGTCGCGAAGATCTGCAACGTCGCCCCGCGCACGGTTTCCAAGTGGTTTGATTCGGGGTCCCTCAGGGGGTACCGGATCCCGGGGTCCAAGGACCGCCGGATCCCGGTCGCGGAACTGGTCAAGTTCATGCGGGCCCACGGCATCCCCATGGATGGGATGACCTCGGGTCGGACCCGGGTCCTGATCGTGGACGATGAGACCGAAGTGACCAACGTTCTGTCCAAGGTCCTGTCCGAGCAGACGAACTACGAAGTCAAAGTTTCCGCATCGGCCTTTGAGGCGGGAATGGAGTGCGAGCGGTTCAAGCCGCACGTGGTGCTCCTCGACATTCATCTCGGCGACGGCGGCTCGGGCGATGCCCGCAGCGTGGCCAAGGTCGTCCGCGAGAACGACAATCTCCAGATGACCCGGATCGTCGCCATGAGCGGGAAGCTCACCGACGGCCAGGCCCAGGGCCTGCGCGGGATGGGGTTCGACAGCTTCCTGAAGAAGCCCTTCCAGGTGCGCCAGGTGGTCGAGGCGATCGAGGCCGCGACCAACCTCGTCCACTGAGACGCCAACCGGGGCGTTCGTCATGAGAAACGTCCGCCGCACACTGATCGGAGTTGCTGCCGCGGCCGGGCTGCCGCACGTGAGTGCTGCTCAGCAGGGCTGGTTTTCGATTGATACGCCGGGCGCAAACATCTTGGCATCTTCCATTTCGGAAGACGGCCGTTATGTCACGGGCATCGCCCAGGCCACCGGCATGGGCGGGTTTCGCTGGTCAGTCGCAACCGGTGCAGTGCCCCTGGAGCCGATCCCAACCTGGTACGGCGTGTCGCCGACCAAGGTGTCCGCATCAGGCCAATGGGTTGCTGGGAGGCACGGCAGCGGCGTTCCCTTCCTCTGGGATGAAACGGGCGGCGTGCGCATTCTCGGCGGAACCGCCGGGATGACCTACACCCCCCGCTGGGTCTCTGATTCGGGCGATCTGATCGTGGGATACGCGCAGAACGGGTCTAGTACGTATTCAGGTTTTTCCTGGCGACCGGGGACGGGGACCCAGACTTTCTCTATCCCGGGCGTGACTGAAATCGAACTGTTCGCGGCCAGCCGCGACGGGCTGACCTTCGTCGGGCACGGGCTGTTCGCCGATGAGCCGGGCCCGTACAAACGCCGCGCGTTTCGCTGGCGGGAATCGACGGGCACGGTCAAACTCGAGGGTCAGCCACAGGATCGGGACACCTACGTGATCGGGGCTTCCGGAGACCTGACCTCGGTCGTCGGAGTTTCAGACGGCGGGATGTTCACGCGCCGGGCGTTTCTGTGGCGCCAGGGCTTCGGCCTCACGCTGATCCCGCCCCTGGCCGGCGAGGTTCAGTCCTACGCAACTTCCGTCTCAAGCGATGGGACGCTGGTCGGCGGAACGAGCCAGACGATCGCGCAGCACGAAACGGCCATCGTGTGGTCTCCTGAAGGTGGAACACGAACTGTCGCGGCGTATCTTGCAGAGCAGGGCGTGCAGGTCCCCGGGGCGACGACGCTCTACCTCGTCACCGCCATGTCCGGCGATGGGCAGACACTGCTGATCAACGGGACGCTTCCCTCCAGCGGGGCCCGTGCGTTTGTGGCCCGCCTGTGCTACCCCAACTGCGATCTCAGCACCACGCCGCCCGTCCTAAGCGCCAACGACTTCCTGTGCTATCTGAACATGTTCGCCAGCGGCAACCCCGCGGCGAACTGCGACCACTCCACCCGCAGCCCCATCCTCAACATCAACGACTTCCAGTGCTTCCTGAATCGGTTCGCCTCGGGATGCCTTTGACGCTTCGCCGTCCGGGGCCGCCTGAACCGCGGGGCGCATCACCGGTATCGTGTTCACCATGAAGGCGATCCTCCTGACGTGCCTGGCGGCGGTTCTGCTGTGTGCGTGCAGCAAGCAGAGCGCGAGTCCACTGGACAAGATCGCGGCCAAGGCGGCGACCGCGGGCTCGCGGACCGAGATGGCGGGAAACATCGTTGCCGGCGTGAAGGCCAAGACTTTTGGGATTGGCAATGCGATCGACGCCGCTCAGAAACGGCTCGAGACGGCCGCGGCGGGATCGACCGGCGCTTCCACTGATCCCAAAGCCAGCGCGGCGGCGACGGAGTTCGCCGGGGCGGTCCTTGATGCGACGGCGATGCTCGAAAGCTCTCTTCCGACGGGCGGTGAACACGAAATCTTCTGGATGCAGGTCGGCCGCCTGGCGTTCAAGGCGAGCGAGGAGGCTTTTGCCAATCAGCGTCTCACGGAAGCCAGATCGCTCGTGCTCAACGGCGGCAAACGCTGGCAGAACGAACCCTACTGGAATCGGTACTCCGATCACGACGGTCTCGCGAGCGCGATCATGGCGGCGCAGGGCGACCGGTCCGGAGCGATCGCGCGACTCCAGAACCGAGCGAATCTCTCGGGCGTGGCGCTCGAGGTCTACGAGAAACTGACGGGGCGCTAGCTGCTCAGGCCCGCGTGGCCCGGGCTCGCCGGACCTGCTGCGTGATTCCCAGCGAGGCGATCAACGCGCCACCGACCACCAGGGCGACCGGAACAGACGTCACCCGGACGGACATGGGCTGTTGAGCGACCGGCATGAACGCCGCGGCGTCCGGCTTTTCAACCGACCAGGCATCGTCGGTGTCGATCGGCATGTCACCGACGAGGTCTGCCGCTGACGCGCCGCAGAGCCGTGACTCGTGCGCGGGCACCATCGACGCGTACGGGCACGTGCGGCTTTGCTCGACGCCGTTCGAGCAGGTCACGCTTTGTGCCATTGCAGGTACGGTGGCTACTAACAACAGGAGCGCTGCTGTACCCTGTGCCGGGGCCTTGACGAAACACATTGAAACTGCCCTTCTCTCGTTCTGCCGCGAATACCCCGCCCAACCAACGCTTGGGCGTTCCCTCCGGGAATCGCGGCCCAATTCCTCTACCCGACAAGGGTAGTCACCCCACGTGGTCAATCAAGGAGGGCCGGGCACAGACTGCGCAAAGAGTCTGCAAAGCAAGGGTTTGCGCGAAACCGCGGTCTACAGCTCCGGGGCAAATCCGCGACGCAGCGTGTTTTCGCACGACACCCGAGGCTCGACGAACTGGAGGAGGTAGTCCGCACCGCCAGCCTTCGAGCCGACTCCCGACATTCCGAACCCGCCGAACGGCTGGCGGGCGACCAGAGCCCCGGTGATTCCACGGTTGAGATACAGGTTCCCGACGCGGAACTCCCTCTTGGCCCGTTCGAGATGCGAGGGCATGCGGCTGAAGACGCCGCCGGTGAGCTTGTACGCTGAGCTGTTGGCGATCTCGAGCGCATTGTCAAACGATGCGGCATGCATGACGGCGACGACCGGTCCGAAGATCTCTTCGCGGGCGATGGTGTGTTCCGGGCGAACGCGGGAGAAGATGGTCGGCGGGATGAACTGACGCGAAAGGTTGGACGGCAGTGGCATCTGGAGTTCGAGCCTGCAGCCCTCGGCCTTGGCCTTCTCGATCATGGACGTGATCTTCGCGTGCGCTTCAACGTCGATGACGGGGCCGACGTCCGTACCCGGAAGAATCGGATCGCCGATCGTGAGTGAGCGCGTGGCTTCAACGAATCTGCGCAAGAATGTTGTGATGGCCGGGCCGCTTTCACCTTCGGGGTCCACGACCACGACGCGCGAACACGCCGAACACTTCTGGCCCTGGAACCCGAACGCCGATTGACGCACACCGAGCACGGCCTCATCAAGGTCCGCCGATGTATCAATGATGATGGCGTTCTTGCCGCCCATCTCGGCGACAACCTTGTTGATGTGAGTCAGGCTCTTCGCCGCCGCGGCATTGGGCCCAAACGGCGTCGCCGGTGCCGCGGCGTGAAGGATGTCGAGCCCGACGTCTCGCGAGCCGGTGAACGCGACCACAGCGATACGCGGATCACGCACGAGCGCGGCGGCCGTGGTCTCGCCCGGTCCCGGGCAGAAGTGCAGAACATCATCGGGCTTGAGCTGGCCCTTGCCGTACGGCGAAGTTCGCGGCTGGGTCGCGAGCACCTCGTGCATGGACTCGATGAGAATGTCGTGCAGAATGCGGGCGATTCCGGGCGTCTGCTCGGCCGGCTTCATCACCACCGTGTTGCCCGTCACAAGAGCCGCCACGGTCATGCCGCAGAGAATCGCGAGCGGGAAGTTCCAGGGCGCAATGACCACCGCGACGCCGCGAGGTTGGTACCAGGTTTCGTCCAGTTCGCCGATAAACTTGCCCAGGCGATGGCGGGAGAACATGGGCACGGAGAGTCGGGCGTAATACTCGCAGAAGTCGATGGCCTCGCAGACGTCACCATCGGCCTCCCGCCACGTCTTGCCCGCCTCTCGGATCATCACTCCGGCAAGGGCGTCTCGCTGGGCCCGCATGCGGGCCGCGGCTTCGAGAAGAATCCGGGCACGCAACTCGTGATCGGTGTCGCGCCATAGTGGGAAAGCAGCGCTGGCCTTGGCGACCATTTCGGCCGCGTGCCCGGGGGTCCGGTCGTTGGCGACCTTGGGCACCGTTGCCCGGGCGATGGCGGTCGCAAAGGCGTCGCGAACACTCGAGCGAGAAAAGTCGCGGCATGCCTCGGTGAAAAAGGGCCGGCCGTTGCCGATGCCGTCGCTCGCCGATGAAAGCTGGTGCCGCTCCGGCCCCACTTCTGACAGGTCGGCCTTGGGCGCCGGTCCCGAAGGGGCCGCGAGCAGCACTTCTGGCGACGCGTTGTCCATGAACCCCGCCTTGAGCCAGGATTCGTTGGACGTGTTTTCCAGCAGGCGGCGGACCAGGTACGCCATGCCCGGAATCATGTCACCAACGGGGACGTATTCGCGGATCCGCAGGCCGACTTCGGCCGCGGCGTACTTCAGCGCGTCGGCCATGCCGTGGAGCATCTGGAGCTCGATCGCGTTTCGAGGGAGGCCGCGGGCGTCCAGCGCTGAAAGGGCCGCCGCGATGGAGCGAGCATTGTGCGACCCGAGCGCGAGCTTGACCCCACCACTGCCGGCGGTCCGCGGGCACGCATCGAGATACACCTGCGTCATGCGCTCGAAGTTCTGGTCGGTCTGCCACTTGGCGCCCCAGACCGGGCACGGCCAACCGTTCATCTCACCCTTGATCGTTTCGTAGTCCCAATAGGCGCCCTTTACGAGGCGAACAGTGACAACGCGGTTCGAAGCGCGGGCCCAGTCGCAGATGCGCTTGGCGTCTTCGATGCCCGACTTGAGGTATGCCTGCATCGCGAGGCCCGCGTGAAAGTTGATCTTCTGGCAACAACGCTGAAACAGCTCGATCGTCAAGTCCTTGAACGAGAACTGTTCCATGTCAAAGTTGACGAACACGCCCTTGTCGCGGGCGGTCTCGAGGATCGGCTCGATGCGGCGCATCAGGTCGCGGATGGAACCTTCGGTGTCGATCGGGTCGCAGCGGGCCGAGAGGGAGCTGATCTTGATCGAGACGTTCACCCGGGGAATGGCGCCCAGGTGGTCTGTCTCGAGGCGCGGCTCGCCCTTCCACGCGGCCACCTGCTCTGGCAGATTCGTGATCAGGTCGAGGTACTTGCGCTGGTATTCCCCCGCTTCGGCATCGGATACGCAGGCTTCGCCCAGCAGGTCAACCGAGAACGCGATGCCGTCGTTCCAGAGTTCCTTGAGTCCGGGCAGCGCGGAGGCCGCATCGTGCCCGGCGATGAACTTGCTCGCCATGCCCTCGATCTGACTCGATACGACCTTCGCGGCCATGCCCTTGGCGAGGCTGCCGGCCTTGAGCGCCGTCGCGATGACCGGCGGAACGGACACGCCCGGCTGGCTGAGGTAATCCGTCAGGTGCGAATAGATCTGGTCGCCGCTCTTGAGCATCGGGAACGCGTCGACAAACCGGAACATCTGGACCTTGAAGCCCGGGTCCTTCATGGACCATTCCATCAGCCAGTCGGAGTAGAACTTCGCCGACAAGAGCCCGGTCTTGTGACCTCGGGCCCGCTGCAACAGGTCCTTGCCGATTTCAAGGATCCGGGCCTCGGCAGACGCATCCGCCGCTGGCGCGTTCATCGACGCGACAACAACCGGAGACGGGGAAGTGGATTGGGGCTTGCGCGACGACTTCCGCGGGAATAACGGCATGTGCGGGCTCTGGAGAGGGCGGGTGGGAACGCAAGTATACGGGTCGCTCTGCCTCGCCCCGCGCCGCCGGTTCCTACGCTTTCCTCTTGAGCAGGCACCTCCGAACAGTGGTCACCATCGGGACGTTTGACGGTGTGCACGTGGGTCACGCCGCGCTGGTGCGCCGCGCCCGCGACCTCGCCGACCAGGATGGATCAACGGCGCACGTGGTGGCCATGTGCTTTGATCCGCATCCGTTGACCCGAGTGAATCCGACCGCGGCCCCGCCTCGCCTGACCACCTTTGAACGCCGGGCGGAGTTGCTGGGAGATGCCGGGGCCGACGAGGTCGTGCGCCTGGAGCCGACCGCGCGCCTGCTCGCCCTGACTCCCGAGGACTTCATCAACCACGTCGTCCACGATCTCAAACCGGTGGCGATGGTGGAGGGACCCGACTTCCGCTTCGGGCGCGGCCGCGCGGGCGACATCGCCACTCTCGTCGCGATGGGGCGGGCACTCGGCTTCCAGCTCCATGTGGTCCAGCCGGTGGAAGCCGTCATGACCGATTGCACCGTCGCGGCGGCGTCGAGCACGCTGGCGAGATGGCTGGTGGCCGAAGGGCGCATGCGTGACGCGGCGAGCGTGCTCGGGCGCGACTACGAAGTGGATGGCACCGTCGTGCGGGGCGACCAGCGGGGCCGGCAGCTCGGCTTTCCGACGGCCAACGTCCAGACGGAATGCCTGCTCCCAGCGGACGGCGTGTACTCGGGCGTCGGAGTTCTGCCCGATGGGCGCGAAGTTCCCGCGGCGATCAGCGTTGGAACCAAGCCGATGTTTGCTGGAACGGCACGCGTGCTCGAGGCGCACCTGCTCGGCCGGCCCGATCTATCCGCGATGCCGGAGTATGGGTGGCGGATCCGCGTGCGGGTGTCGAGGTGGCTTCGCGACCAGATGAAGTTTGAGTCGATCGACGAACTCAGGCGGCAGATTGAACACGACTGCCGGCGAGCGATGCCGGATGGAGCAGCACGAGCGTGAACACCTCAGCGCAGACCTGGTCGTCCAACTCCGATCTTCCATCAATCGCCGCGTGGTTGCTCGGCCTCAAGCGGGTGGTCGTCCTGACGCACGTGAAGCCCGACGGCGACGCGGTCGGCTCCAGCATCGCGGCGACGCGGGCGATCAATCTCGCTCTCGGAGGAGTTCCGGGGCGCGAGGTCGCCATGCCCTGGTATTGGGGGCCGCTACCCGATTGGATGTCCGACATCACCGGGAAGACGCTCTATCGAATCGTCGATGAGAAGAACCGGGCCGAGCACGACAACCGCGAGGATCCTGATGGAGTGCTGATCGTCGACACCGGAAGTTGGACCCAGCTTCACGAAGTTCGCGAATGGCTCTTGAAGCGGACAAACATCGCGGCGGTGATCGACCACCACAAGCAGGGCGATCCCGATGTCGCGGCCAGGAGGGTCATTCACGGCAATGCCGCCGCGGTGTGCGAGCCCGTCGCGGAGTTGTGCAGGCTCCTTCTGAAGGCGCCGAGTTTGACCAAGCTCCCGATCGAAGTCGCCGAGCCCCTGTACCTCGGGCTGGCGACCGACACGGGGTGGTTCCGGCACTCCAACGTCTCCCCCGGAGTCCTGCGAACGGCCGCGGACCTCCTCGAAACCGGCGTCAATCACTCTCGGCTCCACGAGATGATCGAGCAACGCGACCGCGTGTCGCGGCTGCGCCTCATGGCCCGGGCGATGTCATCGCTGGAACTGCACGATCGGGACCGCATCGCGGTGTTGACACTCTCCCTCAAAGACTTTCACGACTGCCACGCGGCATCCACCGACTCCGCGGGTTTCTCAGAACTGGCCCTGACGGCCGAGAAGGTGCAGGTGTGCGTGCTCATCACCGAGGCCTTCGTCCACGAGGGCGATGGCAACATCACCAAGGTGAGTTTCCGGAGCAAGGACGGTCCGGATTCATTCGATGTGAACGCCGCGGCGAAGCAACTGGGCGGCGGCGGGCACATCCGGGCGGCCGGGGCGAAGGTGTCCGCGGGCGTTGCGGAGACGCGTCGGCGGGTGCTGGCCGCCCTGGGCGTCAAGGTCTGAGAGGGGCCTGGCATGAGGCGTCAGAGCGAACATCCGGGCGCAGGGCAACGGCGGGGCAAGTCATTGACAAAGCCGACGCTGCGCGTGTTTACGACGACGCTGTGGGAGTATCCGAGCCAGCATTACGAGTCTGAATCGGGCTCGATGCAGGGGGACAAGAACTATGCGGGCGCCACCCCGAGCTGGGTGATCTGGCAGCTCCTGCAGCGCTACACGCGCGAGAACGACCTGGTGGTGGACCCGATGTGCGGCAGTGGAACCACGATCGATGTGGCCAGGGATCTGAAACGGCGTGCCTTGGGGTATGACCTCACGCCCCGGCGGCCGGACATATTCAGGGCCGATGCCCGGAAGCTCCCGCTGGAGGATGGCAAGGCCGACTTCGTGTTCATCGATCCGCCGTACTCAACGCACATTGAGTACTCGGACGACGCGAGGGATATCGGCAAGCTCAGCGCGGGCGGCGAGGACGACGGCGCGGCGTACTACCGCGCCATGGAAGACGTCATCGGGGAATGCGCACGCGTGCTCAAGGACCGCCGGTACATGGGCCTGTACGTGAGCGACTCCTGGAAGAAACGCAAGGGCGGCGAACCCGGCAGCGGCGCGGGAACCTTTATGCCCATCGGCTTCGAGCTCTTCTCGATGATGCGAGCGAAGTTCAAACCGATCGACATCATCGCGGTGGTCCGGCACAATCAGAAACTGGCAAAGGGCAACTGGCACAAGGCCGCGGAAGAAGGAAACTTTTTCATGCGGGGGTTCAACTATCTCTTCATCATGAAGAAAGAGCAGGCCGCGAAGTGATGAACGCCGCCGCCCCGCCGGATGCGCCCCGGTCCTAGATGGGCTTCATCGCCGTCACGTTGAGGCTGATGGGCACGTTGTAGACCTTCGCGGTCGTCGCATCGTTGAAGAGGTTGAACCCCGGCACGCGCTGGACGCCACGGAAACCCGCGGCCTCGAGGTAAATCTTGAGAA
This sequence comes from Phycisphaerales bacterium, assembly GCA_044222195.1. GTDB lineage: Bacteria > Planctomycetota > Phycisphaerae > Phycisphaerales > UBA1924 > JAHBXE01. The sequence goes on from JBGANS010000007.1 coordinate 206,120, forward strand.
AGTCGAACGTCAGCCCCACCTTGTGAAAGTCGTACGGGTCGAGCTGGCCGCCGAAGATCATGCGCTGGATCTCGAAACGATCCTTCACCGAGAACTGCTTGTCCACGACGAGCTTCGCAAGAATCTCAAGGTCCGGCACGCCGATCCGGATGAGTCCCCCCGGCTTGAGCACCCGAAACGCCTCGTCGATGGCACGCGGCAGTTCCTGTCCGTAGTCGAGGTGCTCGTAGACATGAGAGGCGTAGATCTCGGTCACCGTCCCGTCGGCAAACTGCGTCAGGTCGGTGCAGTTTCCGATGAAGTCCGTATTGGGCGCCGCCTGGATATCGAGAATCTTCCAGCCCTCGCGCCGTTCCCGGCCGCCGAGATGAAGCCGGAGCGGGATGGATGCCGAGGACGACATGGCGGCGTCAGGATAGGCAACAACGCAGTCGTTAGACTCGACCGCATGCCGCCTCGCACCATCGGCCTGCTCACCGGCGTATTCATCTTTGCAGCGCCGAGCCTGGCGCAGGCTCCCCAACTCACCGCATCACCCGTCGCACGCGCCCACTACTTCCCGCCCCGCGGCACGTGGGAGCATCGCCGCCCATCTCAGGAAGGCATGGACGACTCGAAACTCGCCGACGCCGTCACGTGGGCCGGGACGCAGGAAACCGATTGGCCCCGCGACTTTTCCACGCAGGCCGCGATCTTCGGCAAGCCGCTCGGACCCGTCCCCAAGAACCGCGCGGGCACCAACGGCGTCATCGTCCGGCACGGCTACATCATCGCCGAGTTCGGCGATACCGCGGCGGTTGACCCCACCTACAGCGCCGCCAAGAGCTACCTCTCAACGATCCTCGGCCTCACGATCGACCGCGGAATGATCGGCGACATCACCGATCCCGTGGGTCGCCTGATCCACGACGGCGGCTACGACTCGCCCCACAACGCCAAGGTTACCTGGCAGCACCACGCCACCCAGACCAGCGAGTGGGAAGGCTCGCTGTTCGGCAAGTCGCACACGTTTCTCGGCAAGGAGGAGTTCGGAAGCGGCGAAATGAAGCCCCGGGAACTGCATGAGCCCGGCACGTATTACGAGTACAACGATGTGCGGGTCAACCGGTTGTCCCTCTCCCTGCTCCGGCTGTGGAAAAGGCCGCTGCCCGAAGTACTCAAGACCGAGATCATGGACCCGATCGGCGCCTCGGATACATGGGTGTATCACGGCTACAGCACATCGACGGTGGACGTCGAAGGCAGGCCCATGGTCTCCGTCAGCGGCGGCACGCGCTGGGGCGGCGGACTCTGGATCAGCACGCTGGACCACGCCCGTTTTGGGTATCTCATGCTGCGCCAGGGCGAGTGGAACGGAAAGAGGATTATCTCCGAGTCGTGGATCACCCAAGCGACGACTCAGCACGGACTGAACAAGGGGTACGGCTACCTGTGGTGGCTCAATACGGAACAACGATGGAAAGGCTCGCCGCGGACAAGCTTCTGCGCTGTGGGCGCCGGCAACAACACCATCTGGATCGATCCTGAGCACGACCTCGTCGTGGTGTGGCGCTGGCACAAGGGAGATGCGCAGGCCGAGTTCTATCGGCGGATCCTGGACGCATTGACGCCACGGGAACCTGATGGGCCCCGCTGACGCGCCCATCCACCTTCAGTTCGTGGCCTCAATCCAGCCGCCACCAAGCACCGAATCGTCCTCGCCGTAGAGGACCATCGCCTGCCCCGGCGCGACCGCATGCTGCGGCTCCTCGAACTGAACCGAGAATCGACCGACTCTGCCCGAATGCGTACTCCCGGCCGCATCATCCAGCCGCCGCACGAGGGCCGCAACCGGCGACGAGTTGTACCGGTACATCGCGAGGCACCGTGTCCCGTCCGGCACCTCATCGGAAAGCCAGTTCGCCTCGCCGACGGTGCATCCCCGGCTCGTGAGATTCTCGCGTCCGCCGACACGGATCGTATTGGTCGCGGCGTCCTTGCCCGTCACATACACCGGATATCCAAGAGCCAATCGCACGCCCCGACGCTGCCCGACGGTGTACCGGTGCTGGCCGGCGTGTTCGCCCACAACTGTGCCCGAAGCGTCCACCACCGACCCCGACACCGCGAGCTCCGGCCGGCGTCGCTCCACAAACCCCGCGTAGTCGTTGTCGGGGATGAAACAGATCTCCTGCGAATCCGGCTTGTTGAACACGGGAAGGTCAAAGTCGCGAGCCAGGGCGCGCACGGCCGTCTTCTGCAGACCGCCGATCGGCAAGAGCGTGTGCGCGAGCTGAGACCGCGGAATCCCAAAGAGCACGTACGACTGGTCCTTGGTGTGGTCCAGCCCTCGCAGCAGCCGTCCGCCCTCGACCCGCGCGTAGTGGCCCGACGCGACGTAATCCGCCCCGATCTGCCTCGCGTACTCGTGCAGCTTTCCGAACTTCAGCCAGTCGTTGCACCTGACGCACGGATTGGGCGTCCGGCCCTGGGCGTACTCCTCCACGAAATAATCCATGATCCGCCCGAAGTCCTTCTTGAAGTTGCAGACGTAAAACGGGATGTCCAGCTGCGCCGCCACGTGCCGTGCATCCGCGGCATCGTTGATCGAGCAGCATCCCTGTTTGCCAATTCTGGCGGGTGTGCAGGCGGCCTCGGCCGGGATCAGCTCATCAAGCGACTCCCCCGGCGAACCCAGCCGCATGAAACACCCGACGACCTCATAGCCGTCTCGCCTCAAGATGGCGGCCGCCACGGAGGAATCGACGCCTCCGGACATCGCGAGCAGGACTTTCTTCGCCGCGGACATGGGGCATTGTAAGTGCCGCGACACGAGCGAGGCCGCGGCAATCCACCGGCACTGGCACCGCCTACCCCGCCCGTTTCGGGGTGGTGGCGGGCGGGTCTGGCTCGACGTCGTACGGGTCCGCCCCCCCGCGCTGGCGATCAACCCGGTTGCTTTCGAACGCGGTTTGCGTTCTGCCATCGGCCCCCAGCGTTGGCGGGGGCGCGGCGTCCTGGAGAGCGATGGCGAGGGCCGTTCGATCCGCCATTTCCTGTTCGCGCCGCTGCCGAGCGGTTTGCATCCGCCGCTGGGTCACGTCCGCCGTCACGTGGTTGTGAATGGCCCAGCTCGCGATGCCGGCGAGCTGGATCAGCGACCACGCAAAGTACAAGAGCGCCAATGCGCTCACGATGTTTACCGCGAGCGCGATCCATTGGAGCAGGCCCGAGAGCAACCCCGGCATCTTCTTCCCGATCGCCGCGACCAGCGTGAGGAGCACCGCCGCGCCCATGATCCACGCCGTGGTGCGGAATCGTTCGGCCAGGTGCGAATCACCCGCCCAGTCGGCCAGCGCCGCCATCTGGAGACCCAGGGTCACCAGCCCCGCAATCCCCACCAGCGACAGGATGTTCGCCGCGAGCTGCGCGTAGTGCTCAGCCGGGCTGAACACCGGCGCCCGAAACGCCACCACCCACGCCGCGGCGACCGCCAGCCACGCCAGGTTCGCGCCGCGATTGAGCCGGCGCAACACCGGACCATCAAGGGCCTCATCCCGAAGCGTGTTGTCTCCGAACGCCCGAGGCCCGGTCACGATGAATACGCCGACCCACCAGAGCACGCCAAAGAATCCGGAGGCGATGGCGAAGTCGAGCCGACTCTGATCGCGGGTGAGGTGGAGCGTGATCGCCATACTCACCCCGGACAGCGCCACCAGCCACGCGCCGATCGCGAGCGTCTTGAGGTAGAACAGCGGAGCCTCGGTCAGGTTGTCCGAAAACCGCCGGAATCCGGACCGCCCCCCGCCACGAATCGGCTGCCCGCACTCCGGGCACCGGCCATTGCTCGGCAGCCCACGCAGGTTGTAGCGGCACTTGCCGCACAGGCGATCGCTTTCGATCACGTCTACATAGGTGCGACCGGACTTCTTGAGTTCACGGGGGTCGATGGGGGACATGAGAAAGGGCCCTGACCTATTCAGTTGTAACATCGGCTCGCGCGTCGGTTGCGGCTGATTCTGCCCACCCGGCCGGGCGCGTCACACCGGCATCTTCGCCGCAGCCTCGACGGCGTTGCGGAACATCCGGAGGCCGATCGTCTCGCCCCGCCGGATCGACTCAGGCAGGCGCGTCCAGTACGGGTGCCGGGTCCACTCGAGGTACCGCTCCGGATGGGGCATGAGAGCGAAGATCAACCCCGTCGAATCACAGATTCCCGCGATCGCCGACTGCGAGCCGTTGTAGTTGTCGGTATACCGGAGCGCCACGCGACCGGTCGCCTCAAGGTCCTTGATCACTTCGGCCGGTGCCACAAAACGCCCCTCGCCGTGGGCCACAGGCAGCTGGTGAGTATCCACGTGGTGCGTGTCGGCGAGGCCCCGGGTCCAGACGCAGCGAGAGTTGCGTTCAAATGCGACCGGCACCCACCGGTCGACAAACCGCGCGTTGATGTTGTCAGTCAGCGCCACGGACTGCGGCGGCGGATGGTCCACAGGCCACGTTTCGCCGACCGCCGGCCCGGGCAGGAGCCCGATCTGCACCATGACCTGGAACCCGTTGCACGCGCCGATCATCGGGCACCCGCGAAGGACCGATTCCCGCAGCGCCGGGTACAGCCTTTCCCGGGCACGCATCGCGAAAATACGGCCCGAAGCGATGTCGTCTCCGTAGCTGAACCCGCCCGGGAAACCGACAAGATCGAAGTCCCCGATCCGGGCCGGGTCTTTGACGAGCTGGTGAAGGTGAACTGTTTCCGCCGGGGCGCCGGCGAGGGTGAACGCGCGGACCATCTCACCGTCGCAGTTCGTGCCGGCCGTCCGTATGACAAGAGCGCGGGGCATGGAGTAGGGTAGCAGCGGCAAGAGCGCCGATATGCTCTCAGCCTCGGCACCCCGCCGAGAGCTCCAGGAGATGACGATGCCCGCTGTCTACCCGTTCACGGCGGTTCAGTTCAAGGGCGGCTCCGGCGATGTCGGCACGCTCGTCGCCCCTCCCTACGACGTCCTTGACGCCGCAGGAAAGCAGGCCCTCCTCGCTCGCGACGCCCACAACATCGTCGCGATCGACCTGCCTCACACGCCCGCCAAGGAGCTCGGCCCCCCCACCGCCTACGACGGTGCCGCGGCGAAGTACCGCGACTGGCTCAAGTCGGGCGTGCTCACCCGACGTTCTGATCCGGCCATGTTCGCGTACCGCCAGACTTTCAAAGGCGCCAATGGCACGACCGTTCAGCGTTCCGGGATGGCCGTGACGGTCGATGCCGTCCCCTTTGGCCCTCGCCCCGGCGGCGGAATCCTTCCGCACGAGGAAACCTTCTCCGGCCCGAAGGAAGACCGCTTCGCGCTGATGAAGGCAACCAGGTGCCAGCTCTCGCCGATCTTCGGCCTCTTCGCGGACGAGACCGGCGCCGGGACCAAGGTCGTCCGCGCGGCCACACTCTCCAAGCCTGCAATGACCGCGACGACGGCCGATGGCACCCTGCACGAAGTCTGGACTGTCAGCGACAAGGCTGTGATCAAGGCCTATCAGGATGCGCTCGCCGGTCAGGACATCTTCATCGCCGACGGCCACCACCGCTACACCACAGGTCTCAACTACGTCAAGCATCTCGAGTCCGCCGGCAACACTCCCGCCGCGGCCAAACGCTCGATGATGGTGCTCGTAGGCATGTCCGACCCCGGGCTCGTGATCTGGCCGACCCACCGTGTCCTGGGCGGCATGAAGAACTACACCGTCGATGCGTTCATCGCGGGCGCGAAAGGCCTGCTCAAGATCGAACCCGCGGGCAGCGACATCAAAGCGATCGAGTCCAAGATGGCCGCGGCGGCCAAGACCAGCGGCAACGCACTCGGTGTCTACGACTTCGCTAGCAAAAAGTGCTATGTAGCGACCCTGGAACGGCCTGACCCGTTGAAGGACCGCTTCGCCTCAAAGCCCAGGGAGTGGCGTGAACTCGACGTCGCGTTGATCCAATACCTGATCGTCGAGCAGGTCTGCCAGGCCAAGCTCAACGGCGGGCAACCTGTGAAGTGGGCGTTCCCGCACACCATCCGCGAGGTCGAAGAGATCGGATCTGGCGCCGAAACGGGCGCCGGCGGCGGCGCCGGGTTCGCTCAAATGGCCGTCATCGTCCGACCGACGCCGCTCGAGGCCGTGCGGGCTGTCAGCCGCGCCAACGAGCTCATGCCGCAGAAGTCCACGTTTTTCTATCCCAAGCTCGCAACAGGCTTGTGGCTCAACCCGCTGGAGTAGGCTTCGAGCCAAGCCCCTTCTCGTTCAACCACTTGAGCAGCTCTCGCGCCGAAACTTCCTTTTCGATGCGGCCAAGCTCCTGTCCCTTGCGGATGAGCAGGATCGTCGGAAACTCCGTGATCGCAAACCGGTTGAACAATGCCGCGGCGTCGCCGTCTCCAGAATCGTAGTTCGTCATGTCCAGAATCACGGGCTGCGCGTGGGCCGTCACCCATTCGGCGATGCGCGAGTCCGCCAGCGTGCCCCGCTTGAACTTCTGGCACGGCTCCGACCATTCCGCCGTCACGAGCGCGAACACCGGCCGGTCTGCCTGCTCCGCCAGCGACATGGCCTCATCGAGCGAAAGTTTCCGCGGGAAGTACTTCGGCGTCGCGGGCGTCGAGCAGCTGTACGTGAGCATCGCGACCGACGCGATCACCACCACCGCAAGGACCGCGAAGAGAAAGTTGACCTTGGACTCCATGTTCGACTCTACGTTTCTTCCGCCCGCAGCAGCGGTTCAACCAGGTCCGAGAGCGTGATCAGCCCGATCGGCTTGCCTCCGTCCTCAACAATGCCGGCCGGAATCTGGGCCTGCCGCAGCCTCGCCGCGGCGTCGGCGAGCGTCATCCGCGGGGCCAGCCGGGCGGGCTCCTGCGTAAGCCGATGGATCGGCGCATCGGAACGCGCGAACAGGTCCTGTGATCGAACCACGCCAATGACTCTCGCCCGTCCCGTCGAGTCCCGCTCCGACACGGGCAGGAAAGGCTGCGGCGACCGGGCGAGCAGCGAGACAATCGTCGCCCGCGACCACGACGCCCGGATCGTGTGAACGTGGCTCCACGGCAGCATTTCATCCGCAACGCTCGTGCGACCGAACTCGATGGCCCGGTCGAGCAGCCGCGCTTGAACCTCCGAGAGCGGCGCTTCCGATTCGCGTTCACCCGCCGTGTCTTTGAGCAGCGTGAGCAGCCGCTCCCTCCCGGTGCTCACCAGGGCCGAGTCGGGTGAAAGCTTCAGCGACTTCATGCTCAGCCGCATGATCACGCTCACCAGCGGCAGGACTCCGATGAGCGTCAGGATCGACCGCAGAACCGCCAGGAATCCCGCGAACCGGTACGTCAGGCGGTCGGCCTCGAGCCGGAACAGCTCCTTCGGGATCGACTCCGCAAACACGAACATCACGGGCGTCAAGATCGCCGCGTTGATCAGGATGATCGCCCCTTCCGAATACCCCCAGCCCGCCAGCAGATGCGTCGCCCCCATCGCGGCCAGGTCGCCGAAGATCACGTTCGCGATGATGTTCGCCGAGAGCAGCCGTTGCGGCTGAGAAGTCTCCTGCTTCAGCAGCCTCGCCGAGGCCTGGTTCGGGCCGCGAGCGGCTCGGACCTCCAGCTTGACGCGGCTGAGGCGGTAGATTCCGGTCTCAAGCCCGCTCAGCAGCCCCGTGCCGCAGAGCGCGACGACCACCACGCACCACCACACCGCCTGCTCCAGCGCGGTCATGGTTTGCCCCCTGAAAGCAGTGTCAGAGCCACCGTCGAAATGCTCCGGCCCGTCATGCTCTCCACTCGCAGTTCGACGTTGCCCATCCGCATCGAATCGCCCACCGCCGGCACCCGCCCCAGTCGCTGGAAGAAGAGCCCCGCCACCGTGCTGACCTCCCCGCCTCCCGCCGCCGGCGCTCCCAGTTGCGCCGCCAACTCTCGCGCGGGGAGCCGGCCCGGAACCACCCAACACCGGTCGGAGCGTCGCTCAATCGCCGCCGAAGCCCCGCCTTCCGCGCCGGGTCCCGCGGCCACCAGTTCGCGAATCACCTCGAGAATCGAGATCAGCCCGACGACCGCCCCGTACTCATCCACGCACAAGGCCTGCTCGCACCGCCGTCGACGCAGCAGCTCGATGAGCTGATCCATGCGGGCGCGTTCTGGAACAAACGCGATGGGCTCCAGCGCCGCCGCGGAAAACGCCCCCGCCGTCGCGCGCGGTTCCGTCTGCTCCGCGCGGGCGAGGTACTTCCACGGTTCCAGCCAGCCCACCGGCTTCCCATCCGGCGACCCGCGAAAGACCGGGATGCGGTCCGCATTCGTCCGCTTGATCACCCGCGCGACATCCGCCGGCACGAACCGGTCAGAGACCCACGGCATCGAAACCCGCGGCACCATCACATCGCGAACGCGGATCGACCCAAGCCGGATCACGTCCGCCAGCAGCTTCTGTTCATCGCGTTCGATTTCGCCCGAACCGGCCGACAGTTCCAGAAGCGTGCCGAGTTCGTCCACGCTCACCGTCCCCGGTTGCGACTCATCTCCCGGACCTGTCCGGAAGAGCCGGATGAGCGGCGAAATGATGAACCACTCCAGAAAGTCGATCACGGGCCCGATCACCCGCAGCGCCCCTTCCAGCGGCCGCGACAGGACCCCGGCCAGCCGCACGGGGCTGGAGGATGCGACCAGCTTGGGAAGCACATCCGCCAGGAGTATGAGCATCAACAGGATGCCGATGTTGAACGCAACCCCGAGGGCCTCGTTGGCGATTCGATGCTCGAGAATCGTCACGACGACGTAGAACGTCACGCTCGCTGTGTTGGTGATGAACAGCACTGAGAGCACCAGCTTCCTCGGGTTTTTCAGTATGCGCTGGACCGCCAGTCCCGAACCGGGCCGAACCCGGCGCAGCTTGATCCGATCCGCCCTCGTCAGGCTGAAAAACGCGGTCTCGCTCGCCGAACACAGCGCGATCACCAGCAGCAGCGCCGGGAGCAGTATCACCAGGAAAATGAGCATCGGGTCCATGGCAGCCGCCCGATCGTCCCGGAACCGACTGCTCGATCAGCCGCTCGATGTAGCGCCACGCGTTGAGCCGAACCCTCACGTCGCGCAGTATCGCCGGCCGATCGGCCGACGCCCCGCTCAGTTGCGAAAACAGGTGCCGCACCGACCGGATCGCTTCTTCTCGCTGACCTCTCGACCAGTGATCCCACACCTCTCGCCGCGCCGCGGCATCCGCACCCGCCTGCGCGGAGAGTGAATCCTCGATCTGCTCTCGGACCTCCATCACGTGCCCGAGAAATCCCGGCGGCAGCGACTTCTCCCGGTCCGCCGCGGGACCGCCCAGACGCACCAGCAGGGCATCGGCCCGCGATTCGGGATTCGCCAGTGTCTTCTTCGCGCGGTTGAGGTCCGCCATCAGCCGGGCCGCGTCCGGGCTCCCCGACGCAAGATCCGGGTGCAGGCGCTCCGCGAGCGTGAGATACGCTCGTTCGATTTCCTCCCGTTCGAGGCCAAAGTCAGGCCGAACCCCCAGGATGTCGAACGCATCGTCGGCCATGTCGACGAGTGTATGTTCGCGGGACATGCCCCAAAGACAGCCGCTCCGTGGCAACCGGCCCCGCGAGTCACTACTCTAAGCGTCGTGACGAGGCACATCGGCATCGTGGCAGTCAGCCCCGAGGGAGCGGCGCTGTGCTATCGCCAGATCTTCCGGCAGGCCGCCCCGTTCCTGAGTTCGGAGCGCCAGCTACGCGTCTCGCTTCACGGCGAACCTCTGGGCAGTTACCTGAGCGCGGTGCGGGCCCAGGATTGGCACGCCGTCGGAGACCTGCTGCGCCGGTCGGCCAACCTTCTCGCCGAGTGCGGCGCGGAGTTTTGCCTCTCACCGGACAACGCCATCCAGCACGGCGTTCAGCTGGCCGAGGCGGGCTCCCCCATTCCCTGGCTGACCATGCCCGACCTTGTCGCCAAGGCGGTCGACCAGGACAACCGCCGCGTGGTCGGCATCATCGGCACCAAGATGGTGACGACCGCTTCGACCTACCAGACGCACCTCGGCATGCGCGGCGTACAGGTCCTCGCCCCCGGGGCTGATGAGGTGGACGAGCTCGACCGCATCATCTTCTCCGAGCTCCTGTACGGCGAAATCAAGCCCAAGTCCCAGCAGACGGTGCTTACCGTCATCCGCAATCTGGCCGACCGCGGGTGTCAGGCGATTATCCTGGCTTCCAGCGAAGCCCCCCTGGTCGTGACCCAGGCGGTTTCCCCTCTCCCCCTGTACGATGCCGCCGACATTCTGGCCCGGGGGGCCGTGAGGAGAGCGTTGTCGCCGTGAGTTGCCGGTGGAACCGACATCAAGGATGGCCCGAACCGAAACCCGAACGGCAAGCCCGTGGCGAATCCCGGGCCGTCCAGCCCCAGGGGTCTGGACGAACCCCCTACCGTTCGGGTATCTTGAGGGGCATGGAGAGGCCGCGCCGGCGGCTCTGGTGCGTGGACGGGCGACCGCCGCGACATTGGAGACCGATGGCGCGACAGGCGCCGAAAGCGGCGCCGCCAGCGCCAAGCACGATGCTGGGCGGCACAAGGCGAATGCCCTGCGAGATCGGATCAAACAGGTGAATCGCCGAGCGAACCAGCCAAGACTCTCCGAAGCTGACAGTGGACCAAACGTGTGGAGCCCGCCATGAGCCGATTTCGTACCGACCGCATCCGCCGCCGCTCGTTGTTCTCGCTGGTGCGCCGAGCCGGGCGAGCGGGCGCGCCGATCCAGGCGCCGCGCGAAGCGTTCGAGCCTCTCGAAAGCCGCGTGATGCTCGCCGGCGATGAGCCGGGCTTCGGGCAGGTCTTCAACGTCCCGACGCCGCTCACGCCCCCGCAGATCACCATCGACGGCGTCACCGGCGTGGGCACCGGCGTGACGGGCGCGGGCTCGAGCGTCATCAGCCCCGCGGGCGAGGACGACATGTTCCGCTTCACGGCGCCCGCCAACGACTTTGTCCGTATCTGGGCCGACACCCGATCCACGCTCAGTTCGCTCAACTCCCGGATCGATGTCTACATCGGCGTCCTCGGCGGCGCCGAAACGCTCGTGGCGTCCGGGGTGGACAACGGCACGGTCAGCGCCGGCCTCTTCTCCGACGGCTGGGTCGGCTTCAAGGCCACCCAGGGAACCGAGTACTTCATCCGCGTCCGCAGCGATGTGGGTTCGGGCGTCGGCTCCACTGGTGACTACACGCTCCGCATCAACGCCATTTCCACGGCGTTCCCCGCCCTCGATCCTTTCTCAGGCGAGGGAACCGTCACGGGCACGATCACCCGGGCCGGCTCCGACATCGTCTACCGCCTGCAGACCCCTTCCGGCACCGACTTCAACGGGCTCATGACGATTATCGCCCAGGCCGACAACGCCGACCTCGATCCTCGCATCGAGCTCTACAACGCCAACGGCGGCCTCATCGTGTTCGATAGCGACGCCGGCAACCTGACCGACTCGTTCTTCGGCACGGTGAGCACACCGAACACGCTCTACTACCTCCGCGTCCGCTCCGACGAGTTCGGCGACCCGATCCTCCGGCCCTCCACCGGCGACTTCACGATCAAGATCGATGCCATCTCCGATCGCATCGACCTCGACCCCGTCACCCGTCTCAGCGAGTGGGTCTTCAGCGCCATCCCCTCTCCCAAGGACACCATCCTCTTCACGTTCACCGCTCAGGGCACGGGGCTCACGTTCATCTCCATGGACTTTGGCGCTTTCCCTCCCTTCATCCTCGACGGCGCGCTCCGCGTCTACAACGATGCGGGCGTCCAGATCGCGTTCAACGAACTGCCCGGCTCCCTCGCCCGCATCATCGCCCAGCTCGAAGGCGGCAAGCGGTACTTTGTCGTGGCCGACTCCTTCGACGCCGTCGACGGCGGGTCCTTCAGTATCCAGGTTGAGGCCCACCACACCTTCTCTCCGGGCGACACCGAGCCCGTCGACGACCACGTCAACACGCCCATCGGCGGTGGAGCCGCCGCTCGTCGCCAGTTCGAACTGGCCACGCCCATCATCTGGGGACCAACGACCGACGCGGCCCTTCCCGCCGTCTTTGGCGCCCTGCCCGTCCCGATTCCCGACCCGAGCGCCGACCATGTGCAGGTCGTCGTCGGCCAGGGCACCGGCCGCATTTACGCCGGCGGCGATACGGACCTGTTCCAGTTCATTCCTCCCGTCGACATGATGGGAGAGTTCGGCGGGCTCGTCGACCCCGCGACCGTCACCACGCCTCCCACAACGATGCCCCTCTGGCTCAATAGCCTCCGCCCTTCGTCGCGCCTCCAGGTCGTTGCCTTCGCCACCGATCCGTTCACCGGGCCGCTCACGGTCCGCATCCTCGATTCAAACTTCACCCAGATCTTCACCAACAACACGCCGGTCCTGACCGCCCCGGGCTTCAACGTCTACGGCGCCCTCGACCCCGCCAGCTTCCCCCCGCAGTTGCCGCAGCCCGTCTACACATACACCTTTGGCGGCGGCCAGCCCGCCAATGTCCAGGTGTGGGGCGGCGAGGTCTACTACCTCGAAATCAGCGCCACCGGCGCCGGCCGCTACCAGTTTGAAATGCAGGTCGATGCGCCCGAAGACACCCACAGCGACTTCGGCCCGCTCGTCCCCACCGCCGGCTCGTTCGCCTCCGCCTGGCAGATCCAGCTCGACCCCAACGACGGCGAGGGTCGCAACTACAACAACGTCCGCGGCGCCAATCTCTTCACTCCCGACCAGGTCACCTATCTCCCCCTTCTCCCCACGCCAACCGACCCGCTCTCCGGACGCGGGTACGCCATGAACGTGCCCAGCCCTGTCCCTCCGCCGGCCGGCACCGGCGCCACCGTCGACGACCTCGTCGGCTCTGCCGGATCCCGCGGCCAGTTGATCCTGCAGATGTCCGATCTCGGCAACCTCACCTCGCCAACGGACACGGATCTCTACCAGTTCCGCGCCCTCTACACCGGCACCGCCGAAGTCCGCCTCAACACCACCGACCTGGCCGACGAGTACTGGGAGGGTCAGGTCCGCACCTACGAAACCAATGCGCCGTACAACCCGATCATCAATCCCCCCGACCCACCAGTCACCGCGGAGTTCGACAAGGGCAAGACCTACAACAGCGCCCTCGACGGCGCCCTGCGGATCTTCGACAACGACCAGACCGTCATCCAGTACAACAACGACAACAGCGTCACCCAGGGCGAGTCCGACATCGCCGACGTTGGCAGCTTCACCGGCAAGACCTTCTGGCGCCGCGATCCCCGCGCCGTGTTCCCCGTCGTCGCCGGCAACGTCTACTACGTGCAGGTCGAGAGCGGCCAGCGCAGCAACTTCACCCTCACCTTCCCCAAGGTCGACTGGCGCCGCGCAATCGGCAGCTACGAGCTGCTGGTCAACACCATGCCCGACCTCAACTTCGACGACGACCACATCAACGCCAACGCCGGCGGCTCCGTGCAGCAGGCCACGCCCATCCCGGCCGATCTCTCCATCACCTCCACCACGGCCATCATGGGCGCCGTCGACGGCCAGATCGACAACACCCTCTTCAACCTCGACGACACCGATTCGTTCACGTTCCTCTCCCCCGGAAACGGCACCCTCAAGTTCACCCTGTCCACGCGCGGCGGCGATTCCTTCACCCGCATCCTGACCATCATCGACAGCAACGGCGCCCAGGTCGCACAGGTCACCGGCATCAACACCAACGACGTTTCCGCCAGCGTCCCCGCCCTCCAGGGCGACCGCTACTTTGTCGTGGTTGACGGCGATGAGGGCAACGCGCCCTTCGAAGGCCGCTACACGATCAGCGTCAGCGGCGTTCCCTTCCGCGACGATCACGCCAGCGAGTCCAACTACCAGGGCGCGACCCACATCGACAAGGACACCTACGACTACGACGGCACCGAGACCGTCTCCGGAGTCATCGAGACCGCAGGCGACACCGACATCTTCACCTTCGATGCGCTCGACTTCGACGTCGCGACCATCACCATCGCCGGTGGCGTTGGCTTCAGCCCCTCCATCCGCGTCTTTGAAGTCTCCGTCGACCCCCTCGGCAATCCCATCCGCCTCCAGATCGCCAACAACCGCCCCGCCCTCGGCGGCCGCAATGCGACCGTCTCGTTCTCCGTCTCCGCTCCCCCGCGGACCAGCGGCGGTTCGTCGTACCCCACCTACTACGCCATCGTCGGCGGCGCCGATCCCAACGCCGACCGCGGCACGTACGACTTCACCCTCACCGTCAACAAGACGACCGACGACCACCCCGACGGCCCCACGCCCCCGCCCCCGGGTCCGGCCACCGTCCCCGGACAGTTCTCCGTCGCGACCGACATCACCATCGACTCCACCGGCACAGGCTCCAAGACCGGCGTGATCGAACTCCTGGGCGACTCCGACCTCTTCACGTTCATCACCCCCGCCCAGGGCCAGATCGTCATCCAGCTCACCTCGGGAACGTCCAGCCTTCTGCTGCCGCGTATCCGCGTCATCGACGCGAACTTCCTCGCCGTGACCGACATCACCACGTCCCAGGTCTTCGTCACCGGCCCGGACCAGCAGACCTCCATCGCCACCTTCACCTTCACCGGCACGCGCAACGCCCAGTACTACATCATGATCGAGGGCGCGCCCAGCGTGGGTAACGTCTTCAAGACCGATGCCACCGGCGCCTACTCCATCAACCTCTCCGTTCCCGTTCCCGACGATCACGCCAACGTCGGCGAGTTCCCGCTCGCCACCAACATCCCGCTCTCCCAGTTCTCCGGCGGCGGTTCCGCCACCGGTGTCATCAGCCCCGCGCTCGACACCGACCTCTTCACGTTCACGGCCATCCTCGACGGCACCATGGTCGTGACCATCTCCACACCCGGCAGCCAGATCACGCCGGTCCTCCGCCTCTTCTCGCCCAGCCACGCTGAAATCGGCTCCGCCGTCGTCGACGGCGGCCCGGGAGACGACGACCTCCAGGTCAACGGCTCGGTCACCCGCCACTTCAGCATCGTCAACGGCAGCCAGTACTGGGTGCTCGTCAACTCCGATCCGGGCGGCGCCCTGACCAGCGGCGGCTACACCGTCAGCCTCAACGGCCCCACCCCCACGCCCGGCCCCGACGACCACGCCGACGCCGGCGACTACGCCAACGCCACCCAGATCCTCCTCGACCAGTCCACGGGCGACGGCGTCTCCACCGGCCTCATCGAGAGCGCCGGCGACACCGACCTCTTCTACTTCGTCAGCCTCGCCGGAACCAACAACCGGCCTCTGCCGGCCTTCGTCCAGGTCGTCACTCCCAGCGGCCAGACCCTCAGCCTGCGCGTCCGCATCATCCGGCAGGACCAGGTCACCGTCCTCGCCACCGACCAGAACGGCGGGCCCGGCTACAAGGCCGGCGTCCAGTTCGGCGTCGCCGCGGCCAACGAGCGCTACTACGTTGAAGTCGACGGGCTCGGCCTCCTCACCGGCTCCTACACCGTCCGCGTGGACACCTCGCCCGAAACCTACTTCCTGTACTACCCCGGCAGCGTCTCGGGCGACACAATCCGCGAGTACTTCTCCGTCGGTAACGCCAACGCCTACGACGTCAACTACACCGTCATCCTCCGCTTCGAGGACACGGCCATCCCCGATGTCCGCCTCGATCGCACCATCGGCGCCGGCAAGCGCGACGGCGTCACCATCAGCGACGGCACACCCTCGACCCCCGACCTGGCGCCCGCCAACAAGCGCTACGCCGTCATCATCGAGTCCGACGGCTTCCTCGGCGCCAACCTGTCCCACTACGAAACCAACGCCTCCAGCGGCGAAGCCTTCACACGCTTCGCTTCCACCAGTTGGAGCTTCGCCAAGGGTGAGAAACTCCCGGGCGGCGTGAACGACTTCCTCGACTACTACAACCCCAACCCCACCGCCACCACCGTCACCATCACCGCCTACCAGTCCAACGGCACCTCGTTCACCACCTCCCAGGTGGTCCAGGGCTTCAAGACCGGCCGCTTCGACTTCATCAACACCGCGGCACTGCCGGTGGGCCGCTTCGCGTTCACCATTACCTCCGCCCCAGTCACTCCGAGCGACCCGCACATCGGCGTGGTGGCCGTTCTCAACCATTACGACCTCTCCGACGCCTCCGGCTACTCGGTCTTCGGCAGCGTCGGCGGCGGCTCCCGCGCGGGCGTCGTCCCCGGCCTCATCGACAGCGGCAACCTGACGCCCTCGCAGCACTCCGAGATCACCCTCTTCAACTCCTCCAACTCGCAGGCCACCATCAATCTCGTCGGCAAGTACCTGACCTCGGGAATCCCGGACCTGGTCCGCCCGATCGTCCTCAACGCCCACGAGTCTCTCACGCTCACCGGCACCCAGCTCGGCCTCGTCGCCAACCAGACCGTCGGCCTCCGCTACGACTCCAACGTCGCCGTCACCGTCATGACCGCGACGCAGCGATTCAACGACGCCGACGCCACCCAGGCCCAGGCCGACGTGGGAACCCGCTGGTACTTCGGCGATGCGTTCATCAACCGTCTCGCCGCCGGCCAGCTCTACTTCGAGTCGATGTACTTCTACAACCCCGCCGTGGTTGACACCACGGTCCAGCTCCGCTTCGTCTTCAACACAGGACCCGAGGCCAACTACTCGCTCTCTGTCCCCGCCCGCAACTTCGCCAAGGTCGACCTCCACCAGCTCTCGGTCATCCTCAACCACGCCGTGATGAACTTCTTCTCCGTGGAGGCGTCATCCACCAGCGCGTTCTCCGTCACCATGTCCCACTACGACCTCTACATCGGCGGCGGCTGGATCACCGGCGGCGCACCCCTGGGCCTCACCAACCCCATTGCGACCCTCGCCTGATTCGGGTCTGATTGCAGAAACTCAACGCCGCGGCGCCCCAGGCGCCGCCGCGTTAATTTGTGCCTCTTCGTTGAGTTCCGGCCAATCCGCCGTCAGTGCGCCGGCCCCGGCCGCGCCCGCCGCCTCAGCAGAAACCGGCGTGCCCAATCCAGCGCCTCGGCCACCGTGTGCAGCCGCAGCAGCAGCGACAGCCGCCGCAGGGACGGATCATCCGTATCGATTCGCCGAGCGTGCCGGATCCAGTACCGCGCCCGCCGCCACTGCCGGTCTCGGATGCACGCCATCGCGATGTTGTGCATCGCCGGCACAAACCGAGATTCCAGCCGCAGAACCGTCCTCGCCTCTTCCATCCCCGCCTCATGCTCGCCCGACCGCAGCAGCGCCACGCTGAGCAGGTGGTGCGGCATCGCCTCATCAGTGCGGCGCAGCACCAGAACGCGCAGCACCCGCACGGCTTCCCCGCACATGCCCGCATCGATCAGCAGTTCGCCAAGTTCCGACAGTTCGCCCGCCGTGAACGAGTCAGAACGAGTCCGGAAGAGCGCCACATCGCGCCGGAGCAGGCTCTCTGCCAGGCTCCGATCCTCCGGCCGGCCCCGGCGCTGCAGCAGCCTTGCCTGGCGCCGCCGCGCCGCCGCGTGGTCCGGGTCCAGCCGCAGCACCACGTCGAACTGGGCCATCGCCTCATCGGGCACACCCTGGCGCTGGGCCAGGTCGCCGAGCTCGAAGTGCGCCGTCGCGTGATCAGGCTGGATCTCGAGAATACGGCGGAACTTCTCCCCGGCTTCCACAAACCGGTTCATGTCCACCAGCAGCCGCCCCAGCCGGAGAAGCGTCTCGATATCGCCCGGGTCCTGCCGAAGTTCCCGAAGGTACAGCTGCCGCGCCCGCTCGTTGCGCCCCGTCGCGGCGTAGGCGTCCGCCAGCCGCCCCTGGACACCCGGCAGATCCGGATTGAGCCTCGCCGCCTCGCGCAGGCACCACACCGCCTTCTCAAACTGCCGGCGATCCAGCAGCGAGTCCGCCAGCGCCAGGTGCGCCTCGGCCGAGTTCGCATCCACCTGCTGCGCCATGTAGAACATCAACTCCGCCTGCTCGTGCTGGCTGAGCTGCCGATACGCCTCGATGCGGTGGATGAACGACTCGGCCGCCGCAGGATTCAGCTTCTCCGCCTTCTCCAGCCACGGGATCGACTTTTCCGGCTGACCCGCCTGCAGCCGCGACACACCCGCCATGATCGCCGCGTGCGGATCTTCGCCCGAACTGAACGAGTTCTCGAATGCCTCGGCCGCGTCCGCCGCACGGCCCGCGGCCGTCAGCGTGAGCCCCAGGTTGAACAGCCATTCCGCATGATTCGGGTTCAAGGCCAGCGCGCGACGCAGCTCAGACTCCGCTTCTTCCCAGCGGCCCGCCTCGTAGGCCTCGTGGGCCTTCTCGACGTGATGCTCTGCGTCCTGCCAGTCGTTCATGGACACACCCAGGTCGTTCGATCAACGCCATCGTACCGCGAGGCGCCGGCTTCGGCTAGACCCGCAAAGGCTATCGGCCCTGTCGCACCCGTTGTCACGGAGCGCCGAGAACGCGCCGGAACGTGCCCAGCATCGACCTCACCGGTCCCGGTTTCACCTCGACCTCGCGACGCATCCCCGGAAGGCCCGACAGCGCTTCACCCGCCGAAAGAAACCCAGCCGCCGCGTCCAGCCCCTCGTCAAACCATTCATCCCAGCGCCGATCCAGGCGCGGAATCAGGCGGTCCGCCCGGATCCGTGGCTCTTCATCGCTCAGCCCCGTCAGCAGCGTGTACCCGATCTGGACAATCGAACGAACTTCATCCCGCTGAACCTCGGAAACGGGGACCGCCCCGGCCCCCTGCATCAGCCGGCGAAGCCCGTACAACTCGATCGAAAGGCTGCCGCGCCGATCAACCAGCACTTCATCCTTGGCTACCGGACCATGCGCAAACCCGTCGGCGTGCGCCGACTCAACCGCCTCCAGCAGCTGAATCAGCGTCCGCTCCGCTTCCGCCGGGGGCATCTGGCCACCCTTGTCTGAAAGCAGAACCGAAAGCGTCACAAGCCCCTCGAGCGTGCCCGTATACGGCGTCACCAGCCAGCCCGATTCCGGAGCCTTTCCACCCGAAGCCCGATCCAGCGTGAAGTGCTCAATCGGGAGAATGTGCGGATGGTTCAGCGCCCCCAGCTTCTCCACCGCCTCCACCAGCCGGCGAAGATCTCTGTCGGACTCGCTCTTGAATCGGTGGGCCACGTGCGTCGACTCATCCGCCTCATTCAGCGCAAGCCACCGCTCGGCGTTGGGACCGGGCTCCAATCGCTGCACAAGTCGGAATGGACCGATTCGGAGTCGCTGGACTCGTGATTCCATCACGGTTTCCCTGCCCAAACTCGCGGAGCCGGGCTGAAGCGCCTGACTCCGTCGGAACGACGCCGCGGCCCTCACATCCCACGAGCGGCCGCGGTCCCGGTTGGGAGCCATGATAGACGCACCTCTCCATCGACGCGGAGCAGCGAAGCCGAACAGAAACGGCCGGTCCCCTTCCACCATCCAAACAGGCCTCGAATCCCGAGAATGCCGTGTTCGCACGGTATACTTACCAAGACGCGAACAACCCGCCGCCCTCGGCCCAACCCGGGCCCGCGGAGAAGAGCATCTCATGACCACCATTCCCTCGTCACCGACCGCCAAGCCGACCGCGGGCGGCGCCGCCAAGTCCGACCCCCTCCAGCTCATCGATGTGGACCACGTGCGGTTCTACTGCGGCAACGCCAAGCAGGCCGCATTCTTTTACGCCCACTGCTTCGGCTTCCAGATCGAACAGGTGTGCGACCTCACCACCGGCAGCCGCGACGCCGCTCACTACCTCTTGACGCAAGGCAACATCCGCTTCCTCCTCACCACCGGCCTCTCCGCAGAGCATCCCGCCAACATGGAAGTCGCCCTGTACGGCGATGGCGTCAAGGACGTTGCCTTCACCGTCTTCGATGCGACCAAGGCCTACGAAAAGGCAATCAAGAACGGCGCCATGTCCGCTTCCGAGCCCCGCACCTACTCCGACGCCCACGGCTCAGTCACCATCGCCACCATCAAGACCTACGGCCGCTGCGTCCACTCGTTCGTCTCCCGCACCGGCGCCTACGACCTCGTCAACGTCAAAAAGGGCGGCCAGATCTCCCCCCGCTTCCGCAGGCTCGAGAATATCTCCATCAACGACTACAACAGGAAGAACCCCTGCGGCCTCAAGTTCGTCGACCATCTCGTCGGCAACGTCGAACTCGGCAAGATGAACCACTGGGTCGCCTTCTACGAGAACGTCCTCGAGTTCACGATGTTCAAGCACTTCGACGACAAGGACATCTCCACCGACTACTCCGCCCTCATGTCCAAGGTCATGGCCAGCGGAAACAACCTCATCAAGATGCCCATCAACGAACCCGCCCCCGGAAAGAAAAAATCCCAGATCGAGGAATACCTCGACTGGCACCAGAACACCCCCGGCGTCCAGCATCTCGCCCTCCGCACCGACGATGAACTCCACTCCATCGCCGCCCTCCGCTCCCGAGGCGTGGACTTCCTCACCATCCCCGAGGCCTACTACGAAAAGGTCTGGGCCCGCGTGGACACCATGCTCAAGCAGCACGGCCACGAGGCCGTCCGCGAGGACCACCAGCGCGTCAAGGACCTCGGCATCCTCGTCGACTCCGACGATGAAGGCTACCTCCTGCAACTCTTCTCCAAGCCCCTCCAGGACCGCCCCACCCTCTTCTTCGAAATCATCTGCCGCCGCGGCAGCCAGTCCTTCGGCAAGGGCAACTTCAAGGCCCTTTTCGAAGCCCTCGAACTCGAACAATCCAAGCGCGGCAATCTGTAACGGCTCGCGATCCGCGGTCTTGGTGGTATAGGCGTCCCGCCTGTATGAACTCAGTGGCTCGACAGGAACGACACGTGACCGCCGACGGAAATGCTTCCAAGTCCATTGCCGGTGCACTCTCAGCGCTGAAGGCCCTTTCCGCCACGCCGCGCATAGCCGAAACGATCGACCAGTTCGCCTCTCTCCTCGCCTCAACCTTCAAGTCCGGCTCCAAAGTCCTCGTCTGCGGCAACGGCGGCTCCGCCTGCGACGCCGCCCACTTCGCCGAGGAACTCACCGGCCGCTTCAAGGCCGACCGCCCCGCCCTCCCCGCTCTCGCCTGCACCGATGCCGGCCACATCACCTGCACCGCCAACGACTACGGCTTCGACGTCGTCTTCTCGCGCTGGGTCGAGGCACTCGGCCGCAAGGGCGACGTCCTCATCCTTCTGTCCACCAGCGGCAACTCACCCAACATTCTCCGCGCCGCGGCCGCCGGCAAGGAACAAGGCCTGACCACCATCGCTCTCCTCGGCAAAGGCGGCGGAGCGCTCAAGGGCGCCTGCACGCACGAGATCATCGTCCCCGGCGACTCCAGCGAGCGCATCCAGGAACTCCACATGCTCATCCTGCACACGCTCGTCGCAGGGATCGAGCACGCCATGTTCCGTTGCTGAGTCATCGCGACGGTCGCTACGGGCATCCCGCCGCAAACGCGTTGATGAAACACTGAAAGTCGTTCGCCGTGAGGTTGGGCATCGATGTCGATTCGTCGCAGTTCGCCATGGAGCTCGCGGCCGCAAATCGGTTGATAAAGCACTGAAAATCGTTGGCCGTAAGCACCGGAGCGAGCGACGACCCGTCGCAGTTCGCGTAACACGGCGGCTGGTCCTTCGCGAACACCAGCGCGAAGCCGACAACCGACCCCGTCTCCCCCATCGCGCAGTCCTGGACCGACAGGGTCCACGTTCCCGCCGCATCCTCTCCCGCAAACGCGCCGAGCGAGCCCTCCGGCTTCCACGGGCCCGACACATTGTCGATCCCGACCACCGGCGTGTCATAGCGAAGCGCCGCCCCATCCAGCGCGATGAACATGTTCGTCAGGCTCGCCCCGTAGTTGTCGTTGGCAAACCCAAACGGCGACTGCGGCACGCCCGGCCGATCCACCAGCATCACGGCCGTGCCGGTGTTCTCATGCTTGAGCCAGAACTTCAGATCGCCCTGGTACGGGTGAGTGATTCGCACCCCGACGCCAACGCCCGCGACCACAAATGAGTCCCGCACTTCAACCTGCCCCACCGCCGCCGCACCGCACCCCGAAAGCCCCGTCCCGTCGGCGATGCCGACCATCGGCCCGGAGTACGCCGCCACCCCGCACGCCTGCTCGCACGTACGCAGATCACCCGCGTACACACCTCCCGCCGCCGCGCACGAGCCCGCCGTCGTCACGCTGCACGCACCCGTCGGTGAACAGCACGCGCCCTGCCCGGGAGGAACCCCGTTCGTGATCACCGCGGAATACGTGTTGCGGGTGTCCGACGCCAGGTACACGTGCAGGTACACCGTCTGTGTCATGCCCGACGTATTCGTCCACGCAACCGACTCCACCCCGGTCTGGCCCGTCGATGACGACACCACCGGCCCCGCACACCCCGTGCGGAGTTCAACGTCGATATCCCCGTTCGCATGAGCAAACGACACCTGCGCCGCCACCGTGCTCCCGGGCGCTGCATCGATCCGATACCAGTCCTCGCTCGTGCTCTTCACCACCAGCGAGTTCCACACCCCCGCCCCGATCACCCTCGCATTCGCGCACGTGTCGTTGGGCTCGAACGCGTCGTCGGCCCCCGCGTTCAGCAGCACAGCAAGCCCCGGATACATCGCGTTCATCGAACCGCAGTCGTTGCCCGCCAGCGTCGCGCACGAGGACGACCCGCATGAGATCAACCCCACCAGCTCCCGATTGCCGTGCGCGAAAAACAACCCACCTCCCGCCGAGCCCGGCCCCGTCGGCCCGCTCACCCAGGTGCCGCGGATGTGCCCGCTCCCCCCGCACCCCACGTTCGACCCCTTGGTCCCCACGCTGATCCGCCCCGGTTCCGACTCCGGAAAGTGAATCCCCGCCACCGGCGAGCCATCGCTCACCGCCGCGGAACTCCACCCCGCCCACACGCGCCCCGCCGGCAGCGACCCGTCGATCATCAGCAGCGTCCCGTCCGCCCACGCCGAGCCCCACTGCAAGGTACACCCCGCCGCCCGCGGCACCGACGCCAGCGACGGCGGAACCCCGTTGCACTGCGACGTGAAATAGTCAAACATCACCTCGCACGTCTGCGCGATCGCGTTCGAGTTCACGCACTGGTTCGATGTCAGGAAGTACGGCGTCTGATCATTCGCAACCGTGTTGACCAGCTGCCCCGAGCAGAACAGGCTGTTCTGTGCGATGAACCCGATCCCCGCGCACGCCTTCGCCGTCGTCAGCCACGCCGCCTGGCACGCCACATCGTCGTAGCACCCCTGGTCCGTCAACCCACGCGTCGGGTCACGATACACGTGCTGAATCCGATCCACCCGCGGCGTTCCGGCCCTCCCGGCATCCACGCCGGGCTCATACCGGCACTCCACCCACACCCGCTCCCCTCGCCGCGTCGGTGTCCAGAACTCGCCCGTCGAATACGGCCCCTTTCCTTCATACGGCCCCGCCACATCCGCCGGATCATCCGGCGAATAGACGCACACGCTCGCCCCCACCGGCAAGGCCAGGTCCGCCAGGTGAACCCGAATTCCCTTCGCTCCCGGTGACACAATCTCCACGATCCAAGCCGCACCGCCCCCGGCCGAACCATCGACCCCCACCCACGCCCCATGCTCCCCGCCGACTCGCACATCCCTCCCAAGCCCATACCGCAGCGCCGCCTCCCCTCGCGCCGCGGCGTCACGGTCTTCGTGCACAAGAGCCTCCACGTCAACGGCGCCCAGACGAACCGACGGAATCACCCCAGCCTTCAGTTCGGGTCCGACAAGCCCCACCGCCGCCTTGACAACCAGAGCGTTTGCCGGAGCGACGAGCGTTCTTGCCCAAACCGGCGCATCCTGGGCCATCCCCACCCGCAACGACATCGCGCACCCGGCGATCGAGCTCAGCACCACGAGATTGATTCGCTTCGACCTCATCGTTCCGCCGCCCCGGCCATGACTACACCATGTCCACGCTTCAGGTGGATTCTTGCCAAAAACCGCTCTCGTCAGAGCCTACCCGACCCTTCCACCGCGTCAATCGGATACGGAGTTTCCCCGCAAACTGAGGGAGTTACCGGGTCGGCCATGCCCCTTATGGCCCCTTCAAGACCGCTTTCGCCATCCACTTCGATATCCGGTCCGCCTGCCCCGGCAGAAAGTAAAACAGCATCCCATGCCCGCCAAGTGCCATATGCAACCGATCCGGCATTCCCAACCGCTCATACAGCTCCTGCCCATACTTCGACGGCACCCACGTGTCCATTCCCGCATCCACCACGAGCACCGGAATGCTCTTCAGCATCGGCGCCGTGTGGTACGCATCCAGCTTCGAGTGCCCAGGAAACGCCTCGCACAACTTCTGAACAAGTTCTCGTGAAGGCGCTCTCCCCGCGCACGTGACCCGCACTCCCCCCTTGGTGAGCTCGCTCCCCATCGCGATCCCCATCGCGTTCGAGGCTCCACCGATGATCACCACCGCATCCGGCCTCACCGCCGCCGCCACCGTCGGCGTCGAAATCGCCCCCGCTGAGAACCCGATCACCACGACAGGCGCACTCGCCAACTGCGGATGCAGCCGCCGCGTCAGAACCATCACCGCCTTCGCGGCCCGCGCGTTGTCCGCCAGAGCCGCATCAACCCGCTTCCCAAACACCTCCGCCGCCGCCGCGACCCCGCCCTCATCGCACACCGTCACCGCCGGGTTCCTCAACTCAAGCATGTCTTTCGAGAGTTGCAGCTGCCGCCGATACGCCGGCGAGTTCGTCAGCCGCGCCTGGTAGGCCCGCCCCGATTCCCCCTTCTCCATCCGCGGCAGCTCCAGCCCCGCCGCCCGCTGCTCCGCCTCCAGCGCCAGGATCCGGTCCACCGCATCCGCCGACACCGCCGGCGCGGCATTCGTGCTCGGCTTCAGGTCCACCACCAGCCACCCATCCTTCTCCAGCACCTCCGCCACGCGCCGCTCATACTCATTCCCCGCCAGAGCCCACAAGTGCAGCGCAATCCCGCGGCACTGGTCCGGCGCCTTTGGCGGCACTCGAAACGGGATCCCCGATTCGATCGCCACCTCATCCAGCACCGGGTTCGAGACAATCCCCTTCCCCTGCCAGATGGCGTCCAGAGTCTTCCGGAAGTGCGCCGCCTCTTCCTGGGTCAGCCGCCACGACCCGGATTGGACACTCCGCTCCGTCAGAACCCGCCCCGACGGAACGAACCCGCTGAACACCGACGCAAAGTCCAGCACATCGTCCTCAACCCGAACCGTCCGCACCAGCGTCCCCTCGATCACCTCGTTCAATGTGACCGTAAACCGATTTTCCACCGCGAGTTGCCTCGCCTGTTCATCGGTGATGCTCTCCAGTGTCCGCCCCGGCGCCAATGTCCACCGGCTGATCCGTTCCGGAGTCCGCGCCTGCAGCGCTTCCAGCGGCGCCACGTCCGGCGTCGGTAGCTCCAGCGGCACAACCTGCACCTCGGGATTCGCCAGCCGATCGCTCTTCGCCGGCGTGTACGAAAAGCACCCGCCCAGCACCCCCGCAATCGCGCCCGACACCCACACCCACGCAGCAACTCGGATCATGCAACCCTCCGGGACGCGGGCTCAACCGGCCGCCGCCCCCGGCCGCGAGTCTACCATCCCTCGCCCGGACCTCTGGAGAGTCGCGATGCCGTATTACACCAAGCTCGGCCTGCTTCCCCGCAAGCGCCACGTGCAGTTCCGCCGCCCCGACGGGTGCCTCTATTCCGAAGAGCTCTTCGGCACCGAAGGCTTCTCCGGCCCGACCTCGACCATGTACCACATCCACCCGCCGACCCAGGTCTACGGATGGACGCCGCAGTACTCGACCAAGGTCCAGTACCTCGAAACCGAAATCATGCGCATGCGGCACGTGAAGTCCGCACCTCTCAAGCCCAAGGGCGACAGTGTCACCGGCCGCGTCGTGCTCTTCGGAAACCCCGACTGCGAAATGGCGGTCTGCAATCCCGCCGAGCAGATGAAGTACCACTTCAAGAACGGCCAGGGCGATGAGTGCATCTTTATCCACTTCGGCTCGGGCGTCTGCCACACCATGATGGGCACGCTCAAGTTCGGGCCCAAGGACTACCTGGTCATCCCCAAGGGCGTCATCTACATCATGATCTGGGACAAGCGCCAGAACGGTCCCGACGGCAAACCCGCCGACGGCGGCCCACCCATCGCCGACATGCCCTTCGGCAAGTTCCTCCTCATCGAAACGTGCAACGGCAGCCACATCTCCCCCCCGCCGCGCTACATCAGCAAGGCCACCAGCCAGTTCCTCGAGCACTCCCCCTACTGCGAGCGAGACCTCGTCCTCCCCGAGGCTCCGCTCACCTGGGATGAAAAGGGCGACTTCGAAGTCCGCATCAAGGCCCGCGACCTCATCCACTCCTACACCTACCACTACCACCCCCTCGATGTCGTCGGCTGGGACGGCTGCTACTACCCCTACATCTTCAACATCGACGACTTCTCCCCCATCACCGGCAAGCTCCACATGCCCCCGCCCATCCACCAGACCTTCGAAGCCCACAACTTCGTGATCTGCTCGTTCTGCCCGCGCATGCTCGACTATCACCCCCAGGCCATCAAGGTCCCCTACAACCACTCCAACCTCGACTCCGATGAAGTCCTCTACTACGTCGAAGGCAACTTCGGCTCGCGCAAGGGCATCGAGGTCGGCTCACTCACCGCCCACCCCCAGGGCATCCCCCACGGCCCGCATCCCGGCACAATCGAGGCCTCCCTCTCCGCCACCTACACCGGCGAGCTCGCCGTCATGTGCGACACCTTCCGCCCCCTCCACCCCACCAAGGCCGCGCTCGACCTCGACGATCCCAACTATCCGAAGTCCTGGCAGGGCGAGCACTTCCCGGGCCTCAGCAGCGGAAAGATGCACCTCAACGGCGCCTCCGCCAATGGCGACCGCGTCCCCGTCCACGAACACAAGTCCGTCGCCAATGTCTGGGCGCCTTAGACCCGCCCGACAGACCGTTCTCGGCCCCGCAGCGAACTTCACCGCGTCACCCCGAAACTCCACGGCGGATCCCTCGGGCCCGAGACGCCAGAGCCTTCCCGGACGGGCTCGCATCGTCGGCCGACACGTCTTGTACGACTCCAACGTTCTTGATGCCCGCGGCACCTCTCATCTCCACCCTCACTCATTCCACTTCCGCATCAGAAACGTCAACAGCCCCGTGGCAAACAGAGTCCACGTGATCATCCCCGCCCGCCGCGGCAAGGGAGCAACCTGATCCAGCCCTAAACCCGCCCACGACAAAAGCAACCACAGCGCAAACCCCGCCGCCACGGCGACGACATACCACGCGAACTTGAAACGCGATGCCAAACCCACACCCGGGATAAGCATCAGCCAGAACTGCACCAGCCCCAGCATCGCCCACTCTGATTGGTGCTTGCTGATGTGCATGAACGAAGAAAACTTCCAGTCCCGCGACAGGTCGGCGCCGAAGCCGGCGTAGCAACCGGCAATGAAGAGCAACATCAGCCCCGCGGCGGCAGAAGCGTGGGAAACCCAGGGCGCTGGTCCTCGCCCGGGAGGACGGGGCGACCCAGGTTGTTCCGCCAGCTCGTACATGTCCTGCCTTGTACCGGAGCGGACACCGCTCGATGCGATCGCCGAGCTTCAGAAATCTTTGGACGGCCCCACCGACTTGCCAATCCTACCTCCCCCCCGTAAACGGCAACTGCGCCAGCACCCGCCGCGTCAACCCCTTCGTATCTTCCAGCAGCTCCTTCGCGTCCGACGAAAACGACTGCTCCGCCGACGACGCCAGCCGCGACAGCGCCGGAGCAAGCAGCCGACCCGGATCAAGTTTCACATCCGCCCGCAGCGCCGGTTCCCCCTCGCCCCGCAGCAGCACCACCGTTCCCGTCGCCAACACCGCGCACGCCGCCGCGGTGAGCGGCACCCACACACGCTTGTGGAAGATCAACGGCCGCCGCTGCGTCTCCGCCAGCGCCGCAAGCGTCCGCTCACGAAGCCCCCCGGGCGGCACTTCCCACGGCACGCCCGCACGATCCACAAACATCTCTTCAACTCTTTGCTGGACATCACTCATCGAACACCTCCGGCGACCTTTCGCCGAATCTCCGGCACGGCGGCCTGATCACTGTGCCCCTGCTCCCCATGCGCCTCATCCCGCGCCTTCTCTTCACGCGGCTCCAGGTGCTCGGCCAGGATCGCCCGCGCCCGGAACAACATCACCCGCACCCCCACATCCGACTTCCCAAGCACCGCTCCGATCTCTCCGATTCCCAACCCCTCGACATACCGCAGCCACACCGCCGTCCTCTGCTCCGCCGTCAGTTTCTCATCGACCAGCTTCCACACGCGCGAACCCTCCGCCGTCCGCGATTCAGAAACCTCCGGCGCCGGCCGCGAATCCCCATCTCCCAGCCCGATCACCACCCGCCCCCGCCTCGCATGGCTGATCGCCAGCCGCGTCGCGATCGTGTACAGCCACGTCGAAAACCGCCACCGCGGCTTGTAGCTCGCAATCCTCTGCCACGCCCGAAGGAACGATTCCTGCGTCAGGTCCTCCGCATCCGTCCTCCGGCCCACTCGCCGCAGCAGAAAGTTGAACAGCCGCGCCTCAAACAGCTCCACCAGCCTCGCAAACGCCTCCGTCGACCCGCGCTGCGACCACACCGCGAGTTCCTCCGGCGTCAGCTGCTCCAGGGTGGCTTCCGGCAGAGGTCTCATCTACTTCTTCTCAGCGTCCTTCGCTTTCTTCGTGGTCTTCTTCGGTTCCGGTTTCTCTTCCTTGCTCGTCTTCTCGATCGCCGGCTTTGGCTTCTCCTGCTCCAGCTCGGTCTTGAGATCGTCCAGCGCGCTCGTCAGCAGCTCCTTCGAAATCCGGATACTCGCCGTCAGCACATCCCCCTTGGCCTCGATCGCAATCCCCTTGAGAACCTCGTGAATCTCTTTGAGCTCGTCGTCGCCCTTGGTCGCCATCCGCCCCGTCGCGAGCATCCCCCTCGCAAACTCCGCGATGTCCTTCACATCGTCCGCGGCGTCCGCCTTGATCCACAAGTCGCCGTACATCCCCGCCGCATCCTCCCCGAACTCGCCCGTCGCTTCCCGTGCTGAACGCAGCACCTTCGGCATGCTCTTGGGCGCCACGCCATCAAATCCTCTCGCCGCGATGTACACAATGGCTCCCTCGCGAGGAGCGTGCGACATCACCCCCTCCTTCTGCCCCGCGACAGACGGCGACCCGCCATCCAGCACGCTCAGCGCGCCAACCAGCACCTCCCGCCCCTGCGACACCACAAACACCCGGTCCTCTCCCTGCTTTCGAAGCTGCCCGAACCGCTTCGACCCATCCTCCGTCCACGAATACACCGTCTTCCCATCCGACTCGGTGCGCTCCACCGTCTTGTCCTCCGCCATCAGCTTCTCAACCGCCGCCTCCACCGCCTTCGTCCCCCGCACCAGCGCCACCGCCTGGTCCATCACGTCCGTCGTCCCATACACCGTGACATCCTTGATGTCCTTGAACGCATCCAGCCCCGACTTCTTCTTGAACTCCTCGATCGGTTCGAGGTCCAGCGCCGCCCGATGTTCCGCCACAAACTTCCCCGTCGTCGACTTCATCGCCGCCTCGACGTCCACGTGAACGACCCACTTCGCCCCCGCGCCCACCTTCGCCTTGTCCAGCGGCCCCGCCACCGCGCCCGCGACAAACGCCCCCACCGCTACACCAACGCTCAATCCCGCACATGCTCGACGATTCATAGGGGTCTCCGAGTTCGGTCCAGCCGCTCGCCGCACCGGTACCCGTCCTACGCAGCCTACCGCTCACTCGTTACTCCTCCAACGCAATCTCTCCCCACTCTCCCCACCCGCGTAAACTGCCCCGTTCTCTGGTATCCTTGCTCCCCCGAAACCCCCCGCGAGCGCGCCCCAATGGCCCACGGCAAGACAACCGCCAGCCCCAACGACTTCATCCTCCCCGACCTCGGGGAAGGCGTCCACGAGGGCGAACTCATCTCCTGGAAGGTCGAGATCGGCCAGTCTGTCAAAGAAGGCGACACCCTCGCCGAGTTCGAGACCGATAAGGCGCTCTGCGAAGTCGCCAGCCCTCGCGACGGCGTCATCGCCCAGCTCCACGGCCAGCCCGGCGAAATCCTCCACGTCGGAAACCCACTCGTCACCTACGTCGGCGACGCCGGCCGCGCCCCCGAACCCAAGCCCGAACCCAAGTCCACCAAGCCCTCTCCCACCCTCTCCAACGGCCCCGCCCACAAAGAGGAGTCCGAAGACGCCGGCACCGTCGTTGGCCAGATGTCCGGCGCCGCCGCCGGCGTCTCCGCCGAGCCCGGCAAGGCCCTCGCCACCCCCGCCGTCCGCCGACTCGCCCGAGACCTCGGCGTCAACATCGACTCCATCTCCGGCACAGGCATCGGCGGCCGCGTCACCGAAAAAGACGTCCGCAACTCCGCGGGTGGCACGCCTCTCCGAGGCGTGTCCGATCGTGCCACCGACTTGGGAAGGCCGCCCCAAAACCGTCCCTCAACTCCCACCGCGCCCCCGCGGCCTTCACTAGTCGGTGCTCCCCCACGCCCAACTCCCGCCCCTCGCCCCGCCGCCAACTTCTCCGACGGCCAGGACACCCTCCGCATCCCCTTCCGCGGCGTCCGTCGCACCATCGCCGCCCGCCTCCGCGAATCCGTCAACCAGGCCGTCCACTTCAACGTCATGGATGAGGCCGACGTCTCCACCCTCGACACTCTCCGCCGCAAGCTCGCCGCCGCCTCCGGTGAAAAGCTCAGCTTCCTCCCCTTCGTCGCCTCCGCCATCTGCCGCGTCCTCACCAACCCGACCTTCCGCGCCATGAACGCGACGGTCGATGAAAAGTCCAACGACCCTTCCTACGACGCCTCCATCATCCAGCACCGCGCCGTCCACATGGGCATCGCCACCGACACCGACTCCGGCCTCATGGTCCCCGTCATCCGCGATTGCGACTCCCTCGGCGTCCTTGAAATCGGCCGCCACATCACCCGCGTCGCCACCGCCGCCCGCGACCGCTCCATCGGCCGCGATGAACTCCTCGGCTCCACCTTCACCATCTCCAATGTCGGCTCCCACGCCGGCCGCTTCGCCACACCCATCATCAACTACCCCGAGGTCGGCATCATCGCCGTCGGCCGCGCCCGCCCCGCCCCGGTCATCCGTAACGGCGGCATATTCGTCGGCAATCTCCTCCCCCTCAGTCTCGCCTGCGACCACCGCGTCGTAGACGGCGCCACCGCGGCCCTCGCCCTCGCGAAAATCATCGAACTTCTCCAGGACCCCGAACAACTCCTCGGCCCCGCTCGCTAACCCCCCCCGCCCGAGAGCCCCTCCCAGAGACTCCGATGATCTTCTGGATCATCATCCAATTCCTCGGCGCCCTCCTCTCCTACCAAGCCCTCTACCTCATG
>JBGANS010000032.1:0-9022 GCA_044222195.1 Phycisphaerales bacterium
TCGTCGTTCCCTGCCGCGCGATTGACGGCGCGCACGAGCGGGGCGGGGTACCGGGCGCCCAGCGCCAGCTCCGCCATGCGCTTCATCCCTGATGCCGAGGTGATGGGCATGATGCCCGCCAGGATCGGGACTTTGATCCCCGCCAGGCCGCAGCGGTCGCGGAAGTCGTAGAAGTCGCGGTTCTCGAAGAAGAGCTGGGTCACGATGAAGTCCGCGCCCTCATCGACCTTGGCCTTGAGGCGGTCCATCTCCAGCAGCCGGTTGGGTGTGTCGGGGTGACCCTCCGGGAAGCCCGCGACGCCGATGGCAAAGCCCCGCTTGTCGGCGTGGACGCCGGTTTCGTTGAACTTCTTGACGAACCGAACCAGTTCCGCGGCCCGCTTGAAGTCCTTGTGGGGGTCGCCGCCGGTCCAGCCCTGCGGAACATCGCCGCGGAGGGCGAGGATCTTGTTGATCTTTGCCGCGGCGTACCTCTCGAGGATCTGCGCGATCTCGGTCTCGCTGTGGCAGACGCACGTCAGGTGCGGCATCGGGTCCAGGGCGGTGTCGTGCTGGAGGCGCACCACCAGGTCCTGCGTCACCTGGCGCGTGGTGCCGCCAGCGCCGTACGTCACCGACACGAACGTGGGCTTGAGCTTCTCGAACTCGCGGATGTGCTCGAACAGCTCCGCCGAGGCGGGTTCCGACCGCGGCGGAAAGAACTCGAACGAGAACGTCGTTCGGTGCGCGCTGAAGAGGTCGAGCAGGTGCATGGTCGGTGTCCGACTTTATCCGAAGTACAGGCGCGATGCGTACTCCGCGATCATGCGGTGCGCGGAAAACTGAGGGCCGTTGAGTGCCGCGGCGTGTTTCATGACGGTGGCGAAGCCCGCGGGATCGCGGTAGAGCGGCGCGACGCGCTTCTCCAGAACCGTGTAGAGATCGCGCGCATCCGCGTCGTCGGAGGTCCCCTCGCCGCCGAAGAACCACCCCGTGACGCCGTCGACGCAGCCCTCCAGCCACCAGCCGTCGCGGGACGACAGCGAGGGCACCCCGTTGGCGGCGGCCTTCATGCCGCTGGTGCCGGAGGCCTCGATCGGCGGGCGGGGCGTGTTCACCCACACATCGACGCCCGCGACGATGATCCGGGCCTGGTCCATGTCGTAGTCCGGCAGGAACACCACGCGGACTGCGTCGCCCATTCTTGCCGCGGTCTCGTGGATGCCTCGGATGATGTCGCGGCCGATCCCGTCGCCCGGGTGCGCCTTCCCGGAGTACACGATCTGGAGTCCGCCGGCGGCTTTTCCAATTTCAGCCAGCCGCGCGGGGTCGCTGAGAAGCATGGCGGGGCGCTTGTACTCGGTCTGGCGCCGGGCAAACGCCAGCGTGAGCCGGCGCGGATCAAACGCGATGCCCGTCACTCGCCGGACGTGGGCCACCATGTCCTGCTTGGCCTCGGCGTGCGCCGCGAGCATGTCGGCATCGCTCACGGCGAGCAGGTGGTGGAGGTCTGAGGGGTCGGCACGCCAGCCCGGACAGACGCGGTCGTACAGGCGGGCCAGCGGCGGCGACGTCCAGTACGCGGTGTGCACGCCGTTGGTCACCGAGGTGATCGCGGCGCCGGGGAACATCGCCCGGGTCACCTCGGCGTGGCGGCGCGACACGCCGTTCACTCGGCCGCAGAGGTTGATGAGCATGCGCGTGGTGTGGAAGTTCCCGTCCTGCGCGCACAGGTCGGGCCGGTTGAAGATCGGGTGGTCGCCGACCGCGGCGCGGGCCATGGCCAGGGGGAACTGATCGTGCCCGCCGGGGATCGGCGTGTGCGTCGTGAAGATGCAGCGGTTGCGGACCGCTTCGATCATCGAGGCGTCGATGGTGTTGCTGTTCTTAACGCAGATCTGCTCGCTCAGCAGCTCCACGGCCAGCAGCGACGCGTGCCCCTCGTTGAGGTGGAACAGGTCGATCTCGTGTCCGATGGCGCGGAGCATGCGCCGGGCCCCGATCCCCAGCACGATCTCCTGCGCCAGGCGGCGCTCCGAGCCCGAGGCATAGAGCGACGCCGTGATCTTGCGGTCGTCGGGGTGGTTGAGGTCAAAGTCCGTGTCGAGGAAGTACACGAGCACCTCGTGCCCGTGCACGCCGCGGACGATCCTCCGCCACGCCCGGATGTACACGCGCCGTCCGAACACCGGCACGCTCACCAGGGCGTCGACCGGCACCATGGAGTCCTCGGGCCGCCAGCGGGTGGGGACTTCCGTCTGCCGCCCCGAACTGTCGATCCGCTGCGTGAAGTACCCGTCGCGGTACAACAGCGTCGCGGCAACGAACGTCAGGCCAAGGTCCGCCGCCGCGCGCACCGTGTCCCCCGCCAGCACCCCAAGCCCGCCCGCGTAGGTCGGGATCGAGGCGTCCAGCCCGATTTCCATCGACAGGTAGCCGATCGTCCGCATTGCCTTGGCCTCGTCGCCCGGCGTCGTGCCGGGCCTGTCATCTGGATAGTTGAGGATCAGTACCGGTAGTGATCGGACTTGTACGGCCCGTCGACCGGCACCCCGATGTAATCGGCCTGATCCTTCGTCAGCTTCGTGAGCCGCACCCCGATCTTCTCAAGGTGGAGCCGGGCTACCTCTTCGTCGAGTTTCTTGGGCAGGGTGTAGACCTTGCCGCTCTCGTACTTGAGGCCGCTCTGAGTGGGCTTCCCGCTCGCGTTGAACCACAAGTCCAGCTGCGCGATGGTCTGGTTCGTGAACGAGCTCGACATGACGAAGCTGGGGTGGCCCGTGGCGCAGCCGAGGTTCATGAGGCGGCCCTCCGCCAGCAGCAGGATGCTCCGGCCCGTCTTCTTGAACACAAACTCGTCGTACTGGGCCTTGATGTTGACGCGGGCGACGGTGCCCTTCTTCTCGGCGGCGTACAGGCCGCCCATGTCGATCTCGTTGTCGAAGTGCCCGATGTTCGCGACGATGGCCTTGTCCTTCATCCGCTGCATTTGATCGACCGAGATCACGTTCTTGTTGCCCGTTGCGGTGATGAACACGTCGGCCGTCTCGAGCGCATCCTCGAGCGTCGCGACCTGGTACCCCTCCATCGCGGCTTGCAGGGCGTTAATGGGATCGATCTCCGTCACGATCACGCGGCATCCCTGGCCGCGCAGGGCCTGGGCGCAACCCTTGCCCACGTCTCCGTAGCCGAGAACCACCGCGACCTTGGCCGCGAGCATCACGTCGGTCGCGCGGTTCAGTCCGTCCACCAGCGAGTGGCGGCAGCCGTACAGGTTGTCGAACTTGCTCTTGGTGGCGCTGTCGTTCACATTGATGGCGGGGAACGCCAGCGTGCCCTTCTTGGCCATTTCGTACAGGCGGTGCACACCCGTGGTCGTCTCTTCGCTGACGCCCTTGATGTCCTTGATGATCCCGGTCCAGTACTTGGGCCGCGTCTTGAGCGACTCGCGCAGCACGCCGAGGATCACGCCCCATTCCTCGGAATCGTTCTTGGCATCAAACGCCGGGACCTTGCCGGCTTTCTCGAATTCGGCGCCCTTGTGCACCAGCAGCGTGGCGTCGCCGCCGTCGTCGAGCAGCAGGTTCGGACCCTGTCCGTTGTCGAACTTGAAGATTTGCTCGGTGCACCACCAATATTCTTCGAGCGTCTCCCCCTTCCACGCGAACACCGGCGTGCCTTTGGGGTTCTCCGGAGTGCCGGTGCGCCCGACGACCACGGCCGCGGCGGCGTGATCCTGGGTGCTGAAGATGTTGCAGCTGGCCCAGCGCACGTCGGCGCCCAGGTCCACGAGCGTCTCGATAAGGACCGCCGTCTGCACCGTCATGTGCAGCGAACCGGTAATGCGGGCGCCCGCGAGCGGCTTCTTGCCTTTGTAGCGCTCGCGCAGGGCGATCAGGCCGGGCATCTCCTGTTCGGCGAGTCGGATTTCCTTGCGGCCCAGTTCGGCCTGCGAGAGGTCCTTGACCTTGAAGTCAAAGGCGCCGGTCAACTTGGGGCTGCGGGGCTTGGCGGCGATCGTCGTCATCTTCATCTCCAGTTCGAAAGAGTCCTTGATTCTCGGGGCGTATTCCATCGGTCCGAAGCCGGTCCGCCCGGCAACGGCCGCTCTTTGTTCATGTCCCAGGCCCGCGCGATCCCCGACCGTCCGTCGGCCGCTGCCCGGTCGCTACAACCAGTCCCGGCCCGCGCGCGGCAGGATCTCCCGGGAGATTGCGTGTGTGTACCGAGTTCAAACCGGCGCCCTCGAAGAGCACTCTCAGCGCCTCGGACGTGAAGCCCAGGTGCTTGTGACCCATCGTCTTGCGGTATTCCGCTCGGTCGTGGGCGATCATGTCGACCACGAGGGCCGTCCCGCCCGGTTTGAGGACGCGACGAGCCTCACGCATTGCCGCGGCGGGCTCTTCGAGATGGTGCAAAACCAGCGCGAGGACAGCCGCGTCAACCGACGAATCGGCGAGCGGAAGCCGCCCGAGTTCACCCTCGACAAACTCGACGTTGTGCACATCGGCCAGCCGCAACCTTGCGGCATCCAGCATCGCCAGCGAGGAATCGACCGCGATCACCCGGGTGACACAAGGGGCAAGCAGTTCCGAGACATTGCCCGTGCCGCACCCAAGGTCCGCAACAACCCAGCCGCGTGGCAACATCGAGAGGAGCGTTGGCGCCATGAAGTGGTCGCCGAACAGTTCGTTGCGAACCTCGTCCCACGCGCCCGCCACGCGTCCGAAAAACGCCTGGCTGTCCAGAGTTCGCTCCGCGAGCACTCCCCGGAGCCGCAGGGCGTCGCCCGCCACCTCGTCCGCCAGTCCCATCTGATCCCGCACCGCGATCCACAAGGACCTCTGCTGGGGAGCCAGGTCGTCCAGGACGAGCCGGTAGAACGTTGCCGTGCCGTGGTTTCGGCGTTCGAGCCATCCCCCGTCCGAAAGGACCTTGAGGTGCCGGCTCACGGTCGACTGGGGCAACTGAACGACCTTGGCCACTTCTCCGACCGAAAGCTCGTGGGCTTCCAAGACGGAGAGCACCCGCAGGCGGATCGCCTCCCCAAGGGCGGCGAGCCGGTCCGTGATCGAGTGGGTTTCTGGACGCTTATTCATCCGTATATCTGGATGAATAGTAATATGAAGTGAGCCGGAGTCAAGCCCGAGAAAAGCGACTTTCAGTTCGCCTCTTCCGGCTTCATGGCCAATGTGGGCCCGATAACTTCGCCCAGCTCCTTGAGCTGTGTCTTCACAGCCACGTTGCCGGGTGAGATGAACAGCGCCATGCGAAGCCGCTTGATCTGGTTCGGGCGGTCCTTGACGGAGCCGTAGAAGTCAGCCAGTGCCAACTGTGGCGCAAGCGTCTTGCCGCCGTCGATCCGCGCGGCGGTGAGCAACGCCTGAATGGCCTCGTCGGGGTGGCCCATCTTGGCCGCGTACGTGCCCAGCAGGATGAAGTCCGCCGGAGTCCCGCGTTCGGCGGTGCGCCGCCTCAGGAACAGCGTGAGTCGATCGGTTTCGTTGCACGCAAAGAGCGACGCGGCCAGTGCCGCGGCGTAATCGTCGTTGTCCGGCCGTACGTCCACGCAGGTGCTCAGCTCCTCCATCGCCTTCTTGCACTCTCCCGCGGCGAGGTAGGCCTTTCCCAGGTCGTACCGGACATCCACTTCCCCGGGCTTGCGCTCGAGATACTCGCTGTAATCCGAGATCGCCACCTCGTACTTGCCGTGCGACATTGCCCAGTCGGCGTCGTCGCGTACGACGTGAAGCGGGCGCTGATCGGCGCACCCGAGGGACATCAGGATCGCGACCGCGCCGGCCAGTGCCGCGAGGGTGGGGAAGCCGGATCGCGTCAGGGTTCGCCGCAGGAGCATGGTGTCCTCCGTGGAATACCGTTCCCGGGCCGGGGGTGCGATCCGTTCGCACGCCGACCCAAGGCCGCCCATCGTATCGGGTCGCACGCCACCATGCCTGAATTCGGCCACGATTTCAGCCGTCCGAACCTGCCCCGGGGCCTGCCCCTGAGGACGGTGGTGCTGCGCCACGACCTGGCCGAGGGCGGTGGTCACTGGGATTGGATGATCCAGAGATACGCCCGGCCCGACTCGCCGCTCATTTCGTTTCGCGTCGGGGTCCGTGTGGACCGGGCGGGTTCCGCACCGTTTGTGGCCGAGCCCGTGCCCGATCACCGGGCCGCGTACCTTGAACTGGAAGGGTCGCTTTCGAAGAACCGCGGGAGCGTGCGGCGCGTGGCGTCGGGCGTCGCCGCCATTACCGAGGTGGCGGGCGACATGCTTGAGATCATCGCGGACTTTGGCGACGGGGCCGTGACGTTCCGGGCGGCCCGGAGCCCGGACGGCCGCTTGTGCTTTGTCCGTGAATGAGCGCATCCGGAGAGCGATTGAAATCGTTCCACGGCCGGCGTGTTTCGATTATGCTCTGGTGAACAAGTCGTCCGCCGCATTCGTTGTGGCGATGGCGGCGGGCGCTCTCTCGTGAGGAGCCCTGCATGCCGCTCTCCCCCGACAACCCGCACCACGCTCCGGGCGCCACGCCGTCTCCGGGTCATGAACCTGCCGTGGCTCGTCCCGAGATCCGCCCGTTGGGGGCGGGGAATCTCGGCGCTCCGCACGCGCCCGAACGTATCGAAAAGCCGCCACCGCAGCCGGTGAACAAGATCACGCAGTTCGAGCAACGGTTTTCCGTCAAGCGTCATGAGGACACGTGGAAGCGGTCGCCGAATGTGAACGGGACCGGCGCGATTCACTGTAAGAGCTTTCACTGCAAGCTCGTGGGCGAAAGTCTCGAGTTCCTCGATCAGCAGATCAACGAATGGCTGGACGCTCACCCGCAGTACGAGGTCAAGTTCGTGAATGCCACGATCGGGGAGTGGACCGGCAAGCTCAAGGAACCGAACCTCATCGTCCAGGTCTGGGTGTGAGGCCGCGCACGCATTCGTAGAGTTTCCCGGCGGGCCGTGCGGGGCGCCCTGACGGTTGGATTTCGGTCTTGGGCTTTGCGCCTCGAGCGGCTCATGCCGATATTCCCGGCGTGTGCGGCATCCTCGGCATCGTGGCGCCCGCCGGACGCTCGCCATCTGTCGACGACGGGTGCGCGATCGCCATGCGCGATCTCCTCTCGCACCGCGGCCCGGACGGGGCTGGGCTGTGGCGGCACCAGAACGTGGTCCTGGCTCATCGTCGCCTCGCCGTCATCGATCCGTCCCCGGCCGGCCACCAGCCGATGCTCTCCCCGGACGGACGCTCGGCCCTGGTCTACAACGGCGAGCTGTACAACGACGGCGAACTCCGCGCCGGGCTGGCGGCCCGTGGGCACCGGTTCCGCTCTCACTCGGACGCGGAGACCGTCCTGGCGATGCTGGACGAGTTTGGCGAGCGGGCCGTCGAGCGACTCCGCGGCATGTACGCGCTGGCGTACATCAATCTGGATGCCCAGACGCTGCTCCTGGCGCGCGATCCGCTCGGCATCAAACCGCTGTACTACGCGACTGCCGAGACCGGGGGATCGGGCGAGCTGGTGTTCGCCAGCGAAATCCCCGCGATTCTGGCGCACCCCGCGATCACGCCGCGCCCCGATTTCATCACGATCAGCTCGTACCTGACGACGATCCGCACAACGCTGGGCTCCCGCACGCTCTTCGCCGGCGTCCGGACGCTCGAGGCGGGCGCGGTTGCCACCGTGGACCTCCGGCGCGATGACATGACGGTGAAGTCCCGGCGCTGGTGGCAGGCGGGCCGTCAATCGATCGCAAGCGCGCCCGCCCGCTCCGAGGACCCCAAACGCGCCCGCTCCGACTCGCCGAGCGCCGACGAGCCCACCGACGCCGTCCTCCGCGAGGCCGTCCAGGAGTCGGTACGCGTGCACCTGCGTTCTGACGTTCCTGTGTGCTGCTTGCTCTCCGGCGGTCTGGACAGCACGATCATTACGGCGCTCGCGGCAAGACATTCCTCTGAACCCCTCCGCACGTACGCCTCGGGATGCCCGGATGCCGCCTCGGGCCCCGACGATCTCTCGGTCGCCAGACTCGTCGCCGGGCTCTTGGGCACCGAGCACCGCGAGGCGCCGGTGACGCGCGAGACGTTCGCCCGGGCGTGGCCCGAAATGGTCGAGGCCACAGGCTTACCTCTGAGCACCCCGAACGAGGTGGCAATCAACGCGGTCGCCAGGTGCCTGCGTGAAGACTCCCGGATCGTCGCCCTGTCCGGTGAGGGCGCCGATGAACTCTTCGGCGGCTACGAGACGCCGCTGAACAGAGCGGTGCGGCACATTGCCTCGATGGCCACGGACGATCCCGGGGCAGGGCGGCGGAGCGGCGGTCAATTCCAGTTGGACGCCGCCGCGTGGGTCGCGCTGGGCGCCAAGCCCGCGGTGGTGAACGAGGACTGCCTGCGAAGGGCCGAGCGCGACGCACATCTGCGCGAGTTCTACTCCTCGCGGTTCGAGGAGATCGCCGCCGAGGCCGATGAACCGTCGCCGTTCGAAGCCCACCTGCGGTTCAGCCGCGAGATCAACCTCGGCGGCCTGCTGCTGCGGCTCGATCAGGCCACCATGCTGGCGGGAGTCGAGGGTCGCACACCCTTCGCCGACCAGCATGTCGCGGCGATCGCGGCGCGATTGCCGATGAGCCGGAAGTTCACTCCCGCTGAGGAGGGGCCAAACGGTGAGCCTCTCAGCGCGTCGCGGACGAAGATCGCGCTTCGGGCCGCCTTCGGCGGTAATCTCCCGTCGATTGTGCTGGCCCGGCCCAAGGCAAGCTTCCCGCTCCCGTTCCAGGGCTGGCTCGGCGACCACGCGCCGCTCGTGCGCGATTCACGCTTTGCCCGCGAGATTTTCACGGACGCCGCGCTCGCCGCGGTGGTGCACAGCCCGCACAAGGTCTGGTCGGTCGCCTGGCCGATGATCAACCTTGCGATGTGGGGCCGGCGCTGGTGGGGCTGAGCCATGGCTCACCGCGTGCGGTGGTGCAGGGCCATGTCGGTCATCGCGTCGGAGAGCAGCACCTGCGAGCGCATCACGCGGGCCTTGCGCCCGGCCGACCA
>JBGANS010000033.1:0-8634 GCA_044222195.1 Phycisphaerales bacterium
CGCCTCGCGCACCGACGACCGCCACTGGCTCACCGCCGGTTGCGGCGACATCCTTCCCGTCATGTACGGCCACAACCCCGTCCTCATCCCAAGCTCCGGCGGCAACGCCCCGATCCTGATGGGCGCGTTCGTCCCCTCCACCAAGCCCGCGCCCAAACCCGAAGACGAGAAGGCAAACGCGAAAGACGCGACGCTATCGAAGGAGAAGGACTCGAAGGACCCCAAGGACGTCAAGAACCCGACCGAGGACGCAGGACCAAGGACCAAGGACTCTTCCTCCAAATCCGATGACAAGGACGCCAAGGACAAGAAGGACGACGCCCCCAAGCCCGGCTGGCTCCTCGCCCCCCCGGGCTACGAACTCCGCCTCCGCATGAGCGGCCTCCTCTGGCCCGAAGCCGCCGACCGCATCGCCAACTCCGCCTACTGCACCCAGGAACGAGTCGGCAACGGCCAGATCATCCTCTTCGCCAACTCTCCA
Organism: Phycisphaerales bacterium; assembly: GCA_044222195.1. GTDB lineage: Bacteria > Planctomycetota > Phycisphaerae > Phycisphaerales > UBA1924 > JAHBXE01. The sequence continues at coordinate 482 of JBGANS010000033.1, forward strand.
ACCTTCCGCGCCGCCACCCGCGGCAGCACCCGCGTCATGTCCAACGCCCTCGTCCTCGGCCCGGGAATGGGCGCGTCGCAACCGGTCCGGCCGTAATCACTGAGCGGCCCCTTCCGCTCACTCTCCCCTTGGGAGAGTCCCCGCGCTTCGCGGGGGTGAGGGCTTCGTGTTCTACCTCACCTACATGCCTTGTGCTGCCTGCGCCTTTCCGCCACTCATTCCCCTGCCCAAGCCGGGCCGAGCGCGCCGGCAGGTGCGACCGTTGTGAATCTCTCATAGGCTCCGGCATGTCAACCGGAGAACCATCACCACCGAACGCCGTCTCGCGCCGTCACTTCCTGATCTCCGCCTCCCTCGCGGCAACCGCGCTCGGCCTTGAACCACCGACAGGAATCGCCGCGCTCACCCAGCCGCGCCCCGCCCCGTCCGACGCCCCGGCCGCGCTCTGCCTGTGGTACGACCGGCCCGCCAAAGCATGGATGACCGAAGCACTCCCCATCGGCAACGGGCCCATGGGCGCCATGCTCTTCGGCGGCACCGAAGTCGAGCGCATCCAGTTCAACCAGATCAGTCTCTGGAGCGGCGCGCGCACGGCCGTCGAAGCCCCCGCCCCGGACAAGCCGCCAGATGAGCAGCAAGACCTCGGCGCCTACCAGGCCTTCGGCGATGTCCTCATCCACCTCGGCCATGACTTCGCCAAGGTCACCGAGTACCGCCGGGAACTCGACATCGATCGCGCCGTGCACCGAGTGACGTACACGTACAAAGGCGTGCGCTACCAGCAGACCGCCTTCGCCAGCCACCCCGACGGCGTCGTGGTGATCCACCTCGCGGCAGACAAGCCCGCGGCCTTCACCGGCCGCGTTCAACTCGCCGACATGCACCAGGCCCGCATCTCCGCCGACGGCAAGAAACTGACCTCGGTGGGCAAGCTCGACGACGGCTTCGAGTACGAGGCCCAGCTGCTCGTGCGGAACCAAAGCGGCACGCTCGCAGCCAAAGCCGACGACGCCCTGGCCAAAAACCCCTGGGGCATCGCCGTCCCCGCCACCAGTCTTGTCTTTGAGCAAAGCGATAGCCTGACCTTGATCCTGAGCGCAGGCACCAACTTTCTCCAGGATCACACCACGCAGTGGCTCGGCGAGCACCCCCACGCGCTCGTCACCCGGCGGGTGGATTCCGCCGCCGCGCAAAGCGTGGAAGCCCTGCTCGCACGCCACATCAAGGACTATCAATCCCTGTTCCGCCGCTTCGCGCTCGATGTCGGAACCACCGCTCCGGACCTGCTCGCCCAGACCACCCTCGCGCGCCTGGAGTCTTACGCCAAGCGCGCAGCGCCCGATCCGAACCTCGAAGCCCTGCTCTGCCAGTTCGGCCGCTACCTGCTCATCAGCTGCTCGCGCCCCGGCTCCTTGCCCGCCAACCTGCAGGGAGTCTGGAACGACAGCAACGAGCCCGCCCGTCCAGACGATGAACAACGCCTGCGGCGTTTCGTTCTGGAAATGGAACCCGCCCGGCAGCGCGTGGTACGCCCAGCACCTCTGGGAGCACTTCGCCTTCGGGCGCGACAAAGACTACCTCCGCAACACCGCCTACCCCGTGCTCAAGGAAGTCTGCCAGTTCTGGGATGACCACCTCACGCGCCGGCCCGACGGCACGCTCGTCACGCCCGACGGCTGGTCACCCGAGCACGGACCCGCCGAAGCAGGCGTGACCTACGACCAGGAAATCATCTACGACCTCTTCACCAACACGATCGAGGCCGCGGATGTGCTCGGCAATGACCAGGAATTCCGCGATCACATCACCGGCCTGCGGGACAAGCTGCTCAAGCCCAAGGTCGGCCGCTGGGGACAGCTGCAGGAATGGGAACAGGACAAGGACGATCCCAAGGACACGCACCGTCACGTCTCGCATCTCTTCGCCCTGTACCCCGGCCGCCAGATCACCAGGGCCGCCACCCCCGAACTGGCCGAGGCCGCCCGCGTCTCGCTGCAGGCCCGCGGCGACAAGAGCACCGGCTGGAGCCGCGCCTGGAAGATCAACTTCTGGGCCCGTCTCTGGGACGGCGACCACGCCCACACCATGCTGCAAAGCCTGTTGAACCTGGTCGTCGAGACCAAGACCATCTACGGCGAGAGCGGCGCCGGCGTCTATCCCAACCTCTTCGACTCTCATCCCCCCTTCCAGATCGACGGCAATTTCGGAGCCGCGGCAGGCGTTTGCGAGATGCTTGTGCAAAGCCACACCGGCCAGATCCACCTGCTCCCCGCGCTGCCCCGAGCCTGGCCGACCGGAAAAGTGTCCGGCCTGTGCGCTCGGGGCGGGTTCGAGGTTGATATGAGCTGGGACAACGGCCGCCTGACCAAGGCCGTGATCCACTCCAAGTCCGGCCTTGATTGCCGGATCGTGTGCGGCAACCAGACCTGGGAAATGAACACCACCACCGGAAAGTCTTTCCCCCTCACCCTGACACAACCGATCGACCCGCGCGGCACCAACTAAGCGCGACGCGCGCCTCAAGTGCAACGCCTTCGCCAACGCCCGCGCCAACGCCCACACCCACGCCCTCGGCTCCGGCATGGGCGCGTCGCAATTCGACCGCCCCTGATCCACATCCGCAAACCCGCGCAGCGGGTCTCCCGCCGTTAGCCACGGGTGGAGCGCCGGCGCCCCGCCGTCGCGGAACCCGTGGATACCAGCAGTCGACGACGAAAGCCCGCGCAGCGGGCGAAAGCCGTGGCCATCAACCATCAACCATTCACCATCGACAGACCCACCCCCGCTGGCCATCGCAGGCTCACGCTCGCCCCGATTTCTGCCAGCGCAATTCGCCGCTCTCATCCACCGCGAACGGGTCGACTCGAATTCCATCGCCGAACATCCACCCCGTCTCAGGGTCGCGGGCGCAGCGGGTAATCCACTGATAGCCCAGATCCATGGAATCCTCGTTGAACCACGCGAGCGGCACGAAGCGTGCTCGCCCTTCTCGCGGCCACCAGACGCAGAGCGCCGTCGCTGCGCTCGGAGGTCCGACGCGCGACCGCCCTGAATCGGAATGGTCGAGTCTGGTTGACCCTGAAACCACCGGTAAGGAAATTGGAAACGACATTTCCGTCGGCACGCTCGCCGTACACAGTACCGGCGTCGCCAATTCGCAGGCCTCCGAAACGGTCGGAAGAAAGCACTCGTGTGCCACCCGGTTCGTCGGGAAGAGGCGGTGCGTCGTTACACGCACCAGGTACTCATCATTTCGAAGTACAGTGATCTCTCCGGGCGCTGCCCCCAGTAGCCATGTGCACATCGGCAAAGCTACTAGTTCGCGACCATTGGGGGTTTCACAGCGGACCAATCCGGCGGCATCTTTCTTCCAGACACAATCGCCGGGGCTCGTCCAGCCGGCTGAGTACCACGGGCTTGGTCCCGGCGCCGTGGAAAGCAACCGTGCCGCCTTTGCTTCTTGGTCTTCGGTAGACACGACGCATGGTACCGTGTTGCGTGCCCCGCTGAGATTCAGGGTTACCCCTTCAACACCCCATCCCCCTCCCGCCCCACGCTCACCGGCTCCCCCTCTCTCTTCTTCTCCATCTCCGCCGTCAACATCACCTTCCCCGCGGTCTTCACAAGACCCGTCGGCTTCCCCATCTCCTCCATCAGCCGCATCAGCTCCGCATCATCAATATCCGCAACGCGCCCGCCCGACCCTGCCGCGGCATACCGCGCCACGATCCCCGGATCGTCCTTCACCATCTCCACCCGAATCACCCGCCCCTCCGCCCCCTCTCCCGGCTCTGCGGGAGAGGTGCCGCGCTTCGCGGCGGTGAGGGCTTCGTGTCCTAAGGACTTTTCTACTTCTTCTCGTCCGACTTCTGTTCCCGGGCTCATCATCACCACTTCCCCACGCCCACCCGCAGCGCCACCGTTCCCCGCACGCCGCGGCAGCGCCATCCAAATCCCCACCGTCACCACGCCCGCAAGCGCCACCACTCCCACCCCGCGCACCGCCACCCGCCGCGCACGCCTCGCCCCCGCCGCGCGCCCCACATCACCGATCATCCGCTCCCGCCGCGCCGCCCCGGCCGCGCTCAGCGCGATCGCATCCTCCGCGCCGGCCTCCATCGCCCCCCACACCGTTCCTTCTTCACCCGCGCTCATGGCAACATCTCCGCCGCGCTCCTGATCAGCCCCCGCAGCGCCCGCCGCAGCCGCCCGTGCGCCGCATCCCCGCTCACCCCCGCCGCCTCGCCCGCCGCGTCCAGCGTCCGCCCGTGCCCGAATCTCAACTCCACCAGCGCCCGGTCCTCCGGCCCCATCCGCTCCATCTGGCCCCGCAGCCACTCGATCCGCTCCGCAAGCGATCCATCCGCCGCGTGGTCAGCAGTGGGGGAGTGCGCCGTGCCCGCCACCTCCCTCTCCCGCCGCGCCCGCCTCTGCTCCTTCCTCAACCGGTCAATCGCGCACGAGATCGTCGCCTTGCCCATCCACGCCTTCAGCTCGCGCTCACCCTCCAGCGGCTTCATCCCCTTCACCACCCGCATCATCACGTCCTGCACCACATCCAAACAGAAACTCTCATCGCGCCTCGTCGCCGCCCGCGCCATCCGGTACACCCGGTCAAACCACCCGCGGCACAATTCCTCGCACGCCCCCCGGTCCCCTCGTGACACCGCGCGCGTGAGACGTGCCGCCCGTTCATCGGACGGCACGTCCCGCGTCATGTTCGCGTCGGTCCCAGACTCGCCCACGCGCCCTCCGCGTCCACAGCACGCAAGACCTCACTTCCGATTGTTCGCCTTCGACGCCGCCATCGCGGCCTCCAGGTCCTTCAGGTGCTTGCTCACCGCGGCCAGTTGATCCCGAAGCGCCGCGTTCTCGTCGCGAAGCCGCGCCAGTTCCGCGGCAACATCCGCGCCCTCAACCGCCGCGCCCCCGCCCTTCTGGTTCCCGATCGGCCCACGGATCAGGGGGATTTCAGAGAGCCACGGGACCGACCCGCCGCTCTTGGCCGCGACCTTCGCCGCCTCGACTTCCAGCCGCGCCATCTCCACCGCCGTCGCCCGCCGGTCCACCTCCGCCTTCATCTCCAGGGCCTCGGTCGACGAGACGGTCCCCTGCGCCACCAACTGCTCGATCTGGGCGAGCTTTTTGCGCGCCACGTCGGCCTGGTCCTGCATCGCTTTCACGTTCAGCTCGGCCTTCCGGACGTTGATCTCCATCTGCTGCTGCACGCTCAGCCGCTGCGCCGCCAGGTCCGCCTGGCGCCCCGAATCGTCGCTCATCCGCTCGATCACATCCTTCACCGCCATCACGTCCGCCTGCTCGCCGCGCACGATCAGCAGCCCCGATTCCTTGTGGAACTTCATCTCCGGCGCCGTCGCGCGTTGCTCGTCCATCCGCAGCGCCGTCTCCGCCGCCATCAGCACCGCCGCGATCCTCTTCTCCGCCTCCTCCGGCGAAGCCGCCCGCCCCACGATCTTCTGCACGCTGAACACCTCCAGGATCACCCCGCCCCGCGGCCGCTGCTGCCCCGGCATCCGGTACACCTGGTACACCGGCGCCGTGTCCTTGCTGTCGTTCACCGCGTCCTCTCCCGGCAGCGCATCCATCAGCCGCATGATCTGCCACGAGTTCACCCCGCTCACCGACGCCGCCGGGATCGCCTGCACCGCCGCCGCCAGCGACACCTGCCGCAGCGAGATCGCCGTCAACCTCTCCGTCGCCGCTCCCTCCGAGAGCACCACGTTCAGCGGCAAGGGTTTGTTGGCCTCCTTCAGTGCCGCGATGTACTCCGCCACCGTCCCCCCCGCAAACTCCACCGTGATCGCTCCCCGCCCCCCGTCCTGCCGCGGCAACATCCGCGCCGCCTTCGCGCCCTCCTGTGCCCACCCTTCCGTAGGCGCCGCATAGCCGAGCGCCGCCATCGCCACCATCACCGCCGCCGCCTTCCCGATCACGCTGAAAATCCCGCTCATGGTCAGTGTCTCCGTTTGCCCAAAGGCTTGCCCCAGCAGAACGCCGCCCACCTCCCCTTCCGGCGCAATCGCCCAAGAATCTCCTTCACCGCCTCCCCGCCCGACATCCCACATCCGACATCCCACATCCCACATCCCACATCTCCTACACTCCCGCGCCATGCCCGACACCCCCATCAACCCCAACCTCTCCGGCCCAATCCTCACCCAGCGCATCCCAAGCTGGCCTTACGCCGATCCCAAGCTCCGCCACATCGTCTCCTACGACGAGTACATCAAGACCGGCGGCTACGAAGGCCTCCGCAAGGCCCTCACCCTCAAGCCCGACGCCGTCACCGACGAGGTCAAAAAGTCCGCACTCCGCGGCCGCGGCGGTGCAGGCTTCCCCACCGGCCTCAAGTGGACCTTCCTCCCCAAGGTCACCGCCGGCCCCGACGGCAAGGAACCCGACGCCGGCCAGCGCTACCTCGCCATCAACGCCGACGAGTCCGAGCCCGGTACCTTCAAAGACCGCCTGCTCATGGACTTTGACCCCCACCTGATGCTCGAAGGCATCGCCATCTGCTGCTACGCCTGCCGCATCTCCACCGCCTACATCTTCATCCGCGGCGAATACCACCACCAGGCCCACGTCCTCGAGAACGCCCTCAAAGAGGCCTACGCCCACGGCATCTTCGGCGGCAAAGGCCTCCTCAACGGCAGCAACACCGGCAAGAACGAGCCCTTCAAGGTCGATTGCTACGTCCACCGCGGCGCCGGCGCCTACATCTGCGGCGAAGAAACCGGCCTCCTGGAAGCCCTCGAAGGCAAACGCGGCTGGCCCCGCATCAAGCCCCCATTCCCCGCCATCAAGGGCCTTTTCGGCAAGCCCACCATCATCAACAACGTCGAAACCCTCGCCCACCTCCCATCCATCATCACAAATGGTTCCGACTGGTTCTTGAAGCAAGGCTCCCAGTCCACCTTCCCCAACTCGCCCCCCTCCGCCGGCACCAAGCTCATGGGCGTCAGCGGCCACGTCAACCGCCCCGGCGTCTTCGAGCTCGAACTGGGCATCAAGCTCCGCACCCTCGTCGAGCACCCCAAGCTCTGCAACGGCATGCGCCACGGCAAGAAGTTCAAGGGCGCCATCGCCGGCGGCATCTCCATGGGCATCCTCGGCCCCGACCAGTTCGACGCCGAGATGGACTTCGACATCGGCCGCAAGTACAACGTCCTGGGCCTCGGCACCGCCTGCCCGACCGTCTTCGACGAAGACACCGACATGGTCGCCGTCGCCCGCAACATCGCCCGCTTCTTCAAGCACGAAAGCTGCGGCCAGTGCACCCCCTGCCGCGAAGGCTCCGGCTGGCTCTACCAGCTCATGACCCGCATCGAAGAAGGCCACGGCCGCACCAAAGACCTCGACCTCGCCCTCGAGATCGCCACCAGCATGGGCAGCATGCCCGGCACCACCATCTGCGGCCTCGCCGATGGCAACAACTGGGCCGTGCGCACGATCATGAACAAGTACTGGAGCGAGTTTGAGAAGCGGGTAAAGCCGACGTTCGTGCAGGTAAGGGTGGAGGTCGGGGCGGCCGCCCGATAGGTGTGGGAAACAACCCTTGCTATGGTGACAAGCGGCGCGACCTGTCGAAAAAACTGGGCTGGTGGGGACAAAGGGCATGTCCGGGTACGACTTCAAAAGCCTGTCAGACGTAGATTTCGAAGAACTTATTAGAGACTTGTTGCGCGCAGATTGGTCCTGTCCGATCGAATCGTTCAAGCGTGGAAAAGACCGCGGTATCGATCTCAGAGCGTGGACTTCCGACAATTCACAAACAATCATCCAATGCAAACATTACGTGGGTTCAGGATTTGATTCGCTTCTCAGCCATTTGAAACGCAAGGAATTACCCAAGATACGCCTCCTCAAGCCTACTCGTTATTGTCTTGTAACGTCTGTCGGACTGTCGCCCGGTAACAAAGACGATATACTCGGAGTGCTGTCGCCGCACTGTCTTCAGACATCGGACATTCTGGGTGCATCTGAAGTCAACGCCTTACTCAGAACGCACCATTCGATAGAACAGGCCCACCACAAACTTTGGTTAACCAGCAAGGCCACTCTCGATCGTGTTCTGCACAACAAGTCATTCGTCCATAACGAGCTGGAGCGCGAAGAAGTGTCGCGCAAAGCGA
>JBGANS010000008.1:0-213264 GCA_044222195.1 Phycisphaerales bacterium
ACTCAATACCCAGTACCGCGGAGAGGACCGGCGGCTTGCGCCGCTCGGCTCTGATTAGCTGGTGTCGTGGGAGATGTCGGAGATGAGCCAGCAGTTGGGATGGGGCGGTTCATCGCCGCGGACGAGGGTGAGGAGGAAGTGCGGGGGGTGGGCGCTCTTGATGCGGATGCGGCTGGTGTAGTTGCTCTGGGGGCCGATGGGACCGAAGGAGATGGCGCCGGTGGGGTGGAACTCGGGGAAGTTGGAGTCGGTGATGGGCTGGCCGTTGAAGGTGGCGCCTTTGGCGAGGAGGCCGTTGAACGCCGCGAGATAGGCGGGGCGGGAGCGGCGGAGGGCGGCGCGCATGGCGAGGAACGCGACGTTGGCGGGCTCGATGGAGGGAGAGGGAGGTGGGATCTGGGGTGTGTCGTGCTGGTATTGGGCGCGGAGGGAGGCGTAGGGGTCGGGGGGGAGTGCTGAGGAGGAGGGTGGCGGCGAGAGGGGAGGGTGGCCGTCGGGGGAGGAATAGGTCGTATAGGACCTATGGGACTCATAGGACGGATCGTCGGAGTTGATGTTGGGAGCCGCGCGTGTTTGGTGGGTGGCTGACGGGCGCGGTTCCGATGAGGCCCGGCGCGGGTTGGAAGAGCGGAGCGCGCCCAGGCCGGTTCGGTTGAGGGTTCGGAGGATGACGCTGGCGGTGCGGCGTTTTTCGATGAGGTCGGTGGTGGCCTTGAGGACCTCTTCGAGGTGGTTGAGGGCGAGGGTGCGCTTGGCGTGGTCGGCCTCGGCGCGGCGTTTGTTGAGATCTTCGGTGCGGAGGTCGAGCCAGGGCTTGATGTCTTCGCGCTGGGACCAGCGGAAGAGGTCGAGGAGGGTCTTGAAAGTCTCGGGGGGTGCGCCCTCGATGGCGCTCGCTTTGAGGGTGGTGAAGAGGTCCTGGAGCGTGTGGAGGGATTCATCCTCGAAGAAGCGCGCGATGAGGGCTTCATCGGGGGCGGGGAGGGAGGGGAGCGGGGACTGGGCCGTGGGCAATGGGGAGTGGGAAAGAATGGGTGAAGGGGTGGATGGGTGAATGGGTGAAGACGCGGTGTTGTCCGGTTCGGTGGAGGCGGGAGATGTGGCCGCGGCGACCATGTGGGGGAACATACGGCGCGGCGGGGGAGATGCAAGGGGGAATCGGGCTAGGACCGCATTTGTGCTGACGGAAGGTGGTCATGCGTGCAGATTGTTGGGATTGGGGACTGGCTGCGGGGATTGAAGCACATGCCGCTGCAGAGCCAGAGGCATGCCACCCAACCTTGTGGGCAGGCCACCCGCCGACCTCAAACGACGCGAGGCGATCGCGGGGCTGCGGTACGGCATAGAGGGGATGCGTATCGGCGGGGTTCGACGGATCATCGTTCCGCCGCACTTGGGGTATGGGAAGGATGGAGCGCCTGCGGCGGGCATTCCGGCGAACGCGATCCTGATTTGTGAGGTCGAGCTGCGCGAGCTTCGACCGGCGCATCCGATTCCGCCGAAGTTGAAGTTGGCGCGGGAGAGGAAGAGTCAGGGCGGGTGAAGTTTGATTCCCTCGCCACTTCGGGGCGAAGACGGAGGGTGGGAGTCGGATACCACGGGTTCCGCTGCGCTCCACCCGTGGCTACATCCCTTCGCCCCGTTGGGGCGAGAACTGAAGAAAAACATGGAATGGTGGCGGGAGGTCGCTTTCCGGGGGTGCAGGGCCACGCCCCGGCTCTTGAAGTTCTCGCCGCCGGGTTGTTGAACACCGGGCGGAAGCCCGGTGCCACTAGGTGACGGGTTCGGCCTGGCCTTTTCGCATCTTGGCTAGGCCGCGTTTCATGGGGGCGCTTGGCGTCTCGGGCCCGTCGCCTGTGCCCGGGGCTCGTGCCGGATCGGCGGGCTTGGCGGCCGGATCTGGGTGGGGGACTTCGCCGTTCTTGCCGACCTGGTCGAACTTGACGGAGACGCGGGTGGAGACGCCGCGCTCCTGCATGGTGATGCCGTAGAGGCGGTCGGCGGCCTGCATGGTTTTCTTGTTGTGGGTGATGACGATGAAGTGGCTGTGGGTGGTGAACTCTCTTACGACGCCGCAGTAGCGACCGACGTTGGCTTCGTCGAGGGCGGCGTCGACTTCGTCCAGGATGCAGAAGCAGCTGGGCTTTGACTGGAAGATGCTGAGAAGGAGAGCGACGGCGGTGAGGGTTTTTTCGCCGCCGGAAAGCTGGCTGATGCTGCGGGGCTGCTTGCCCGGGGGCCTTGCGATCACTTCGACGCCGCTTTCGAGGAGGTCGATCTCGTCGGTTTCGATGCGCTTGATGACGCCGTCTTGCTCGACTTCCTTGACGAGGGGCATGAGCTTGACCTCGGCGTGGCCGCCGCCGAAGAGCTTGCGGAACATGCCGTTCTGGCCGCCGAAGTGGTCCTGCACAGTCTTGAACACCTCGCCGAAGCGTTCCTTGCTGGCGATGTTGAGGCGCTCGATCAGTTCGGTGAGTTTGGCCGCGGCGTCGTCGATATCGGCGACCTGCCTGATGAGTTCCTCGTTGCGGGCTTCGAGCTGGGTTTCTTCTTCGAGGGCGTCGAGGTTGACGCTGCCGAGGGACTTGATCTGCTCGCGCAGAGCGTCGACCTCGGCGGCGGCGGCGGATTGGTCGATGCCTTTGACCTCGCCGGAGGCGAGCATGGTCTTGTAGTCGGCGTATTCGAAGGCGAGTTCGACCTCGAGCTCCTGCTGGGTGCGCTCTTCGAGGTTTTCGCGCTTGATCTCGAGCTCGCGGCGGGAGACTTCGAGGCCGTGCCAGTCGCGTTCGACCTTGGTGGCGTTGGCGCGGGCGGAGTTGAGCAGTTCACCGAGTTCCGTGGCGCGGGCGGCGGATTGTTCGACCTGGGTGGCGACCTCGGCGACCTGGGATTCGAGGCGGGCGGCTTCTTCGCTGGAGCGGGTGATTTGTGCCGCGGCTTCAGCGATGGAGCGTTCGTGCTCGTCGAGTCGGGACTGGGACTGGGCGACGAGGTGTTCGAGGTCGCGTTTTTCGCGGTCGGCGGCCTCGGCGGCGAGCTCGACGCGGCGGTGCTCTCGGCGGGCGCTGGAGAGCTGTTCGCCGAGCTTGCTGGATTCGACGCGGAGTGCGGTGGCCTGTTCGTTGACGGCGTCGGCCTTGGCGTCGAAGGAGACGAGCTCGGACTCGATGGTCTTGGCGGAGGCGACCTGGTCTTCGTGGAGGGCGAGGAGTTTTTCGGCGCGGTCGCGGAGGCGGGCGCGGTCCTCTTCGAGCTTGGCCAGGCGCGTGCGGTGCTGGCGGGACTCTTCATCGGCGTTGCGGCCGTCGCGTTCGAGGCGGGCGAGCTCGGAGGCGAGCTGCTCGGAGCGGGTCTGGTCGTGGACGAGGGCGCGGTGTTCGGCGGCGATGCGGGAGCGGAGCTCGGCCTGGCTGGCGCTGATGGCGGCGGCGTCGGCGTCGACGCCGGCGAGCTCGGTGCGGGCGATGTTGAGCTCGCCGCTCAGGCGGCCGACCTCGGTTTCGAGGGAGGCGAGCTCTATGCGGCGCTGGAGGATGCCGGAGGCTTCGCCTTCGCCCCCCCTGGTCGCAGGGCCGGCGTGGATTCGGCCGCGGGAGAGGACGATGCCGTCCCGGGTGATGAAGCGGGCGCGGGGGAGGAGCTCCTGGGCGGCGTGGGCGGCGTCAATGTCGGTGACGAGGAAGGTTTCGGCGAGGAGGCGGTCGAGGAGAGCGTCGATGCGGGAGTCGGAGGAACGGGAAGAGACGATGGAACGGAGGGAGGTGGCGCCGAGGGATTCGAGGTAGGAGTGCCAGGGGGCGGAGTGGGCGTGGGTGGAGGCGCCGAGGGAGAGAGGATCGAGGGGGATGAAGGTCACGCGGCCGGTGAGGGAGGCGAGCTCTTCGTGAGCGGGGAGGGATTCGACGACGATGGCTTCGAGCTCGGCGCCGAGGAGGGTTTCGACGGTGGCGGCGTGGGCGGCGTCGGTCTGGATGAGATCGGCGAGCGGGGAGATGACGGTGGAGAAGCCGCGGCCGGATTCGCGGGCGGCGAGGACGGCGCGAGGGGCATCGCCGAGGCCGGTTCGCGACTGGACCATTTCGCTGAGCGTGGCGCGGCGGCCGTCGAGGCGGAGGAAGGTCTGTTCGAGGGCGGAGACGGACTCGGCCAGTTCGCTGCGGCCCTTGGAGACGGAGGCGGCGCGCTGGTCCTGCTCGGCGAGGGAGGATTCGACGTGGGCGAGCCTGGTGCGGCGCGAGTCGAGGGTGGTGCGGGCTTCGAGGAGGATGCCCTCGACGCGGAGGCGCTCGGCGACGACGGTTGAACGCCTGGCTTCGGCGGTGTTGACCTGCTCGCGGATGCTCTCTTCGCGTTTGCGGTCGGATTCGATGGAGGCGAGGAGGCTGGCGCGCTCGCGGTCGATATTGGCGACGGCGGCGCGGCGCTCGGCGAGCTGGGACTGTTTTTCGGCCCGCTGTTCCAGGACGGCGGCGCGTTCCTGGGCGAGGACCTCGACCTGGCGCTCGACATCGGCGAGGCGCTCGGAGGCGGCGGCGATGGCCTGGAGCTGTTCTTCGGCGGCGGCGGAGAGCTCGGTGATGCGGGCGGTGGCGTCGGCGAGGCGGGCGGCGTCGGTCTCGCTCTGGCGGCGCGAGTCGATGAGGGCACGCTCGGTGAGGGCCTTGCGCTGCGCGGCGGACTGCTCGGCGTGGCGGGCGGCGAGGCGCTGCTCGTCGAGTTCCTTGTGCCTTTGCGTGAACTCGTGGCGGGCGAGCTCGGCTTCCTGCTTGGCGGATTCGACCTCGGCGAGGCGCTGGGTGGCTTCCTTGCGGGCGGCTTCGAGCTGTTCGAGGCTGGAGGTGAGGGCGTCGAGGCGCTCGCGGATGTCGTGGTACTGGTCGAAGACCATCGCGGTGCGCGTGGAGCGGAGCTGGCCGTCGAGCTCCTTGAACTTGCGGGCCTTGGCGGCCTGGCCCTTGACGATGCGGAGGCGGCGCTCGGTGTTGGCGAGCTGCTCGCGCGTGACGGCGAGGTTGGCCTGGGCGCGTTCGAGCTTGCGCTGGGCTTCGATGCGGCGCTGCTTGTACTTGGCGATGCCGGCGGCCTCTTCGAAGATCGTGCGGCGCTCCTGGGGGCTGGCGAGGAGCATGGCGTCGACCTTGCCCTGCTCGATGATCGAGTAGGCGTCGGCGCCGATGCCGGTGTCGAGGAAGAGGTCGCGGATGTCCTTGAGGCGGGCGCGCTTGTTGTTGATCAGGTACTGGCTTTCGCCGTCGCGGTAGAGGCGGCGTTCGACTTCGACGGTGTCGGCCTCGATGGGGAGGCCGCGGCGGCGCTTCTTGGAGACGGTGGTGTTGGCGGGGAGGAGGGGTTCGGGCTGGTCGGTGGCTTCGGGAGCTGTAACTGCATCCGTCGCCGGTTGGCCGTTGGTGGTTTCCGCTCCCTGACGGTCGTGGTTCTGAGGTTCGGGAAAGGGAGAGTTGTCCGGGGAGGAAAGATCGAGCTCGACGACTTCGGCGGAGGCGTCGATGATGGGGTTTTCGAAGGTCAGCGTGACGGCGGCCATTCCGGCGGGCTTGCGGCCGGCGGATCCGGCGAAGATCACGTCGATCATTTCCTTGCCGCGGAGGGACTTGCTGGAGCGTTCGCCGAGGACCCACTTGATGGCGTCAACGACGTTGGACTTTCCGCACCCGTTGGGACCGACGACGCCGGTGATGTCCTCGTCGAACGTGAACTCCGTTCGATCGGCGAAGGACTTGAAGCCGGCGAGTGTGAGTTTGGCTAGGCGCATACCGAGGCGACCTCCGTGTCAAACAAACGGCCCGGCTCAAGTACCGGACGGCGACCATCCTGGCCGCGGGGAAGCGGGTGGGCGTTAAGGATATCGAGGAGGCGGGCGTTGTGCTCGCCACTCTACTTTTTGGGCTGGGTTTGAGGAAGGGGCACGACCATGGGTTCGGGCGCGGCGTCGGCGGGCTTCTTGGCGGGGTCGACGGGGACTTCGTAGACGTGAACGGAGACGGCGTCCTTGCGGGTGTCGGGCCGGTCGGGGACGGGGGCTTCGCGCGACTGGGCGAGGAGCTTGGCCTGCTCGTAGTCCTGCTCGACGGCGAACTGGGCGGGGATCGCCCCGCCGCGCTGGAAGGCGTGCAGGGCCCCGACGACTTCTGAGTAGGTGAGGCCGAGTCCTGGGCGTGGGTCTTCGACGGAGGGCGAGTGGGCGAGGAACTCGACCAGGGCGGCGACGTCGGCCGGGGCCTTGCCCGCGACGGCGCGGCCGGGGATGACATCGCCGGCGTCGTCGATGCGGTCGGGCCACTTGTAATAGATACGGAAGTCGTCGGTGGGTGTGTCGCTGGAGAGCATGAGGCGGTCCTGCCAGGCGGAGACGACCGTCGGCCGAGTCAGGTTCACCTTTTCCCCGAAGATGACGATGCGGGGGCGGCCTCGCTGAGCGACGTACACCATCGGCGTGCCTGAGGGCACGATGTCGAGGATGAACTTGCCCTCGACGGATCGGCGACGGACGCCCTGCAGCGATTCGCCCGAGAGCTCCATGATCGGGTTGACGGGGGCGACTTCGTCCGCCGCGCGGGCCAGTCGAACCGCGGGGGGCAGGGCCTGGTGCTGTTCACGCAGACGGCGGAGCACAAGGGCTTCGGACCGGGCGACGAGGGCTTCGTACGCGGCGACGCGGACGGTCAGCTCGTTGGCGTTGAGTTGCTCGCGGATGGCGGAGTCGATGGTGGGCCCGGCGGAGATCTTGCCCAGGAGACGGACGGCCTCAGAACGAAGGGCCGCGGGACCGTCGCCGGCCATCTGCTTGAGCATGGGCGCGGCGAGGGGATCGCTGAGAGCGGAGCCGGCGCGCAGCGCGGCGAGGCGGATGCCGATTTCCGTGGAGTCGTAGAGATCGCGGAGGAAAGGAACGGCGGCCTTCTGCGGGAGGGCCTGGAGGCACCAGGACATGTCGTCGGAGAGCGCGGGCTGGCCTTTCATCGCCGTGACGTAGCGCTTGGCGAACTCCTGCGGCGAGCCCTGCTGGATCTGGATGTGGAGCAGCGTGCGGAGGAATGTGTCCGCATCATCGCGGTAGGTCGGCGGGACGGTGATGTGCACGACTCGGGCGGTGCGGCCGCGGGCGGTCTGCTCTCCGCCGGGAATTGGCGGGAACCTGTTGTTGATGGCGGAGACGATGGACGTGGCGCGGCTGTGGGACTCGTTGTCGAGCACGAGTTCGAGGTTCATGGAGTTGACGACGGTGCCGCCGCCGAGAATCCGGCCATCCTGGCGGGTCAGGCCCTGGGCCTCGCCGACCTGCGCGAAGGGGTTGATGAAGAGCTGGCCGCGGGCGGTGGCGATGGGCTTGGTGGTTACGCTGCCGAAGGTGGCGGGCGGGCCGGGGTGGAGCTCGGTGGTGTAGAGGCGTCCGCCTTCGAGGGAGATTTCGGTTCCCTTGTTGACGCTGGTAACGTAGACGTCGAAGGTGGTGCCGTCGGGTGCGCCGGGAGCGACCTCGGCGTACACGATCACGACGGCGACTTCTTTCATCCGGAGGATCTGAGCGGGCGTTTTGCCTTCGAAGATCCCGCCGACAAGGGCCTCGTTCGCCCGGTTCATCTGCATCTGGCCGAGCCGCCGTTCCATGGTCGCGGCGATGCGCTGGGGAAGGTCTCCACCGCCGGTGCCCGGGAGGCCGACCACCAGGCCGAAACCGGAGACAAGAATCGGGCTTGCACGGCCGGTGAGCGAGGCTTCAGCGCCGATGGTGCCCCGGAGAGCGGCAGGGACGTCGCGGATGATGTCCGGCTGGACGGCGCGGGCGCGTGGCGGGGGCTTCTTGGCACACCCACAGGCGACAATCAATACCGCGGCCCAGAGGGGCATCATCGTCCGGATCAACTTCACGGCTATGTCCTCGCTACGAGCCACGCCCCCCACCGGCCTGTCGCTCGACCGGTAGTGTACGGAAATGGCCCCTGAAAGGGTCCCGCTTCAAGAGAGCCGCGTGGAAAGTCGCGACGGGCTTCACGAGTTCTGAGCGCAGGCCAGAAAAACTTGCGCTTCGTAAGCCCCCATTTTCCCGCAATTTGCGAACAAGCGACAACCTTTCCACCGCAATTGACACATTCTTTGGTGGTCTGGGGTGTTGAAACCACGATGGGTAGTGGTATGCTGGAGGTCCTGCCCTCGCCGGGGCGGACCAGGGTGTTACGGTAGGGAAAAGTTCGATAGGATGTTGATTGGTATTGGGATGCTAGTCGGTCCGGTGCTGTCGCACCGGGTGAACGGGGCCGCGGCCGACTCGAAGGGTTGAAGCCGCACATGAGTGGGATGCAAGTCAGCATGGCGGTGCTCGCAGACAGTCAAATCAGGGAACTCGTGCGGATTGAGCCGTTCGAGGAGAACACCAAGCGCGCGGGGCGGATCAGCTACGGCGTGTCGAGCTACGGGTACGACGTGCGGGTGGGGACGCACTTCAAGATCTTTACTCCGACGCCGCGCCACGGCGGGATTGCGATCGTCGATCCGAAGAAGTTCGGGGACGACCTGTTCATCGAGGTCGACACATCCCGGCAGATGACGGACCACGTGATCATCCCGCCCAACAGCTTTGCGCTGTGCGACACGGTGGAGTTCATCGAGGTGCCGCGGGATGTGCTGGTGATCTGCGTGGGCAAGAGCACGTACGCGCGGTGCGGGATCATCGTGAACGTGACGCCGCTGGAGCCGGAGTGGCGCGGGAAGGTGACGCTGGAGATCAGTAATACGACTCCGCTGCCGGCACGGATTTATGCGAATGAGGGGATTGCGCAGCTCATCTTTTTGAGAGGCGAGAAGGTCTGTGAGAAGAGTTATGCGGATAAGGGTGGGAAGTACCAGGATCAGGCGGGGTTGACGTTGCCGCGGGTTGATTGAGAAGAAGGCATAAGGCACTAGGCATGAGGCGTGTCCGAAGCCATCAAGTCGTATCGGGATCTGATTGCCTGGCAGAAGGCGTTTGCGCTCGGCAAGGCGGTGTACAAGGCTTCCGGAATGTTGCCGGAGACCGAGCGATTCGGATTGATGGGGTCGTGACGTCGACTCTCGTATTCCGTGGCGAGTCACATCGCAAACGGATATGGACGGGGAAGCTCGCAGGATTACCTCTGGTTTCTCAAGCAGGCTCGCGGCGAGTTGTATCAGTTCGATACCCAGTTGTTGTTTGCTCTGGACTTCAAACACATGGACTCGGAGATTCACGAACGGCTGCAGAATCAACTGACAGAGTGCGAGATGGTTCTCGCCGGGTTGATTCGCAGTTTGGGCGGCTGACCGCCTCGTGCCTTATGCCTGATGCCTCGTGCCTTCTTTATTGATCACCGTTTCAGAGGAATGGACGCGACCGTATGAAGATCACCAGGAAGTTCACCGTCGCAGGACGCGACCCCTTCGCTTCGGTCAAGTGGGTGAAGCGTTCCAGCAAGATTTCCAATCCCGACGGCTCCATCGTTTTCAAGATGGATGATGCCGAGGTGCCGGAGACCTGGTCGCAGCTCGCGACCGACATCATGGTCAGCAAGTACTTCCGCAAGGCGGGGGTGCCGCAGAGCGGCACCGGGCTTTTGCCCGGTGACGGAGCGAACGCCGACACCGCCCAGAAGGGCGGTGCCACAGGCCCCGAGAAGTCTGCGCGGCAGGTGATTCATCGCCTCGCCGGGTGCTGGCGGCATTGGGGCGAGACGCACGATTACTTCGAAACCAAAGAAGATGCGCAGGCGTTCTATGACGAACTCTGCCACATGATGGTGCACCAGATGTGCGCCCCCAACAGCCCGCAGTGGTTCAACACCGGGCTCAACTGGGCGTATGGAATCAACGGCCCGGCGCAGGGGCACTGGGTTGTCGATCCGAAGACGGGCGAAGTCGGCCCCGCGAAAGATGCGTACACGCACCCGCAGCCGCACGCGTGCTTCATTCAGTCGGTCCGCGATGATCTCGTGGGTGATGGCGGGATTATGGACCTGTGGGTCCGCGAGGCGCGGCTGTTCAAGTACGGCTCGGGCACGGGCACGAACTTCTCGAACCTTCGCGCTGAGGGTGAGTCGCTTTCGGGCGGCGGCAAGTCCAGCGGGCTCATGTCGTGGCTCCGCATCGGTGACCGCGCGGCGTCCGCCATCAAGTCCGGCGGAACGACACGTCGGGCCGCGAAGATGGTCTGCCTTGATATGGATCACCCGGACATCGAGACCTTTGTGAACTGGAAGGTTCGCGAGGAGATCAAGGTCCAGGCGATGGTCGAGGGGCTCAAGCTGCTCAAGGCGTCGAACAAGGACACGGCCAAGCAGGCGGAGGAACTGGGTCTCGACCTCGATTACGACTTCAACGGCGAGGCGTACTTCACCGTCAGCGGTCAGAACAGCAACAACTCGGTCCGCATCCCGGACGAGTTCTTTGACGCGGTGGACAAGGACGCCGACTGGAACACGCACTGGCGGACGAGCGGGCAGGTGGCCCGGACGTTCAAGGCCCGGAAGCTGTGGGATGAGATCGGGTTCGCCGCGTGGCGGTGCGCCGATCCGGGGGTGCAGTTCGACACGACGATCAACGCGTGGCACACGTGCCCGAGCGCGGGGCGGATCAATGCGAGCAACCCGTGCAGCGAGTACATGTTCCTGGACAACACGGCGTGCAACCTGGCGTCGATCAACGTTCTGAAGTTCTACAACCCGGCGACGCGGACGTTCGACATCGCGGGGTATGAGCACACGATCGACATCTGGACGATGGTGCTGGAAATCAGCGTGCTGATGGCCGCGTTCCCGAGCAAGGCGATCGCGGAACTTTCGTACAAGTTCCGGACGCTTGGCCTTGGGTACGCGAATCTCGGCGCGATGCTGATGCAGGCGGGGATCCCGTACGACAGCGAGGAAGCGCGAGCGGTGTGCGCGTGCCTGTCCTCGATTCTGACGGGGCGGAGCTACCGAATGTCGGCGGTGATGGCGGCGCACCTGGGCGCGTTCCCGGGGTACGAGGCTGACAAGGGCAACATGCTCCGGGTGATGCGCAACCACCGGCACGCGGCCCACGGCGTGGAGCGCACGAGCAGCAAGTACGAGAGTTTGCGGATCCGTCCGGTGCCCATTGATCACGGACTGGTCAAGAGCGGCAGGATCAATCTTGCGAACTCGAAGGATCTGCTTTCGCACGCGACGCGGGCGTGGGATGAAGCGCTGGCCGAAGGCGAGCGGCACGGGTATCGCAACGCGCAAACGACGGTGATCGCGCCGACGGGGACGATCGGACTGCTGATGGATTGCGACACGACCGGCGTGGAGCCGGACTTCGCGCTGGTGAAGTTCAAGAAGCTCGCCGGAGGCGGGTACTTCAAAATTGCCAACGAGTCGGTGTCGCCGGCGCTCAAGGCGCTGGGCTACTCTCCCGCCCACGTTTCGGACATTCTCACGTATCTTCTCGGAAAGCTGGACTTGGATGTCCCCATGCCCTCGGGCGTGCGAACGGCCACGGAGGGCCAGCTTTTTTCAAGCTGGTTGTTCGATCGGGGGCTCACGGCCGAGGACCTGCTCAAGATCAGCAAGTCGCTTCCGTCGGTGTTCGAGCTGTCGTTCGCGTTCGGGGCGTGGTCCGTGGGCGACGAGCTGCTGACGCGGCTCAAGATCGACCCGGCCCAGGCCAAGGCCGATCCGGGCTTCAGCCTGCTCAAGAAGCTGGGGCTCAAGGACAAGCAGATCGATGCGCTCAACCGCGTGATCTGCGGGACGCAGACCGTGGAGGGCGCGCCGCACCTGAAGGCCGAGCATCTCGCCGTGTTCGACTGCGCGAGCAAGTGCGGCAAGATCGGGCAGCGGTTCATCGCTCCCGAGGGGCACATCCGCATGATGGCGGCGGCGCAGCCGTTCATCTCGGGCGCGATTTCCAAGACAATCAACCTGCCGAACGAGGCGAGCGTGCAGGACATCACGGCGTCATACCGCCTGTCGTGGGAGCTGGGGCTCAAGGCCAACGCGCTGTATCGCGACGGGTGCAAGCTCAGCCAGCCGCTCTCGGCCAGCAGCGATCGCGGGGTTGAGAACGAGGCGGACGACGAGGGCGATGCCGTGGGGGAGTCGGACGAGGCCCCGCTCGAAGCGGCCGCTTCCGATGCGGTCCTTACGAGTGTGGCCAATGAGTTCTCGCCCGCGGCGAGTGTCGAGCCGCTGGTGAAGATCGTTCACAAGCCGATGCGTCGCCGCCTGCCGGATACGCGTCGCTCGATCACGCACAAGTTCAATGTCGCGGGGCACGAGGGGTATCTGACCGTCGGGCTCTACGAGGATGGGCTTCCCGGCGAGCTCTTCATCACGATGGCCAAGGAGGGGTCCACCACCGGCGGCCTGATGGACTCGATCGGCACGGCGACATCGGTGGCGCTGCAATACGGCGTGCCCATCGAGAGCCTGGTCAACAAGTTCAGCCACCAGCGGTTTGAGCCCGCGGGGATGACGACCAACCAGGACATTCCATTTGCCAAGAGCCTGGTGGATTACATCTTCCGCTGGATGGGGATGCAGTTCATTCCCGGCTACCGAGCCGCGAACGCGCCGAAGCGCGATCACCAGGTTGTCGAGGCCGCTCCCGCTCGCATCACGGCGGACGATGGTGACTGGTCACGCCAGGAGCCGTCAGCGCCCACCGCCGGGTCCGGCCGCGCGGCGGCGACGATGATTGAGTCCAAGAAAGAAGTGGTTGCTGAACGCGTCAGTGGATACCTGTCGGTTGAGACTTCGACGCTCACGATCGCGATGGAGAGCGTCGGGGACGCCCCGCCCTGCGACACGTGCGGGACCATCACTGTTCGGAGCGGGACCTGTTACAAGTGCTTGAACTGCGGAGCCAGCATGGGCTGTAGCTAGCCCAGTTTACCAGCCCCACCGATGGGGTCGGCCGCGGACTGCCCACACGCCTCCCGGGCGTCCGCCAAGAAAAGCCGGCCCCACACCTCCTCCCCCCGGGCGGACCCACCACCGCCCGGGGGTCTTTTCATTTGTGAGTCTGGGTAGGTGGTGGAACGCCCGAGGGCGGAAAGACGCCATTGGTGTCCCCAATTCCGCCGAAAAAAACGTGGTAATCGCCTTGTCAAATGGCATTTTCTGGTTGTGTTTGTGCTGCCAGCGAGTATTCTGGGTGTTCAGGTCATAGGTCAGAGAGATAGTTCGTTTGTGATTGTGGAGATGAGAGATGCGTAATCCATTTGTGCTGGGCGCGTTGGCCGGAGCCGCGATTTCGAGCGCGGCGGTGGCTGACACGACGATTCTCTCGTTCGGCTTTACTGATCTGAACGGTCAGTACAACTCGGCGACGACGCGGTTCAACGCCCTCGGCGTGAATATCGCTCCGCTGGCAAGCCAGGGCGATGTGAGCCGCGTGAACCTGCCCAGCCCCGGTACGGCGACGTTCCTCGCGGGCCAGGCTGCGGGGCGGATCAATGTGGAGCTTGTGGTGTCAGGCATCGGGCCGACCACGGCGACGGGGACGGGCAACGTCGGCAACGGCGGCGGCGTGACGATCACGGACGTCGACGGCGACACGTTCCACGCGGACATCAGCGGGCAGTTCATCAGCAACGGCGTCGCGGTGTTCTTCAACGGCTCGCTCTCGAACATCTTCTGGACGGACAACGGCGCCCAGGACGGCCAGTTCAACGGGCCGGGCGGCGGCGCCATCCCGCTCTCGTTCAACCCGGCTCCCCCGCCCTATCTCGGGGCGATCGTGCAGCTGTACATCGGCGACGTGAACAACTTCTTTGTGAACAACTTCTCGGGCATCAGCACGCAGGTGAGCGGTGTGGTCGTTCCCGCTCCCTCGGCCCTTGGCCTGCTCGGTCTTGGCGGGCTGGTTGCCGCGCGGCGTCGTCGCTGAATCCGCTCGTCGCACAGAATCACTCAGCCACACAGGGCCCCTGCGTTACGGCAGGGGTTTTTCTTTGCCGATGGCTTTGCGGCCCATGGGCATGTCGAACCGGTCTCGGGTGCGGGTGTACCCGATGCCGCCCATACGGCCGATGGCGCGAAGGGCCGCGGGATCGATGTGGTAGCGCTCGTTGATGACATCGTCGCGGACAAACACGTGGACGACGCGGCCGAGCACGATGTTCCCCGCCGAAGGAACACCGGGGCCGGTGCGGATCACGCGGTCGGTTCTGCATTCGAAGGCCAGCGGAGATTCCGCCACGCGAGGGGGTTTGACCGCGGCGCTCGGGGACGTCGACAGGTCGACCAAGTCGAACTCCGATTCACCGTAGGCAAGGGGTTCGGCCGCGCCGGCGACTTTCGCGGCGTAGTCCTCCGAGGCGATATTGACGACGAACTCGCCGGTGCCGCCTTCGGCCACGGGCTTGGCGTTGCGGAGAGAGTCTTTCTCGGTGCCGTCGGCCTTGTTGGCCGGGCAGAAGAGGAGCATCATGGGGTCGGACCCCACGCCGCTGAAGAAGGAGAACGGCGCGAGGTTGAGCCTGCCGTCGGGCGACGCGGTGGACACGAGCGCGATGGGCCGTGGCACGATTCCACCGATGAGGAGCTTGTAGCGGTCGGGCTGGGCGAGAGAGAACGGATCGAGTTCCATCCACGATGGTACGGGTGCGGGGGGTCACATGGGTTTCATCGCGGTGACGTTGAGGCTGATGGCGAGGCCGCCGATGATCATGGATGTCGTGTCGGTGAAGAGGCCGAACGACTGGACGCGCTGCACGCCGCGGAAACCGGCTTCCTCGAGGAATCGCTTGAGGAAGTCGAAGGTGAAGCCGACCTTGTGATAGTCATTGGGGTCGGTCTGGCCGCCGTACATCAGTCGCTGGGCGGCGAAGCGGTTGTCGATGCTGAGCTTTTTGTCGAGGATGACGCGACAGAGGACCTCGAGATCGGGGACGCCGATGCGGATGAGGCCGCCGGGCTTGAGCACGCGGAACGCCTCGGCGAAGGCGAGCTTGACCTCGCTGTTATGGTCGAGATGCTCGTAGACGTGAGAGGCGTAGATTTCCGAGACGGAGCCGTCGGCGAACTGGGAGAGGTCGAGGCAGTTGCCGACGAAGTCGACGCCGGGGCGGGGTTGGATGTTGAGGATCTTCCAGCCCTCGCGGACCTCCCATCCGCCGATGTGGAGGCGCAGCGGCGCGGACGCGGCTGGACGTTGAGACGGTTTGCCGGTCGACACATCGGACATGATCGCTCCCCTGCGACACCTTGACCAAGTGTACGGGGCCGCGAGGCTGTGATGCGAGCCGAAGGAGTGAGATCGACACCATGCGGCGCGCTGCGGGCCAAGCCCTGCCCGCGAACCAACCACGGGACAATCCTGTTCAGCGGGCTATCAGCGACGGCGACGGACGGCTACTACCCACATCGCGAGTAGCCCCAGCGATCCCGGAGACGGCACTGGCCGGGTCCAGAGCAGAGCCTCATTTCGGCCCGTTGAGTTGTTGAAGCCATATCCCGAGACATACGTGAAGGCCCCATCGCTCCAGATGCTCGTGGCGATCGATCGACCCCACGAGCCCGGGAGCACGAGGGAGAGGTCGTCCCAAGATTCCGCCGAGCCGCTCCACACGCCGGCGTGGTAATCGGTTCCGAAACTGGCGAATCCCGCCTGTTGCGTCCCCGATGTGGCGGTCGCTCGGGACTCAATCGCGCCCGTGGGGTGCAGATCGATCCACGAGGCCGATGAGCCGTTCCAGAATCCGGCGTGCACATCTGCTGCGCTGCCAAACACGGCGAAGTTGGCATGTCCCACCTGCTGCGTGCCGGACGTGGCGGTCGCGATGGACGAAAGTGCACCTGCGGGGTGAAGATCGACCCACGAAGCCGCCGAGCCGTTCCAAAGGCTTGCGTGGTCTTCGACCTGTCCCACCTGCTGTGTGCCGGACGTGCCCCACGCAATGGAGCTGCTGAACCCGGCGGGATGAAGTTCGACCCACGAAGCCGCCGTTCCGCTCCACAGGCCGGCACGGGAGACGCCAAAGGGGAAGGTGGTACCAAACCTGGCGAATCCCACCTGCTGAGTGCCGGAAGTGGCCAATGCATCCGACCAGCCCGCCCCTGCGGGGTGCAGATCCACCCACGATGCCGATGTTCCGGCCCAAAGCCCGGCGTGCAGATTTGGCGCGCCGCCGCTGACGGCGAAGTTGGCGTATCCCACCTGTTGCGTGCCCGAAATGCCACGGCCGACTGACCCGCCGGCGCCCGCCGGGTTGAGATCGACCCACGAGGCCGCCGAACCGCTCCAGAGACTTGCGTGTGCACCGGCCACCCCAACCTGCTGAGTGCCAAATGTGCCGCTGGCTTCTGACAAGGTCGCGCCCGCGGGATGGAGGTTGGTGACAGCCCACTGAGCGTGCGCTGCGGTCGTTGCCAGCGCGACGATCGCCGCTGTTGTCCCTGTGCGCCAGTTTGTGTTCAACGTCATTGTGTGTTTCATCCTCCAAGTCAAGCGGTCTCTGGGGTGATCACGAGCGTCCAACCAGCCGCCTCGTTGCATCCGAAAGTCCACTCAGGCCAATCGGGGCTGGGGTTGAAGGCGCGGGATCGGGTTACGAGCAACCCGCGGCATAACTTGTCACACCACCAACAACCCCGCCGTTGGACACTTCCGTCGCGAGGCTGCCGGGCAGGAGATGCGCCGATGGACGCAGGTTGACGGCCTGGCCCGCGGGGGATCCCCAGAGAGTCGCGTTGTTGTTTGTCCCATCACTGGCAAAGAAACTTCGTCCGACGATGACACCACCGTCGTTGACCGCAGTTGCAGTTGAGGCCAGATTCGGGCGAGCCGCCAGCTTCGCCAGAGTGCCACTTTGGTAAGCGAACCCGCGGTTGTTCGACTGACCCACTACTAGCCCTGCGATGTTGACATCAAAGGCCGCTCCCGCCGTTCCTGAGAGGTTCGGGATTACCTCGGGGACAGCGTCGTGCCACACCACCGGCTGCGTGACCCCGCCGGCGAACGTTGCCGTCCCCGCCACCCAGCGACCGTCGGAACTCATCCGATTTGCCGAGTAACTGACTGCACCGGCCGGAGGGCCGAGCGCGAGCACCGAGTACTGCTGCGCCGAAACCGCGGTCATCCCCATGCCGACAACCGCCGCGGCCACAACCGCCTCGACGCCAAGGACCTGACCACGCGATCGCTCTGAGCGGGCACCGCTCCCAGTTTCTTGTGGCATCTCATCCGCCTTGTCAGCCTGCGAGCTGAAGTCAGCGGTGACCCCGGCAATACACCATTGCCAGACACGGTCCAATCGCCTGGTTCCAGCCTCGACAATCTCCAGGAGGAATACGTCATCGGGGCCGTTCACCCGCACCGATTCTTCGGATTTTCAAAGTGTGCCGATGTGGCCCGGAGAATCGCCCCGGGTTGCGCCGGACGATTTCGCGAAGCGTTGCCCTCTCCCGGCCAGGAACGGTTCAGACAACGGCATGAAAGGCTCGGCGTCTGGCTCGGCGGAACTGGGTGGCCCGGAGGACTCTGATGGCGATCGTGGGACGCGGAACGGCCACGTTCGCCGCGAACACGAAACCGCCGCACAACCCGGCACAAACCGCGACAACCAAATGGCCCCGGTGGGATTTGAACCCACACGCCGGTGTAACCCGACTGCGGATTTTAAGTCCGCTGCGTCTGCCGTTCCGCCACGGGGCCGAGGAGGTGGATTCTACGGGACAGACGACGAATCTTGATGCGGGCCGATGGGGAAGGGGACGAGGGGTCGTGCGTGGCGGGGGTTTGCTATTGGAGTCACTCGGACCGCCGCGTCACGCGCTGTTCAGAATCGATGTGCGCCGTGCGAGAATCCTGTACACTGCTGGCACGTGAGGAGCCTGTGTCGCGGCACCCAATCCAACCCCCTGAAGTCACTCAAATCCTGCGTCGCCTGTCGGATGGGCATGCTTCGGCCGCGGCGGAGCTGCTGCCGCTGGTCTATGACGAACTACGACATCTTGCGGCGAGCTGGTTTCACGGCGCATCGGCCGGTCAGACGCTCCAGCCGACGGCGCTGGTCCACGAGGCGTACATCAAGTTGGTCGGGCAGGAACAGGCACGGTGGAACGATCGGAACCACTTCTTTGCGGTCGCGGCGAAGGCGATCCGGCAGGTGCTGATCGATCACGCGCGGCATCGGGGGGCGTCGAAGCGAGGCGGAGGTCTTCAGCGGGTGAGCATCGAGGACGCCGCGGAGCAGCCCCGGGGTGAACGCGGGCTGGATGTGCTGGCGCTGGATGAAGCGCTTGCCCGGCTGGCGGAGCTGGACCCTCGCAAGAGCCAGATCGTGGAGCTCCGGCTGTTTGGGGGCCTGACGGGGGAAGCCATCGCGGCGGCGCTGGGCATCTCTCGAAACACGGTCGACAGTGATTGGCAAGTGGCGAGGGCGTGGCTGAGAACGCAGCTGAAGGGCGGGGCATGAACCGGGAGTTCTTCGCGGAGGTCAGCGAGGTGTTCCTGGGGGCGCGGGTGTTGGACGGCGCGGAGCGGGCTTCGTTCCTGCACGAGCGGTGCGGAGAACGGGTGGAGCTCCGACGTGCGGTGGAACGCCTGCTGGAACAGGATGGGCATCAGAGCGACGGGTTCGACGACAGCGCGATGGTCGAGGGGGTCAACCTCGAAGCGTTGCAGGGTCTCCTCAGCGCCAACGGCACACCTCACGAGGGCGGCTCGCGACCGCCGCAAGAGCTGCCCGAGACACTGGGCCGGTTCCGGATCGTTCGCCGGCTGGGTGAGGGGGGCATGGGTGTGGTGTGCGAGGCCGAGCAGGACAGCCCGCGACGGCGCGTGGCGCTCAAACTCCTGCGAACCGGGCTGCGCTCGGAGGCGATGGCAAAGCGGTTCACGCAGGAAGCGCAGGTGCTGGCGCGGCTGCAGCACCCGGGTATCGCAAGGGTGTTTGAAGCGGGTGTGGCGTCGACACCTTCGGGCGGTCAACCGTACTTTGCGATGGAGCTGATCAGCGGGCGCCCGCTGCTGGAATACACGGCGGAGCTGGGCATCCCTGAGCGGTTGGGCGTGTTTCTCGAGGTATGCGAGGCCGTGGAGTATGCGCACGGGAGAGGGGTGATCCACCGGGACCTCAAGCCGATGAACATCCTGGTGGACGAGCACGGGCACCCGAGGGTGCTTGACTTCGGGGTGGCCCGCGTGACCGATGCGGACATCCAGGCGACCACGCTCCACACCGATCCGGGCCAGCTGGTGGGGACCCTGCCGTACATGAGCCCGGAGCAGATCGACGGCAACCTGACCGAGGTGGATGCGCGGACTGATGTGTACGCCATGGGGGTCGTGCTCTTCCAGATGCTCAGCGGGCGCTTGCCGCTGGACACACGGAGCAGGACCATCGCGGAGGCGGCTCGCATCATCCGGGATCGGGAGCCGACGCGGCTGGGGTCGCTCGACACATCGCTGCGCGGCGACCTGGAGACGATCGTTTCGCGAGCGATCGAGAAGGACGCCGATCGGCGCTACCAGTCCATCTCGTCGCTGGCGGCCGATGTCGAGCGGTACCTGCACCACCAGCCGATCGACGCCCGACCGAGCTCCCGCCTGTACCTGGCCCGCAAGTTCGTTCGACGGCACCCGGAACTTGTCGGCGGGGTGACCCTGGCGCTCGCGGTCCTGATCGTCGGTGTGGCGGGCACGAGTTGGGGCCTCGTGCGTGCGCTGCAGAGCAAGCGCGAGGCCGAGCGGCTGACCACGATCGTGCTCTCCACGCTCGGACCTGGGTACGAGATGACGGAGCAACGGACGGCCCGCATCAAGAGCGTGCTCAACGAGGCGCTCAGGGACCTGCGCCCTCCGCTGGACCTCCTCGCTCAATCGGACCTCTTCGCAAACATCGCTGAGCGCTACGGCGATCTCGGCCTGTACGAGGAAAGCGTCCGGTTCTTTGGGCAGGCGCACTTCGTGTCCAGCCAGGCCAGGGGCCGCACGCACGTGGATACCGTCGCGCTGCTGGGCAAGCTAGCGGTTGCGATGTGCCGCGGCAGCCCGCCGGCCGAGCAAATGACGCAAGCAGCGGCACTGGCGCAGGAGGCACGAACGCTGGCGGAGTCGGCGGTGGGACCGGAGCACGAGTTGACGCGGCGTCTGGCGGCCGACGCGAGCTGGGTCAAGATCCGGGCGGCGCCGAATGCGGAAGGGCGGCAGGAACTCGACCGGTACCTGCAGTTTCTGAAGGGCAACCCGAGCCGGCATGCCGGCGCGATCCGGCGGACTGTGGCACGAATCGCCTGGTACCTGGAACGCACGTCCGACTTGTTTGCGGCCGAGAGCGCCTACCGGGAGCTCCTCGAGCTGATCGAAGGCGCGCAGAGCGGAAGCGCCGCTGAGCGTGGGTCGGCCCTGTACGGGCTTGGGCACACGCTCGAAAGGCAGGGAAGGCTCGCCGAAGCCGTCGAGGTGCTTACAAAGGCTTTCGATGTTCTTCGGGCGAAGGACGACGATGTTGATTCGCCCTCAATGAACTGGATCGTGGATGAGCGCGGCCGGGCTCTGCTGAATCTCGGCCGGTATGACGAAGCCGCGGACAACTTCCGGCTCATGCTGGATCGTTGGTCGCGGTCGCGCGGCAGCCAGGTGTGGGACGCCGAAGCGACGCGGTCCAACTACCACGAGCTTCTGGGGTATGCGCTCGGGGGCGCGGGCAGGACTAGCGAATCGGATCGAGAGCTGCGCGAGGCGATGCGTGCGGAAGAGCGAGCGCACGGCCCGCGAACGCCGCGAATGGCGGCGCTCGAGAGGATGAGGGCGCTGTACGTCGACATCGGCATCGGGCGGGCGTGGTCGTGCGGGGCGCTGCGTTCGCACATGGCGGTGCTCGGCCTCAACGTGATGGATCAGGCCGATCCGGAGGTCATTCGGCCGCTCCGGTGGCCCGAAGCGAGGTTTCGGCTGGAGCGATGGGCGGGCACGGCGGGCGGACCGGCGGGCACGGATGTGTATGCGGGACGTATCGAGGACCTTCGGAGCGTGCAGAATGTGCGACCCGGGGTGTACCTGCTGGCGGTCGAGGTCCCGCAGGCAAGTGCTCCGCCTCGAGACTGGCAGGTGTGGGTGTTGATTGCACCGTGGGAGTTCAAACTCTACAACATGCCCTTCGATCCGCCGTTCGCGCCGGGACGGTGGGAAGCGATGGTGTCCGAAGCGCCGGCAGAGGTTCGGCACGAATGGGGCGTGTGCTGGTGGGACGTTTTTGATCCGGGGTTCGGACCGGGACACCGAACCCAGATGTTCGGCCTGACGGGGCAGACGGAGCTTGGGCTGCCGCCGGGCGACTATCAGCTCGAAGGCGTGTCGGACGACGGCATCGAGGTCGAGGTTGGAGACGCACGGTGGGTGTCCAACTGGAGAACTCAGTACGCGACGCAGTTCAAATTTGTGGGTTCTGTCACGGGGGACGGCCCCGTGCGCATCGGCGTGCGGTACTATCAATACCTCGGCGGGTTCAACCTCCGGCTGACCATGAATCCAACCGGCCCCATCGCTGACGCCTTTGCGGCGCGCGTGAAAGCTGAGGTGCATCGCGATCTCGAGGCGGGGGCGCGCCGGTGAGACTTGTGCGCACCTGTGCTCGCGGGGTCAACGGCAGCCGGTTGCGAACGAGTTGAGAAAGCACTGGAAGTCGTTGGAGGTGAGCGTCGGAGTCCCGGTGCTGGCGTCGCAGTTCGCGTATGGATCTCCGGCGGCGAAGCGGTTGAGGAAGCACTGGAAGTCGTTGGAGGTGAGCGCGGGCGTGCCCGTGCTGGCGTCGCAGTTGGGGTAGCACGGGGGCGGTAGCGGACAGCCCCAGCGTGCGAAAAACGCCGAGGGCAGGTTGTCGACGGTCGTAAATGGCCCGCCGACCGCAAGAACGCCGCGGTCGTCGACGGCCATGGCGTGCACGCCGCCGTTGGCACCAAGGCCCATCGCGGACCACGCGGAGCCATTCCACCGTGCGATTCGATTGACGGGGACCGCGCCGATACTGGTAAATGAACCGCCGGCGACGAGGTCGCCGCCGGGGAGCAGGGCGAACGAGGCCACCTGGTTGCTGGCGGACCCCCCCATCGTGGACCATGAAGCGCCGTTCCACCTGGCGAGGGACCAACTCGTGATGCCTCCGGCGCCGTCGAATGTTCCGCCCACGGCGAGCTCGCCTCCGGGCAGCGGCTGGAGGGCGTAGGCGGTAGGCGTGTAGCCGGTCGCTTGAAGGCCCGAGCCGAGGCCCGACCAAGCCGATCCGTTCCAACGGGCTACTCCGGTGGCGGGTGAGCCCCCGGCCGAGGAGAAGGAACCTCCTGCGACGACGTCACCGTTTGGCATGAGCGCGAGCGCGTTCACGGTGGAGTTCACACCCGAACCCAGAGGGGACCACGAAGAGCCGTTCCAACGCGCGACGCGGTTTGCGGGCTGACCATCCGCCGAAGTGAATGAACCACCCGCGATCACGCTGCCGTCGGGCATAGCGAGGAGCGCGTAGACGAACCCACTTACGCCTGCTCCGAGCGGGGACCAACTCGAACCATTCCAACGGGCCACCTGGTTGGCGGGAACGCCGCCGGCGCTGGTAAAGAACCCGCCCGCGATGAGATCGCCGTTGGACATCGCGGCCAACGCGCGGACTTCGTTGTTCATCCCTCCCCCCGGCACTTCCCATGCCGAGCCATTCCAGAGGGCGATGAATCGGCCGGCCTGGCCCGCGATTGCGACCTGACCGCCCACGGCGAGCCGCCCGCCGGGGAGCTTGGCGATGGCCGAGACATACCGAGTGAAGCCGGTCCCGAGCGAGGACCACGCCGCGCCATTCCACGTGCCGATGTTGGCGACGGCTATTCCACCGGCTTCAGCAATCTGTCCGGCGGCCAGAAGCGTTCCGTTCGCGAGCACCTTCAGGACCTGCAGCCCGGAACCAACCCCCGACCCGAGTGCGTTCCAGTTGGCGCCGTCCCAGCGCGCGATGCGGGAGAATGGAACGCCGCCCGCCTCGGTGAATGTCCCGCCCGCGACAATGTCGCCTCCGGGAAGAACCGCGATCGCATCGACATCGCCGTTGACGCCCAGGCCAACTTCGGACCACGCGGAGCCGTTCCAGCGAGCAATCCGCGAGGCGGGGACGCCTCCAGCCGTCGTGAATCCGCCTCCGACGATGATGTCGCCGCTGGGGTGGGCGGCGAGCGCATACGCGTTCGCGTCGAGGCCAGAGCCCAGGGCGCTCCAGGCAGTTCCGTTCCATCGCGCGATCCGGTTCGCGCTGACGGCGCCCGCGGTTGAGAACCAACCGGCGGCGATGAGGTCTCCCCCGGGAAGCACGGCAAGATGGAACACGCGGTCATTGGCGCCCTGGCCGAGCGGGGACCACGTTGAACCGTCCCATCGCGCGATGTTGTTGGCGGCGTCGAAACCGGCCCGGTTGAACAACCCAGAGGCGATCAGGTGACCGCTCGGCAGCACGGCGAGCGCATTGACGAACACCGATGCCGTATCACCGACTCCATTGCCAAGTCCGGACCACGACGAACCGTTCCATCGCGCGATTCGACCGACACTTACCCCGCCGGCACTCGTGAACGAACCCCCGGCCACAAGCACGTTCGACGGAAGCACGGCGAGTGAATAGATGCTGTTGTTGGTCCCGGCCCCGAACGGCGCCCACGTCTTCCCGTTCCAGCGAGCGATGTTGTTGGCCGCGACACCGCCGGCCATCGTGAATGTGCCGGCGACGACGAGCTCTGCGGGAAGTGGTCCAACGCCATCCGGGTCCCACTGAATGGCGGCGTTGACGGAGCCATTGACTCCGGGCAGAGCCCCGTTGGGCATCCAGACGGAGGTGCATTGGGCCTCGATAGAGCTTGTGCTCCGGGCGGTCAGGGCAAGACACAATGCGAAACGGAGGAGACGGGTCATGGACTTGCTCCATTGTGGCGGGGCTGGATCACTGGCACCCGGCGGCAAAGGCGTTCAGGAAACACTGGAAGTCGTTGGATGTGAGCGTCGGAGTCCCCGTGCTTGCATCGCAGTTGGAGTACGGATCTCCGGCGGCGAAGCGGTCGAGGAAGCACTGGAAGTCGTTGGCTGTCAGAACCGGTGTGCCCGCGCTGTTGTCACAGTTGGCGTAGCAACGGACCGCCAGGGCGGCGGGCGAGCTTGAGCGTGTCCCGCAGTCGTCCGCGATGACCACGTCGTACGATCCCGAATCGGAAAGAACGGCGGGCGAGATCACCAGCGCGCTCGTCGACGCACCAGAGATTCGCCCGCCGTCGGTCAGGATCGTGCCGTTCTTTCTCCACTGGTACGACAGCGCACCGACGCCGGTCGCGGACACGGAAAGCGTGATTGCCTGGCCCGAGTACAGCGTGAGACTCGATGGCTGCTGGGCGATGGACGGGCCCGGGGCGGAACCTCTCCACATGGCAACGTTCTGGACGGCCACGGCGCCCGCGTGATCGAAGAAGCCGCCGGCGACGACGCCCGCCGGAGTGGGGCCGGGTCCGTCGATGTCGAAACCCGCGAGCGAACGGACCTGAGGGAGATCGCCGGCGAGCGTCACGCCGGACGAAAGGCCCGACCACGCGAGCCCGTTCCATCGTGCCACGCCGGTGATCGCTTCGGGGCCGATGGAGGTGAACGAACCACCCGCATAGAGCGCCGCGCCTGAGCCGTCGTTGAAGACGCCGAGAGCCTGAGGCGCGCGGTTGGGCTCGACAGGGAGCGGATGCCAGGATGTTCCATCCCAGCGCGCGATCAGCTGGGCGGGCGTCGGGCCCGCGCTGAAGAACGGGCCTCCGACAAAGAGCGATTCGCCGTTTCCGTCGTTGTAGACAGCCATGCACTGCGGGAAGTTGCCCAGCCCGCCCTGGAGTGTGGACCAGGCCCCGTTCCACCGGGCGATGAAGTTCGCTGGGGCGGCGCCCGCACTGGTAAAGTCGCCGCCGACAAACAACGCCGGGCCTGTGCCGTCGTTCCACGCCCGGAGCGTGAACACGCGTCCGTTTGTTCCAGCGCCCAGCGGCGACCAGCTCGTTCCGTTCCATGAGGCGACATGCTCGGCGGGCGTTGCACCCACGAGCGTGAACCCTCCGCCGGCGACCAGGCGGCCGGGCTTGCCGCCCGGGCCGTCAAGGTCGACGATCTCGAATGCCCGGACATCGGCGTTGGTCCCGGTTCCGACGGCGCTCCAGGCGGCGCCGTTCCACCGTGCCACGTTCGAGGCGGGAACCGCGCCGGCTTGGGCGAACGCGCCGCCGACGTAGAGCGCGGGTCCCGTTCCGTCGTCGTGGACGATCAACGCGTTCACGACAGCGCCCGGCTCGACGGACACGGCGGTCCACGAGGCCCCGTTCCACTTCGCGAGCCCGTGGGCCGTGACGCCGCCGATGCTGCTGAAGGCCCCACCGACATAGAGGGCGGTCCCTGAGCCATCGTCGAAAGTGGCGGAAGCGAGCACCATGTCGCTGGCCCCTCCGCCGGCGGGCATTCCGAACCACTTCGGGCTGGGGTCGCACGGGGAGCTCGGGCAAGCCCAGCGCGCGATGTACGGAGAAACTCCGCCGCCGGCGTACATGAACTCTCCTCCGGCGATCACCTCGCCGCCGGCGCGCGAAACGACGGCGAACGCATTCGTGAAGTCGAACGGTGCCTCCGGGTTTCGAAACCCCAGGCCCATCGGCGACCACGCCGCACCGTTCCATCGCGCGATGGAACTGACCTCCTGTCCGGCCGAGTGCGTGAAGTTTCCAACCGCGACCAGCTCGCCCGAGGGCAACTCATCCACTGCGTACACCTGCCGCGAGAAACCGGGGAATGGGCCCTCCAGCCCTCCTCCCATGGACGTCCAGGAAACTCCGTTCCAGAGAGCCACGGACGCGGCGGGCATGCCGCCCGCTTCCGTGAACTCTCCTGCAACAACAAGTTCTCCGCTGGCGCGCAGGTGCAGATCCAGGACTGTCGAACCTCCGGGCAGGCCGCTCCCGAGATCGACCCAGCTTGTTCCGTCGAGCCGCGCAATTGCGAACGGGGGCAGCCCACCCCACATGTTGAAGTTGCCGCCCGCGACGATGTCGCCGTTGGGCATCCTCTCCAGTGCGTAGACCCCTCCGAGGAGACCTTCGCCAACGCCCGACCACGATGCGCCGTTCCATCGAATGACGGCGGTACCTTGCGGTCCCGGGTTGTAGAAAAACCCGCCCGCGACCAGGACGTCGCCATTGGGGAGCACCATGATCGCGTTGACGCCGCCGGGTACGGGCAATCCACCGCCAAACTCGCTCCAGGCGGTTCCGTTCCACCGGGCCAGGCAGTTCGCGGGCGCACCGCCGGCCGTTGCAAACGCACCCCCGGCAAGAATGTCGCCGCCGGGCAACTGTGCGATCGCATAGACCGTCCCATCGGTTCCTGCGCCGAGCGCCGACCAGGTGGACCCGTTCCAACGAGCGATGGACCGCGCCCCGACGCCGTCAATCTGGCGGAATGCACCGCCGACGATTACATCACCGTTGCTCACCCGAATGGCGGAACGCACAAACCCATCCGAACCACGGCCAAGCGAAGCCCAAGCTGACCCAGTCCACAGAGCGGCGTTGGCCGCCGGCACATCTCCGGCGTTGGCGAACGTTCCGATCACCCCGACCTTGTCGCCGGGCAGCACCGCCAGTGCGGCAACCGCGGCGTGGTGGGAAGGATCAGGCGGGCCCGCCTGGGTGACCCCGGCGCCGAGGCTGCTCCACGACGATCCATTCCAACGCGCGATGGAGTTTGCCGGAACTTGGCCGGCGGTGTCGAACAGCCCGCCAACCAGGAGATCGCCTGTCGTTGTCACGGCCAAGGCTCGCACCTCTGGGTATGAGAACGGTGGCGCGCCGCCATCGACCCCTCCCCCGATGTCGGACCATTCCGAGCCGTTCCACCGGGCCAGCAGTGATACGAAGGCGCCGCCAATTTCGTAGAAGTTCCCCCCGGCCACCAGGTCGCCGTTGGCCAATCGAGCCAAGGCCTTTACCGTCCCACCCTGGCCCAGTCCCGTTCCGATGGCCGACCAGTTCGACCCATCCCACCGGGCAATGCTGTTGGCGGGGATACCCCCCGCGGTGTTGAAAAACCCTCCCGCCACCAGGTCTCCGCCCGGCAGCACTTCAAGGCTCGCGACCAGCGGACCAAAGCCCGATGTCATTCCTCCGCCCATCGAGTCCCACGCGGTTCCATTCCAGCGGGCGATGCCGCTCACCGCCGCGCCTCCGACCGCCGTAAGTTCTCCCCCGAGAATGATGTCCCCGTTTGGAAGGGCGGCGAGCGCATAGGGAAAGCCAGACTCGATTCCGCTCCCCATCGCCGACCACGACGAACCGTTCCACCTCGCTATCCCGGCGGCGGAGTTCCCGCCCGCCTCGGAAAACAAGCCTGCGACCACCAGGTCGCCGTTGCCGGCGACGGTGATTGCCCAGACACTCCCGTTGAGCCCGCCTCCGATCGGCTGCCACTGAGTTCCATCCCACGAGGCGAGATACCCGGGAGAGGTCGAACCGAAGATCGGGCTGTAACCCCCGACCACCAGGCGCGGCGGGATCGGCCCGGCGCCATCGGAGTCCCAGGTTGCCGCGCACGTCGGACCACCGACTCCGGGAAGACCACCCCCGGGGAGCCACTGTTCGCACTGGGCGCGGGCCGCTGGAGTGCCGGCAAACAGGAAGGCGCCCGCGGCCACCGCAAGGGCGCCTTGGAGCGATGCACGCAGCCTGGATACCAGCGCACGAGTTCCCATGTTCTCTGCCTCCCAAAGGGCCGACGGATCTCCATGGAGAACGGAAAACGCGGGCGGCGCGCCAAGTTCTTTCAGAGAGTCCCTGCGGCCCGGGTATCAGATAGACTGTGAGCTGTGTCAATCTCACACGTTCCTTTTCCCGCTGCCGTCGGGCTTGTGGCCGCCGGTGGTGCTGTGGGGTCAGCAACCCGGTACATGATCAACACCGCCGCCGCGACAGTGGACGCTCGTATACCCCTGGGGACCCTGGCGGCCAACCTCCTGGGGTGCATGCTGGCGGGCGTGCTTCTGGCGTATGTCGTTCAGCGAGACCAACCGTCACCCCACCTGCGCCTGCTGCTTGCCACGGGCTTCCTGGGTGGACTCACCACTTTTTCCGCGTTCGGGTTCGAGACGGTGCAGATGTTCCAACGGGGCCTCTCGATGGCCGCGTTGATCAACATCTTCGCCAACGTGACGTTGAGCCTTGGCGCGGTCTTCGCCGGATACGGCGCGGCACGCATGATCGCGTAGCCCACAACCTTCCTCGTGATCTCTCCGGAGCCCGTCGTGACCGATGATCAATACCTTCACCACGTCAAGGGACCCCGCTGGGGCAAGTCCACCCGCAACGCCGAAGAACTGACGTTTCTCGAGGGCCCTCGCCGGCGGATCACGGAGCTCTTCAGGGCCATCCGCATCTTCGCGGAGTTCATCAAGGGCTTTCGCGCCCTGCACTTTGTCGGTCCGTGCGTGACGGTCTTTGGATCGGCCCGGTTCAAGGAGGACAACCCGCATTACCAGCTCGCCCGCCGGATGGGAGCGGAAATCGCGAAGCTTGGATTCACCGTGATGACGGGGGGCGGCCCCGGGATCATGGAGGCCGCCAACCGCGGCGCTCGCGACGCGGGGGGCCCGTCCATCGGGTGCAACATCGTGCTGCCCATGGAGCAGAAGCCCAACCCCTACCTCGACCGATTCGTCGAGTTCAAGTACTTCTTCGTGCGCAAGGTCATGCTCGTGAAGTACTCGTACGCGTTTGTCGTTCTTCCGGGTGGGTTTGGCACGCTCGATGAAATGTTCGAAGCGCTGACGCTGATCCAGACGGGCAAGATCGAGAACTTCCCGGTCGTGCTCATGGGGGTGGACTATTGGGCGCCGCTGATGGCGTTCATGAGGGAACGTCTCATCGCGGAAGGGACCGTTGACGCAGACGACATCGACCTCATCCGCCTCACCGACTCGGTCGAAGAGGCTTCGGCCATCATCGCCGCGTGCGGGCTTGAGAAGGTCCGGAAGATGCAGGCCCAGCGCCCCACTCCGCAACCGTTTCTGGGCGAGAGACCGGCGCCCAAGACGGGGCCTGCCCGGGCGCCGTGAGCGGCCCGCTCCGTGTTTGCTTACACCTTGACGCTGCCAACAAGCTGTGAGATCGTCGCTGCGCTGTGCGAGCGAACCCACTTCGCCAGCCCCTGAACAACACGGCGGGGACTGGTCGGATCGACGAAGAGCGCCGTTCCCATTTCCACCGCGGTCGCACCAACGAGAATGAACTCCGCGGCATCCTCCCAAGTCATCACGCCGCCGATGCCGATGATCGGCACCCCGCCCGACGAGGCGTCCTTCGCCGCCTTTCGGTACACATCGTGCACGAGCTTCACCGCCGCCGGGTGCACGGCGGGGCCGGAGAGCCCGCCCGTCACGTTGGCCAGGCGCGGCAGGCGCGTCGCCACATCCACCGCCATGGCGGGAATCGTGTTTGCCAGGCACAGGCCGTCTGCCCCGGGTCGCCGGTTCGGTCCGCCCGGGTTGCCCTTCCCGTCGATGGCCGCTCGCGCGATATCGATGATCGATGCGCCGGGAGCGCCAACCACAATCGGGCTGAGCTTCACGAACAGTCGTTTCTCGGAGAGCACCGCTCTGACGGCCCCGACCAGCTCCCGCAGGGCCACGGGATCCACGCCGAACTCCGTCCCACCGTGCACGTTGGGGCAACTGACGTTGAGTTCCACGGCGGGCATCGCCTCGATCCGATTCATCGCGGCGGCGACCCGGACGTAGTCCTCGATCGAGAACCCGGCGATCGAGCCGATCACGGTCGTCTTGGAGTTCGCGACCTTCGGCGCTTCGACGCGCATGAACTCATCGATACCGATGTTCGCGAGGCCGATGGCGTTGAGCATGCCCGCGCGGGACTCGATGATCCGCCACGTGTTGTTGCCTTCCCGGGGCAAGGCCGTGATCGACTTGGTCACGACCGCGCCGACGAGAGACAGGTCCATGGCCCCGGCGATTTCGTCGATATATCCCGCCGTGCCCGCCGCGAGAATCACGGGGTTTCGCAGCGGGATCCCGGCCAGGTCGATCGCCAGCATCGATGAGGGTTCAGGCACGGCCAAGAGTAGACCTATCCGCCGATCGCGTTCGCGATGGCGAGGGACATGGCCTCGATGGATCCGTTGTGGAGCGCGTGGGCGACCATGGGGGCGATGAGCGAGCCTCGCCACTCGCGGAGGAGCGCGAACACGACTCCGGCGGCGCCGACCTGGATCATGCCGAGGGGGGAGTACGGGTGGACGATGCCGAACGCGATGCTCGACAGCGCGATGGCGAGCCCGATGCCCAGCCGCTCGCGCAACCAACCGTACAGGAAGCCGCGGAAGACGGTTTCCTCGATGAGGGGCGCCCACACCACCGACCCGATGACGGAGAGGAAGACGAGCAAACCGCTGTCGCTGGGCGGCGCCTGGAACATGGGATGCCCTTCGGGGCTTCCCTCGACGCTGGCCGAGCCGAAGATCCTGGACAGGGACTCGATGGCTTCGCTGAGCCCGATGGTGATGGGCATCACGCCGACGAAGGCCATGACACCGACGAAGATCTCAGCGGACACAAATCGGCCGAGGTGAAGGCCGACCGTTTGAGCAAACTCGTTCCTGGGCACCCCGCGCAGCAGCGGCCAGGCCGGAACGAT
This sequence comes from Phycisphaerales bacterium, assembly GCA_044222195.1. Lineage (GTDB taxonomy): Bacteria > Planctomycetota > Phycisphaerae > Phycisphaerales > UBA1924 > JAHBXE01. The sequence continues at coordinate 30,693 of JBGANS010000008.1, forward strand.
CATGAGCACCCAGATCGCCAGTTCTGACGCGGCCGTCGCCTCGAGAGACCCCTCCGCGCCGAGGCCGAAGGGCACCAGCGACAAACCCAGAATCACGACAAAGCCGGCGCAGAAGAGCACAAACGCCTGCAGGTTTTCATCCGGCACCGGGGTCTCAAACTGGCCCTGGCTCCGGAGTTCTTCGTTCGCCCGGATCAGCACGACGAGTGCGAGGATGCCAACGAGGAAGAGGGCGACTTGCGCCCAGTGGAGACGCTTGTACGTGCGGAGGATCCGCTCTCGCCCGCCGACGGCGCTTCTCCGGAAGGAATCGGTGATGGGCCTGCCGTACGCGAGGGCGAGGTCGGCGAACCATCCGTGTCGGTCCATGAGCGATGCCTGCACCTCCTGGCTGAGCTTGTCGGCGCCTTTCTCGTACATCACGCGGAACCACTCGGCATCGGACGCCAGGGGCGAACCTGGATCGAGTTCGCGCTGGAGGGCGACAATCCTGGCCAGGGCGTCTTCCTTGCCCACCACTTCGCCGGCGACGATAGCGAGGCGAAGCCGCTCCGCCCGGGTTACCGCCAGCGGAACCAGGTATTCGTTGAAATCGCGAGTCAACTCCTCCTTGTCCTCCTCCGGCAGGTTCACCGGGCGCAGCTTGACCAGGGCCTTGGCCTCCATCGCGAACTCGCTGTACTGCCCGCCCTCAACATCCTCGCTCTTGACCACCGACGCCGGAGCTTCCTTCATCGTTGTTCGAGAAAGGTCGCCGCGGAACCACTGCATGAAGATCACCATCACCACCGCGAGCAGGCCGAACGCCAGCCACAGGCGAGCCGAGGCCTTTGTTCCTTCTCGCCGCGGCGGCCCGCCCCCGATGTATTCGACTTCATGCATGGCGGGCCTGCTCGCTCAACAAGGCGGGACGCGGGTTGGTCGCCGCGACCCATGCACCACGGCCCTGCCCTCGGTACCTATCCTCTCGCATGGACATGCAACAGCGTATCGCGCAGTTCGAAAACATGGTCAAGGCCGACCCCGATAACGACATGGCCCACTTCTCCCTCGGCGGGGCCTACGCCGCCGTGAACCGGTACCTTGAGGCCGCGGAGAGCTACAAACGCTGCATCGCCCTGAACAGGGACATGTCCAAAGCCTACCAACTCGCGGGCGATGCCTACATCAAGGCGGGCGAGATGGATGACGCCGGGCAGATTCTCACGGAGGGGTTCAAGATCGCCGCGGCCAAGGGGGACCGTCTTCCCCAGAAGGCCATGGGCGACCTCCTCAAGCAGATCGGCAAACCGGTGCCGGACGTCAAGGTGCCGCTCTCGGGCGGCCGGGCGGCGCCGCCGGGGTCGTTCACGTGCCAGCGCACCGGCCGCGCGGGCACAAAGATGAGCCGACCACCTTTCAAGGGCCCTGTCGGTGAGTGGATCGCCGCGAACATTTCCAAGGAGACGTTCGACGAGTGGATCGCGCAGGGTACCAAGGTCATCAACGAACTCCGGCTCGACCTTTCCCGCGACGAGGATGAGGCGACCTACGACGCCCACATGCGTGAGTACCTCGGCATTGACGATGAGCTGCACGCGAAACTGACAGGGCAGCAGCCGGCAAAGGGATAGTTGAACACTCCCGCCACACGACACGGCCACACGCGGACACTGCTGGCGATCCTGCTGCCGCTACCGATCATTCCGGTCGTCGCCGGCTACCTCATCCTCGGTCCGCACAACGGTGCGACCAGGATCCTGATGGCCCCCGGAATGGTGGCCTTCCCGTTGATCGTGGGGAAACTCGTTCACCCGCACGCGCTGTTCTTCACGGCGGCCTTGTTCTGGTACTGCGCCGCCGCGGCTCTGCTGCACGCGTTCATTGTCCCGCGTTCCGCGGGGCGACGCACCTTCTTCTGGGTTTTCATCGGGTTCAGCGGCGCCGTGGCCTACACCGCGTGGCGCTTCAGCGGATGGAATCCGGACTGATGCGGCCGAGGACTCTGCCGTCAGCCGAGCAACCCGCGCTTCCTCAAGTACCCGAGCAACAGCCCCGCCACATCCGTGTCTGATTTGACCATCACGTGCGACATGTCTCTAGCGGCGCACGCCTTTCGCACGCCTTCAATGTGCGCCGCCACCCGCCGCTTGTACCGCTTGAGAAGCGCACCGGACACCGTGACCTCCGCCGCGAGGCCCGTCTCTGCATCGGTGAGCCGCAGGTCGCCGATCACGCTTCCGCCGGCCTCGTGTTCGGGCTCCAGTTCACCGGGCGAAAGGACCTGCAGACAGTGCACCTCGAACGCGCCGCCTCCGCCGCTCGCGAGATAGTTCAGCCCATCGCGGACATCCTCGCGCACCAGGAAGTCGGAGAGCAGCACCATCACACCCTTGCCGCGGCGTGACAGGGCCAGCGCCCGCAGCGCCGCGTTGAAGCCGCCGCCGCCGGGTGCGGCCCCGCGCGCGAACTGGCTTTCGGGGGGCCACACATTCTCGAGCACGAACTCGGCGACTGTCTTGAGCCCTCGCCTCCCTCGTACCGGCGTCAGCTGCTGGACGGACTTGCGGCCCGGAGCCCCGATGATGCTCACGACGACACGGTCCTGGTTCACCAGGCCCACGTACGCGAGCGCCACGGCGACTTTCTGGGCAAACACCAGTTTCGACGGCGAGCCCGCATCCATGGAAGCGCTCGCATCAATCACCAGGTGCAGCGCGAGGTCCTCTTCCTCGCGGAAGAGCTTGATGAAGAAGCGGTCCAAGCGGGCGTACACGTTCCAGTCGATGTGCCGGAGGTCGTCACCTGCGATGTAGTTCCGGAAGTCGTCAAACTCGACGGAGGCGCCGCGCTTCTTTGAGCGCCGCTCGCCGGGGAGCTTGCCGGCGAAGACCTTGCGCGAGAGGATATCCAGGCGATCAAGGCGCGGCAGCAACTCCGCTCCGAGCAGCTCTTCCATCGTCCTTGGTCGGGGTGTCGATGCGGGTGCGAGCACGGGGGACTGTACGGACCGTGTGCGAGGCTCGCTGGCCGCGAAGTCGATGTTGAATCAGAGCCCCTTGTTGCGTGCGCGACGTGTCAGCGAACCTTCCGGACATTCTCGGCGGGCTTGCCGTCGGCGTATTCCCAGACGGTGACGAGCACTCGCTGGCGGCCCCACTTCAGGGCTTCTTCGTGGGTCGGGAAGAGCAGGTCCAGCCGGTCGCCCTTGATCGCGCCGCCGCAATCGAGCACGGGCACGATCGACTCGGTGTCGTATCCCGGAACGGAGATCATCGAGCCGTAGGGCAGCACCGTCGGATCCGCCGCGACCAGTTTCATGGCGTTGGTCGTGACCGAGTGCATGGTGGCCGTCAGGCCGTCGGCCGAATCTCCGCAGGAGCGTTCATCGGGGGAGTAGCCGGTGACCGTCATCCAGATGGTTCGAGCCGGGCGGGCCGGACGGGCGTTGAACCAACGCACGTTGGAATCGGACTCGATCGTCGAGGCCGGTTCCTTCGCGACCTTTGCCAGCACCGTGGCGGGCAGAACTTCCAGCCCCGCTCTGACGGATGCGGGAACGGACGCGGCACCCGTCCGCCCTTCGACTTCCACCACGTTCCCGCGGATCGCCGGGCCGCGGGTGTGCGACCAATCGGCGATATCCAGGCGGGGCGACTGCTCGAAGACATCCACGGGGTCGGCCGATTCGGGTTCGACGAGCGCGACTTCATCGACCGCCACCATCGGCGGGATCTCGGTCCGCGTCAGCAACAGTCCGACCGCCACGCTCACCGCCGCGCCCGCGCCGAACGACAGCACAGGCATCAGCCACGCCCGACGGGCCACCGCATCTTGACTTGTAGCCACTGTGTGGCTCCACCTTCGGCGAGCGCTTCACCCACCGAGGGCCCACCACGGCCCTCGTCGCATCTTCGTCTTCCTTGACGCGTCGTGGGATCGACTCCCCCGCCGGAACTTGGGCAAAGATACCTCAAACCGCTTCGGCTGCCCACTTTTGATCTGGCGGTTAGATGGAGTGGGGTGGATGTGTGACGTCTGTTCGGTCGCACATCCGCATCTGAATGTCAGGATTGGACTTACAACTCTGCCGCTCCGGCAGTCGAATCGGGCTTGAACCCCCTGAAACCGCCATTAGTTACGCCGGAACCAAGGGCTGGCTGGCCCGGCACGTGCAAGGGTTCTCAAACGTTGCATGATGAGCCGACAGGGGGTTTTCCCGTATGACTGCATTCTCAAACAACGTGAAGACGGCGGTGCTCCTAGGCGGGCTCACCGGGCTCTTTGGAATTGCCGGGGCGGCGATGGGCCAGCAGTTCATCATCCCCGCGCTCACGATCGCGGTGGTCATGAACTTCGGCGTCTGGTTTTTCTCGGACAAGATCGCGCTCGCCACGATGCGGGCTCGCGAGGTTGACGCTCAGACGGGCGGCGACTTCTACCGCCTGATCGACGACCTCCGTCAACGGGCCGGGCTGCCGATGCCGCGCGTCTACATCTGCCCGCAGGAAGCGCCCAACGCCTTTGCGACGGGACGCTCCCCTTCCAAGGCGGCGGTCGCCGTGACCGAGGGCGCGTTGCGACTCTTGAGCCGCGAGGAACTGGCCGGCGTCATGGCCCACGAACTTGCCCACGTCAAGAACCGCGACACGCTGACGTCGGCGATCGCGGCAACCATCAGCGGCGTTCTGGCGACGCTGGCCCATTGGGCGCTGTACTTTGGCGGATCCAACCGGCGAGATGCGAATCCGTTGGTGGCGATTCTGACGGTGATCCTGGCCGCGGTCGGGGCCGCGTTGATCAAGGCCGCGATCAGCCGCTCGCGCGAGTTCGTGGCGGACCATGACGGAGCGGTGATCGCGGGCTCTCCGGTCGGTCTGGCCTCGGCCCTGAACAAGCTGGAGACCTATGGACGGCAGATTCCTCTGCGCACCGCGAACCCCGCGATGAACAACATGTTCATTATCGAGCCGTTCATCGGCGATTCTCTGGTGAGGATCTTCGCTTCGCACCCGCCGACGGAGGCACGCATCGCGGCGCTCATGCGGATGCGGTAACGGCCGGCGTGGCGGGGTGCCCGAGGACGCCAGAATCTCCGGCGCCGGTCGCCGGAAACCGACCGTTGGTCTGTCGCCGCAGAATCCGGCGGAGGCCGATTCTCAACCGCTGCGTTTCGGATTCAAGCCGGCGGAGCGCGGCATCGGCGCCGTCTTTCATCAGGTCATCGTGGGCGATCGGCTTGCCGTAGGACACGGCAATCCGCTTGCCCCATAGGAAGGGCCACTTCCTCTGGCGTGGCCAGGCATCGAAGCAGCCCTCGACGGCGACGGGTACGACCGGGCACCTCGAGCGCTTGACGAGCACGGCGATCCCGCGCTTGAACTCCATCATTGAGCCGTCGAATGTCCGGGTGCCTTCCGGGAAGATCAGCACCGCGCGTCCCGATTCGAGCCGCCTCAGAATCTCCTTGATCGCCGCGGTGTCGCCACCCTGCTCGCGGATCGGGAGGGAGTTGAACTGCGTGAGCAGCCAGGCCAGGACGCGGCTGTCAAAGAGCCCCATTCGGGCGATGTAGTCCAGGTGCCGATGGCTGATGCCAACCCCGATGGCCGGCGGGTCGAGATACGACTGGTGATTGGCAACCAGAAGCACGGCACCCGACGCGGGCAGGCGCTTCGATCCGTAGGCCCGGAACCTGTACAAGAGCGTGAACAGGATGACCATCACGTTCCGCGCGAAGGCGTATGACAGCATCGCCGAGAGCGGCGTTCCGGGTCTTTTCTTACGGAACCAGTTCAGCATCCCCGCCGGTTCCTTGACGGAAGCAAGTTAGTACCAACAACGGTGACAAATATACGGCATCCGCACCCAACTGGGAGCAGTCAAAACGCCCTGTTTCTATAACGCCGCCACCCGCGCTCGAACCCGCTCTTCCAGGTGATCGACGACGCCGGTGAAGGTCAGGTCCGATGTGTCGACCAGTTCTGAATCCGCCGGCCGGACCAGGGGCCCGGTGCGGCGTGTCGAGTCCGAAGTATCCCTCGACATGATCTCCGCGAGGATCGCTCCATCGGAGACGTCTTCGCCGAGTTCCCGCAACTGGGCCCCGCGCCTGGCGGCCCGGACTTCCGGGCGTGCATCGAGGTAGAACTTCACCGCCGCGGCCGGGAAGACAACCGATCCCTGGTCGCGGCCCTCGGTGACCAGTCGCCTGTGCTGTCGCCCTATCTCGCGCTGTTTCTCGACCATGTGCTCGCGAAGCTCAGGAATCGCGGACACGGGCGAGACGATGTGCTCGACATCCTCGGACCTGATGCGGTCGTTTGCCGGCCGCCCCCAGGCCAGGATGCATGGCGGCTTTTTTCCCCAGTCGAACCTGATGTCCGCACCCTTCACTTCCTTGACGAACCTGGACGGGTCTGTCTTGAAGTCGATCCCGCGTTCAATGGCGACCAGGGCCGCGGCGCGGTACATCGCGCCGGTGTCCAGAAAGTCCAATCCCAGGCGATCGGCCAAGGCCCGTGCGACGGACGACTTTCCCGTTCCCGCGGGACCATCGATGGTGACGACAATCGGATGCTGGCTCTGGACCACCAATGGCCCCTTGCGCTGCGGGATGGTTCCGCCCTCGATCACGGCTCACCTCTACTCGGCCTCTTCCTCATCCGGCGCATCCTCGACATCCAGGAGCGCCTCAAGGGCCGCACGCGAACGCAACACACCAACTTTAGCATCCCCGGTCCCGCGAAAATCAACCCCCAATGTCCCGTCGTATCCCACGGACAGAATCGCGTTCACCAGTGGCTCAAGGTCGTAGGGCTGGTGCTTCATCGCGCCGACGCTCTCCGACTCAGCTTCTTCACCTTTGGCGCCCGCGAACTTCACGGTCGTCGCGGCCACGACCGAGGCGTACGGCGTCAGCCTTCGCAAGTAGTTGATGGGGTCGGCCGAAGCGGCCGCGGCCTGGAAGTCCGGGAAGGTGCCGACCCGGAACCCGCCGATCTTTTTGATCAGTTCGGTGATCCGCTCGGGAGACTGAGTGAGCCCGGTGTGCGGCGCGATGAGCAGGTTCAGCTCCATTTTTTCGGCACGGTCCACCGCTTTGCGCAACCGGTCGGCGGTCCGCCCAAAGACCTCGGGGTTGTCGTCCCCGATCGAACGAACGGCGACGGCGTTGCACCCGAGGAGGCTCGCCGCCTGGATCACCCGGTGCATGCGATCGACCGCCCCGGCCGCCGCGGCTTCGTTCGTGTCGCCAAAGGGCTGCGGCTCGGATTCGACGAGCAGCAGGCAGGCGCAGCCGGCCTTGTCGGCCCGCTCGCGGAGTTTTTCCAGCACGTCGCGGCTGATCCCGGCCAGGAGCTCGGTGTTCAGATTCAGCCCGTGGAGGCCGAGTTCCTCGCGGGTAAATCGCGGGAGGTCGAGCAGTTCCAACTTCGCGCGGCCACCGCGCCCCTTTGCAAACATCGAACGCAGAGATACCGCGGACAGCGTCAACAGCATGAAGTCGGACCCGAGGAGGTGGCAGAATGTAACCAACTCCGTCAATCCCTGCGCGCGGCGAGCCGTCGGGGACAGGTGAGAAACGGAATTCGGCCCGGTCCGGCTCCGGGTCGCCCTTCCCACTTCGCCCCTCCCCCACTACGATGCCGACCCCGCTTCCAAAGCCAGCCTCAGGGAAACCCCAATGCCCGCACCCACCGACCGCGTCTATTCCGAATCTCACGAATGGCACAAGCTCGAAGGCGACACGCTGACCCTCGGGCTGACCCAGTTTGCCGTTGATGCTCTCACGGACGTGACCTATGTCCAGATGAAGGCCGCCGGTCACACGTTCAAGTCCGGGGACATTGTTGGAGAAGTTGAGTCCGTCAAGACGACAAGCGACATCTACTGCTTCGCGGCCGGCGAAGTTACCGCGGTGAACCCTGCCCTGGCCGACGATCCCGGGCTCTTGAATACGGATCCCTACGGCAAGGGATGGCTCATCAAGGTGAAGGTTTCTGACAAGTCCGGCCTTTCCAAGTGCATGTCGCCCGCGCAATACGACGCGGCCCATCCCCAGTAAGAGGGTCGGGGCGTCCTCGGCCCGGCCTCGTGCATCGGAAGGGACCAACCGGGGCGAGGACGTCCCGGCCCACGCGAACCCCATGCTCCGCTGCACCGACCTCCACAAGTCCTACCGCCTCGGCGATCGCGAGGTCCCGGCGCTCCGCGGCGTCACCCTCGACATCCCTGAACCCGGCTTCTACGCCATCATGGGCGCCTCGGGCTCGGGCAAGTCCACCCTCCTCCACCTCCTCGCCGCGTTGGACCGGCCTGACCGCGGCGAGATCGTGATCGCGGGCGACGCCATTCACGCGCTTGACGAAACAGCTGCGACTCTCTTCCGCCGCAGAAAGATCGGGATCGTCTTCCAGCAGTTCAACCTGATCCCGACGCTCACCGCCCGGGAGAACGTGGAGCTTCCCGGGATTCTTGCCGGGGACAATGCAACGACGCTCCACACACGCAGCACGGAGCTCCTCGAGCGCCTGGGGGTGGGTGCTCGCGCCGACCACCGCCCGGATGCCCTTTCCGGGGGCGAACAGCAGCGGGTCGCGATCGCGAGGGCGCTGCTCTATTCGCCGCCGCTGCTCCTGGCCGACGAACCTACCGGCAATCTCGACTCGGCCTCCAGCGCCAAACTCTGGTCGCTGCTTGCCGAACTCGCGACGCAGCAGCACACGACGATCATCATGGTCACGCACGAAAGCGCCGCGGCCGTCAACTGCCGCCGGGTCTTCGTGCTCAGCGACGGCCGCATGACGGGCCAGTTCGACACGGAGGGCCTCGATGCCGGCGGCGTGGCGACTCGCTACCAGCAGCTTGTCCGGGCGGCGTAGGCGGGCCGCGCTCCTGGCCGGGGCCGTCGCGCTGTCCGCCGCGCTCATTGTCTGCGTTTCCGCGGCGATGGAATCGATCCACCGCGCGATCAACGCTCAGCTCTCGGCGACGGTCGGCGCCGCCGATGCCCGCATCCGGCCCGCGGCGAGCCAGGCGCAGGTTCCGGGCGGCTTGCTCGATGAGGTGAGACGCTGGCCGGGCGTGCGTGAAGCCCAGGGCCGGCTCTCGGGCAACCTGTCGCTGGCGATCAAGAAGCCGCACCTCCGCAAGACCGGCGACACGTTCACGCGGGCCGACATCAGCTTCCAGTCCACCGCTCAGGGGAACAACGTGAGCCCGGGTGATCCGGAGAGAGCTCCGTCCGGTACGGATGCCGCGGAAAACCGGGACGGGGACAGTTCGGCGCACGAAGCGCTGAGCCCTCCACCCACGCTCCTCGCCGGCCGCCTCCCCGCGGCGGCGGACGAAGTCGTGATCGACGCCCTTCTCGCGTACCGCCTCAGCTTTGAATACGACTCGCAGACGAAGAAACGCGACGGCGCGATGCTTCCCTCTGAGTACGGCTTCGATCCCGAAAGCAAACCACTCGACGTCCCCGCATCGGAAACGAACTCGGACACGGCCCGGAAAATCAACCTCTCTCAACGTGTTCGGATTGGCGATGAAGTCGAGGTCGTCCGCCAGGCGTTCCCCGGGCTGACGCTTCCGGCCCTTCGCGCGAACGCCACCACCCGGCTCAAGGTCGTCGGCGTCGCGGCGCAGCCGCCGCTCGGCGGCCGCCCCCGGGCGTACCTGACGCTCTCCGCCCTCGCCTCCCTCACCAGCCAGACCGGCTATTCGGAGATCGTGATTGCTGTCGAGCCGGGCACCACCGGAGACGCCTTCGTCGCGGCCAACAAACCCCGCGTTCCGACCGGCCTTCTCCTGCAGACCACCGAGCGCATCACCAGCGGCCTCAACAAGAACATCCAGTCCAACCAGCTTGGCATGGTGCTCGCGACGGTCATGGCCTTTCTCTCCGCCTCATTCATCATTCTCACCGGCATGACCACGAGCATCGCGGAACGCCAGCGCGAGCTCGCGATGATCCGGTGCATCGGAGGTACTCGCACGCAGCTCGCCCGCTCGCAACTCGCGATCGGGCTGATTCTCGGGCTCTTCGGCGCCGGCGTCGGCGTTCCCGCGGGGGCCGCGATCGCCTGGCTGCTCTCCGTCGTGTTCCGCGACCAACTTTCGACCGGTCTTGCCGTCCCGTGGTGGTGTCTGGCTCTCGGGCTCGGCGGCTCGCTGCTGTCGGGAGTGATCGGGGCGGCGTATCCCGCGTGGCGCGCCGCGAAACTCTCACCGCTCGAAGGCCTCGCGTCCCGCGCGGCGCTCCCACGGCCCCGAGGGCTCAAGTACATCACGCTCGCGGGCCTTCTCTGCCTGCTCTACCAGGCTTTGGTCGTGGGCATTCCCACCAACGGCCAGTTCATCTTCTGGGCGTACGCGACGGCCGGCCTGCCGCTCATGTTTGTCGGCTACTTCCTGCTCGGCATCCCGGCGGTGCTGCTGGTGAACCGAATCGCCGCGGGTCCGGTCTCCGGGCTCTTGCGTCTGCCGCCGCGGCTGCTCTCTCGCACGATCCAAGCGACACCGTATCGGCACGGACTGACGGCCGGCGCGCTGATGTCCGGGCTTGCGCTGATGGTCGCGATCTGGACCAACGGCGGCGCCGTCCTTCGCGACTGGATCGACAAGATCCAGTTCCCAGATGCGTTTGTTTCCGGTCTGCTCACGGAAGAGAGCCAGAAACAACTCGACGCGATGACGGACACCATCGCGGCGACGGCGGCCATCACGCTCCACCCCGTGGAGGTCGATGCCTTCGGCGTCCGCGCGATCCAGAAGTACAAGACGCTCTTCATCGGCTTCGAACCCCGGCAGTTCCTGGGGATGACCAAGCTCACGTGGGTCCAGGGCGACGCCGAGGCGGCGGCGAGAAAGCTCGAGGCCGGCGGCGCGATCGTCGTGGCGCGGGAGTTTCTCGCCGCGCAGAACATCGGCCTGGGCGACACGTTCACGTGCTCGCAGGACGGCGTCTCTCACACGTTCGAGATCGTGGGCGTGGTCGCCTCGCCGGGATTGGAGATCGCGTCCAAGTTCTTCAACGTCGGCGACGACCTCACCGACCAATCTCTGCACTGCGTCTTCGGTTCGCGCGACGACATGAAGAAGAAGTTCTTCGGTGGAGAGGCGGCCGAGGCGCCGATCCACCTGATCCAGATCACGTTTACCCGGGAGGCATTGGCCGCGGGCGATGAAGTCTCGCTCGAGAAGATCCGGCGGACCATGATCTCGTCCGGCACAGGGTTTCTCGATGCGGGCTCGGGCCGCCAGATCAAGGACCAGATCCGCCTCTTCGCGACGGGCGCTCTGGCCGTGTTCGGCGCGATCGCCGTCATCTCCATGCTGGTCGCCTGCTTTGGCGTGGCGAACATCATCATCGCCGGCATTGACGCGCGGCAGTTTGAGTTCGGTGTGCTCCGGGCTGTCGGCGCTCGAAGAACGCTTCTCTCACGCCTCATCGCCGGCGAAGCCCTGCTGATCGCTCTCGCCGCGTGCATCCTCGGGATCGCGATGGGCATCCAGGGCTCGTGGGCGGGGCAGCGCCTCGACCGGCTGCTGCTGGGCCTGGAACTCGACCTGCGTCCGCCGCCGGTGCCGATCCTGTTGTCGTGCGTGGCGCTGATCGTGCTGACTCTCGCGGCGGCCATGCCTGCGATCGTGCGGCTGGGGAGGAAGAAGCCGCGGGAGCTGCTGGGGGCGATGAAGGGGTGAAAGACCCTGAGCGGTTCGCGCGAGCGGGAAGCACGGGCGAGCGCAGTGATCTGCGGACGGCGTCCCAAACGCAACCCTAAAGCCTTCCTAGAATCCGGCATGTCCGGCCGCTTCGAGGTTACTTCCGCTTTCGCGCCCACTGGCGACCAGCCGACCGCGATCGCTCAACTCACCAAGTCGCTGCACGAGGGCAAACCCGCCGCGTGCCTCCTTGGGGCCACCGGCACGGGCAAGACGTTCACGATGGCCAACGTGATCGCCAACCTTGGCAAACCGGCGCTCATCATCAGCCACAACAAGACCCTCGCGGCCCAGCTCTACGAGGAACTCCGCGACTTCTTCCAGCACAACTCCGTCAACTACTTCGTCTCGTACTACGACTTCTACCAGCCCGAGGCGTACATCCCGCAGCGTGATATCTACATCGAGAAGGACTCGAGCAAGAACGAGGATCTCGATTCGCTGCGGCTGGCCGCGACGAGCAGCATCCTTTCGCGGCGGGATTCCATCGTGGTCGCGAGCGTGTCGTGCATTTTCGGCCTGGGGTCGCCCGAGGCGTATGGGGAGAAGGTCCTGACGATTACACGGGGCGCGCCCATCAACCGGCGCGAGTTTCTCCTGGCCCTTTCGTCCATGCAGTATCAACGGGCGGAGATCGAGTTCAAGCGCGGCACGTTCCGGGTGCGGGGGGATGCGCTCGAAGTCTGGCCCGCGTACGAGAAGTTTGCGCTGCGGCTGGAGCTCTTTGGCGATGAGGTCGAGCGGCTGGAGTTCATCAACCCCACCAGCGGCGAGGTCCTCGCCGAGGAGCGCCAGTTCTTCCTGTTCCCCGCCGTTCACTACGTCATGCCCGAGGACCAGCTCGCGGAGGTCGTCGCCGCGATCCAGAAGGAACTCGACGAGCGCGTTCTGCAGCTCCGTCACGAGGGAAAGCTGCTCGAGGCCCAGCGGCTCATCGGGCGCACCAAGTACGACCTCGAGATGATCCAGGAAGTCGGGTACTGCAACGGCATCGAGAACTACTCGAGGTTTTTCGATGGCCGCGCCCGCGGCGAGCGGCCGTACTGCCTGATGGATTACTTCGACTACGCACCACCGAGCAGTGAAACAGAAACGCAGAAACGCAGTGACGCAGCACCGGCAGACTCCGTCACTCCGTCACTGTCCCGCCCCAACTTCCGCGACTGGCTGCTCATCATCGATGAGTCGCACGTCACGCTCCCGCAGATTCGCGCGATGTACAACGGCGACCGGGCCCGCAAGGAGGTGCTGGTCGAGCACGGCTTCCGGCTTCCATCTGCGCTCGACAACCGCCCGCTGCGGTTTGAAGAGTTTGAGTCCATCGTTCCTCAAATTCTCTTCGTGTCCGCGACGCCCGGGCCGTACGAACTCGCCCGGACCGGAGGCGAAGTCGCCGAGCAGGTCATCCGCCCCACGGGCCTTCTGGACCCCGAAATCGAAGTCAAACCCGCCCGCGGCCAGATTCCGGACCTGGTCGAACGCTGCAAGGAACGCGCCGCGAACGGCGAGCGAACGCTCGTCACCGCCCTCACCAAGCGCCTGTGCGAAGACCTCACCAGCTATCTCGATGAGCAGGGCCTCCGCGTCCGCTACCTCCATAGCGAGATCGAGACGCTCGAGCGCATGGAGATCCTCAAGGACCTGCGCGAGGGGCACTTTGACGTTCTTGTGGGCGTCAACCTCTTGCGGGAGGGCCTTGACCTGCCGGAGGTCTCTCTTGTCGCCATCCTCGACGCGGACAAGGAAGGGTTCCTCCGCTCGCCGACGTCGCTCATCCAGCAAATGGGCCGCGCGGCGAGAAACGTCAACGCCCGGGTGATCATGTACGCGGACAAGATGACGCCCGCGATGCAGGGCGCGATCGAGGAAACCGAACGCCGGCGCGCCAAGCAGATCGCGTATAACACAGAGCACGGCATCACGCCGCAGACGATCATCAAGGCCATCCGCGATGGCCTTCAGACGGAGCTCGCCGCGAGAAAGACCGCTCGTGAAGCCGTCGCCGAAGCCGAGCCGGAGTACGAGGTCAGCGAGCTGGTCCGGCAGCTTGAATCGGAGATGCTCGAGGCTGCGCAGTCGCTGGAGTTTGAAAGGGCCGCGGCACTTCGCGACCAGGTCAACACGCTCAAGAAGCAGTACGGCGCCACAGCTGAGCTTCCCGCGCCGGCGAACGGGCAACCACCCCCTCGCCCACGTTCACAGAAGAAGCTTCGTCGCTCGGATGTCGAGGCGACCCTGTCCACAAAGCCAGCCAAGCGGCCCGGTATGCCGGGCGTTCGGCCGCGGAAGAAGAACCGCAACAACCGCGGGTGACGGCGAAGGGAACGTTCGGCCCGTAGGATTCGATATGCAGCAGCCCCCCCGCTCCCCCTTCCGAGAACGCGTCGGCACCTATCTCCTCGGCGTGGCGATCGGGTGCGTGATCGTGGGGTTCATTCTGATGGGGCGGTATCAATCGATGCGGCAGCAAGCGGCGCAACAGCCCGCGCTGGTCAATCCACCGACTTCCGCCGCTTCGCCGCGATAGGCGATCTAATGCGCATTGCGGTGCACAAACCCCCGGAACACCGTCAACCACAGGATCCGCACATCAAACCACAGCGACCAGTGCCGCACGTAGAACAGGTCGTACTGCAGGCGCTTGCGCAGTGATGTGTACCCCCGCAGGCCATTCACCTGCGCCCATCCCGTCATCCCCGCCTTCACGTGCTGCCGCAGCATGTACCCGCGCCAATCTTCGCGGAATCGCGCGATCAGTTCGGGTCTCTCCGGGCGCGGCCCGACCAGCGACATCTGCCCCTTGAACACGTTCAGCAGCTGCGGGAGTTCATCCAGGCTCGCCCGACGCAGCCAGCGCCCGATGGGTGTGATCCGCGGGTCTTCAGGCCGAGTCCACGCTTCCGTGCCGTCCGCGGCCTTGAGAAGCTCCCGGCGCTCATCGTTCACCTGGTACATGGTCCGGAACTTGTAGATCTTGAACGTCTTGCCGCCCAAGCTCACGCGACGCTGCTTGAAGATGATCGGCCCGTCCGAACTCATCCGCACCGCGATCGCAATAAGCAGGAACAGAGGCGAGAAAATGATCATCCCGAGCAGTGAACCCGCGATATCCAGCATCCGCTTGCTGAACCCGCCCAGGCCCGCCGAGGGGCATTCGCGGTAGCTGAGAATCGGCATCCCGTCGAGTTCGCTCACCACCATGCTCTGGGGCAGGAACCTCGGGTGCACATCCGGCACGATCCTCACGTCGACCGCGTAGCGCTGCAGCCTCTGCAGGATCACCGGGACCGCCGCGGCCTGAGCGTTGGGCAGCGCCAAGTACACGGCGTCGACGCGCTTGGAACTGAGAATGTCATCGAGAGCATCGAGCCCGCCGAGAACCGGTTTTCCGAGGCACTCTTTCCGCTTCGTCTCGGGATGGTGCGACACAAAGTACGACACGCTGATGCCGGTCCAGCCGTTGCGGGAGAGCGTGCGAGCCGTGATCTGCCCCAGGCGGCCGACCCCGATCACCGCCACGTGCCGGAGGTTGAAGCCCCGCCGCCGGATCTCCCGGAGAATGGACCGGAACGCCGCCCGGTGCGCCCCGAGGCACAGCGGCAGGAAGACCGCCAGCGCACCGAGCTGCAATCGGCCGCCATCGACGTGGGAGCCGAAGAGCCTGATCGTCGGCGCCGATTCGACCGTCGTGACCGCTTCGTTGCCCACCGCCCACAGCGCCACCACCAGCGTCGCGATCGCCGCGACCGCCATCTTCAATATCGCCACCTGCTCGGGCCAAAGGCTCCGATCGCGGCGCGGCCGGTACAGCCCGAACATCTGCATCACCACCAGGACAATCGGCACGGCGAACACCATCAGCGAACCGCGAACCCATTCATCCCAGCCTCGCGGCGCCGCACCCTCGACCATCCACAGCCTCATCCCCCACGCCGCGAAACACGCGGCCGCGACAACCACCGCGTCCACCAACGCGAGGAGAGCCACGAAGAGCTGGTGTTGCTGCTTGACCACGAACAGGCGCTCCTACCCGAAGTCCGCTGCGCACCCCGCCGGCCCCTGGTTTGGTTCACGGGGCGCGAAAGCGTCAGTCTCGGCGGATGTTCATGCGGTTCCGGGCCAGTTTGGCCGAACACCCGGAAACCTCTCGCACAGCCTGCGCAGCGCATCCGCCTCTTCGCTGCTCAGTTCGCCCATCGGCGGCACAATCCGGGTGATCGCGTACAGATCACCCTTCTTTCCCTGTGCATCCTCGATGCCTTTCCCTTTCAGCCGCAGCTTCCTGCCGCTCGGTGTGCCCGGAGGAATGGTCACTTCAACCCTTCCATCCAGCGTCGGGACGGGGACCGAGGCTCCTAGTGTGGCCTCGGCAAGGTCCAAAGGCAAGTCGAGGTAGAGATCAAGTTCCTGAACGCCGACGCCCTTGACCTCGGTTCTCCGGAAGATCGGGTGTTCCCCGATGCGCACTTTCAGGATCATGTCGGTCCCGTCGGCCGCGCCTTTGACCCTCAGCTTGGCGCCTTCCACGACGCCTTTGGGAATATTGACCTCGATCGTGCGAGTCCGACCTTCGACGTCGACGCGGAGCGATTCCTTCCCGCCCTTGACGGCCGTCATGAACGTGATGGAGAGCTCGTGCTCTGAGACCGGGTTCTCCGCCGGCTCGGACTGGCTAGGCCTGGCCTTCCGGCCTCTGGCCCCGCGGGTGCCCGCGCTTCCGCCCCTGCCCCCCATCCCTCCAAAGAACGCATCGAACATCGATCCCAGGTCCTCCATGTCGACCTGTCCGCCAGCTCCCGCGTTCGACCATGAGTAGTGCGGCCCGCCTCCCGCCCCCCCACCTCCGCCCGGCATGCCCCGCGAGTCCGCCGCGTGCCCGAACTGGTCGTACGCCTTCCTCTTCCGGGTGTCCGACAGCACGTCGTACGCCTCCTGAACCTCGGTGACCTTCTTCTACATCCGCGGCCTTGTTGACGTCCGGGTGAAACTGCCGCGCGAGCTTTCGGTACGCGCGCCGGATCTCCTCCGCCGTGGCCGACTTGGTCACCGCCAGAACCTCGTAGTAGTCACGCTTGGACATCGGGGAATCTTAGAAGCGGCAGAGAGACGGAGGGACGCAGTGACGGAGTGAATTAAGGACTCGGTCGTCGAGCGCATCGTTACGCTTGGCAATCGGACCGGGGCGTCCCGGTCCACATCGTGCGCGATGCCACTGCGGCACTCCGTTGCTGCATCTCTGCGTATCTGCGTTGCTCTGCGTATGTGCGTCACTGCCTACGGCAGCCCGATTTCATCCGCCGCGCCGTCGATGGCATCGAGAAGTCGCCTCAGGTTGGATCGGGAGTTCGGGTCGCCGGCGAGGATGTCGTACTCGATGTGCCAGTTGCACCCGATGACCTCGTTCTGCGAGAGCACGAAGGGCAGGTTGGTGACCACCATGGTGCACCGCTCGAACCGGCAGCGGTGATACGCGTGTCCCGACAGGAACACCGTCGCCGACACGAAGGATTCATCCTCGTGCGGCGTGAGGTTGGGAATCGGCTGTTTGGCCATGGGTGTTCTACTTCAAGTCCGGGAAGAGCTTGACGGTCGCCGCGATAAGGTCCTTGACGTGGCTGATCGACTCCTGCATGGACTTGGCCTCGGTGTCGTTCATCTTGAACGTGATCACCTTCTCCACGCCCTTGGACCCGATGACGCAAGGAACGCCGACAAAGAGGCCCTTGCCGTCGTTCATCCCCTTGACGCCGAACTCATTCTCGCACCACGCCGCGCACGGGATGACACGCTTCTTGTCGCGGACGATCGACTCGACCATCTCGATGGTCCCGGCGCTCGGCGCGTACCACGCGCTTGTTCCCATCAACTTCACGACCTCGCCGCCCCCCACCTTGGCCCGGTCCACGCACGCCTGGATCTTCGCCTCCGGCAGCAGGTCCTGGATCGGGATGCCGTTCACGCTGGTCAAGCGCGGCAGCGGGACCATGTCGTCGCCGTGCCCGCCGAGCAGGAGGCCCTGGATGTCCTCGACCGACACGCCGAGTTCCATGGCCAGGAACGTCTTGTAACGCGCGACGTCGAGAGCCCCCGCCTGACCCAGAACCCGGGACCTGACCCAGAACCCGGGAGGCGGGGAATCCCGTCACCTTCCACATCACGTAGACCATCGCATCCAGCGGGTTGCTCACCACGATCACGATCGCGTTCGGCGCGTACTTCTTGATGTTCTCGGCCACGCTCTTGACGATGCCGGCGTTGATCGAAACCAGGTCGTCGCGGCTCTGTCCCGGCTTGCGGGGTACCCCGGCCGTCACAATCACGACATCCGAGTCCTTAATATCGGCATAGTCGAACGTGCCGGTCAGGCGGCTGTCGAACTTCTCTACCGGTCCGCAGCAGGCCAGGTCCAGGGCTTTTCCCTTGGGCATGTGCAGCTCGGGCTTGTCCTTGTTGGCGATATCCAGGAGCACCACATCCCCGAGTTCCTTCATGGCGATGGACCGGGCACACTCGCCCCCGATATTGCCCGCCCCGATAACGCTGATCTTCGCCCGACGCATGGGTGCTCCCTTCGCTTGCTGGTTCTCAGGATTTGGTGGGCGGAACAATAGGCCGCGGCAGAAAAAAGTCCGGTGTGAGAACAAACTCCCGAATGGGTCGCTGCGGCGGATTCAGGCGAGCTCCTGCCTTTCCAGACCGCCTCAGTGGCCAGATCCGCGCCAATTCCCGCAATTCTCGGACCCAACCCGGCGACCGAGTTAGGGCCCCATACGTACGGCCCCGGTAATTCGCCGCGCCGCTTCAAGAATTCTCGCTCCATAGGTTGCGATTCGGTGAGCCTGTGGCATGTTCCCAACGGGTCAGGATGGTTCGGCCCCTCCGCGGCGGCGAAGCGTTCGTTCCGCCGGGTGCACTATGCGTGTTAAGGGAATTACCCCCCCGTTGTTTGTGAGGAGAAAGTGTTTATGAAGACTCGTGCAACGCTCGCTCTCGCGGTTGTGGCCGGCCTCCCCGCGGCTGTCGCGGCTCAGGAAGTCGTTTCCGTCACCTATAGCTGGCTCGAAGTCGTCGCCGGCACGACGACCCCGATTGCTGCGGGCGTCGCGAACAGCGTGGTCGATCCGGGCGAAGGCGCTCGTATCCGCCTCGGTGTCACGGCCCTGATCAACGGCACCAACGCCGTCGGCCAGACCATCGCCTACACCAACCCCACCAACGGCACGGGCACGGTCCGCGGCCTGGGCGCGGTGGTGTATGACCTGGTCGGCGACAACAACGGCGCCACGGCCAACGGCAACTGGACCTCTCTCCTCGGCGCTGGCGCTCCGTTCACCAACGGCCAGACGGGTGGCACGGCTCAGCCGGGCGGCTCGACGGTTCAGGGCATGGGTGGCTCGCAGTTCATCGGACCCGGTGGGTCAGTGAACAACGCCAACAACAACCAGCAGGTGTTCCGCGGCGTCTGGACGCCCGGCAGCTACGTGAACCGCACCGTCAACTTCCTCGCCAAGGCCAGCGCGCTCGTTCCCGCCGGCCAGGGCAACTCGGTGCTCCTCGCCTACGGCCTGGCGTCTGACTTCAACGCCCAGGGCGACCCGTACACGTTCGACCAGCTGGTCGGCAAGTACATCGCCGTGGGTGGTGGCAACGGCCTCAACATCCCCGTCGCTCCCGCACCGTCGAGCCTCGCGCTCCTCGGCCTGGGCGCCCTCGTCGCGGGTGGCCGCCGCCGCTAAGTTCGAGTTCTGACACTTCGATTCCGAAGTCCACGCACGCCCCCGCCCCGAGCGGGGGCGTGTTTTTTTTGCATTGGGCTCCCGAGCGGGCCCCGGCGGCACTTCCTTTTGAGGGTACGCCCCAAATTGCGCCCGTACTTTGTACGAACGAATCAAAAAAAACGCGTTTGAGGTTGCAATTCCGCGAAATGACCACTTGCGACTTTTTCGCCCTTCGCTAGACTCGCCTGTGGTCAAAGAGCGGCACATTGTCCGTGCTGCTGAAATCGCGTGTCAAAGGGAATTCCCCCTGTTGTTTTGTGAGGAGAAAGTGTCCATGAAGACTCGTGCAACTCTTGCTCTCGCCGTCGTGGCTGGGCTCCCGGCAGCCGCCGCGGCTCAGGAAGTGGTTTCGATCACGTACTCGTGGGTTGAAGTGCTCGCGGGCACGACGACCCCGGTTCCCGCCGGCCCGGCGCGGAACAGCATCGTCGAGACCGGCGAAGGCGCCCGCATCCGCCTCGGCGTGACGGCCCTGATCAACGGCAGCAACGCCGTCGGCCAGACCATCGCCTACACCAACCCCAGCAACGGCATCGGCACCGTCCGCGGCCTCGGTACGGTCACGTACGACCTGGTCGGCGACCTCAACGCCGCCACCGCCAACGGCGCGTGGAGCTCTCTCCTCGGCGCTGACGTTCCGTTCACCAACGGTCAGACCGGTGGTACGGCTCAGCCCGGCGGCAGCAGCGTGTTCGGCATGGGCGGTTCGCAGTTCATCGGACCCGGCGGTTCAGTGAACAACACGAACAACAACGTCCAGGTGTTCCGCGGCGTGTGGACGCCCGCCAGCTACGCCAACCGCACGGTCAACTGGAAGGCTGGCGGCAGCTCGCTCGCTCCGGCCGGTCAGGGCAACTCGGTCCTCCTCGCCTACGGCCTCGCGTCGACCTTCAACGCGGCCGGCGACCCGATCACGTTCGACCAGCTGGTCGGCAAGTACATCGGTGTTGGCACGGGCAACGGCCTCAACATCCCCATCGCTCCCGCACCGTCGAGCCTCGCGCTCCTCGGCCTGGGCGCTCTGGTTGCCGGTGGCCGTCGCCGCTAATGCAGATCTGAACCTCGCTGGGCTGTCCAGCGAATGAACCAAGCACGCCTCCCGGGAAACCGGGAGGCGTGTGTGTTTTTACGCCGACGCTTCGAATGTGCCTCGCCGCGAGTTCGTTTCGGACCATCCCGCGGTTGTTGTCTGAACATTCACCGCCAGAGTCATCTCATTGGCCGGCGCTGGCACGAACGCTGTCGCGCGTCCCGACTCGGCGTTCACTGGCTCGCCGTCCGCCGCCTGACGGCGCACCGCGGGTTCGCAACTCCGTCTTGTGACGTGGCCGCCCCGCGTCTTCTCAGTACTTCAGCACCGAGTGCACATCTCCATACTCCCGCACCCGGTCCCGGCCTTTGAGAAACTCCAGTTCGATAAGCACGGTGATCCCCGCGATCTTCGCGCGGCACTTGCTCACGAGATCGCAGCACGCCCGCAGAGTCCCGCCCGTGGCGAGGAGGTCGTCGGCCAGGAGCACTTTCTGCCCCGGCCGGATCGCATCGCTGTGAATCTCCAGACGGTCTTTCCCGTATTCGAGGGAGTAATCGACGCCGTGGACCGATCGCGGGAGTTTCCCGGGTTTGCGGATCGGCACGAATCCCGCGGACAGTGCCTGGGCGATGGCAATTCCGAAAATAAACCCTCGCGACTCGGCCCCAATGACCAGTTCGATCCCCGTGCCGCGATGCGGATTGGCCATCAGTTCCACCGCCAGCGCCAAGCCCGGCGGGTCCGCCAGGAGCGGTGTGAAGTCCTTGAACACGATACCGGGCTTGGGAAAGTCCGACACATCCCGGATGAGCCGCTTGAGCTGTTCCAACGCCATCTCCTGCAATCGATCGACCACCGGGGCCGCTGTTCGTGCCCGTCCTTCGTTCGCTTCTAGAATAGCGACGCATGGCCACCCCTTCCCGAAAGACACCGGCCGCTCTTGAAGTGGTCGAACCCATCGGCCCGCGAGTCCTGATCCGCAAGGATGAGGACAAGAAGCAGACCAAGTCCGGCATTCACCTGCCCGACAAGATCGAAATCCCCACGATCACCGGCCGGATCGTCGCGGTTTCCACCCAGGTCGAGAGCGACAAGGACTACCCCATCCGCAAGTACGACCGCGTCCTCTTCAACCCCAAGCATGTCATCCCCGTCGACCTCGAAGGGGACAACCGGCTCTTTGTCGTACCCGTTGAGGATGTCGTCGCCGTGTTCCGCAAGGACGGCGCTGAAGAGGTCTGAGGAGGAGCCGAATCTGGGCCGCGACACGCTGACCCTTCCGCTTGAGCAGCTCCCCGATCCGCTCCCGATCCCTCATGTCGGCGGGCGGGGTCGGGGCACGTTTATGGCCCGAATACGCCCTCCGGGCTCCAAGAGCCTGACGAACCGGGCGGTGCTGCTCGCGGCGCTCGCTTCGGGCCGGTCCACGATTCGCCGACCTTTGCTGGGCGCGGATGACACGGAGCACATGATCAGCGCTGTTTCTGCCCTCGGCGCTGCGGTCACTCGCTTGCCCACCGGCGACCTCGAAGTCGCGGGTGTGGGCGGACGCTGGAAGCCGAGCCAGGCCGCGAATCTGTCCCTCGGCAACGCGGGGACCGCGACTCGTTTCATCGCCGCGGCGGCGCTGCTCTCGCCAAGCCCGATCACGATCGACGGCGATCAGCGGATGCGGGAACGCCCGATCGGCGAACTCATCGATGCCCTCGACGAGCTGGGCGCTCAGTGCGAGTATCTCGGGACCGAAGGCTGTCCACCCGTCCGGATCTCGCCGCCTGCTGATCTGCGGACCGCGGCCTCCATCGCCATCCCAACGACCATGTCGAGCCAGTTCATATCGGCGCTCATGCTCGTGGCCCCTTTCCTCCCGGGGGGATTGACGTTCCGTCTCGAGGGCAAGATCACGAGCCGTTCCTACATCGCCATGACCCTGGGCTTGCTCGATCAGCTCGGCGTCAGCGTCAAGTCCTCGGACAACTTCCGCATCCACCGAATCAGCACGTTGTCGGCCACGCTGCCTGCATTTGACACCGCCATCGAGCCCGACGCGAGCAGCGCCACGTACTTCTGGGCCGCGGCGGCGCTCTTTGCAAGTGCCTCGTGCCGAGTCGACGGTATCGACGCTCGATCGCTGCAGGCCGATGCGCAGTTTCCGGAAACGCTCGCCCGCATGGGCGCCGTGGTGCTACGCGACGAGCCGTCGGATGGGATGCCGGCTTCACTCGGCATCCGCGGGCCGGGAAGCCTCACGCCGGTGATGGCCGACATGTCTCTCATGCCCGACGCAGCCATCGCGCTCGCGGCTGTGGCGTGCTTCGCGAATGGCCGGTCGATCATCCGAGGTCTTCGCACGCTTCGCGTGAAAGAGTCTGATCGAATCGCCGCGCTCCAGGCGGAGCTGGCCAAGATCGGCGTCAATGTCGAGACCAACGTTCTGGGAGATGCGGACGCGATCACCATCACGCCGCCAGCGGGCGGCGTGGACTGCTCGACGAGTGCCCCGCCGGTACGGTTTGGAACGTACAACGATCATCGAATTGCGATGGCTCTGACACTGATAGGCCTGAGGCGACCGGGAGTGCAGGTTGAGAATCCGGCCTGTGTTGCAAAAACGTATCCCGGCTTCTGGCAATCACTTGCAACTGCAGTGTCCCCCTGATTGGGTGCGTGCATTCCAGACGGGCAGGCTTCGCTCAACTCCAAACAAAATACAAAAAACGAGAAAAACAAGGAATTCTCTCGGAAAAACCCTGGCGGAGAATACCCCCTGACGTTATCTTCGTAATCGTGGTGAGGTGCATCATTCGGATCGCACGATCCGGGTACCTGCCTGAGGGAGAGTTGCGGGCGAAAGCACGCCGCTCAGAGACAAGACACCGGAGGCTCGAATTCACACTCGAGCCAGGTCATAGGAGATGTGAGATGAGCAAGTCCATGTTGGTGGCGTTGGTGGCTGTCGTTGGAACCATCGGTTCGGCCGCGGTTGGCCAGGTGATCTACGACAACCAGTCTTCCCTCCCCGGGTCCGGCACACTCGGATTGGTGACGCATCCCGGTGCGGGCTTCGGTGGCGGCGACCTGAGCGCTCTCACGGCTCCCGACTCGACGTTCGGTGCGACTGCCAACACCGCGGGGGCATTTCGCCTCTGCGATGACTTCATCATCCCCGCGGGCCAATCCTGGACCATCAGCGGCGCCGATGTGTTCGGCTATACGACCGGCGCGACCGCTCCGACGCTGATTGGCGCGACGATTCGTATCTTCAGCACCAACCCGAACGGTCTCGCCAGCGGCACGGTTGTCGCCGGGGACACCGTCACCAACGTGCAGACTTCCGGCGGCTTCTTCGGACCCACCCCGATTTGGCGAGCTCTCAGCACCGCACCGCTCACCAACAATCGCCAGGTCCAGATGTCGACCAGCGCTTTCGCGCCCGTCGTCCTTGGGCCGGGACAGTACTGGCTTGACTTCGCCATCACTTCCAGCACCGGCGCGGTGTTCACGCCCGTGATGTCGCTCGCCGCCGGCGCGGTGCCGACGGGCGATGCCCTGCAGTTCACCGGTACGACGTACGTGCCCCTCGTTGACGCGGGCGGCCTCGGCGCCAAGGGTGTTCCGTTCCGCCTCCGCGGCACGATCCCCGCTCCCGGCTCTCTCGCACTCCTCGGCCTCGGCGGTCTCGTGGCCGCTCGTCGCCGTCGCGCCTGAATCCTCCAGTTCCTTTGACACGTGTGCCAACGGCGGCTTCGGCCGCCGTTGGTCGTTTTTGACGACGCCAAATCGCCGGTCCACCTTCTGACGCGGTTCACCTTTCCACGCCGCTCCGCTATCCTTCTCCCCCTGCTTTCTCCCCGTCAGGTTCCGACCACTCAGGAGTGCCTCCATGCCATCCGCGATCACGATGAAGTCCGGCCGCCTCAACGTCCCTGACGAGCCCATTCTCCCCTTCATCGAAGGCGACGGGACGGGTCCGGATATCTGGCGGTCCTCCGTGCGGGTCTTCGACGCGGCGGTGGCGAAGGCCTATGGCGGCAAGCGCAAGATCACCTGGAGAGAAGTCCTCGCGGGCGAGAAGGCGTTCAACAAGACCGGAAACTGGCTCCCTGATGAGACGCTGGCGGACTTCAAGCAGTACCTCGTGGGGATCAAGGGCCCGCTGACCACGCCCGTCGGCGGCGGCATTCGGTCGCTCAACGTCGCCCTGCGGCAGTTGCTCGACCTCTACGTCTGCCTTCGGCCGGTGCGCTGGTTCAAGGGCGTTCCCAGCCCGGTGAAGCGCCCGCAGGACTGCAACATGGTGATCTTCCGTGAGAACACGGAAGACATCTACGCGGGCATCGAGTACGCCGGGGGCTCGGCCGAGGCCAAGAAGCTCCTCGACTTCTTCCAGGCCAACTTCCCGAAGGAGTTCGGGAAGATCCGCTTCGGCACCGCCGAGAGGGCCGTCGCCTGGCAGAAAGAGCTCGAGGCCATCGGCGCCCCCAAGCGGGACATCACCGCCGGCCCGTGCGGCGGCGTCATGGTGGGCATCGGCATCAAGCCGGTGAGCTACCTCGGGACGGAACGCCTGGTCCACTCCGCGATCGGCTACGCCCTGAAGGAAAAGCGTCGCTCCATCACGCTGGTCCACAAGGGCAACATCATGAAGTTCACGGAGGGCGCGTTCAAGGACTGGGGCTACCAGGTCGCGGAGAAGTTCTATCGCGCCCAGACCGTCACCGAGCGCGAGAGCTGGATCCTCGGCAACAAGGAGGCCGATGCCAATCTCTCCTCCGAAAACAACGCCAAGATGATTGATCCCGGCTACGACATGATGACGCCGGATCAGAAGAAGAAGATCGTGGCCGAAGTGGACACGGCTCTCAAGCTCTGGCCATCCCACGGCGACGGCAAGTGGAAGAAGCTCCTGCTCATCAAGGATTCGATCGCCGACATCACCCTCCAGCAGGTCCTCACCCGCCCCAAGGACTTCGACGTCATCGCCTGCATGAATCTCAACGGCGACTATCTCTCGGATGCCCTCGCGGCCCAGATCGGCGGCATCGGCATCGCGCCCGGCGCCAACATCAACTACGTCACGGGCCACGCCATCTTTGAAGCCACCCACGGGACTGCTCCGAAGTATGCAAACCTCGACCAGGTCAACCCCGGCTCGGTCATTCTCTCGGGCGAGATGATGCTGCGGTACATGGGCTGGGGCGAGGCCGCGGACCTGATCATCAAGGGCATGGACGGGGCGATCTCCGCCAAGACCGTTACCTACGACTTCGAGCGCCTTATGAAGGCGGAAGGCGACACGAGCGTGAAGAAGCTGAAGTGCTCGGAGTTCGGCGACGCGATCATCAAGCACATGGGGTGAACCGCTCAGAGCCGCGTGAGAGAACCACGCCCGCGACCAGGCCTGTCGAAATTGCCCCCTGCGGAAGCAGGGGGTTTTTCGTGTGTTCGCTCTCGCATCGCAGTGTCACTCCGAGTTCGCCGCTCCCTCACTACCCTCCACGATGCCCCAGGTGCAGACGAGTACCCCGCCCAACACCCCCACGCCCATAGGACCCTATTCCCACATCTCCATGGTGGGCCGAGACATTACCATCGGCGGCACCGCTGGCGTCGATCCGCTCAGCGGGGTACTCGCCGGGCCCGACGCTTATACGCAGGCGCGGCAGATACTCAACACCTTTCGAGTGATGCTCGAGTCGGTGGACTCGGACCTCTCTCACATCGTGCATGTCAACATCTTCTTGCTCGACATGGCCGACTTCGAAGAGATGAACCGGGCCTATGTCGAAGTCATGGGGGCCCACCGCCCCGCCCGCACCACCATCGGCGTTGCATCCCTTCCCAAGCCCGGCGCCCGACTGACGATGAACCTCACGGCCGTCACTCGCGACTCCGACCGGTCGCCGCGACTGAACTCGCGCCCCAGTTCAAGCTGAATCTTCGCGACTCCTTACTGCTCGCGCTTCAGGACCCGGATGTGCCGCTCGTATTCTTCGGGAATCTCCTGCCATATGTGGCCGCGGTAGCGGGCGCCGCACGAAGCGCACTCGATCGACTGGGCGTCCTGGGATTGAGAGATCACGATGGGCAAGGGCAGCGCGCACTGCACACACAGGTAGGGTTTACGAAGTTCGGGATCCATCACCACTCCCAAGAGCGACGTGCGTCACCGGGCTCGAACGTATCCGGCTATCCGCATTCGTTTAACCCGAATATACCTGAACCGATTGGCTCACGCAACCATGTTTCAGGCCAACTTCTGGATTTCAGATTTTCATATTCATTAAGCCATTTTGCTTCGATGCCGCCGCCGCGGAAGCCTTGCTCTGAGGCCAGGCTTAACGGAGAGGCGGCAAAGCATGTTTGCCGGGGCTTTTCTGGGCGGACCCGCGGACCGGCAACAATGCCGTATGCCAATCCGCACCGTGTGCGTGTTCTGTGCCTCGTCCCGCAAGTGCGACCCGGTCTATTTACAGGCCGCGGCGGACCTGGGGCGGGTATTGGCCAATGCGGGCATGACCACGGTCACAGGAGGAGGATCGACCGGGCTGATGGGTGCGGTCGCTGATGGAGCTCTCGATTCTGGCGGCCGCGTTGTCGGTGTGCTCCCCCGTTTCATGAACACCCATGAAGTCGCCCACCAGCGCCTCACCCGCCTCCACCTGGTGGACGGCATGCACGAGCGACTGGCCGCGATGCTGGAGGAATCCGACGCGTTCGTCGCCCTTCCCGGGGGCTGCGGCACGCTGGAGGAGCTGTTTTTCATCCTGACGCGAAAGCGGTTGGGGCTGGCTTCGCGGCCGCTGATCATCGTCAATATCCGGGGGTACTTCGACCCGGTCATCGCGATGCTGGATCGTTGCATTTCTGAGCGATTCATGGATGCGCGGCACGCGGCGATGTGGCAGGTCGTTTCAGATGTTTCGCACAT
This sequence comes from Phycisphaerales bacterium, assembly GCA_044222195.1. Taxonomy (GTDB): domain Bacteria; phylum Planctomycetota; class Phycisphaerae; order Phycisphaerales; family UBA1924; genus JAHBXE01. Next base: position 58,141 of record JBGANS010000008.1, read on the forward strand.
CCTGCCGGCGATTGCCGCATCTCCCGCCTGGGACCAGTCTCACGCGGCCTTTGCCGTCCCCTGAAACGGCCTATGACGGGAATGCAAAGCGTTTTTACGAGACCCTTGGCAGAAACCCGGACTCGATGTACCTTTGTGCCATCACCTCTAGGGCGCCCGCATGAAACCGGTCACGTGGTTGGCACCGCTGCTTTTGGCCGCAACAAGCGCCTCGGCGGACTTTACGAACAACATCCTGATCACCGGCTATTGGCCGCCGACCAACGAGATGATCCGGCGGTTCAGCACGAGCGGCACGCAGAACCCCCAGGGCTGGATCGGCGGAAACTGGGAGAGCCGGGGGTACAACATCCACTCGTACTTCCCGGAGTTTCCGGGGGGCGTCGGCGTCAACCCCCAGGGCACCGGCGACCTGATGGTGGACTACCAGGATACATCGACCGACTTCTGGCAGATTGCGAACACCATCAAGCCTGTGGCGATCATCACGTTCAGCCGCGGCTCATCCGGTTCGAACTGGGAACTCGAGGCCAGGACCAAGAATCGCACCACCTGGATCAACGACTACATCGCGCCATTCCAGCCCACGCCTTCGCCACCGGACAACACCGTCCCCGCCGAGACCATTCGCTTCTCGACGCTGCCCATGCAGAACATCGTGAACGCGGTCAACCAGGCGAGCCTGGGCATCTCGGCGTTTGTTGACACCAACTCCCCGGATCTCGCGGGCGGGTTCCTCTCCGAGTTCATGGGGTATCACGGCAGCTGGTACCAGTCCATCCACAACAGCCCGTCGGACCCATCATGGTGCGTCGCCGCCGGTCACCTGCATGTGGGGATCAGTACGCCCCAGGCCGCCGCGACGACCGCCGTTGAAATCACGTTGCGTCAACTGATCGCGCACGTGGACACGATCGTGCCCGCGCCGTCAACGGCGGGCGTGCTGGGCTTTGGCCTGCTGCTGGCGCGACGTCGCCGAGACTGAAACCGGACGCGTTCGTCCGGCATCACCTGGGCATCGGTACAATGCCGCAGGAGGTCTCGCATGGACCGGCTCAACTCGATCGTGGTGGCGATTGACTTTACCCCCTGCTGTGCCGCGGCGCTCGCGCAGGCCGCGAGAATCGCGTCGTGGAATCGCGCGAAGCTGCTGGCGGTGAACGTGATCGAGACGATCGCGGCGATGGAGCTGCAGGAAGCGCTGACGCCGTACGTGCAGGAGATTGAGAAAGGACTCGTGGCGGAGTCCAACGCGGCGTGGGCGAAGTTTGCCAACGATGTGCCCGGGAAGTCGGCGATCGAGTTTGCCGTTGCGATCAACAGCCCGCTGGTGGAGCTCTCCAAGCGGATCCGCGAGCGGAAGGCGGATCTCCTGGTCCTCGGCTCTCACGGTGTATCGCCGGGGAAGTCGCCGGGGATTCTGGCCGCACAGTGCGTCCGTCGCGCCCCCGCGCGGGTGCTGCTGGTTCGCGATGGCCAGACCGGGCCGTACAAGTCGATCGTCGCGTGCGTGGACTTCTCTGAGACCTCTCGCGATGCGCTCAGCGCTGCGGTCCGCATGGCGGCACAGGATGGGGCGGCGCTGCACATCCTTCACGTGTACCAGCCGGCGTGGAAACGGCTGACCAGGCCGCCCGTGCGACCTGAACTGGCGGGCGCGTTCCGCGAGGCGCTGATCGGTCAGCTCAAGGCGTTCTGCACGGCGGGGACTCCGGAGATGGAGTGGTCCAAGGCCCACTTCGAGGTGGCCGAGTCCTCGAGCCACGGCGCCGGGATCGTCGAGTGTGTCAAGGCCAAGGGCGCGGACCTTGTCGTGCTCGGCACGCGGGGAAAGACCAACCTCCGCGATGTGCTGATGGGGAGCACAGCGGAGCGCGTCGTTCGCGATGCGCCCTGCGGAATCCTTGCGATCAAGCCCCGGGATGCGGCCATCGCGTAGGTGATGCGTCGATTACCTGGCGGGTTCAGAAGGCTTGAGATCCTCAGGCCTGTGCCGCGCGGGCGTCGCCGGCACCTCCGTCACGGCGACATCCAGCGTGATCGCCTGCTTCATCGGGGTCGTTCGCTCCCCATCACCCATTGACATCTGCACATCAGATGAAACTCTCATTGTCGACTTGCGGGGCAGCAGCCTGTTCAGCGGCTGCTCTGTCGCGCCCGCCCCGGTGGACTTGAGCGACTCGAGCTTGAGCATCGTGCCGCGCGGGAGCGTCGACGCGGCGACGTCCTGCTTCTCGGCCAGCTGCTCCACGACGGTGTCGAGAATCGCGGCCCCATCTCGGATCTCCTTGAGCGTGTACACCACGGTTTGGTTGACGCGCATGCCCTGGTTGGCCACGATCATGTCGATGCGCCAGCGGCCGCCGATTCCGACTGCTTCTTCCGGGAACGGCACGCTCAGCTGGCCGACCTGGTCGCGAAAGCCGGCGAAAGACTCGGCCAGCTTCGGGTCGTCTCCGGGCATGTCGAAGCGGACCTGCCTGTTGATGCCGCGGGAGGACACGACGACATCACCCGAAACTTTCGTGATGGGTGCAAGAGCCTGGCGCATGGAGTCCACGATTTCCGCCGGCGCGGACGCATCCTCTTCGACATCGCATGTCGGTATGGACAGTGAATAGGCGATGTCGCCTTCGGGGGAAACGGACTTCACGGCAAAGGTCATCGTGACCAGCATCGCCGGGAGTGCGGGCGAGGGAAGGGCTTTGCCATCGAGGCTGGTCTTGGAAACCATCAGGATCCTGAGCTGCATCGATTGCACCAGGTCCGCGGCGGGCGAAACGCGCAGCGGAGTGCGCGGCTCAGCGCCGGGATCGACAAGAGTGATCCTGGGAGGCGTGGGGGACGAGGGGGGCGTGGGGGGCGCGGGAGGTTGGACGGGCTGCTGCGCGTGGGAAAGCCCGGCAGCAACGAGGCACAGGAAGGGGGAGTAACGGCGCATAGGCGGCTCCGGAGTGAGGGATGGTACTGAGCGCGGCGGCCGCGGAGGGCCTCGGCACCGGGACTGGCAGGGGGGTTGCTACTTCCTTCGAGAATGAAGGGCAACGCGGGAGTGCAGGCCCCCAATACGTTGCTGCGAACCCTTGGAGAAGGGAGCCCTGTGTGATCGGACTGACAAAACGGCGGCGTAGGAAGATCAGAGAAAGCCCGTTTCCCCTGGCGTGGCGGTCGGTACTGCTGGACCGGATGCCGTACTACCGGCGACTCTCTGCCGCGGATCGACGAGAGCTGGAAGGACACGTGCAGGTCCTGATTCGCGAGAAGTACTTTGAGGGGTGCGCGGGGCTGGTGGTGACGGACGAGATGAAGGTGCTGATCGCGGCGCAGGCGTCGCTGCTTCTGCTGCACCGAGAGGACCACTACTTCCCGTGGATGCGGACGGTGCTGGTGTACCCGAACTCGTTTGTAGGGAACGGCAAGAGCGTGGGGCCGGCGGGCGTGGTGACAGAAGGGATGAGTTGGCGACAGGGTGAGTCGTGGTATGCGCCGGGGTCGGGCGGGCCGGTTGTTCTCTCGTGGTCGGACACGGTCGCGGGCGCGGCGGATGCGTGCGATGGGCGCAACCTCGTGCTGCACGAGTTCGCGCACCAGCTCGATGCGGATTCGGGCGCTGTGGAAGGACTGCCGGCGCTGCCGAGCCATGCCGAGCGCGAACGGTGGAAGAGGATCATGGGCCAGGAGCAGGCCCGGCTTGCGCGGGATGCATGGCAGGGTGTGGCGACGGTGATCAATCCGTACGGGTTGGAAAGCCCGGCGGAGTTTTTCGCGGTGTCGGTAGAGGCGTTCTTTGAGCGCGGGGCGGAGATGAAGGCGCGGCATGCGGAACTGTATGGGCTGCTTGCGCACTACTTCGCCCAGCAGCCGGCGGGGCCATGCACGGCCGTGTGTGCCGTTGCGTAACCTACACGACACCGATAACCAACTTTTTCCTTGACAGCCCCCCCCCCCTCCTTCATTATTGTGATAGCCCTAGGGCCTCGCGCGGCCGCGGTGTGCGCGCGCTGCGTTGAAGGCCGACCCGTCGTGAGACCAAGCGGTTTGACCGCTTTCGGGAGGGCTGTTTCATGTTCCGCACGAGGACACTCATGGTTGCCTCGCTGTGCATCGCAACCGGATCGAGATGCGCGATGGCGGATGATCCTCTCGCCACGCTTCGAGCGATGTACCCGGACGTCCGCGTCCACAATGCGGGCAGGCACTACACCTATTTCTATGGCACCCGTATGTCGCCAGGAGCGACAGAGGCAGAAGCGGCGGCGGCCTTCCTTGCTCAACACGGAGATGTATTTGGCGGGCCATTGACCCAAGGGCGGCCGGAACTCTCTGAGGATCGGTCGGTGCAATCCCCCGACGGTCGGTTTGCGGTGTTCGCGTACCGTCAGAAGATTCGCGGCAAAGAAGTTGACGGGAGCCTGATCCGCATCAAGGTGCGGCGCGGAGAAGCGCCCTGTGTGGATTACGCTGCCGCGAGAATGGCCGGAGAGCCAACAGCCGGGAGCGAGCAGCCTGTCCTGTGATTGGAAGCGGCGATTCTGGTTGTGCAGGGGATGTCCGGCATCGAAGGATTGGTGGTTGAAGGATCGCCGGAGGTGGTTGTGTTGCGGGGCGAGCGAAACCGGCCGGATGCGTGGTGCTGGCGACTGACGACTCGCGAAGGCGACGGCCTATTGGCAAAACGGCGCGTGTACTACGTAGATACCGCTATGCCCCGGATCGTCCACGTGCGGAATTTCTTTGACAGTTTTGTTGACCCACCCACGACAGGTGCGGTGGAGGGAAGCGGAATGCCCGCGGCGGATCCTTGGTACCCGTATCGGGGTAACTCGAATGATCTGGTCACGCACCGCATTCCAGGCATCCGAGTAAACGGGACGCCTACCGGCCAAAGTACAACGTCGGCATATGCCGACGGGAACGGGGAGTTTTCCATCTCGGCAGGGGCGGCCAATCAGGCCATTACGCTGGCGGCATCGTTCGGGCCCTACTCGCCACCGTCGTCTCGGAATGGCCAGTGGTACCACTTGTGGATCGTGAATGCGTCGCCTTCGGACTATCTTGCCGACTCGCAAGGTGCCAATGTGGGTGATGACCGACTACTGACGCTCAGCAGTAGCAACTCGCAGTTTGATTCGGAAATGAGAACCGCCCAGGTGGATTCGATCATCTGCGCGCGGCGATGTCGAGACTTCTTACTCCAGTACGTGTGGCCAGGATATTCGCTCTTTCTGTATTTGCTTCCCAACGAGCCGGGCGTGGGAGGGCAAGGCGGAACGTGGGCACCCAACGGTGGCGGGTCGTTTACCCTTGCCTTTCGCCCGAGTTACAACCCTACACCGCCGCTCGTTGGATCGTGGAACGCCGCCTCGCACTCGACCATTGCTCACGAGTTTGGGCACGCCCTACTGCACATCGTCGCGCCCGAACTATTTGGGGTCAGCGGCTTTCATGAGGGATTTGCGGATAGTTTCTCTACGTTACTACTGGACATTTCAGTTCAGGGACCGTCTCAGCGCATGGACGGCGGCAACATTCGTGATGATCCGACGGTAGTCAACTGTCAATACCCCTTGACAACCAGCGAGTGCGGATGTGCGGCTGCACATTCCACAGGCCAGCTTCTCTCTGGCATCTGGGTTCGTATTCGGACAGGTCTCAAGTCGTACTACGGGAATTCAACTGGCTTGAATCATGCCAGAACGATCTTTGGGCAGTGGGCCATGGTTACTTCCGGAGGTGACGAGACATGCGAAGGCGCGTACCCAGGCACGCTCATCGAATTGCTGAGCTTGTTTCCGTCAGAGACGTCCGAGGACGCGCCGAAGATCGAGGTGATCCTGGCATCGTTCGCAGCGCACAATATTTGTCAGAGTGGCCCTTGCAATGAGTGAATGTACCTTACCGATGAACGGCTTTAAACTGGTTGCTCACTGGCCAGAGGCTGTGCTATGAGAGTTTGTGCGTCATGTGCTATCGTCGTGGCTACCGTGCTCTGGTCGTCGTGTTCGTCCTTCTCCCAAGCTCCGCATGTGACCGGTACCCTCATCTGGCGCGAAGTGATTGCGGGTAGCAACATTCCTATTGCGCAGCCCAATGGACTACTCGAGCCCGGTGAAGGCGCACTGGTTGTCCTTTCTCTTTCTTTCAGTCCACCCGTCGGAACACCCGTACCATACCAAACTCCGGCGCCGGGCGGGATAGCCCCGGTCGCAGGTTTTTCGAGGGCCCTTTTCTCCCTGATCGCTTCCGGGGCCAACGGCGGTCAGTGGTCTCACCTGGAAACCAGTCCAGGATTCATTGGTAGCCTGGGGTTGGTATTCGAGGATGGAACTCTCGTATTCGCAAACGTCAGGCAACAGAATCCAGTCGGCCCCGCTTTCCCTCTCTCGGAAAATCCGTTGCCAAGCGTGTGGCGTGCGGTGTGGACGCCTTCCAGCTACGCCGCAAGAGCAGTTTCTTTTCTCCAACAACCACCAGCCAAGGGGCCAGCAGATTTGTTCGTTCATCTCGGCCAAGGCCCGAGCGGCCCCCTTTTCGGCTATGCGGATGCTGGAGTAACCTACGGTCAGGTGTCAATCCCGGTCGCTCCCGCGCCGGGTGCCGCATTGACGTGTGGCCTTGGATTCGTAGTGAACCGACGACGGCGCTAGACACTTGCATTCGGACGCCAAAGCAACTCGCCTGCACGGGTTCACGCGACCGCGTACAGGCGAGCCACCAGAACGAGTTCGGAGCCAAGGGCGATGCAGGCGGCAAGGCCTGCACCACCAGTCCTCTCTACAGGCACGGCGTCTGGACGACGCGGACTTCCTGGCACTGGTTCCCGATGCGGACCTTGATGCAGGAGAGTGAGCGCCTCGATGTGAATGACGCTGTGGCCTCGAACGATGTGATCACCTGGGAGCAGGCCCCGTGGCCGCGATCGTTGTGGAGGATGACCTCCGGGGTGCGGTCGGAGAGATTGCAGGCGTCGAAGTGGACGTTGAAACCGGATTCGCGGTTGGTGCCCTTGGCGACGATGATCACCGTGCTGCCGGACTGGAAGGCCGAGAGCTGCAGGTCGCAGGGCATGATGAACTCCGGGCGGCGCTCTTCGTGCCGGGGTTCGGGCCGGCGGGGCGAGCCGAAACGCACCTTGATTCCGAACTGCGGCGGATGGAACGAGAGGCCACCGACCTTGACCTCCGGTCCCGCGCCCATGAGCGGCACGGCCAGGCCGGTGAGGCCCGCAACCAGACCGAGGCGAGTGAGACGGGATGTGGAGGTACCGAACATGTCCAACTCCTTGCGATGTGCGTGGGGATAGATGCCGCGTCGTGCGGCGGGCCATTCCCGCGCTGGTGAAAGACTTGGGCGGGCCTCGCCGGAATGTTTGTTTGAGCTCCGGCGAAGCCGCGCGACCTGTTTGATTCGCCGGATCCCCTGTCGGGGCCGTGCGAAAGTCGCGTAAGTTAGGACGCACGAACCTGGAATAGGTTCCCGATGGATTTTCGATTCCGAACGCGGTTATTTGGTGAAATCAGACCCAAACGGATCGCGGACCGGGGGGACCCCTTGGCGCGGGGGCGGAGTTTGGTAGTCTGCGGCCCATGAACGTACTTCGTCTGATTTTGTGCGTGGTGATGGCGCTGGTCATGGGCTCGTGCAAGGACGACGCCAAGCAGGAGATCCTGGACGTCTTCGACGCCTACAACGCGGCGGTGGACTCGAAGAACGGTGACGCCGTGCTCCCGCTGATCGACGAGAAGTACTTCGAAGAGATCGACCGGGTGCTGGCGGCGGCGCGAACAGCTCCCGCGGACAAGGTCTTCCGAATGCAGGCGTGGGAGCGCTTGTGGGTCGTGGCCATCCGCAACCGACTCACGAAGGAAGAGATGGCGGGCCTGACCGGAAGGTCGCTGTTCAAGCTCACGGTCGATCGGGGCTGGAACCTGGACGACCTTGAGGGACCCTCGTTCACAGAGCTCGGGAAGATCACGTTCAAACCGCCGCGGGCCTTCGCGGAGCTGGTGTGGGACGGGTTCAAGACGGGCCTGCGGTACGAGTTCGTGAAGATCGACAACACGTGGAAGATTGATCCGATGTGCGAGGAGGAGTACGTCAACCGCATCATCGAAAAACTTGCGAGGATCACCAACTCCCGCGAGGATATGTGGATCAAGGATTTCGAGAGCGCGGCCTCCGGGAAGCGGATCGGCGAGGGCATCTGGAGCCCGCCCAAGTAGCCCTACGATTGAGCCATGAACATGATCCTGCTATGTCCCGGCCAGGGCGCCCAGAGCGTGGGCATGGGCAAGGGGTGGTTCGACGCTTCGCCCGAGGCGCGGAAGGTCTTTGAAGATGCGGACAAGGCGCTGGGAAACCGGCTCGGGGCGCCGCTGTCGCAGCTGTGCTTCTCGGGGCCGGTGGAGACGCTGAACAAGACCGATGTCTCGCAGCCCGCGATCTACACCACATCCGTCGCGTGCTGGAAGGGGATGATCGCCAGGACCGGTCACGGCAATGGCGAGGCGCCGCTCGCCGCCGCGGCGGGGCTGTCCCTGGGCGAGTACACGGCGCTTCATCTGTCTGGAGCGATTTCGTTCCTCGATGGGTTGGAGCTGGTGACGCTTCGCGGCCGGGCGATGCAGGATGCGGCGGAGGCGGCGCCTTCGGGGATGCTGGCGTTGATCGGCGCGGATGAAGCGCAGGCCGCGGCGGTGTGTGACGAGGCCCGCGGCGGTGAAGTACTGGTGTGCGCGAACTTCAACGCGCCGGGGCAGGTTGTGCTCTCGGGGAGTAAGACGGCGATCGAACGGGCGGCGACAGTCGCGGCGGGCAAGGGCCTGCGGGCGGCGCCGTTACCGGTCGCCGGCGCGTTCCACTCGCCGCTGATGGCCCCCGCGGCGGACCGGCTGCGTGCGGCGCTGGCCAAGACCACGATCAAGGACCCGCGGTGCCCCGTGGTTTCGAATGTAACAGCCGTGCCACACGCGGGATTGGCCGCATCCGGGGGAGTGGCGGGCCGTACAATGGCGGAGAGCATCCGGATGGCGCTCGTGAGCCAGTTGACGAGCCCGGTCCGGTGGGCCCAGTCGTGCCAATGGATGGCGGCGAACCTGAGCGGCGAGTATCACGAACTGGCGCCCGGAGTAACGCTCGCGGGCCTGATGCGGCGGATCGATCGAGCTTTGAAGGTGACGAGCCATGACAAACCCGACGCGTAAGAGTGTGCTGATCGTTCTGGCCGCGACCGTGGCGCTGGGCGTTGCGGGCTGCGAAAAGAAGAAGAAGGCGCCGCCCCCACCGCCGCCGCCGCCACCGCCGAAGGTGGAACTGCCCAAGCCGGTGGATATCCAGGCCGTGCTGCAGGAGATGAAGTCGGATGCGCGGGTGAAGTTTGTCGAGGAGCAAGCGCCCGCGGACCGCAGCCTGGCCGAGGGCGCGATCAAGCTCGCAAACGCCCTGGCCAAGGGCGATGCCACGGGGCTCAAGGGAATGCTCGACTCCGGGTCGAGGGCGATCGTCGATGAGCTGCAGAGCTCGGGCGATTGGGAGAGCGAGACGAAGGTCATCGAGCAAGTACGGATCGTGGCGGTCTCGAACACATCCGACGCGAGCCCGACCAACTCGCTGGTGGGCATGGCGATCCAGGCGCCGGGCGGGGCGTACCTCTTGGCCTGGAACGGCACCAAGCAGGACGAGCACTGGGTGTTCAGCGCGGCGCTGAGCCAGCCGGACAAGCGCTCTCGGGCCTCGGACTTTGACGGTGTTTCGATCCAGACCACGGCGCTTCCGGCGGAAGACATCACGATTCCACGGCCGGGAGCGAACGTTCCCGGGGCCAAGCCCGAGTCCGGAGCGGCGCCAGCGGAGTCGCCCTCGAATCCCCGTCGCAAGAGCACGCCCGCGGGGCCGATCACCATTCCGGGCGGCTGATTTCGCGCCGGTCCGGCTTCTATCATCGGGCATGACAACTGCTGAACGTCGCGTTGCGTTTGTGACCGGGGCGAGCCGCGGCATTGGCCGCTCTATCGCCCAGCGCCTGGCGAAAGAGGGCCGGCACGTGGTGCTGGTCAGCCGGACGGCGGGGCCCCTGTCGGACCTGGCATCGCAGATCAAAGATGCGGGCGGCTCGGCGTCGTTCAAGGCCGTCGATGTCGGCGATTCGGCGGCGCTCACCAAGACGATTGAAGAGGTCGTCGCGGAACAGGGCCGACTGGACATTCTCGTGAACAACGCCGGGATCACCAAGGACGGCCTGGTGCTGCGGATGTCGGACGAGGACTGGAACGCCGTGATCCAGACGAACCTGACGTCCGCGTTTGTCGCGATCCGCTCGGCGGCGCGAGAAATGATGAAGAAGCGTTTCGGCCGGATTGTCAACATCGGCTCGACCAGCGGCGTCGTGGGGAATGCGGGACAGGCGAACTACGCCGCGGCGAAGGCGGGGCTGATCGGGCTGACCAAGACCATCGCGCGGGAAATCGGGAGCAAGGGCGTGACGTGCAACCTGATCGCGCCGGGGTTTATCGAGACGGACATGACGGCGAACCTGCCGCAGGACATCAAGGACGGCGTGATCAAGATGATGGCGGTGAAACGGCTCGGCGCCGGCGAGGACATCGCGGCGGCGGTGAGCTATGTCACGAGCGACGACGCGGGGTTCCTGACGGGGCAGGTGATCTGCGTGGACGGCGGGCTCACGATGTGCTGAGCGGTTCGTGAAGAGTCGCGATGTGACCGAGTTCGGCCGAGCCGCACACGGGGCCGGGTGCGCGATAGACCCGCGATCACCATCGCCGCAACATGAAACCTACGTACCGTTCGCTGAGGGCGGCGCTTCGGCCTTTCGGTCGCGTTCGGGACCGCTGAGCAGGATGATCCCGGTAATGATGAGCACGACCGCCGCGGCCTTGCGGACGGTCATGGATTCGCCGAGCATGAGCCAGCCGAGCAGAACCGCGGAGGCGGGTGCGAGGCTGAAGGCGATGGGCCGGAGGATGGAGATGTCGCCCCCCGGCATGGAAAGTCCGGAGTAAAAAAAGAACACGCCCGCGAACCCCGCGAGCAGGCCCGAGCCGAGGATCAGTTTCAGCCACGTGGCCGCCGTCGCGCCGCGGAACCAACCCGAGACCTCATGGCCGAATCCCACGCCGCGCGACGCGAGTATGTACGCGATGACGGCGAGCGGGAGGGTCACGGCGGCTCGGACCAGGAACGCCGCGAGCGGGCCCACCTCCTTGGAGTTGAGGGCGGACTTGGTGTAGATCTCGCCGACGCCCCAGCAGAGCCCGGCGAGGATGGCGAAGAGGATGGGTTTCATGGCGTGGCTCACTTCGCAGGAACAGGCGTGGGAGCCCCGACGAGCTTCGCGAGGTCCCTCGCGAGGGCGCCGAGGTGGGACCCTTCGGTGTTGCACATGATTGCGACGACGACGCCGCGATCGGGGAGGAGCAGCAGGTGGGTGGCGGCTTTTTCCTGGGCTCCGCTGTGCTCGATGGCGCGGGTGCCGTCGAACTCGCCCACTCCGAAGCCGAGCCCGTAGGTGGTTTCCTTGCCGTCCCGCGTTCTTTGCATGGTCCACATCCGCTCGCGCGTGGCGTCGTCAACGAGTGTGCCGGTGACCATGCCGAGGCCGAAACGGGCCATGTCCGTTGCGGTCGAGATAAACCCGCCGCCGGGCAGTTTCCAACTCACATCGGTATCGGTCGACCTCACCATCCCTCCTGCCGCATCCCCCGCCCCCTTGTGGTACCCCACGGCGCTGTGCGGGATGTCCTCCCACTGGTAGTCTGGGCGGAGCGTGGCCATGCCGCAGGGCGTCGCGATGCGGACCTTGACGAGCTCGGCGAAGGGTTGTTTGCCGGCCCTTTCCGCGACGGCGCCGATGAGCATGTACCCGTGGGTCGAGTACGAGTATGCCGTGCCCGGCTCGTTGATCAGCGGCGACTCCTTGAACGTGTCGAGCGCGAGGATCGTGTCCTTGAACGGGTGCGGGTAGTCATACGCACGCTCGGTCTTGATCACCTTGCCGTTGGTGTAGTGGACGATCCCGCCCTGGTGGCACAGAAGCTGCCGGGTCGTGATCGGCCAGGGCTTCTCTGGAAACTCGGGGACGAGCGTCCGCACGTTCGCGTCGAGATCGAGTTTGCCTTCCTTGACGAGTTGCATCGCCACGACAGCGGTAAGGGGCTTGGACACCGATGCCCATCTGTACATCGTCTGCTCGGACGCCGAGACCTTCGCCTCGCGGTCCTCGAAACCAAAGCTCTCGGCGTCGATGACTTTACCGTCGCGTCCAATAGCGAGCGAGAGGCCGACGATGTTCTGCGCGGCAACTTCCTGGTCGACCCGGGCGCGGACCCTGGCGGCGAGGTCGGACGGTTGGGCGATCACCGCGGCCGTGGCGCTGAGCACGAGGGCGATGCAGGGTCGCAAAGTGGCGTTCATGCGACGAGTGTACCGAGAGCCGGATCTGGAACGGCCCGGATCAATACATGTCGGACATCCACGGCGTTCCGGTCGGAAAGACGGCGGATGCGGCGGCAACGGCGGCGGAATCGCCCTCGATCTTTCCGAGCTGCGCGAGTTGGACCGCGGAGAGATAGCCGCTGAAGAGCGGGGCGAGGGTGCGGGCATCGAGGCGAAGGTCACCCCGCCCGCCCTTGGCGACGCTGGCCCGCCCACCCTCGACGGTGATTGTCCACCGGCCGGTATTCGCGGGAATCGTCTCATCGCGAACATCCAGGTGGGCCTGGCCGCGGTTGGAAGCGGGATAGCCCCGGGCCTCGAACGCACGCTTGACGTCGATGACGCGGAGCATCCAGAAGTGCTTGAGCGAGATCGTGTAACGCTGTTCGGCGAGCAGATAGAGAGCGGGGTGGAGCGGGCCGCCGCAGAACGTGACGTCGATCGCGATGGATGAGAAGTCTTCGAGGAGGGTCAGGAGCCGGCGGCCGGCACGAGCGGTGGAGAACACGAGGTCGGTGAGCGAGAGGTCCTGCGTGCCCTCCGGACGGCGCTGCTGATTGATGTACAGATACCCCTCGATTTCGCCGGACTCGTTGCACGCAGCAAAGCCGTGATAGACGTTCTCGCGGAATGTCTTCACACGATTCCAGATGTAGGGGCCGCGGTCCAACGGTCCATCGTGGGCGCGGGCAAACGCCGTGTAGCAGGCGCGGACCTTGGCTTCGTCCGCATCCTCGATCGGGCGGATGGAGAGTGACTTCTCCCGGCAATCGATCGAGCGAACGGGGAGCCTGATCTCGAACCTGTGCCCGGCCTGCTCGTAGCCGACTCTCTGATAGAGCGGCTGCGTCGCGGGGTACAGCCCCGACAGCGCCGCCCCCTCGGCGTGCATCTCCTGCATGGCCGCGGCCATCATCCGCCCGGCGACGCCGCGGCCACGGCCCTCGGGCGCCACACCAACTCCGGCGATTCCGATGAGCGGGACGGAGACCCCGCCGAAGAACTCGCCCATGGGGATCCGGAGGAGGCAGGAGACCGGGTCGCCGGTGGGCGGGCGGAGGACGCGAACATGCTGCGGGCCGGCCTTGGTGAGCCAATCCGCCGTGCCTTCGCGCGGCCCGCCAAACGCGAGCGAAAGGATTCGCGCGACGGCGGAGAGTTCGCTCTCTCGCATCGTGCCATAGTGCAAGTCAGACATGTGGCGAGTTTAGGACGAAAGGACGACGACGCCGAGTCATTGCGGCTGGAGGAACCCAAAGTGCAGTTCGGCGTGACGCATGTTCAGTCGCTTGACGTCGTCGTGGGTCATTTCGCCGAACGCCGGGCTCGCGTGCCGCGGCGGGGTCGACTCCAGCCGGCTGATGGCGACACGGAGCTTCTTGAGTGCATCCTCGGTCGAGAGAGGTTCTGTGCCGACCGTGCCGCCCTCGACCTTGGGAATACGGACGCCCTGGGGCATGCCTTTGTTCAGGACCTTCTTCTTGGCTAGCTTGAGGATCCAGCGGATCGGCAGCGGCGGAGTCTTGAGTCGATCCGGGAAGCCCTCGTACGGGTACCCGGCCCACGACGCCACGTGGTTGAACACCTGCCCCGGCGTCCAGTTGCCCAGCGTCTTGAGTTTGCCATCCCTTTCCGCAGCGGCGAGACGCTCGGCTTCGGCGACGATGTCGCTCAGCGTGGAAAAGTGCAGCTTGCGGCGCTGGACGTGCTTGGTTTCGACGGGCATGGATCGCTCCGGGACCGGGGGTGAGGGAGTTTAGCGGCCAAGGCGCCGATGTTGTGACTCTCGCTGGTTCGTGACGCACGGAAGCGGCGCATCCCGTCTCCCTCAAGCGTCCGGAGTGTGCGGTGTCGAGGTGCCGGCCTCCCCACTGAGGTCCAGCGCAGCCCCGGGCGAAGGTGTCTTCCATGTCGCGGACTCGACAAGTGGATCGCGGCGCGCCATGGAAGTCCTGACTACAGACGATCGACACGAGCCAGCGACCGCCGGGCCATCCAGATGAACACCATTCCCCCCAGGAGCGCCGTCAGAATCCCGATCGGCATACGCCCCGAACCAAGATCGATGGCCCGGGTCGCTGCGTCGGCCCCCACGACCAGCATCGCGCCGCACAGCGCACTGCCAGGAACCACCGTCCGATGACCCGGCCCCGCGGCGAGCCTGACCAGGTGCGGCGCGACAAGCCCGATGAACCCGATCGGGCCCGCCAGCACGACTGCCAGGGCCGTCAGTGCCCCTGCTCCGATGAAGAGACTGATCCGCAGCGACCGGATCGGCACTCCCACACTGGCGGCCTCGTCATCCCCCATGCCCGATGCATCCAGCATCGGCGCGGCGACGGCACCGAGCAACACCGCCGTCGGAACAAGGCACATCCCGGCCAGCAGCGCCGCCCTCGGGGCATCGTCGCTGAGGGCGCCAATCGTCCAGCGACTGATCGACACGCCGCGATCGGGCATGAGGTACATCAGGAACATCGTGCCCGCGCCGCACATGATGCTGACGATCACGCCAACCAGCACCAATCGCACGGGTTCGACATGCCCCCGAGTCTGGCTCAGCGCGTACACGAGCGCCAAGGCTCCGAGTGCGCCGGCCAGCGCGGCGGCCGAACTGACAGTGGTCGTCGCCGGAACCGACGTCGCTCCCCCGACAGTGGCCGTGAGGTACGTTGAAAGAGTTACGGCGAGCCCGGCGCCGGAGGCCGGGCCGATCAGGTCTGGCGAGGCCAGCGGGTTGCGGAGCAGGCTCTGCAGGAACACGCCGGCAAGCGCGAGCGCAGCCCCAACCACTACGCCCGAAAGCACGCGATCCAGGCGCAGCCGCCACGCCCCGTGCTCCGGCCACGCCAGGCCCGATGGACCGAGCGCCAGCCGGAGCGCGATCGCCGCCCCGAGCAGGACGATCAACACGAGGATGACGGCGCCGGGCCTACGCACGGGCACAGGCTAGCGTGCGGAAGGACGGGAATCATGACCACCACAACACCAGCACCCACGCCGCCGCGTGCACCACGATGATCGCGGCCGTCACCGCCTGGTACCGCCGCTTGGACGACTTGTGTCGCAACAGCCGCATTCCGAGCAGCGCGCCAGGCCAACCCCCCAGCAGTTCGGCCGTGTGCAGCGTCGCCTCCGGAATGCGACGTCTCCCGCGAGTCGCGGCGTGTTTGTCTACGGCGAACATGACGAAGACCACAGCGCTGACGGCCACATAGACAGCGCTCACGCCGACCAGAATCACAGGGTTCCCTCAGTCTTATGGACGGTGAAGGTACCCGTCGCTGGACACCACACGCTCCGGGCCCTTCCCGCGTGGACCCACCGCACGTGCCGATTCTGGACGATCCTGTCTCGATGGTGGAGCGATCCGCCGCGAACACGAGGGGTTCCGCGACCCCGTTTCCCACCCCCAGAACCCCCCGAAATCGGCGATTTTTCGGACGCGGAAGCGTCCCAAATATGGTATACTTCCCTTATGGCCGAACGCGGAGTGTCCGTGGGTCGGCGCCGACCGTGGCTCAATCTCGCCCGAGTGTCAGCAGCGGTGGGGTCCCAGGATTGCTCGGGCAAGGTTCGAGTCATGATGAAGCTTTACGTCGGTAATCTCCCTTTCAGCACCACAGACGATGAACTGCGTTCGATGTTCGAGGCGCACGGAGAGGTCGCGTCCGCCACGATCGTGATGGATCGTGAAACCGGCCGGCCGCGCGGATTCGGTTTCGTCGAAATGTCCAACGATGATCAGGCCAAGGCGGCCATTGAAGCCATGAACGGCAACTCCATCGGTGGCCGGGCCATCGTCGTCAACGAAGCCAAGCCCCGCGAGCCTCGCGGCGGCGGATTCGGCGGCGGCGGCGGTGGTGGTCGCGGCGGCTTCGGCGGCGGCCGGGGCGGCGGCGGTGGTGGTCGCGGCGGCTTCGGCGGCGGCGGTGGTGGTGGTGGCGGCGGCCGCGGCGGCTGGTAATCTCCATTCCATCGATCTCAAGTCCCACACGACCCCCGCGACGAGCGGGGGTTTTTCTTGGGACCTTCGGGCGCGCATGAATGGACCTGGGAGACGTCTAAAGTGTTCAGCTGGGAAGTCCTCGGGAGGTACGCGTGCCGATTCGGTGGAAGCTGATTCTCGCCATCGGCGGACCTCTCCTGGTGCTGATGTCCACGCTGCTGATTCTCGACTATCAGCGCCTCAAGGCCGTCGCGCTGACCCAGAACTCTCACCGGGTGACCGAAATCGCCCTCCGCCACGCCGCGAGATACAAGGGCGTGTTCGACACGGTGGCCCAGGTGGCCCGAATGGGGGCCGCATTCGTCAGCACGCACGGCGACCTGAACGAAGGCGAGCTCTACGAGCTCCTCCGTGAGCATGTGGACCGCAACCGCCTGGTGTACGGCTCGTGCCTGGCGTTCGAGCCGGGAGCGTTCAAGCTCAAGGGGCAGGGAATGCCCGTGCGGATCCCCGAGGCGGCCCGCGAGCACGTCCGCCCCAACGACGCCTTGTTTGGCCCGTACGTGTTCCGCGCCGGCCCGCAACTCCAGCGACTCGACGTCGCGGATGTGTACGACTACACCCGACCTGAGTGGGACTGGTACACCCGGCCGCGGCGGGATCACAAGGAGAGCTGGACCGACCCATTCCTCGACAAGGATGCGGGCGATGTGCCGATGGTGACGTTCTCCTCGCCCATCATCCGCCAGGGGACATTTGTCGGCGTCGCCACGGTGGATGTCCAGCTCGAGCAGCTCCGCCGCGACAGTCTCGCCGACCGCTCTCCGGCGACCGACGTCTACATCATCGACAAGCAGGGGAGATACGTGCTCGCCCCGATGAGCACGATGATCATGAGCGAGACCGTGTTCGACACGGCGTCCAAGATCAAGTCGCCGGAGCTGGAAGACATCATCCGCCGGCGCGTCCTTGAAGGCGAACGCGGCACCGGCACGTTCTACGACACCGACTCGCAGCAGAACCTGATCGTCTACTTTGCGCCGATCGAGGGGACCGAGTGGTACCTCGGCTGCGTTTCGCCGGAGAACTACTTCCTCGGCGAGCAGATGGCCGCCCTCCGCGTCCGCATGATCATCGGCGTGGTGCTCGTCGGCGTCATTCTCGGGCTCGTGACCCTCATCGGTTCGTGGATCGTGCGCCCGGTCGGCACACTGGCCGCGGCGGTCGAGGCCGTGGGAAAGGGCGACCTTTCCGCGGTCGTCGAGACCCGCAGCCGCGACGAAATCGGCCAGCTCGGGCGCGGGTTCAACACCATGATGCAGGAACTCCGCCGGCACGTGGAGGCGCTGACCAAGGCGACCGCAGCGCGCCAGGCCGTCGAGAGCGAACTGACCATCGCCAGGTCGATCCAGGCCTCTCTGCTCCCACGAGAGTTTCCAAAGCGGACGGACTTTGACCTGTACGCCGCGAGCGCCCCCGCCCGCCAGGTCGGCGGGGACTTCTTCGACTTCTTCTTCGTCGACGACCACACCCTGGCGGTTGTCATCGCGGATGTCTCCGGCAAGGGCGTGCCCGCGGCCATTTTCATGGCCGTCGCGCGAACCCTCGTACGCGACCTCGCGGCCTCCGGCCGACGCAGCCCCGCGGAAGTCCTGGACCACGCCAACGACGTCCTCGCACGCGAGAACACCGAGGGGATGTTTGTGACGCTCTTCATGGGACGCTACGACACGCGGACCGGAGCGTTCCGCTACGCCTGCGCCGGCCACCCGCCCGCCTACCTGGTCACTTCCCGCGGCAACGTTCACCGCTGCACCGAGTCCACGGGCACCGTCCTCGGCGTGTTCACCGATGAGAAGTTCGTGGAACGCTCGGTCATGCTCGTGCCCGGGGACCGGTTGGTGTTCTACACAGACGGCGTACCCGAAGCACGTTCCCGCACCGGCGAGTTCTACCGCGAAGCCCGGTTCGAGGCGCTGCTCACCGCCGAGAGCGGACAAACCGTGCGTGGCCTGTGCGAAGCGGCGATGGCGGACGTGAATCGTTTCCAGGACGGCGAGGCCCACGATGACGTCACGCTCATGGTGCTGAGCCGGATCGTGTGATCAATCGTGCCGCAAGGCCACGATCGGATCCTGGTTCGCCGCCTTGCGCGCCGGATAGATCCCGAAGATCAAGCCCGTCAGCGCCGAAACGATGAACGCGACCGCGATGGACCACGTCGTCACCTGCGTCGGCAGGGCTACATCGGCGTCGAAGTACCGCCCGATGAACGGCGCCTTGGGAAGCAACGGAACACCCAGGCCGATCACGATGCTCCCCCCGACGCCGAGCGCCACGCCGATCAGCCCCCCAATCGAAGAGAGCACGCCCGTCTCAACCAGGAACTGCCACACGATGTGGCGGCGCGTCGCGCCCAGCGCCCGCCGGATGCCGATCTCTCGCGTTCGTTCCGTCACGGAGGCCAGCATGATGTTCATGATGCCGATGCCGCCGACCAGGAGTGAAATGCCCGCAATCGCCGTCAGAATCGCCGCGTACGTCAGCAGTTGCTTCCGCTTCTGCTCCAGCAGCTCGAAGGGAACAATGATCGAGACATCCTTCGCATCGGTCCCGCCCGTGCGCGGGTCCTTGTGCCTCACGTCGATGATCCGCTTGAGCAACGCCGCGTCGGACATCACCCGGTCCGTGTTCTCGCACGCGAAGTACACCTCCGAGACCTGCACCTCGTTGGCGCTGAAACTCCCGGACTGGCGGCGGAAGACCATGTCCCCGAACACCACGCGGCAGGCCGTCATCGGGATGTGCACATCCCGGTTCAGGTCTCGCCCCACCAGCGCCGAGCCCGCGCCACCCGACAACCCAACGGGCGCGAGCACTCCCACGATCGTGAACGCCTTGTCGTCGATGCGGAGCGTGTCGCCCAGGGGGTCGTCAAAGGGAAAGAGCTGGCGTGCAACGTCCGCCCCGATGACGGCGACCATCGCCTGTTCATCCATGTCACCCTGCGTGAGATACCGGCCCCGGTCGATGCGCAGACGCGCCACCCGGATCAGGTCCGGCGTCGTTCCGAACGTCTGGCTCGGGATGTTCCGGTCGCCCTTGATCAGCTGGCCCCCAGCCTCCTTGAGCGGCACGATCGCCTCGGCATCGGGGAAGTTTTCGCGAATCACCGCGAGCGTGTCACGCGTCAGCCCGTACTGACTCACCCAGCTCCGCTGCTGCCCTCCCTGCTGCTGGGTGGACTCTGCCGGCTTGACCGACCGCAGGATGATGTTCTTCGCCCCGAGCTGCTCGATCTGCAGCAGCGCCGCCCGCTTGCCCCCCTCCCCCACCCCCACCATCGTGATCACGGCGCTGACCCCGAGGATGATCCCCCGGGCTGTCAAACACGACCGCAGCTTGTGCAGGCGCAGATTGGTCAGACCAAGTCGTATGGTTTCCAGCAGGAACGTCAACGCGGCGTCTCCGGCAAGCCGATCAATGGTAGAGAGTCGTACCGGGAGACGAACCGTCAGTGGCAGAGATTGATATCCAGACTGAGCAGGAATCCGGCCGCGGCTGGGTCTACCAGGCCGCCATCGACCGGCTGGGCCATCGGACCGAGCACACGGTCACCCTCGCGTGGGTCGATCACGAACTGTGGAGCGGGGGCCGCGTCGCACCGTCCAAGGTTGTAGAGGCGTTGATCGCCTTCATCATCGAGCACGGGCGCGAAGTCCCGTCGACGTTTGACGCCGCAACGGTTCGCCGATGGATACCCGAAGTGGACCGCGACCTGCCGGGCCGCTTCTAGCCGAAGACCTCACAGCGCCCCCGCCATTCCAATTCGTGGCACGCTCCCATCGCTTTCTGCGCTAGATCGGCGTGTCGATTCTCCTGTACACTACCTCCGTGTCCGAATCCGCCGCCGACATCTTCGACCGTGGCCGCCACCTTGGCCCTTCGGAGCGCAAGCTCTTCCTCGAAGGCGCCTGCGACAAGAACGCGGCCCTGCGCGCCCAGATCGAAGCCATGTTCGAAGCGATCGACGCCAGCACCGTCCAGCGGGGGACCAACACCGTTGTTGCCGACCCCACCGACATGTCCGGCCAGACCATCGGCCCCTATCGCATCCTCCAGCTCATCGGCGAGGGCGGCTTCGGCTCGGTCTACATGGCCCAGCAGATCACTCCCATCAAGCGCAAGGTCGCGCTGAAGATCGTCAAGGCCGGGATGGACACCAAGCAGGTGATCGGCCGCTTCGAAGCCGAGCGCCAGGCCCTCGCGATGATGGACCATCCCAACATCGCCCGCGTCTACGACGCCGGAGCCACCGACAGCGGCCGACCCTACTTCGTGATGGAGCTCGTCCGAGGTGTGCCCATCACCGAGTTCTGCGATTCACAGAACTTGAGCACCAAGGAACGCCTCGAGCTCTACCAGACCGTATGCCACGCCGTTCTGCACGCGCACCAGAAGGGCATCATCCACCGCGACCTCAAGCCGTCCAACGTGATGGTGACGCTGCACGATGGCGAGCCCGTGGTCAAGGTCATCGACTTCGGCATCGCCAAAGCGACCAACCAGGAGTTGTCGGACAAGACCTTCTTCACGGAGTTCCGCCAGTTCATCGGCACGCCCGAGTACATGTCCCCCGAGCAGGCCGCCATGTCCGGCCTCGATGTGGACACACGGACCGACATCTACTCGATGGGTGTGCTTCTGTACGAACTGCTCTCCGGCACGGCCCCCTTTGACGCCAAGAAACTGCGCAGCGCCGGCTACGACGAAATCCAGCGCATCATCCGCGAAGATGAGCCGCCGCGGCCGTCCACCCGCGTCACCAAGGGCACCGGCGAGACGGTCGCCGGAAGCGGCACAACGACCGGGACCGCCTCCGCCGCGGCCATCGCCAAGCACCGCCGCACCGACCCGAGTTCCCTGCGCCGCCAGCTCGCGGGAGACCTCGACTGGATCGTGATGAAGGCGATGGAGAAGGACCGGACCCGTCGCTACCCGACGGCCGGTGCACTGGCCGAAGACATCCGCCGCCACCTCCATAACGAACCCATCATGGCCCGCCCGCCCAGTGCCGCGTACCGCCTGCGGAAGTTCGCGAGACGGCAGCGCGGCGTGCTGATCGGCATCAGCGCCGCCGTCGCGGCCATGTTCCTGGCCGTCGGAGCCCTCTCCTACGGGCTTGTGCAGGCCCGGCGCGAGCGCAATCTCACCGCCCAGCGCGAGACCATGACCCGGGCCCACATGCTCCTCTCCACGATGAACTCCGTCCGCAAGTACACCACCAACAACGTGCGGCCCGCGCTCACGACCAAGTACGGCACCGAGTTCGTCAAGGAAATGGTTCCCGGCTTCTCGGCCAAGGCCGTGTACGAGGAGTTCATCAAGGCCGACAGCGGGATGTACCGCGACTTTCTCTACAAGGAAGCCGCGCCCAACCCGACCAACAAGGCGAACCTGGCGGATGACTTTGAGAAGGGTCTGGTCGAGCAGTTCAAGGCCAACCCGACAACCAAGGAACTCTCCGGAATCCGCGTCATCCAGAGCCTTGACCACCGCTACATCGCCCGCCCGATGGTCGTCAACGACCAGCGCTGCCTCGACTGTCACACCACGCCCGACATGGCCCCACCCAAGCAACTCGAGCTCTACGGCCGCGAAACCGGCTTCGGCTGGAAGATGGGCGAGATTATCGCCGCGCAGGTCGTGTATGTCCCCGTGCTCAGCGCTGAAAGGAGCGAGGATCGGGAGGGACTCTACGTGCTTGGCGGGCTGGTGGGGGTGATGGTGATCGGGGCGTTGGGGGGCGTGGTGTGGTTGCGGAAAGCCTGATGACTTGGAACCTTTATCCGAACGAGCTGCGATCCTGATCGGTGACCCTGTGAAGCAGGACCTCGCCGTAATGCCATCCTCGCGCGCTCGCGTTGGCCCGAATCGAATCCATCACCGCCCCCAACTCTTCGCGGGGACCCAAGTCGTGTAAGAGTACAGCGAGCGCTATTTTTGCTTGCCCGCCGGCAACATATTCTCGCAATGCGCAGTCCCTCATGGCTTCATCAGAACGCAGTTCGCGAAGGTACGCCATCGCGGGGCCCAACAGCGCAGCTTCGATCTCCTGTTCGACTTGTGCTGCATCACTCCTTGACGAAAACGTCCACCAGCGATCTTCCCCCGGAGGAATAAACTCGCCCAGTCGGCGGCCCCACGCGGAAGGGTCGCCCCACGATGGCCGCTTGTTCACATTCAACTCGCCGTGGAAGTACCGCAGTCGGTCGGAGATCACCTGGAGATTGATGGTGATCTTGCACGTGTCTCCTTCGTTCCACTTGTCCCGCTGGATCACCACGAGCCCCCATACCCCGTTGCCCCGCAGATACCACTGATTCCCTGCCTTCTGAAACCCACGAGCCTTGAGCGCGGGAGCCAGCCTCTCGGCGATGAACCGGTTCAGCAGCTGCTGCCCGACACCGATCGCCCGCTTCGGCTGTGCCGGGGCCTTGGGCTTCGGAGGTATCGCAAGCTGGCGTCGAACGTCGCTCGCAAAGTCATCCGGCGCGACAATCATCTCCTCGCCAGAGGAGTACATTCGGAGCGACACCATCATGCCATCCCGCTGAAGGCGCGGGAGAATCTCTTCCAGCAACTGCAACGAGTTCAGTTCCGTCGTACCCGCACCTTTCCCACGATCGGGACTTGTCGCAGCGATACATTCCAACGCAAAGACGGGGCTAATCCACATCGGAAGCCGAGCGTCTTCATCATCCCGGCTTCCCACGCTGAACTCGGCACCACCGAGTCGAAGCATGTGAAGCCCTCGCTTCGCCGCTTGCCGAACGATGAACTTGTAGTCACTTGAGCGTCGCAACTTGTCCACGTCGATAGCGTACCGCGCCGTCGCGCTCTGTCAGCCCTGGCGGCGTGGAGGCAGAACTCCCCGAAGGTACTGCCCCGTGTAGCTCTTCTCCACCCTCGCCACCTGCTCCGGCGTTCCCGCCGCCACAATGGTCCCGCCCCCGTCTCCCCCCTCTGGACCAAGATCAACGATCCAATCCGCGCGCTTGATGACATCCAGGTTGTGCTCGATGACGACCAGCGTATTTCCACCCTCGGCCAGGCGATCGAACACGTCCACCAATCTCCTGATGTCCTCAAAGTGCAGGCCGGTCGTCGGCTCATCCAGCACATACAGCGTGTGCCCGTATGGCGTAAGCCGGATCGACGCCGGTCGCGGGGCGTCGTCGCCATCCTTCCCAGACTTGTCGTCGCCGCGGGCCCGCTTCACCACCTTCTTCAGCTCTTCCGGCGGCACATCCGTCGGCATGTTCTTCGTCCCGCCTGCCTTGCCGAGCTCCGTCGCGAGCTTGACCCGCTGCGCCTCACCGCCCGAAAGCTGCGTGCTCGGCTGGCCGATCTCGATGTAGTCCAGCCCCACATCGTGCATGCACTGCACGAACCGCCGGATCAGCGCGTGGTTTTCCCAGAACCCCAGCGCCTCCTCCACCGTCATGTTCAGCACCTCGGCGATCGACTTCCCTCGATAGTGCACCTGCAGCGTCTCGCGGTTGTACCGCGTCCCCTCGCACACCTCGCACTGCACGTACACATCCGGCAGGAAGTGCATCTCGATTTTCTTCACGCCCTGCCCCTGGCACGCCTCGCACCGACCCCCCTTGACGTTGAACGAGAATCGCCCCGGCTGGTAGCCGCGGATCTTCGCTTCCTTCGTCGCCGCGAACACCTTGCGGATGTCGTCAAAGAACCCTGTATATGTCGCCGGATTGCTCCGCGGCGTCCTTCCAATCGGTGATTGATCCACCTCGATGATCCGGTCGATTCGGTTCAGTCCCGTCACCTTGTCGTGCGCCCCCGGAGATTCTCGTCGGCCCAGCAAGTGCCGCAGCGCCGCCTTGAGCAGGATGTCGTTCACCAGTGTGCTCTTGCCCGAACCCGAAACGCCCGTCACGCAGATCAACCCGCCCAGCGGAAACGCGGCATCTATCCCTTTCAGGTTGTGCTCACTCGCGCCCTTGATCACGATCGCGTTCTTCTCGTTGAGCGGCCGACGCCGCACCGGTACCTCGATCACCCGCCGCCCGGACAGATACGCCCCCGTGTGCGACTCTTTGACGCGGCAGATATCCGCCACGCTTCCCTGCGCCACAATCCGTCCGCCGTGAACACCGGGACCAGGCCCAACATCCAGCACGTGGTCAGCCGCGCGGATCATGTCTTCATCGTGCTCGACGACCAGCACCGAGTTTCCGATGTCCGTCAGATGCCGCAGCGTCTTGATCAGCCGGGCGTTGTCCCGCTGGTGAAGCCCGATCGTCGGCTCGTCGAGTACATAGCACGCCCCGACGAGCCCCGAGCCCACCTGAGTCGCCAGTCGGATCCGCTGGGCCTCCCCGCCCGAGAGCGTCGCCGTGCGCCGATCCAACGACAGGTACTCCAGCCCCACCGACATCAGAAACCGCAGCCGATTCCCAACCTCCTTCAGAATGGGTTCCGCGATGTGTGCCTGTTCCTTCGAGAGCTTCAGGGCCCCGACGTACTCGAGCGCATCAGTAATCGTGAGCCGCGAAAGCTCCGCGATGTTCAGCACCGTCCCGTCGTCTTTCGATCGCCCGATCACCGACCCCGACCGCCCCCGCTCCATGTCCGCCGTGTGCGAGCTCGTCAGCAGCACGTGCAACGCTTCGATCTTCAGCCGATCGCCGAAACACCCCGTGCACGCCTTGTCCGTCAGAAACCCGCCGAGCCACTCCTTGACCGACGGGTTCTCCGTCGTCTCCCACCACTTCTGCAACTGCGGGATCACCCCTGTCCACGCCGGCCGGCTCCCCTTCTTCTCCCCGTTCGCCCCGTACAGCAGCAGCTTCCGCTGCTCCTTTCCGATGCGATTCAGCGGCAGGTCATACGGCACGCCGTAGTCCTTGCAGAACCGGCGCAGCTGCTTGTGGAAGTAGATCCGGACCGCGACGTTCTTCTGGTACGCCTTGATCGCGTTGTCCTCGAGCGACAGCGCCTCATCCGGGATCACCGCCGACTCATCCAGCTCCAGCAGCGTCCCCAGCCCGTGGCACACCGGGCACGCCCCGAAGGGAGAGTTGAACGAGAACAGCCGCGGCGACAACTCCGCCAACGAATACTCCGGCCGCTCCGGATCGGCAAACTTCTCCGAGAACGACTGGTCGGTCCACGTCGCCTGGACCCCCTCCCCCACTTCCTTCGCGATGATGACCGCCCCGTCCGCCAGCTTCAGCGCCGCCTCAACACTCTCCGCCAGCCGCTGCCTGGCCCCCCCATCCGCCTTAAGCACAATCCGGTCAATCACGGCATCGATCGTGTGCTTGACGTACCGATCCAGTTTCAGCGGGTTCTCCCCCGCATCCTTGAGCACCTCCCGCAGGTCCACGATCTTCCCGTTCACCCGCGCCCGCTGCCACCCCTTGGACTGAAACTCCTCAAGCACATCTCTGTGGAAACCCTTCTGGGCCCGTATCACGGGGGCCAGCACCATCAGCCGCGGTCCTTGTTCCTCTGTGGTGGCACGCCTCTCCGAGGCGTGCGCACTCACGCCTCGGAGAGGCGTGCCACCTTCAAGCCACGACATCACCGTGTCCACGATCTGGCTCGCCGACGACGCCGTGATCGGCGTCCCCGCACGCTCCAGCACCATCCCATCCTTCTTCACCTTCGTCGGCGCCCACGACACCGGCGTCCCACAGCGCGCAAACAGCAGCCTCAGGTAGTCATAAATCTCCGTCGTCGTCGCCACCGTCGACCGCGGATTACTGCTCGCCGACCGCTGCTCGATCGCGATCGTCGGCGGGATCCCCTCGATCTCCTCGACGTCGGGCTTCTTGAGCTGCTCCAGAAACTGCCGCGCATACGCCGACAGCGACTCCATGTACTTCCGCTGCCCCTCGGCGAAGATCGTGTCGAACGCGAGCGACGACTTCCCCGACCCCGACAGCCCCGTAATCACCACCAGCTGATCGCGCGGGATCGCGACATCGATGTTCTTGAGGTTGTGCTCCTTGGCCCCGCGGACGCGGATCCAGCGCCCATCATCCCGCGGCTTGGTCTTCCGCGTGGCACCGAGCTTCTGCTCGGTGTCCCTCCCACCGTCGCCATTTTCCCCATTGCGCGACACCACCACCTCCACCGGCTGACCTTCACTCGTTGTTGTTCGCGATCTCGCCATCTCTCCCTCCATGGAAGGAAGCGATGATAGCCTCATGGCGATTGGGTTTCGTTCGGTCCCTACAGTTGCCCGTGAATCCGCGGGAATTCCAAGTCATCATCATCGGCGGCGGCCACGCCGGAGTCGAAGCCGCCTGGGCCGCGGCCAATCTCCTTGGTGGCACGCCTCTCCGAGCCGTGAGTGCGCACGCCTCGGAGAGTCGTGCCACCGTCGCCCTCATCACCATCGACCCCACCAAGATCGGCGTCATGTCCTGCAACCCCGCGATCGGCGGCCTCGCCAAGGGCCAGCTCGTCCGCGAAATCGACGCCATGGGCGGCCTCATGGGCCTCGCCGCCGACGCCACCGGAATCCAGTTCAAAGTCCTCAACTCCAGCCGCGGCCCCGCTGTTCGAGGCCCTAGAGCCCAGTGCGACAAGCACGCGTACGCCGAAGAAGTCCAGCGGCTCATCGCTTCACGCCCGGAAATCGAAGTCATCGCGGGGACGGTCGAAAAGATCGTGGTCGAAGGCGGCCGAGTGCGAGGCGTGGTGGTCGCTCCAGCGGAACCGCGACCGTCAGGGAGCGGACACCTCCAACCACCCGCCGCCCTCGGACCCGCCAACCACGCCGCCCCCGTCCGCTCGCTCATGGTCGCGGTTCCGACGATGCTCTTCGCCCCCGCCGTCGTCCTCACCACCGGCACCTTCATGCGCGGCCTGATGCACACGGGCGAATCCAAGACCGAAGGCGGCCGCCACGGCGAAGCCGCCGCCGTCGGCATCTCCGGCGCCTTGCGCGAACTCGGCTTCGAACTCGGCCGCCTCAAGACCGGCACACCGCCGCGCCTCAAACGAAGCACAATCCGGTGGAACGACCTCAAGGAAGCACTCGGCGACAGCGAGCCCGTGCCGTTCAGTGATCTGACCCCCCCCCCCCCACCATCGGAACCGCGACCGTCAGGGAGCGGACACCTCCGACCTCCCGGCGTACTCGGATCCGCCGACAACGCCGAACCCGTCCGCTCCCTAACGGTCGCGGTTCCGCCGGCATCTCGCTTCCCCGCCCTCCCCCAAATCGACTGCCGCGAAACCACGACCACCGCCGCCGTCCACGATCTCATCCGCACCAACCTCCACCGCGCCCCGATGTACTCCGGCCAGATCGACTCCGTCGGCCCACGCTACTGCCCCAGCATCGAAGACAAGGTCGTCCGTTTCGCCCAGCGCGAGTCCCACACCATCTTCCTCGAACCAGAGTCGTTGCGCGACGATTGGATCTACTGCAACGGCATCTCCACCTCCCTCCCCGCCGACATCCAGGACCAGATCGTCCGTGCCATGCCCGGCTGCGAGCGCGCCGAAATCTACCGCTACGGCTACGCCGTCGAATACGACATGGTCCGCCCGCACCATATCCACGCGACAGGCCAGACCAAACTTGTCGAAGGCCTTTTCCTCGCCGGCCAGATCAACGGCACCAGCGGCTACGAAGAGGCAGCGGCACAAGGCCTCATCGCCGGCATCAACGCCGCGCACCACGCCCAGAACAAGCCCGAGTTCATCCTCCGCCGCGACCAGGCATACATCGGCGTCATGATGGATGACCTGATCACCAAGACCCCCGTCGAGCCCTACCGCATGTTCACGAGCCGCGCCGAGCACCGGCTCCTCCTCCGCCCCGACAACGCGCCCGACCGCCTCACACCCATCGCGAGCGACCTCGGCCTCCTCTCCACCACTGAACTCGGCCGCGCCCGCCTCACCTACTTCGCCTCCCGCACAGAAGATCTCCGCCGCCTCAACGAAGCCATCGACTCCACCAAGCTCGACAACACCCCTCTCTCCCAAGTCCTCCGCCGGCCCGAGTTCACGGTCGAAGACCTCCGCCGCACCCTGCTCGGGACTTCTTCCCCGGACTCAGGACTAAGGACTCAGGACTCAGGACCCTCTCTCCACGACATCCCTTCCCCCATCTGGTCCACCGTCCACGCCAACCGCAAGTACGCCGCGTACGTCGAGCGCCAGCACAACGAAGTCCGCCGCGCCTCCGAACTCGAATCCCGCCGCCTCCCCGATCGCGTCGACTACAACCTCTTCGTCAACCTCCGCCCCGAAGCCCGCCAGGCCCTCAGCCGCTTCCGCCCTTCCACCTTCGGGCAGGCCAGCCGCCTCGAGGGCATTACTCCCGCCGATCTCACGCTCCTGGCAGTGCTCGTGCGAAAGCACGCGAAGGCTTGAAGTGCCACGGGCTTCTCCGGTTCCTCCGGTGACGCCCGTGCGACCACCGGGCGGATCCAGCGAATCGGCCACGCGTTCCCTCGATCCTGCGCTCCTCCGACCCGCTCACCGATCTCAGCGGTACCATCCACCCTTGCCGCTCCACTCCATCATCCTCGCCTCCGCCTCCGCGGGCTCCAGCCGCCTCGCGATCGACCTTCTCGCCATCCTTTCCGCCGCGGGCCTCGTCGCTCTCTTCGCCCGCAAGATCAATCTCGCCACCATCCCCTGCTACCTCATCGCCGGCGCCCTCATCGGTCCCCACGCCCTCGGCGCCGCCGGTGTCGGCGAGGGCGGCGCCACCGCCATCTCCTCTCTCGCCACCGTCATGCTGATGTTCACCATCGGCCTCCACCTCGATATCAACGGCCTCCGCGGCGGCCTGGTCTCCATCGCCCTCGTCACCGTCATCAGCTCTCTCCTCTGCATCCTCGTCGGCTGGCCCCTCGGCATCCTCTTCGGACTCTCGTCCCCCGCCGCGATCATCGTCGGCATGGCCCTTTCCATCTCTTCTACCGCAGTCGTCCTTCAGATCCTCGAGCACAAACGCGAACTCCACCTCGTCCAGGGCCGGACCGCCCTCGGTGTCCTGGTTCTCCAGGACATGCTCGTCCCCCTGCTCATGGCCGCCGTACCCCTGCTCGCCGCGTGGTCCGGCGGTGAACGCACCGGCCCGCCCCAATCGACCGCCAGGATCGCGTCCGAAGCCCTCATCGCCATCGGCGGTGTCGCCGCGCTCGTCATCGTCGGCCGGCTCGCTCTCCCCCGAATCCTCCGCGCCGCCGCGTTCTCGCAGGAAGTCCTCCTCGTCGTCTCCGCCGCCGTCGCGCTCGCCTCCGCCGTCGCCACCGCGGCCCTCAAGTTCAGCCCGGAGCTCGGCGCGTTCCTCGCCGGCTTCCTCCTCGCGTCGACGCCCTTCCGCTACCAGCTCGCCGGAATGCTCGCTCCCCTTCGCGACCTCTTCCTCGCCATCTTCTTCACGGCCATCGGCCTCGACCTCTCCCTGCACACCCTGATCCACGGGTGGTGGATCGTCATTCTCGCCGTGCTCGCCACCGTGACCTTCAAGGGCCTGATCACCGGCGTGACATCCTGGGCCGCGGGCGCCTCCGGGGCCGTTGCTGTCTTCCTCGCCTTCGCCCTCGCTCAGGGCGGCGAGTTCTCGCTCGTCCTGCTCGCTCAGGCCAAGACCGCCGGAATCCTCACCGCCAACCAGAACGCCCTCGCGATCGCCTGCATCGTCATCACGCTCATCATCACGCCCAACCTCATGCAGCTCGCCCGTCACCTCATGCCCGCTGCACGGCGCCTGCCCCCCGCCTGGTGGATCCGCAAGTCCATGCTCCGCGACACCACGGCACATCCGCAGCTCGAGCCCGATCCCGCCGCGCCCGCCGACAACGCCTCCCAGAGCACCGGGGGCCCCGCCCTCGGCTCGCTCTCGATCATCGCCGGCTTCGGCCCCGTCGGCCGCGCCGTCGCCGACACGCTCGAAAAACGAGGCGTCATCGTCACCGTCATCGAGCTCAATCCCCGCACCGTCGAGAAACAGCACGCGATGGGCCGCTCCATCGTCTACGGTGATGCCGGCAACCCCGAAGTCCTCCACAAGGCCGGCCTCGACCGCGCCGAAGCCATCGTCCTCACAATGCCCGACGAGGAAGCTGTCCTCCGCGCCTGCCGCGTCATCCGCCAGCACAAACCCGACATCTTCATCGCCGCCCGCCTCAACGTCCTCAGCAAGGCCCTCCAGGCCATGCAGCAAGGCGCCGATCACACGGTCGTCGAAGAACTCGCGACCGCCGAAGCGATGGCCAAGCAGGTCATCATCAAGCTTGAGCAGCGCGCCGCGGGCGAAGATGCGGGACCGAAGCTGTATCAGCTGCAGGGGTAAGCGAAGCAGGATGCAGTACGCAGAGGCGGCAGAGTGAAGACGCAGACGGCGCAGAGTAGAAAGCAGTGTTCAAGGCGCTTTGGAATGAGTGCTTTCGAGTCTTTGCTTCTGTTTGGTTCTTACACACATTTATGTATTCTCTGCGGCCTCTGCGTCTTCACTCCGCCGCCTCTGCGTACCGCCTTCAGTCCTTGAGCAGCCTGAGCTCATCCCGCAAAATCGCCGCCAGCTCATAGTTCTCCTGCTCGATCGCCTTCGACAGCCTCGCACGCAGCTCGCTCTTCTGCGACACCGGCAGCTTCGGCACCAGCGCATCTCGCATCCCCTTGAGCATCTGCACCTCGCCGGACTGTTCAAAGAGATCCGGCTCGCCCTGTTCGGAGAAGTACTGCTTGAGCGCCTCCAGCCCCTCATCGATCGCGTGCAACGCCGCCTTGGGCTCGTTGTCCTTGATCGCCTGGCTCGCCATCGCACGCGCCCGCATCATCGTGATGTACGGCCGGAACTGCTCCATCGCGGCACGGTCTCCCTCCGTTTCCGCATGGTTCGCGCACAGGTCCAGCACGCGCAGGTTCCGGCTCGTATCCCGGATCACTCCCTCAAAGTCCTCGATCACCAGCAGCGCCATGTACCGGTGGTAGTACTGTACCGCCTCGTTTCGAAGCTCCTCGCACTCATCCGCGCTCAGCACAAATCGCGGCCCGCCGCCCGTCCCGCCCGATGCCTGCCCCGCAGCGGGATTGTCCGAATCCGCCGACGCCTCAGGCCCGGCCCCGGCCGCCTGGCTGTTGAACTCGTCCAGCCGCGTCTCGTGGTATTCCAGCAGGCTGTCAAAGCCCTGAGGCCGCACCCCGTCGGGCCGCCCTTCCGTAAACATCTGCAGGATGCCAAGATCAAGGCGGACCTGGATCCGAGATTCGCCGTCCTCGCCCTCAATAAGCCGAACATTCAGCTTACCGGGCTCGAACGGCCATTCACTTAAAAGTTTGGTCAGGTCGGCGGACATTTTCGCGCAATTCCCCCTTCCACTGTCTGTACGACTCAGTATACTATGAGTTGCAGGCCAAGTCGGCCGTGCCGCCCACGCCGCTCTGATAAGCGTGTTTTCGGGCGACACAGGCCGGACAGCCGGAGTCTTCCGGTTGGCTCACGGGCAAGGACCGCTCGTGTGACTCGGCGGCGTCAAGGACAAATATTGCGCTACCGATGAAACCCCCCGCACGGGTGGACCGAACGGGGTTGGGGCCGAAAACGGGTATTCGGCTTCAGGCTGGTTTCGGGATGGATCCAGGCGGCTGATAACCGCCGGAGGGTGGATAGAAAG
The DNA here is from genome assembly GCA_044222195.1 of Phycisphaerales bacterium. GTDB lineage: Bacteria > Planctomycetota > Phycisphaerae > Phycisphaerales > UBA1924 > JAHBXE01. The sequence continues at coordinate 90,223 of JBGANS010000008.1, forward strand.
CATGGCAACTCCGTACAGGCAATCGACGTCTGGCGCGCACGGTGCGTCAGGTGGAAGCACGTCCAGGGGGGCCGCGTCAAGCGGTCGAGAGGTGCAGTCCGAACTGCAGCTCTACCTCCGGGAAATCAACGCGACGCCGCTTCTGACAGCAGAGGAAGAGAGAGACCTCGGCTGGGCGATCATCAACGACAACGATCCGGCCGCGCGCGAACGAATGATCCGCGCCAACCTCCGTCTCGTCGTCGCGATCGCCAAGAACTACACCAACAGGGGCCTCCCTCTCACCGACCTCATCGAGGAAGGCAACATCGGCCTCATGCGCGCGGTGGAAGGCTTCGACCCCGCGCAAGGCGCCAGGTTCAGCACCTACGCCTCGTGGTGGATCAAGCAGGCCATCAAGCGCGCCCTGATCAACGCGACCCAGCCCATCCATGTGCCCGCGTACATGGTCGAGCTCATCGCCAAGTGGAAGGAAGCATCCCGCAAGCTCGAAGCCCAGCTCGGCGTGCCCCCCACGGCCCAGCAGCTCGCCGAGTTCATGCAGCTTCCGGTCCGGAAGATCCGCATCATCCGGCGCGCCGTCAAGGCCTTCCAGACGCCCACCACCGGCACCGCCGGCGCCGATGGTGAACTCGTCAGCATGGGCGACCTCATCGCTGACGCCAAGGGCGCTCCCCCGGAGGAGTCCACCTTTCGCGACGACGAGGTCATCACTCTCACTCGCCTGCTCGACTCCATCGATGTGCGCGAGGCCCAGATCCTCCGCCTTCGCTTCGGGCTCGACGGCCAGGAGCCCCTGACTCTCAAGGAAATCGCCGAGAGCGTCGGCATCAGCCGCGAACGCGTCCGCCAGATCGTCGACGAGTCGCTCACCAAGCTCAACGCCCAGATCTCCGACGACCGGCCCAGCCGGTTCTTCCGCGAGAACCTGAGCCGCCACGGTGAACCCCTCTCCGCCGAGAAGGCCCGCGAACGGGCCATCCGCCGCTCCAAGCGCTACCGCGCCATCGGCTGATCGTTCCGTACGTTCGCCGGTCCTCGCGGCCAATCCCAGCACACACACGCAGCGGCTTTCACGCCGCTGTGTGTCTTTTTCCGCTACTCCATTCCCCCGCCCCCAGTGCCCCTGCCCCCACATTCTGCTACCATCCCGCCCCTTCCGGCAGTGGAGTCCCGACGATGCCGCACCGCCTCCTGGTCTGTCTCTCCGCCCTCTTCATCTCCCTCCACGCCGCCCGCGCGGAGGACCAGCTCGCCACCGCCAACGCGGCGTACAGCACCATCCAGCTGGACAAACGCTCCGACCTCGTGCTTCTCCCCCTCGCCGCCAAGATGGAGGCCCCCCCGGCCCCCGTCTCCACCGCTGAAAAGGCCATGACCATCCCCGCGGGCTCCTCCGCCTGGTCCGCCGCCGAAACCTGGGCCAACGCCGCGCCCCAGCGCGCCGTCATCGAGGCCCTCGATAAGGTGACCAAGGAATCAAACTCCGTCCAGGGGTTCGCCTTCGGCCTTCCCTACGGCGCGGACGCCACGGGCGCCACCGCCGAAGGCCGCCAGCTCATCGCGGCAGGCCTCTACGTCGAGCTCGGCTCCCCACCACTCCTCGCCGCCGCCAAGTACGGCTACCTCCCCGCCCTCGACCGCGTTGGCTGCCTCGTCCATGTCGAGGCCACGCGCCTCGCCGCCGCCGGCAAGGTCGCCGAAGCCATCGACGTTCTCATCGACTGGCTTTTCTTCTCACGCCAGATGGCCGACCGCATCATGTTCGTCGAGTCACGCTGGGCTTTCCAGACCATGTCCGTCACGCTCGACCGCATCCGCGATGTTGCCTACGTCGACTTCCGCTACGGCACCCGCACCCTCACCTCCGAACAAATCTCCCCCATCCTCGAACGCCTCAAGCCCGACGGGTACATCGGCGTCGACCGGATCCCCTTCCCCAAGGGCGACCAGCTCGCCGCCGCGCAGGTCGTCGGCGCCGTCTTCAAGGAACGCAACGGCCCCAACACCGAGACCTTCGCCAAGACCATGTCGCGCCTCGCCAGCACCGAACGGCCCCTCCGCCTCTTCGCCGAGTCCGCCCGCTGGAACGAGGTGGCCTCCGCCCACGCCAACTGGTTCGACACCAGCGACCAGATCGACAAGATCGTCGGCGACCTGCGCTCCCGCTGGCCCCTCGAATCCTTCGACCCACGCATGGCCCTCACCACGGACTACGAAAAGACCAGCAAACGCCGCTTCCCCGTTCTCCTCACCGTCATCCCCGACATGTCCATGCTCTTCAACGACCGCCAGATCCTTCGAACCCAGCTCGTCGGCACCCGCTGCTCCCTCGGCCTCGTCGCGTTCTACTACCGCTCCAAGGACTTCCCGCCCAAGCTCGAATCCATCCGCCCCACCTTCGTCAAGGTCATCGAGGCCGACCCCTTCAACCCCGACCGCGCCCGCGGCAAGCAGCCGCCCCTCGAGTTCTTCGTCCCCGTCCGCGACCAGACCTTCGGCTCCCGCGAAGACCCCAGGCCCCACCAGATGAACGTCCTGCCCCGCGGCGGCGGAAACAACTTCTCCGTCTCCATCGACAAGGACCAGTTCATCCTCTACTCCGTCGGCCCCGACGGCCGCAAAGACTGGGCCAAAGACGTCTCCGGCGAGCCCGCCGCCAAAGCCGTCGGCGACCTCCTCATCTGGCCCCCCATCACCTCCCTCATGCGCCAACGCATGCAGGAAACCGGCCAGCTCAAGTAACTCAGCGGTTCGAAAGAGCGCGTTGAGCATCTTGAAATTCGAAACTGGCGAAGCCCCGGGCTGACGCGCCACGACCGCTTTTGCGCGCACAAACGCGGTCGTCCACTCCTCCACCGCGTGGCATCGCCGCTCAAATCACGGCGAAGACGTTACGGGTGTAAGGGCGAGCATTGCTGAAGCGCCGCCGACACTTTCGTCGGCACAACCGCGACTTTCACCACCGAGTCAAGATGCTCAAAACCCCATCTCTCTCATCTTGAGCATCTTGAGCACCTTGAACCGGCGGGCTCTCGCTGATCCCCAGCTTCCGCTCCCTCTCCCCTACAATCCCCGATGCCCCCCACCACCCCAGCCTCACCCCACAAGCTCGTCATCATCGGCTCCGGCCCCGCCGGCTGGACCGCCGCCATCTACGCCGCGCGGGCCCAGCTCCAGCCCGTCGTCTACATCGGCGTCCCCAAGGCCGATCCCGGCCCCATCCTCCCCGGTGGCCAGCTCATGCTCACCACCGACGTCGAGAACTACCCCGGCTTCGAGCACGGCGTCAAAGGCCCTGAAATGATGGACGTTTTCCAGAAGCAGGCCGTCCGCTTCGGGACCCAGATCGTCGGCGAGGACATCACCCGTTGCGACTTCGCCAGGGATGGCGGAGTCCACACCCTGCACACCTCCGGCGGCACGCCGGTCCACGCCCGCGCCGTCATCATCGCCACCGGCGCCACGGCCAACTGGCTCGGTCTCTCCAATGAACTCCGCCTCGCCAAGATCGGCGGCGGCGTCTCCGCCTGCGCCGTCTGCGATGGCGCCCTCCCCGTCTTCCGCGGCCAACGCCTCCTCGTCGTCGGCGGCGGCGACACCGCCCTCGAAGAAGCCACCTACCTCACCAAGTTCGCCTCCGAAGTCATCATCATCCACCGGCGCGACAAACTCCGCGGCAGCAAAATCATGCAGGACCGCTACCTCTCCCGCCCCAACGCCAAAGTGATGTGGAACAAGGCCGTCACCGATGTTCTCGGCGATGAGGTCATCACCGGCGTCGCGCTCAAGGACACGGTCACAGGCGAGGCCTCCAAGCTCGAAGCCAAGGGCCTCTTCATCGCCATCGGCCACACGCCGGCCACCAAGTTCCTCAAGGGCTCGCACATCGAGCTCGACGAGAACGGCTACGTCAAGCTCAAGCACCGCAACAGTTACACGAACATCCCCGGCGTCTTCGCCGCGGGCGATGTCGCCGACCACGAATACCGCCAGGCCGTCACCGCGGCAGGCATGGGCTGCATGGCCGCGCTCGATGCGGAGCGGTGGCTCGCGGCGCAGGGCGTGGATTGACCGCTCGCGACTCCATTCGCGCGGCGATCGACCGTGACGGATATGCAGTGGTTCCGGGTGTGGTCGAGTCGGGCTTGGCTCGCCGACTCGCCTCCTTGTGCCCGCAACTCACCGGCGCCGGACTTCGCAACGCGTTCACTGAAGTGCCCGAACTGGGAAGCCTTGCTTCGCTGGCGCCTGTGCAATCGCTTGTGCTTCAGGTCCTCGGCGCGCCGGGCTTTGTCACGAGAGCGATCCTCTTCGACAAGAACCCCGGCGCCAACTGGAGCCTCGGGTTTCATCAGGACACGGCCATCGCCGTCCAATCACGCGCCGAACTCGAAGGCTTTGGTCCATGGTCCATCAAGGCCGGAGTGCACCATGTGCGTCCGCCGGCAGAGACTCTCGAAGGCATGATCACCGTGCGGATACACCTCGATGACTGCGGACCCGACAACGGTCCACTTCAGCTCATTCCAGGCTCGCACCGGCACGGCCTTCTGGAAGACAGTGCACTCGCCCAATGGACGACTTGTCCGGCAGTCACCTGCGAGGCCCAGGCCGGAGACGCCGTGCTCATGCGCCCGCTTGTGCTTCACGCGTCATCAAAGTCGCAGGCCCCTACCCATCGGCGCGTGGCGCACTTCGAGTTTGCCGCTCGTCCTCTGCCGCTTCCGCTCCGGTGGCACGAGCCGCTCAGTGCTGATTCGCAGGCGAGCTCGGCAAGTCCCCCTCACCAAAGAGCCTGAAGTTCTTCCGCCTCAGGATCTGTCCAGCGAGGGTCAGGTCGTCCACCGCAAGCGCGATCGTCGGCGTCCCGTTGGGCCGCAGCATCAGCGGGTACGCGAAGTGAATATTCAACTCCGCCCCGAGCAGCGACAGGCACAAGCTCGAAAGCGTGTGGCCCTGGGAGAGTTCGACAATCAGCAGGTCGGTTTCGGAGAACGCGAGGTTGTTCTGCCGGAGCATGTCGCGCGCCTTGGGCGATGAGTTGGTGATCAGCCGAACGATCGAGCAGTCGCTCGCCTCGTGCACCGACAGCGCCGCCACCTGGCAGATCGACCCATCAAAGAGCTCAACCAAGTCCAGCAGCTTCCCCACCTTGTTCGGCAGGAACACCGAGAACTGCGTCACCATCGGAGGGGCGTACCCCTGCGTAGTCTCCAGCGGCGTCGGTGCCTGGCTCATGCTGTTGGTTCCGAACACCGGCCCGGCCAGTCCGTGCGGCGGGTGATCAAGACCGGTTCCACGAGACTGGCATTCAACCCTGACTCCCAGCACCGACCACTTCGGCGCTGGTTACGCCTCAAACAACCCCCCAACGTCCCTCAAAGGACAGGTCCCAGAATACCACAGGCCAAGCGGTTCCCGCAAGGCAAATCGGTACCCCGACCTCACTTACAAAGGTCGCGGCCCGGCCTCGGGGAGCGGCAGGATTTGCGCGGCACTCAGGCCGAGAAACTCGACCCGCACCCGCAGGAGCTGGTCGCGTTGGGGTTCTGGAACACGAAGCCGCGGCCCATGATCTCGTCGCGGAAGTCGATCGTCGTGCCGTTCAGGTAGAGCAGGCTCTTGGGGTCGCAGATGATCTTGATGCCGTGCTGTTCAAAGACCTCGTCGGTCTCTTTCTGCGACTCGGTCAGGTCGAGCACGTAGCTGAACCCGCTGCACCCGCCACCTTTGACGCCCACCCGCAGGCGGACCTTCTCAACGTCCAGCTCCTGGTCGGCGACGATGTGACGAATTTCCTTCGCCGCGGTCTCGGAAAGGATGATGCCCTGAATCGCGGCGTTGGTTTCGGTCGTGGACATTGAAACGGGCTCCTGATTGCTCCATCTATTCTACGTTCGGGCCTGAATGCGGTTCTGGTGTTATCGACCCAACGGGGGTAGATCCTTAGTGGGCGGAAGCGGCCTGGCGCTCATCGACCGGCATCCCGTTTTTCTGCTTGTAGTCGGCGATCGCCGAGCGGATCGCGTCCTCCGCAAGGACCGAGCAGTGGATCTTGACCGGCGGGAGGCTCAGCTCCTCGACGATCTGCGTGTTCTTGATCGCGAGGCCCTCGTCCAGGGTCTTGCCCTTGAGCCACTCCGTCGCGAGCGAGCTGGACGCGATGGCCGAGCCGCAGCCGAAGCACTTGAACTTGGCGTCCTCGATCACACCGCTCTGGCCGACCTTGATCTGGAGCTGCATCACGTCGCCGCACTCGGGCGCCCCGACAAGACCCACACCGATGTCCTTGCGGTTCTTGACGTCGGCCTGGGTGCCGAAGTTCCCGACGTTGCGAGGGTGCTCGTAGTGGTCGATGATTTTTTCGCCGTAAGCCATTGTGACAACTCCTAGTGGTGGGCCCACTCGACCTTGCTCAGGTCGATGCCTTCCTTGTGCATGTCGTACAGGGGGGAAAGCTCCCGCAACTTCTTCACGGACTTCACGATCGCATCGGCGGTGTAGTCCACCTGATCTTCGGTGGTCCAGCGACCCAGCGAGAGCCGCAGGGAGCTGTGGGCCAGGTCGTCGCCGACGCCGAGACTCTTGAGGACGTAGCTGGGTTCGAGGCTCGCGCTCGTGCACGCCGAGCCGCTGGAGCACGCGATCTCCTTGATCGCCATCATGAGGCTCTCACCCTCGACAAAGCCGAAACTGATGTTCGTGATGTGAGGCAGGCGCTTGTCGGCGTGCCCGTTCACCTGCGTCGTGTCGAGGCGGCTGGTGATTGAGGTCTCGAGCTTTTTCCGCAGCGCCAGCAGCCGCTGGCCGTCCTTGTCCATCTCGTTCTTCGCGATTTCGCACGCTTTGCCGAGGCCGACGATACCGGGGACGTTCAGCGTGCCCGAGCGGAACCCGCGTTCCTGGCCGCCGCCATCCACCAGAGACACGAGCCGCACCCGCGGGTTGCGACGCCGAACATACAGCCCGCCGACCCCCTTGGGCCCGTAGATCTTGTGCCCGCTGAAACTGAGCAGGTCCACGTTGTCCGTCTTCACATTCGTCGGCATCTTCCCGACCCACTGCGTCGCATCGGTGTGAAAGATCACGTTTCGTTCGTGGCAGAGAGCCCCGATCTGCGGGACTTCGTTGATCGTTCCGATCTCGTTGTTCGCCCACATGATGGAGACGAGGATCGTGTCCTCGCGCATCGCGGCCTTCACGGCCTCCGCCGTGATGATCCCATCCTTGGGCGGCTCAAGAAACGTCACGTCGAAGCCTTCCTTCTGGAGCCGCTTGCACGGATCCAGGACGGCCTTGTGCTCGTGCATTGCCGTGATGATGTGGCCGCGGCCGGGCGAACCCGCCGGCGCCCTTTCGTACATCTGCGCCCCGCCGCGGATCGCGATGTTGTTCGACTCCGTCGAGCCCGAAGTGAAAATGACTTCCTTCTCGTCTGCACCGATCAAGGCGGCACACTGACTCCGGGCCTTGTCCACAGCCTCTTCCGACTCCCAACCAAACTTGTGATTGCGGCTGCCGGGGTTGCCGTAGTTCTGCGTGAATATCGGGAGCATCGCCTCGACGACACGTGGATCGCAAGGCGTTGTCGCGGCGTGATCAAGGTAAATCGGAAACTTGGGCATCGGTAACCCTCCACCCTTTCAGACCGGTCAAATCAGGACAATCTTGTCCTGAGACTTAGAATCATTCGAACCACCAGATCAACAATAGGGTTCGTTTCCAACATGAGCAACCCGCACGGACAGGGGTGAAAACGCTACTTCTTGGCGGACTTCGCCGCGGGTTTCCTGTAAAGCATGGTGACTTTGTTGCCCTTGGCGTTGAAGCTGACACTCGTCATGTAGGCGCGCATGAGCATCAACCCTCGCCCGCTGGGAAGTTCAAGGTTGGCGTCCAACGTCGGGTCCGGTACGGCCCCCGGGTCAAACCCGGGCCCCCTGTCCTCGATCACCACTTTCAACTGGGCCGGACCGACGTCATACTCGAAGTCCACGGCCGTCGAATCGGCCAGTCCCTTGTGGCCATGCCGGAATGCGTTGGCCAGCCCCTCTTCCAGCGCCAGACGGACGGCGAACCTCGATGACTCGGTGTACCCATGCCGGTTGAGCGCCTCGAGCACCCGCCGCACGGCCCCGTCGATCTGGTCGCGTTGGTGCGCAACCTGCAGCCGGCCTGAGTCCAGAGTTGTGGGATCGGTCGGGTTCATTGGTTACGCACAGCCCGGCCCCGGTTTCCCTTCCAGTTCCGCGCGCATCGCCGCCGATTCGTGCGGGGTAGCCCGATTCACTTGAAACTCTTGAGGGCGTCCGCGGCGGATTCGTGGATTTCAAACAGCTTGTTCAGCTTGGTGATCACGAAGACCTCGTAGATCTGCGGGTCGATGTCCGACAGGCGGAGCTGCCCCGACGCCGCCTTCACCCGGTTGTTCACCGTGATCAGCGTGCCCAGCGCGGCCGAGGAGAGGTGATCGACGTTCGTGAAACTGATCAGGAGCTTGGGCCGCGGCGAGGCCTCGATGATCGACGTCATTTCTTCCCCGATGAGCTGGATGTTGGCCTCGTCGAGGATGTTGCGGTCGATGAACTCGACCTGGGTGACATCGCCGACTTTCTTGATTCTGAGGCGGGAGGCTTCGGTGGCCATCGGGGGCAATCTCCGGGAACTGGCGTGGGTCTCTGGCGTCGCAAGCATACGCGAGAGTGGGCCCAAAGGTAGCCGCCGCGTGGGCCCCGGACCTCCAGTCCCGTCAACGATTCAGCCCCTCCAGAGCCCTGCGTGCCGGCGTGAAATCAGGGCTGATCTGGATCGCGCGGGTCAGCGCCTCGCGTGCCCCGCCGCTCGTCCCGGCCCTCGCCCGCGCCAGGCCCAGGAGATACCACACCTCGTGCTGCGAGGCGTCGATTTTCAGAGACCGTTCGTAGGCCTTCGCGGCCGCGGACTCGTCGCCCACCTGCTCCCGCGCGTACCCGAGCTTTTTCCATTCCGCCGCCGTGTCAAGGCCGGACGCAACGGCGGCCTCATAGTGCCCTCGAGCGGCCCTGTAGTTCTTGGCTCCAAAGTACCAGTCGGCCAGCATCACTCTTGACGCCGTGTCCGATTCACCAGCGGCGAACGCCCGCTCCATCGCCTCGATGGCATCCTCGCGTTTTCCGGCGTCGTCGAAGTAACGCGCCAGGGTTCGATCGCTGTACTGCCGCCACACCGACCGCTTGGGCATGTCGGTCAGCGCCTTGACCCCGACCGCCGGCACACCGTTGAAGCGCTCGATCGCCGCCAGCTCGGCGATCGCGCGTTCGTGCTTCGGAAACCGCACCAGGGTCATCAGCAGGTACGTTTCCGCGGGTCGCTTGGCGCCCACCGCCAGAAACGACTGGGCCAGGCCGAAGGTGTACCACGGGCGGCCCGCTCCCCCGAGCGCTCGCTTCCACCACTCGACCCTTTCCACCGGCTGATCCGGCGGCCGGACCCACGCCGAAGTGATCCGGTGGGACGCGATCAACGCCGCGTGCTCCGGAATGGTGCGCACGAACACGAGATTCCGGTGATCGAGGTACACCAGAGCCCACGAGGCGTGCTTCATCAGAAACGCGATCAGCGCTTCGTAGCCGCGCACGGGCACGATGGCCGTGTTGATCCCCCACTTGGCCGCGATCGCGTCCCACGTTGCCGGACCGGTGGACATGTATTCCCGCAGGAACGCATCTCCAAATACATCCGTTCGGCCATCGACAAACACCTTGATCTTGCCGGCCGACCTCCATCCGAGGTAATGGCCTTCTCGCATGTGGTTGTACACCTGCGGCTGGCAACCGGAGTTCACGACAAACTCCGCCGCGCCGCTGGGGACATCCCACTCAACCACTCCAAGCCCGGTCTCCCGGGGCGCACCGATGTCGATCCACGCGCGGTCCGTCGCCACGTACCACGCGAGAAAGACGCTCCCCATCGCCACTGCGGCCAGTCCGATCCTCTTGATTGTCGACGTGAGCCTTGGCGCCGATTCGGCGCACGCCGCCCGGGTCTCGCACCGTTCTCGCAGATTCGCGAGCCCCGCCCACACCCCCATGATCGCCAGCAGCGGCAGGTTCCGCTGCGCCGTCGCCCCCAGGTACAGCGCCATCACCAGCACGCCCAGCCGCGCCGGCCCGATGCGCCGCCAGTTCAGCGCGTACGTCGCCGCGACAACCACCGTCAGAATCGCGGCACACCAAAGGTCCCAGCGCCAGGTTGAAATCGGGATCGTCAGCGGCGAGATCATCTCGCCCAGCATCTCCCCCACAAATCCGCCCGCCTCTCGCCACATCTCAACCGCGTACATCGCCCCGCGATGGAAGTACGGGTTCACCCAGCACGCCGCCGTCACACCCGCGGCCAGGACCACCATCCCCTTGGCACGTTGAGCAATGCTTCCGGCATTCGACGCGGAACGGATGAGTGTCTTGCCGAGCGGCCCCTTCGCCAGCACTTCCTCCACCACCACGCTCCCCGCGAACATCCACGCCAGCACCGGCCCGAACACATACACGGAGTGCGAGTTCACCCACACCACCTGCCCCACCCCACCCGCCCCCGACGCCGCGCCTGTTCCAGCGCGACCAGGAACACCCCGATGAAGAGATCCGTCGCCAGCTCCGGCCGCAGCACCCACCGCCCCGCACCGCCCGCGATCCCCAGCGCCAGGATCGCCCATGACCACGGCGTCGCCATCACGCGCCGGACCGGCCACACGATCACCCCCCACATCACGCCCAGCACCGCCGCCTGCCCCAGGCACAACACCCACGGCCCGATCTTCCATCCCAGCGCGATCACCACGCAGTACAGCCACCGCACTTCGCGCACCTCGCGCCCCGCGGCCGTGAACGAAAACTCGTCCCGAACCGGAAGCCGCAGGGTCTCCAGAATCTCCTGCCCCGTCCTGAGCTGCCCCCAGAAGTCGCCCGCCCAGATCTTCTGAACGCTCACCGCCAGGAACAGCAGCCCCACCGCCACCCCCGCGGCGACAAGCCAGCCCCGCCCCACCGTTCGTGTTCCCGCGGCGTTCACGCCGGCATCCTACCTCGCCCGCACCAATAACAAAGCCGCCCCGGGAACACCGGGGCGGCCTGAAAACTCACTCACTGTTCGCGAAACTCAGCTGCCGCCGCCGGCCGCCGCCTTCTTGAACTTCTCGAGACGATCCTTCATCTCGTCCACCATCTCGGGCTGCGCATCCTCCTGGGCGGAGATCAGCTTGACGGCCTTCTCCTGGAGTTCCGCCGCCTTGGCAAAGTCCTTCTTCGCGAAGAACACCGCCGCGAGCGTGTCCAGGTACATGCCCTCTTCGGGCTTGCCCTTGGCGAGCTCGCACGAACGAGTCGACGCGAGTTCCGCCAGCTTCAGGTCCTGCTTCTCCGGCGTCTTGTCCGGGTCGACGATCGGCCACGCGATCTCGTTGAGAGTCATCGCGTCGTCCTTGCCGAAGCCGGTGACGACTTCGTTGCCGAACGCGTAGGCCTTGTCAAAGTCCTTGAGCTGGTTCAGAAGGATGTTGTACTTCGTCCGGGCGAACTGCTTGCCCGCCTTGGGGTTCAGGGCGGTCATCTCGTCGATCGCCGCCAGCGCATCCTTGAACTCGCCCGCCTGCATGGCCTCGCCGAACTTCGCCATCAGGGGCTTCATCTTCCCCTCGATCTCCCGGTCGTGCCGATACGCCTTCGCATCGGCCGCGAGGTCCTGCTTGCCGGCGAGGATCTTCTCGAGGTTTTCTTCCATCTCGACCATCGGGTGGCCGATCCACGCGATCTTGCCCTCGCCGTTGACGATGAACGCCGTCGGGATTCCGCCCGAGCCGGAGTCCGTCATCCACGACTTGGCCATCTTGCCCTTGCTCGCCGCCTCGCGCTTCTCCTTGCGGGAGTCGCCGGCTGGCGCGGGGGTGTCGTCCATCGCGACCGTGTAGTCCATCTTGTCGCCCATCGTGTCCTTCACGAACGGCTCGACCGCGTCCTGGTCGTTCTCCCACACGGAGACGCCGATGATCGTGACGTCCTTGTGCTTCTTCTGGAGCTCCGTCAGATGCGGGATGCTGACCTTGCACGGCCCGCACCACGTCGCCCAGAACTCAACGATGTAGGTCTTCCCCTTTTCAAAGCCCGTCACCGGTTCGCCCTTGACGAACTTCGACACCGTCAGGGCCGGGGCCTTGTCCCCCACCATCAGCTTGGGAAGTTCAGACTCGGACTTTGCCGCCGCCTTCGCCTCCGGCTGCTTCGGAGGGGACACCTTGTCCTGCGCCATCACGCTGCCGCAGGCCAGAACCAACGCCGCGGCGACCGCCATCTTCTTGTACATGCTCGTCTCCATAGAGCCGGAAGACGTTCGCCACGCGGCGGCCGCCATGCCGGACACAGGAAGCTTATCGCCCCTTGACAGCCCAAGATGCGCCACCCGCCGAATCCCGCCATCCTGGGCGGGATTCATCGTTCCCGGGCGGCCGGAAATACCTAAAATGAGCCCATGACCACCGCCCCCAAAGCCACACCCGACCGCGCGGCCGCCGCTCCCCACTCCATTGACCCCCACGCCGTCACTATCAGCGGCGTCGTCCTCAACCCTTCCTACGGACCGGAACACCCGCCCGAGTCACTCAAAAACCAACCCACCGAGCTCCCGCCACCCGGCAAGTTCCCCTACACCCGCGGCCTCTTCCCCGAAGGCTACCGCACCCGCCTCTGGACCATGCGACAGTTCGCCGGCTTCGGCAGCGCCGACGACACCAACAAACGCTTCAAGTACCTCCTCTCCCAAGCCAAAGGAACCAAGGCCAACACCGGCCTCTCCACCGCCTTCGACCTCCCCACCCTCATGGGCCGCGACTCCGACGATGAACTCTCCATCGGCGAAGTCGGCAAGTGCGGCGTCGCCATCGACACCATCGAAGACATCCACCGCCTCTACGCCGGCATCCCCGTCGGCTCGGTCACCGTCTCCCAAACCATCAACGGACCCGCGGCCGTCATCTGGGCCATGTACCTCGCCCACGCCCTCCAGCGAAACATCTCCTGGGACACCCTCGGCGGCACACTGCAGAACGACATCCTCAAAGAGTTCCACTCCCAGAACGAGTTCATCTACCCCCCCGAGCAATCCGTCAAACTTGTGGTAGACACCATCGAGTTCCAGTCCAAGTTCGTCCCCAAGTGGAACTCCGTCTCCATCTCCGGCTACCACATCCGCGAGGCCGGCTCCACCGCCATCCAGGAACTCGCCTTCACACTCCGCGACGGCATGGAATACGTCGAAGCCTGCATCGAACGCGGCCTCCCGATCGACGACTTCGCCCCACGCCTCAGCTTCTTCTTCAACTCCCACAACGAGTTCTTCGAAGAGATCTGCAAGCTCCGCGCCGCCAGGCGAATCTGGGCCCGCATGATGAAGGACCGCTACGGCGCCAAGTCCGAACGCTCCTGGTTCATGAAAACCCACGTCCAAACCGCCGGCTGCTCCCTCACCGAGCAGCAACCCCTGAACAACATCGTGAGAGTCGCATACCAAGCCATGGCCGCGGCGTTGGGGGGGTGCCAATCCCTCCACACAGATTCCATGGACGAAACCCTCGGCCTCCCCACCGAACAAGCCGTCACAGTCGCCCTCCGCACCCAACAAATCCTCGCCCACGAAACCGGCGTAACCCGCGTAAGCGATCCGCTCGGCGGCAGCTGGTTCATCGAACACCTCACCGACACCATGGAATCCGGCGCCCTCGACTACATCGCCGAAATCGACGCCATGGGTGGCACCGCCTTTCCAGGCGGTGTTCCCGCATCTCACTCTCCCGCGAGCAACACCGGCCAGAAGGCCGGTGCCACCAAGTCCGCCGGCGTCTACGCCCCGCGCACAACCTACGGCCGCGGCGTCGTCCAAGGCATCAACCGCGGCTACTTCCGCCGCCAAATCGCCGAAGCCTCCTACCGCTTCTCCGAAGAATGCGAAGCCAACGACCGGATCATCGTCGGCGTCAACGCCTACCAGGACCCCGACGAACAACGCACCATCGACATCCTCCAAATCCCCGACTCCGTCGAAACCGAACAGTGCGCCCGCCTCAAAAAATTCAAAGCCAACCGCAACCCCGCGGCCGTCACAAAGGCCCTAGACAACATCCGCGCCGCCTGCCAAGGCAAGCCCATCTCCCCGCTCTCCTCTGAAATCTCAAATCTCAAATCCCAAATCTCCTCCCTCCACCCCACAAATGTGATGCCCGCCCTCATCGACGCCTCCCTCGCCAACTGCACCCTCGGCGAAATGGTCCAAGCCATGGCCGACATCTACGGCCGCTACACCGGCGGGCCGGAGTGATAGCTCCACAGGTCAAGGACAACAACTTCAACATTGCCGAACTTGGGCTTCGACTGCGACGCAACAATCTCAACATCCGCTACAGACTGCCAAATCTCGCCCATTGTGCCCGTCGTTCAAGTTGAGCACCCTTTAGTGCAATCGCTGGCCCTACGGCGGTGAAAGCGAAGTCCAGCGGCAATCCAGACAACAATCCTCCTAATGCAACCGGCAGGGCGACCACCGTAAGCATACCGCCTACCCGATTGAGATTGCATGCTCTTCGGAGGTCGCGTATAGCCAGCTTAAAGTCATGGCGCATTCTTGCAACAATCGCGCTCTCGCCGTTTCTTACCGCTTGCTGCCATATGTCCAGCTGCTCCCGAAATCGACACACCGCGGGGTGGTGATAAAGCCGCAAGAAGTCATCAAAAGTATCCACGCGAGGGATGCGGTTCACGTCTGCTATGTACACTCGATACAACTGGGTTAAGTCGTCTCGCTTCCCTGTGTCACACTCAGAAGTAGTTCCATCGAAACATATTGCACTATTGCGGACAGAAGACACATGTATTAACTGACGAAATTGAAGCCATGCTTGCCAGAATCCAAACACTTGTTGATACAATCGGCTGCCGGTGAATCCCGCACTCAGCCCTTCCAACGCGTAATCTGAGAACCCCAGTAGTTCGTCGGCGGCCATTAGGTCGAAGCTCCTCTTTGCTCCCCCCAGTGTAAATGGCCCCCTCATGACCTCGTTGCCGCGATCATGGTCTAACTCGGCACCTTGTCGCGGGAAAGCGTTCATTTCTCGAATGAGAAAGTTCGCCGAGAATTCGCGTGGCGTCAAGAGAGCCGGCTCCTCGCCTTCGCGATCGGCGGGCGACAGGGCCTCAACCGTGTCTGCGACGTGGAACAGCTGCTCATACACGTCTCCTGCGGTTCGTTGCGCAGTCATAAATGCATGAAACAGATCGCCTGCGAGGTCGGTCACCCATCCGAGTCGATCCGCAAATGCCCTAGCATAAAAATTGTAATCGTCAATTAGCGACTCAAGTCGCCGCGATGTGGCCCCGGCGGTGACTATGCCAGAATGCGTCAGAGTGTATAGGCCAGTGTATCCGGGATACTCCTCTATCTGTCTCGCCAAGTTGTACAGTTTGACATAGATCGATTCAATGCCGTTCAAATGCTCTTCGCTTATCGGATGATCGCACTGAATATCGACGCCTTCCTTTAGCAGGCGTGAGCGCAGCACAGAGTCACGAACATGATCGGGCACGAGCACATCGATTCCGCCGTGAACCAGGGCTCGCGAAAGGACGAGGGTTCGCATCCGTTGCATGGAGATCGGGTCGCGACCTTTTTCTGCCGCCAAAATCAAGTTCGCAAGGAAGTGATTACTCGTCAGGAACCCGGCCTCATCGGCGATGCCCAAGAAGGTAAGGCTTTGAGCGATGTCGAAGACCACGCCCGTGGCACGGTCCGCCCGAGGGCTCGGTGTGCCTGAATCGTCTGAGTGCACACCTTCCACTTCAGCGCCCCTTGATGTCATCGGCCGTCAGCTGTGAGAACCATGTCAAGAATAGGAAGGTGCGGCAAGGTTTTTTTGAGGCTGCACTTCCACGTTTGGCAGGTGGCGGAAACCGGATCCCCTGGCTACCTCTGGAGGTCTTCCTTCATAGACTGTCCGCAGCGTGAACCCGAAGGACTACCCCAATGCACGCAGGAAGTGGCGGCGCTGGATCGACCGCATTTCGGACGATGTAGGCCAACTGCTCATCGAGGATGAACTGTTCAGGAGGTCAATGGCCTTCGCGGCCGATTCGAAGCGGATCAAGCCGAATTATCAGATCTACCGCTGGACAATTCGCATGTACGGCGTCAGTGCGGCGATTGGAATCAGACGGGTCCTAGACAGTAATACCCGGACCTACTCGCTCCTCCTGCTCCTCCAAAAGATCGCCAACAACCCACAGGCCATTACACGCAAGTCCTACGTCGCCTCCTTTCCCAAAGGCAGTCGCGACCTAGGCGAAGGGGGCTTTGATCGACTCGCTGGCGAAGGGGCAATTCACCTCCCCAAGTCCATCGTCGAGGCGGATCTTCGAGAACTAGAACAGACGAGAGCTCGAATCCTTCCTGATGTCGACAAGCTAATCGCTCATAAAGAGCGTTTGAAGTTCGGATTGCCGAAGCATCGTCGTGCGACATTTCAGCACCTACACGACGCCATCTCGCTGCTCGACCGAATGACTTGTCGTTATCGTCTCATTCTGAAGCGGGTAGGCAACAACACGCTATTACCTGGAAATCTAGACGAGTTCAATGCCGAGATCGCCGCTGTTTGGCGATGAGCGCCGCGTGGTTGAAGCCCATTCAATCTGCATGCCATTCGCGCGCAAATCCCACAATCTCTCCCCCCAACCCCCATTTGTCAGCACAAATGCGGACATGCGCCCAATCCCCCTTGCATCCCCGCCGCCGCGACGTATGTTCCCCCACATGGTCGCCGCCACAACATCCAGCTCAGCACTCGGGACTCAGCACTCAGCACTTCCCTCCTCCACCACTCCGTCCCTCCCCCTCCTCCCCTCCCCCGACGAAGCCCTCCTCACCCGCCTCTTCGAAACCGACGCCCCCTCCCTCAACGACCTCTTCAAGTCCCTCTCCCAATCCCCCATCGACGGTTCTCCAAAAACCCTCCTCGACCTCTGCCGCTGGTCCCAGCGCGGCGACATCCGCCCCTGGCTCGACTTCCACGCCTCCGAACTCGCCGCGGCCATCCGCCGCCGCCGAATCGCCAAGCTCGAACAAATCGCCGACACCACCAAAGACCTCGTCGAACAACGCCGCGCCTGCACCACCGCCCTCCGAGCCCTCAGTGGTGGCACGCCTCTCCGAGGCGTGCGAAACTTGCCTTCCTCCCCCACAGGGGGAGGTGGCCGCGCAGCGGCCGGAGGGGGCTCCGTCTCTACCTCTTCTACCGCCGCTCCAATCACCCCAAGCGTCACCCTCCAAAACCGCGCCGGCGCCTCCCCGCCACCTCCATCGGAACCGCGCCCGTCAGGAAGCGGAACCCACCGCCATCAACGAGCCCAAGACTCCACCACAAACTCTCCCTTGCACTCTTCCCCCGACTCAGGACCAGGGACGAAAGACTCCGGCCTTCCCTCTCCCACACCTGCTCACCCCCTCACCTCTTCACCTGCTAATCCCCCCGCCCCCTCACCCATTCACCCCTCCACCCCTTCACCCATCCCCGACCCCCTCGACCGCCCCGCTCACCTCGACTCCCGCGCCCCGCACGACACCCTCGAATCCATCATCCCCCACATCCTCACGCCGCGCGACCCCATCTCCTACCTCACTCCCCTCCTCGCCCCGGCCGCCACCATCAACAACACCCCCATCGCCGCACGCGGCCCCAAATCCGCCCTCGCCACTCTCCCCCAATTCGGCACACTCGCCGGCGCCTCATCCGTCGAGTCCCGCCTCGACGGCGACACCTTCACCTGGTCCGCCCGCTTCGAGTTCGACACCGGCCCCCACTCAACGTTCAGCATCACCCTCGCTCGAACCCGGCCCGAAAGCCGCTGGCTCATCCACGCCATCTCTCACATGTTCGATACCGGCTAGCCCTCGCATCGATTCTCGCCCACGACGAGCCTAAGACTCATCTCAGCCCAAACTTCTGAGCCACCCAACTCGCCCAGCGCGCGGCCTTTGCCTCATCGCCCCCCCCGCGCCCCCCCCCGCGCCCAAGTTGCCTCGACGGCAAACGTCGCCCCTTCCCACATTCTCGGGTGTCGGGAACCCTTCCGCGGCTTCATGCGCACATGCCTTATCCGCACGCTCGTGCACAGCCCGACCTCTTGACACGCCTGTTATTCTCATCCCAAAGCGGAGGTCCCCATGCGTTTTGCCGCCCTCGCCCTCCTCCTCGCCGCCTCGCCCGCCCTCGCCGACTTCATCGCCGTCACTTACACCTACGGCCGCCCCTTGCTCATCAATGAGACCACCCACCAGGCCACCTTCTTCGGAACCTCTCTCCCCGACCAGCTCAACGCCAACTCCATGGCCCGCGGCCCAGACGGCCGCATCTGGGTCAACGGTGCCGCGGGCGGTAACGAGCGCCTCTACACGCTGGACCCGATCACCGGTCAGTACACGTTCCAAGTCCAGACCGACATCGACGACTTCCGCGCCTTGGCCTTCGCTCCCAATGGAACCCTCTACGCGATCCGCCACGACTTCCAGCAGATCTACCACTCGCTCTACACCATCAACCTGACCACCGGCGAATCCACTCTCATCGGCTACAACTCGGCCGGCCCGCTCATCCAGGGCATGACCTTCACCAGCGACGGCACCTGCTACGGCTGGGGCGACCCCGTCGGCCTGGTCACCATCAACACGACAACCGGCGTCGCATCAGCCAACCACGGCCCGACCGGCAACTTCGGCTTCCAGTCCCTCACCACCGCGCCCGGCGACATCCTCTACGGCTCGGGCATCTACAGCCCAACCCTCCAAACCCGAGTCGCACGCATCAACGCCCAGTCCAGCGCCCTCGTCTCCACGTTCGACGTTGTGTTCCCCCCCAACACTTCAATCACCTTCCAGGACCTCCGCGGCATGGAATGGCTCGTCCCCGCCCCCGGCACCTGGATCGCCGCGATACCACCGCTCCTGTTCGCCGCGCGTCGTCGGCGGGCGACCACTACCGTTTGAAGGCAGGTGCCCGCCGTGCGGCGAGGCGTGCGCTCACCAAATCTCCGCCAACAACACCCCCGCCCCATACAACCCCAGCCCATACACCACGTGCGTCCCCAGGCTCTTCACCCGCGCGGCCCACGGCCGCGGCGTCTTTGACGCCGCGATGCCGAGGCCCATGCACGGCTGCAGCACAAAGAGCGGAGCCGGCAATGTCGCGAGCCCCACGATGAGCGCCGGAACGATCTTCGGCGACTTCGCCCACGCCAACCCCCAGGTCGCCAAGAGCAGGAACGCAAACGAAATCCCGATCGCGTAATGCGCCATCCACCCGAGCACGCGCTCTCCCGGTATCGGATCGGCCTTGGCGATACTCGCGTGAGCGAGCCTCCCCCGCGGGATATGGCCCACCCAACGCCCCAGGAGCCCAAAGTCCAGCGACTTCACCCCAAAGCCACGCCGCTGAACCTGAGCCCACACATCCATGCACGCCGTCGCTCCGGCGCCGATCAGCACGCCTCGAGCGACACACTCCACGGCATTGTTCATGCAGTCTCCACGCCCCGCCTTACGCAACAGTATCAGCGCGAAGCGGAGCCCGGCACCGGGTATTCACGGCACCCCATTGGGCCGGTAGTCCCCATCATCCCAGCGCGAGATGCTTGTCAGGTCTTCGGCCACCACGAGGCGCGCGTGCCCATCGAGGAACAGGGCGTTCGAGCCGTTCACGTGTCGTTTGGGCGCGATCCGCTGGTTCAGCGTCGGGCTGTTGGGCATCGTCCCGGTCACGTTCGGGGCATCGTGCAGGTCGTAGTAGACGGCCAGGCCGCGGTTGCTCTGCCCGGCGAAGTACCATGTGTTCGAGTGCACTGCGGCGGCATCGTTGGCGAAGCACGCGAGGAAGATGCAGTCATAGGGTCGGGGGTAGCGGCTCATTTTCGTGGCCTTCTTCGCGATTGAGTTCAGCACGCCGCGGGCGCGGAACGAGAGCCCGTTGTCCACGTAGTGCACCTCGTGCCGGTCCTTGGGCCGGCTCGGATCCTTGTAATACGGGGCCAGCGAGTAGAGCTCCCGCCACCCGGCGGGGTCCACCATTGCATCCTTCTCCACCGCCTGGTCGTCGATGTACGGGCGAAGTGCCCACGCCCACGGCGGATTCGACACCTGCGTTGGGTGCCCCGGCCACTGCTCGCACGACCCGCTCTCTCGCGGGATGTACTCCTTCTGGCTTTCCGCGTACAGCCCTGCGCCCATCCCGATCTGCCGCTGATTCGACAGGCACACCGCGGCACGGGCCGCCTCGCGCCCCTTGCCCAGCGCCGGCAGGAGCAACCCGATCAGCAGCGCAATGATGGCGATGACCACCAGCAACTCAATAAGCGTGAACGCCGCTGTGTGCCGACCCGGGCGCATGCCCCATGGTACCACGAACCGGCCCTTTCACCTCCGTCAACTCTCAGGGCAATCGAGCTTCTCGGCGAAGTTCATCGCTCCCTCCCAGTTCAGCAATGCCGCGGCGAGGTCGGAACATGACTTGGATGAATCCGGAGCACCCTTCCATGCGCGCACACGCCCTGATCGTCGCCGCCATCGCCATCGCGAGCCAATGCACCGCTCAGACCTGGGTCCAGACCCGCGGCCCCGGCGCCGGGATGGTTCAGTCGTTTACCGCGTCGGGCGGCGCCGTCTATGCGGGCACTCCGGGCGCGGTGTTCAAGTCCGTCAACGCGGGCCAGACCTGGGTGAACATGAGCAGCGGTTTGCCCTCGGGAGCCCTGATCGGAACCATGGCCGCGACGAGCAGCAACGTTTTCGCGGGCACCCAATCCAACAAGCTCTTCCGGTCCAGCGATGGGGGGCAGACCTGGGTCAGCGCCAGCGTCGGCCTGCCGCAGGCGGGCATCGTTCAGGTCGTCGCCCGCGGCGAGGACCTCTTTGTCATCAACGGACAAAACGGCCTGCCGGGAAACGTCGGATCGCTGTTCATGAGCACCAATCAGGGCGACTCGTGGACTCCCATCACGACGCCGTCGCTCATCTTCACGGTGTTTGCCGAATCGCAGTTCCTCTTCGCGGCGACCGTGACCGGCGTGATCCGGGCTGACGGATCCGGCGCGGGCTGGACGTCCATGAGCATGGGCCTGCCCATCAGCGGACTGGTCAAGCACATTCTCCGCGCGGCGGACCAGACGCTGCTGGCTGACACCGGCAACAGCGTGTACCGCTCGGTCAACAACGGGCAGAACTGGACGCCGAGCGGGACGGGGTTTGCCGCCAACCACGGCATCCTCGACATGGCCCGATTCGGGTCCGACATCTTCGTCGCCTCGCAGACGTACCCGACATTCAGCGTCTATCGCTCGACCGACCACGGTCTCACGTGGCAGCACGCGGACACCGGCCTGCCACCGGGAATTGAGCGATATCCCAAGGGCTTGGGCGCGGTCGGCGGCACGCTGCTCATCGGCATGCTCGGCGGCGCGGCGCGGACCGACAACGCCGGCGGCCAGTGGAACGATGCCAACAGCGGCATGGTCACCAGCCGCGTCACGGCTCTCGCTTCGCTCGGCCAGACGATATGGGCGACAGTGCAAAACAGCGCGAAAGTGCACATGTTTGCCGGGGGCTCGTGGACGTCGAGCGCCACGGGATTGCCGGGTTCATCGCTGAAGATGATGGGCCTGGCGGCGGCGGATGCATCAACGCTGTACGTCGGCACGAGCGAATCGGGGATCTTCAAGTCGGTGGATGGAGGGCAAACGTGGGGCGCGGTGAATAACGGCTTGCCGGAGTACATCGGAACGGCGGGAATGCAGTACCGCGAAATGGCGCAGATCGCCGCGGACGGGCAGACGGTGTATGTCGGCACGGGATTCGGGACGGAGTTCTTCAACCAGGCGTTCCGGACCAGCGGAGGCGGGGTGGCGCGGACGACTAACGGTGGAGCATCGTGGCAACTGGTCAACTCCGGCTTCCCGATCATCGCGTTCAACCAGTTCGCCGAGCCCGTGTTCGATCCTGTGACGGCCATCGCGATCATCGATGGCGTGGTTTTCGTCGGCACATCAACACAGGGCACGCTCCGCCTGCTGCCCGGGGCGGGGGCGTGGACTCCGGCGAACGGCGGCTTGCCGCAATGCGGGGGATCGTTCCCAAGCATGGCGGCCTTTGCGAAACGGGGCAAAGCGATTTTCGGCGTTTCCGGAGGCTTTGGGTGTTTCTGTGCGTGTCCGGCAGGACCATCGGTGTGGAAGTCGGTCGACGGCGGGGTGACGTGGGTGACGTCCGCCGCGGGCCTTCCGGAATTGCCAGGGTCGTCGATCAAGGTCGTCGGGAGCGATATGTACGTCGGGCTGCGCGTCGCGACAGGTTCGACGTCGCCAACGGTGTTCAAGTCAACCGATGGCGGAGCGACGTGGGCGCCGGCGGGAACTGGACTGGAAGGACGCACGGTGGCGCAACTGGGCATCATCGGGAGCAAGGTGTACGCGGGGACCGAGGGGGCCGGGGCGTGGGAGTTGAAGTCGTGCTACGCGGATTGTGATGGGGTCGGCGGTCTCACGGCCAATGACTTCCAGTGCTTCATCAACGCCTACGCCGCCAACGCCGGTTATGCGGACTGTGACCACGTTGGTGGACTGACAGCGAACGACTTCCAGTGCTACTTGAACTCGTTCGTCTCGGGATGCCCGTGATTTCGGTGCCCGGTTTGGGCCGTTTGCCGCTACCATCCGAACGCTGCGAGGGCGGCGTCCGGAGCGAGCGTGATGCGTCAGGCGTTGGCGAGAACTGCACGAGGCTGTCCGGGCGGTGGGCCACTTCTGAAGGCCGTGCTCGCGGGAGGGGTGGTTGCACTCGCATCCGTACCGGCACGGGCGCAACTCGACCTGTCCACCTACACGCTGGCACAAACGATCAACTTGCCGCCGGTGCTGACCGAGGCCTCGGCCGTCGCGTACGACTGGGACACCAATCGGATCTACCTGATACCCGACAACACCGCGGCGGTCGTGGAGATGACTCTTGGGGGTGTGGTCGTAAGCCAGATGGCTCTGTCGGGCTTTGAAGATGTTGAGGGGCTGACGTATCTCGGGAGCGGGAGGTTTGCGATCTCGGAGGAGCGGTTGCAGGATGTCTTCCGGTTCACGTTTGTGGGCGGGGGCACGGTGGTACGGTCGACGCTGCCCGGTGTTTCGCTGGGAGCGACGACGAACAACGATGGGATCGAGGGCTTGTCGTTTGAGCCGCTCACCGGGTACACATTCGCGGTGAAGGAGAAGACGCCGCCGCGGGTGATGCGGACGGTGATCAACTGGAAGGCGCCATCGGTGACGATTGTGGACCTGTTCGACCCGGCGCTGCTGGGCGTGCTGGACCTGGCGGATATCGCGGTGCTCTCGACTGTTCCTTCGCTGGTCGGCACGCCGGACCAGGACAACCTGCTGATCATCAGCCAGGCTTCGGCGCGGCTGGTCGAGTGCACGCGGACGGGCGTGGTGAAGAGCACGCTCAATCTCTCCGCACTTTCCACGACCGCCGAAGGTGTTGCGATCGACCCGCAGAGAACGATCTACATCTGTGACGAGTCTCCCAAGCTTTTCATTTTCAAGCCGCCCGCGTGCTACCCGAACTGCGACCAAAGCACGGGCAACCCGGTGCTGACCTCGAACGACTTTCAATGCTTCATCAACAACTTCGCCGCGGGGGCGGCTTCGGCAAACTGCGATGGTTCGACGGGTACGCCGACGCTTACCGCCAATGACTTTCAGTGTTTCGTCGACCAGTTCGCATCGGGCTGTCCGTAAGTACCTGTGCCGGAACGGCTTTGGCTGGTTTCGTCGCTTCGGTGCGCGACCCGTTTGTAACCCAAACAAATTGGGTTGACAGGCACGAAATACCCTACTACCTTACGAACTATTGACCAATCAGATATCGAACACAAGGGAGACTCGGAATGGCACAAGCCACACCCATGACTGATCGCGAGTTGGCTCTGAAGTGGTGGAGTGAAGCGTGGACCGACGGCCTGTGGGCGGCGTCGTGGCAGAAGTCCATTGACGGGCTGACAGCGCGCCAGGCGGCGTGGGCGCCACCTTCACCGGCGGGCGTTGCCGGGCCGCGGCATTCGATCTGGCAGATTGTGCTGCACATGGTGTTCTGGCGGGAGAACTGGCTGGGCCGGCTGTCCGGCGGGCCGCGCCCGACCGACGACGAGACGGCGCAGCTCAACTTTCCGGCGGTGACGGATATTTCCGAGCAGGCATGGGCGGCGGCGCGGCGACGATTCATTGAATCGCAGGAGCGCGTGGCCGCGGCGTTGAAGAACGGGAAGGCGGAGGCCGACCCGATCATGTACTTCCTGCCGCACGACTGTTACCACTTCGGGCAGATCAACTATCTGCGGGCGATGCAGGGGGTGAAGTCGGCGGAGGGATGAGAGTCGCCGGTACGAAGGGGGGCTGGCGGCTCGCAGGGGCAGGGGATCAGGTGCATCCCGCGGCGTACGTATCGATGAAGCACTGGAAGTCGTTGGCGGTGAGTGTCGGCGAGCCTGTCGAGCCGTCGCAGTTGGCGTAGGACAGCCCCGCGGCGTAGGCGTTTATGAAGCACTGGAAGTCGTTGGCCGTGAGGAGCGGAGCACCGGTGCTGGCGTCGCAGTTGGCGTAGCAGGAGGGTGGCACGATGGGAAGAGGGGACCGCCAGGCGCCGCGTCCATAGGTGCCGGCGGTAATGGTGTTCGCGACGCGGTCGATCGCGAGGTCGCCGATGTTCACGTTGGGCAGGTCGGCTCCATCCTTGAGCCAGGTGGCGCCGTGGTCGGTGGAGCGATAGACGCCGGCGCCCGAGCCGACCCAGAGGTGCGGAGGGCTGAAGCGCCAGTCCACTTCGAGTGCGGTCGCGCGGACGCCGGTCGGGAGCGTGCCGGTCACGCTGGTCCAGGAGACGCCGGAGTTGGCGGTGCGGAGGACGCGGTTTCCGCTGGAGTTCGCGTTGCTCACGTAGGCGGTGGCGGGATCGGTCGGGCTGATCATGATGTCCGAGATGCCGCCGGACGGGAGGCCCGTGGACCTGTTGTTCCATATGGATGCGTCGGTCGTGACGTACACCGCGCCGTTGGAACTGCCGGTGTAGATGGTGTTCGGGAATCCCTGGGCGACGGCGATGGCGTTGAGCGTGCCGCCGTTGGCGACGCTGGTGGTGCTGATGGCGGTCCACGTGGCGGTGGTGTCGGCGGCGGTGTTTCGCCAGACCCGGTTGGTGCCGCCGAGGAGCGTGCGCGGGTTGTTGGGGTCCATGACCAGCGGGGCGATGAAGTTGCGGGAATCGCCGGACCAGGCGCCGGAGATGTCGGTGGTCGACGATCCCGGCCGGTAGCGGTACACCGTGAGATACACGTAGGTCATGTAGCGGCGCAAGGGGTCGTTGCGGTCGAACGCGCAGAAGCCGCCGTCACCGGAGAGAAGCTGCGGCCACGCGGTGCTCGCGGAGGTGCGGCCGATGCTGCCGTTGTCCTGGGTGCCGCCGACGGCCTGGTTGGGATCGGTCGGGTGGAGGGCGATGTTGTAGAGCTGGACGGCGTTGAGAGTTGCGTTGCAGTTGACCCAGGTCGTTCCGCCGTTTGTGGACTTCCAGACGCCGCCATCGTTGCCGACCCACACGGTGCTTGCAGGCCCGAAGGCGATGCACTGCTGATCGGGATGGAGTTGCCCGCCGCCGGTGCCGACGGTGATATCCGTCCACGATGTGCCGCCATTGATGGTCTTGATCACACCCGCGGGTGCGTACGACGGGAAAACACCTCCGGCGTAGACGGTGTTCTCGTTGGCGGGATCGATGCCCACGAAGAGGTCGTACCAGCCCTGGGGAGAGGGGTAGTTGGGTGTGCTCGTCACCTGCGTCCACGTGCCGCCGCCGTCAATGGTCTTGAAGTGCCCAAGGAGGCCGTTGCTGCCGTCGACGAAGCCTGCGTGCAGAACCTGGGGATTGGACTTTGAGATGGAGAGCGCGATTCGATTGACGCCGGTGGCCGGCAGGCCGGTGGTGAGTTTGACGGGCGAGGGTCCGCCTGTCGTTGACCGGTAGATGCCGTCGCCATGGCGCGCGATGTAGACCGTTTGCGTGTTGGTCAGATTCAGCGCAAGATCGGAACAGGCTCCCGACAAGTTCGTAGTCCACGTTGAGCCGCCGTTGGTGCTTCGCACGTAGCCCGAGCCGCCGCTGGCGTGGATGATCTGCGTGTTGGTGGGATCAACGATGATGCGGCTGATGCGCGAACCGACCTGGGCGGTCGTCGCGATGCGGGTCCATGTCACCCCGGCGTCGAGGCTGCGGAAGAGGCCGTCACCGGCGCTCTGCGTGGGGTACTCGCCGGTGCCGGCGTAGACCGTGGTGGGTGTCATGGGATCCACCGCGATCGCCCCCATGTTCAGCACCGAGAGCTCGTCCGTCATGGGCGTCCACGTCGTTCCGCCGTTGGTGGTCTTCCAAACGCCTCCGGAGGCCGCGGCGAGGTAGACGGTGTTGGCGTCGGTCGGGTGAGGTGCGATGCCGATGACGCGGCCGCCGGCGTTGGCGGTTCCGCTCCAGAACTCGCCGGTGATGGGCCGCGGGCCGAGCGAGGTCCACACTCCGGGGCCGTCGGTCGGCGGCGGGCGGAGCATGTCGCGGGCGGTCCAGCCGGGCACGGGCTCGCCGATGATCTTCCAATACCCGGGAGGTGGCGGGCCCATCTCGGGCTTCTCCATCTCGACGGGAAAGTCCACAACGGCGGGCGTCGGACCGTCCCACCGGCTCTCTTCAAAGCGACTTTGCGCGCACCCGGCCAGCAGGGACACCAGCAGCGCGGCGGACAGTGTTCGCTTCATACAAGTTCCCGTTGGCATGGGGCGGGCCGGACCGGCCGCCGCGGCAGACAAGGTACCCAAAGAACGGACAATTGGAACCTGCTTCTGTACGCAGGGCGGCGCGTTCTGGTTTACCTGACCTTGCGGCACAGGAAAACGCCGTCAAGATGGGGACCGTTGCTGCCGCCGGAGGCGGTGTCGATGAGCTGGCAATAGGGAGCGATGTGGCGGTCGAAGAGGGCCATCATGCTTTCATCCCAGGACATGCAATATCGCGCATAACTGCGGAAGGACTTTGAGAAGAGGCGTGGAGCGGGGGCGGGAGAAATCGCGGGGTAGTCGAATGAGATGTTCGCTTCGAAGGCGACGTCGAAGCCGTGTCGGCGGCCAATGGTCATGACTTCGTCTGCGCGGAAGAGGTGCTTGTCTTCGGCCTGCGACTTGTCCACATCACGCCGCGCGTAGAAGGCCATGGCGTTGGCGAAGTCGGCGACCTTGCCGTGCTGGGTATTGCTCAGGGGCTTTCCGCCGGCAGCGGCGAGGGCGGGGAGGAACTGGATCATGGCCCCCATGAGCACGCATCCCTCGACGCAGGGCTCCTGGAAGGCGAGCATGCCGCCGGGGACGAGAACGCGGGAGGCGGAAGCGATGAAGGCATCGACGTCGAGCACGTGGTGGAGAGTGGCACGAAGAACGACAAGCGAGAGGGACGAAGGGGGAAGACGATCGAGCTCTTCTCCCTTGAGCACGGCGTAGCAGGTGCGACCGTCATTGAGGCCCGCGGCGCGGGCTTTGGACTTGGTGATTCGGAGAAAGGGCGGTGAGGGATCGGTGATGATGGTGAGCGGGTAGGGCGAATCGGCGATGAGGCCGAGGGAGAGCAGGCCGGTGCCGCAGCCGAGTTCGAGCGCGGGGGCGGAACAATCCGCGGACGTGGCCTGGAGCATTTTGACGAGCCCCTGGCCGACGCGGAGGTTGCCGGCGTCGATGGGGTATTGCTTGTCGTAGTCGGCTTCGTCGTAGGTGTAGCGCCGCGCATCAGAGATGTGGATGAAGCCGTCTTCGGACGGGAGTCGGGCCAACCACGGTGGCAGGGGTGCGGTCACGGATTCGCCTCCGGGGGAGGTTAGCGCTCTGGACTCAGGAGGATCCGGCGTTGCGGGCTGGAGAGCGCGAGGTTGGCGATTCGGGCTCGCGAAACGAATCGTCGACCGGGGTGGCGACCGTGCGGCACTTCGGACGCCTGCCACACGGTGAATCGCACATCGCGATGCGAAGTACCGTGGTGAAAACGGGAGCGGCGGACGACGGGAGCACCGATCCAGTTGGCGACTTCTGCCGCTCGTGCCGCGCGGTCGGCCCGTTCCCAGGTCGGGGCCTGCCACAGGCCGGCCCACATGCCTGAATCGGGGCGTTTCTCGACCAGAAGGCGGCCCGCGGCATCCGAAATCACGACGGCTTCGCAGAAGCGTCGAGATTGGACGGCCGGCGCTTTGGACCGGGGGATCTTGTTCTGAATGGAGAGCCGAAAGGCCTGGCAATGCCGAGAGACGGGGCACTGGTCGCACACCGGATTGCGAGGAGTACAGACGACCGCGCCGAGTTCCATCAGGCCTTCGTTGAGAAGCGCGGGATCGAGGCGAGACGCGTCGGCAGAGCGAACCAGCTGTTCCGCTTGCTTCCACGCCCAGGCCAAGCCAGAGGGACTTCCGTGGGCAAAGGCTTTGCCGCGAATCCTCATCAGCACGCGGGAGACGTTTCCGTCGACGATGGGTTCGGGCTTATGGAAGGCGATTGAGCTGATGGCACCTGCGGTATAGCGGCCAATTCCGGGGA
Source organism: Phycisphaerales bacterium (assembly GCA_044222195.1). Classification (GTDB taxonomy): domain Bacteria; phylum Planctomycetota; class Phycisphaerae; order Phycisphaerales; family UBA1924; genus JAHBXE01. The sequence goes on from JBGANS010000008.1 coordinate 118,944, forward strand.
GGGTCAGAAGATCGGCGACGCCGTGAGGGATTGTGCCTTCAAAGCGGGTGACGACCTCTTTGGCGGCGTTGTGGAGGTTGCGGGCGCGGCGGTAGTAGCCGAGGCCGGACCAGTGGGACAGAACGCGATCCGTGCGGGCCTTGGCGAGGGCGGACACTGTTGGGAAGGAGGCGATGAAGGCGGGGTACTTGTCCAGCACGCGGGTGACTTGGGTCTGCTGGAGCATGAACTCGGAAACAAGGGAGTGGTACGCATTGCGCGGCTGGGTTCGCCAAGGGAGGGGACGGCCGGCGGCTTTGAACCAGCGGGCGATCAACCGGGCCATGGCCGCATCACCCGCGGCGTCACGGGATGTCATGAAGCACCCGCTCGAAGGCCGTCTTGATTGATTTCCACTGGGCCTCGGGATGCTTGCCGAGGGTGATCCACTCCGGGTGGATAAGCAGGTTGGTGACGCCGGGGATCGCGAAGAGGCGGGAGCCGAGCGGGTCGGCGGCGGCAGAGTCGGCGGAGAAGAAGGACTTGGGCGTGTCGGTGATTCTGCCTGAGAGCACGCACTTGATGGCGTTGGGGTTGGGCGTGTCCTGGTACGACTTAACGCTGAGGGGCATGGGGCGGGATGGTAATCGGGCGAGGGCGGGAGGGCGAAAAGGCCCGGGTTCGACACGTGCCGGAGGGGCTTGAGCGGTAGACTCATGGAATGATGCCCGCGGGTCCGACGAATGGACTGCGCAACAGGGGAGTGCATGAAGTTTGACCGTCTCCATGGCCTGCTGGATCGACTGACGTCCTACCCGCTGTGGGAGGTCGGGGTTGAGCTGCTGCTGATCGGGCTGGTCGTGTTTGTCGTGACCCGGTTTGTCAAGGGCACGAGGGCGGCCGGCGCGCTCAAGGGCATGTTCGTGATCCTGCTGCTGGCGACGCTGGTGGCACGCGTGTTTGGCGGAGGGGAAACGTTTCAGCGGTTGGCATTCCTGTATGACCGCTTTCTTGCGGTGGTTGCGATCGGGTTGCTGATCATCTTCCAGCCGGAGTTGCGGCGGGCGCTGATCCGGCTGGGCGAATCAGGATTTTTCAGGAGCGGGTCGCCGCAGGTGACGGAGGCGGTGGATGCGATCGCGGATGCGGCGGCGTATCTGTCCAAGTCTCGCTTCGGGGCGATCTTTGTCATTCAGCGGCAGACGAACCTGGACAGCATCGTCGAGGGCGGGACAGTGCTGGATGCGGCGCTGACGTCGCAGCTTTTGAAGACCATCTTCTTTCCGGGGACGGCGCTGCACGATCTGGCGGTGGTGATCCGGGGGAGCGTTGTTCACGCCGCGGGTGTGCAGCTTCCACTGGCCGACCCGTCGGACATGCCGGATGCGACGCTGGGCTCGCGGCACCGGGCGGCGGTGGGGCTGACCAAGGAGAGCGACGCGCTGGTGACGATCGTGAGCGAGGAGACGGGGCACATCCGCATCGCGGAGCACGGACGGTTGTCCGAACCGATGGCGCGCGATGACCTTTCTTCAGAGCTGCTGCGACGGCTGCACTTGAGCGGGCAGGTGCGGTCAGAGATGCAGGAGCCTCAGACCGCGCACGAGCAGACGATGACGACGATGGTGATGGCCCCGACGATCGCCGAGGCGCCGACGGTGGCCGAGGCGCCGACCTCCAAGTCCAAGGAGGATGCGGCGTGAGCGACTCGGGGTATGCACGCGAGGGAGTGTGGTCGCAGGTCAAGTCCGCGGGGGTGGTGGCGGTCATCACGGTGCTGATCTGGTTGCTGGCCGAGTCGGAGAGCCTGCGGACCGAGAAGGTCCGGGTTGAAGTTCAGTTCCGGGCGGATTCGGTGTCGAACCGGCTGGTGCGTGTGCCGCCGAACCAGGACTTCACCGGGAGCGTGTCGATCCGGCTGCAGGGGCCGAACGCGCGGGTGGATGCGCTGGCGGCGGCGCTGCGGAAGTCGATCTGGCTGGAACCGGGGATGGAGGGCGTGTCGGGAAAGCCGGGCGAGCACTCGGTCAACCTGGAGGCGGCGCTGCGGGCGCTGCCGCTGATCCGCGAATCGGCGGTGAGCATCCGCGAAGTGGAGCCGGCGACGGCGACGATCGTGGTGGACGGCCTGACGACCCGGGAGCTGCCAGTCAAGATCATCGTGCCTGAGGGCCAGACGCTGGATGGTTCGCCGGAAGCCTCGCCGGCGACGGTGAAGGTGACGATCCCGGAGTCGGCGGCGAAAGAACTGCCGCCGGAGGCCGCGGCGATCGCGAGGCTGGATGCGGAGTCGCTGACGCGGCTGCCGGAAGGCCGTCGTGGAACTCTGAACAACATTCCGCTGGAACTGCCAGAGCCGGTGTGGTCGATGGAGGGCGTGGCGCTGAACCCGGCGCAGGTGTCGGTGACGCTGCGGCTGCGGTCGCGGGTGGATGTCTACACGGTTCCGGCGGTGCAGGTGCAGCTGCGCCTGCCGATTGATGCGGCGGGGAAGTACGAGTTGGATTCGGACACGAAGGAACTCAAGGACATCACGGTGGTGGGCCCGATCGACCTGATTGGGCAGATCAAGTCGGGGAAGCTGGTGCCCGTCGCCGCGATCCCGTTGACAACACAGGAATTGGAGCAGGCCGCGACTTCGGGACAGGTGCTGACGAAGGAGCCGGTGTTCAGCGATATCCCGACGCCGCTGACCTTTGAAACCAAGCAGAAGGTGGTGAGGATTCTGGTTCGGAAGCGGGAGACCCCATCAGGTTCCGTACCGAAGTAACGCGGCCGCGGGGGCGGGCCGGGGTGCTCGGATTGGGGCGGAGTGCGCCGGCTCATCTTGAGCGATGAAGAATTGGGAAATCCGGGGCGAGTTGTCTACCCTTCTGCCCCCCTGACCGGGCGAGTTTCCGGTCGGGGTTCGTTCATTCCGCATCCACCGGCCCAAGGACCTTCCCGTGAAGATCAAGACCGACGAAATCGCCAGCGTGATCAAGCAGGAAATCGAGCAGTACGCCTCTGAACTCGAGGTGTCTGAGGTAGGGCGCGTGGTGGAGGTCGGCGACGGTATCGCCCGCATCTATGGGTTGGCCAACGCCATGGCGGGTGAGCTGCTGGAGTTCCAGACCAGCGACGGCGCGGTCATGGGCCAGGTGTTCAATCTGGAACTGGACACGGTCGGCGCGGTTATCTACGGCGACTACTTGTCTGTCAAAGAAGGCGACCTCGTCAAGAGCACGGGACGCCTGCTGGAAGTGCCCGTTGGCGAAGCACTGCTCGGCCGCGTGGTGGATCCCTTGGGTCGGCCGCTGGATGACGGCCCGGCGATCCAGACGGGCGAGTTCCGCAAGGTGGACATCATCGCCCCCGGCATCGCCGAGCGGCAGCCGGTGACCGAGCCCGTTCAGACGGGGATCAAGGCCATCGACTCGATGATCCCGATCGGCAAGGGACAGCGCGAGCTCATCATCGGCGACCGCAAGACTGGCAAGACGGCCGTCGCGATCGACACGATCATCAATCAGAAGCAGTACTGGGGCACGCCGGATGCGGTCGTGTGCGTGTATGTCGCCGTCGGTCAGAAGGAATCGACCGTGGCGGGCGTGGTGCAGACGCTGAAGAAGGCGGGCGCGATGGATTACACCATCGTGGTCTCGGCCGGCGCATCCGACCCGGCGCCGATGCAGTACGTCGCGCCCTACTCGGGCTGTGCGATGGGTGAGTACTTCATGTGGCAGGGCAAGGAGGGCAAGGGCCGTCCGAAGCATGCCCTGTGCATTTATGATGACTTGTCGAAGCAGGCCGTGGCGTATCGCCAGCTTTCACTGCTGCTGCGGCGTCCGCCCGGGCGTGAGGCGTATCCCGGCGACGTGTTCTATCTGCACTCCCGCCTGCTTGAGCGTGCGACAAAGCTCTCGAACGAAAACGGCGGCGGATCGCTGACGGCGCTGCCGGTCATCGAGACGCAGGAAGGCGACGTGTCGGCGTACATCCCGACGAACGTGATTTCGATTACGGACGGGCAGATCTACCTCGAAGGTGAACTGTTCTTCTCGGGTGTCCGCCCGGCGATTAACGTCGGTATCTCGGTGAGCCGCGTGGGTGGCAACGCCCAGGTGAAGGCGATGAAGAAGATCGCCGGCTCGCTGCGACTGGACCTTGCCTCGTTCCGCGAGCTCGAGGCCTTTGCCCAGCTCGGCACCGAGCTTGACAAGGCGACGCAGAAGCAGCTCGACCGCGGTGCACGAATGGTCGAACTCCTCAAGCAGCCGCAGTATGTTCCCCAGCACATTGTGGACCAAGTCATCTCGATCTTCGCGGGGGCTAAGGGCTTCCTCGACGATGTGGCGATCAACCAGGTCGCGGCATTCGAGAAGGCGATGCTGGCCTATTTCCAGACGGTGGGCAAGCCGGTGTGGAACGAGCTGGACAAGAGCAAGGCCCTCGATGCGGGGATGGAGAAGAAGCTGATGGAGGCGATTGGGGCGTTTAAGGGGTCGTGGAAGCCATCCTGATCGCGGCGTTCTTTCACAATGCAGAATCACGGCCGCCTTCGGGCGGCCTTTTTGTTCATGGAGCCTGCTTCTGCGTCTCAGAGCAGGCGGTTCCATTGGATGGGGATTGGCGCAGGAGGCCGGCCCATTACACTGGATGCTGACGACCAAGAAATCAACGAGGAATCGCACCATGCCTAATTCCGTCACACCATTTCGGGTTCTTTGCCGAGTTGGGCTTGGCTCAGCGGTGGCCGGTTTCGGGGCGCTCACATCTGCGGCCAACGCCCAGTGGTCAGTGGTCAACCTGCACCCCACGGGCGCGCCTCAGTCCAATGGAATGGGCGTGGGGAACGGGCAGCAGGTGGGGTTTGCTTCGAGCTCGGGTGCAGACGTCGCTTCGCTGTGGAGCGGGTCGGCGGCTTCTTGGGTCAATCTGAATCCAACCGGCGCGGCACAGTCGCATGCGTATGCGGCCTCTTCAGGGCAGCAGGTGGGCGATGCGTTTGTCAGTAACCAGTTGCGGGCGAGCCTATGGACAGGGGCCGCGGGGACGTGGGTGGATCTGAGCCCGACGGGGACGTTTCGATCGCTGGCGCTGGGTGTGTCGGGGGGGCAGCAGGTTGGCAACGCGCGAATCGGGCTGTTCGATCATGCGGGGTTCTGGACTGGGTCGGCGGGGACGTGGACGGATCTGCACCCGGCGACGGCGACCGTTTCGACGGCGAATGCGACGACCGGCACGGTGCAGGTGGGAAACGCGGTGTTCAACAATGTGCAGCACGCGGGTTCGTGGATGGGAACGGCGGCGAGCTGGGCGGACTTGCACCCGACGGCCATCGGCGCAACGGGGTCGGACGCGCGAGCGGTGAATGGGGTGGGCATCGCCGGTTACGTGGCGGGCGTGAGCGGGCATGCATCGCACGCGTGCCTGTGGAGCGGCGTGGGGCCTTCCTTTGTTGACTTGAACCCGGCGGGGTCGACCGAGTCGCAGGCGCTCGGCGTGTTCGGGGGTGTGCAGGTGGGGTATGTGCGCATCAACAGCGGGCAGAGCGTGGCGAGCCTGTGGCGCGGCACGGCGGCGTCGTGGGAGGACCTTTCCATAGCGCTGCCGGGGGCATGGGTGGCGACTCGCGCCGAGAACGTGTGGGCGGATGCGGTCACCATTTCGATCGTCGGTCACGGCTTCAACCTGGGCAACAACCGTCGCGAGGCGATTCTGTGGACGCGGCCCAAGTGCTATGCGAACTGCGATGGGTCATCGGGATCGCCGGCGCTGACGGCCAACGACTTTCAGTGTTTCATCAACAAGTACGCCGCGAACGACCCGTATGCGAACTGTGACAGTTCCACGGGGACGCCGAAGCTGACGGCGAACGACTTCCAGTGCTTCATCAACGCGTACGCGGCGGGGTGCCCGTAGAGACGCCCAGGCCAGGGGCAGGTAAGTCCACCGCGCTCAACGACTTGGCGTGCCGACGCCCGGTTTTTCATTTGAATCCGCGATCTCGATGATCCCATTCCGCGGCGAAGGGTGTGGACCTTTGTACAGCGATCCATGTGAGGAGGCACACCATGCGCATCAGTCTTGCCACTCTTTTTCTCATTCTGGCCGCGATTCCTGCTTCTGCACAGGTGTCACTCGCCTGGGTTCAGCGTTACAGCGGGCCTTTGGGCGACAGCGACAGCGTGCTGGACCTCGCCCTGGACGACCAGGGGAATGTGTTCGTCACGGGCGTGAGCGGGTACACGGTGGCCGACATCGCCACGGCGAAGTACAGCCCCTCGGGTCAGCTTCTCTGGGTGCGCACCTACGACGGGCCGGCGCACCAGTCTGACGGGGCGACGCGCATCGCGGTTCGTGACGGGTCTGTGTACGTCGCGGGGCATTCCTCCGACGACTACGTGCTCATCAAGTATGACAGCGCCGGAACTCAGCAATGGGTTGCGCGGCGAGTCAACGCGGGGCAGGACCGCATCGTCGGCCTGGCGGTCGATTCGGCGGGCTTGGTGTATGTGACGGGGTATACGCAGACGGGCTCGTGGACGGACATCACGACGATCAAGTACAACGGGCAGGGCCAGGTCGTCTGGGCTCGGTCGTTTGACGGTCCGGCGCACCAGTTTGACGAGCCCAACGAACTGCGCGTCAACACGGCCGGCGATGTGTACGTGTGCGGCAAGACCCATCACAACGGGGACTGGGACGCCGTCCTGCTCAAGTACAACGCGGCGGGGACGCTTCAGTGGTCACGAACGCTGACGACCTCGGCCGCGGACGTTGAGACCTTTGAGGCGCTTGAACTCGACGCCGATGGCGACATTGTGGTGGTCGGGTCGTCGGGGACGTTCTGGGTCGCGGACCTGGTGGCGCTCAAGTATTCCCCGCAGGGCGATGTGCGCTGGTCGCGGCGGTACCACGGCCCAACGGCCGGCGCAGGTGCTGACTCCGCGTTTGGGCTGGCGGTCGACGGCGCACGCAACATCTACATTGCCGGGCAGACATTCGGGCCCGCGTACAACCTGGCTACGACGATCGCGTATGACCCTAGCGGCGAGGTCCGCTGGATCGACCGTCACGACCCGGGGTTCCCGGCGGCGGCGGATTGCGTTGTCCTCGATGCCGCGGGCGCGGTGTACACTTCGGTGCGGTTTGATCCCGCGGGCGGTGACCCGCTCAATGCGCGGGTGATCAAGTACTCGGGCGGGCCGAACGTCTCGTGGGCATACACCTATTCGGGGCCGCTCAACTACCTGGACATCATCAACCGCATCGCGGTGGCGCAGGACGGAGGGCTCGTGGCCGGTGGGGTGGCGGACTTTGGCCCCCTTGGGGAGGTGGGTGACTTCCTGACCTTCAAGCTCTCACAAGCACAGGCCTGCTATTCGAACTGCGATGGGTCCGTCACCGCCCCGCTGCTTTCGGCCAATGACTTCCAGTGCTTCCTGAACAAGTTCGCCACGAAGGATGCGTATGCGAACTGCGACGGGTCTGTCGTGCAGCCGACGTTGACGGCCAACGACTTTCAGTGTTTCATCAACGCGTTTGCGGCGGGGTGTCCGTGAGTCGGGCCGGGCGAGTCAATGACCGGCTGTGCGAGCGCGGTAAACCAAGACCTGGTCTGGCCTGCCTTGGCACTGGTAGAACTCCAGAAGACGGGCGAGGGCGCGATTCCGCTCTGTCGGTCGAGGAGGATTCGAGACGTCAAGAACCTCGAAGGATGAGACCAGGAGGCGTTCGGCTTCTTCGGGACGATCGAGCTGCGCGGCGGCGGCGCCGAGCAGGCTTCGGACGTTGAGGAGACGGTGGTCGTCGTTTTTGAGGGCACCCTCCCTTACCGCCAGGTACCGACGGAGCAGGGGCTCGGCCTCGGCGGAATGATCGGTTGCGATGAGGGCCTCCGCGAGGAGCACCATGATCTGGCCCACATCGTTGTCCTGCTCGCCGAATGGCTCGATGGAGGCCGCGAGCAGCGGTCGGCACAGCGCGATGATGTCCTCGTGGCGTGCCGCGGGTTCGAGGACGCTTTGGCAGTAGGCCTGATCGAACCACATTCGGCTGCGGGTCCCGAGCTTGACGGCGTGATTGATGAAAGGTCGGGCGGCTTCGAACGCGGCGATGCACTCCTGTGTCCGGCCCAGGTCGCGGAACGATTGCGCGACGCCGAACATGGTCCAGGCCAGTTCCCACTGGGCGCTTTCGGTGTCCCGAAAGTGGGCAACGAGCTCCTGGTACATGGCGAGCGCCTGCTCCTTGTCGCCGCGTTTTCGCTCGATGTTGGCGAGGGTCATCAGGAGGTGATACCGGTTGAGGCGGCCCGGGCCGCTGTGGCGGTAGGCGTCGAGGCCGCGGCGCAGATTGACGACCGCCTCATCGAACGCGCCGCAGGCGGTCAGTTCTTCGCCGTACCAATAGAGTGCATCGCCGACCTGTGAACTGAGTGGGCCGAATGCTCGCTCTCGGAACCGGACGCACCACTCAAACTGCGTGGCTGCGGCGCGACGGTCGCCGATGGGCATGTAGGCCATTCCGATGGACCAGCGAACGGCTTCTTCGACCTCGGGCTGGTCCTTGAGCGAGCCGGCGTCAAGCCTGGCGGTGGCGCGGTCGAGGGCTTGGCGGACGGTCAGTTCACGGCTGCCGCCGCGATGGGGAGAGGCGTCGGAGAGCATGGACGTGAGGAAGTCGCGGACGGCGTCGGCGCGCCGCGCTTCGGTGCGGGCCGTGTCTCGTTCGATGGACATCTGCACTTCTGCGCGGCGGGCGCGGACGGCCTGAACCGCGGTTGCGGCGGCGCCGGCGAGGAGAACGATGGCAATGGTGAAGGTGGCGGCAACGGCCGCGCGATGTCTGCGGGCGAACTTGGTGAAGCGGTACCAGCGGTCTGGCGGATGGGCGAGGACGGGTTCTTCGGAGAGGTACCGTCGAACATCGTCCTGCAGGTCCGACACGGATTGGTAGCGTTGGGAGAGATCCTTGTTGATGGCCTTGAGCGTGATGGCGTCGAGTTCGGAATCGAGATCCGGGTTCAGTCTCGACGGCTTCCGGGGATCGTGATGGCGGATGGCGTCGATCATGGCGCCAAGGTCGGGGCCTGGCTCGACCGGTCGAGAGCGCGTGAGTAGTTCGTAAAGCACGACGCCCAGGGCGTAGACATCGGCCCGCGTATCGATGTCCTGAGGGCGGCCCGTGAGTTGTTCCGGCGCGGCGTAGGCGGGAGTCCCGACAAAGGCGGAAGTCATGCTCGACGACCGATCGTCCTGGACGAGACGAGCGAGCCCGAAGTCGAGCACGTGCGGGCGGCCGGCGGTGTCGACGAGGATGTTGGAGGGCTTGAGATCGCGGTGGATGACGCCTCGGCGATGGGCGTGGGTGACGGCGTCGCACGCGAGCGTGAAACACTGGAGCACTTCGCGGGTGGAGCGGGGGCGGGCCCAATGGTCAATGGAAGCGCCGTCGATCCATTCCATCAGAATGATGCGCTGGCCATCGACCTCGTCGGCGCCGTAGACGGCCACGATGCCGGGATGATTGAGCGAGGCGAGGGCGACGATCTCGAGTTCGAATCGGGCCCGCATGCCCGGCGTGGCGAAGCGGCCGGCGCCGAGTCGCTTGAGGGCGATAGTTCGTCCGGTGGCGGGCTGGAGGGCCTTGTAGACGGTGCCCTGCGACCCCCGGCCGGCGTCGGCGAGCAGTTGATAGGGTCCGAAGGTGTTGAGGTCGGGTCCTTGGCGGGCGGCGCGGCAGCGCTGGAGCCACGATTCTTCGGACTCGAATCCGAAGCGAGAGCGAGTCGCGGGATCGGAGAGAGAGGGAGTGTTTCCGTTCTCGTTCAACCGGCATCGTCCTCCGCCGCGATCTGTGCGGCGATGAGTTCTTCCATTCGGGCCTTGATGCGCTGGCGGATCTTGTGCACGGCCTGTTCGGAGAGGCCGGTGGAATGGGCGAGTTCGGCCACTGTTTCACCGGCGATGCTGCGGTCGAAGACTTTCACGCTGCGGGGTTCGAACGACTGCCGGATGGTCCGCATCGCGAGGCGGTAGTGGTGCGCCATCCATTCCTCCTCCCAGGCCGGATCGGACGGGGACTTCTCGTCTGGCTTTTCTAGCGCGGCGAGATCGTCTGATGGACGGCCGGAGCGGTTTTTTTGGGCGGCCCAACGGGCGACCGCGTGATCGGTGCATCGGAAGAGATAGTCGCGAAAGCGGCCTCGCTGGCGGTCGTAAGTGAAACCGGGAAGAGACTTGACGAGGCTGGCCATGACGGTCTGGACGACGTCGATGGCGTCGGCCTCCTGGAGACCCTTGCGGCGGCAGAAGCGGATGAGCAGGTCGTGGTAAAGGGACTCGAACTCCGCCCAGGCGCGCTGATCGGATACGTCACGGACGCGTGAGAGAAGAGATGCGCGGGTGAGATCCATGGGGCGGCCTGCGGCGCCATGCTAACAGGGGCGTCAACTTCGGAGATTGTTTTTGTTGCCGGTCCGTCCAAGGGACGCCTGCACGAGGCTACGTAGGGGGGTGCGTCCGTGGGGGGTGCGTCCATGCCGAACTGCGAATCCAGAGGGGACAGCATGAAGTCGACCGGGACGTTGAGCGCGGTGCTCTTACTGGCACTGGCCTCAAGAGGCTTGGGACAGTGGACGGTGACGAGCCTGCATCCGGCGGGCGCTACATCCTCTGTCGCGTACGGAGGCCGCGATGGCAAGCAGGCGGGGTGGGCCATTTCCGGGGGGCTAAGACGCGCCTGCCTTTGGAGTTCGTCGGCGGCGTCCTTCGTCGACCTTCTGCCGGTCGGTGCGACCGATTCCGCGGCGTTCAGCGTGGGTGGGGGTCAGCAGGTTGGGTACGCCGTGATTGGCGGCGTCACGCAAGCCCGTTTGTGGTCCGGGACTGCGGCCTCAGGGATCGGCTTGAATCCGGCGGGCGCCGGTCACTGTGTCGCGTTTTGCCTGGATGGAGGTCAACAGGGAGGCTACGCGCTGTTTGGCAGCACCTATCACGCGAGTGTCTGGAACGGGACCGCGGCATCTTGGACAGACCTGCACCCGGCGGGCGCCACGGCGTCGTACGTTTACGCGGTCCACAAGGGGCGGCAGGCCGGCATGGCGCGACTGAGCGGGGTGAACCACGCCTGTTGGTGGAACGGTTCGGCCGGGTCCTGGGTGGATCTGCATCCCGCGGGATCGACAGAGTCCAAGGCCGAAGCCATTTACAACGGTCAGCAGGGCGGGCACGCCACCATCGGCGGCGCCTTTCGAGCCGGCATCTGGAACGGCACGGCGGGTTCGTGGATGAACCTTCATCCGATGGGGTCGTCGTCCTATGTGACATCCGTGTACGCGGGGATGCAGGCAGGGGCAGTGGAAATTGGTCCTTATGAGCACGCCAGTGTGTGGAGCGGGACGGCGGGCTCTTGGGTGGATCTCTCGACGTTCCTGACGGGTTCCTGGGGCTCATCGGGGGCGAGCGGCATCTGGAGTGATGGGGGCACGGTGTATGTCGTGGGATATGGAGACAACAACACCACGGGCCGGACCGAGGCGCTGCTCTGGACGCGGAGCATCCCGTGCTACTCGAACTGCGACGGATCGACCGTCAGCCCGCGGCTGACAGCCAACGACTTTCAGTGCTTCATCGACAAGTACGCCGCGAACGACCCTTATGCGAACTGTGATGAGTCGACGCTTCAACCGGTGCTGACGGCCAATGACTTCCAGTGCTTCATCAATGGGTTTGCGAACGGGTGTTCCTGAAGGTCTGCTCGTGTACGAGCGGGACGGCGAAAGGCGAGGCATGAGACTTCGACGCATTGAAGTTATCGGCGTGATGGGATTGTCCTCGACGTGCGCGTGCGCTCAATCGTTCACGTTCTTGGGCTCGCCCCCGGGGGCGTCTTTCCCGATTCCTCGGGGCGTGAACGATGGGGGATTGACGGTTGTGGGGCAAGCGTCTGCGGCGGGCAGCCCTGTGGCATGGCGGTGGACCGCCGGAACGGGGATGCAGTCGCTGGGGTTTGCGGGGTACGCCCTCAGCGTCAGCGCTGATGGCAACACAGTGGCGGGGACGGAAGGGATCAGCCCGAGCCAGGCGGTGCGCTGGACGGCGAGGGGCGGCGTGCAGGGGCTCGGGTATGCGAGCCCTTCCCACACCAGCAGCAACGGACGGGCGATCAGCTCCGATGGAACGGTGATCGTCGGCCAGAGCTTTCTCGGAACGGCGCTGTCGGTCGGGTATCGGTGGACCTCGACCGGGGGCATGGCCGGGCTGGGAATGCTGCCGGGCGATACGCACAGTGTCGCGACGGGTGTGAGTTCGAATGGGTTGGTCGTGAGTGGCACGAGCTACGTGTACATGGCGGGTGGGAGCTATCCACAGCAGGCGTTTCGGTACATCAACGGCACAGGAATGACGGGGCTCGGGTTTCTGCCGGGGCGCAACGCGAGCACGGCGACATTGATCAGCGGAGATGGGACGACGGTTATCGGTGGGTCGTACACCTTGGGAGTGCCGGGGGGCGAAAACTTCCGGTGGACGCAGGGAGCCGGCATGCAGCCGCTGGGCGTGCTGCCGGGATTCACGGCGTGCGACGCCTATGGCGTGAACCGCGACGGGACGGTGGTCGTCGGGCTGTGCGCCGGCGTCACGACTCAGCCATTCATCTGGACTGCGTCCGGGGGCATTCGATCCCTGGGCACCGCCGTGCAGAGTGAGTTCGGCGTCAACTTGAATGGATGGCAACTGACGAGCGCCTACGCCATTTCGCCGGATGGGTTGGCGATCGTCGGTACAGCGGTGCACCCGACGGGAAGTTCGGGAGTGTACCTGGTCACGCTCCGTGCGCCGTGCTACGCCAACTGCGATGGGTCTTCGATCGCGCCGGTGCTGAGCGCCAACGACTTTCAGTGCTTTATCAACACGTACGCCGCGAACGACCCGTACGCGAACTGCGATCAATCGACGGGCACGCCCGCGCTGACGGCCAACGACTTCATTTGCTTTCTCTCGAAGTTTGCCGCGGGGTGCTCATAAGGAGTTGGCGATGAGATTCGCGCTGACGCTGGCGGCGGTGACCGGGGTGTCGATAGGTCGCGCGGCGGCAGGGCCGCCGGTCTTGCTTGCGGCGGATGCGGCGAATGCACGGCTGCTGCGGCTGGACCCGGCGAGCGGCGCGTTCACTGTGGTCGGCCCGTTGGGAGCTCAGACCGTCGCATCGCTGGCGTATGACTCCAATCGCGGGATCCTCTTCGGAACGACGACGCATTCACCTGCGGAGAGCAACCTCATCAGGATCAACCCGGCAACGGGGGGAATCACGATCGTGGGACCCCTCGGGGTCACGTTGATGCACGGCCTGGAGTACAACCCGGCGGACGACACGCTTTACGGGGTGGCGCGGCCGTCTGGATCTCCGGCCGCGCTCTACCGGATTGACCGGTCGTCCGGCGCGGCGACATTGGTCGTCCCCCTCTCGGTCACGGGGATGTTCGGCCTTGCGTACCAGTCGACCACGGGCGTGATGTATGTCGCGGAGATCTTCTCACAGAATCTGTACACGCTCGACCTGACGACGGGGGTGCTCACGCTCGTCGGAAACTTCGGCGTCTTGGGTGCGCCGTTTGTGCAGATCGGAATGGGGATGGCCTTTGACCCCGGGTGGGGTCTTCTTGCAACGGACAATCGAGGCGTGGCGGGACAAGCCAATCACTTGTACCGAGTCGACATGAGCACGGGCGCAGCGACGTTCATAGGCGCAAGCGCGGTGGGAAACCTCCTTGGGTTGGCGTTTGTGCCGGGGCCGTGCTCCGCCAACTGTGACGGTTCGACGGTGGCGCCGGTGCTGACGGCCAACGATTTTCAGTGCTTCGTCAACAGGTACGCCGGGAACGACCCCTACGCAAACTGCGACGGTTCGACCGTGGCGCCGGTGTTGACGGCGAACGACTTCCAATGCTTCATCAATCAGTTTGCGGCCGGATGTACGTGAAGCGGTGAGCCGGGCGCCCGGTGTGATTGACCCGACACCCTGCAACGTCGGCGGGTCGAAGCGACATGGACCGTTACGGATGGTTACGGATGGCAGTGGAGTCGTTCGGCGTCGCGACAGCCCGTCGCGAACTTGGGGGGTTTCTCGGTGGACGGGGAACGCCGGGCGGCCGACCACAGCGGCGCGACAGGTTATTTCGACGCTTGTATGTTCGGCACGGTCTGGTACTGTGGTGCTTCGCGCCAACCCACAATTCGATCACTTACACAGGGAGTTCTTCGTGACCCATCGGACCAGCACCCGTACGTTGAAGATGACGAGCATTGCGGCGCTTGCGATTCTGGCGGGGCAGGCGGTGGGCCTCGAACAGAACTCCGCTCCACAGGCAGGCTCGCCGGTTCGTTGGAAGTCAGGGGCCGCGGCACCGGTCTTTGATCGGGCCCTGACGCCGCGGGTGCTCAATGGCGAACTCGGTGAGCACATCCTGGTTCAGCTCAGCGCGCCGGCCACAGAAGCCATGCGGGCCGAGCTCGCCAAGAAGGGTTTGCGGCTCCTGGCGCCGATGGCGGCGGATGTGTTCTTCGCCGCGGTTGAGGGCAACGTGAACGCGGCGGGGCTGGTCCGGTCGGGCGTGGTTTCGGGTGCCGCGGCGGTGAAGCCGGAGTGGAAGCTGCATCGGGCGCTGCTGGCGGGACAGACGCCGGAGTGGACGATCGTGACCCAGGGGGCCGATCCCGAGGTCGCCGTTTATGTCGTGCTGCACGACGATGTGCCTGTGTCGGTATCGGCGGCCGAGGTGGTCAAGCGGCAAGGGGGGGCGTCGATCAGCGAGCTGGTATCGGTGAACGCGGCGGTGGTGCACATTCCGCGCTCGGCGATAGCCCTGCTGGCCCAGGAAGATGAGGTCCAGTGGATCGAGCCCGCGCTGCCGTTCATGATGGAGATGAACGCGGAGAACCGGGCGCTCACGGGCGTCAACACGGTCAACGCGGCGCCGTACAACCTGAATGGAACGGGCGTGAAGGTGCTGGTGTTTGACGGCGGCTCGATCCGGACAACGCACGTGGACCTGGCGGGCCGGGTGACGGTGCTCGACGGCAGCGCGATTTCGAGCCACTCCACTCACGTGGCGGGGACCGTCGGCGGCACGGGGACGGCGGTGGCGAACAACCGAGGGATGGCGCCGGGCGTCACGTTCCTGTCGGCGGCGCTGAGCACGGCAGCTGGCGGATGGCTGTACACAAATCCGTCTGACATCGAGACCGACTACGCCAACGCGTACACGCAGGGAGCGCATCTGGCGACCAACTCGATCGGGACGAACACGGCTCCGAACGGGTTTGATTGCTCGTGGGAGGGTGAATATGGCGTGACCGACGGCGTGATCGACTCGATCATTCGCGGGTCGTCCGCGGCGACGCTCAACAACCCGTTCCGCGTGACGTGGGCCGCGGGGAACGAACGAGGGAGCGCGCGGTGCGGCGCGTTCTATCGGACAACGGCCCCACCGGCGAACGCGAAGAACCACATGTGCATCGGGTCTGTTGACTCGGACAATGACTTAACCTCGTCGTTCAGCAGCTACGGCCCGGCGGATGACGGGCGGATGAAGCCGGACTTTGTGGCGCCGGGGTGCCAGAACGGCGGCGACGGCGGTGTGACAAGCTGTACGAGCACGAGCACGACGTCGTACGGAGCGATGTGCGGCACGTCGATGGCGACACCAACGGTGGCGGGGATTGTCTCGCTGATGCTCCAGGACTATCGCGTCCAGTTCCCCAGCACTCCGGACCCGAGGAACTCGACGCTCAAGGTACTGCTGGCGCAGTCGGCGACCGATCGCGGCAACGCCGGGCCGGATTTTCAGTTCGGGTATGGCTCGGTCCGCGCCCCGGCCGCGATCGACCTGATGCGGACGGGCAACTTCCGCGAGAGCCAGGTGTCGCAGGGGGGCGAGGTGAGCTACGACGTGGTGGTGCCGGCCGGCGCTCCGGCCCTGGCGCTGACGCTCGCGTGGGATGACGCCGCCGGCACGCCCAACTCCGTGCCGGCGCTGGTCAACGACCTCGATCTCGAGGTGTACTCGCCGTCGGGGGTCCGCGCGTTCCCCTGGACCCTCGATTCCAATAACCCGGCGGCGCTGGCGGTCCAGACGCAGCGCAACTCTCGCGACAACATCGAGCAGGTTCGAGTGGCCAACCCACAAGCGGGGACGTGGAAGGTCCGGGTGCGAGGATTCGGGGTGCCGACCGGTCCGCAACCGTTCTCGATCGTGTCGTCGCACACTCTTTCGGCGGCCGCGCTCTTCCCGACGATCTCGATACAGAGCGTGACGACCCCGACTCTGATTGCACCCGGTTCGGGCACAACGATTTCGGCCACGGTGCAGGCCCAGAACGATGTGATCGTCCCGAGCTCGGTGGTGCTGCACTACCGCAACGGCGCCGGATCGTACACGGATGTGGCCATGTCGCTGATCGGCGGGTCGTGGCAGGCGAGCCTGCCGGCGTTCTCGTGCGGGGCGAGCCCGCAGTATTACGTCACGGCGCAGGGGCAGTCGGGCGCGGCGGCCGAGTCGCCCGTCGGCGGAGCGGGATCGCCCTACAGCGTCCCGGTCGGCACGCTGACGACGTACTTCTCGGACTCGATGGAGACGGACACAGGCTGGGTCGTCGGACCGAACACGGCAACGACAGGCCTCTGGTTCAGGACCAACCCGCAACGGACCGGATCGCAGCCCGAAGACGACACCACACCCGGGGCCGGCGTCAACTGCTGGGTCACCGACGGCACCGCCGGCATCAGCCTGACGACGGGCGATGTCGACGGCGGGAACACGGTGCTCACATCTCCTACATTCAGCATGGCCGGCGCACCCTCGAGCGCCACGATTTCGTACATGCGGTGGTTCGAGAACAACAGCATTGTGAACTATTCCCAGGCGTTTCTCGCCCAGGTTTCCACGGACAATGGCGGGGTCTGGACAACACTGGAATCGATCCCGGCAGGATCGCCGGTGCAACTCGGCTGGCGACAGGTAACCAAGTCGCTGGCCACTCTCGGCATCACGGGCACGGCCCAGATGAAGGTCCGGTTCACGGCGACAGACACCACCGGAACGGCGAGCATCGTCGAAGCGGCCATTGACGACTTTGTCGCGTCGAGCGTCTCGTGCACGGCCGTCGCCTGCTACGCCAACTGCGACAACTCGACGGGCAGCCCGGTCCTGACCGCGAACGACTTCCAGTGTTTCCTGGACCGCTTCGCGGCCAGCGATCCGTACGCGAACTGCGACGGATCAACGGGATCGCCCACCCTGACGCCCAACGACTTCCAGTGCTTCCTGAACAAGTTCGCGGCGGGCTGCTCCTGAACTGCCGCGGCTGAACGTCCCTGCGTACTGAGGGTGTTTCCTCAATCGCTGTCGCGCCAATGGCCACGGCTGTGGCCATTTCGCTGGCGCGGCCGGTGGCGATGTCGCTCGGGCGCTCCAAATGAGCGGCATGCTTATTGCAGATATTTCTGACCGCATTGCCTCCGGTTGTCAGGGTGCATCGCATTGGGCTGACGGCCTGCCACGTCTTTCGCAAGAAGGAGAACCGGTCATGAAGAATCTCAACTTTGGGATGAGCACTGCCGTTGGTCGTCACTCGCGGCGGCGGGCGTCGGCAGGCGTCATCGTGGCGGCACTGGCCGCGCACGCGGCATGCGCACCGGCGCAGGCGCAATGTTCGCCTCGTTGGTATTCGACGGCGGGAGTCTCCGGGGCGACGGGATACAACGTCAGCGGCTTGGTGGCGTGGGACCCGGACGGAGCCGGACCGCAGGCGGCGGTGCTTGTTCTGGGCGGCGAGTTCACTTCCGCGGGCGGCGTGTTGGCGAACAACGTCGCGATCTGGAATGGGAGCACGTACTCGCCGCTGGGTTCAGGAGTCGCCGGCGCGGTGAACGCGGTCGCGGTCCTGCCGGACGGTCGGCTCGTGGTGGCGGGGGGTTTCGCGAGCGCGGGCGGTGTCGCGGCCAGAAACGTGGCGGCGTGGGACGGTCACGCGTGGGCGCCGCTCGGGACGGGATTTGACAACGTCGTGTGGGCTTTGGCGATGAACCCGGTGGATGGAAAGCTGTACGCGGGTGGCATATTCACAAACGCGGACGGCGCGCCCGCCAACCGGGTTGCTCGGTGGGATGGAACGGCCTGGACAAGTCTTGGGACTGGATCGGCCAATGGCGTGAGCAACATTGTGTATGCGCTGACACCGCTGGGCTCGGGCGACATGGTCGTCGGCGGGAACTTCACGGCGGCCGGGGGCGTGGGAAACCGCCGGTGCGTGGCACGGTTCACGACCGCGGGCGCCTGGGCGACCATGGCGGCCGGGATGAACGCGGCCGTGCTTTCGCTTGGGACACTGTCTGATGACTCGGTCGTGGCCGGGGGCATATTCACCTTTGCCGACATCGGGCCGGCGAGCAGGATCGCGCGGTGGGATGGGACACACTGGAATCCAGTGGGCGCGGGAACGAACGCTCAGCCGCTGGGGTTCCTCGCGCTGCCCAATGGGCAGTTCATCGCCGGCGGGCACTTCGTATTTGCCGGCACGGTCGCGGCCAGCAAGGCGGCGCTGTGGGATGGAACGGCGTGGTCGGCCATGGGCACGGGTATGGACAACTACGTCATCGCCCTCGCACGAATGCCGGGCGGAGACATTTTTGCGGGCGGAGGGTTCAGCACTGTGGACGGCGTGAACTCGCCGTGCCTCGCGCGTTGGGCGTCCGAGGGCGTAGCCATCACCGAGCAGCCGACTGGCAAGA
This sequence comes from Phycisphaerales bacterium, assembly GCA_044222195.1. Lineage (GTDB taxonomy): Bacteria > Planctomycetota > Phycisphaerae > Phycisphaerales > UBA1924 > JAHBXE01. The sequence continues at coordinate 137,700 of JBGANS010000008.1, forward strand.
CGGTGTGCGCGGCACACCCGGGCTCCCTGACCGTCGGCGCCTCGGGAGTTGGCCCGCTGGCGTACGGGTGGCAGGTTGAATGTCCCGCGGGAAGCGGCACGTTCGTGGACTTGTCCGGTTCGCGGTACACCGAAGCCGCGACGGGATTGGGATTCGACATCGTGGGCGGGAGTGCAGCGATGGCCACCCTGGCGCTGTCGGGGCTGACGCTCGGCTCGCACGCGCCGGGAGTGTCGTTCCGGTGCACGGTCACGAACTTGTGCGGCTCGGTCGCGAGCGCCCCCGCCACGCTGCTGGTGTGCTACGCCAACTGTGATTGCTCCACCGCCTCGCCGATGCTGACGGCCAACGACTTCCAATGCTTCCTCAATGCGTTCGCCTCGGGAAGCCTGATGGCCAACTGCGACGGGTCCACGGGGACGCCGGCGCTCACCGCCAACGACTTCCAGTGTTTCATCAACTCGTTCGCAGCGGGCTGTCCGCGCTAAGCGCCCGGTGATGTGTTCGCCGGACAACCTCGCGGCGGGTGAATCCAGCCGTGACCCCGCCGCGATGTTCGAGGGGAAGGACTATCCGGTGGAGCGCGATCGAGTGGCCGCCGGGCCCGCGGTCGTACTAGAGTTTCGGCACGATCACCCGGGAGCACGGCCATGAAGCATGTGTGTTCTGCTGTTGTCGCGGCGGTGCTGGCGGGCCAATCGGCCTCGGCGGACGTTGTCTTTCAGGCGATTCACAACAACGGGATTTTCACGCCGTTTTCGAGTGCGAACGCGGGAGCTGTGAAGTACGGCGATGGAGGATGGCTCTCCGCATTCGGGACCAGCACCTACACCCTGACTTCCATCACGCTGGGACTGGTGGTGCTGAACTCCACGACCGCGGGGTCGACGGACATCGTGTTCACCCTCAACGATGGAGATCCGTCGGGGCTGGTGTTCGGGCCCGGGACGGCGCTGTACAGCACAACGATTCACGGCGTGGCGCTCCCGGATGCGTCGCTCTCGGGTGGGACGGCGCTGTTCAGCCTGACGATCCCGCTCCCGAATGTCCGCACGGTGGGCGGGTACAACAACATCGGGTGGAGCGTGGCTCTGACGAACTTCCAGTGCAACGGGCAGTTCGGCTTTCAGTGCTCGCGATCGACGGGGCAGGTGGTCGGGTTCTTCACCAACAACGCTTCGTTCCACAACGGCACATCGTGGAGCCTCTTCAGCTTCGGGCCCGATCCGGTGACGGGTGTTGCCAACCTGGTCGCGGTCATTGAGGGCGGCGTCACGCCGGCGTGCTACCCGAACTGCGATGCGTCAACGGGCGCGCCAAGACTCACCGCCAACGACTTCCAGTGCTTCCTCAACAAGTTTGCCGCGAGCGATCCGTACGCCAACTGCGATGGGTCGACCAACGCCCCCTCGCTTACCGCGAATGACTTTCAGTGTTTCCTGAACAGCTTCGCGGCCGGATGCGCGCGCTGAGTCGAATCTGCCTGAACGCGCGCCAGGGCTGTCGCGACTCTCCGATGTTCCCCAAGCCCCCACATCACGCAGAGCAAGGGACCTCAATGTGGCATTTTCATGGTGTTTTGCCGGTATTGGCCGGCCGAGAGGGGGTTGGTGCTTCCCGACAATTGCGTAGAATGGATCATCGGTTCGAGGGAGCTTTCCATGCGTAACCGCTCTCAACTGCTGGGCTTGTGTGCGGTGGCCGGATGGGCCGTGCCGGGGCATGCCGAAGTCCTCATCAGCAATATCGCGGCCCCATTGGCGCAGTCCGGAACATTCTTTGGCGCCAACTCGTCGACATCGTTCAAGGCGGCGGGCTTTACCATCGGGAGTCACGCCTACACGCTTGACGGTGTGAAGCTGACGATCGGCTACGGGGTGGGAGGATCGGCGGTGGTGTCGATCTGGTCCGGCGCGACGGGGCCGGCCAGCTTGGTCCAGGTTCTCAACGCCCCCACCCAGAGCGGATCGGGCAACTTCACCTTCACGCCCGCTTCCCCGGTGACGCTCAGCGCGAGTGGAACCTACTGGGTGTATGTTCAGTCCATCCCGAATCCGACGGGGAGTTTCATGTGGGAAGCCACCAACCCGGCGGTGCTGCCGACGGGCTCTGCGACAGCGGCGGGCTTTGTCTACAACGGCGCGCCGAGTGGGACGTACAACCGAATCGAGGTCACCGGGACCCAGGTGGGAGCCGCGTGCTACGCGAACTGCGACGGCTCGAGCGTGCAGCCGATTCTGACGGCGAACGACTTTCAGTGCTTTATCAACCGATATGTCGCGGGCACGTCGTATGCCAACTGCGATGGGTCCACGGTGCAGCCCGTGCTCACTGCCAATGACTTCCAGTGCTTCATCAACAGATATGTAGCGGGGTGCTCGTAGAGGGCCTTCACTCGGGAGGCGGAACGTCCGCGTGGGAGGGATGAGGTCCGAGCTTTTCCTGAATCTCGGCGAGGATGAGGCGGGACACGGCTTGATCGCCGAAGACGCCAACGCGGATGTTGATCTTGGTCACATTCTTCGACTTCATCTGCAGGTTGATATCGATCTTGCGACCCTGGACTTCCTTGGCGAGGACGTACGCGTTGGCCTCGCCCATCTTGGCGCCGCGCGATGGAAAGTTGAGCGCTGTCATTGCGTCCTGAGCGGCCTGAAACACATGTTCCATGGGGTGCACGACCGCGGCTTCGAGCTCGCCGCGGATGAATGCTTCGGTGCCCGTCTGCAGCGCGCCGAACCCGGCCGAGGCGATGACCACCGGGGCGGCGCACGAAGCCCCGCCGAGAATGGACGCGGCCGACAGCACGATGGACGCGGATCGCCTCACAGCCGGGCTTTCACCGACTCAATGAACTTCTTGCTCTCGGCTTCATCGCCCCAGATTCCGTACCGGACCGCGACCCGCGAAAAGTCGGGCGAGCGGCGGGAGATGTCGATCTTGACCTGGGTTCCATCCTGCGTGATGCAGCGGAAGTACGCCGTCGTGACATCTCGGGTCTGTTCCTTGATGTCCCAACCGCGCTCCTTGATCACACCGGCCGCCGCCGTGCGGCACTTGTCGACGTGCGCATACAGCGAGTATTCCAGTTCACCCTGGTTGTACTGGTAACCCGCGGCCCCCATGCCCGCGCCGACGACAACGGGCACGCATCCCGAGGCGGCAAGGCACGCCGCGACCCCGATACAGCAGACGCGACCGATCGCGTTCATCCGTGGCTCCTGTTCCGGACTCGATCCTCGGTCCTTGGTTGGAGTCTATCAGTGCCGCGGTTCGGCGGCGAAGCCCGTGGTGTGGATGACGGGCTGGGACGCGGCGTCGGCTCCGGCGGCCGCGGGTTTGCTCGCGGTGGACTCAGAGTCCTGCGGTTTGTGGCCGACAATGATGAGGCTGAGGCCCGGCCCGATTTTCAGGCGGTCCATGATCTTGGCCATGGGGAGCATGAGTTCGTACATGCGCATTTGCGTCGGAGAGAGGTCCTTCCGTCCGAGCTTCTTGTTCACCCACCAACCGACGACGCCGAGGCGATTGAACTCTTCGCAGCTCTGTACATGAAAGCCGGCGGCGGCAAACTTGGACGTCAGCTCTTCCCGGGTGTAGCGCCGGAAGTGCCCGAGTGTCCGGTCACACGCGGAGTACAGACCCGGGTGGGCGGGGACGAGCACGACGGCGTGGCCGCCGGGGACCAGGGCATCGAAGAACTCGTGCAAGACATCCTGGTCACGCTCGATGTGCTCGAGCACGTTGAGAGAAATGATGGTGTCGGGCTTCTCGGGGCGGATTGACTTGCCCGCGCCGCGGGCAGAAAGATCCAGTTCGCGGGCGTCGACGTTTTCCATGTGGCCGAAGCGCCGTTCGATCATCTCGACGTAGAACGGGTCGTTGTCCACGCACACCAACCGCTCGCGATCGAGCAGCAGCTCGGTGAAGTTGCCGATGCCGCAGCCGGCCTCCCAGACGCGCTGCCCGATGAACGTTCGGAACTGCGAGAGCATCCAGCGGTTGAAGCCTCGGGCGCGGCGGACGGACTGCAGGATGTAAAAGCCGTCGTGCGTCGTGAAGCGACGATCGATGAAACGATACTTGATCAGGCACCACGCGGCGGAGAATGCATCCTTCCAGCCGATTTTCTTGCCCTCGGCGGCGGTGCGGCCGTGGTAGCTGATGGGAACTTCGTAGAGCCGGACGTTCCACTGGGCGAGACGGGTCGTCAGTTCGGGCTCGATGCCGAAGCGGTTGGACTTGAGCGGGATCTGCTTGAGGATGTCGGCACGGACGGCCTTGTAGCAGGTCTCCATGTCGGTGATGTTGATGTCGTTGAGGATGTTGGTGGCAAAGGTGAGGAGGCGGTTGGCGACTGAGTGCCAGAACAGCAGTACCTTGCGTTGGCCGCCGGCCATGAAACGCGAACCGAAGACCGCATCGGCCTTGCCTTCGAGGATGGGGGCGAGGACGGTGGGAAACTCTGCCGGGTCGTATTCGAGGTCAGCGTCCTGCACGATCGCGATGTCGCCGGTCATGTGGGCGATGGCCGTGCGAATGGCCGCGCCCTTGCCTTTGTTGACCTGGTGGCGGACGACCTTGATGCGGGAGTCCGTCTGGGCGAGCTCCTTGAGGATTTCGGGCGTGCGGTCCTTGGAACAGTCGTCCACGCAGATGAGTTCGAGGTCAAGGGAGACCGGAGAAGCGAGGACGGCGTGAATGAGGCGGCGGAGGGTGCGGGCCTCGTTGTAGACGGGGATGAGGACGGAAAGCTTGGAGAACTGGTTTGCGACTGTGGTCATGGCGGTGGATGGTCAGTGGCGAGCCAGGATTCGGGGACGATCTGGAGCCTCCGGAACAATACGGAACGCCCCGGCTTCGGACCATCGGCGTTGGCGTACTCAATGGTGAGTTCGTTCGGGCCCGGCCGGGGCGACATCCGCGTCAGGATTGGCACCCACACCCAGGCAGCGCCAAACTCCTGCTCCCGGATGACTTCGCCGTTGAGCTTGATCGTCATCTTCAGGTCGGCCCGCTCGTTGCGCCGACACTGAAGAACGAGCACCATCGGTTCAGCCTGCGCCGTGAAACGAAGTCTCGTTTCAGGCACTTGCCCCCATCGCACCAGCGGCAGGTCCCACTGGGGGAACGGGCCCTGAACGGCTCCAAGCCCCCCCACGAGTTCCCATCCGTGGAACGGATCGACGTCACGGTTCAACGTGAGGTCGGCGGCTCTCAGCGTCGGGTAGAGGGTCGAATACACGCCCCGCAGGGTCTGCACCTCGTAGTACGTTCCCGTGGGGCTGTGGACCTGGGGCAGAGGGGGCGATACGGATGTAATGCACACGACGTCGGGTTCGGGCTCATCCGGCGACGGGTAAGGATTGGTCGTCGTAAACATGGTGAGGAAGCGAGGCGGCGGCGATGCTCGATCCAGAATCAGCCTCATCAACCAGTATTCGCACGTGTGCGTATCCAGCGCCAGGCCGACCACTCTGGGCTTCTTCGCGGCGACTTCGTTGGCCACACAGATCGCGGATGTTCTCCACGTCGGGTACTGGGTAAAGAACACCTCGTCACGCGATCGACGGAGTATTGATCGCTCCCCGACGAGAGGCTTCGTGTCGTTGTACACGACGGCAGCCGCCGCAAGGCACGCCGCGCCGGCAACCAGGCTTCGCCTGGGCAGTTCCCATCGCCACGACATCAACCAGATCGCCAGGTGGGGAGTCAGCACGGCGAAGAACGGCACATGGAGCCGGCCGTGCCACGGTTGCCACTTGAACAGAACACAGAAGAGAACGCTCGCCGCCAGCCCGCCGCCGAACAGGAGTACGACATCCTTGCCCGGGCGGTATCGCCGGATCGCCAGAGCGCCGGCGCACGCGATGATGAGGGCGAGGTGAACGGGCGCGCTCGCACCGCTGTCGTGGTTCCATCGGTTGACAACCGCGAACCCGATCGCGGGCAGATAGGTCGTCCGGGGGTCGGTGATCGACCATCCCAACTGCCCGTGCAGCCACTCCGCGGCGTGCTGCTCCGCCTGGTTTACACCGGCCCAAGGCGTGCCCGTGTGCAACGAAACATTTCGAACCAAGTTCGAGAGCATCGCGCCGGGTGACATGTCGTCATTGGTGAGCTTGAAGCCGCCACGGGAAGCGGGCAGGGCGAGAGGCGATCCGAATGACTCGAAGTTGCGGCGCCAGTGACCGGCATTGATCCCGAGAACGACAATCGTCATGACCAGCCCCGGCAGGACCGCGCGAACGCGCAGAACGGCGAGCATCCGGATTCCCACGACGGCGGCCGGCGGACCCGCTATCAGAAATGCCGTGCCCTTGGTGAGGATCATGAGACCGAGCGCCGAAGCCAGGAGAAGCCGATCCGGCCATGAGCGCGCGTTGTGGCGCAGGAGCCTCGCACAGGCGTACATCACCACGATTCCGAAGAACGCGCACACGACGTCGTTCTTCGGATTCAGGCTCTGAATGGCCGCCATGGGGTTGCACAGCACGAGCAACGCGGAGAGCCACTGTCCGCGGGCGCCGGCCCCGAACTCCTTCGCGGTGGCCGCGGCCGCCGCGCCGCTCAAGGCGAACGCACACCACTGCACCATGTTGGCCTGGTGATCCGTCCCCGACAGGAGCATGAGCTGAGCGCCGATGAACTCCGCCAGAGGAGGCATTTCGAGGCAGCGCAGGTCCCTGGCCGGGAAGTGCTCAACGCTGTGCTGTTGAATCCAGAACAGCTGGCGGGGGAGGTGGTAGCTCAGGCAGTCGTGCGTGGTGGGAGGCGTAAGGAGCGCGATCAGCCCGGTCAGGATCAGCAAGCCGAGGCACGCCAACGCCATCGCCAACTCTGGGCCCCTGAGCTTCATCGAAAGAGGCGGGCACCGCCGGCAGCGTGCAACAGCGACGACGGCCAGACAGGCCGCGGGCGCGGTCCACCACACCCTGACACCCGTGGGGCCCAACGCCCTGACGCTGCCGAGAAGCTCCGCGCCGAGTACGGCCCACAGCCCCACCGCCACCGCCCCGCACACCACGGCGCGCAGCCAGTCTTTCGAGGCGGCCGGACGCGATGCGAACACCACGGTCAGCGCACCCAGGATGATCAACGGCGCTATGACGAACATCGCGTGCGGTTCTGCCTTCGGCTCGCGGCCCTGCGCGTGCCGGGGCACGTCGCTTCCGCAGCGTATCGCCGCGACGCGGCGCGTTCAAGCGTGGCCCTGCACACGATGGGAAACGGTTTACCCGCTACGCGTTCGCCTCGGTCACACGCAGGATCTCGTGCACGGTGGTGATCCCGGCCGCGACCTTTCGCATTCCGTCGCCGCGGAGCGTGACCATGCCGCGTTCGATGCAGGTGCGGCGGAACTCGGCGACGTTGGGATTTCGGGCGATGACGTCGCGCAACTGGTCGTCGGTTGTGAGAAGCTCGTAGATTCCGACGCGGCCGGAGAAGCCGGTCTGGCGGCACTTGTCGCAGCCCTTGGCGACCCAGGTCAGGGCCGAGTCCAGTCCCTGCATTTCAAGGTACGACGCGAGCTCTTCGCCCGGTTTTTCCTGGGCCTTGCAGGCGCTGCACAGGCGGCGGACCAGCCGCTGGGCAAGCACCCCGTTGACCGCGGCGCCGACGAGGAAGGGCTCGAGGCCGATGTTGACCAATCGGGTGAGCGATGAGGGTGCATCGTTGGTGTGGAGCGTGGAGAGAACGAGGTGGCCCGTGAGCGCGGCCTGGACGGCGATCTGCGCCGTTTCCATATCGCGGATTTCACCGACCATGATGACGTCGGGGTCCTGGCGGAGCAGGGCGCGAAGGGCCGCGGCGAAGTTCATCCCGATCTTCTCGTGCACCTGCGTCTGGGTGATCCCGTCAAGGTGATACTCGATCGGGTCTTCGACGGTCGAGATGTTCATCGAGTTCTTGTCGAGCTGGCGGAGGCTGGAATAGAGCGTGGTGGTTTTGCCCGAGCCTGTCGGGCCGGTGACGAGCACGATGCCGTGCGGGGCGTCGACGAGCTTTTTCCAGACGACGAGCGTGTCGTCGTGGAAGCCAAGCTCCTCGAGCTGCACGTTGATCGACTTGGTGTCGAGGATACGAAGCACAACCTTTTCGCCGCCGTTGGTCGGCAGCGTGGACATACGAAGGTCGAGCTTGCGGCCCTGCACGGTGCACCGCACGCGGCCGTCCTGGGGGATGCGGCGCTCGGCGATGTCGAGGTTCGCCATGATCTTCAATCGGCTGATGATCGCCGAGGCCATGCCCGGCGGCGGGTTCATCATTTCAAACAGCTCGCCGTCGATGCGGAAACGAACCTTGAGCTTCTTCTCCGACGGCTCGATGTGGATATCGCTGGCCCCGTCGCGCTGGGCCGTCTGGATGATGTAGTTCACCGTGCGGATGACGGGAGATTCCGACGCCTCCTTTTCGAGGTCGGTCGTCTGGATCTCCATCTTCTCGACCTGGACGTCGGATTCTTCCACCGTCGAGAGAATCTCGGCCAGGTCCTCTTCCTTGGACTGGCCGGCGCCCACGATGTCCAGCGCGCCGCGGATGTCGGAACTGGTCACCATCACGAGCTTGACGCTGGTCGCGTTGAGCCGCGTGCGGATTTCGTCGAGCAGAAAGATGTCGTTGGTGCGGGGCGAGCCGACGATGATGCGGACGCCCTCGGTGCGAAGCGGGACCACGCCCTTGGCCTTGCAGTAGTCGAAGCCCAGACGCTGGAGCAGCCGACCGTCGAAACCGCCGTCGAGCCCCTTGGTCAGGTCGATGCGCTCGAAGGGCATCCCCGCCAACTCCGCGACGACCGGCAACACCTTGACCTCTTCGACGCCCTGCTCGATGATGACGTCTTCGAGCCTCTTGCCGGGCGTCTGCTTTACGACGCTCTGGGAGGTGGTCAACTGCTGGGCGGTGATAATGCCACGAGCAACGAGAAGTTCGCCCAGTTGGCCCGCGGAGCTGGCCGAAGACGATTCGTCTTCGCCTGGGGTATAGATGTCATTGAGGGCGCGGCCGACGGCGGACTGCTGCGGGGCGGTCGGGGCCTTCTTCACGGCGGGGTCCGCGATGCGCTTGGCTTCCTCGCCGTAGAGACGCTGGTTGGCCGGCATGGGCGGCAACGGACTGAACGAATCCTCAGCGTCGTCGATCCGGTGCCGCTTGGAATCATCCTTGGGCCGTTTGGCGTCCTTGGCGGGTTCCTTGGCCCGGGGGACGCCGAGATCGCTGAGGATGTCGTCGATGTTGTACTTGGGCACCGGGGTCCTCTCTCTGCCTGTCGTTACCGGCGCGGCGGAAGCGGGCGCGGCTTGTGAGCGGCCGCGGTCTCGCTCATGTTCACGGCGTAGGTCTTGGCGTCCGCCTCCAGCTCAACGGAGCGGTCGAGAATCGTCTTCACCGTGAACACTTCGGCCACCGTGTCGCCCTCGCGCACGATCCGACCGTTGACCCTGGCGAGCGGGACCGGCCCGGCCATGATGGCGTTGACCTCCACGGATGCCAGCGCCGTCTTGATCTGCTGTTCGCGCATGGCCAGGGCGTTGCGGCCCGCGGCCTCGGGGTCGATCGTGTTGGTCTGGTGGGCCACAGCCGCGGCGGAGTCGAGCTGGAACGGGTTCTTCTGGATCTTCTCGGCAGGGATCTGGCCCGGGTTCTGGGAACGGGCAAGGTCGTCGAGGAGTTTGGCCTGCTGCGCATCGCTGGCGGAGCGCTTGACGTGGTCCACCTGGTAGTCAATCTTGGGCGGGTTGAAGTTCACACCCGAGCCCATGCCCTGCTTGCGCATGGTGTACAGGGCCGCGCCGCTGGCGGCCAGGACCAGCGCGATGACCAGGGTCTGCGAGTGGACCTTGTACTTGGACTGTTTGGCGGCGGGGTTGACGCCGCCGAGATCGGGCATCGCGGGCGCTTCGCCGGTGCCCTTGAGATCGCTGAGGATACTACTGGTCGGGTCGCGATCGACTTCGGGGGTTGTGGACGGAGGAGGCTTGCTCGTCATGGCGTTCTCCCCTCCTGCTGGAAGTAGATGCTCAGCACGAACTCGGCCTTCATGTGGCCGTCCTGGTCCGTGGACCTGGTGATTTTCATGTCCGGGATGCGGGTGATTCGCGGGAGCTGCTCGAGTTTCACGAGGAACTCGTAGAAGCCGTTGAAGTTGCCGGAGATCTTCATCTTGAGCGGCTGCTCCATGTAAAGCGCCGCGGCGACGGGCTTGTCGGACTCGATGTTCGGCGGCTCGAGACCGGATTCAACGGCGAGATCGGAGACCTGCCGGATGACGGCGTCGACTTCCTTGTTGGACGGAAGGCGGGCCTCGATGGACTGGATGTTCTGCAGGATCTCGTCGTTGGCGCGCTGGAGGTCCTCGTTGCGGGCCGTCGTTTCACGCAGCTTGTCGAGCATCTGGTGCTTGTGCTCGATCTCCCGCTTGGCCTGGCTGATGAACGCGTTCTGCGGGCGGAAGACCAGCCACCACGACAGGAGCGGCAGCGCCAGGAGCAACGCCAGCAAGAATGCTTCACGGATTCCGATACGCATGGCTTACTCCTTCTCCCCGGGCTTGTACACCCGCACTTCGTCCGTCGCGGTGGGCGTCAGGACCGCCGGACGCGTCGGGTCCGCGCCGGGCACGCCCTTGGCCTGGAGGTCCTTGACCGGCTCCATCCCCCGCGCGTCGGCGTCCTTGCGGATCGCCGCCTCGATCTCGAACTTTCGCAGATCGAGTTTCTCGATGGTGATTTCCTTGATGTACTTCAGGTCTGTGCTTTCGAGCAGGGTGCAGTTCTTGAGCGACTGGATGTAGTCCGCGATGTTGTTGTTCACCCGCGCCACGCCCACGATCTTCAGCGTGTATTCAAACCGGGGTGGGGCGATCTTCTCGGGCGCCGGCGGTTCAGCGGCCTTGCCCGCGCCCGGCGTGGCCGGCTTGGCCACGGTCGAGAGCGTCTTGATCTGGTTCACCGGGGCCTTGGTTTCCTTGGGCGGCGGGGCGTCCTTGATGCGCTTGGACACCAGCGTGAGCTCGAGCAGCGTGATGTCGTCGGGCATGCGCGTGATGAGCTCGGCCATCAGGATCGACCGGGGAACTCGCTCGATCAGGGCGGTGGTGATCTCCGCCTTCTCCATCATCTCGCTCTTCTGCTTCTCGAGGTGTTTGAGCTGCTCGATCTTGATCGCTTCCTGCGTGTACTGTGTGGTGATCGTCGTCTGGCTCTTGCGGACCTGGAGCCATTGGCGATTGGTCACAAAGAACGCGGCGATCACGCAGAACATCACCACGCCGAAGAGGGCGAGGCAGATGAGGTTGGCCCGCATCTCGGCCTTGCGTGCGACGTAGTCCTGCGGCAGGAAGCTCGCGCCTTGCTGGTCGGGTCGTACAAAGGGTTTCCACATAGCTCGTTGCTCCGACGCGGGAGGCCCGCGGTTCGCTCTTCTCTACAGGTCAGTCGGCGCCATGCACAGCCCCAGGGCCATCGCCCAGCCGGGCTGGGGGAGCCTGAAGTCCACGCCCGTGGTCGTTTCCTTGCCCGTCCGGCCGACGCTGGCCATGGGGTCGGCGACTTGCGCCGGCAGGCGGAGCGTCCTCGCGATGTGCTGGGCCAGACCCAGGTGGCGAGACTCGCCCCCCATGAATATCGCCCGGTTCACCCGCCGGTCCGGGAACACCGTTTCGTGATACCGCAGGCACCCGGCGATCTCGTCCGTGAGCATCTCCACCGTTTCCCGCAGGTCCACCTTTGGTCCCTGGAACTCCACGCGGGAGTGCCGGGTCAACTCCTGGCTCAGCCCTGGCGCGGGCAGGCCCTGACGACGGTCGTCCAGCGTCGCGGTCGCATCGGCGCCGGCCTTGCGCATCGCGGCGGCGAGGATCGCCATGCCCGACTCCGTCGGCTTGGCTTCGGTGGTGGCGACGGCCTGCGTGGCGGAAGGCTGGGACGCCGCCAGAGGCGCGGCCTGCGCGGGGCGCCCGATTTCGGAGAGCTTGAGCCGCTCGGCCCGGGCGTCTTTGAGCTCGAGCTTGAGTTGCCGGGCGGCCGTGGCGTCGAGATCGCGTCCGCCGATAGGCAGGTTCTTGGTAAAGACCAGGTCGCGACCGTGGGCGATCATCAGGTTCGTCGTTCCCGCGCCCATATCGAGGTACAGGCTCGTGAGGTTGCGGTCTTCCTCGCGCCGCGTGATCGCGTCGAACGGCCTGATCGCCGCCGTGCACTCCATGTGCATCCCGACCGGCTCGAGCTTCGCGAGCTTCATCGCGTTCATGAGCTTTTCAACCAGGTCGCGTGCCGCGGCCATGCAGATCACTTCCGTCTTGTTCGTTCGTCCGACTTGTCCGACTTCGATGTGGCGGAAGACCAGCGCGGAGGGATCGCACCCGATCTGCTGCCCAAGGGCGGACTTCACCAGCGCCGAGAGCGTGACGCCGGGCTCGAGCGTGAACTGAAGATGCCGCACGAACGACTGGGATGACGGGATGGCGCACACCGCGCGACGGGTCTTGAATCCGCAGGACCTCACAAGCTTCGGAAGGGCCTCGACCTGGAAGGCGAGACGCTTGGAATGGTCGTGGAGAAGGTCGTCTGGGGTCGGGAGGCACCCGGCGGCCACGAGCGAAGGGGTATCCCCCCCCTGGACCTGCAGCAGCTTGAGAGCCGAACAACCAAAGTCGATGGCGATAGGCATGCCCAGCTGACTCATCAGCCGGTTTGCACCTCCAAGAACTCGCTTCTGCCAGTCGCCGATGGCCATGGGAAGCTCGCCTCCGGACAGAACCCCTCCGCGCGCACGGATTCGGCGCGGACGGTTCGCCGTTTGGGATGATCGACCCGGGCCCTCTTCGTATTGAGGGCCCTTCCCGCTCGCATCGGCTTCACAGGTTGTCAGGATCGCGCCACCGGATCAGCCGGCGCATCTTCTCACGGTTCCCACGCCCTCGGACCCTATCGGCGCAGCGACTGCGCGAGCAGGCCGATAACAGCGGTGAGTCGAGAGAGGGCCAGCTTCATATCCCACACCTGTCCGGGTCGGTCGCCCGTCGTGTTGCTCACGACGCGAACCTCCGCGAAGGGAATCCCTAACCGATGCGCGGCGAGCGCGGCGGCTGCGCCTTCCATTGCTTCCGCCGCCGCCCCGGTGCGAGCCCTCACTTGGGCGGCCAGCGCATCGCTTCCCGAGCAGGTGGAGACCGTAGCGATTGGAGCTTTTCGAGCGGCGAGTGTCTCAAGGAGCGTCTCGAGCCAGGCGACTGCCGCGGCGGAGACGGGGACGGCCGATCCCGGGAAGTCGCCGAGCGGGAATCCCATCGAGGCGCAATCTGAGAACGAGTCCGGAGCCTGAACACCTTCATCCGCGAAAATGCAGCGGTCCGCGACGAGAACCTCCCCAAGTGGCGTCGCTGCCAGGGTTCCTGCGATACCGATGTTGAGGACCAGGCCTTGGCGGGAAGGGTCCGCAAACCGCCCCACCGCCGCCGCGGCGTTGGCCTTTCCTATTCCGGAGACGACCAGCTCCAGTCCCGGGGCAGGCGAAACGGGTTTCCAGGGATTCGGGGCCGGTGTATCTCCCAAAGCCTGAAGCACGGCCCGAGCTTCGATGGATGAAGCCACGACGAGCAGGATTGGCTGAAGCGGCCTGTTGGGAGCTGAAGTAGGCGACATCGTCGAGATGGTAGAGCCCACCAACCGACTAGAATCCGGACGGAACGCAACGCACGCGGGGGTTGGCGGTAGAAACCTGACTGCGGTCGCCGTCGCGCGCATCCAAGGGAACGTACCGAAGGTCTCGCTCGGTCTTGCTGAGTCAGGAGAGCCCATGAATCAGTCTCGAATCGACGGCCGCCGGATCGTGGTGCGGGTCTTGTCCGGCGCGGGAGCGCTGTCGGTCGCGGGATTGGTCTATCTGGGCGTGGCGGGCGCGGGCGAGAAACAACCGGGCAAGAGCAAGGCACCCCAGACCGCGGAACTCGCGACCGTTGAGCGCATGAGCTTTGACATCACGACCACGGCCACCGGTGAGCTCAAGGCGAAGAATCAGAAGGAGATTCGGAGCGAGCTCGAAACGGAATCCACGATCGTCGAGATCATCCCGGAGGGCACGGTCGTCAAGTCCGGTCAGCTGCTGATCAAACTGAATGGGGACCCGATCCAGACTCAGATCGATGAAGAAGAGCTCCGGGTCGAATCGGCCAAGGCGGACCTCGTCGCGGCGGAGAACGGCTATGAGATTCAAAAGAGCGAGAACGAGTCCAAACGCCGTCAGGCGGACCTGAAGCTCGAGCTGGCCAAGCTGGCTCTCGATCAGTGGGACAAGGGAGAGCGCGTCCAGAAGATCCAGGACATCAAGCTCGCGCTCGACGAGTCGGGCAAGGAGCTCGACAGGCTCTACGAGAAGTGGCAAAAGAGCATCACCCTGGAGAAAGAAGGGTTCCTGAGCAAGGACCAGCTCCAGATGGATGAAATCGCCCATCGCAAAGCGGTGGCCGCTCGAGACAAGGCCGTGCTCGAAGAGCAGACGTATCACACGTACCAGGAGAAGAAGGACCGCAAGAGCAAGGAGTCGGACGTCACCGAGGCCGAGGCCGAGCTCGCGCGAACGAACCAGCAGAACGAGATCCAGCTCGCGAGCAAGGATGCGGACCGGCTGAACAAGCGTCGCCAGCACCAGCTCCGCACGGACAAGATGGGCAAGCTCCAGAAACAGCTCGCCGCGTGCACCATCAACGCTCCGCAGGACGGGCTGGTCGTGTACGCCACCAGCACGGACGGTGACTTCATCATGTTCAACGGGCAAGGCCCGCTGCAGGTCGGCCGGAAGGTGTTCCCGAACGAGACGCTCATCATCCTCCCCGACACGACGCAGATGCTCGCTCAGGTCAAGGTTCACGAGAGCCTCGCGGGGCGCGTCAAGCCAGGCCAGCCGGCGGTGGTGAAAGTTGACGCCGCGGGCGGGCAGACGTTCACGGGCAAGATCGACACGATCGGCGTGCTGGCCGAGGGTGGTGGTTGGCGCGACCCCAACCGCCGGGAGTACACGGTCAAGATCGCACTCGACCACGATCATGACGCCAACCCGCTCAAGCCGTCGATGCGGTGCGAAGCCACGTTAACGCTCGGCAATGTCGAGAACTCGCTGGCCATCCCGATCCAGGCGGTGTTCAACGATGAAATGGTCCGTTTTGTGTATTCGCCCGCGGGGGGCCGGGGCTCCAGGTTCAATCGCATCCCCATCAACATGGGCCAGCGATCCGAAACGTTCGCGCAGGTCACCGCCGGGCTGACCGAAGGAACTCGCGTTCTCGTCCGCCAGCCGCAGCCATCGGAAATCATCCAGGCGCCATGGGATGAGGGACAGCTCAAGCTCGCCGGGTTCAAGCTCGGAGAGGATGGCAAGCCCGTGCCCCTCGCCGGACGCGGGCCGATGCGCGGCGCGGGCAAGATGGGCGCGGCTCCTGTTACCGCTCCGACGGCCGCGGCCGGTGATACGGTCGTCCAGCCCAAGCCCGAGACCAAACCTGCGCCGACACAAGGCGAGTCGGCCGCGGAAAGCAAGACCCAGGCCACGGCCCCGGCGCCCGCCGGCGAGACCGCGGGTTCAACCGCTCACAAGTAGTTGCGGCGGGCTCAACCAGCCCGCTCGAGATCCACAGGGATCGCCTTGGGCGCTGCATTGAACAGCGCTCGTCCCGCGAGCTTGAGATCAAACTGCCCCGGAGTCGCGGGGTAGAAATTGTCGCTCGAGACATCCTGGCCTTCGGCCCGGACGATGGAGAGCCCGGCATTCTGCCGCAGGATGAACCGCTCGGAATTTCGGCTTTCGCGGGCAAAGTCCACCGTTGGGTCACCGATGGTCTGCACGGTGGGCCGGCACGGGTCATCCGGAAACCACTCCGTCACAACGGCATTCATTCCGTTGCTGAGCGTCACGATCGTGCCCGGCAAGTACGCCGGCACGACCGCCAAGAGCGCACGGAACACCATCGGGTCAATCCACTTGGAATACGGCGGTTCCTGGAGCATCTTGAGCACGCGCACAACCGGCCGCGGCGTGCCCGTGCCGCCCCCGGGCGGATTGCGCAGGCGATCGAACAGGTCCCCGACGCTGATGATTCTCGCGAAGACGTGGATCTCCGAGCCCGCGAGGGGCTCGATCACGATGCCGCCTCCATCGAGCCGGTGCCGCGGCGGGAACCCGCTGCCGTCGTACTTCTGGTGGTGGTGCAACACACCGGCCGCCGCCGCGGGCCCGATGGCTTCTTTCACGAGTTCGTACCCGATCTGAACGTGGGCCCGCCACGGCTCGTGACCTTCGTCGAGGGTCTTGTTCCAGTAGTCAACGACCTCCGGCGGAAGCCGGAGCATGCCGATGTCGTGGAACATCGCCCCGACGCCGAGGCTCGAGACGTCGCGTGCGACGTACGACGCGAGGCGTGTGCGCTCGGTGATCAGGTAGTCGTCGAGCTTGAGGCCCATGAGCACGCACATGAACGACACCGCGCTCGCGTGCGCCAGGGCGGGATCGCCTCGGCTGACAAGCTCCTGAGCGAATATGGCGGCCCGGGGGCTGGCGATGAGGCGATCCATCAAGGAAGAGATGGCCTGGCGGTAGGCGGTGTATTCGAGTCTCGCGGGCGCACCGCGGGCCACGCCGTCAAACGCCTCGGCGATCTTCCTCGTCACGCCGGCATGGGCTTCGAACACGGCGGGACAGATGTAGTCGCGGACAAAGTCCACGCCGGGGTAGCGGATCCAGAGTTCCTTGAGTTCGATTTCCGCGAGCCGGGCGATGCTCCGCGAATCCAGCGACATGCCCTCGCTCAAGAGGACCGTGTCACCGCGTCGCGGGTGATACACGGGCATCGCCAGCACCATTCCCGGCTTGGCGTACGCAATGGGCACTCGGAGCATGAACCCTCCGGGCTCGTTTATCGGCTCCGGCACCGGGGCGCTCAAGCCGCATCCACAGTCGTGGGGCCCTCAGCGTCCGAGAAGCTCGAATCGCTCCGGGAGGCGTGGGATGAGGACGATCACGGCGCGAGACCGCGGCACGACGCCCGAAGCGGACTTCACGGCCGGAGCGGACAGCATCGCTTCCCCCAACGATGGAGGGAGGTCCAGCTCCGGGCCCGTTTCGGATTCTTCAGGGGTCTTGGGCCTAGTCCAATCCTCCGAGGGCCGGTCGGGCACGATGAGCACAGCGTCGAGCCCGCCGGCGGATGGGGCGTCCAATGCCTTGACCGTTTCATCCTGCAGCCTGTCGATGCTCAGCCCCGCCCGCAGGTCCGTATACATCCCGTCGGTCGGATCCTGCGCGCGTGTGACCGCAACCTGGAGCCTTGACCGTTCCGTGAGCGAGGGCTCGAACTGTGGGACGAGTTCGATACGCAGCCCCGCGACGGGAGCGCCGGCGGCGGAGGCCGCCGGGTACATCCAGCACCTCGCCAGCAATCGGATTCTTCCCGGCCTCAACTCTTCCGCCCTCTCGCCGATCATCACGAGCTTGGGCGAGTCAAACTCGGGCCCGCGAACGATGTCGGTCCAGTCAGATATCTCCCCGAACCATTGCCGGTGGACCGGGCCGGTCAGCCTGAGCGACGCCTGAACAGACTCGAGGTCCTTCAGCGGCACGCACACGATGCGCAGACCGTGGGCCTTCCACCTGGCCTTGAGTTCGTCAGGGAACGGCGTCGGGCGGCGCAGGTACTTGCCGAGCACTTGTTCGAGAGGCTCGCCCGGATCTATCACCGAAAATGGCCGCGGCTTGGGTGGCTCACCCGGCTTGGTTGGTTGAACGGGACCGAACTCCCGTGGCGGGCGCTGGTCCGTCACCACCCACCACCAGAGCTCCAGACCGCTTTCGGCGCCGCGAACGGCGGGGCTGGCCACCGCAGAGGCGTGCACCTGCGGCCGGGCACGCCTCGCGCATGAACCCGAGGCACACGCGATCACCGCGCACGCACTGACCGCGCACAGCATCTTCGTGGTCGAATGAATCGAGAATGTCACGATGCGGGGTCGCACTCGTTGATCCGGTCAATCAGCTTCCGCACCATCCCGAACTTGTGCCGGGTGTGGTGGAACACCAGCCGCGGCAGCGACAGGTGATCAGTCTCGCCCTCCATGGGCCCCCGCTGGCTCATGCCTCCCTGCTTGATCAGCACGGCGAACTCTCGCTCCAGGGCCTGAACATCCTGATCCTTGAGGCGGCCTTTGAGCCGGATGACCAGGGCGTCCTTGACGTAGCGGGACGAGTGGTAGTTGTGGTAGAACCGCTCGATGTGCCGGGCCGCATCCTCGGGCGTGCGGGCCATGTAGTAGAGGTTCACATCTTCCGGACTGATGAGGTTTCGGGAGAGCAACCCGCGTCGGGTCCATGTCTCCCATTGCTCCCAGTAGTCGCCGCCCGCACCTTCGAGCATGATCACAGGGATCATGGAGGTCTTGCCGGTCTGAATCAGCGTCAATGCCTCGTAGGCTTCATCCATCGTGCCAAAGCCGCCCGGGAGCAGCGCCACCGCCTCGGCCTGCGAGAGAAACATCAGCTTTCGGGTGAAGAAGTAGCGAAAGTGAATCAGCTTGTCGTCGCCCTGGATGACCTCGTTGGCCGTGGTCTCAAAGGGCAGGCGGATCGCCACCCCGAACGACGCTTCGCGACCCGGGCCGACGTGCCCGGCGTGCATGATCCCGCCGCCCGCGCCGGTGATCACCATCCAGCCTCTCGCGGCCATCAGGCGGGAGAACTCGATCGTCGCGGCGTAGTCCGGATGGTCCACCGGCGTGCGGGCCGATCCAAAGATGGTGACCTTGTGGGGATCGGGGTATTGCCCGAACACCCGGTACGCATACCGGAGTTCTTTCACCGCGGCGGTCATGAGCTTGAGCTCGCCGGTGTCTCGCCCGTCCGGAATCAACTTCAGCCCCGCGACGATCAGCTCGCGCACCAGACGGGCGTCGTACGAGCCGGGCTTGCCCCCCACTTCCTCGATGATCTTGTCAAGCTGGCTCGCGATATCGGGGTCGTCGGCCCGACGCTGGGCTCGGCGCTCGGGAGGCGCGGCGGACTCATCGCCGAGCGAGGTTGAGGTGACGGGGTCGAGTTCGGTCCGATTGGGTTCGCGAGCAGAAGACATCAGAAGTTCCGTACGGCCGACTTCAGCGACCGGGTGCCGGTTCGGGGGATGGAGCCGCAGGGCGAATGCCGCGCCGACCGCTCCGGTCTCGGGCCCGTTCCGGGACGCCCCCGGCCGCGCCGCCGCTTCCGGATCGAGCACTCTCATCTCGTCCGAGGACGCCGTCGATCATACGCGATGGCCCGGGCGATTGGAGGCCGAACTGCTGCTCTCCGAGCTTCCCGGTGATGGAAATCTCCGCGAGCTGGTGCCGAATTCCCTGGATGATTGCGGAGAGGATGGGAATCGGACGCGTGGATCGAGATTGCAGCCGGAGGTCCAGTTCGCGCCCGGGCCAGGTCATCGTCCCGCCGCCCGACAACTCGATCGCCGACGAGAGCATCGCCAGCTCCTCGAACGTGATGAGCGAGCCCTCGACAAAGAACGACGCCCACGCAAAGTCGAGCTTGGCGTTGAGCGGGAGCTGGAGGTTCATCGCCTCGATCATCCCCGTCATGATGGGCAGGTTGAGGACGCGCCCGCCGGAGATGCGGAGCGTCCCTCGCCCCCGTCGGGAGGCGGGGTCCGCAGCCAGCCCGGTGAGCGTGAACTCGGCATCGAGCAGGCCGCGGGCGAACTCGTCCCCCTTGCGCACGGAGGCCCCCGGCGGCGGCGCATCGCCATCCGCTGGCGAGGGAGGGCCGACAAAGGGCTTGACGGATTCAACCAGCTCACGCAGGAGTGTGCTGAACCGGACGCCGGAAAGCTGGAACTCGGCGTTGAAACGCTTGGGCGAATCGGGGCCCGCCACCGGCGTGATATCGGCGCGCGCATGGAATCGCCCACCGTGGCACGAGCCATGGGCCTCCGACACCTTCACCTGGCCGGGCACGGAGGTGCTCCGGATGCTGGCGATGCCGTCCGAAAGCGTGATCCCGGAGATCTCGAACCGGTCGGCACGAAGATTGAGATCGAACTGCGGACTTCGGGCGCCGCTTCCGCCGGCGCGGCCGGACGCGAAGTGCAGGAGCAGCGCCCCGTTCATATCAGAGATCGGGATGCCGGCCTCGACGCTTGCCCCCACGAAGTTCAACCGGCCCGTGAACCTCGTGTCGGTGCCAACGGGTGCTCCCTGGGCCGCGTCGATCGGTCGATCGACCTCGAGTGTCGCATCGGTGACGTTGAAAGGCCCGGAGATGCCAACTTTCAGATCATCAAAGAGCTTCTGCAGCTCTTCCGGCAGGATCGCTCGCACATCGTCCGTGAGCATGTTTCCGCGGGCCGCGACGGTGGATTGAAACCGAACCGAATCGCGTCCCTCCGAGTCGGGCCCGATCGTCCACGCGCCATCGGTGCTGATGGACCACTCTGGAGTTTCGAGCAGGATCTCGCGGAGCATGCCCCCACCGGGCTCGAACTCGATCGACCCGTCCACCTTGGTGAAGCCCACCGACGTTCGATTCCCGGCCAGGTCAACGGGCCGCATGCTGAGCGTTCGCGGCTCGATCCGCCCGTGGGCCAGGCGCAGCCCATCGCCAGAAGGATTCGACGTCACCGCGAGGTTGGCGTCGAACGTGCCCGAGGGGCTCAACCGCTCGAACACCGCGATGGCCCCGGCGTTTGCACGCGAAGCATTCGCTTCGGAGCCTTCGAGCTGCTCCAGCACGGTGCGCGTCAGCACGGAATCAAATCGCCCGTCCAGGAGTGCGATCTCCAGGGGCGGGCCCGCGGTTCGCCCAGAACGGGGCCCCAGCGGCAGTTCGCCGTCAACAAGCACCGTTCCGGCACGATCCAGGGCGCCGTCCGGGCCGGCGCCGCCGAGCAGCACGATTCCCGCCATGGAGTCGAACTGGAGGCTGGACTCTCCACCCAACGCGAGCGTCACGCTGCCCGCGGCCTCAGGAATGTTCACCCGCTTTCCCATGACGTCCGCGACGAGACTCCTGCCGCGGCTGAGATTGATGCGGACCCGCGCCGGCTCATCACCGGGATTGATTTCCGCCTCGGCACGTACGTCGACAAAGCCCGCCGGGTGGTAGTCCCGCCTGACCTGGTCCATCCGTTCCTTCGCCGCCGGGGCGAGCAAACCGACAAGCGTTTCAAACGGCGCCGACGAATCGAACGAAGGGCACGTTCCCGCGACAAAGAACGACGCCCCGCCGCCGGCGTGCTCGCCCGTATCTCCGCCGACCCCGCCCGGACTCTGCGGAAACTCGCCACGAACGTGCATCGTCAGGGTCCCGGCGATTCGTTCGCCCGCATCGACGCCACTCATCACACCCAGAAGCGGCGCCGCCGGCCCCATGGTCTCGCCCTTCAGCCAGCGATCCGGACCGGTGCGTACAGGAACGCCTTCCAGGTCAAGGAACAGCACTTTCTCGTTGACTTCGAAGTTCCCCGAAACACCGGCGACGGCGACGCCCTCACCTTCACACTTCGGACGGACCTCCGCGGACTCGATCGTCAGGCTCGCGTCAAACCCCAGCTCCGGCTTGCCCTGCGCGTCGACCGTGTCTCGCGCCCCGATGTGAATGTCGCCGGATACCTCCCCGCTTACCCGCAGGTCCGTCAGAAGCTTCTTGAACCCGCCCGAACTTCCCGGCAGCGCCTGAATCAGCAGGTCATCCATCGGGATGTCGTACGCATGGATGCGGACATCCGGGCTGGCTTCCGTGTCGGGGTCGGACTTTCCCGGTACCCGGAACTCCGCCTTCACATCGGCGCGCGCGCCGTACACGCCGCGGAACGTCCCAAAGGCCAGCCGCCCTTCCTGGTTGCGAACCTCGACCGCGACATTCTCCGCGATCATCGGGTACGGGAACTTCTCAGGCACCAGGCCCGCCCGTGGCAGCAGCACATCCACGTTGGTGGTGTACGGGACATTGACACCCCGCGGCGAGTTCACATGCACCGACACATCCGCCCGACCGCGGAACTCGAAGACCGGTATCTGTTCGCGGCGTTTGAGCTCGGCGATGCGCGGGCCCGCCCGCCTCGCCTCGTCGCCCGTGAGCGCCTCGAGAGCGGACAGCTCGGCCGCTTCCGCCGCGCCCTGCTCCGGCGTGCGGATCAGGCCGGCATCGACCAGTTGCTGGTGGCGTTCATCGTTGAAGAGCGCCTTGATCACGGCGCCCCGTCCCGGCCCGAACGCGGCTTCCATGGCTTCATCGATCTGGGCGTCGGTGACGGCGACGTGGATGTCGACCTCCGAGGACTCATCCAGCGGCCCGATGTGCCCGTGCGCCTGGAGCTTGGCGCCCGTCTTGGAACGGCCGGTGACGCTGAGAATGCGGATTTCGTTGTTGTCGAACTCGAACCGGCCCGTCATGTCGTTGAACTCGTAGGGAAACGTCTCGTACGCCGCGGTCCCCTCGCGAAAGTCGATGCTGCCCGAGACGGTGATGGGGCCCTCCTGCCTTTGGCCAGATTCGTTCAGCACGGGCTGGCCGCGGGTGATGTTGACATGCGACGTCAACAGACCGGTGGGCATGAGAAAGGTCTTGAGGTAGTACTTCACCGTCGCCGGCGCATAGAGCAGGAGCTCCGGGTTTCGGCTGACGAGGAAGTCCTTGCTCACAAAGTCGAGGTGAAAGGGCGAGTCCGCATCGACGCCGTCGTAGCGAAGCGTCACCTCGTACGGCAGGTCTTCGATGAGCCCGCCGACCTTCGCCACGACGCTGTCTCGTGCGAACACGATGCTCCCGCCCACGCCGCGCATGCGCAGGTACCGCGGCGGCGGCGGGGCATCGCCGACGACAAACTCGGGCCCCTGCACGGAGGCCTCAACGGGCAGGTTCATGGCAACGTCCTTGAGGTCCATGCCGGCGGTGATTCCCTCCTCGCGGGTGTAGGTGAATCTCGCGCTGGCAACCTCGCCCGTCAGGCCCAGGTTCGCGGAGATCTCGCGGATCGATTCGGGCAGGCTCGACGGCGGCCAATCCGTGAGCGAGAAGTTGAGCATCGTGAGGTCAATCCGGCCGTCGCTCACGGTTCCGCCAAGCCGGAACCCGGCCCCCGGGGCCACCCCCCGCCCGCCCTTGCGCATTGTTTCGTAAAGCGTCACGGCGTACGCGCCTGCGGCGTCGGGCGTCGGCGTCAAGGACCCATCCATCTGGATGCGTTTGAGGGCCCGGTACTTGCCGTGCCCGTGTTCGCCGAGTTCGAGCCCGACGTTGGTCGCGGTAATGCCGGGCAGCGCCATACCCCCCGACGACGACTTCACCGGGACACTGCCCACGTTCAGAGATCCATCTTCCGTCGATTGGCTCACAATCAGCACGGGGTCGGTCATCACGACCCGTCCAAGCGTCGGCTCGCCGCGAAGCGTCTTCCCCCAGTCCACCATCGCCTCGACGCGCGCGATCCGGAGAAACCTGCCCGCCTCCCCAGGGACACCGGGGATGGTGAACTCCGCCCGATCCAGCACCACCGTCCCGTCCCGCCTGATGTGCACCGAGTCCGCCTCCACCAACAGGCCCGAGGCCGCCGCGACCCGCGGCAGGATCAGCATCCGCGTCAGCGGCGAATGTGTCAGCACGACCGCCGCGGCGATCAGCGCGAGCGGAATGGCGATGGCCAGCCGGAATGTCCAGCGCCAGCGCGCCCTCGCCCGCGAGAGCACAACCGCCCGCCACAGAATGCCGCGATGCTTGCGACGATGGGCCCCGTGGTGCGAGGGGTGAGCGGGAGTCGGGGTCGGCTGTGGAGAGTTCTGGTCGGCCGTCATGCGGGGTCCGCTGGTCCATCAATCATACGTAAACGAGGGGACGCGCCGGAACCGCCCCCTCAGGCCCGCCGACGGCTATCCTGCCCTCGTGGCCAAGACCAAAGAGGTATTCGTCTGCAAGTCCTGCGGCGGCGTCCACAGCCGCTGGCTCGGCAAGTGCCCGGACTGCGGAGCGTGGGATTCATTGGAATCCGAGCGGGTTGCATCCGGCTCGCTCAAGGATCCGCAGAAGGGCCTCGTCGAGGCCTGGGCCGCAGTCACCGATGGAGAAGGCCCGTCATCCAGCGCCGTCGCCCGCCCCCTCGCTGAGATTTCGGACGAGTCGTCCGGCCCGCGCATCAGCACTCGCATCGGCGAGTTTGATCGTGTCCTGGGTGGCGATGGCGGGCAGCGCGGCCTCGTCTCGGGCTCCGCCGTTCTCATTGGGGGAACGCCCGGCATCGGCAAGAGCACGCTGCTCCTCCAAGCCGCCGCGGCCATGGCCGCCGGAGGCGCCAAGGTCCTTTACGTCAGCAGCGAGGAGTCAGCCCAGCAGATCAAGATGCGCTCCACGCGGCTGGGACCCGCCGCCGCGTCGGGAAGCCTTTTCATCCTCGCGGATACCAACCTCGCGCGGATCGTCGAGCAGACCCGCAAAGTCATGCCCGCCGTCCTCGTTATTGATTCGATCCAGATGGTGTACAAGTCTGACGTTCCCGCATCGCCCGGAAGCGTCACCCAACTCCGTCGCTGTGCCGCGGAACTGGTGTATCTCGCGAAAGCGAGCGGGATCGCGGTGGTGATGGTCGGGCACGTGACCAAGGACGGTCAGTTGGCCGGGCCGCGGGTGCTGGAACACATGGTCGATGCGGTGCTGAACTTCGAGGGCGACCGGTACCACGCCCACCGGCTGGTGCGGTGCGTGAAGAACCGATTCGGAACGACGCAGGAAATCGGCATCTTCGAGATGACGGGGGGCGGCCTGCGGGAGGTGCCCGAGGGCGCGGGCGTTCCCGCCGTCAGCGCCGGAGAGGCCCGGCCGGGCTCGGTCGTGTGCCCGATCATCAGCGGAACCCGCTGCGTGCTTGTTGAAGTTCAAGCGTTGACCGCGACGGGTTTCATCGGCGCGGCCAAGCGCAAGAGCTCGGGCATCGACTCCAACCGCCTCGCGATGATCATCGCCGTTCTCGAACAACACGCCGAGTTGCGGCTCGCCGACCGCGACATCTTCGCGTCGGCCGTCGGCGGTGTGAAAGTCATCGAGCCCGCGGCGGATCTCGCCCTGCTGCTGGCCATCGCCGGCGCCCAGTTTCGACGCAAGCTCGCGGCGGGCACTGTGGCGGTGGGAGAGGTTGGCCTCGGCGGCGAAGTGCGGCCCGTGACGCAGCTCGATCAGCGCATACGCGAAGCGGCCCGGCTTGGATATTCGCGGATCATCGTGCCGCACGAGGGACGCAGAGAGTCCGCCGGGGGCATCGAGGTGGTGCGAGTGAAGTCGATCAACAACGCGGTGCAGGCGCTCGAATAGCCGAACGGACCCGAGGCAGGGCGTTCTCGCCCCAGTGGAGACTCCTCGCCCCCTCCGCCGCGATGCGACGCCCACCTCACGACGTGGGCACCAGCCACTCGGGCAATGTCCTGATCTTTCCATCCTTGCCCACGCAGGCCAAGGTCGAACTCGCGGCGAAAAGGATCGCCCCGGGCAATCGATCGCCCGAGTCGCTCCGGCCGTTCTCGACGACGACGATCTCGTATTCGTGCTCGATCTTGACCCGGCTGCCCCCCACCACCTTCGTCCGCACCTCCACCATGTCGTCGTAGTAGACCGGCCGCCGGTAACGGCATTCCAGCTTCGCCACGACCAGGAACACGCCGGCCTCTTCCAGCTGGGCGTAGGTCACGCCGGAGTCCCGGAGCAACTCTGTCCGACCGATCTCCAGCCACGGGATGTAGGCCGCGTGATGCGCAACGCCCATGGAGTCGCACTCGCAGTACCGGACGCGGAGTTGAACGGATCCCGCGGCGTGCACAGGTCGGAGCGGCCGAGGAATACCGGATGTGGTGGGCTCGATCACGGTTCAACGGTAGGCGTTGGCCCCTAGGAGCCCGGCCATGCCACCGATGCGACCAATCCGGCTTTGTTGGTTCGGGACGGACCAGCGGCTCGCGCCGCCCGGCTCTGAATGACTACTGTTCCCGCCATGACCACCGCTTCGGGCACGGGCCGAAAGCCAATCGCCATCCAACCTGCCAGCGACATTTCCGTACGACTGTTGCTCTCTTCGGATTCGATGGAAGAGCTGACGTTGCTTCTGCACCGGGCGTATCGAGCGCAGGTGGAAATGGGTCTCCAGCCCCTCGCGGGCCGCCAGGATGCCGCGACAACCAGGAAGCGAACCTCGAACGGCGAGTGCTACCTGGCAATCCAGACAACCCCCGCGGGCCCGAAGATTGTCGGCACCATTCTCTTTCATGAGGTCGAGGACGCCAAAGGCCCGCCCTGGTTCCAGCAGAAACACGTCGACAGCTTCTCTCAGTTCGCGGTAGACCCTGAAATTCAGGGCAAGGGCATCGGGCAGATGCTGTTAGACACCGTTGAACGCCGCGCGGCCGAGTGCGGGGCTCGGGAACTGGGGCTGTCCATGGCCGAACCGGATACGGTCCTGATGCAGTATTACCTGCGCCGGGGATACCGGTTCATTGAACATTGGCAATGGCCGTACACCAACTACCGCAGCGCGATCCTGAGCAAACCGCTGAGTAGCTGAGCTCGAAGCAGCACGAAACCTCCGCCCTGCGGCTGGTTACTTCGGCGGCTGGATCGCCCGAGGCCCGCCCTTGGGCTGCTGGCCCGGTTCCGGAGCAGCGAGTTTGGGGCTGGCTGCGCCACCGCCGCCGCCAAAGACGCCAAGCTGGTAGGCAATGAGAACCGCCGCAACGGCGAAAATGACGATCGCAACGATGAGCTTGATCTTGTCAGACTTCATGTGAGTGCTCCACGAGAGACCGCTCGGGAACTGGTGGCGGCTCCGGCTGGTGGAAACTGTAGCATCTGGTCCGCTGTTCTGCACGAGCAACTATGAGCGTGCAAAAAGAACGAACCCCGCCGATCGCGGGGTTCGTTTGAAGGCGACGCAAACCTGACCGGGTTATGGAGCCGGAAGCGGCTGACCCGGGAGATTGAAGATGAAAATGTACTTGCCAACGCCGTAGGGAGGCGTCTCACGAATCGGATCGTAGAACGAGCCCGATACCATCTTGTTGTACTCGGCGCGAGCGTCGAGGTAACCCATCACCGACTTGTTCTTCTCACCGAACTCGCCCATGAACTGCGGACGATTCGGGATGGGACCCGTGCCCGTGTTCGCGACAACGTCCGCCGTCTGATCATGGATCCAGACGAACTTGTTGGTCGGGTCGAACTCAGACGCGAGGCGGACCTTGCGGACGCCGTAGTCGTACCGGACGGTGAAGTTGCCGCTGGTCTGGTCCCACCACTTCATGTTCATGTGATAGCTGGTACCCACGTCGTCGTACGACGTCACGCCAGGCGTTTCCTGGGGCCATGTGCGCTGCTTGGTCGCCTTGTCGCCCGGAGAGCGATAGGCCGTCATTTCAAGCGCCGTGCGCTGCTGGGGGGTCAGGCTGCCGCGGGTGAGCGTCCAGTAGCCCTTGCCCGGCTGAGCCGTTCCGTTCGGAGAACTGCCCTTGCCGATGTCAACAAAGCCCGTGGGCTTCTCGAGCGTGAGTCCGGGGTACATGTACGAGTTGAGGCGACGGTAATACGCCGGCTCGTCGAACGGGCCGCCCGCCCAGAACGCGTCGGTGTTCTTTCCGCCGTAGCTCCAGGTGTCCCAGCCGGCGGTGATGGCGCCATCGCCGTACCCGCTGCCGTACATCGGGACCTGGTCCTTGGATTCTGACCGGTAGGTCGAGAACGCCAGCATGATCTGGCGGACGTTACTGAGTGAGATCGTGATCCGCGACGCGTTGCGGGCCTTGCCCAACGCCGGCAACAGGATGCCGATCAACAGCGCGATAATCGCGATCACCACCAGCAACTCAATGAGTGTGAACGCACGGGTCCTCGACTTCATAGTGTTCGCTCCGCTAAAGGCTTCAATCGCTCCGGGACAAACCCGACAGGCGGCGTGGTTCCGTGGACCAGCCGCAACCGGCTCCGAATGGATCCGGGCAGGTCTCGCGGAGCATCATACCGGCAATCGGTGCAATACGCCACACAACCCACACTACGTATATCGCCTGGATCGGCTGTACGGTTGCGATTCAGCACTGAATTTCTGCACCGGGCGCTCAAGTCGCCCGAGCGGCACCCGCAAGGACCGATAGCGACGAATACCGTGACACCCTAGTTTTGGCGCGACTCCCCGGTCGGCTAACGTACACCCCGGAAGGGCCCGACTCTCATTCTCTGCCCTTGAAAGGACTCGATGCCCCGCGATATTCCGGTCGGAAATGGCGACCTGCTGATCACCTTCGACCGGCTCTACCGCGTCCGCGATATCTACTTCCCTTGCGTCGGGCTCCACAACCACACGGAAGGACACCTCCAG
This sequence comes from Phycisphaerales bacterium, assembly GCA_044222195.1. GTDB lineage: Bacteria > Planctomycetota > Phycisphaerae > Phycisphaerales > UBA1924 > JAHBXE01. Next base: position 166,072 of record JBGANS010000008.1, read on the forward strand.
CGGTTCGGTGTTTGGACGGACGGCGCCTTCGCGTGGATCGAAGACCCGCAGTGGAAACGGGAGCTGCGTTACGCGCCCGACTCCCTTGTGACCGAGGTTCGCCTCACTCATGAGCGTCTCGGCCTCGAACTGGTCTGCCGCGACGGTGTGGACTGCAACGACCCAGTCTACTTCCGTCACATCACCGTTCGCGACCTCACGGGTCGACCGCGCGATGTCCGCATCTTCTCCCACTTCGACCCTTCCATCCGCGGCTCATCCGTCGGCGATACCGCCAACTACGACCCTTCCACCAACAGCGTCATCGTCTACAAGGACGACTCCTACTTCCTGCTCTCCGCGGCGGACCGGCACAAGATCGGCATCGACCACTGGGCCATCGGCACCAAGCGGCTGGGAGGCGCGGAGGGCACCTGGCGCGACGCCGAGGACGGCATCCTCGGCCGCAACGCCATCAGCCAGGGATCGGTCGACTGCACCATCGGGCTCAACCTGCTCGTGGATGCGGGGGCCTCGTCCCATGTGACCACCTGGATGGCGGCGGGCAGCACCTACGAAGAGGTCGAGGCCCTGCACCGCAAGGTGATCGAGGCAGGGCCGGAGCGGTTGCTCGCCAGGACCGAGGCCTACTGGAGAATGTGGGCCCGCAAAGAACCCATCGACACATCCCCACTCCCCGAGCCCCTGCGAGACCTCTTCACACGCAGCCAGCTCGTCATCCGGACCCAGATCGACAACCGCGGCGCGATCCTCGCGGCCAACGACAGCGACGTTACCGCCTTTGGCGGCGACCACTACTCGTATTGCTGGACTCGCGACGGGGCCCTGGTGGCGCAGGCCCTGATCATGGCCGGGCACGGGGAGCTCTCGCGAAACTTCTTCCGCTTCTGCGCCGGCGTCATCGAGAAGGACGGCTTCTTCCTGCACAAGTACGCCCCCACCGGCCGCCTCGCCAGCTCGTGGCATCCGTGGGTTGTCTCCGGCGAGAAGGTCCTTCCTATTCAGGAAGATGAGACCGCGCTGGTCGTCTGGGCGCTTCGCAAGCACTTCGAAACGTACCGCGACGTTGAGTTCATCAAAGCGCTGTACGAGCCCCTCGTGACCCGTCCCGCGGACTGGATGCTCAAGTACCGCGACCACGCCGGCCTGCCTCTGCCCAGCTGGGACCTGTGGGAAGAACGCCGCGGCATCCATACGTTCACCGTCGCGTCGGTCATTGGTGGGCTCCGCGCCGCCGCGGCGTTCGCCAGGGACTTCGGCGAGTTCGACCGCGCGGCGAGGTACGCCGAGGAAGCCGAGCGCACCAAGACCGCGTTGAAGAAGCACTTCTGGAACAAGGAGCGGCAGCGTTTCGCCCGTATGGCGACGCCCCTCGAAGACGGAACGTACCGGCTGGACATGACTTCCGATTCCGCGAACTACTCCCTGTTCGCGTTCGGCGCGCTCGATGCGCGCGACCCGATGGTGGAGGCCGAGATGCGGGGCCTTCGCGAGCGGCTGTGGGTCAAGACGGACATCGGCGGGTGCGCCCGCTACGAGCGTGATTACTTCCACCAGGTTGAACGCGAGAAGATCGATCAGGTGCCCGGGAACCCGTGGATCATCTGCACCCTCTGGCACGCCCAGCACGCCATCGCGAGGGCGATGAGCCTGGGCGAACTCTCTCAGGCTCTCCCGTACATGCAATGGGCCGCGGCCCGCGCATTCGACTCGGGCGTGCTCGCCGAACAGTTCCATCCGTACACGGGCCAGCCTATTGGTGTCAGCCCTCTGACCTGGAGCCACGCCACGTTTGTGGTCGTCGTGCTCGAGTACCTGGCCAAGCTTCAGGCCCTGACTCGCGGCACAAGCCGGGGCTCGCGGGCCGAAGTCGAAACGGAGATGAGCAGCCTGCCGTAAGGACCGGCTGTCCCACCTCGCCGTCACGGAGGCGGGAGCTGCACACCCGGCAGGTTGAAGATGAAGATGTACTTTCCGACACCGTAGGGCGGCGTGTCCCGCATCGGGTCGTAGAACGATCCGGTTGTGAGCTTGACGTACTCGGCCCGGGCGTCGAGGAACCCGAGCACGGACTTGTTCTTCTCCCCGAACTCGCCCATGAACTGGGGCCGCTGCGAAATCGGTATCGTCGTGGGCGGGCCGATTCCCGGCCAGTTCGCCGTGATGTCGGTGGTCTGGTCATTGAGCCAGACAAACTTGTTGGTGGGGTCGAACTCGGTGGCGAGGCGGATGCGGCGAACACCCGCGTCGTACCGGAGCGTGTTGTCGTTGGTCGGCAGGCCGGCGTTGGGCTGGTCCCACCACTTCATGTTCATGTGGTAACTGGTGCCCACGTCGTTGTAGGAACTGATGCTGGGGTCGCCTGTAGGCCAGTTGCGCTGGCGGGTTTCGCGATCGCCGGGAGATCGGTACGCCGTCATCTCAATGCTCGCACGCTGCTGCGGAGTAATCGTGCCCTGTGTAAACGTCCAGCATCGGCCGCACTGAACACCCAGGGGCGTCGTGCCGACACCGACGTTTACGTGTCCCTGGGGCTTCTCCAGGGTCATGCCTGAGTACAGGTATTCGTTGAGCGGACGGCAGTATGCCTTTTCGTCGTACACGCCGCCGTAGTTCGTCTGCCACCAGTCGCTGCAGTTTTTGCCGCCGTAGTACCACGTGTTCCAGGCCAGGTCGGGCGTGATGCGTCCCTGCGAATACGCCGGCCCGCGCATCGGCACCTGGTCCTTCTTCTCGGCGCGATAGCTCGAGAAGCCGAGCATGATCTGCCGGACGTTATTGAGAGATATCGTGATCCGCGACGCGTTTCGCGCCTTGCCCAGCGCGGGCAGAAGGATCCCGATCAGAAGGGCGATGATCGCGATAACGACCAGGAGCTCAATAAGCGTGAAGGCACGTCGATTGCGCATGGCGGGTCTCCGTCGGGCCGACACAGATTACCATCGCCCACGCCGTCACGGAGTCGGCAGGCTCGTCCCGGGCAGATTGAAGATGAAGATGTACTTCCCCACGCCGTAGGGCGGCGTGTCGCGCATCGGATCGTACAGTGATCCGGTCGTCATCTTCACGTATTCGGCCCGAGCATCCAGGAACCCGAGAACGGACTTGTTCTTTTCGCCGAACTCGCCCATGAACAGCGGGCGCTGGGGAATCGGGATGGTCGTCTGAGCTCCGACGCCCGGCCAGTTGGCGATCACGTCGGTGATCTGATCGTTGATCCAGACAAACTTGTTGGTCGGATCGAACTCCGACGCCAGCCGGATGCGCCGCACGCCGGCGTCGTACCGCAGCGTGAAATTGCCCGGCAGGTTGGCGTTCTGCTGGGCCCACCACTTCATGTTCGTGTGGTAGCTCGTGCCGACGTCGTCGTACGAGCTGATCCCCGGAGTTTCTGCCGGCCACTGGCGCTGACGTGTGGTCTTGTCGCCGGGAGAGCGGAACGCTGTCATTTCCAGCGACGCCCGCTGCTGGGGCGTCAGCGAGCCCCGGGTCAGCGTCCAGTAGCCCTTGCCGGGCTGCGCGATTCCGTTCGGAGAACTTCCCTTGCCAATGTCAACAAAGCCCGAGGGTTTCTCAAGCGTCAGACCGGGATACAGATACGAGTTGAGCCGGCGGTAATACGCCGGTTCATCGAACGCCCCGTTGGCCCAGAACGCGTCCGTGTTCTTTCCGCCATAGCTCCACGTGTCCCAACCGGCCGTGATCGCGCCATCGCCGTACCCGCTGCCGTACATCGGGACCTGGTCCTTGTTTTCTGACCTGTAGGTCGCGAACCCAAGCATGATCTGCCGTACGTTGCTGAGGGAAATCGTTATCCGCGATGCGTTGCGCGCCTTGCCCAGCGCCGGCAGGAGGATTCCGATCAGCAGCGCGATGATCGCGATCACCACGAGCAGTTCGATGAGCGTAAACGCACGAGTCTTCCGCATGGTCGGCCTCCGCTGGGATGCTGGCCAGATGTTCGCCGCGAGGATCGCGGCCGCCGGTCGCGCGAACCCCGAATGGGGCCGCTGATCGCGCCGGTCACTGTCCGTATGGTACCGCGCACGGTGCACCATGCAAGCGGATTCCTGCCGCTCCTACGAACAAAAGACGATCTTCTCAGACTTCGATGACCCGCCCGGAGCCCTTGACCACGGCACCAATCACGTGGACCCGCTCGCCGAGCTTGGTCAGCCGCTCCGCGATGGATTCGGCAAACGCCGGCCGCACGATGAGCGTGTACCCGATTCCCATGTTGAACACCCGCCGCATCTCGGCCTCTTCAACCCTTCCGTGTTCCTGAATGAACTTGAACACGGGCAGCGGGTCCCAGCTCTTCGTGTCTATTCTGGCATCCACGCCCTTGTGCAGCGCCCGCTCCAGGTTTCCAACCATCCCCGACCCGGTGATGTGCGCCATCCCTGAAATGACGTTCTTCACGGTATAGGTCCGTTGCAGTTTCACGATCGGTTCGGCGTAGATCCGTGTCGGAGTCAGCAGCACTTCGCCAAGGGTCCGTGTTGGCGCCGGGGCCCGCGCTTTGGAGCGTCCGCCCGTCGGCCGGCCCTGCAACTCCGGGTACACCCTGTTCAGGTCCAGTCCCGCCTTCTCGACCACCTTCCGCACCAGCGTGTACCCATTGCTGTGGATGCCGTCGCTCTCCAGCCCCAGCACCACATCCCCCTCATGAACACGAAGGGGATTCATTGCCCGCTTGAGTTCCACCACTCCCACCGCGAATCCCGCCAGGTCAAAGTCGCCGTCGGCGTACACGTCCGGCATCTCCGCCGTCTCTCCGCCGAGCAACGCGCACCCCGCTTGCCGGCACCCCTCAGCCACTCCCTTGACGATGTCCGTCAGCATCCCCGACTCAACCTTGCCCACCGCGATGTAGTCGAGAAACAACAGCGGCTCCCCGCCCTGAACAATCAGGTCATTCACGTTCATCGCGACCAGGTCGATCCCGATCGTGTCGAACTTCCTGACCTGCCCCGCCAGTTTCACCTTCGTCCCGCACCCGTCGGTGCACGCCACCAGCACCGGGTCCTTGTAGTTCCGCTTGAAGAGCCGCTCGTTAAAGTCCAGCCGGAACAGCCCCGCGAAACCCCCGGGATTCGAGATCACCCGCGGCCCGTGCGTCCGCCGCATCACCGTTTCGAGCGACTCGGTGAATCGGTCTTTTTCCTCGAGATTCACCCCCGCCGCGGCGTAGGTCATCCCGCCCGCGGCGGACTTCTTCTCGGACTTCCGGGGGCGGGGCGATGCGGGCGCTTTGGGCATGGACACAGGATAGAAACCCCGCGCTCGTGCCGCGCCCGCGACATGCCGATGTCAAGCGACCGGGAAAGGCTCGGGTGCTACCCTTGTCTCCCGAATTCAGGCCCGGATCGACGGCCGCAGCACCAGAGGATCACCCATGCCCCGCGCTCAGCTTTTCACTTCCGAATCCGTCTCCATGGGCCACCCGGACAAGGTGGCGGACCAGATTTCCGACGCCGTTCTCGACGCCATGCTGGCCGATGACCCTTATTCCCGGGTCGCGTGCGAGACGCTGTGCTGCACCGGGCTGGTCGTCGTCGCGGGCGAAATCACCACAAATACCTATGTGAGCATCCCGGACCTGGTCCGTGAAACCGTCCGCGAGATCGGCTACACCTCCGGCGACATGCGCTTCGACGCCGACTCGGTTGGCGTCATGGTCGCGCTCAACAAGCAGTCCAATGACATCGCCATGGGCGTCGACCGCGAAGGCGCCGGCGACCAGGGCATGATGTTTGGCTTTGCCTGCAACGAAACTCCCGAGCTCATGCCCCTGCCGATCCAGCTCGCTCACCGCATGATCGAGCAGCAGGCCCACGTCCGGCGCGAGGGCAAGGTTCCCGGCCTCCGCCCCGACGCCAAGAGCCAGGTCACGGTCGAGTACGACGGCCACAAACCCGTCCGCGTCGACACGCTCGTGCTCTCGACTCAGCACGACCCGATGTGGAACGAGCGCCAGGGCGACCTGAAGAAGCAGATCATCGAGCACGTGCTCAAGCCTGTCCTCCGTGAATGGTGGAACCCGGGCATCACCGTCCACGTGAACCCCACCGGCCGCTTCGAGATCGGTGGTCCCCACGGCGACACGGGCCTCACCGGCCGCAAGATCATCGTTGACACCTACGGCGGCATGGGCCGCCACGGCGGTGGCGCTTTCTCGGGCAAGGACCCGACCAAGGTGGACCGCTCCGCCGCGTACATGGCCCGGTACATCGCCAAGAACATCGTCGCGGCGGGCCTGGCCGACCGTTGCGAAGTTCAGCTCTCCTACGCCATCGGCGTCGCCGACCCCACCAGCGTCCTGGTCGATTGCCAGGGCACGGCCAAGGCTGATGAAGGCAAGATCGCCGATGCGGTCCGCCAGCTCTTCAAGCTCACTCCCCGCGGCATCATCGAGACGCTCAAGCTCCGCACGCCGATCTACAGCCCCACCGCGCGTCACGGCCACTTCGGCCGCGCCCCGTACGAGGGCCAGTACTACGACCGAGTGAAGCGCGAGCATCGCGGCGCGAAGCTCGAGTTCTTCGGCTGGGAGAAGACGGACAAGGCGGCGGAGCTCAAGAAGCTCGTCCGCTGAGCGAACGTTGCTGAGTCAATCGGCGCGCGGGCGAAGGGCCGACGAGCGGCGAGTGCCCTGCCGACGGGCACCGTACAGCCCATGAGCGGCAATGTAGTTCGCGACCCGCGCCGGCACATGCGGCCAATCTGCGGCATCCGGCTTGACGCCGATGCTCGCACGCACTTCGGTCGATGACACTTCAATCGCGGCGTTGGTGAGCAGTCGCTTTCCCCACGCCGCGCGTTCCGTCGTGGCCCAGAACTTCTTGTCCATCGCCCGCGTGAGCGCCCCCGGCGTAGACAACGCCCCGCGCACCATCACCAGCGGCTCCGCGAGGCGGATGATCGACCGGCTGCCCTTCCAGCGGTGAAAGTCCACCGCCTGATCCGTCCCGATCAGCAATCGCAACTTCACGTCCCGCGGCAGGATCGACCTCAATCGCCGGAGGGTGTCGATCGTGTAGCTCGCTGTTTCTCGCCCCCTCGCTCGTAGCCACCTCGCCCGGTCGCACTCATCAGTCCACACGCGGCCACGGCCAACGGCACGCCGCAGCATCGTCACTCGCTCTGTGTCACTCGCCACCGGCCCGCGCGGCTTGAGCGGGCTCTTCGCGGCCGGCACGAACAGCACGAAGGCCCGGGCACCGAGGCTCTCGCTGACCAATCCGGGCACCGCGCTCGTGTGAAACTCGTGCGGCGGATCAAACATGCCGCCGTACACCACGACAGTGTCCACCCGCCGCGGCAGCCGCAGCGGCGTGACCGGTGGCTCTGAATTTCGCTCCGGGCTTTGCCCCATCTCCGAATCGTACGCGGAGCGCTACTCGCGCTCGTCCGCCAGCATCAAGGGGCCCCGTCCCCAGTCCGCCTGAATCGACTCAGGATTGAGATCCGGCCGCAGCTTCGCCAGCCCTGACGCATCGAGGTTCGACGCGACCATCTCACCGTCTGCCGTACACAGCGTGTACCGAGTGCCCATCTCCGTCGACATCACCTGAACGATCGAGTCCCGTCCCACCAACTCGCACACCTTGACGCCGGGGCTCGACACCTGCGCGGTCGTCCACGATTCGGCATCACTCACGGGCCGGCCCTCATCATGGCAGGCCGAAGCGCACCCACCGGCCAGAAGCCCGCCCATCGCACACACGGCGCACCATTTCAATCGGAGCATGTCCTTTCTATCGACCTTCCCGGCGTCGTCCGCCAGATGACGGCCCTACCACCGCCTCTCGGACGACACCTCCTTCCCCATCGTGACCCCCGGCCGTTCTTATGGGTCGAAGATCGCCCGCGCCACCGCCTACAATCGCCCCCTATTCCGCCGCCCATGGCGGCCGCGGCCCCGTCGTCTAGCCCGGTCTAGGACACCTCCCTTTCACGGAGGTAACGCGGGTTCGAATCCCGCCGGGGTCATTGTGCTTGGAGATTGATAGGTGCCTATCCCCCTCTGGGACAGCGCCCATGCGGTTGGCAACGCGGGCTCGAATCCCCTTCGCATTGATTCATAAACACACCGCTCAAATGACGCGGGTTCGAACAAGGCCGGGTGACGAACATTTGAGTTGGCTTGCCGACAATTCTGACCACATGATTCACTTCGACGGACCCAAGTTCTTGGGACCGCACGGACTAAACGAGCCGTAGCTCTTTCCAAAAGACACCGACCTCGCTCGGCTCGTGGATAAGACCTGGCATGGCCAAGACGCGAACCCTCTATCTACCCGCAGTCGTCCACGCCGCCGGAAGGGTGAACTCATCCGTGGCGAGAAGATGTTTCGGGCATTTCACGGTGTTACGCGGCTCACGCCGATGAACCTCGGCCTCAGGCATGCGATCGATCGAGCCGTCCGATTCACGATGCATGTCGGCGGCGATATTGCCGAGGGGCTATCGCAAGCCCACCTTCAGAACAAGACAAAGTCGAACCTGTTTGGCCGAGGGTTCGAGAATGGACAGAAGGCGAACGGCTCGGACGGCATCCACATGCGATGGGATCCGGTTGACAATCTCGTCGATGTCTACTTTGGGGAATCCAAGCTCTACACGGACGTCGGAGCCGCACTCACGAGCGCGTTCACTAGCATCGAGGGTTTCCACGCGAATGGGATGCGGGAACACGAGTATGCGATGGTGACCAAGCACTTCAAGGGTGTTGACGAGCACCTGAAGCGCGCCGTCGTGGAGGTGCTCGACACGGGCAAGCCTCCGCCAGATGCCCGGATCAATCATGCGTGCCTGATCGGGTATGACTGGGCGATGACAGGCGCCACGCCGGCGCAAGCGCTCGCAGCGATAGAGGCAGAGTACCAGCGACAGTACCTTGCGGACGCTCCTCGCCTGCACAGCCTCCTGCAGACGCGTTTCAACAACTGTCAAAGGAACCAGTACCGCTTCGAGGTGTTCTTTCTCCCGTTCACCAGCGTTCAAGCGTTCCGCGACGCGTTCAACCATGCGATGGAGTGAAACGCGTTGTGCCTGCACTTGCTCACGATGCTGTCGCAGGATCAACCCCCCTGGTTTCCGGATCTCTTTCGGAAGCTCCTGATTTCTGACCTTGCGGTCCAGCTCCCGGGCACTCCGCTTGAGGAGGCTCCCACGATCTCCGAAGACGAGGCCCGGAGGCTGCTTGGGCGGGCTTCCGTGCTGTCCCTTGCGGCCGAGGCGCCTGAGCGGGCGGTTGCCTATGAAATTGGCACCCGATTGATCGAGTTGTTCGAGAACCGGATTCCTGGGCTCGTGTCGGCGACCGATGTTGTGCTGTCGCGAATCGGGAATTTTCCCGGCCGGCGGCTGCTTCGCAAGCGATGCGCAGGCGGCGAGGAGAACATCCCAGAAGCCCCAGCTCGCTTGGGACTTGAGCGGATCGCACGCGAACTTGAAAACACGGTGAGTGGTCCGGATCAGCGCCCCTTGCCGTTGACGGACTTTCAGCACGAGTTCCTTGCCTCGCTTGCTTCCGCGACATCCGTCAGCGTGTCGGCTCCGACGTCCGCAGGCAAGTCATTCATTCTGGGGCTCGATTTGATCCGTCGGCTTCGACGAGGCGGTCCCGCCTGCGTTGTGTATGTGGTGCCGACCCGCGCGCTGATTCGGGAGGTGACCCTCTCCATCCGGGATCATCTCCGGCGATCTGGCCTGGATGCCGTGCCGGTGCGTTCGGTGCCGTTCCCGATTGCTCAGGAGACAGCACCGCAGGGCGCCGTGTTCGTGCTGACCCAAGAACGGCTTTTGAGCCTCCTCCACTCTCGGGATGGCGATCAGTGGATAACAACGCTCGTGGTGGACGAGGCCCAAAGCATCAGGGACGAAGCGCGAGGTGTCATCCTGCAGACGGCGATCGAGGCTGTCCTAATCAAGTCTCCAGATGCCGAGGTCCATTTCGCGAGCCCGCTTACCCGAAATCCTGAATTCCTGTTGGACGTGGTCCAGCGCCGAGACGTCGGCCGATCAATGGTGCGGATGCTATCCCCGGTTTCACAGAACCTGATTCTTGTATCAGAAGTGCATCGGAAGAAGACCCGCGCCCTCGTCCAACTCGTCAGCGGCGCAGCGTCGCTCGATCTTGGCGTCCGCGAACTCGGCTTTGAGCTTCGCGGCGGAACGTACAAGCAGCGAGCGGCCCTGGCAAGGGCCGTGACACGGGATGACGAGAGCACTCTGCTCTACGCCAATGATCCGGGAGATACTGAGGAGCTGGCTGCCGCGCTCATCGAGGGCCGTGCGGTGCCTGCCGACATCGATCCCGACATTCGCGAACTTGTGGAGTTCATTCGCGCTGACATCCACCCCGAGTACCCATTGATCACCTGTCTTCCACACGGTGTCGCGTACCACTACGGTTTCATGCCAGCAATTGTCCGGGCACGTGTAGAAGACCTGTGCCGTGATGGGAAGCTTCAGTATGTGTGCTGCACCAGTACCCTCCTGCAGGGAGTCAATCTTCCCGCTCGTCACATCGTCATCGAAAACCCGAAACGCGGCGCTGGAAACCCGATGCAGCGGCGAGACTTTCTCAACCTTGCGGGCCGGGCCGGGCGCTTGCTCAGAGAATTTCACGGTAACGTGTGGTGTCTTCGCCCGGCCGACTGGGAAGAGAGATCGTTTGAGGGCGAAGCACTTCAGGACATCAGCTCCGCGATGGATACGGCGATGTCAGACGGCGGCACGATCATCCAGAAGGTACTAAACAACCAGGCGTCGGGAAAGGAGCTCGACTACGGAGAGGCAGCGCTGGGGAAAGTCTACTGCGACTTCGTACGGGGCGAGCGCGACCTTGCCGAGTCGCGATGGAAAACGGACGAGAACGCGGCGGCGCTTGGGGCCACCGCTCAGCAGGTTGCGGCCCTTCAGATCACGCTGCCGACGGAAGTTTTGGACGCGAACCGAGCCGTTCGTCCAGATCGAATGCAATCGCTCTACATGCGGCTTCGACAGGAGCCGGAGCCGGCGAGCCTCATCCCGCTTCGGCCTGGCACTCCCGGCGCCAATGACCGGATGGGAAGCATAATTCAGACGGTGCAAGAGACACTCGGAGGCGTCGACAATAACAGCTATCTCTTTTACAAGTGGCTGGCGATCCAATGGATCTACAACAAACCACTCAGCGCCATTATTGCCCAAAGGCTCGCGTATCTCCGGGCTCAAGGAACTGAACAGTCCCTCTCTGCGTCGATTCGTGAACTCCTCAAAACGCTTGAGGAAGCGATCCGGTTCCGATTGGTCAAGTACTACATGGCCTACAACAGCATCCTCGATCTGGTGCTTCGCGAGCGGGGAGAGACTGCTAGCGCCGACGCGCTGGAACCATTCCATGTCTATCTGGAATGCGGTGCCTCCGATCGGATCGCGCTCAATCTGATTGCTCTCAGTCTGTCGCGAGCGACGGCGCTGGCGTTACGCGACAAGATCCAGTTCCCCGAAGACGCGACGCCTGAGGAATGCCTGGCTCGCGTTGCCGTCATCGACTTCGCCACCCTTGACATCCCCGCGCTCTGTGTCCGAGAGGTGAAGGACCTGCTCGGAAGAGCATGACGGCGGGGGTTGTTGATCCCCGGAGGGTCGTTTTTGGGGGGGTCGATTCCCCAGGCCGGGCGACACGTTAATCCAGATGTTCCAAGTGTACCGCGACCCAATCGTTGCCACTTGACTCCCGCGCTGCCACCGGGACCGTCAGGACCCTTGCGACCGCGCCGGAGCGCTGCTTGAATCGTACTTCGCCGACACACCGGCGCAATGCGGCCTGCCTATTCCCCAGCGGCCCCTCCCGCAGTCGGGCCTCCAAGCCGGAGATGAACCCCGACGTCTCGTGAATCAGGTCTCGCACCTCCGCTTTGGACAGCCCTACCCGCTCTAACGCCTCCAGCTTCGCGGCAACAGTCACCCGCTCAACATCGATTTCCCTAAGCCGCCTTTCGACCGCCGCGGTGTTCGCGGGCGTGATGTTGTCCAGCAGCCTGCGGGTCGTCGCGTCGAGTTTGTCCAGCTGTTTCTTCAGTTTCTCCTGGGTCTGCCCGACTTCGTCACCCTCGACACCCAGTAGCTTGCGAATTTCCGTGCCGAGAACGAGCTTGCCGTCCTCACCCGTGTACCGCTGGTAGTACCCCACCACCGCCCGGATCACGGCATCCTCGAACTTGAGCTGCGGCACTTCGCCCAGGTCGCACACGCTTTTGCCGCGGCGGATGTATCCTCCGCACGCGTAGTAGTAGGTCTTGACCCGTTCGCCATCGGCCGCGGCCTTGCTGCTCCGCATGGTGTAGCCCTCATACCGGCTGCCGCAACGGGCGCACGTCACGAGCTTGGATAGCAGGAACCGGGATCGCGGCCCCGTCCACCCCCCCACCCCTCCCACCGTTCTGAACTCACGATCCCCGCCAGCAGCAGTTCCCGACCGTTGATCAACCCCGCGCTGGCTCTCTGAGGCAGGCTTTGCCTCAATCATCTGGCGCGCCATCTCCCAGGTGCGCCGCGGCAAGATGGCCGGATGCGCATCCCGGACGACGGTCCAATCAGTCGGATGGTTGTTCTCCAGACGCCGCGCCCGCACATCCTTCCGCTCGCTTGCAACACCTTCTTTGATCCTGTGGAACCGGGCGTCGGTTCTTCGGTTCCAGACCATATCCCCGCAGTAGGCCGGGTTGATCAGGATGGCCCTGACCGTGGTCATCGCCCATTGTCCGCTGTAGTGCTCCGCCCAACCCGGGCCTCGCGCGGGCGGCACCTTCTCACGGTTGAAGACATCGGCGATGGCTTTGAAGCCCCTCCCTTCCTCTATATACATGCGGTAGATCCGCCGGACGATTTCGACACGCTTGGGATCGCTGGGAATCAGGTTGCAGTGGTCTTTGCGCGAGACCGCGACGCTCTCCCCGCGTTCAAGAGTCCGGACCAGCTTCCATTTCTGGTTGAACATCTGCTTGCGGCCATCGGGCATGTACCGCAGGTAGAACAAGAACTGCCCTGCTTGGCTCTCGTAGCGCAGGTCAAACCCGAACGGCGGTGCCCCACCCATCCACTGCCCGGTGCCGCTCTTAGACATCAGCCCGCGAATGGTTACCTTGGATAGATCCTTTGACTCCTGACGAGCCTGCCACTGCTTGACGGGCCGGAGCAGGTCATCGGTGTAGTCGCCCGTGAAGTTCTCGCTGGCGTAGGCGACCTCGACGCCGTGGGTCTTGAGCACATGTCGGTAGTACCCAGCCTCATCGTTGTCGACGCGGCCAAAGCGCTTGACGTCATAACAGACCACGACACCAAACGCGCACTCCGGCCGCTGCGCATCGGACATCATCTGCTGGAAGGCCTTGCGGCCAACGGTGCTGGTGCCGCTGATCGCGTCGTCCACATAGCAGCGCATGAGCTTGAGATCGTGCTCGGCGCAGTAATCCTCAACAACCTTCTTCTGGTCTGGAATCGACTGTTCCTGGCGGTCGGTTGACCTTCGAAGATACCCGACGGCCACCACGGCGCGGCGGCTATCAGGCCGTCCGCGAAACGCGGTCCGGGCTTGAGGCTCCACAATCTCCGGTTCTTCCCTTGCCCACCCGTCGGCCCGACGTTGGGCCGTGGGCCCGAGGTCGTCGAATCCTGGGGATTCGGGCCCTCCGCCCTCGACGACCCCCGCGTCGTGGCCCGTTGCGCGTCTGTTGGCCTCCCGCGCGGGTCGTTGCGGCTTTGGTCTTTTCGCCATGCATGGACTCCTTTGGCCGGGCGACCCGGCTTGGCGTCCATACAGGCCTATCGGGTGCCCGAAGGCAAGGCGAGTTCGATGTACCGAAGCGATTGTGGGCAACTCGCGCCGTGGCACATGTGAGCACACACCCACTTGACGAATCCGGTCAGATTCGCCTTGCCATCTTGGCGAGATTCAGCCTGTATGTGCACCACGGTTCCCGTGTCGGGAACCAAGCACTTTTCAGGAGCCCCGTTCATGAAGAAGAACACGAAGACCGCACCCACGCCACCCGCACCCAAGGCCAAAGAGTCGAAGCACGTAGAGCCCAAGTCCGCGGACACGTCAACGCCGACAAAGCCGAAGCGCGAGCCAGCGACCAAGACCGGTGAAACCAAGAAGCCGCGAGCCAGCGGTCTCAATGCCGCCGCACAGGTTCTGGCAAAGAGCAAAGGGCCCATGACCTGCGGCGATCTCACCAAGCGCATCATGGATCTCGGCCTCTGGAAGACCGGTGGCAAAACGCCGTCCGCGACGATCAACGCGGCGATCCTGCGTGAGATCAAGGCCAAGGGCAAGGACTCGCGCTTCAAGCGCGCTGGACGCGGACTTTTCGCCGCGACGAAGTCGGCCTGAACAATCGAGCCAATTCGCTCCTCGACCCCGGCACGCTCCGGGGTCTTTCTCCGGTGTAACCGAGCACAGTCACTCGTGCGGTATGAGGGCCCTCAGCACGTCCATGCAGCCACGAACTCGGACTGGATCGAGCGGATATGCGTCCCGCGGATCCAGTAGATTCAAGTATGCGGTCGGAACGTCGGGGAACGATCCCTTCTGGCGCTGGTAAGTCTTGTAGCAGTACCCGTTGGACACGATCAGCGTGTGGCAGTTGGGAAATCGCTTAGCGTACTTGCGCGCTTGGTCCGGCGCGTGCACGAGACCGTACTGGAAGCCCTTGCCCTCCAGGATTAGAACGCAGTCCTCATCGTTGGGCACTCCTTCCTTGTTGCGGCAGTACGGCCGCCGGAAGCCCGCAACGTCGATGCGCCCACCGCTTCCAGTTCCCAGTTCGATCTTCAACCTTTGCTCGGGCCAACCCAGGGCGAGCAAAAACGGCAGTATCAAAAACGACCGGGTTTCGTGCTCCCGCACATCTTCCCATTCGCACTCGGTGTAGTAGTACTTCGCTAAGAGCCGGATTCGGCGCAGCGTGGTCGTCAGTTCATCGGCCGCCGCGGGGCGCAGTCCATGACGCACAAGAAACTCGAGAATGTCATCATCACTTACGCGCTTCGTGGGCGCCGGCTCGGGCGCAACGGAACGCATGGGCGAAGTCCGAGAAAGCAGCTTACGAACCTTCTCACACGCTTCGCGATCGCGGAGCCTGCGCAACGTTCCGCGCGTCAGGCCCTGAACAGCAACGGGAGCGGGAAGTGCGTGCCACTCAACGAAGCAGTACCCGGGCAGGTTCCAGCCGTCGAAGTCCGTAAGCCACTGTTTGTCGCCGGTTCCCGAGCAGCGCCCATCTCGCTCCACGACACGGCCGACCGCTGCAACCTTGGAAAGTCCGGACCGGAGGACGATCACATCGCCCGGACGCACGCTTTGGATGGTGGCGATGTACTTGTCATCGCCGACGAACGCCAGCCCATGCCGCAGGAACGCATCCGAATAGTCCCGACTCGACGATCCGGCCGCCACCTGCCAGTACCGCGATGGCGCACTCGCGACATTCGCGTTCGCGATTGCTCGCGGCAAACCTTTCTTGAGGCTCATTGCGGTTCACTTCTCCTGGCTCGCCGTCGCGATGCGGGCTTGCCACTGCTCTGGCGTGGTCATGCGGAACGATTCCAGACGCTGAGCGAGCCGTTGGCCCACTCGCGTCACAGTGTACTTTCCGCGATTCCAGGAGTCGGTTTTGGTCCACCCGGCATCTTCCGCAACCCGCAGGCACTCGCCGAACGTCATCGCAAAGAACTGTTCTTTACCGGGCTCGCCAAGGTGCCAAAGGTGCACAATGAGCAGGCCCGCGATGGACTGGTACTTGCGATCGATGCCGAAGCACGTCGTGGTCGCCGCCTTAAGCTGGATCGGGAAGGCCTGAAATCTCCCCGGAGCCCGCTCCGCGTAGGCGATGACATCGACACCCCGGTCGCGAAACGGGATAGCGACCTCCAGGCCCGCCCGGATCAGCTCTTCGATCAAGCGATGGCGGCCGCGGATCTCGATGAGTTGGGTGTCGCGAGGGGATAGGGTGGGGCGAGATTCCATCGGCGGGTGTCACATTCGGCGCATTGTCTGTGGCTCTCTTGTCTGCGGTGCCGCAGGCTGCTCAGCCTGTGACGCACCGCTCCTGACCGTAGGTCTCAAGGAACTGCCGTGCCTCTCCGGGAATCGTCGTGACAATCCAGTGTGGTACTTTCAGCCCGCACAATCGAGCCTGAGCCAGTTGCTGCACCTTGTGCGACGCCGCAAAGTTGCGAGCCGGATGGTTCAGCCACTGCGCACGTGGGCAACCACCCACTTGCGCAATCCTGCGGATTCGCCTTGCCATGTTCGGGGTGTCGCTCCTGTATGTGCACCACGGGCCCTGTGTCGGGGCCCGCACTTTCAGAAGGAGCACACTGTGAAGAAGAGCACATCGAAGAAGTCCGGAGGCCAGTTCACCGTCATCGCGAAGGACGAGCTGAAGCCTCACACGGTCACTGATGCCACGGGCGACCGCACGAAGCCTCCCAAGCCGAAGGCTGACAAAGCCAAGAGCTCCAAGCGGCTCAGCGGATTGGATGCCGCAGCGCACGTGCTGGCCAAGAGCAAGCAGCCCTTGAGCTGCGGCGATCTCACCTCGAAGATCCTGGAACTGGGCCTGTGGAAGACCGACGGCAAGACGCCTGCGGCCACGATCCACAGCGCCATCGTCCGCGAGATCAAGGACAAGGGAGCCTCGGCGCGCTTCAAGAAGGTTGGACGCGGACTCTTCGCCACAGGCAAATCGACCCGCTGACTTCCGCCGGCGCATGATCGACCCCGGGCACTCCGGGGTCGTTCTTCGGTGTTATCGAACTTGGTCGCACGCTGGAGCTGAGGGCGCTCAGTACTGGCATCCCCCCCCGCTGTGCGTCGCGGGTGCCTACTTAACGCGCGGTGACGACCATCGGCCCGCAGATAGCGTCACGCCTTCACGGGGCTGCCGGGGGTTCCGGAGCTGGTGGCGTGCAGGACAGTGTGGGTTCGTAACGGCCATAGCCCCGCTTCTCAGGGTCGAACCCGAATCCAAGGTAGTTCTTGTAAAATGCCAGGTGCCTGCCGAACCCGCGGTGGATGTGCATCAGCGGTCTCGATCCGTCGTCATAATCGGCGTAAGTACCGATCACGGCGCTGAAGGCATCCCGGCCGGTGTTGGACGCGATCTGAAAGGCGTAGGTCCCGACCGATCTCATACAAAAGTAGTGTCTCAGGTACTTGAACTTGATGGAGACCTTCTTCCTTCCATCGGTGGGAAAGGAGACCAAGCCAGTCAGCCACCCCGCAAGCTGCGTGGCTTGAGCCGCATTGAACCCCACCTCCAGCACTGACTCGTCCGTCAGACCGAGGGGTTTGTACTGCTTGCTGTGCTCGATCTTCCACAAGATCTCATGGGTGGTGCGAGGGAAGGCACATCCCCAGATCCAGGTGTACCCATCGGAGTGGAAGGCGTCACCGAACTCCTTCAGGGCGGCGGCATCCATGGTCGGAGCGATGAAGTCCTTGGAGGCCCGCGGATCCTTGTCGTCGCCGTCGCGGGCGGCGCTCGGCTCATCGTCAAAGCTGTTGACGAGCACCGGTCCACCATAGAACCCGTGCGCGAAGAAGCTCAACTCTTTGAGGGTGTGCTGCCGGGCCGGATCGGCGCCGATGGCACGCACGACCGCGTAGACGTTGAGAACGGAGAGAATGTCACTCAGGCCCTTCTTCAGCCTGAAGTGCGTTTCGCCGTCGCTGTCGGTCGACCGGTCATAGTCGGCCTTGGTGATCCCGCGAATCCCCGCCGGCGTCGCATCACCCGACACCTCGGTCCGCTTACCGTCCGGATAGGTTACGGTGTGGGTCTCGATCTTGCCCTTGCGGAAGTCGACCGTCACAAAGAACAACTCTTCGTGCCGGTGATTCGCGGCGACAATCTGCTTTCGGCGATTGTCGCAGAACTCCCGAAATGAAACTCCCTTGAACTCGTAGTCAACGCCCGCGACCAGAACATAGGTGTCCATAGCACGTTACCGATACCAGCTAGCCCAGGTCCACCGGCTGGCCGGTCATGACATCGTGGATGGTCTTGATCTCCCTCAAGTCCTGGAGGACCACGAGGTCGGTCGGAAGCCTGACTTCCCAGGGCTTGCTGGTGCCGGGAGGGTAAGGCACGCCCTCGTCGAGCTTTCCGAGGTTCTCGGAGATCTCGTCAATGATCGGTACATACAGGTCATCATTGATCAGGGGTGGATCATTGCCGTCCCAGATATCGCCGAACTGGCAGAAGTGGGCGACGGCCTTCTCAAAGCCCGGACGAACGGGAACCTGGACACGGGCCGCGCCCGCCCTGAGGAACGCGGCAAAGTCCGGGTCGGGATCGGTGAAGTGGATAGCTGATATCCAGCGCGCGTGACGACCCCAGAAGTACGCGTAGAGCACGTACAGAATATTGTGCCACTCAAAGGCGTTCTCGAAGAAGCGGATGCGTTTGCCGTCCTTGCAGGCCTTGGACAGGTTCATCACGGGCTCGGCGCTGCTGTAGAAGTCGTTGATGTTGATATACGGCGAGTTCGTGAGGAACATGATGACCAGCTTCTTGAGCTCATCGCGGATCAATCGTGCGTTTTCAAGTGGATTCCGGCCAAGGATCTTGACTCCGTCGGAGATCGACGCCGCGGCAACCTTCTCCTCATAATCGGCCTGCTGCCGCTGGTAGGCCTCCATGATCGCGTCGTACATGCCCTGCTGCCACTTCGCGAATCCCTCGGTGGTGAGCGAGCAGAACACATCGACACCGAGCGCGAACGACCGGACGTTCATGAGCTGGTACGAGACCGACAGCTCCCCACGGAACCTGCGCGGGAACAGGCGGAACATCGCCCCGGCCACGTTGCTCCGGTCTTCCAGAACATCTCCCAGCATCACGCGGTACCCGGGGGGCGTCCCCTGCGTGAACACGAAGTCGGTGCTCACCACGGTGGCATACGCCTCGTACCCGTCGGGAACAGTCACCTTCGACGCGCGGCCAAAGTTGTTTTCCTCGTGGCCGTCCTGCTTGTCGAACACCGAGGCGACGGTAAAGGCCGATGGGGGCGGGGGAGCGTTGGTGACGCCGTAGCGCGCCACATAGTCCTGGTAGTTGGACAGGGACAGGTTGGCCGGCCGCAGCGGCCCGCTGCCGTAACGGGGAGGTTCGGGCTTGACGAGCTCCAGGTTCTTGGGAGGGTTCTCGATGAGGGCGTAGAGCAGGAACGCCGCGGGCTCGGGCACGGTGAACTCGTACATCATGCGCTGGCCATAGTTAAAGATCTGCGCATCGTAGAGTTTGTTGAGCCAGCGATAGATGCCCCGAATGTGCGAGCGGGGCGGGGTGGTGTTCTCGACGCGGTGGAGATTGTGCTCTTCCACTTCTTCCAGCAGTCGCCGCCGGCGCAGCTCGCGGGTGCGCTGCTTGGTGCGTTCGGCGCTGCGGTCGATGACCTCGCGTGAGTACGTGGTCGACTTACGCTGAGCCTCCTCCGTAGACGTGGAGTAGCTCGCGTTCAGGCTGGCGGTGAAGCTCACCGCCGGGCCGTAGGAGCCGGAGACCTGCAGGCCCGAGTCGAGAGCAAAGTCGCTCTTGACCGTCTTTTCGGCCTCCGTTTGAAGTTCGTTGCGTTCCGTGCTCTGGAGGTCCCGCTCGCGTTCGGTTTCTTCCTCGGTCTCGATCTCCGTAACTTCCTCCCGCACGTTCAAGCGGCGATGTTTGCGTTCACGCACCTCTCCGGCAAGGACGTTCTCGACGTGCGCGAAGTCGCCCAGCTCGTAGGCCTTGAGTTTCTGGCGGACGATGAGCAGGTCGCCAACGCCGGCGGCGAAGCTGCACGGCACCGTGGCCGGAAACGACCCCGGCTTGGCCGTGCCGTAGTACCCGAGCGTGTTCTTGAGTGTCCGCAGGTCGAGCGTGGCGCCGCCGAGCCGGAGAGCTTCACCGCCGGCGGGGGCGGACAGCTTCCCGCTGAGCTCATGGATCTCCGCTTCGATCGCCCGGATCGCGCTGAACGGATTGAGCTGACCGGGGTCGAGGCGCATGTCCCGGATCACGGCTTGTGTTCCGGCGCGAAGCCGGTTGCCCACCTGCGCCTTGAGACGGACGGCGCCGGTCAGACCGATTCGCTCGGGTGAGCGCCCTTCAGCGCGTCCGTCACCGCGTGGACCCGGCGGCGGCGGTTGCGGCACCGGCGGGGCTTCGCGCCGTTCGGCCTCCAGGGCATCATCCTCCCCGGTTGTCAGGAGCAGCTCGCGCCGGGCGGCGATGAGCTCGTCCAGCCTGCCGCGCATCTTGCTGTCGTCCGCCTGGGGTGGGTCGACCGGCGCTGGCGGTGGCTCGGCCGGAGAAGGGTCCACCAGATTCACCCGCACCGAATCGGGGACGACCACCACCATGCGGGAGATGACCGAGCCGAGCGGCTCGTTCGTGCTCAATGCCTCCGGACTGTCGGCGGCGAGCCGCATGAAGTGGATCAGCTTCAGGGCCGTGGTCAGATCATCGCCCCGCCCCTTGCGGGGGCGGTTGAGGAGGGCATCGGCCGCGACGGTCTCGAACAACCGTTGGGCGGTGAGTTGGAACTCCGCCGACGCAACGAGCGTCGGCAGCGCCTGCCCGGTCAGAGTCCTGATCGCTTCGGCAACGTTCATGGTGTTGAGGGCCGTCTTGGCCGAGTCCAGCATCCAGCGCATGAGTTGGGCGATATCGAGGGGCAAGTTGGACAGCGTTCGAACGTAGCGGTCGCCACGACTGAACTCTTCCACCAGCGCAAGAGTTCGCTCACGCGGCGCGCCCGATTGCCGGGCCTGCCTCAGAATGGGAAACAGCCCCTCCTGGCCCCCGCTGTCGCCGTGAACGGCGTGGCGGCCCTTCTCCGTTACCGAAGGAGGCAGGACGGCGGGCCGCACGGTCATGAATCGAAACACACCCTCGTTCGACACGGCAACCTCCAATCTTCAGGCCACGCCTCTCGGCCGGCACGCTTCCTCGCGCCGCGCGATCGCGCGGCTGTCCTCCCAAACGCACACGGTACACGATTGCGGATGAGTGTCAATCACTTTCGGACGACACACTTGTGAGGTTTGCACGACGTTCGGACGTGCGCACGAACCCGGCCGCGCCGCGTTGCTCTCGCCCGCCATGACGTCAACGCACGATGACACCCATGGGGGGCCGGCCGTCGCCCGTCCCCCCGCTGTGGAACTGACCCAGCGACCGACCCCCAGCTCGGCCCCGCGGGCGGCTCGGCCCGCGCACGCACGGGCGAGGGTGCCCGCCCCGTGAAGCGGCCCGGCCGCCTCGTGTTCGCCGGGCCGCCTCAACCGCCACGTCGTGTGCCTGAACGAGAACACTCGCGAGCGGCGCGGGCCCTAGCCCGGACGCTTTCCTTTGTGTGGGGTCCCGATGCCGCGGAGCACCCAATCGGCGGACACATCGAACGCCTCGCACAGAGCGGCCAAAAACTCGGGCGACGGGGACGACAGACCTCGGAGGTAACGCCTCGCCGTCTCGGGGTTCGTTCCGGTCAGCAGCGCGACCTGCGAGATGGCGTAGGGCCGGCAGAGTTTGCAGATTCTCGAGTGAAGGGCCGCGGACCATTGGTCGGACGGCGAGGGCACCCGATTCGCGCGTGGCCGCGGCGACCTGGCGTACACCTGGATGAGGGGCGCAGCTCGCGACCAGCGGGCGGCCCGTTCGCCTTCGCCTGCCTCGGCGGCAGGCCCTTTTTCACCGAGGCCCTTGAGCTGGGAC
The DNA here is from genome assembly GCA_044222195.1 of Phycisphaerales bacterium. Taxonomy (GTDB): domain Bacteria; phylum Planctomycetota; class Phycisphaerae; order Phycisphaerales; family UBA1924; genus JAHBXE01. Next base: position 187,830 of record JBGANS010000008.1, read on the forward strand.
ATGTGAGCAGTCACGCAACGCCTTTCTCTGTCGGCGTAGGGGTCCGGTGTGCCTCCACGGCACTGACAATGCCGGTCCCACTCCGGGCGCCTGCCGCCGAGAGGACAGTCCGGAAATCCGCCTTCGCCGGGGAGGGAATTCTGCCAGATTTGTTAAGAAGTTCTTTGGAGAATCGGTGAGGACCGTCCGGGCAAGAGGTGCCGGCGCGGCTCCGCCCGACGTTTGTTGAGTGAATTTGGCGCTTTTCTCCCACAACAATGGTTGGAGATGACCGGCAATCTCGTACTGAACCGCAGAGGCAGGTGGGGCGGGGCTGCCAACCCAGATGCGTCTCGAGCCGGCAGGTGCGTCACCGACCGGCGAACGGGCGCTCATCATTGGAGGTGGCTCGTGGCATCAACCGGCGACCGAATCCTGGAACCCAAACCCACAGCCTGCGTGTCCATGGGCGGCGACAAGTCGAAGCAGCCGCCCTCAACCGTGGTGTCGTGCTGCTATCACCCGGAACTCAAGAAGTGGTATCCCTACGACACCACCAACGGCTGGGACCTGACGACCGAGTGTGCGGGCGTGCCTCTCGATGGAGGAGCGGCCGACCCCGCGTAGACGCGGCTATTCCGGGTTCCCGGCGGTCCAGCGCCATTGCGACAAGGCACCGCCCCAAATGTAAATGCTGCCAGCCGTCGTGCACGCTGCCAGGGAGAGACCGTCTGGGCTGAACGCGAGGGCCGTGGCATTCGCATCGAGGGTCCGTGTGGCCAGCAGTTCCTGCCCGTCGTCCGCACTCCATATCCGCACGGTCTGGTTCGAGCCGCCGATCGCGATGCGACGACCCGACGGACTGAACGTCATCGTGCGGGCCCCCGCCGTCGCATCGCCGAACGCGATGACCTGGGTGCGGTCCGCGGTGCGCACGACGCGGACAGTCGCCTCAGAGCTGTCCTGCAGACCGAAGGCCACCCGGTCCGAGCCCGGGCTGAACGCAACCGCGGCGATTGGGTACCTCCATTGACCCACGACCGCGGCCGCGCTCGGCGCTCGAAGGTCCCAGAGGGCCGCCGATCCATCTCGAAAGCCCGCCGCCGCGTACCTCCCTTCCGGAGACACGGCGATCGCGGTACACCCCACGGTCCCCGTGAGTCCCTGGATCTGCAGTTCCCCCGACAACCACACCTTGACCTCGCCAGAATCGCACCCGCACGCCACGACCAGGCCATCGGTGCTTACAGCGCTCACGGTCACTGAATCTCCGGCTCGCAGAGTCCTTGCCGTCGTCCCGCCGGCCACATCGATCACCTGCACGCCGCCCGAGGTATCTGCCTTGACCACCCAACGCCCACTGGCATCGATGGCGGGCGCGATGCACGTACCGAACTCTTGGCCCGTGATCTCTACCCCGGTGGCGACGTCCCACTCGCCGATGTACCCACCGGTCGAGACGGTCGCCAGCTGGCTCGAGCCGCGAGCAAACGCGAAGGCTGCAGCGCCCCCGGAGGGCAGCCGGATGTGCCTCAGGGTCTGTCCCGGCCCCACTTGCCAGAATCTCGCGGAGCCATTCCACGTCGCGGTAACTAGTTCCGCCGAGGAGCCCACAAACGCGAGGCCTTGCACGCAGCCCTGCCCCGGCAGCTCCGCCGTGCCGATACCCGTGAATCGATCCCAGACGGTGGTCTGCCCCTCCTGATCCCCCACCGCGACCATCGTCCCATCAGAGCTCGTGGCGACGGACATGATCGCTGATCGCCCGGGCTTCACAAACGTGTGCAGGTTCTGTCCGGTGTCGGCATCCCAACGAACCAGGGAACCATCCAGACTGCCGGAGATGAGCTCGGAGTCTTTGCGTATGACCGCGAGGGCCCTGATGCCCTGCTTGGCGGCCTGCCACTCTTGCCTGCGAACTCCCGTCGCCACCTCCCAAGTTCGGATAAGCCCATCTTCGGTCGCACCTGCAACGAGCTCGTCCGCGGCCCCGAGAAAGGCCACCGAGTACACCTTGCCGGGGCAGGTGAACTCCCGAACTTGTCGCACCTCGCCAGTGATGTCCCACACCCGTACGACCCGGTCGGCGCCACCCGACACCACGCGTGTGCCGCGGGAGTCAAACGCAGCGGCGGCGGCCCCTTGAGCGTGTAGGCCGACCGGCCTCGACCGCAAGTTCTCGAGGTCCCACAGTTTGACCGATTCGTCGGAGGAGCACGAGACCAACTGCTTTCCATCGGGGCTGAAACTGCACGCCTGGATGCGCCGCGTGTGCCCGGAGAGCGTCTGCGGCCGAACCGAGCCCTTGGACCACAGCAGCACATCCCCATCATGGAGCCCGATCGCAATCCGGTTCCCGTCTGCGCTTGCGGCGAGGGCCGACATGGGGCGATTCTCGTTGTAGAACGCGGGCGCCACCTCGACACGCGCCTTGAGGTAGTGCCACTCCCAGTCGCGGAGCGCTTCAGGGGCGTCGTCGAGCGCCTTCCGGGCCACATCCGGAGTCCGATCAACATTCGAGGACGCCGCGAGAATGCTGTTCCGGTACGCCAGCTGGGTTCGCTGCTCGGCGAGGGCGGTCGCGCGCGATCGGGCCGTCCACGCGCGCCGGGCCGACACGGCGCTCACGATCGTGGCCGAGCAGAGCGAGACCAGGACCACCGCGGCCGCCACGGTGAACGCCCTGTTCCGTTCGGTGAACTTGCGGAGCCGGTACCACGCGCTCGGGGGGCGCGCATGGACGGGTTCGCTCCTCCGGAAGCGCTCCACATCCGCGGCGAGCTCGGACACCGTCGTGTAGCGCCGCGACGGCTCCTTGTCCATCGCCTTGAGGACGACCCAATCCAAGTCGCCTTTGAGCTCTCGGTACGTGACCGGGGGGGTCGAGTGCTGGCGCAGCCGCAGGACCCGGGTGCTGGCCCGGAGCGGCTCGTGCTTCAAAATCCAGGCTTGTGCATCCGTCACGCTCAGGCGCGAGACTTCGAAGGGCCGCGATCCGGTTAACAGTTCATACAGAATGACGCCCAGGGAATACACATCCGTCCGAATGTCCACCCCGCCAGCGACGCCCCTGATTTGCTCGGGGCTCATGTACTCGAGCGTCCCCATCGGCGTCCCCGGCAGGGTCGCGAGGATCGGGTTAGTCCTGCGGTGCTCGTCCGACTTGGCGATGCCGAAGTCGATCACCTTGGGCTGGCTGTCCTCCTCGGTCACCAGAATGTTGCTGGGCTTCAGGTCGCGGTGGATGATGCCCCGCGAGTGAACGTGCTGCACCGCCCGGCACACCGACACGAACAGGGCCAGACGGTCGCCGACCGGCAAGCCGCGCTGCTCGCAGTGCAGCGTCAGAGGCAGGCCGCGGATGCACTCCATCACGAAGTACGGCAGCCCCCCGGCCGTCGTACCCGCTTCGAACAACTTGCAGATGTTCGGATGCTCGAGTTCTAGGAGCACCTGCCGCTCCACGCCAAAGCGCGCCACCATCTCCCTGGACTGGAGGCCCGGGCGCAGCACCTTGACCGCGACGCGTCTTCGAACAGGATGGCCTTGCTCCGCCAGATACACCTTGCCGCACCCACCCTCACCCAACACCGCCGTCAATAGATACTCTCCGATGCGCTGACCGACGAGGTCGTCGCCAGCCTCGCCGACGCCCGGCTGGACGTCGCCGGCGGCCACGAACATCGCCACCGGCTTTTCCAGGAAGGACTGCGCATCCTTGCGGGACGCGAGCAAGGACCGCACTTCCGCCAAGAGGTGCGCGTCGCCCTGGCATCGCCGGCGGAGAAAGCGGCTCAACTCCCGGTCCGGAATGTCGAGTGCCTCGGCGAAGATGCTCTCGGCACGATCACCCTGGTTCATGGCCACCTCAGGTCTTCGCATCGGCGGCGAGCCGGCGGTGCAGCCAGGCCCTGGCGTATTCGAACTTGTCTCGCACGGTCTTCACCGATATTCCCATGACTTCCGCCGTCTCGGCCTGCGAGAGACCGGCAAAGAACCTCAGCATCACGACATGGGCCGCATCCGACGATACGGACTCGAGCACGGTCAACGCCTCGTCAAGACCGATGAAGTCGATCTCGTCGATCGCCAGTTCGGCCGAATCCTCGATCGAATCCAGGCCAAGACGGCGCAGCCGTCCTCCATGCTTGATCGCGGCCCGCTTCTTGGCCCGGTCGACCAGGATGTTCCGCATCGCGTTCGCGGCCGCCCCGAAAAAATGCCCCCTCCCGTTCCAGCCGGGGTCGCCGTCTTCGATGAGCCGGACGTACGCCTCGTGCACCAGGGCGGTGGGCTGCAGCGTGACCTGCGGCGCCGACCGCACCAACCGCACCGCGGCGAGCTTGCGCAGCTCGTCGTACACCAGCGGCAAGAGGTCCGCCGCAGCCCTCTTCTGTCCCTCCCCGGCCATACGCAGCGACACGACAAAGCTGTTGGGGGTTGGCTGCTCCATGTCCCATTCCCGCCTCCCCCCGTCAGAGACGGCACCTCCACGACACGTTCGCCAAGGTACCACAGCTTCGAGTAAGTGCAATGCGCTTCCTCTCCCAAGCCCGGTCGTGTCTGGGCCCGCCCGGCGGTTCGTTTGGCCTCAAGAGGGCCCGCGCGGTGGGACTGGGACATGATCCACAGGCCCGTCGAGCCTTTCAGCCCAACGGGCCACACGAGGAGGAGAGAGGAGGACCGGCAGATTACAGTGCAAGCCGATGCCGCATCACCTTCGGCGACGTCTCCATCACGTGGCGACCGGAGCTGGGTGTCCCGTTGAGCACAACACCCCCTCCTCGTTTGGAAAGGCGAGGGCTGCGTGTCTGGTGTGACAGAATCCCGGAACGAATCGCAAAAAAACCCGGAAAGTTCACCGTCACGTGCCGGCAGACCACTTTCCCCTTGATCCTGGCGCTCACGGTCTCAGAACGGCACCCACACTTTGAACGCCTGATGGGACCTCATCACCGCGGTCACCGCCATCTCGAGCGCATCAGGCCCATCGTCGTGGGACCCAAGGGGGAACTGCTGGAGTTGCTCCAGGAGGGCTGTGTGCCGGCGGCTGAAGAGGAGCTTGCCCTGAGCGACCAAGGGCTCGATGGATTCGACCCGGGCCTGCTTGTGGCCGGTGTGGTTGACCTTGTCGACCCACAGACGCCTGCCCCTGGCCCGGGCTCGTTCGGCGAGCTGGTCGGCGAGCACCTCCTGGAACTGGTTGGATTCCACGACGAACTGGTCGTAGTCGAACACCTTGTGGAGCGACAGCACCCGCTCGATGATCTCATCGGGGCTGCGCCTCATCAGCTCGGCTCCGAGCACGTACACCAGCCCGGACTTGTCGTCCCGTGCCACCGTCACGATGGCGGTGTAGTCCCCGGCACCTCCACGCTTGCCCAGGCTCGGATCCATGGCCCCGACAATCCTCCAGCGGTTGCGGGACTTGCCCTGCACCTCCCGCTCGGAGTCGGGCGTGGCGTCCCAGTACCGGAACTTGCTCGGCGCGAAGAGGCACATGGCCTCATCCAGGGGTTCGTTCTGTTTCTCGGCCTGGAAGCTCCGCTGGCCCTCGGTCAATCGCATCGTCTGGAGCTCGAGATAGCCCTCGCGTTCGGGCCAGAGGACCCGCGAGCCGCGCAGCATCTCCGCCTGGTTGGCCCGGAAGAACGCCAGCGCCGCCTGCGGCCCTTCCTTCTCCTCAAAGCTCTCGGCCGCGGAGTAGATTTTTTCCCAGTGATCCCAGAGGTCGGGTCGCGAGCTTGGCGCCTCGATCGCCCGGAACTTGCGGGCGGTCCACCCCAGCCCCAGATCCCTGGGTTGCGGTCTGGTCAGGTGAGCCAAGAGCGCATCATGGTGGAGGATCGTTCCGATCACGATGATGTTGGTGCCGGGCCCACCGGCCTTGAGCACCGACCTCTCGAACCACTCCCGGAGCTTGGCCCGCTGTTCGGGCGACTCGATCTGGGCCTGGCCTTCGAGGTCATCGGCGATGATGAGCCCCGGCCGGTGCTCCCCGTGTTTGACGCCGCGGATGGCCTGCCCTGAGCCAAGGACCTTGATGGCGGCGCCATTGGGGAGAACGGCGTAGTTCTCCTTCCAGGGCCTTCGCGGGCCCCGCAACTCGGGGAAGTCCGCGAGCAACAGTTCGTTGCCCGTGAGCTCCCGGCGCAGGTCGGCCAGCCTCTGTACCGCCTGTTCCCTGGTCTCGGACAGGATGAGCACCAGGTGCTCACATCCAAAGAGCGTGCACCAGAGCACGTTGGCAAGGCACGCGATCGTCGTCTTGGCGTGCCCTCGCGGCGCGGCCACCGCGATCCGGGCGTTGCGTGCCCGGGCGGCCTGGCCGAGGAGTTCAAAGAGGTCATCGTGCATCCGCGAGGAGCCAAGCGTGAAGTGGTGCGGAAGATAGACGCGGGCGAAGGCCCTGGGTGAAGCGGCGGCCATGGCCCGCCGCTGACCGCGGAAGAGTCTCTCGACGTGCACGGATGAGACCCGAAGGTTCATGACGGAAGCGGCCCTTGAGAAGGCGCGCTCGGCGCTGGGGGCCCTTCCGATGTTCGAGCGGTCTTGGCGATGACGAGCAGCGTCTGGAGCGCGGGCACGTGCTGGCGGGTCTCGGGGAGTTCGTTCGCCAGGCGGATGAGCTCGGGGACTTCGGACTCCGCGTTCCAGGTCGATTGAACCGGACCGGCCGAGCCGCCGCCGGGCAAGAACCCAAGACTCTGCACCCGCACGATGCCTCGGTCGAGCACTTCGATCCTGGCCCGATGGCACTCGGCTTGGACCGCGTGCGGGCAATCGCGTTGACGGGCCAGCCGCGACAGGCTCTCCATGGCGTGCTGGACTTCGCTCATGAGGTGCCCGGCGATGCGGCCCGCGAGAAGCGGGTCGTGCTCGATCCGTGACGCCTCCTGCAGCTCGCGACGATCGCGTGTGATAGTCCGGTCGCTGCACCGAAGAACCTTGGCGATCTCGGGCACCGAGTACCCTTGGGCGCCCAAGTGGGACACGCACATGCGGCGGGTCTCGGGACTGAACGTGACGGGATCCGCCCGACCTTCCTTGAGTCGCTGCAGGAGATCAAGGATGGGCTGGTCCTCGTGTGCACTTGGCGCCTTCGAGGCCGAGGCCCGGCCTCGAGCGGGACGCTCGGAGACCGAGGCGACCGGAGCTGGGTCGGGTTCGGGCCGCATACCGGTGCGGGGTCTAGGGCGGATGTTCAATGGGCACCGCCGATCCGGTAGCGCCGGGCCAGGCGCGGCTCGACCGCCTCCTCCCCGGCCCAGGCGATGAACCTCCGAACGATGAGGTCGCAGTAAACCGGGCTGAGTTCGAGCGCAAAGCACCGGCGGTGCATGCGCTGGGCCGCGATGAGCTGCGTCCCCGAGCCCGCGAAGGGCTCGAAACACACTTCGCCGGGCCTGGTGTGCTGACGCATCGGGATGCGGAAGAGCTCCAAAGGCTTGGGGGTCGGGTGTTCGGGGCGGTCCGGGCCGATGGCGATCCCGTCGACCTGCCAGAGGGTGGACACAATGGCCTTGTCCACCCGTTCGGGCTTGCGCCCCTTGGGCCACCCCATCAAGCAGGGTTCGTGCTGCCAGGAGTACCACCCGCGCGTGAGTACCGCGCGGTTCTTGGCCCAGATGATCTGGCAGTGCACGAGCAGCCCGGCCTCGGTCATGGCGCGCTCGACCATCGCCTGGCGGCGGCTGGCGTGCCAGATGTACACCGGGCCGCGCGCCCCGAGAGCTTCGGCGACTGCAACCTTGAGGAACTTGGAGTACAGACCCCCCTGGGTCTTGGCGTCATCCCAGTCGAGGCCGTAGGTGTCCGACCAGTCTTTGTTACGCGTGACGCGTTTCTCCCCTGCGCGATCGGGATGGTTGGTTCCGGTGTAGCCCACCAGGTAGGGGGGGTCGGTCGCCATCATCACGGCCTTGTTCCCATTCATGAGACGCCGGACGGTGGCCGCATCCGTGGAATCTCCGCACAGCAGCCGGTGTTGGAACGGCGGGTCGCGCCCGAGAACGATCAGGTCACCCCGCTTGGTGATGGGTGGTTGAGCCAGTGACGCCGCGACATCGAAAGACTCCTCCTCCCCCACCACGGCCGCCCCCGTCATCAGGTCCTCCGCCTCATCGATCTCGAAGCCGGTGAACTCGAACTCCGGGGTCTCTGCGAGGTCGTCCAGGAGGCTGCCCAGCTTGGTTTCATCCCATTGACCGGTCACTTTGTTGAGGGCTAGGTTGAGGGCTTTTTCCCGGGCCAGGGGCAGGTCCACGACGCTCACCGCGATGCGGTTCACCCCACGGTCCTTGAGGATCTTGAAGCGCTGGTGGCCCCCCACGAGGTGGCCGGTGCGGCGGTTCCACACCAAGGGCTCGACGCACCCGAAGCGGTCGATGCTCCGCTCGATCTTGCGGTACTCGGGGTCGTCGGGCGTGAGATCCTTCCTCGGGTTGTACGGCGCGGGGTTGATGCGCCCCGCCTGGATGTGCTCGATCCGAATCTTGGTCTTTGCCATGGCTCGACTCCCTGACATCCCGGACGCCGAGGCCGCAGGGTGCGGCTTGCGCGCGGAGGTCCTTGGTTCATGACCGCGCCACAGGTCGCGGTCGAGTTCCCCGGTCACGGTGACCGAGCAAGCCCGAAGCTAAGTGAGGATCTGTGTGTGTCAAGGGGGAGGGAGGGGGGCGCGCCTGGGCCGTTTCGGACGCAGCGGCACGATGCGCCGCATCGATTGCGTAACGCAATCGACGCATGTCAGGAGTGTGTAGTTCTACGGCCGAGCAGAACGTGCCCGGCGCCTCGCCTCGCACACCACTCATAGTTGAGTGCTTGACGCCGCCTGGACGCCCGGCGTGGCCGGGGCTGGCCGCGTCGGTACAGGTTTGGCCGTGCGGGCGCCGGAATCACAGGCGGAACGCTCCATCGGCGCACGCCGCTCACACGCGCCCGTGATCTGGACCAACCCGCGCACCACGCATTCAGTACAGGATAGCGGCCGCCTCTCGTTTCACAGGAATATGTCCGCAATCGCCGGACACCCGTATTCGCGCAGCCCGTGTACTTTCTTTGGCCGGACTTCGAGCCCCGCGGGTGATCCGTGGTATGATCGGCGCGGGGGTATTCGCGACGGATTGAGGTGGAGCTCGAACGCGCGCCGTCCCGGCGGCGTAGTGCGAGCACGCTTGGCGACGCGGATGGGATTCTCCATCCACGAGGGAGGTGTCTATGGCCCCTCGATCGAGTCGTTCCTCTCGATTGGCCTTCGTCACGTTGAAAGATGTGTTGAGCCTTCTGCGCTGCCCGGTGCGGCTGGAAGTCCTCACGGCGGTCGCCCAGGCGCCGCTCGATTATTCCTCACTTATGAAGCAGCTCGATCTCGGGTTCTCGTACGTCAGCCGGAGCCTGCGCGAACTCGGCCAAGCGGGTTTCGTCATCGTGACGCGTGAAGGCCCGCGGCGGCGGATCATCTCGCTGGGGCCCTCGGCCGTGTTCTCACCCAGAGTGTCGGGGGGCGGGACGCTCACCCTGAAGACCGACGATGGCAACGCCGTCCACCTCGAAATCACGCATAAAACGCTGGCGGAACTGAGCGGACGCGATCACGTCCTCTCGGTGGAAGTCACGCTCAGGAAGGATCCAGCCGCACCAGGTCCCCCTCATCGGGGTGATGCTCGGTCAGATTCCCGGGTTGCCAGAGGACGCGCAGCAGGGTGAGCTCTTTGGTGTGCGGATCAAGTTCCCACGATGCGATCGATCCGGTCTGTGCCTGCGAGTCCCGGTCGGCCAGTCGCACGTGGTCGGCCCACCCAACGCGTAGCCCGATCTTCATTTCTTCGGCGATGAATGGTCGATCGGGTCCGCGCGGGTACTCGATCACCTCGGCGAGACGCTCACCAAACTCTTCGGTTTCCAGGATGATGCGCGCCGCCCGTTTGTCGCGGAGATCGAGACGGTCGAAGGGTTGGAGCGCGTTGTGCGTGCGGAGCGTGGGGTCGTACATCTGGCCGTACTTCCACCCGGCGCGGATCATGCGGCCGCACCAGAAGAGGTGGGCAACCTTGGCGAGCTCCATGATGGCGTCTTCATCAATCGGCATGGTTTGTCCGGCGATCGGGGGGGCCATGATTGGCCGCTTCTCGCTCAATAGATAGTTTCGCAGTAGAACACCTCGGCGCTTGGCCGTCCATGGGACGCAGGTGTTTTCCCCGTAGGCTTTCAGGGCGATGGCCTCTGGCGCCCAGATACAGGCGTTCGGTAAGCGAGTGTTCGGGGGTATTCGGATCTAAATAGCTGGTGGGTTCGGAGGACATTGTTCTTGCCGCTTGCTTCGGGTATCTGGTGATTCGCCGTGTTGCTCATGAGCGCTTCGGGGGAGTGGTTGTCACTTAACAAACGGGTTAAGTGAGGAGAAAAAGGGTTGTGTGTTCGGTGGGTGGGGTGGTGAAGTGGCCGTGAGCGTGCCGAGGTGGCGCGCCGGAGGTCAACCCATGGCACGCACGAACTGGTCTCGTCGGGTGGGAGTGTGGTCGGCGGCGGCGTTGGCGGCGGCGGCGGAGGGGCAGATCCTGAGTCTGAACTCGGGGTCGATCACGACGTACCTGCCGGCGGGGGCGTCGGCGGTCCAGGACATCCGGCCGCTGCACTCTGCGCGGGGCGTGGGGGTGGATGGGGTGATGCGCGCGGGGAGCGTGCAGGGGTGGGCGTGCGCGGGGAATCCGTTTGGGGACAGTGCGCCGTCGATGTCGAAGGTGGGCGATGTGAACCTGGCGACGGGGGCGTACATGCCGACGGAGATTGACATCAGTCTCCCGCAACCCGGGATGGCGGCGTGGCGGATCGGGCGGAGCTTCAACGGCCGGCAGGAGACGAGCGGGGCGGCGCACCGGGATAGCAACGGGTACCAGGGGTACAACTGGTTCCAGATGAGCCAGCCGGCGATCGTGACGTACGGGAGCCCGGACCGGGTGTACATCGTGTACGGGGCGGACCGGTACCTGGAGTTCAAGTACGTCACGGATGAGACGGCGTACACGGACCAGTTCGCGGGGGTGAACGGGTGCGCGGGGGTGGTGAACTACGTGGACCCCAACAACGGGGGTGATGCGGGGCTGGTGGACTATTACATCTACTACGACCAGCACGGGGTGGCGACGTACTTCTTCGGGGCGGTCAATAGCGGGGCGGCGGCGTACCAGATCTGGAAGATCGTGGATCCGGCGGGGAACGTGGCGTACGTGGGGGATGCGTCGACGGCGAGCACGGCGATCAGCAGCGGGTACAACGCCGACGGGGCGATCATCAAGGCGTACGACGCGGCGGGGCGGCGGTACTGCTACAGCTACTCGTCGGGCACGATCGCGGGGGTGAAGCGTCTGGAGCAGGTGGTGGTGGAGGTGGATGCGGGCGGGGGCTGGGGCGGGTGCGGGACGGAGACGCTGGTCGCCAAAGTCGACTACCTGTACTACGCAACGACCGAGAGCGGGCGGGGCCTGGCGGGGGACCTGAAGCTGGTGACGGTGACGACGCCGATGACGGACTCGGGGGTTGAGCAGAAGAGGCGGATGCACTACCGGTATTACACGGGCGGCGGGTATGTGAACAGCGCGGGCCAGCGTGGTGAGGACCACCAGGTGAAACTCGTCCTGGGCAACGAGGGGTGCCGGAACCACGACTACACGGCGGACTCGGCGCTCGAGTACGGGGGCGGGGGGGCGGATCCCGAGTTCTTGACGGACACGGATGCGAACCTGAAGGCGTACTCGCTGGCGTACCTCGAGTACATGGATACGGCGGGGAGCTTCCCGTACCGGGTGTACACGGGCTTCTTCAACGGTGAGTGCGGGTGCGGGGGCGGGGGGACCAACGGGACCTACGAGCTTGCGTACGCGACCAACGGGAGCTTCAGCGGGGTGAGCGGGTACGACGATGAGTGGCTGGAGCGGGTGGTGGTCAAGCAGCCCGACACGGTGTACGCGAGCCAGTACTTCGACGAGTGCGGGCAGCCGATCTCGCGGGTGGTGACCAACACGGACCCCTCGGGAAGCCCGACCAAGACCTGGGCGACGGAGGTGGTGCGGGACTCATCGGGCCGGGTGATCGAGATCCACACGCCCAAGAACATCACGGCGTACACGCACAGCACGGGGGCCTTTACGCGCAGCAGCGGCGCGGGGCTGATCCACATCTTTGACCGCGTCAGCGGCGGGACGATGGACGGCTTCCCGGAGTCGGCCAAGTACAAGGAAGGGACCTCGGGGACGGCGAACTTCACGAGCTGGACGGACTACACCTCGCGGGGCCTGGTGGTGGGCGCGGCGACGGACTATCGCCCGATGGTGAACTCGAGGCGGGCGTATCACACGGCCACGAGCACGTACTCGACGGGCGGGACCTACGACTCGACGGCGATGAGCTACGCGTGGTGGAGCGCGACGAGCACCAACGTGCTGTACCTCACGCTCAAGCAGGCGACGACGACCAACCCAACGGTGAGCACCGGGACCAACGGGTCCAACTCACCGACGAGCTCCGACCGCTTTGTGCGCAAGGACGGCACGACGGCCTTCAGCGTGGCGCCCGACGGCATCTCGACGTACATGCAGTACACGAGCGGGCAGCTGACCAAGCAGATCGCGGATGTGATCACCAGCGGGAGCTTCCCCTCGGGGGATGACCCGAACACGGACTGGGGGATCACGGAGACCGGGAGCGGCTCGGACCGGACGACGCTGTACTCGTACGACGCCCAGGGGCGGCCCGATGAGATGACCGAGCCCGACAGCCGGGTGCACAAGAGCTACTACAGCGTGCTGGTGGACGGCCGCAGCGCCACCATCAACTGGCCGCGGAAGACGACGGCGAGCGGGGGGACGTACTACGGCCCGGCGAGTTACGGGGTGACCAACCACGCGGGCAAACCCGAGTTCACGGGCCTGATCGCGATCAGTTCCAGTGGCTCGACGGCGAGCCTGACGTCGTGGATCGATGAGACGGACACGGATCCGATCCTCGCGCTCACGACGGGGAGCCTGGCGCGGATGAGCACGAGCCTCTACGACAGCGCCGGGAGCCGGGTGAGCGAGTCGAGGACGTACCACGTGATCCCGGCCTCGGGCGCGGGCTCGAGCGGGACCAACTACGATGCGACGACGTTCGTGTACGACGTGATGGGGCGGAAGATCCGGACGGTGGACCCGACGCTGACGATCACGCGGACGAGCTTTGATGATCTGGGCCGGGTGTACCAGACGCACCTGGGGACCGACGACACGGGCCTGACGGGTTCGCCCATGGCGGGCAGCTCGAACATGGTCAAGACGAGCGAGAACGCGTACGACTCGGGGAGCGCTGGGGGCAACAGCCACCTGACCAGCCGCACGCTCTACGTCGAGAACTCGACGACCGACCAGCGGGTCACGACCTACGACTACGACTTCCGGGGGCGGCTGCTCTTGACGACCAATCCGGTGGCGCCGCATTCCCTGAACAAGTACGACAACCTGGGGCGGGTGATTGCATCAGCGCAGTACTCGGCGGCGGTATCGGCCTCGACGGACCCCGCGGCCTCGGGCACGCAGACGTACCGCGTGAGCCTGAACACGAGTTCGTACGATGAGCTCGGGCGTGTGTACCAGACCCGGCGCTACGAGATTGATCAGAGCGATGGGTCCGATGACGATTACCTGACCAGCGACACCTGGCGTGACGCCGCGGGACGGGTGACCAAGGTCAAGGGGCACGAGCTGAGCAAGACGATCTACGACCGCCTGGGGCGGACGGTGCAGCGCTTTGTCCTGGCGAGCGACAACGACACGGTGTACGCGAACATGGACGATGTCAGCGGGGACCTGGTGCTGGAGGAGCACCAGAGCGTGTACGAGAGCACCAACTCGGACAACGTGGTGATGACGGTGACGATCAACCGCGATGGGGACGACACGACGACGTACGGGGGCCTGGACATCGACGGGGTGGCCCTGGAGGTGAGCAGTTACTGGGGCCGGCCGCAGATCACGGCCATGTGGTACGACGACCTTGACCGCGTGATCGACACGGTCAGCTACGGGAACAACGGGGCCTCGGCGTTCTACCGCAAGCCCGCGGGGGTGTGGCTGACGCAGCCGACGCGGTCGCAGACGGCGCTCAGAACGACGACGACCTACGACGATGATGGGACGGTCCTGGAGACCGAGAGCCCGGGCCAGCCGAGCACCCCGGCGGGGACCTCCGGTGTGAAAACCCGCTTCGAGTACGACGACCTGGGTCGGCAGACGGCGGTGATCAACAACTACGTCAACGGCAGCGCCGGGGGCGGGAGCAACGATGATGAGGACCAGATCATCCGCTACGAGTACACGGCGGGGCTGCGGACCAAGATCGTCGCCGACCTCTCCGGCACCGACCAGGAGACCCTGTACATCTACGGGACCACGGCGGGAACGCCGAGCGCCAACAAGGTGACGACCAAGAACCGCTTGAGGGCGGTGAAGTACCCCGACTCGACCAACGTGGGCACGACGCAGGCGTACATCGACGGGACCAGCGATGCCGATGTGGTGAGCTACGCCTACAACGCCCAGGGGCAGGAGACGTTGAAGAAGGACCAGGCGGCCAACGTCATCGAGACCTTCTACGACACCCTGGGGCGGCAGAGACACGTGAAGGCGACGACGATCGGCGGGAGCTTCGACAACACGGTCAAGCGCATCAGCACGGTGTACGCGGACCGCGGCACGGTGGACACGGTCACGCAGTTCAGCAGCACGACCGTGGCCGTTCCGGACACCTCGAACATCATCGACCAGGTGCAGTACGAGTACGACGGCTGGGGGAACCTGATCACGTTCACGCAGGATGTGGACTCGGCCATCGGGGGCTCCGGAAGAGATGAGTTCATCCTGAGCTACACGTGGGACAAGGCGACGGGCGGGCGCCAGGCACTGAGGCGCGACACGGCCAGTTACCCGGGGGGCTCGGATCTCACGTATGTGTACGACACGGGGATCGGCGTGCTGGGCACGGTGCTGCACGACCCGGCCAGCCGGGTCGAGGCCGTGAAAGTCGGCGCGACGATCGTGAGCCGGTATTACTACCACGGCCAGGGGATCGTGACGTGGACCAACCTGACGGAACCGGGGATCAGCGCCCAGGCGGGGACCTCGAGCGGCTACCCCAACTGGGACAACTTCAACCGGCCGATCTCGACCAAGTGGACCAAGTACTTCCCCGGGGCGACGGACTTCTTTGACCTCGACATCAACTGGGACAAGAGCGGCTCGATCGTGGGCGTGGTGGACAACATCCGCCTGACGGGGATCGGGGGCACACGCAACTTCGACACGCAGTACTCCAACGACAATCTCGGGCGACTGCTCCGGGCCCGGCAGGGCTCGCTCAGCGGGACGACGCTGAGCAGCGCAACCCGTGATGAACAGTGGACCGATGGGACCAACAGCAAGCTCAGCCAGACGGGGAACTGGCTGTACCGGAGGCTGGACCTCAACGGCAACGGGACGTTCACCGACGCCGGTGATGAGACCCAGTCCAGTGATGCCACGTTCAACGACGTCAACGAGCGACGAGCCGGACCTTCACTCCCTCTCGGGCGGGGGGTTTCGCCCACGACGTACACCTATGTGTACGACGCCAACGGGAACATGACCGATGACGGGAAGGACTACACGTACAAGTACGACGCCTTCGAGCGCCTGAAGGAAGTGTGGACTCGTGGGGTGGGGCCGTGAAGAAGTCAGAATACACGTACAACGGCCTGGGGTGCCGCATCGGGTGGCATTACGATGTGAGCCGGTTTGGGTGGGGCGCCCGACGGCGTGGTTGACTCCGACGACCCCTGGTACTGGTGGATGCACGATGAGCGGTGGCGGCAGATCGCCACGTTCCGGGGTGATGACGATGACCCCAAAGAAAGGTTCGTGTACCACGCCGCGGGGCTTGATGGGATGGGGGATCCAGTTACATTGACGCCGTGGTCCTTGCGCACAAGGACAACAGCGACCGGTGGAGGAATGAGTCCGACGGCGTGCTCGAGCAGCGTCGCTACATCTGCCACGTGGAGAAACGACACGGCGTTGATCGCGACCGATGTCGGGGCCCTGGTTGAAGCGACCAAGTTCGCGGGGTACGGGGAGTCGTTCAACGTCCCCGCCGGCGATGTGAACTCCGACGGCGACTGGGATGCGGGTGACTCCGCTGCCATCACCGGGGGCTACGACGTCAACAAGGACATCGACATGGACGGCGCGGTGAGCGCCGCCGACATCACCGCGGCCGACGCGGTCACAGGTGGGTACCACGTGGAGGGGCGGGGCGTGGTCTCAGCTGATGAGGTCGCGATCCGCAAGGGATACGCCGGGTACGAAGTCGATCCCATTCTCTTGGGGTCAGACCTCATCGCCGCGATCCATCACGTCAGGCATCGGGTGTTCAGCAGCTACACGGGCAGGTGGAGCAGGCGAGATCCGCTCGGGTATGTAGACGGGATGGGTGTATATGTGTACGTGGCTTCGCACCCATTGAGCAGCAGAGATTATTCGGGACTAGCAAGGTTGCCATGTGGGAGCGCCTGTGGTGGCAGTGACCCCACCGGACAATGGTGGCCCGAATACACTCCGAGCCAACCAGTTCCAACATTGCCATCCAGGTACAAGTGCCAATACGAGTCTGATCGTAGGCGTATGTGCGAGATATGCGCGGATCAAGCCATTCATGATCCGGCCGCCACCGAACTGATTCAACACATGCGAGCGAAGTGTGGTTGGTCACCACGCAATCTATCTGGAGAACAAATATGTTCTGGTGGTACAGATTGTGAATCCTCGCCGAGCGGATGGGGTGGCATGGCTAGATGTAACTCTCGCAATATGAGGGTGTGCTTCAACAATATACGTTGCGACACCCCGTCGAACTTCTGCTACGCTATACGCCAAGGCACCATGCATGAACTCTGGCATATGTACGACTGCTGCATTCGATACTCGTTTCCCGGCGAAGCCTGCTACTCATCACTCTGCAAGGAAGTTCGCGCAATGCGCTTTGCAGGGCAGTGCCGTCCAGGCAGTGGCGCATGGAATCAGGCACCTGAATCAGAGGCGCAATGCTTGCGTCGCATCCTGCGAGACGCATACTGTCAATCGGGGTGGTGGATGAGGAACTGCCCGCAATGCGACCAGGACGCAGAGCGCGCCGTGGAATATTGCTATCCATTTTATGCTGATCCATAGATATGAATTGGTCTATTCCAGTATTTGGCATGTCAGCTATTCTGCTCGCCGGAGCGGTGTGTATTCTTCGGCGACGAAGACCTGCGCCTCTCGGTAGCTGCCGCAATTGCAAGTATCCCCTTTCCGAATTGCAAGTGCAATGCTGTCCGGAGTGCGGAGCCGCGGTCGGTGGCGACGCTACCAAACAACGACTTCGGATTGTGAGAATCGCGGTCGCATTGTTGTGCACGCTTGTAGGACTGTATGCCGCCTATTCCGGATGGCGTTGCAATCGGAGAGGTGGACGGTGCCAGGACATGATTCCAACAGTAGTGTTAGCTGCGACAGTTCGATACTGTCCGTCACTAACCTGGCACGTGTTATATTCGCGCATAATGTGGCACGCAGAAGGTCGTGAGCGGATACCTCGATGGCAGCGTCAATTACTTCTGGATAGTTGCGTTATGATTCTCGATGATCAATATAGGACAATGGCCGTCCCACTCGACATGTTGAGCAACTACCGAGCCGCGATTTACCTAATTGTCAGCTTTCCTGACGAAGCCATGCCCTCGTTGCCTCGTCTCCGGCAGCTCGCATCGCACGACGTTGTTGAAGTCCGACGCGACGCCGTGTGGGCGCTTGGCCAGCTGAAAGATCAATCACAGGAAACTGAGCGTGCCTTGAATGAAGCGATGATGGACGAAGACAGACTAGTCAAGGAGTATGCTGTGGATGCACTTCGTGAATTACAACTACCCGTCCGTTCCCCGGAATAGTCATCGACGCTTCCGCCGGATGGTTCGGCAGCCTGTCTCAAAGTGTGGCTTGGCCGGCGGCCGTCTATGAGCTGATGTGTCTGTTCGGTTACGCGTTTGCCATAGAATGTTGGCTTGGGAAGGCATCACGCGGTGGTCGGAAGGTGTCCCAGGCCTCCAGGACATGCCGGCGCAGGTGCCGCGGCTTCGCCGTGAGGAGAACCGCCCTGATCTCGGCGCCGACGACTACCGGTCGCTTCGAGACGAACCCTTGGACGACCATTACCACCTTCTGACCGATCTTCTGCTGGTCCCTTTCGGCATGGATCGGCAGATGGCGGGAATGTTTCGCGTCCAGGCGGGAATCTCCGCGGGCTACCTCAACTGGGACAACTTCAACCCCCCGAATGCGACCAAATGATCCCGCGGAGCCATTGACTCCTTTGACATCGTCGGCTGGGACAAGCGAGTTCACACTTGAACGGCGGTTCAAGTGTGAACAAATCGCATAGACACGGCGCACTAAGAGCGTTCAACTGGCAGATCGGAGCGCTGTTGCTCCTCAAGGAGAACCGCCATGCCATCTCGCCGCCGTGTTCACACTGTCCCGAAGACCAGAAACCATCGAGCCCGCGGGGCCGCACTCCACCTCGCCGTGGGGCTCATCGCCATGGGAGCCGTCGCCTGGGCCGGTTTCAGCTCGGTCTGGCCCGGCGGATCCACCGTGCCTCGCGTGGCCAAGAGCACAACTCTTCCCCCCCACCTCCCGCCATCGAAGTCGAGGCGGCGCTCGGTCAACTTGGTCTCACGCCCAAGGTCATGGCCGCCGCCAACCTGACCGCCGAGCAGACCGGCGCCTTCGCCGCGGCCGCAGCGACCTACATCCGGGACCATATTGACGCCTACCGCTCCGCCAAAGAATCGGTCGCGACCGCCCGTGGAGAGGCAATCCGTCTCCGCAAGATCATTCAGGGCACCAAGGCCACCGAGCAGCAGGTCACGGACTTGGCCACGGCGGAAGCAGCACTGACTACCGCCCGGAACCAGCAGGCCGGTAAGTAGCCGGGACACTTCGCGTGCCACGGACATTGCTCTAGAATGTCAGTGGCGGAATGCCTAGTGCTTTTGTTCCCCGGCCATCTTTCCGACGAGTGCCATCACTTGAGTCGTCGTCCGATGCCAGTCCTGCTGTTGTACCATTAGTCGCGGACGCGTTCCAGACACAAATGTTTCGTACTTTCTCCATCGCTTGGCGAATAGCGATTGGGCGGACTCGATCTCGGCGGTAAGCAGGTCATCAATATTGTGCGGAACCACCCACCGCAAGCACATACAGGTGTCCGGCGACCGTACCATTATCAGGCGATGCGAGGCGTCAACAGGCACGTCTTGGCGCAACACGTCATCGCCGAAGCCTGCATTGATGCAGGACGTTATGGCAGCTTGGACATCTTTGGGATCACAAACGCCGCACGACATGATTGGAACGTCCAACATCCAGTCATCAGTCACGACCACCGTCCCATCTGACCATGCCGCCAATCTTATGCGGTATGGTGAACTTTGATTTCTGCTGAGAAAGTCGTATACAACCACAACCGGAGGTCCCAGTAAGCTTACATTTTTGTCCTCGAATGCCTTGGTTGCATCGGCGGCTGGAGAATCCTGAATAGGAGCGCTTTTCAACTGCCTCGGCCATCCGCTTGCAACGAACACCGCGACGGCAATCATGGCTATTGAAATGATGGTTGTATGTGCTTGCGTTGTTTTCATGCTCATGTGACTCACGGAACGGTGCTACAAATAGATTTGGCTTGCCAACACGCTTCTCCACCTGCTTCGCACGCCCTCAACGTAGCGCACACTCCGCGCAGATGACCGAGGATGAACGTTCTGCATGGCTGCTGCAGAGTCGCTTGCCCGCAACGCTCCAAGGCGCTTTCGAGACAATACATCCCGTTGCCGTTGAGGTCCAGCCTCCGGTACAGCCAGTTCCCGGTCTGGCTGAGCTTGCTGTTGGTCCCATCGGTCCACTGTTCATCACGCGTCGCGCTGCTCAGCGTCGTCCCGCTGAGCGCGCCCTGCCGGGCCCGGAGCAGTCGCCCGAGATTGTCGTTGGAGTACTGCGTGTCGAAGTTGCGTGCGCCCCCGATCCCCGTCAGGCGGATGTTGTCCACCACGCCCACGATCGAGCCGCTCTTGTCCCAGTTGATGTCGAGGTCGAAGAAGTCCGTCGCCCCGGGGACGTACTTGGTCCACTTGGTCGAGATCGGACGGTTGAAGTTGTCCCAGTTCGGATAGCCCGCCGACGTCCCCGCCTGGGCGCTGATCCCCGGCTCCATCAGATTGGTCCACGTCACGATCCCCTGGCCGTGGTAGTAGTACCGGCTCACGATCGTCGCGCCCACTTTCACGGCCTCGACCCGGCTGGCCGGGTCGTGCAAGACCGTGCCCAGCACGCCGATCCCCGTGTCGTACACATACGTGAGATCCGAGCCTCCCGGCCCTCACCGATGCCGGAGATGAGAACCAGTCTGGCTCAGCTTACTGTTGGCCAGCTTGGTTCGGGCATGACGTCTGCAGTTCCAGCTGGCCGCACTCGGGGCACACCGACGTGGAAGTCAAGCCAACACGAGAATACCCGCACGAACATGTGTCACAGCTCGGGCTTCTTGACCATCGACGAAAGAGGGCAAGAGCAACCATTGCGATCGAAGCTGGAATCCATAGCGGCAATGCAGCCCCCATGTCCACTACTCGGCCGTAGTCGACGTACATGAACTCCGGTATCCATCGCCAAGTAGGCCGCAACTCGGCATACTCCGGCGGATTCCAGGGTAGAGGCGTCGTCGTCTGCACGGGCGACGAATAGAAGAATTCCAATCGTCCACATGCGACCTCCAAGCGCCATGTTGCGTGCCGTCGCCCTCCGACGCTGGGCCAAGTGTGCCATCCGCTAGTTGCCCACAATGCAACGGCGCAACACAACAAAGCACCTACTGTCCATTGCAGCACCACTCCGGAACGTATTAGTCGGGGTATTACCATGGTAGAAACTCAGGTGGACCAAAGCCTGGCACTGGCACGCTCCATTGCGCAACTTCGAAGTTGCAGCGATTGCGACCAAAGGGAGACAAGTCGAACTCAATTCGGATTCGTAGCTCCAAATCGCCGCAGTCACGGCAAGGCTGAGGAAGAGCTGACTTCCATCGCACCACAATCCACAAAACAAACGGCCATTGCTTGCTCACTGGATTGGCGCGCGGATTGTCCGCTTTGGTAGCTAACAATCCCAACCTGGGACATCCAATGAATTGATTGAATGGCCCGTTCACAGTGCTTGCAACATATGGAAGTGAAAAGTCTACGAAATACCAAGTTCTTGGTGGTATGGTCCCGATAGTGCCGGGCGGCACATTCGGGTTGTCAAGCGGACGAGTGCCCCATTCCCACCACTCTAGCTGGCAAATGGCATATGAAAACCGCGGCGCGCTCTGCAGCATATCCCATTCAATTGTTACGTTGAGACTTGCGCCGCAACCGAAGCCATTTTGACTAGCTGTCGCTGATAATCCTGTGGCGCAGCAACAACAGGACAAACCGCTATCGTCATATTCCGCGATGGGAGCGCTGAGCATGCTTTCATACAACCCCATCCCATCGACGTATCCCAGCGGATCTCTTCTGCTCCACCTGCCCGTGTAGCTACTGAGGACCCTGTTGCGTACATGATGAATGGCGGCGATGAGATCCGACCCCAGGAGAATGGGATCGACCTCATACCCGGCGTAGCCCTTCCTGATCGCGACCTCATCGGCTGAGAGCACGCCGCGGCCTTCGGCGTGGTACCCACCGGTGACGGCGTCGGCCGCGGTCACATCGGCGGCGCCCACCGAGCCGTCCATGTCGATGTCCTTGTTGACGTCGTAGCCCCCGGTGATGGCAGCGGAGTCACCCGCATCCCAGTCGCCGTCGGAGTTCACATCGCCGGCGGGGACGTTGAACGACTCCCCGTACCCCGCGAACTTGGTCGCTTCAACCAGGGCCCCGACATCGGTCGCGATCAACGCCGTGTCGTTTCTCCACGTCTGGCAGATGTAGCGACGCTGCTCGAGCACGCCGTCGGACTCATTCCTCCACCGGTCGCTGTTGTCCTTGTCGCGCAGGACCACGGCGTCAATGTAACTGGATCCCCCCATCCCATCAAGCCCCGCGGCGTGGTACACGAACCTTTCTTTGGGGTCATCGTCATCACCCCGGAACGTGGCGATCTGCCGCCACCGCTCATCGTGCATCCACCAGTACCAGGGGTCGTCGGAGTCAACCACGCCGTCGGGCGCCCCACCCCCCGACCGGCTCACATCGTAATGCCACCCGATGCGGTACCCCAGGCCGTTGTACGTGTATTCTGACTTCTTCACGGCCCCACCCCCACGAGTCCACACTTCCTTCAGGCGCCCGAAGGCGTCGTACTTGTACGTGTAGTCCTTCCCGTCATCGGTCATGTTCCCGTTGGCGTCGTACACATAGGTGTACGTCGTGGGCGAGCCCCCGCCCGAGAGGGTGAAGGTCCGGCTCGTCAGCTCGTTGACGTCGTTGAACGTGGCATCACTGGACTGGGTCTCATCACCGGCGTCGGTGAACGTCCCGTTGCCGTTGAGGTCCATCAGCGTCGTCCCGCTGAGCGAGCCCTGCCGGGCCCGGAGCAGTCGCCCGAGATTGTCGTTGGAGTACTGCGTGTCGAAGTTGCGTGTGCCCCCGATCCCCGTCAGGCGGATGTTGTCCACCACGCCCACGATCGAGCCGTAGCCCCCTTCCGCGCGACGAAGTCTGTGAACCTTGCCAGGTACGACGTGTCCATCATCATCTCTCGAGGCTACTTCCCCGTCCAGGTAATCTGATCGCCATGAACTACGACACTGCCCGTTAGATATCGCTTGGCATCCGGGTCACGAATAGCTATGTTGCTATCGCCATGTAGGAGCAAAGTCCAACCTTGTGGGCAATTGGTATCTATTGTTGGAACCTGACCTCGCAGTAGCACGCCTGCATTTTGATTGGCGCAGTTGGGTCCATACACTTGCTCGCCGGACATTATGATAGTATTGCCGCACGACAATGTGCAACGCAGTCCTAGAGTGGCGTCGCCAGCAATGTCCGCGAATGACGGCGACGCATGCAAGACGCAAACAGTCTCGCTTGAGCCATCAACCGCTAGACGGCTATCCATACTTATGAAAAACTGCTGTGACTCACCGTCAGGACCCCTCCACTCTCGCAGTGGCACCGCGCCAAGGATCTTGTCCACATTGTCCTTAACAATAATGGGTGTCTTGTATATAAGTGTGCACAACAAATAAGGAGACGGCGGCACTACTCTAGCCCCCTGCTCGTGCTGCTCCCAGAGCTCAATGGTCCATTCGATATCATGGTCGCCAATAGGCAACTCCCCGAGCACATATTCGTCAAGAGGCACCGGCGTGATAGGGGCGCCAACGGTTTTCCCTCTAGGAGGCGACGTAGCCGTGATGGCGTGAAGCAATGGTGTATTCGGCGTCATCTTGATCCAACGGTAGGAATCCCCAACTAACCAATCGCTCCAATCAATATGAGCTGTAATCTGCGTATGACTTGGCCATACTTCACGCAAGCGCAACATTCCTTTGCCGCTAGATCCTTCTCGCAATATTCGTCTTATCACAATGTGGCGATTAGTCTCTGAAAGGGAATTGGAAAGAAACGCTTGTTTTAATGCCAGCCCTAAGTCGTCATGGACAGAATCAGAAACAGGAGCACATCTTGAAAGCAGCCATGTTGGAACTAGTCCTGCCGTTCCTCGCGTCATCCATCTCTGGCTACACCACGCGAAACCATAAAGCATC
This sequence comes from Phycisphaerales bacterium, assembly GCA_044222195.1. Classification (GTDB taxonomy): domain Bacteria; phylum Planctomycetota; class Phycisphaerae; order Phycisphaerales; family UBA1924; genus JAHBXE01. The sequence goes on from JBGANS010000008.1 coordinate 211,662, forward strand.
CACAGACTGATACAGATGGCTATGCACCGCCGTCGCCGCTTTCGCATTTTGCGTCGCAGTGAGTTGGCAAAGTCTCGGCCACACTCTGGACATACGGTTCCAAACGTCGGTCGCGGATAGTCGCAGGATGCGCAATCATTTGTGCTATACGCGATCCTCATGCGCCTCGCAATTAGAATACAAAGCACGCACACTAGGATAGGAAGCACGAGTTGTGCATGTTCAGTTAACAATCGATCTATCTAGACCTACTAGGTGGAGCGGTCGGGATGGGAGATGGGAATGGTGACGGTATGGTCTCCGGCACTTTGCATTTCATTTTAGGCAAGCACACGCTTAGCATATTATGGACAATAGAGGGTGAACATGACAAGCCAGATGCGGTAAGAGATGCTTCAGCTTTCTCTCGTACGCATGCCGGATCGAGGTAGTAAGTAAAATTGCCGGACTTGCAGCACACGCCCGACAGTGCGTAGGCGCGAATTTCTGTGCAGGCCTGATCACGGCAATTCGTGGCGTTGCCGCAGCCACTGTTGCTGCAGTGGAACCCACCGGTACAGTGATCCAGGCGATGGATTAATTCGTGTACAAGTATCTGACATCCGCCGCCCGGACACATACCTATGGCATTGCTCGAACAGCAATATATACCACCTATGACCCCGACGCCGGGGACTATGGCGCACAGCGGATCGGTCGCGGGGAGAGCATTAATCGTGACAGAACAGCCCGCGGTTGCAATTGCCGCTAGTAATGCCCTTACGGCTGGATCCGCCAAGCAGGGACCAGTATATGGTGGGCCCACTCCTGGGGGAACTGGTGGACCGACAGGGTTGATCGGCGTACCTGGCTGAAATGCCATTCCGGTGCAATTTGACCCGGCATGGCAAGGCAGGGACGCCTCTCCGGAAGGATCACTATCCACGACAGCTGCGTTTTTGAGGTAAGCGTACAGCCCCACGCCATCCACATATCCCAACGGATCTCGTCTGTTCCACCTCCCCGTGTAGCTACTGAACACCCGATGCCTGACATGATCGATCGCCGCGATGAGATCTGATCCAAGGAGAATGGGATCGACTTCGTACCCCGCGTACCCCTTCCTGATCGCGACCTCGTCGGCTGAGAGGACGCCTCTGCCCTCCACGTGGTACCCGCTGGCCACGGCGTCGGCCGCGGTGATGTCGGCGGCGCTCACCGCGCCGTCCATGTCGATGTCCTTGTTGACGTCGTAGCCCCCGGTGATGGCGGCGGAGTCCCCGGCATCCCAGTCACCGTCACTGTTCACATCCCCCGCCGGGACGTTGAAGCTCTCCCCGTACCCCGCGAACTTGGTCGCTTCGACCAGGGCCCCGACGTCCGTCGCGATCAGCGCCGTGTCGTTTCTCCAGGTTTGGCAGATGTAGCGACGCTGCTCGAGCACGCCGTCGGACTCATTCCTCCACCGGTCGCTGTTGTCCTTGTCGCGCAGGACCACGGCGTCAATGTAACTGGATCCCCCCATCCCATCAAGCCCCGCGGCGTGATAGACGAACCTTTCTTTGGGGTCATCGTCATCACCCCGGAACGTGGCGATCTGCCGCCACCGCTCATCGTGCATCCA
>JBGANS010000009.1:0-208065 GCA_044222195.1 Phycisphaerales bacterium
CCCTCCGAAAAAACGCCGCCCTCGTCCTCAAAATGATCGAGGACCTCACCAAGGCACCAGCAAACTACGACGCGGCCGCCCTCGAATGGCTCGACGGCTACATCCAGCGCATGAAAGGCGCCCACGATGAGGCCACAAAAGACCGCCTCCTCGGAATGTTCGGCTGCTTCCTCGGCGAATGCTGCCTCCGCGCTTACGGCGGCTCCTGGGCACAAAAGGACGGCAACTGGCACATCGTCTACGACGCCAAGAACAGCGCCAACCCCATCGGCCGAGCCTGGAAGTGCCACGATGAAGGCCTTGAGGCTTCCCTCAAGAGCTTCTTTCAGGTTCTTGGGGACATTCGGGCGAATCCGGATCTCTGGAGTTCCTAACCTCTTGCGATGGGATGCATTCCTCAAGGGTCCCAAGGCAATCCTGGATCAGAGCAAGGCTTGCGCAACTGCACGCTCGTTACGGGCAATGGCTTCAGCATTGATTTTGTATCCCATACTGGCATGGGCGACAGAGTCAGGCTGGACGTCAACTCGCTGTTGCCACCCCCGCCGCACGTGCTGTACCTGCCCGGGGCTGGTGATCCGATTACGTCGCAACCACTTTGGAACGGGCAGGCGCCGCTCTTTCCTTTGCTCGCAGACGAGCTCCAAAGGACCCCGGGCTTTTGGGATCTCTGCGAGTCACTTGCAAAGAAACCTCTAAATCGAGGGGCCAGAGACGGAAAGTGGACCATCGACACGCGAGAGGCCGGATATCAGTTGCGGGTGTACCTGTGGTATTTGTTTAAGTACTACGACCTGGAACTATGGGACGGTTTCAAGTCGAGGGCCTATCTAGATTGGCGCTGGACCGGGGTCATTGCGAAGTTGTTGGCACGGACAAATCTGACTTGCATCTCCTACAACTATGACTGCATTCTTGAGTGTGTCATATCACAGTTTGCCGGTTCCCAAGTTCACACACCGTGGATATTCGCCGACAAAGTTGTTGCCGAACGCCAGACTCCAGCCGGAGGAGTTTTGTGTTTGAAGCCGCACGGGTCCGTGTCGTTCTATTCACGCATGGCGGGGGGTGCCGCGTCCGTGCGGTGTCTCCCAGACGGATCAGAGGTGCCGGAATGGCGGCTACCGATTCAACTACATGATTGCAGCTGGTTTACTGCGACCCTGGCAATGACCCCGTGTCCGTCAAATACCCACCAGAACACTGCCCAATGCTGCCGGATGTGGTTCCGCCCGGCCACTCGCTTGATCACCTGTGCGAGCCGAGTTCCACTGTCCTCCCTGCCGCAAAGAGCGTCTTGGGGAATGCGGATCTCGTGGTTTGCTGCGGCCTACGGGGAGATGGCCCTGATGAGAGGGAAGTTTCTGACTTGCTCTCCTCGGTCCCCAATGGAACGCCCACCCTGTACATTGGAACGGATCAAGCCTGTACTGCAGCCAGCATTCTGCAGAGCCGTGGCGGGCCTCAGTACCAGTTCCTTGACGCCTTTGGGTGCGTGTCGATCGAGGCAGCCATAAGCTCATGTCTCGCGCGAGGGTAGTCGGATACTGTGGTCGCCGGAACTTGAGGACGGAGATCACCGTCTGGTCCGAGCAGCCCGAACCCGAGTCGAGGAGAAAGCTGAACAGTTGCAGGAGCTTGTGTTGCGGTTACGTGCAAGACCGCGGGGCGACAATTTCGATTTTGGCGACGGCCGGCAGATTGTCGGCGTCGTCTGCACACCCTTTCCTGTTTGGATTCGCGCTCCATACGCCTCTGCCGAATTGGCAAGCGGACTACAGCTGTGTGTAGTGCTTCGTGAACTCATAGGCTGGCTCAACAGCCAACTACCGTTGCTATCGGTGGGCTGACGAGAGGTTGGGGGGACTCGGGCGGTCACTTCTAGGTCAACGTCCGGGCATGTGACCGGCCCCTTCGCGTGCCTCGGAAGTCCAACCCGTCATCAGCCCGCGACGCCGGACCATCCGAAACCAGGCTTGGACATCCATGGCAACCGGCAAACGTACCCAAATCGTCCCGCCCACCCACAAATCTCTCACCATGACCACCAAGCGTCAGCACAAATGCGGTCATAGGCCCTTTCCCCCTTGCATCCTCCCCGCCGCGTCGTATGTTCCCCCACATGGTCGCCGCAGGCACCCAACTCCCACCTCTCCCCCGTGAAGACCGCCACCGTCTCACCCTCTTCTTCAAGCTCGAAGAAAACCTCGCCTCCCTCGCCGAAGAACTCAATCGGTCCCTCCCCGCCGCCGACCACCCGGCTTCCTCACCTGTTCACCTGCTCACCTCTTCACCTGTTCACTCTTCACCCAATCACCCCCTCACCCATTCACCCCTTCAGCCCAACTCAGCACCCAGCACTCAGCACTCAGCACCTTGTTCCTCCCCCGACCCCCACGACGAGTTCTCCCTCCAATCCTGGGCCTCCCGCGCCGACATCGCCGCCCACATCGATTTCCGCCGCAAGGAAGCCGACCGCCGTCACCGCCAATCCGCCCTCGCGGCCCTCGAACACGTCCTCAATCACACCCAAAACCTCATCGAAAAACGCCGCGCCGCCAGCACCGTCCTTCAAACCCTCAACCGAGCCGGCTCCCACGGTGGCACGAGTCTCCGAGGCGTGCGCAACCCCTCCTCCCCAAGAACCGCAGACACCACCACACACATCAATGCGGCGTCATCATCCCATCAGGCCCATAGGCCCCATACGACCTCTACGACCCATCCCCCCGACCCCAACGACCAGGACGACGACACCGACCCAAACACCGCCCCCAATTCCGACTCACCTGTTCACCCGCTCACCTCTTCACCTGTTCATTCCTCGCCTCCCCTCTCCATCCCCGAAGCCTTCACCCCTAGGCCCGGCGACATCCACTCCCCGCCCACCCCTCTCCCCGACCCCGCCCGCACTCCCGAAGACCTAGTCGCCCTCACCATCCAGGCCATCCAGTCCCCCAATCTCCCCGAACGCAACACCGGCCCTTTCACCCTCTGGAATCTCGCCGGCCACATCACGCACCGCACCCCCGCCGACTTCGCCGAATACCGCGGCAACTATCTCGCCAACACAATCAAAAACGCCTGGGAGTTCGCCTCCTTCTCCCAGCGCTCCCTCACCGTCACTCCCCCCGCCCCGCCAAGCAACTTCTTCTTCATCCGCGAGTTCACCGCCCTCGCTCTCATCGACCTCACCCTCCGCGATGATTCCAGACGTGTCCTCCGCATCGAGCTCCGCAAGGAAACCAAGGGCACCTTCAAGGACTGCTGGCTCCTCAAACACCTCACCGTCTCCTCCCGCCAGACGGCCGACGCGTTCAACGACTCCGGCTGACCGCCGGGGCGCCACCAGCCTCATTCGCCCTGCCCGGTTCCAGCGATTCCTTGCTTCGTTGCGAGGCTGGAGCGCATTGTGTATGCTTTGGTCCGCTTTCAAGGAGCATGAAATGAAGAAAGCACTCGCACTCTCCTCGGTCGCCCTCGTGTTCGGTCTCGCGGGCTGCACCTCCAGCGGCGTCGTCGGCACCTGGTCCGGACGCGGCGCCGAGAAAGCCCCGTTCAGTTTCGGCAGCGTGTCATTCGTCGGTGACAACACCTTCACCGCCGAGGCCCGCTACGGCGGAACCACCCGTGTCCAGAGCGGCACCTGGTCCGCCGACGGCGACAAGCTCCACCTCAACTCCGGCGACTCCAAGCGAGACTACACCTTCAAGTCCGACGCCAAGACGCTCACCGTCACCGATCCCAAGTCCGGCCACAGCATCACCCTCGACCGCGTCAAGAAGTAGTCCGCATCACTGCAACAGCCCCACGCGTGCAGCGAATCATCTCTGCGTGAGAGTCACGCTCGAAACCCCGGAACGGATGGAACTCCGCGGCATCCCCCAGAGCCGCTCCCTCCTCTTCGGGGTTTTAGTCTGTACCGCCATCGCCATCGTCGCAGGACTCTTTGCGTACTTCCAATGGACACGATCCAAATCCATCTGGCCCGCGATCCCTCCCGCCATCGGCGTGGTGATGATGGTCGGCATGCTCTCCGTTCTCACCCTCCACTCCTTCAAGCGAGAACGCCTTGTCCTGGACAAGGTGACCAAGACCGCCGAGCACCAGACCTGGTCAATGCTCTTCGGAAGCCGCAGGTCCATGACGTACCCCTTCGACCGCATCCACAGCATCGCCATCCAGCGGTCTCTCGAATCCTCCGGCGGCGGCAAGGGCTTCCCGATCCGGGTCACCAAGGCCAGGATTCTGATCTCAAAGCCCCGCCGCGCCATCGAACTCGACGAGGTGCAGAGTGGCAGCGAAGGACCAGTCGAATCACTCGCGAAGAAGGTGTCCGAGTTCCTTGCACGTCCCCTGGAGCGAGTCGGTTCGCACGACGACTGAGCCCGTGGCGACCCAACCCGCGCCACCGAACCGAGGTCCCGTGACAATCGCCGCCCTCATTGGACTTCCTCCCCTTCGCCCCCAACCCTTCCAGTTCGCACCCGAGGCCCGCCTTCCACGTGACCGTTCCACCACGCAACCCCCGCTACGACCCAAAGCCCCTCAAGCCCCGCAAGGTCCGCGGCGGGATCAAACTGATTTCTGCAACGGGGCGCTATCCGGAGAGTTGGCCCGCGCAGCGTTGGATGAGGCTGGTGGAACAGGCCGCGCCGGGGGAGTCGCTGCTGGAAGGATTGGGCTACGCGACCGAGGGCCAGACTCGGAGATTGAGCATCAACTCCGGCCGCATTGACGGCGCGGTGCAGGGGACGAGCCCCGCGGCGTACGAGGCATCGATGACCCTCTCGGCGTTCACGCACGAGCAGAGCGAACGGATCATCGCGGCCATGATCGATCAGGCGGTGTACGCCGCGAAGCTGCTCGCGGGAGAACTTCCGGCGAACATCGAAGACATCTTCGCGCCGCTGGGGCTGAAGCTGTTCCCCGTCGAGCCGGGCGAAGTGACGCCCGCGTGCAACTGCCGGACGCGCCGGATGACCAGCTTCGCCCCGGGGCAAAGACCGCCGGCGAGTGGCGGCGTGCCGACGTCTGCGCCGCCTCCGCCGCCTGAGCCTGCAACGCCGGCATCGCCGTGGTGCAAACATGTGTGCTGCCTGGCGTATCTGGTTGCGGAGCGGTTTACAACGGACCCATTCCTGATCTTCACGCTGAGAGGCCTGCCGCGGGAGGAGTTATTTGAGCGTCTCAGGCAGCGGCGCGCGGCGGCGAGCTCGGGCGCGGGCGGGGCGCTTGTGTACACGCCGGTTGTGCCCGGCGTATCGGACACGGAGCCGGCGCTGCTGGAAGAGTCGCTCGATCACTTCTGGGATGCGGGTCCGGGGCTATCGCAGATTGACATGCCGATCGCGAAGCCGGAAGTTTCTCACCCACTCCTGCGGCGGCTGGGGCCGAGTCCGTTTGGGGGGCCGGGGCGGTTTCCTCTGGTGGGGCTCTTGGCGACGTGCTACGAGTTGATCAGCGAGGCCGCGATCAAGGGGGCGGAAGAGGCGCCGCCCGGATCGGAGGAGAGTCAGCCACGCTTGGATGCGGATGGACGAGGATCAGAAGACCAAGAGACGGGAGTTCAAGCGGATGACGCCGACGTGGATGAAGGCGGCGAAGTCTGAACGAACGTCTTGTGAAAGGCGTTTGACGGTCTGACTTGAGTGACAAGTCGCCGGTGTTGCCGCGGAAATCGGCCTGATTGACTCCCCCTTCCACCCCCCTAAACTTCCCCGCTCAAAATGGAGCCGATCGCGACGGACGGGAGCGATTCTGACACTTGGTCAGATGAGCGAACAGAGGCGCGGTCATGGGTCTTTCTATCGCGGCTGATGGAAGGCTCAGCTCCGGGTTCGGGCGTGTTGTCCCGGGCCCCGTGCCGCGGCCTGCTCACAACCCCTTGCGGGTGAGGAGCACGGACCGCGAGTCCGTGTTCTGGTGATCTACCTGTACGGTGGATTGCCCTGTGAAGGAGGCCTGCGTCCGACGTCTTTGGCCGATGGTGTAACGGTAGCACAGCAGATTTTGGTTCTGTTTGTCCAGGTTCGAATCCTGGTCGGCCAGTTCCTTCTGCTTTCGCCACGAGCCGGTGCGCCCTCTACGTCTGACGCTGTGTGATGACGGCGACGAACGAACAACCTGCCGCGATGATCCTGGCCGCGGGCAAGGGCACGCGCATGGGCGGCGACCTGCCGAAGGTGGTTCATCCGGTCGGCGGGCGTCCGATGATCTGCCCGATTGTCGATGCGTGCCTGGCGGCGGGGGTTGGGCGGGTCATCGTGATCGTCGGGTACAAGCAGGAGCTGGTCCGCGAAGCGCTCAGGGGGTATGCGGTTGAGTTCGCGGTGCAGGCGGAGCAGCATGGGACGGGGCACGCGGTTGTGTGTGCGAAGGATGCGCTCTGCACGAAGCATGCGGATGTGCTGATTCTGGCTGGCGATGGGCCGCTCATTCGCGCCTCGACATTGACGACCCTGATTGAGAAACACCGGGCGACGGGTGCGGCGGCGACGCTGGCGACGTCGATCATCGACGATCCGGCGGGGTACGGGCGGATCGTTCGGGATGGGGCGGGGCGGTTCCGGGAGATTGTGGAGCACAAGGTCGCCACGCCGGAACAGCGGACGATTCGGGAAGTGAACCCGAGCTATTACTGCTTCAAGCGGGCGGAGCTGTTCGAGGCTCTGGCGCAGGTGCAGCCCAACGCGGTGAGCAAGGAGCTGTACTTGACGGACACGCTGGGGGTGATGCTCAAAGGCGGCAAGCGGGTCGAGGTGGTTCCGGCGGTACCGGCCGAGGATGTGCTCTCGATCAACACGCCGGCGGAGCTCGCGGTCGTCGATCGGATCTATCGTCAGCGTGAACAGCTTCCCGTGGGGTCCAGGGCATGAGCAACAGCGACGCGAACACGCTGAAGATCTTCGCCGGCCGCAACAGCATCGAGCTGACGCAGCGGCTGTGCGACCATATTCAGCTCCCGCTCGGCCAGGCGAGGACGACCCTCTTTCCGGATGGCGAGATCATCGTCAAGCTGGAAGAGGATGTGCGCGGACGAGACTGCTACGTGGTGATCTCGACCTGCCAGCCCGTCAACGACAACCTGATGGAACTGTTGATCTTCCTTGACTGTCTAAAGCGGGCTTCGGCATCGCGGGTGACGGTGGTGACGCCGTACTTCGGGTATGGGCGGCAGGACCGGAAGGATGAGGGACGGGTTCCGATCACGGCGAAGCTGGTGGCGAACCTGATTACCGCCGCGAGAGCGGATCGGCTCTTGGCGTTGGACCTGCACGCGGCCCAGATCCAGGGCTTCTTTGACCTTCCGGTGGATCACCTGTCGGCGACGCCGGTGTTCTACAACTACTTCAAGTCGATCCGTGAAGAGCTTGGCGACCTGTGCCTGGTGAGCCCGGATGTGGGCAACGTGAAGGTGGCCGAGGCGTTTGCGAACCTGCTGGGCGGCGACCTGGCGATCATCAACAAGCGGCGGCTGTCGGGCTCGACGGTGACGACGGGCAACCTCATCGGTGATGTGAAGAACAAGACGGTGCTGATGTTCGACGACATGATCTCGACGGCGGGCACGGTGTGCGAGGCGGCGAAGCTGGTGATGGAGAAGGGGGCGAAGCAAGTCTTCGCCGCGGCGACGCACGGCGTGCTGGTGGGGATGGCGGTGCAGCGGCTGGCGGAGAGCCCGATCAGCCGGGTGGTGATTACGAACACGGTGCCGATGGATGGACGGGGAGATCCGATCAAGCACAAGCTGGTGCATCTCTGTGTTGGGTCGCTGCTGGGCGAGGCGATCCACCGGATTCACCACAACCTGTCGGTGAGCGCGCTGTTCAAGGGGACGGCGGGGACGAAGAGGTAAGGCAGGGACGGAGTGACGCAGGGACGGAGTGACGGAGCGAAGAAGTAAGAAGTTAGGAAGTTAAGAACCACGGCTTAGCCGGATTTTGGAGAAGTTGCCATGCACGAGAATGCACCGATGTTGAAGGCCCAGAAGCGTGAGCGGCTTGGGTCGCGTTATTCCGCCCGTGTCCGCGAGGCGGGCGGGCTGCCCGCGATTGTCTACGGCCGGGGCAAGGAGCCCGAGCCGGTGACGCTGGAGTCCCGCGATGCGCTCCGGCACATCAGCAAGGGCGAGAAGGTGTTCCGCCTGGACTTCCACGGCGGGGCGGCCCAGAAGGGGAAGGATGAGGGGCAGATGGTGCTGCTCAAGGACATTCAGTTCGACCACCTTGGCACGCACATCGTGCACGCGGACTTTGCGCGCGTGTCGCTCGACGACCGCGTGGTCGTGAAGGTGCCGGTGCACCTGATCGGCGAGGCCAAGGGGCTCAAGACGGCGGGCGCGATTCTCATGCACCCGGTGTCGGAACTGGACATCGAGTGCGCGGTGAAGGACATCCCCGAGTTCATCGAAGTGCAGATCGGCGAGCTTGACGTGGATCACGCGATCACGGCGGCGGATGTGAAACTGCCGATGGCGTCGATGGTGCTCAAGACCGACAAGCACTCAAAGGTTGCGCAGATCGTCATTCAGCAGGAAATCGTCGAGGTCAAGGCCGAGGCCGGCACCGTCGAAGGCGGCGCGGCCGAGCCCGAAGTGCTCACCGCTCGCAAGCCCAAGGAGGGCGAAGAAGGCGCGGCGGCGGCGCCCGGAGCGGCCGGGGCCAAGCCCGCGGCCGGCGCCAAGCCCGCGGCGGGTGCGAAGGCTCCCGCGGCGGGGGCCAAGCCGGCGGCGGCACCGGCCAAGGATGCGAAGAAGTAATCACGCCCGGCGTGTGCAGCGACACGCCGGAGTGTTCAATCGAGGACCCCGGAGCAATGAAGTTGATCGTCGGTCTTGGCAATCCCGGTCGTCAGTATGACAAGACCCGCCACAACGCGGGGTACATGGTCATCGACCGGCTTGCCGGGAAACTTGCTCCGGGGGCCCCGGCGAAGGCCCGCTTCAACGCGGCACTGATCGACGCGAAGATCGGTGCTGAGGCGGTGCTGCTGATGAAGCCGACCACCTACATGAATCGCTCCGGCGCTGCGATCGCCGAGGCGGTTCGGTTCTACAAGCTGCTCCCGGCGAGCGATGTGCTCGTGATCGTGGATGATGTCGCGCTGCCGCTGGGCGCGCTTCGTCTGCGGCCCAGCGGCGGGGCGGGCGGGCATAACGGGTTGTCGGACATCGAGCAGGCCCTGGGCACGGATGCGTATCCGCGGCTGCGCATCGGCATCGATGCCACGCCGGAGTACATGGACCAGGCGGACTACGTGCTGGGCCGCTTCACGGATGAGCAGCTGGCGGTGGTGGAACCGGCGATCGTCAAAGCCGCGGACGCCTCGGAAGTGTTCATCGCGAGCGGGATCGACGCGGCGATGAACCGGTTCAACGCGCCGGATCGACCTCCTAAGCCCAAGCGGGAGAGGCCGCCCCCTTCGGCGGATCCACCCGACGGGGGCAAACAGAAGCCTGCATCTCAGAACTAATCACCAGAACATTCATCCCGAACTCACACGAAACAGGAAACGGATTACATCATGCCCGAGAAGCGCACATACACGTACGAAGCCATGTTCCTCATCGGTCAGGCCGCCGCGGCGGACCTTGCGGGGGTCGTGGAGCACATCAAGGAAATTCTCGCCCGCGGCCACGCGGAGATCATCGCCATGCGGAAGTGGGATGAGCGTCGGCTGGCGTACGAGATCAAGAAGCAGAAGCGTGGGCTGTACATCCTCTGCTACTTCAAGGCGCCGAATACGGACCTGGCGCACATCGAGCGCGACTGCAACCTGTCGGAAAAGGTGCTGCGGGCGCTGATCCTGCGTGCGGACCACCTGACGCACGACGAGATGGTGGCGGCGGACGGTCGGGAAGCGCTGGAGACGGAGGCGAAGCTTCGGGCCAAGGCGCTGGCGGAGGCTCCGCAGCAGCAGCCCGAGCCTGTGGCCGCGGCGGCGGACCAGGGCGAAGATCAGGCCTGAGACTGGGACTTTGGGCCGGGCCGGCATGCCGCAACCGACAGCCCCGCGCGACGGGTTTGCAACTCGTCCGGGGGCTGCTATGCTATACCGATCAAATACCTATCACCAGGAGACTGAACGATGGCCCTCAATCTGAACAAGGTATTGCTGGCGGGGAATCTGACGCGGGATGTGGAGCTTCGGCACACGGCGGGAAATCAGGCTGTTGCCACGATCGGCTTGGCTGTGAATCGTCGCTGGAAGACTCCCGAAGGCGAACAGCGCGAAGAGACCATGTTCATAGATTGCGAGGCTTGGGGTAAGCAAGCCGAGTTTGTGTCGCAGTATTTCTCGAAGGGCAAGGCGATATTTATCGAGGGACGGCTTCGTTTGGATCAATGGGAGGACAAGGAAACGAAGGCGAAGCGTCAGCGTCACAAGATTGTTGTCGAGGATGTTCGATTTGTTGACAGCAAGGCGGGCGGTGACGTCGGAGGAGGAGGCAGTCAGCGCTCGGCGCGTCCCGCCCCCGCCGCGGCTGGTGGTGGCGGCAATGGTCCGGCTCCGCAGGAGTGGGGGGGCAAGGGGCCGATGGGGGAAGAGGACATTCCGTTCTGAGCGGGGAACGCCGATAGGATTGATATATGGAGTTCAACGGCGAAATTTCAGTGACCTACACAGGGGGAGTACTGAAGCCCGACCAGCAGCTGGACGCCCCCGAAGGGTCTCGGTTTCGCGCGCTGATCAGGCCTGAAGTGCGAGATCCTGAGGCGGCCGCGAAGGCGTGGGAGACGATCCAGAGAATTCGCGATTCCGGCGTGTTCCGTTCCGGAGGGCGCACGTTCACCCGTGACGAAATGCATGAACGCGATTGACACGAATGTCCTCGTCTATGCGTTTGATCTTGATGCGAAAGTCAAGGGTGTCAGGGCGCTTGAGTTGCTGCATGCCGCCAGTCCGGACGACACGATTCTGCTGTGGCAGGTCGCGTGTGAACTCGGCGCAGTTCTGACGCGGATCGGGCCCCGAGCGCTTCAGGTGCGTGACCGACAACTGGCCATCGAAAGTGTTCGCGCGCGGATGGCTTTGGCGATGCCAAGTCCGGAAGTCCTGGATTCGGCATGGAAGCTCAGGGACTCCTACCAGCTCTCGTTTTGGGATGCCCTTTTGGTTGCCGCGTGCCGCGAGGCCGGCGTCAACAGGCTCTACACCGAAGATCTGCAAAGCCGCCCGGAAATTGAGGGCGTCACGATCGTCAATCCTTTCATGTAGTTCTCCTTGCGGGCATGGATCGGGCGGCAGATCCGCGCTATCCTTGCCTCCGCTTTCACGGGCACGCCATTTTGCGTGCGAGCACAACTGCTGAGGTGAGCCACGCTCCTCGCCTCTAACTTGGCGGTCACCGCCAGAGGACAGCGACCATGGCCCGCAATATCAAGCTCATGCTCACGGAGAACGTTGAGGCCCTCGGCATCGTCGGGGACGTTGTCAATGTTCGCATCGGGTACGCCCGCAACTTCCTGCTGCCGCGGTCGCTCGCGACGCAGCCGTCGGACGACGCGATCAAGGCGGTCGCCTCGAAGCGGGCGGATGCGGAGAAGCAGCTGGCCGCGCTCCGTAAGGACCGTGAGGCGCTGACGAAGAAGATGGAGAAGGCCGAGATTTCGATCACGCGGTCGTGCAACGACCTGGGCCACCTGTACGCGTCGGTGACGCAGCAGGAGATTGCGGCGGCGTTGACGGCGGCGGGGTTTGCGGGGGTTCGGCCGCGGGACGTTCGCCTGAACCAGAACATCAAGCGTGTCGACAACTACGACATTCACATCAAGTTCGAGGCGGAACTCGAGGCGACGATCAAGCTGCACGTCCTGCCGGATCGGAAGATCGAGCAGGAGAAGCGCGAGGAGATGGAGTTCGACAACGAGGGCCGGCTCATCCACAAGAAGCCGGCAAAGGAAGAGGCCAAGGCGGATGGAGAGAAGACCGCCGAGGGCGAGACCAAGGACGGCGCGAAGGCGGAGTCCAAGGATGGGAAGAAGGATGGCCCGCGGCGCGAGCGGCCGCGTGATGGGGCGGGTAGCGGCGAAGGCGGGGAGAAGCCGCGTCGCCGCGACGATGAGGATCGTCCGCGGCGTGGGCGCGGCAGCGGGCTGGCCGAGGCGATGGCCGCGATGGAAGCTGCGGCGACGAAGAAAACGGGCTGGGGCGCGAACAAGGCTGCGCCGGCCGCAGATGCCAAGCCGGAAGCCGGCGCCAAGGCGGAGGCCAAGGCCGACAAGGGCGAGAAGAAGCCCGCAAAGGACAAGAAGGCCAAGAAGGATTGATGCGCTGATCCAACGAAACGAAGCGAGCCGGGGCACGACTGCCCCGGTCTTGCTTTTTGGGATTGACACCTACGCTTGGAGAGCATGGCGCGCCCACGGCGATTCCCGGTGTTCCGCATCGGCCTGACGATCCTGGCCGGCTCTGTGCTTGCTTCGCTTTTCTATTTTTATCTGGGGCTCGGCGAGTCCATGGCGAAGCTGAATGATGAGACGATCTCGACCGAGCCGCGGGATCTGCTGGCGTACTTCACGAAGAACTTTCTGTTCGCGGGGAGCACGGCGGGGATTCTGTTCTATGTCGGCGCGGCGCTGATGGTGCTGGGGATCATCCGGAACTTCTCACGCGCCTCGGACGAGAGCGAATGATGGCGATCGCGTTCGAACAGATCAGGGCCATGACGTTTGACTGCTATGGCACGCTGATCGACTGGGAAGCGGGGATTGTCGCGGCGCTGGGCCCGCTGCTCAAAGAACGGAGCGGGCGGGAGTATCACGAATCGGAGATTCTCGAGAGGTTCGGCGCGGCGGAGGCCCGGGAAGAGTCGCGGGTGTATCGGCCGTATCGCGAGGTGCTGTCGCGAGTGGTGCGGGCTCTGGGGCGGGGGTTTGGGGCGCGGCTTGAGCCGGGGGATGATGCTGTTCTGGCGGATTCGATGGGGTTGTGGCCGGCGTTTGCGGATACGCCGGGGGCGCTGGCGCGGCTGGCGACGCGGTTCCGGCTGGTGATTCTGTCCAATGTCGATCGAGATCTGTTCGAGGCGACGCGCCCCCACCTTGGCCCGGCGCCGGTAGAGTTGATTTCGGCGGAGGATGTTCGCGCGTACAAGCCGAAGCCGGCCCATTTTTGCGAGGCGTTGCGGCGGCTCGCGATGGAGCCGGGGCGGGTTTGCCACGTGGCGCAGAGCCTGTATCACGACGTGCCGACGGCACAGGCGCTGGGATTTCGCACGGTGTGGGTGAATCGGCGGGTTGGGAAGCCGGGGTTTGGAGCGACGCCATTGGCCCGGGCGACCCCGGACCTTGAGGTGCCGGACCTGGCGACGCTGGCCGAGATGACGGTGCCCCGCGGGTGATCGGAAGTTCAACGCGGGCACGATGCCGGGCCGATAGCACGCTCGATGCCGACGTCGGTGGAAGCAGCGCCTTGGCTTGGGTCGTATCCGGGGCACATGCCGGTCCCGACGATGCTGTCGCGGAGTGAGATCGACTATCTGCACTGGCTGGCGTCGACGCGGTATACGGGGAGCGGGCGGATCGTGGAGATGGGGTGTTTCTTCGGCGGGAGCACGATGCCGCTGGCGCGCGGGCTCGAGGCGAATGTGGCGGCGGTGACGAAGCCGAACATTCTGACGTACGACTCGTTCATCATGGATTCGGACACAGCGCCGCGGTTCCCGGTGAACCTGGGGAGCGGGGATTCGTTTCGGCCGGTGTTTGAGGCGTACGTGAGGGACCACCTCGCGCGGATTACGATTCGACAAGGGTGGTTGCCGACATCGCTGGGGCGGGGTGGAGAGCGGGAGTTGTATCCGGAGCAGGAGCCGGTGGAGATTTTGTTTGTCGACGTGGCGAAGCTCTGGCCGGTGCACGATACGATTCTGCGGACATTCGGGGCGCGGCTGATCCCGGGGAGGTCGATCCTGGTGCAGCAGGACTTCAAGCACCACGGGTGCTACTGGCTGGGGCTGCACATGCTGCAACTGCGGGATTGCTTCGAGCCGTTGCACGATGTGACGGGCGGTGCGAGCGTGGCGTTTGGGTACAAGGGCGGGATCGAGGTGGAGCTGCAGGCGCTGCTGGCGCGCGAGGACATTGCCGGCGCTTCCATCGCGCAGGCATGGCGAGATGTGGATGCGTACTGGGCGTCGCAGGGGGCGACATCGATCCGGCTGGTTCAGCGGCTCGCCGCGGCGACGCACCTGGCCGACGCCGGACGGCCGGAGGAGGCGGGCGAGTTCCTCGCGTTGTTCGAGGGGGAGTTTCGCTCGGCGGTTCCGCTGGCGGAGCGTGGGGCGTGGCGCCTGGCGGCCGAGACCGATGGGTTCTCTCGCGACGAGTCGGGTGAGTCGGTGGTCTCTGACATGGAGCTTCTCCGCACCGAATACTTTTCCGCCCTCGGACGCATCGCCGGGGCGTCGGCGCGGGCGGGGGTGGCGGAGCGTGTGCCCGGGGGGGAAGTGAACGACCGTGCCAAGGCGGCGTGGCGGGAGGGGCGACGGAGGTCCGTGATCGAGCGCGTCATCGCGGCGGGGAACTCTACCGTGGCGCTGTATGGCGCGGGGCGGCATACGGCGGAAGTCCTGGCCTCGGGCTGGCCGTACGGCAGGCTGCGGGTCGCGGCGATCGTGGACGACTATTCCGTGGCGCGGGAGATTCAGGGAGTTGCCGTGGTGCGTCCTGGTTCGATACCGGTTGACGTTCAGGCCGTGGTGATTTCGTCGGAGGCGTCGGAGGAAGCGCTGTGGGCGGCCGCGACGTCCGTGATCCGGACGATTCCGGTGCTACGGATGTATTCGTGACGGCGGGTCAGCCTGAGGCGGCGGCTGCCGCCGCGGCCGCGCTGCGTTCGGCGGCGCTGGCGACGGCCTGCTGCTCTTCAAAGCCACTGCGGTCGACGGCGAGGAGGGTGACGTGGCCGCTGGTGCCGATGCCGCGTTCCCAGAGCACGTTGCCGCTCAGGCGGTCGAGGCAGTAGACGTAGCCGCCACGCGCGACGAACACCTCGTTGGAGTGGGGGAGAATCATGGAGATTCCGCCGCCGAGGAGGCGCGGGAGTTTGACGCGCCACACGGGCCGGCCGTTGTATCGGTCGAGCGCCTGCACGGTCCGGCCGACGGCGGCAAAGAGGAGTTCGGGCGTTTCCATGGCGGCAAATGGTACCGCGCCGGAGCGGCTTCGGGCGGGGGACGGGCGGCGGACAAGTGACTCGCCGGCCTTGTGCGAGGAGCGATCGGACCTTCGGCGCGTGGCACCCGGCCTTCGGGCCCTTTACACTCCGTTCATGCCACTCACCCGCGAACAGATCACCCAGCGTGCGGCCAAGGAACTCAAGGATGGTTACATCGTGAATCTCGGCATCGGGATGCCGACGCTGGTGGCGAACTACATCCCGCCGGGGATGGATGTGTGGCTGCAATCCGAGAACGGGCTGCTGGGCATTGGGCCCTTTCCGGTTGACGCGGATGTGGATGCGGACCTGATCAATGCGGGCAAGCAGACTATTACGGCCCGAAAGGGTGCCGCGTACTTTTCATCGTCGGACTCATTTGCGATGATCCGAGGGGGGCATATCGACATGTGCATCCTGGGGGCGATGCAAGTGAGCGAGGAAGGGGATATCGCGAACTGGATGATCCCCGGGAAGATGGTCAAGGGCATGGGCGGGGCGATGGACCTGGTCGCCGGGGTGCGGAAGATCGTGGTGACAATGGAGCACAACTCCAAGGATGGCGGGGCGAAGCTGGTCAAGAAGTGTTCGCTGCCGCTGACGGGCGTGAACTGTGTCAACATGCTGATCACGGACCTGTGCGTGATGGAGTTTGACCAGGGAAAGCAGCGGTTTGTATTGACCGAAACGGCGCCGGGCGTGAGCGTGGAAGAGGTCAAGCAGAAGACCGAGGCCGAGGTCATCGTCGCGCCGGGTGTGAGGACCGTGGCGGTATGAGTTCATTGCCGCGGCCCCGGCGGTGCATGGTCACGCGGACCGGCGCGGTGCTGCTCGCGGGAGCGGCCGTGGCGTTTCTGGTGACCATGATCTGTCAGCGAGTTTCGACGGGGTCGTTTTCCCGCGGGGCGGGGTTTGTCGCGCCGCTGCCGATCAAGATGGTGGTGCTGTATGGGACACCCGCAAGCCTGGTGGTGCTGCTGATCGGGGCGGTGGTGGATTCGGCGAGGTACTCGGCGTGGAAGCGGAGAGGCGGCAGCGGCGAGCGACGGTAGGAAAGTGTGGCAGGGCTGAATGGCGGGTTGCTCTCGCCGATTGCAACGCCGGACGTGACAGGTCCGCGCATCTCAGGGTGCATGAAGTCTCGTGACTGGCGCCGTCGCGCCTTGCGACGCGACGTGTTAACGGCGTGCATCGGGCTCGGGGTTGTGGCGGCGTGCCTGGGATTCACCCAGACCCGGCCCTTCTATTCGCTCGTGAAGGCGGGGCATGCGGGCAAGGTGACCAAGGCGAATATCAGTGGCTCGACAGAGGTGTTTCTGGTGGATGGCGTGCTCACGGACGAGCAGTCAAAGGCGCCGGTCGCCGCGGTCGTTCGATGGAAAGCCTCGCGCCAGGCGATGGGGAAGCCGGGTTCGCCGCTGTGGGAAGGGGGAGCGGTGGAGATTACGACGGTGCAGGTGAAGGCACCCTTGATTACGGAGGGGCAGGTGCGTGCGTTCGTTGAAGAGCGCGGGCTGGGCCCGGCCCTGCCGAACTTCGTCGGGGGCCGAGAAGTGCCCGGGAGTGCGATGCGGATCATGTTTCCGACGCCCGCCACCGAGGTGCACCACGTTGATCGCGCTCTGGCCACATTCCGCGAATCGTGGCCGCGGGGGTTCTGGCTCGCCGTCGGTGGATTAGGAGCGGTGGCGCTGGGGAGTGTGCTCTTCCCGCGGACCGTCCGGGCGTTCATTCGCGATCGGCGCGGGCGGTGTGCTCGGTGCGGGTACGAGCTCGCGGAGCTTGGCGCATGCCCGGAGTGCGGCGTGGAGCGGGATGAGGCTGGTACACTGCCTGCATGACGCCGTCGCAGCAACTCGCCGCGTTTCTCAAGAAGTATTCACCGGAGACGGCTCGACTTGCGCGGGCATGCCTGACGCGGATGAGGAAGGTCACGCCCGGCGCGGTGGAGATGGTGTACGACAACTACAACTGGCTGGTGATCGGCTTCTCACCGACGGAACGGCCGTCGGATGCCGTGTTCTCGATTGTCCTGCCGCCGGATCGCGTGACGCTCTGTTTCCTGCAAGGGGCGGAGCTTCCGGATCCGCACAAGCTGCTGCGCGGCAGCGGCCGCATCGTCAGGAATGTGCGGGTGGAATCGATGAAGACGCTGGATCTGCCCGCGGTTCGCGAGTTGATTCGCGCGGCTCGTGCGTTCGCCAGGGTGCCGTTTGATGGCACGCAGAAAAGGAAGCTTGTGATCAAGTCGGTATCCGCGGTGCAGCGGGCGCGGCGGGCGGGCATGAAGGGGACGGCGAAGGGCCGAAAGCGGAAGTAGACGGCGGGAATTGGCGAGAGGGTCGGCGCGGCGTGCTACGCTTGGCTCCCATGGCTCGAACGCCGCGCCCCCACGACAATCTCATCGGCGCGGCGACGATCATCCTCACGCTGGTGGGTTGGTCGTCGATCCCGTTGTTCCTCAAGCACTTCTCCCACGTGATTGATGCGTGGACGGCCAACGGGTGGCGGTACACGTTTTCGGCGCTGGTGTGGTTGCCGGTGCTCGTGCTGGGATGGCGGAGGAAGTCGCTGCCGCCGGGGCTGTGGAAGGCGGCGCTGTGGCCGAGCGTGTTCAACACGGTGGCGCAGGCGTGCTTTGCGCTGGCGCCGTACTACGTTGATCCGGGGTTGATGACGTTCTCGCTCCGGATTCACATCGTGTTCGTGACGGTGGGGGCGGCGATCTTTTTCGCTGCGGAACGGCGTGTGATTCGGACCTCGTGGTTCCTGGTGGGCGTGGCGCTGGTGTTCCTGGGTGCGGCGGGGACGATCGCGCTCAAGCCGGGCGGGATTGGCGGGGGGACGGCGCGCGGAGTGGCGCTGTCCCTTGCATCGGGCTTCTTGTATGCGTGTTATTCGCTGGCGGTGCGTCGCACGATGCACGGGATGAACCCGTTGCAGGCGTTCGCGGCGATTTCGCAGTACACGGCGGTGGGGGTGATGATTCCCATGTTCATCTGGGGCAAGCACGGCGGCGCGGATGCGCTGGGCCTATCGCCGAGCCAGATGACTCTGCTCCTGGCGTCGGCACTGATCGGCATCGGCCTTGGGCACACGCTGTACTACGTCAGCATGGCGAGGCTCGGGCTGGCGGTGTCGGCGGGAGTGGTGCAGCTCCAGCCGGTGCTGGTCTCGATTGCGTCGTACTTCATGTTCGGCGAGCGGCTGACCATTCCGCAGTGGATCTGCGGGGGTGCGGCGATTGCGGGAGCGGGCATGATCCTGCTGGCCCAGCAGCGACTTTCGCGCGTCAGCCGTGCGGGTCTTCCGCCGAAATCGGAAGGAAGTCCTTCTCCTTCCCCTTCGCCCACGCCTCAAAGCGAGGCATGAAGATCTCTTTGAGCAGGATCTTGATGCACGCCGCGGCGGGGATGGCGAGGAGCAGGCCGTAGAAGCCCGCGAGTGTGCCGCCCGCGATCGAGGCGAAGAGGATCGAGGGCGTGCTCATGTCTGTGTTCTTGCCCTGGATGGCCGGGGTCAGGATGTAGTCATCGAGAATCTGGCAGGAGAGGTTGACGCCGATGGGGGCGAAGATGATCCACCACCAGGTCTGTTGCCAGGAGACCCCGCTGGGCTCGAGCCACAGGGCGAGCATGGCCATCGGGATCGCCAGCACGTGCATGAAGGGGATAAGGAAGAAGGTCCCGACGATGGGCCCGAGGATCAGGGGCACGGGCACGCCGATGACGAAGTACATGATGGTGACGAAGGCGCCGAGAATGGCGCAGATGATGAGCCGGCCGCGGATGAAGCCCGAGATGACGCGGTCCATCTTGTCGAGCAGTTCAAAGGCGCGGTTTTTCTTGCGCTCGGGGATCAGTCCCTCCCAGAACGCGAGCACCTTGCCCCAGCCGGTGCACAGGAAGTAGAAGAAGAACGCGGTCAGGAAAGCGGTGAACAACAGCACCCCAGCCGAGCCCAGCGTCTTGCCCGCCACCGAAACGGCCGAACCGCCGGCGCCGATCGCCTTCTCGCCGACGGCCTTGCCAATGGCCGCGGCGTTGTCCCGGAGCCAGTTGATGGAGAGGTTGACGATGCGGTAGAGGTTGATTTTCCACTCGGGGATGTCGGGCGTCGGGGGTTGCGAGGGTTCGCCATCGGGCCTGGGTTGGGGATCAGGAGCGGGCGGTTCGGTGCCGGACGGCGGTTGAACCCGCTGGTGCCTGGCCTGGTAGGCGTCGACCTCGCTTTTGAGGTTGCGGAGCTTGATGCTGGCGGACTGCCAGTGCGACGGCAGGTCGTTGAAGGCTTTCTTGCGTTCCTCTTCCGAGCCCTGCAGCGAGTTGACCAGTGCGGTGGTGCGGGTCGCGATGGATGCCGCGGCGGTGGCGCCCTGGATAACGCCAAAGCCGATGCCGAGCACGGTGGGGGCGATGACGACAATGCCGGCCAGAACGATGATGAGCGCCGCAAGGCCCTGGCGGCTGAAGAACCTGGTCCGTCGCAGGATGGCCTTGATGAGGGGCTCGAAGAGGTAGGCAAGGGCGAGGGCGAGGAGGAGCGGAACGGTGACGATGCTGAGGATGTAGCCGAGGTAGAGGACGCCGAGGACGAGAGCGACTAGGAGGAGATCGCGGATGGGCTGGATCTGCCAGAGACGGAGGGAATGCCAATCGCCGGCGGGCGGGGGCTTCTTTGCCATGGGAACAGACTAGCGGGGGGGAGGGAGCCCTGCTGACGCTGGACGTGGCGTCGGCCGCCGGCGGGATGTGCCGCTGAGCCAGGGAGGCCCGAGATCGATTGCGGGTGGCAGGTTTCTGTGGCTAGCAGGCGACTTCGTTGAAGGCTTCATCGAAGTCGAACACGGCGTGGAAGTCGGCAAGGGCATCTTCTTCGCTCTTGCGCATGAGGCCGGCTTCGATCATGGCGAAGACGATGCGGCCGAAGTCGTCGGTCTGGCGGACTCGCCAGCGTTCGAGGACGGTGCGGGCGAGCATCCCGTAGCGCTGGATGGCGTAGTCACGGAGACCGAGACAGAGCTGGGCGCCGTTGACGTGGCGTTCCGGGCCGATATGGCCGCGGGGCGTTTCGCGAGCGGCGGCTTCGCCGTGGACCATTTTGGCGGTGTGGCGGAGCCCTTCCTGGACGAACTTGAAGGCTTCATCGGGGTAGGGACCGGCCTTCTGACGGACGAAGTTCCAGTTGACGGCGGGTTCGGACACGGGTTCTCACTCCACAGTCGAGGCGGGCATCTTAGCAGGGTTGGCGGAATTTGGAACGTGTTTTCGGGAGACGTGAGGGTTTCCACGTATGAGGAACCGGAGCGGCTTGGCGGCCCACGGGCCGGCGTAATCGATGCCGATGCGGGGCGTTTGCAGAATTGATTCATCGTCCAAACGGTGTGCGGACCGCTCAAGAAAGAGGCGGGGGTCTCTCGTGAGGTCTATCGCGTTGAGGGCGCGGTCGATGCAAAGGGCCTGGCAGAGCTTGGCGGGTCCGCTGCACAGGTCCGTGTCTTTGCGGCACTTGCGGGCGAGGCGCATCTGGGCGAGGCCTTCGGTTGGGTCGAGGGCCCGGATGAGGACGGCGAGGGGCTCGTTCAATTTGCCGCACACGATGTTGAAGCAGAAGTGCATGCCGTAGGTGAAGTACACGTAGCTGGTGCCAGGCCTGGCGTACATGGCTTCGTTGCGGGGCGTGCGACGGAGCTTGTAGGCGTGGGAAGCGCGGTCAATGGCACCGAGATAGGCCTCGGTCTCGACGATCAGGCCGGAGAGGCGGGTGCCGTCCGGGAGGATGCGGACGAGGCGCTGGCCCAGGAGCTTGCGGGCGAGGGTGATTGCATCCACCCCAAAGAACGAGCGGCGGAGGGGCATGGCGGAGTTCACGGGGATGGGGCGGATGCTTGGAATGGAGACATGTTGCCGTACCCCATGTCGTCCTCGATGTTCAGGAGCCAGAACGCGCGGCCGCGGAAGTAGTCGAGCACGCTGGCGTTTTGTTCGGGGTCGAGCTCGCGGACCCAGACGATGGGTGAGGCGTCGATGTCGGCCCGATTAAAGACGAGTTCGACGTGCGGAGTGTGGCGAGGGCCGTAGCGGACGAATATGACGTGCTTTCCACCCTTGCGAATCAGCTCGTCGTTGATTTCCTGGCGGGATTCGGCCCAATGCTGGAGGAGGCGGCGTGGGTGGTGAGAGAAGGCGTACCACTGGCGACCGGCATTGAACATCGTGAACACGACGATCGCGAGGGAAACGAGGCGGAGGGCACGGTGGCGTCGCAGCAGGGTGATCTCGCGTGCGGTGGCGGTCAGGAGAATGATGGTCAGCGGTGCGGCCGGTGCGTGGTAGTGGACTTCGTAGTAGGTACTCAGCCACATGCCGACCCCGATAAACGCCCACGAGCCGGCCGCGAACGCGATCCAGCGCCGGCGCATGGTCAATGGGAGCAGGAGGAGCAAGGCGGGCGCCAGGAGAGGTCCGGCTTCGAAGGCGAGGGTGCGGTAGTAGTCGATGAGTCGGCGTCCCGGTTGAGCGAGTTGTTCGCCGGCTTTCTGCTCGAGCCCGGCATACTGGAGCATGGGCGTGTTCAGGTGTGCCGGAAGCGTGCGCGGCGCCTGCCAGCGAAATATCGGCAGAACCTGGTACTGCTCTCGGTACACCATGTAGGGCATACGGAGGGGGTCGCCCGTGACGCGCCAGTTGTAGAAGCAGAGCCACGCCGCTCCGGCGGCGAGAACGCACGCGGATGGTGCGACCACGTGCAGGAGCTTTCGCGACCGGGTGGCGCGACTCGAGAAAATGAGCCACCAACCCAGCGCGATGGCGATGGGAATGCTGAGCAGCGCACCCTCGAAGGGGCGGGTCAGCATGAGGATGACGATGCCGACGGCCATGGCGGCGGATGAGGTCCACCGAGGTGAAGCGATGATGCGGCGGGCGCCTCCGAGGGCGAGTGCTCCGCCGAGGGCCGCCGCGGCCCCACCCCAATAGGTTTGCGACCAGTAGCCGGGCGTGCCGCCAACCAACGGCACACCACCGAGGACCATCGTGGCGGCGGCGGTTACGGTTCCGAGGAGGGCCCAGCGAGGGGGAAACCACGCGACGAGCATCCAGAAGAGGGTGCTCACGAGGATTGAGGCACTAATCCAGACGCCGACGATGGGTCGGCCGCCAAGAACTGTTCCCAGGGCCATGAACAGGCCCTGGCCGGGTGGATACTTGGCCTGGTAGGTGGGGTGCTGGATGACGTGAAATGTTTCAAGGCTGCGTGCGAGGGCGTGGGGCGCGTTGGTGAGGCGACCATGGGCAAACGTGTCGGCCGCGAGGAGGTAGGCCTGCTCGTCGTGGATTTCGGGGAGCGGATCGCGGCCGCGGAAGAGGTCGATGGTGAAACATGACAGAAATGTGAGCACGCCGGCCGCGAGGATGATGCCCGGCCGATGAGCGGCGAGGCGTCCGAGGGTGAGCCAGAGGCTGGAGCGGCGTGGCATGGGCATCTCGGGCGGTGTGAGACTGAAAGGGAGATGGCGGGGCCATTATGGCCGGTGCGCGTGGGCGGTGCGTCGGCACACGAGGAGCACTTCATCTACGCGTGCGGTGTCGAGCATGCCTTCGCGGAACCTGAGGGGTTTCTGGAGAGCCAGGCCGAGGGGCATGACGAAGTGGTTGTAGAGGAAGATTGTGAACCGGGGCATGTGGAGGAAGCCGCTGGCGGTGAATCGGAGGAGCATGGAGCAGTTGGACTGCATGCCGTAGGGAGCGCTGCGCTCGAGAGCGAGGCCGTGGTCGCGGAGGGCAAGCAGGATCTCATCGGGGGAATAGCGTCGGGCGTGTCCGACGATGGCATCGAAAGAGGTCCAGCGTTCGGGGTGGAGCGGGATGGCGAGGAGGAGAGTTCCGCCGTGGGAGAGGACTCGCGCGAGTTCGGAGAGGGCGGCGTTGTGGTCTTCCACGTGCTCGATGATGTCGAATGCGCAGACGAGGTCGAACGCGTTTGTCGCGTAGGGAAGACGGGTGACGTCGCCTCGGGCGGTCAGTCCGCCCCGGGCGGCGAGCTGTCCAAGGGCATTGTCGCAGAGGTCGAGGAAGTGAGTTCCTTCGGTGGGGAGCCGTGGGTGCAGGCCGGGGCCGACTTCGAGGCGTCGGGTTGCGGAGCGAGAGAGTTCGGAGACAAGCGGCCAGGTGTTGAACTGTTCGGGGTCGACAAAGCGGGCGGACTTCCAGAGCCGGGAATAGAAGTGCTGGTTGATCTGGGCCAGGGTGGGGCGCGGCGGCATTGACACGACGTGCGACATGGCGAGTCGGAGTCTATGTGCTTCGGGGAGAGGCCCGCGTCGATGAGCGGACGGTGTGGTGCTAGTGTGCCGTATGAAGTGGGGAACCGGGATCCTTGTGGCGGTGGTTGGCGCGGTTGCCGCGTTTGCGCTCTTGGATGCGGCGACGGCGGCGATGGTCGTATTCACCGTGGTGGCGGCGGGGTTTTTCGGGTCGCTGCCGTGGATGATCGGAGGCGTGCTGAATCGAGATCGGAAGAAGGATCGAGGAAGTGGTGCGCAGGTCGTGAAAGGATTTGATCAACGCGAGGAGTGACCCGGGAGCTATCGGGACAACGCTCGTGCCGGCACTTGGGGCGGCGACTCGATTGTGACGGTTGGAAGCTACAGCAGGACGGGTTGAGTTTCGGCGGTGAGGCACGAGGCGAACGGATGGATGCCACTTGCGGCGCCCGAAGCGGCAACGTCGACGGCGATGAGCCCCGCGACATGGGACTCGGAAGAGAGACGGAACAACGCCGAGTCGATGCCAAGGGCGGCGGCGCCGTTGATGGTTGCCATTCGGAGCAGAGTGGCCGGATTGGTGCCGTCACGCTGGAAGAGGAAGCGGGCTTCATCGAGAGTGGACATGCCGTGGATCGCGGCCCGGGCGGGCAGGTTGATGATGGAATCCGTGCCCAGGGCGACGTTGACGCCGGCGCTGAGCATTTCCCGGTAGCGGTGGGGGCCGAAGTGGCGTTCGGCGGCGAAGTAGGCGGAAGCTCGAGGGCAGTAGGCGACGGACGTCTGGGTGCGGGCGAGGGTCTCGATGGCGGCGTCGTCGGCATCGTTGACGTGGGCGACCAGGAACGGGAAGGAGGCGAGCAGCTCGCGAAGGTGGCGGACAGGGTGTTCGCCGCGGCCAATGTGGTCGAGGATGGAATCAGCCCACATTCCCATTCGTTCGAGAAACTGGCGTTGCGGGCCGCGCGCATGGGCTATGAACTCGTGCTCTTCGGGGGTCTCGGCGAGGTGGGTCGACAGCGGGAGGTTGTTGCGCTGAGCGACTTCGGCGGCCCATTGATAGAGAGAGAGATCGACGGTATTGGGGGCGTGCGGCTGGAGGCCCAGGCGGATCTGGGAGTTGGAGTTGACAGCTTCCGACAGGGCGCTGTGGATGAGTTGTCTTGGCTTGTCGGTTGTTGTTCCTATCCCGAAGAATTCGAGGTAGGAGGTGCCGCGGAGGGGGGAGGCTTGGAGTGTTCGGTACGGCGTCAGGTTGGGGATACCCGCCGGGGCACCCGCAATGTCACCGACGGCGACGACGCCTCCGGTTTGAGAAAGCTCAATTCCGCGCCGGACGGAGGCGGCGATCTGGGCGGGATCGGTGTTTCGACGGGAACGGACCATGTCCACCCACTTCACGAAGCCGGCAGAGGGGTCGTGTGGTTGAGGGCCGATGTGGGTAAGGTCGAGGTGGGTGTGGGCGTTGACCAGGGCGGGGGTGAGGACGGAGGCGGGCAAGTCTTGCGTGGAAGCCTTTGAAGCGGCAGGGTGTGCGTCGATTTCGCGCGGTCGGCCTATCGCGATGATGCGCAGAGACGGCGAGCGCTCTCGTTGCGCGAGCACTGACGCGGGGCGAACGACCAGGCCTGTGCCATCGCACGCGGCGAGGGCGTTGAACCGGAGGAGGGGATTGGAGTTTGTGTCGTTCACGGGCGTTGACGGGGGCGGCCGATGTCTATCCTTGGGGCCTTGCCTGTGGGTTCGCGGGAATGCCCCGAGAGCGACTTGCACAGGCGGTGAGGCGAACTGCTATTCTGCGGCCCTTTGGTCGGCGGCTGAGCCCGTCGATCGGTGGCCGCGGCCGGGCCGCGGAGGATCCGCGACGAAGTGATATTCAGGGAGTCAATCGTATGAAGAATGGAGTCAAAGGTGTGGTCCGGGTGGGCGCGATGTTCATGGCGGCGGTGCTGACCATGGGCGGGTGCGCGAACCAGCAGGCGCTGGACATGGCGAAGGAAGAAAACCGGAGCCTGAAGAACCGGATCAATGAGCTGCAGTCAGACAACGCTCAGTTGAAGACTGAGAACGACCTGATGCAGAAGCAGCGGATGTCGCAGGAGCAGGCTCTGGCAGCGGCGAACGCGCTGGCGGCGGAGATGCAGAAGAAGCTGGGTATGTCGGCGGAGGACTACAAGGCTCTGCTGGCCCGGCTGGACACGATGAAGTTCGGGGACATCGACCCGATGACGGACCAGGCGCTTCGGGACCTTGCGGCGGCGCACCCGGACCTGATCCAGTACGACTCGGACATGGGCCGGCTGCGGTTCAGCTCGGACCTGACGTTTGACTCGGGGCAGGATCGTGTGAAGGAGAACGCGGCTCAGAGCCTTGCGGCGCTGGCGCGCATCCTGAAGACCGGACCGGCTTCCGGATATGAGGTGATGATTCTCGGGCACACCGATGCGCAGCCGATCAGCGCGGGGACCGCGAAGAACCATCCCACGAACATGCATCTATCGTGCCACCGGGCGATCGCGGTGCGGCAGTCGCTCGCGGGCCAGGGTGTGGATAAAGGCAAGATGTACGCCGCGGGCTGGGGCGAAGAGCGTCCGATCGCGGCGGCAGGCCCGAAGGGCGAGTCGGCGGCGAATCGGCGGGTGGAAATCTACCTGACGAAGTCGACGGCGATGGCGGGCGCGCCGGCGAAGGCGACGCCGCCTTCGGCGAACGTGGTGACGCCGCGCGAGCCGGATATGACGAAGTAGGCAGTGACGCAGTGACGGAGTGACGCAGCAAAGATTCGAGAGGCGGGCCGATGGCCCGCCTCTTGTTTGTTTTTGACGGACGTGTGGTTGTGGATTGGAGCCTGTTGGAACGGCGACTCCACGCGTCAGGCCGTTGGGAGAGGACGGAGGAAGTCAGGCCTTGGCGCTGACGGTGAGCTTGGCTCGGGGTTGCTTGGGGGCTTGGATGTGGAGGCGCTGGACGCGGTGGGTGGACCAATCGGTGACGGCGAGGTCGGGGGATTCGGGGCCGTCGTGGACTTTGATCAGGTCGTAGACGTTGTCGCGCTGGGCGGGGATGAAGCCGGCGCCGCGGATGAGTCGGCAGAGGACGGCTTCGTCAAGGCAGTAGGTGGTTCCGGCCGAGGAAACGACGTTTTCCTCCATCATGACGCTGCCCATGTCGCTCGCACCGAAGGCGAGGGCGACCTGGCCGATGTGGGGGCCCATGGTGACCCAGCTGGCGCCGATGGAGTAGATGTTGTCGAGGAAGAGTCGGGAGAGGGCCTGGGTGCGGAGGTAATCGGTGGAGCCGGACATGCGGACGCGCTTGCCGAAGAGGTGGGCGGTGGGGAAGCGGGAGCGGTCGAGGGAATCGAAGTCGAGAAAGTCGGCGGAGCGGGAGCCCCTCGGGAGTTGATCGGGGTCGGGCGCGGCGAGCGCGCGGGCGACGGCATCGCCCGGGAACTCCTGTTTGGGTTCGGCGGGGTCGGTGCCCCAATCGGGGACGCGGCCGAGGGGAGTATTTTCGCGCTGAAACGGCCAGGAGATGAAGGCCTTGTAGTGGCCTTGGGTGGCACGCCTCTCCGAGGCGTGTGGTTCCGCAGCTTCTTCGCGCACGCCTCGGAGAGGCGTGCCACCAAGAGCCAGATCCTGCCACTTGCGGACGAGGGCCATGTGATGGATTCGGTCGGCGTGGCCTTCGATGTGGCCGAACATCATGGTGGCGCTGGTGAACATGCCAAGAGAGTGGGCGACGTACATGGTGGTGAGCCAAGCGTCGGCATCGCACTTTCCCAGGCCGATCTTGCGACGAACAGCGGGGGCGAAGATTTCGCCGCCGCCGCCGGGGATGGAGTCGAGGCCGGCGTCGCGGAGGCGGACCATGACCCAGCGGAGCTTGTCTTCGAGCGTGGCGCCCGGTGGATCGAAGAAGTGAACGAACTCGATGAACTCCGGCGGTGAAAACCCGTGGACGTGAACGTGCGGGTGGCGCTCCTTGATGGCGCGGAGAAGCTTGGTGTACCACTCGAGCGGCAGGGCCGGGTTCATGCCGCCCTGCATGAGGATCTGCGTTCCGCCGATGGCGACCAGCGAGTCGATCTTGTCGAGCAGCGCTTCGTAGCTGAGCGTGTACGCGTCCGATTCGTGCCCATCACGGCGGAAGGCACAGAAGGTGCACTTGGCGTTGCAGACGTTGGTGTAGTTGATGTTTCGATCGATCACGTAGGTGCGGTAGGTGTCGCCGTGGAGGGTTCGGGCGCGTGCGTCGGCCCATCGGCCGAGCGAGGTCAGCGGCATGGTGCGGAAGAGCTCGAGCCCCTGTTCGAACGTGAGCCGGGCGTGCCCCTGGCTGACGGCCGAGAGCAAGCCCGGGTCTGCGGCGCTGAGGTGCGGATGCTCTGGCGGTGGGGAATGCATGGTCATTCTGGGTTTTCAGGAAGAGTTGAAAAGAGTAGGAGCGGCGGGCGTATAGGGCCAGCGGCGCGAGAAGGTGATCGGGTTATAGGGGTTAGCACGGGTGGGCGACGGAGGGGAAATGAACGGCGCGACGGCGGCGTGCAGGGCGCCCGGGGAAGGGTCGATATCCGGACCGAGGGCACCGTCATGATGAACCCACCCAAACCGCACGTCTCGGCCGCGCTCGCTCAACTTCGCCACGGCGTCACCATCTGCGCGATGGTGGTGTGCCTGTGTGCGGTGGTGCAGATGCTGGTCTTCGGATTCGTTCACTTCACGCAGGTGAGGTGGGCCAAGCCGCAGCACACAGTGTCGCCGCTGACGTACACGGTGGTGAAGTCCGGGGAAACGAACGCGGGAACGAGCGCCCCGGTGGGCGCGGCGCAGCCGACGCGGCAACTGAGCGAGTGGGAACCGACGCTGAACACCGCGAGCGACCTGGCGGTGAGCATCGGGGTGATCGCGACGATCATGCTGGCGCTGCAGTGTGCGCTGGGTGTGTTCATCGCGGGGGCGTCCTCCGTGCCCGGAGTGGACAAGGCGGTGTCCGCGGCATCGTGGGCGTTGCTGCTGGCCCTGGGCGGCGTGCCGTGGCGCGACTTCATGCCGTCGATCCCGTTCCCGGGCGTGTTCGGCGACTACCTCGCGATGGTGGCGACGAGCGAGGCCGTGGATGCGGGCTCGGGATCACAGATCAAGCTCTACGCGGTGTACCTGCTGGCGCCGTTTGCGTCCCTGTGCGGGTCGATCATGGTGCTGTCGCGATTCCGGTCGGGTGTGGCGCAGGGCGTCATCATTCAATCGGTCAGCGAAATTGATGAACGGTTGGATCGCGAGATGGCGGGGATCCGTGCACGCGGCGTCGCGGCGAGTTCGCCGCGGGCCATGGCGGCGCTGAACACGGCGATCGGGGATGTGCCGGCGCCGATGATGTCGATCCCGCAGGCGCAGGTCGAAGAGACACCGCCGGCGAATCGGAAGCCGGGGCTGTTCTCGCCGCGCAAGAAGTTCCGGCGGATCGGGGAGCTGGATCCGGGGGATGGCCTGTCCCGCCCGATCTGAGCGCACGTTGCGAGTCGCGCTCATCGGCGTGTAGAACGAAAGGTCGAACAACGATTGCGGGCCGGGATTGCTCCCGGCCCGCGTTGTTCATGTGGCTTGCCGTATTCACCGGCGACGGCGGAAAGCGACGAGGCCTGCCAGGGCGAGGGGCGCGGCGGCCGATGGCGCGGGGATCTGGTAGCACTGCGTGTCGATCACGACCTGATCGATGAGCGTGATGGCGCCGACCTGTCCGGGGTTGATCTGGATGCTCTCGAAGGGTGGGCAGATCGGGGAGTTCCACTTGGTGAGTTCGTGGTACCAGCCGTTGGCGAGGGGGGTGACCTGCGATGAAAGCAGCGTGAAGCCGCCGACCGGTGCGACGATGGTGTACGTCGGCGGGGGGAGCGCGGCGACGCTGAAGAACGTGACCTGAAGCCAGATGTCTTTCTGGTGGGCCGTGACGCCGGTATTGGGGACGCGGAAGCTGAGGAAGCCGCCGCCTGAAATGTCCCAGACATCGTTGCGGCCAAAGGTGGTGGGGACCCAGGTGGACGCACCGATCGGATTGAAGACCGGGGAGCCGTAGGGGTTGAAGAGCGGGAGGGCGTCCGGCAGACCTCCGGCCGGGCCGGCGGTGAAGTCCCAGTGCTGGACGGTCGTGCCGGCTCCGAAGCGCCAGGGGGGCGGCGTGAGGTCATCGGCGAGGGCCGGAACAGCCGTCAGGAGCAGGGCGCACGTAATCGATGAGATGCGGTTCATGGTTCCTCCTGCGCGGTGCGCGGCGGCTCGCTCGATACGTTGGGAGCGGGCGCAGCGCCTGAGCGCGATGAACGGGACACCTTGACTGCGTTGAGGGGGGCAGGATCTTGCAGATGCGAAGCGGGAGACTTCGCGGTTTGCCGGGGGATGCGGCGCGGCAGGCATATGCAGTACAGTGAACGCCCCTACGGAGACGTGCTGATGTTGAAGTCCATACTCGCGGCCGCGGCGGTCCTGGTGAGCGGTTGTGCCATCCGTTCTGGAGGAGGGGCGGCGACCGAGCCCAAGGATGCGCGGCTCGACTGGTGGCGCGAGGCGCGGTTTGGGATGTTCATCCACTGGGGGCTGTACGCGGTCCCGGCGGGTGAGTGGGGGGACAAGACGGACCATGGCGAGTGGATCCGTAGCTCGGCGAAGATCCCGCTCTCCGAGTACGACCAGCTTGTGCACAAGTTCAACCCGGTGAAGTTTGATGCCAACGCGATCGTGAAGGCCGCGAAGGCGGCGGGGATGAAGTACATCGTCATCACGAGCAAGCACCACGACGGATTCTGCCTGTTTGATTCACAACAGACCGAGTTCGACGTGATGGCGACGCCGTTCAAACGCGACATCATGAGGGAGTTGAGCGATGCGTGCCGGCGCGAGGGAATCCGGATGTGCTGGTACTACTCGATCATGGACTGGCACCATCCGGATTACACGCCGCGGCGGGACTGGGAGAAAGACCGGCCGACGGCCGGCGCGAGCTTCGATCGGTACGTGGCGTACATGAAAGCGCAGCTGGCGGAGTTGCTTTCGAAGTACGGGGACATTGGCGTGCTGTGGTTTGACGGGCAGTGGGAGGGGACGTGGGACCATGCGAGAGGGTCGGACCTGTACGGATATGTGCGGGGGATTCAGCCGCGAATCATCGTGAACAACCGGGTGGACAAGGGTGGCGGGGAGTTTGGGATTACGCGCGAGGGTTACGCGGGGGACTTTGGCACGCCGGAGCAGGAGATCCCGCCGACGGGCCTTCCCGATGTGGATTGGGAAACCTGCATGACCATGAACGATCACTGGGGATATAACCGGGCGGACACGAAGTTCAAGACCACACAGGACCTGATCCGGAAGCTGGCGGACATTGCGAGCAAGGGCGGGAATTTTCTGTTGAACGTGGGACCGACGGCGGAGGGAGAGATACCACCGACGAGCGTGGCGAGATTGAAGGAAATAGGGGAGTGGATGGATCGGAACGGGGATTCGATCTACGGGACCAAGGCCGGGCCGATGGGGCTGCCGAAGTGGGGGCGGTGCACGCAGAAGCAGATCAAGGGGCCGGATGGAAAGGCGGCGACGCGGCTGTACTTGCACGTGTTTGAATGGCCGCGGAATGGGAAGCTGGTGCTGGAAGGGATCTACAACGAGCCGATTGGGGCGTCGATCCTGTCGTGGCCGGATGGGCCAGCGCTGAACGTGTCGCGGGAGGGAGCGGGGAAGGACAACCTGGCCATTGCCGTTCCGCTGACGGCGAGGGATGAGAACGACACGGTCGTGGTGCTTGATGTGATGGGGAAGGCGGATGTGGCGTTCCCTCCGGAGATCGAAGGATTTGCGGACATCTTCGTGGGTGCGATGGATGTGAACGCGAAGGCGCGGCGGGAGAACGTGGTGCTGCGGTATACCGTGGACGGGAGCGAGCCGACGGCGAAGTCTGCCGAGATGACGGGAGTGAAGATCAGCACGACGTGCACCGTGAAGGTCAAGGCGTTCCGGGGCGAGAAGTCGGTGAGCCCGACAGGGAGCCGGAAGTTCACACGGGTGGAGTGTCGAAAGGGGATCAATATTCTCGCCGCCGAGCCGGGGCTGAAGGCGGATTACTACGAGGGCGACTACGACACGTTGCCGGACTTTGCGAAGGTGGAGGCGAAGAAGACGAGCGTGGTGAAAGCGTTTGATCGCAAGCCGCGAGATCGGGATGACCGGTACGCGTTCCGGTATCGCGGGTATATCACGGTGCCGACGGATGGGGTGTATCGGTTCTTCACGAACTCGGACGATGGGAGTCGGCTGTGGATCGGGGATCAGCTCGTCGTGGACAACGATGGGTTGCACAGCGCGAGCGAGAAGTCGGGCGTGATCGCGCTCGCGGCGGGATTGCACATGTTCACGGTGGGGATGTTTGAGAAGTCGGGCGGGGATGAGTTGCAGGTGATGTGGGAGGGGCCGGGGATCAAGAAGGGGGAGGTGCCTTGGACGGCGTTGTGCAGGGATCCTGGGAACTGAGGCCGAGTCGGCGGACTATCCCAGCGTCACGGCCAGCGTGATGATTTGGAAGGGCTTGATGGCGAAAGTCGTTACGCGCGGCGATTGTTCGTGATTCAGTTTGAGTGCAGTTGGCCGCTCCAACAGATCCACTGGTTCCACTGCGTGTGCGGGAAGCCTCCAATCGATGACGCACTTTCCGCCCCGACCGATACTTTCCACCAAGCGGACGATGAGCTTGTTGGGCTCGCCTGACTCTGGTGGTTTGATGGCAACGATGCGGACGGCGGCAGTTCCCGACACTCGGAATGGAGCCCACGAGTCTTCAATCGAACCCGGGTGGCCGGGAGCCAGTGGGACGGCCCACATCGGCCGCGTCAGGAGTTCGGCTTGCTGATCGACCTCTGAGGCTCGCCAGTCGCCGGCGTGTGGCATGAGGCTGTAGGTAAACTCGTGCTTGCCTCGATCGGCCTCCGGATCGGGCCACTTGGGGCTTCGCAGCAGGGAGAGGCCCATGATCGAGCCGTGGCAGGAGTGGCCGTACTTGCATTCGTTGAGGACGGCGAGGCCGCGGCCGCGCGTTCTGTTCGCATCCGGCACGGACAAGTCCATCCAGCGGTGCGCGGGGACCTCGAACTTGGCCTTGTCGAGGGGGTTGTCGCGTGTGGTCGGGCGCTGGATGTGGCCGAATGGGATTTCGTAGGTGGCGTGGGTGGAGCGGATGTTCGTTGGAAAGAGAACGCGGAGGAGGGTGTGGTCTTCGCGCCAATCGATCTGGGTGTGAATGTCGAGCCGCGGTGAGTGATCATCGAGGATGAGCGTTTGGATCAGGCGGCTACCTCGTCCGAGTTGGCGCTCGACGACGATGGACTGCCGACCCGGAGAATCCATTCGCATCCAGCGATCGACGTCGGTCTCCACCGGGTGGGCGTGATTGAGGTAGTCCTCATCGATGTCCCAGGCATCCCAATGGGAGGGCTTGTCGGTGAAAAGGACGAGTTGGTTCAGTCCGGCCGCGGCGGCTACGTCGGCGGCGCCGGTGCGACACAATGAGGTGATCCGGCCGCGACGGTCGATGCGAGCGGTCACTATCCCGTTGTCCAGGACGTCTTCTG
Organism: Phycisphaerales bacterium; assembly: GCA_044222195.1. Lineage (GTDB taxonomy): Bacteria > Planctomycetota > Phycisphaerae > Phycisphaerales > UBA1924 > JAHBXE01. Next base: position 33,036 of record JBGANS010000009.1, read on the forward strand.
ATCTGGCCGGAGAGAGGCGAGGTTCCGATTCAGCGGCCTCGACGACACGTGCACCCCTTGCGGGCACATCGCGTGCAAAGATCCGGCGGGCGTTGCCTTCAGACGTAGGCCCTATCACCCAGCCCGATGCCCGATCCGACGACGGGTTGAAGACCAGCACGGGTTCGCGGAACCCTTGCGTGTCGAACGCCTCGCCCCAGCGCCGAGTGGCGGTTGCTTCCAGTTCCTCACATACGTCGAACACTTTGACGTGGTCGCGATCCGCATCGCGGTAGACCTCGCCGATAGACGAGCCGGGGAGAATGTCGTGGAACTGGTTTAGGAGTGTGAGCGACCAAGACTCATCCAGCTTGGTCCTCGCGGCGGCGAGATCGGCCTTTGGAAGCGACGTCGGGCCGGCGAAGGTGAGCCACTCGGCGGTAGCGAGGAGAGCTTCCGATCGGGCGTTGCCTGCTTTGGTTTGAGCCTGCGTCGTGTACGTGCCGCGGTGGCGTTCGAGGTAGAGCTCGCCCTGGTACACGGGGAGCGATGTGCCCGCGGCGTCGAGTTTGGCTGCTCGCTGATGAAACTGATGGCAGAAGTCCGCCGTGCCGCGCGGTGTCGTTGAAGGGAGAACCGGGCACTTGGCGGAGAGCTGCGAGTACAAGAGGTTCCAGTCGGTCGGGCCGCCGCCGCCGTCGCCGTATCCGAAAGGCTGGAGCCAGGGCAGGTGATGCGGGTCTTTGCGGGATGCGATTCTCTGGCCGCGGATGAGTTCAAAGGGAGTGTTGGTCGCGTTGTATTCCTGGCCCGGGGTGAGGTGCGAGAGGATCTCAGTGCCGTCGATGCCGCGCCAGCGGAAGTGGGTGTGGGGGAACTCGTTGGTTTCATTCCACCAGAGCTTGTTGGTGATGAAGGTGTCGAGGCCGGCGAGGCGGAAGATCTGGGGCAGGCTCGCGGCGAAGCCGAAGGTGTCGGGGAGATAGGCGAGGCGTTGCGGGGGAAGGTCGGGGAAGTTCTCGCGCCAGAACCTGTTGGCGTGGAGGATTTGGCGGATGAACGACTCGCCAGAAGGGAGGTTGCCGTCGGGCTCGACCCAGAAGGCGCCGAGCGGTTCCCAGCGGCCCTCTTTCACGCGGGCACGGATTTGTTCGAAGAGTGGCGGTGATTGTTCTTTGACCCATTGGTACTGCTGCGGCTGTGTGCAGAGGAAGTGGTAGTCGGGAAACCGCTCCATGAGGCGGAGGGAGGTGGCGAAGGTGCGGAGGGCTTTGCGTTTGGTCTCGGCGATGGGCCAGAGCCAGGCGGTGTCAAGGTGGGCGTGGCCGACGGTCCAGCAGGTGCTCGGCGTGAGGGTGTCGCCAGGGTTCATCGCCGATTCGATCGTCGCGATGGCCTCGGCGGTATGGGATGGCCATCTGGCGACTACCGATTCGAGCGCGGCCGTCAGTGTGCCAAGGTGGGAAGCATCGTCGGGAGTTTGCTCCAGTACGAGTCTGGCAAACTCAAAGGTCCGCATGAGTCGCCATGCGTCTTGATCGACGGTGACCAGCTCGCACTTTTCGAATCGGCCGGGCGTGGGTTCGCGCCAGCGGGCCATGTGTTCCGGCGGTTCCCAGAAGAGCTGGTCGGTGATGCCGAGGACGTGGTTGCACGCGGCCTCTATATAGAGGTCGATGGGCTCGCCGGCCTTTGCCTTTGGGAATAGGACGGCGGTTTCGCGATTGATGTCGAAGCCGTGGTAAGGATCATCGTCGCGCCAGAGCAGGGCTTCGGTGGCGGTGCTGAAGCGGAGGCAGACGCGCTGGCCGGCCATGGAGGCGGGGACTGTGCCGCGGATTCGGAACCAGGCGGTGGACCAGGCCGGGCCCCAGTGCCAGCCGAGGTGCACGGGCGAGTACCGGGCCTGCTTGGCCTGCGAGAGCGAGATGCGGTCGGGGGTCTGGAAAACCTCGGCCGACAAAGGCGCGGCGATTGGGCAGACGGCCGCCGCGAGGGTTTCGTGCGAGAACGACTTGAACCGCTGCGCGGCGATTTGACCTTGGGTGAGGGGTTGGGCCGGCGGGGGCGACATTCGGCGGCGAGTATACTCGGCGCGCGTGAATGACCGGCTCACATTGACTCGTCGGGCGGCGATGACGCTGATGGCGGCGGGCGGCGCGGCGTGGGCGTTCTGGCCCCGGCGGTCGAAGTTTCAACAGGCGCCGGCGGGGCGGAAGGAGATCGTGTACTGGGAGAAGTGGACGGACAAGGAAGGGGAGGCGGCGCAGTCGATGGTGGACTGGTTCAACCGGTCGCAGGACCGGATCTGGGTGACGAAGATCACTGTCGCGGACATCGGGGCCAAGGCGATGGTCGCGATCGGCGGCGGCGATCCGCCGGATATTGTCGGGTTGTACAACTACAACATCTCGCAATACGCGGAGGCAGGCGCGGTGCTGCCGGTCGAATCGTTCAAGGGGGCGGAGCACCTGAACGAGGCGTACTACACGCCGGCCGTGTGGCAGTTGCTCACGCATGAGGGAAAGCAGTGGGGCGGGGTAAGCACGTGCCATTCGCTGGCGCTGTATTACAACCTGGCGATGTTCAGGGATGCGGGCATCGAGCGTCCGCCGCGGACGATTGGTGAACTGGACGCGTATTCGGAGAAGATGACGACTCGCGACGCGGCGGGGAACATCAAGGTGTGCGGGTTTCACCAGGCGATTCCGGACTGGTGGGTGTATCTGTGGCCGTACTTCTTCGGTGGCGATCTCTTCGACGCGGCGACAAACACGGCGACGGTGGCCTCCGCCGATGGGATCAAGGCGTACGAGTGGGTGTCACAGACGGCCGAGAAGCTGGGGAGAGTTCCGAGTCGGGCTTTTGCATCGTCGTTCAACCGGAGCATCGGGTCGGCGGATGATCCGTTTTTTAATGGCCGCGTGCCGATGGTGATCCAAGGGCCGTGGATGGCGAATTTCGCGCGGACGTATGCGCCGACACTGGAGTACGCCGCGGCGCCGATGCCGGTTGACGAGAACCTGTACGACCCTTCGAATCCCATCACGATGATCGAGGCAGATGTGTTGATGGTGCCCAAGGGGAGCCCGAATCCCGAGGCGGCGCTGGAGTTTCTCCTGTTTACGCAGCGGCGGGACGTCCACGAGAAGCTGGCGAGCGACCAGTGCAAGCCATCGGGGCTGCGTTCGGTGTCGGACGAGTTTGTACCAAGGCACCCGCACAGGTACATCGCGATGCACAACTCGCTCATGCAGAGCTCACGGGCGAGGATTCAGCCGCGGAGCCGCGTGTGGAAGCAGTACAACGACATGATGATCGCGGCGTTCGAAGCAATCTGGAGCGGGGCGGATGTGGCGACGGAGCTGCGGCGTGTGCAATCGCGTGTGCAGGAAGTGATTGACCTGTCCGCGACGCGGCTCAAGCAGCGTCGGTCAACGAGCGTGCCCGGTGCGGCAGGAGCCCTGGCATGAAACGCCGCTGGCCGACGTGGGTGATCGGACTGGCGTGGGTCTCGCCGTGGCTGATCGGGTTCCTGTGGTTCCTGGCGACGCCCGTGGCGATGAGCCTGTACTACAGCTTCACGGATTACTCGCTGCTCGAGAAGTCCGTGCCGATCGGGCTTTCGAACTATCGCGAGATGCTGGGCGATGGGCTTTTCTGGGCGTCGCTGCGGAACACGCTGGTGTATACGTTCGCGTCGGTGGCGATGGGTGGGGTGATCTCGCTCGCCATTGCCGTGCTGCTGGAGCAGAAGCTGCGGGGAACCGGCTTCGTTCGGGCGGCTGTGTTTGTGCCCACGCTGGTGCCGATTGTCGCCGCCGCGATCGGATGGCGGTACATGTTCTCGGCGGACAACGGGCTGATCAACGCGGCGTTGAAAGCGGTGGGGCTTCCGCAGGTCGATTGGCTGGGGGACCCCCGGGCGGCGCTGTGGGCGATGGTGCTGATGGGGCTGTGGTTCTATGGGACTGCGGTGGTGATCTACACGGCGGCGCTGCGGGATGTGCCGCGGAGCCTGTACGAGGCTGCCGCGATTGATGGGCTGGGGCCGTGGCGTCGATTCGCGACGGTGACGCTGCCTTCGATATCTCCGGCGGTGCTGTTCAACACCGTGATGTCGGCGATCTGGTCGCTGCAGATCTTCGCGGCGCCGCTGCTGATGACCAGGGGCGGGCCGGACAATGCGACGATGGTATTTTCGCTGTACGTGTATCGGAATGCGTTTGAGTACGGGCGGATGGGGTACGCCAGTTCTCTCGCGTGGGTGCAGATCCTGATCGCGGTGGCGTTGACGCTCGTGGCGCTCGCGTTCTCGAAAAAAGTGACGTACTACAGGGCCGCATGAAACTCGAACGCCAGACAACTCGTTCGCGGCGGCCTGGTGCGGCGAGGGTCGTGCTTACGGCGATCATGTTCATGGTCGGGATTGTGTTCCTGACGCCGCTGATGTGGATGGCGTCGACTTCCCTCAAGCCCGCGGCGGAAACGCTGTCGCGGGATGTGGGTGTGCTGCCGCGGTTTGGGGATGGTGCGGGGCATGCGCCGTCCAAGCTGAGCGGGGAATACGCCGGGAAGCTGGGAAATCAGGCCGCGGCGAACTATGAAGCGGCGTTTGTGAATCCCGTGACGGACTTCCGTCTCTACATCCGGAATACGGCGCTGGTCTCGGTGCTGAGCGTAGTGGGTATGGTCCTTTCGAGCTCGATCGCGGCGTACGGGTTCTCGCGGATCAAGTGGCGAGGGCGCGATACGCTGTTTCTTGTGGTGCTCGCGACGATGATGATCCCGTTCACGGTGATCATGGCGCCGCAGTACCTGCTGTACAAGCACATGGGGTGGATCGGGACCTTTGCGCCGCTGTGGGTGCCGGCGTGGTTCGGCGGGGCGTTCACGGTGTTCCTGCTGCGGCAGTTCTTCCTGGGGATTCCGAAGGAGCTGGATGAGGCGGCGCAGCTGGATGGGTGCTCGCACTGGGGATCGTTCTGGCGGGTGATCCTGCCACTGGCGAGACCGGCGCTGGCGGTCGCGGCGTTGCTCCAGTTCATCGCGTCATGGAACGACTTCCTCGCGCCGCTGGTGTTCATCAATCAGCAGAAGCAGTACACGCTGATGATGGGGCTGGCGCTGTACGAGCGGCAGCACGGGGGGACGCCGTGGAACCACGTGATGGCCGCGAGCTTCATCACGATGGCGCCGGTGCTGGTGCTGTTCCTGTTTACGCAGAGGGCGTTGATTGAGGGGGTGGCGACGCAGGGGTTGAAGGAGTAGGCGCCACCTCAACTACCTTTGCTCTGCCGCTTTCGAAAATAGTCCAAGCGCTCCGGAAGATCGAAGTGGCTCGGAAAGTGATACTGCCAGGATGCATGAGCATCTGTGGCGCTAACGTAGACGCTTTCGCGCATGCGATCGCTGGGTGCGCCTACCTCGGCTTCAACATCCGCCAGCCGAACGACCGATCGTGCGGGCACAGACAGTGGGACTACTCGTTTGATGATGGTTTCCAGTGATGAGTCCTGCCGCAGAATGTCAAGCGAATCCTCCCAGGGCTGGTCGAGGTCGTTGACACCAAACACAATGAGACGGTCTGCGACTGGTTGAATCGTGAGCATCAGGGGCGCAAACGACCAGGCCACCTGACTCCAGGCGATCTTGTCCCAGCCGTCGGCATCGGCCAGAGCCCAGTTGGTTCCCAGCCAGGGATCATTGAACTGCCAGACCAAGGCCCCCATGCAACTCGGACGTTGAATCCTCAGCCACTCGATGCACGTAGAGACAGCGAGTCGCTGCATGAGTTGAGCGTAATGGTGCCATGCCTTGAAGTCTGCAATGGGCAAGCCCAGTGCTCGCAAGTGTGTATCAATGTGTCGCTCGGTGCCTCCCGTCGCGCGTTGGCGGTGCTCAATGGCCCTTGACCCGACGACGAGGCCTGACGTGCCGATGGCACGTTCCAGCGCCTCCAGGTCCGCGGGCGCCTGATGCCCGAACTCGCTGCAAAACCGCGGAACGATGGTCCGGTACTCCTCCACGTGTACATCCCACGTGTGCCGATCTCCGTGGTTCTGTCCGTTCGTCGGCACCGACTCCGACCCCGACCACGGCGAGTTTGCCCAGTACGGCCGCGTCGGATCGAGTTCAGCCACCAACCGCGGGAGGAGATCGAAGTAGTACCCGTGGCCCCAGGTCTTGTCACCAAGCCGCTGGTTCCACGGCGTCTCGCCGGGCGCGTTGCCCCATGATTCGTACGCCCACACGCATTCATTCCCGCCGCACCAGAGGGCGACGCTGGCGTGTGAAGAGAGCCGCGTGATCTGGTGCCGGGCTTCGGCCTCGACGAGCGCGGGGTACGGCGGCTCCTCCGGATACATCGCGCACGCGAACATGAAGTCCTGCCAGACGAGGATGCCGCGTTCGTCGCAGGCGCGGTAGAACTCTTCATCCTCGTAATACCCGCCGCCCCAGACGCGGAGCATGTTCATGTTTGCATCCGCGGCCTGTTTCACACGCTCGCGGTACCGCTCTGGCGTGACCTCCGCTGGGAACAGGGCATCGGGCACCCAGTTCGCGCCCTTGCAGAAGATGGGCTTGCCGTTGACGTGCAGTTCAAACTTCGATCCGTGCTCGTCGGGTTCAGTATGGAGGCGGACCTCGCGGAAGCCGATGTCGCCGACCCAGCCGTCGGCGGTTCCGTGAGGCGCTCCATCCATGTGGAGGGCCAGTTTCATGTAGTACAGAGGTTGCTCGCCGTGGCCGTTGGGCCACCAGATTCGCGGGTTCTCGACATCAAAGGAAATGATCATCTTTGCGACCTTGAGATCGAGAACCGCCGCGCCCCAGGCGTCGAGCCCGTGATTCTCGAGAGAGACGCCGAGGATCAGGCCGGGAAGAATGGGGCTCTTGTTGTCCGACCATTCGAGGTCGGATTCGACGGAAACGCGCCATGTATTGCCGCGGGTGCGCCGGATGATCGGGCGGACGCCCGCGATTCGTACGCCGCTCCACGCTTCAAACCGGATGGGTTTCCAGATACCGCACGTCGGCACCTTGGGCGCGAAGTCCCAGCCGAAGTTCACCGCGGCCTTGCGGATGAAGATGTATGGATCCCAGTCGCCGTTGACGGGCCGAGCGCCCAGCCGTGCCTCTTCTTCGCGGATGTGGCGGAGAGGGGACGTGAAGGTGATAGCGAGGGTGTTGGTGCCGCGTTTCAACGCCGCGCGGGCGTCGAAGCGGTGGGGGTGGAACATGTTGGCCGCGGAGCCGATCTGGATTCCGTTGAGTTCGAGGGTGGCGATGGTGTCGAGGCCATCGCAGACGAGGTCGAGGCGTTCTTGTTCGAAAAGGAGCGGGTCGGCCTCGAAGCGGCACTCGTACCGCCAGTCGGACTTGCCAACCCAGAACTGGTCGAGCTCGGCGAAGCCTTCTCGGGGGTGTTTGATAATGCCGGCGCGGATCAGGTCGAGGTGTATGCAGCCGGGGACCTGCGCAGAGATGGGGCGACAGGCCGCGGCGGGGACTTGGGAGAGGTCGCCGACGGGAGAGACGGACCAGGGCATGTGGTTGAAGTCCTGCTTGAACACGGGTCTAGCGTACCACGGCGAGAATCGGAACCCCGTTCGCCGGGCGGCGCTGGCGTCCGCTCCCTGACGGTCGCGGTTCCGATTACCATCGGCGTGAATGGACACGCTGCCCCCGGCTCCGCCGTTTCTTCGATACATGTGCCAACGCACGGCGAGGCGGATCCTCATTGACGGCGATATCCGCAAGCCGGTATGGGACGCCGCGCCGTGGACTTCGGAGTTTGTTGACATCGAAGGGGATCTGAAGCCGCGGCCCCGGTATCGCACTCGAGCGAAGATGCTGTGGGACGATCACGCGTTCTACATCGCGGCGGAAGTGGAAGAGCCGCACGTGTGGGCGACGCTGACCCAGCGGGATTCGGTGATCTTCCACGACAACGATTTCGAAGTGTTTCTGAACCCGACGCGGGACTCGCTGAACTATTACGAGCTGGAGATCAATGCCCTGAATACGGTGTGGGACCTGCTGCTGCGCAAGACCTACCGGGCGGGCGGGCAGGCGGATAACTCGTGGGACGTTGCGGGTCTCGAGACCGCGGTGAAAGTGCACGGGACTCTGAACGATCCGCGGGATACGGACAAAGGCTGGGATGTCGAGATCGCGATGCCCTGGGCGGCCTTCAACGCGCACACTCCGCGCCCGGGTCCGCCGCGGAACGGGGAAGTGTGGAAGGTCAACTTCTCGCGGGTGGAGTGGGATGTCGAGGTGGAGGATGGACGCTACCGGAAAATCCCGAACCGCCGCGAACATAACTGGGTGTGGTCGCCGATGGGGCTTATTGACATGCACCTCCCCGACCGATGGGGGGAGGTCGAGTTCCGCGCCTGAATGGTCCGGGAACTCGCGCCCTTATGCCAAGCCCCGTGAGCAAAGAAACGCTGTCCAAGGTCGTCGGCATCCTCGCCGGCATCGCGATCATTCTGGGCGGGAAGATGTGCCTGGGCATGAAGCCGTCAATCACTTCCGCGCGGACACAGGCGTCTCTCGCCGGACTTGAGCAGATCATGGACGCCGTGGCCAACAAGCGTGCCGGAGTGACGGTCCAGCACTGGGGAACGGTGACCCGCGTCATGCCGGACGAGGGCGCCGGGAGCAGGCTTCAGAAGTTCATCGTGATGCTTGAGAACGGGCACATGCTGCTCTTCGCGCACGATACCAGTGTCGCGCCGCGGGCTCCGCTGGCCGCGGGGCAGCGTATTGAGTTTCGGGGCCGCTTTGACTGGAACGACGTCGGCGGGCTGGTCCACCGGACCCACCACGATCCTCAGATGGTGTTTGAGGATGGCTGGCTCAAGCACGAAGGCAAGGTCTATCGCTGACCGAGTCCGCGATCAGTGCGGCACGCCGGTGTTCTCGTACACCTGGCAGCCCCAGGTCAGTCCCGCGCCGAATCCGACGAGCATCACGCGATCTCCCGGCTTGAGCAGGCCCGAGCCCTGGAGGCGGTTGAGCGCGATCGGAAGCGAAGCGGCGGACGTGTTGCCCGTGCCGGACATATCCCCGATGACGCGCTCGGGCGGAAGATCAAACTGCGACGCGACGGCCTGGGTGATGCGCAGGTTCGCCTGGTGGGGGACCAGCCACGCGAGGTCTGACACTTTCATGCCCAGCGCTTCCAGGGCGGCTTCGCCCGAGCGGGTCATGGTCTCGACCGCTCGCCGGAACACCTCTCGCCCCTGAAGCTGCAGGAAGTGATGCTTCTTCGCAACGGACTCGGCGCTCGCGGGTTCGCGGCTGCCGCCGGCGGGAACCCGGATCAGGTCCCGTCCGGACGAGTCCGTGCCGATCGAGGAGTACAGCAGTTCCAGGTAACCCTGCTTGCCAAGAACGGCCGCGCCGGCGCCGTCGCCGAACAGGATGCACGTCGCTCGGTCGGTGTAGTCGGTGATGCGAGTAAGCGTTTCTGCGCCGACGACCAAGACGTGCTTGTGCATCCCCGCGCGGATCAGGCCGGCGGCCGTGTGCATCCCGAACAAGAACCCGGAGCACGCTGCGGAGATGTCCATCGCGGCGGCGTTGACGGCTCCGAGGTGGCCGTGAAGCCATGCGGAGCCGGGCGGCACGGGTGTGTCCGGCGTCGCGGTCGCGAGGATGATCAGGTCAAGGTCTTCGGGGCTCAGCTTGGCCTGGGCAAGAGCCTCCCGGGCCGCGTTGGCGGCGAGGTCGCTGGTCGCCTGGTCGGGCGCGGCGATGCGGCGTTCGCGGATTCCGGTCCGCGTAATGATCCACTCGTCGGAGGTATCGACTTTGCGGCCGAGGTCTTCGTTGGTGATCGTCGCGGAGGGAAGATAGGAACCTACGCCAGCGATGGAAACACCGAGGGATGCGGCCGGAAGCGATGTGAGGTGAGGCAAGACCTTTGGCTCGACACAGCCCGGGCGTTGCGTCATGGAGTTCGCTCCCAAGGACAGGCGGCATCCCTGCGCCGATCGGTTCGGTGGGGGGGAGTTGCCCGACGCACTATGGTAGCCAACTCGATGCGTGTGCGCACGCCGCATCCAACACGGCGTGAACGCGAACGGGATACACCCACGGCCCGGCGGGTGCGGACTGTGCAGAGTCCGTCCGACACTCTTACTTCACCGGCCTGCCCAGTGGATCAACCTCCATCGGCTTGGGAAGGTTAAGGCTCTTGATCTGGTCCAGGATGAGGTTCTTGTCTCCCACGAGCACGAGTACCCCCTGGTCAATCGGGAGAGCTCCCTTGCTGAATGAGTTGAGGTCGCCGGCCGTGACGCTGGCCATCGTGGCGAGGTCATTGGCGATCGTGTCGAACGGAAGATCATTGAGGGAGAGCTCCGCCGCGGCCGCGAGAACGCCGCCCAGGCCCGCGAAGGTCTGGATCGTGTCATTGCGGAGCGTCTCGCGGACCTTGGTGGCTTCTGCGTCGGTAATGTCGCCGGCGGGCTTGTCGCGAAGGCGGGCAAACTCGGCGAAGAACTCGCTGAGTGCAGCGCCGGTCTGGCTCGCCTTCACACTGGCCCGGGCCGAAAACGAGCCGGCGAAGGGATTCATCGAGTACGTTGAGCGTGCGCCGTAGGTGAATCCATGTCGTTCCCGCAGATTCTGGTTGAGGCGGCTGGTAAAGCTGCCGCCGACAAGCGTGTTCAGCAGTCGGTACTTGGCCCGGGCGGCATCGGAGAACTTCGGACCGGGCGCATCGAAGCGGATCACCGTCTGCACGGCCTCGGGTCGATCGACGATGAACACACGCAATGCCGTGCCGGGCTTGGCGGACAGGTCGGGGTGGGTCGGGGCGGGTGCCTGGCCTCGGGTCCAGCCCGCCAGGGCCTTGTCGAGCGCGGACTTGGCCTCCTGCGCGGTGATGTCGCCCGCGATGTAGACGGTAGCGAGTTCCGGTCTGAAGAGCCTCGCCTGTTCGGCCTTGACGTCTTCAAGTGTCAGTTTCTCGACCGTTTCGACCACGCCGTCGACCGGCCAGCCGTATGGATTGGCTTCGCCAAAGAGCGAGCGAGCCGCAACGCGAGCGGCCACGACCGGGGGCTCCTCATCCTGCTGGCGCAGGTCGTCGAGGTGGAGCCGCTTGACGCGATCCCAGTCTGTCGCGGCCAGTTTCGGCTTTCGAATGGCGTCGGCCGTCAATGCTGTGGCGCGTTCGAAGTTGCGCTTGAGGACGGTGAGGGACACTTCGGCGGACTCATGCCCCGCGCCGGCGCCGAAGTGGGCGCCGAGAGATTGCATCGCCGCGGCGAAGGCCAGCGCGTCCAGGTCGCCCGAGCCTTCCTCGAGCATCTGCGCGGTGAGCGACGCGAGGCCCGCACGGGCGGGCTCGGTCATCGGGCCGCCGGCTTTGAACTGGATGTGCATCGCGACCAGCGGCAGTTCCGGCTTGTTCCAGAGCATCACGGGCACGCCGCTCGAGAGGGTGAACGACTCGGGCGCCTTGGGTGTAAATGGCGCCGTCGGGGCATCGGTCGGTCGCTTGTCGCGGGGCGACTCGGCCTTCTCGGGCTCTTCGGGAAGGACGCGGATGATCGCCCTCCGGGCCGGGTCCAGTGTCTGCATCGCCCACCACTGGACCTTCGCCGCGGTGGCGTTGCGGTAGCGGTCGAGGTCCCGCTTGAAGGAGTTGGGCTCGCCCCAGATGTACTCGTACTCGTTGAGCTTGTCGGCGATCGACTCGATGCTCTGCAGGCGCCCGAGCTTGCCGAGCTCGAAGGTTGCCTTTCGCTCGTCGAGCTCCGCCTGGGTAATTCCTTCCTTCCCGATGCGGGCGAGCTCCTCATCCACGATCTGCTCGACGCGGCCCGGGTCCGCCGCGGGGGTTGTGGTGACGTCGATGGTGAACAGCGAGCCAAGGCCGCCGGTGTCCTGGTCGGCGGAGACATCGACGGCGAGTTTTTCATCAAACACAAGCCGCTTGTAGAGCCGGCTGTTCTTGCCCTGAGAGAGCACCGCGGCGAGGAGATCCATCTCGGCGTCGCCGTCGGCGTACCACGCGGGGCTGTGCCACGCCATCTTGACCATGGGGAGCTGGACCTTGTCGAGCATGGTCAGGCGGACGATTCGATCAAGCTTTGGTGCGGGGGGTGTCGGCTTGCGAGAGATGTCCGCCCCGCGCGGGATTGATCCGAACAGAGCCCCGATCAACGGCTTGATCTTCGACGGGTCGAAGTCACCCGCGACGACGAGAGAGGCATTGCTCGGCACGTAGAACGTCGAGAAGAAGTCCTTGACGTTCACGACCGACGCGGCTTCGAGGTCTTCGTGCGTGCCGTACACCGCTTCGTGATAGGGGTGGCCCACGGGGTACATCACGCGGTACATCCGCTCGTAGGCCTTCTGGTACGGGGCGTTTTCAACCTGCTGGCGGAGTTCGTTGCGGACCACATCCTGCTGCTTCTTGAGCTTCTCTGCATCCATCGCCCGACCGAGGTCTTCCAACCGGTCGGCGTCGAGCCAGAGGAGCGTCGGGAGAAGGGACGAGGGCCCCGATGAGTAGTAGTTGGTTCGATCCAGGGCCGTCGAGGCGTTGTTCGCCCCTCCACCGGTCTCCATGATGACGTCGAAGTCATTCCCGGGAACGCGCGTGGTGCCCATGAACATGAGGTGCTCGAAGAGATGGGCGAAGCCGCTCCGCCCGGGTAGTTCATCCTTGGCCCCCACGCGGTACCAGATGTTGACGCAGGCGACGGGCAGGGACGCATCCCGGCGCAGGATCACGGTCATGCCGTTGTCGAGCTTGTACTTCTCAACGGGGATGTCCTGGCCGCGGAGCGCGACGGTGAGGGACAGAGTCAATGCGATCATCATCCGAAGCGGCATGGGGCCTCCCTGGCCCGGGAAAGCGGTCCCGGGAAAGAGAGCCTACGCCGCTTCAGGGCCGTGCGGGAATCGAATGGGGAGGCGAGGGGTCGGAGGCAAAACAAAAGGCCCCGGCTCGAAGCCGGGGCCCATTCAAAGGAGGTTCACACTCGGTCGCGATCAGGGGTTGCAACCGGCCGCGAACGCGTTGATGAAGCACTGGAAGTCGTTGGCCGTCAGCGCCGGGATGCCGGTGCTGCCGTCGCAGTTGGCGTAGCCCGTGCCGTTGACGCCGCCCGCATACGAGTCGATGAAGCACTGGAAGTCGTTGGCGGTGAGCTGCGGGGTGCCCGTGCTGCCGTCGCAGTTGGCGTAGCAACCCACGAAGCACGTGCCCGTGAACCGCACGGTGTAGACGCCGAGAACGTCGTGAGACACCGTGCCCCAGCCCGTGATCGGGTTGGCGGCGCCGGGGCCGTCCGCGGCGTATTCAACTTGAGGAGCGGCGGAGTGATCGAGCCAGATCAGGTCCGTGCCCGCGTAGGGCAGGTTCGGGAGCGAAGTGGTGTTGTTGTAGGTCGAGACCGCGAGGTAGTGCGTCCCGTTGGTCGTCACGAACTGGCTGGTGATGGTCGAGAACTGGCCGATGCCCGGCGAGTCGTCGGCCATCGAGAGGCCGCGGCCGGTCGAGTTGAACAGGAACAGGATCGTGTCGAGCGCGTTGCCACCGCCGACCGTGGTCGCTTTGAAGTTGGTGCGATTGCAGATCTGGATCTTGTACATGTCGATGTCCTCGAGCTGGATCTCGCCATGCAGGATCGTCAGCGGCTGGCCCAGACCATTGACCGACGTCGCCGATGCGGGCAGGTTGCCGGCCTCGTTGTTCTGGTCTTCGGTGAAGCCGAAGCGGATACAGGCCGCGGCGTTGCCGCAAACGACGCCCGCTCCACGGAAGATGCCGCCCTGGGCGGTGCAACCGGCGGAAGTGATGGAGGTGCAGCTGCCGTCTTCAAGGCAGCAGGCGCCGGGCTGCGGGCAGTTGGCCTGTCCGGGGCCGTTGCCGCAGACGATGGTGTCGCCCGCGTAGATGCCGCCGGCCGTGCAGCACGCCGCGGCCGTTCCGAACGTGCACTGGCCGTCCGACATGCAGCAGGCGCCCTGGGGAGGAGTGCCGTTGCCGATGATGGTGAAGGCCTGGCTCCACAGGTAGAGCGGGTTCTGAGGAACCGGTCCCCATGCCGGAGTGGCGGCGACGGTAATGGTCGCAGGGCGATAGATGGCGAATCCACTGGCCGTGAAGTTTGTGGAGCGCCACATGAACGAGCCGCTGGCGTCACTCAGGGGGATCGGCGTGTTCGGGGGGCAGACGCTGTTGTCAAGTTGGGCGTTGGCGAACCACGCGAAGTTGGTGAGCCCCGCGGTGTTGGCCGCAACGGGGTCCTTGCCGTACAGGGTGAGGTAGTAATCACCGGCCGCGAGGGCCAGGGGCGTGGTCAGCGTGATGGTGTGGAGCCACGCACCGCCCAAGGGAACCAGCGGGTCGATGATCGGAGTCGGATAGGGCTCCTGACCGCTGGCGATCAGGTTGGCGGCCGTCGGCGCGGGATTGCCGGCCGGGCGGCTCCAGATGCGCCAGGCGAGATTCTGGAACTCGCTGCCCGCGGGGACGAAGGCGCTGGCCTGGATCTGGGTAATGGTCGAGTTCGAGTTCAGCTTGAACGGCGCGGCCATCCAGCGCTCTTCAAGGCCCGCGCCGATGTTGCCCGACGAGAACCCGGTCGACGTGATCGTCCCGTTGTTGTTGTTCTGGGTATGCGGACGGGAGCTGAACAACGTGACCTGTGCTTCCGCGCTCAGGGCGGAGCCGGCGACCGCCAGCATGGCGACTTTCAACAGACTCTTGCGTGACATCGTGAACCTCCACTTGTGAACACAACACGGATCGTCGACGCGCCTGACAAATGGGCGTCGAGTGTGAATCCCTCACGAGACAAAGCCCGCCCCGACGGGGGCGCGCCTTGGAACGGCGCTACGCGCGCCGAAAAAGACATTCGAAAAACGCCGCTTCGATTGTGACGACTCCGCTCGGTAACCTTCAGTCCGCTTCTGACAGGGCTCCGGAGTTCAGAAAAGAACCCTTCGCCCACCTCTACCAAGAGCATGAGTTCATGCTCCGCTGCTTACGGTTTACCCCAAAATGCCCTGATCGTCAAGACGAAACCGACGTTTGCGGGTGGAATATGCGTTAACGGACGACTAACAGCCGCCAGCCGCGGCGTTCATGAAGACCATGAAGTCGCCCGCGTCGAAGAACCCGTTTGAGTTCATGTCGGCGGCGACATCGCCGGTCGTATACGCGTCAAAGAACGTGATGTAATCGAAGATGTTCACGGCACCGTCTCGATTGAAGTCGCCGGTGCATAGAGAGCGAACGTCCGAGACATCGATGCGGCCATTGCCATCAACATCGGGAAGCGCGAAGTACACGCCGGGGCTTGGCAGGACGACCATTCCATCTTCGCGGGCGTTGCCGCTGAGGTCCCAGATCGAAGCGTCCAGGTTATCGATCGCCGTCCAGATGACCTGCTTGTCGAGCGAGTCGGCGGTGCCGTTGCCGTCCAGGTCGCGATGAGTGTCGTCGAAGCCCGTGTCGGTCCAGATAAACACGGCGCCCTGAATGGGCTCGGGATAGGCCGTGCCCACGAGGGCCGTGGCGGACCAGTGGTCCGGCTCGCGAAAGCGGCTGTCGGAGGGGTTGCGTCCGGCCCAGCGCTGGCAGAGGGTGTAGGTCGGCGAACCGACCGGTACGTTCGTGCAGCCGGTGATGAGATCGCTGAGGGCCTCGACGATGCTGACCTGGTCGCTCGCGCTGAGGTTCACGGGCTGCGGGGATTGTCCCGCCAGCTGGCCTGCCCCGGTCATCGTCGAAGCGAATACCAGGGTGATCGTCGTGCGGTTGGTCCCGGGATCGTGCGACCAGCGGAGATTGACATTGGGCACGTACATGCCCACGGCGAGTCCCGAGGCTCCTCCGGTGGACGAACAGGCCCCTTGGTACCCGCCCGCCCGCTGGAAAAACCCGCCTCGGACGATCCACGTCTCGCCCGCCTCAAAGATGTGGTTGTTGTTGCCGGACTCGCTGACGATGGTTGTTGGATAGCAACCGCAAAAAGCGAGGACAAAGTCGGCGCCGCTGCGTTCATACTGCGGAGGGCTGCTGAAGCTCGCGTCGAGATCCCAGCCGTACTTGGCGGCACGAGCGCCGATGGAGCCGTACGGCAGGCGTCCGAAACGCGCCACGTTGGCCAGGTACCGGAGCTTGGCGGCCGAACCCAGCTCGCCGCCCGTGTCCCGGTCGCTGTCGATGTCAAACTCGATGAAGCCGAAGAGCGGGCTTGGTCCGAACTGGAAGGGGTTGTACGAAGTGAGAGACACCGATCCGGGAGGATTGACCACACCCTTGAGTTCGAGGTCGAAGCGGAGGAGGTTCGCCGACGCAGTCGACGTATAGGAGCCGTTGTAGGGGTCCGTGAACGCTGTGGACGACTGCCACGGTCCCACGGTGAGCTTGGTCAGGTTCGGGAGAGTGCACCCCGCGGCCGGAGCCCCGATGAGCTCGGGATCGGTCCTCCGGGTCAAGACATCACCCCAGAGATCGGTCCACACTTTCACATCGTCCCCGGCATGGGCCGCCGCGACGGCCGCCGTCGCGCCAAGGCACGCGGCGAGCGATCGCAGGATGGAACGGGTTGCGTTCACCGGCTGGCGATCTCCTGGACCAGGCTGTGCAGTCCGTATCGTTCGATACGATACCGGAAGCTGCTGCGTTGCATCCCGATCAGTTTGGCGGCCTTCGAGACATTTCCGCGGGTTCGACGGAGTGACTGGACAATGAGTTCCCGTTCGACGTCCTCAGCCCGGTGGATGCCGTGTTCAAAGTCGAACGAAAGAGAGTGCGGCGAAGCATCGCCGGGCGGGGCTGGGAACGGCGTCGTTTCAGCGTCGGCGCGTCCCGAAAACGCCCCGACGTGTCCAAGGCCAAGGTCGACGGGTTCTACCGAGGGGCCTTCGCAGAGCATCGCCACGCGTTGACACATGTTCAGCAGCTCGCGCACGTTGCCCGGCCAGTCGTGCCGGAGGATGGCCTGCCGGGAGGCCTCGGAAAGGAGTAACGGCGGCTCCCCGTGGGGGCCGGGAACGCGGCCGTACTCCTTTCCGAAGCGCTCCAGCATCGACGATGCGAGCAGGGCCGCATCGCCGTTCCGATCCCGCAGAGGCGGGATCCGGATCGTCAGGGCATTCAGGCGGTACAGGAGATCTCGCCTGAACTTGCCCTGTTCAACCCGCTCCTCCAGCGGCTGATTCGTCGCGGCGATGACGCGGGCCCGGACCGACTTGTCCCGGGATCCGCCCACGCGCCGGTAGGTTCCTTCCTCAACCACCGTCAGGATCTTGGCCTGCAGGTCGAGGGGCATGTCGCCCACTTCGTCAAGAAAGATCGTCCCGCCCTCGGCCATCTCAAAGAGCCCGACTCGGTGACTCTTGGCGTCCGTGAACGCGCCTTTTTCGTGCCCGAAGAGTTCGGACTCGACCAAGCTCGGGGGCAGGGCAGAGCAGTTCACATGAACAAAGGGCGCATCCTCGGTCTTGAGATTCTGATTGCGCAGAACACACTGGTGGATGTGCCGCGCGAGCAGGCCTTTGCCGGTGCCGGTCTCGCCGAGCAGGAGGACGGTGGGGAGAGCGCCACCCGATGCGCTCCCCGCACCCCCCCCGACCCGGCTCGGTATCGGCGCGAGCGAAATCCGCTCGGCAAGCTTGAGGGTCTGCTTCCAGACCGGGCTCTCGCCGATCACACCGGTTGCTTCCTCACGCGACCGTTCCATCCGCCGGAGCAGGTTGAGCTGCCGCTTGATCTTCCGGTTTTCCAGCAGCCGCTCAACGAGCAGCGACAGTTCCTCGAGACTGACGGGTTTCTGGAGATAATCGTCGGCCCCGCGCTTCATGGCGCTCACCGCGCTCTCGATCGTGCCGTACGCCGTCATGACGACGATGGGGCCTTCAAACGAATCGTCCCGTAGGCGGCCGACCAGGTCGATCCCGTTGTCTGTCCCCAGATTGACGTCGGTGAGCACGGCGTCAAAGTCGGTGACTCGCGTGGTTTCCCACGCTTGCGGCACCGACCCGGCTTCGACGACATCATGGCCCGAACGCAAAAGCGTCTGGCGGATTGAGAACCTCAGGTTCTCTTCATCTTCGACTATCAGAATCCTGGCCAAACCTTACTCCATCCGCGCTGCCGCCTGGCCAGTATTGGCCACATGTGGCGGGCCGGCTACGGGCATTTTGACGACAAATCGAGCACCCGGACCTCCGGAGGTCGTTCCCGGCGGGCCTGACGCGGGTTCGACCCGAATCCGGCCCGCGTGCTGTTCGACCACCTGCTTGGCTACTGCAAGCCCGATGCCGGTGCCATCCCGCTTCGTTGTGAAGTACGGCCGGAAGATTTTGTCCAATAACTCGGGTGGGACGCCAGGCCCGCGATCCGCGATTGCCAACTCCCAGGTGGCGTCCGGCGCGAGCGACGTCGAGATCGAAACGGTTTCCCCTCGGGGTGACGCCTGAATCGCGTTGTTGATGACCCCGACGAGGGCCTGCTCCAGGTGCCGCGGATCGAACATCGCGGTGGTGGGTCCACCGTCAGTCGTGACAGCGATGGAAACGCCCTTGGCCGTCGCGGAAGGCCTGAGGGGCTCGACGACCGCGTTGATCCACGACGGCACGGACACCGCCTGCGGATGAACCTGAAGGGGGGTGGTCGCGCTGAGGACTTCGGCCAGCCAGCGTTCGAACCGGTCGACTGACTGCACGATACGGGTCTGATTCTCGCGCGTCGGATGATCCTGGGGAAGGTCCGCGCGAGAGAGCTCGGCCAGGCTCCGTATTCCCGCCAGCGGGTTTCGCAGGTTGTGAGCGAGGCGGCGGACGACTTCTCCCGCCGCGGCGAGGCGCTCGCGTTCAACCCGCTCCTCCTGCATGGCGGAGATCATTCCCGCCATGTGGTTGACTTCCGCGCTGAGAAGGCCGAGGTCGTCGTGAGCGGTGACGGGGACGCGGTGGGTGAACTCGCCGCGGGCGAGGCGGACAGCGGCGTCGCGCAGGACTCCGACGGGCCGGGTCACCCAGCGACGGACGAGGATGACGCCGAGCATGGAGGCGAGCGCCACGCTGGAGAGTGAGGCGAGCATGATGACGGTGAGCCCGGTCTTGATTCGAGGGGCATAGTCGTCGACCGAAGCGGATGCGGCGGTCTCCGTGACCTTGGCCTCCATGCGTTCGATGAGATCGTGGGCTTCGACGAACTGTTCGAACGCTGTCTGGCGATTGGAATCGGAGGGGTCGGCGAACCACTTCTCGGCTTGGGCTTCCGATCGGGTGATGCGTGCGTGCAGGTTGCGGGTCGTGCTGATGCCGACGAGAGATTGATACTGGTCGCTGGTTTCGAGGTCGAGGATGACACGCGCCACTTCGCGCCCCGCCTCGTCGAATCGCGCTCTCACGGTCGAAGGGTCGGGCGGCGCCGGGGCGGGTCGGAACGGAAAGCCGTCGGAGCCCCCGCCGACAAGAGAGGCCTGGGCGGTGATGCCGCGTTTGATGAGGCCCAGCCGAGGGAGAATCAGCTGCATGTCCGCCAGCGGCCGGATGAGCTCCCGTTGGACAAAGAGAAGGGTCCAGAGGGACGCGACGATGTTCAGGATCACGGCCAGAGCCAAGACCGTCAGCAGGGCGATGAACTTTCGCTGAAGGCTCATGGCGGCGGGTGATTATGGCCACGTGGGGGGCGGGAACGCGCGGTCAGGGCTGAAACGCCCAATCCCAGTTCGTATCCGCCGGCGAACGGTTGAACGTGCCCACCGAGCCGTCCATCAGCGCGCAGTTGGCGGCCCCGTTGTGGCGCTTGGCTGGGAACCAGAAGTCGTCGTTGGAATAGAACGGGCCCTGGCTTCCGGCGGCGGGGGCCGAGAAGATCGGCGTGGCTCCGCGCTGCTCGGCCACCGCACCGTCTATATCCCAGACCAGGGGAACGCGAGAGTTCCCACGGTCAAGCACGCTGCTGGTCAGCACGACGGGGTTGAGCCGCCATTGCCCGCCGGGATACTGAACCTCGGCCCGGTGCAGGCGCATATTGAATCCGAAGGACACATTGCGGACCGGATCAATGGCCGTCGAACACGGTTGCCCGTTGGCGAGGGTGATCGGGCCTTTGATTTCGCTGCACCGCATCGGGTCGTTCTTGGCCGCGTCGGGCAGCGTGTGCGCGAGAGGGCTGTCCCAGCGCCAGAACTCGTCGAGCCCGTACTGGCTTTCCTGAAACGTTTCGAGGCGGAACCGACGAGGCCCGACATCACGAGCGTCCGTGCCGCGATCGCCGTGAAGCTGATCATCAGCAAAGACAGAGAAGTCGAATGCGATGCTGCGGAGCGAGACCTGGCACCGGAAGCCGCGGGCGGCGCCGATGGTGCGTGAAAGCGCCGGGAGAAGCACCGAAAGCAGCACGGCGATGATGGCGATCGACACGAGCAGTTCGACCAGCGTGAACCCGCGGCGCTGCCGAGCGCGATCTGAGAACGGGAGATGACTGGTCGTGTGTCGCACGTTGGCGTCTGGATCAGGAACTTCTCAAGTTCGGGATCATCGTCGAGGGATCACCCTATTGTAAGGGCAGAACCCGGGTTCACGCAAGAGCAATGGCCTGCATTTCTCAGCCCCGGCCGGTTCTGGCCGAAGGGATGGCCACATCGCGCCGCCGCATCGTCATGGCTCACCAAAGTCACGGATGAGTGTCGACTTCCACCGGGGGCGCCACTTGTTCACTAATCCAGCATGAATCGGGTGGTTCACATACACCTGGTAGTCAGCCGCGGACCGAAAAACGACGTGCAAACCAACGTCGTAAGCACGGTCCACATTCGATCGGCCGGTGTCTACAGGAATCCCCGCGGTCCATTCGACGACGCCGGGAATATTCCCCAGGACCCGGCAATCGGACACAAGCTCGAGCGCGTCCGAGGAATCGTTCAGCACGAAGAACACGGCGTGATGTATCGCCGCGGGCGACCTTTGAGACGGCGCCGCGCAGCCTTGCAGCCCCAGTCCGATGAGCAGCGTCACCACCCGCAGCGGCCTGTTCATGTCGTCTCACCCCCGGCGCCGCTGAGCACGACGTGGAGCCGGCCATCCGCGTGCGAGAGCGCGGCTTCTGCATCGGCTCGATTGGAGTTTCTCCAGCGCATGACGATGGCCGTCTTTACCGAGCCACCGGCACGGTCAAGCAGTTCGAGGGCCGCCTCGCGGGACAGGCCGGTCACCTCCGAGATGATCCGGGCGGCGCGGTCGCGAAGCTTGTCGTTGGTGGCACGCAGGTCGACCATGAGGTTCTGATACACCCGGCCGGCGCGGACCATAAGGGTCGTGGAAATGGTGTTGAGCGCGAGCTTGGTGGCGGTCCCCGCCTTCAGACGGGTCGAGCCTGTCAGCACCTCCGGCCCAGTATCCAGCACAATGAGATGGTCGGCCGTGGGGGGCTTGGCGATCGGTGAACAGGTCAGGATCGCCGTGAGGGGCAACGCGTGCTGACTGCCGGATCCCGATCGATGCGGCGTGCCCCGCTTGGCGATGCTGAGCGCCCCGAGCACGTAGGGCGTGGTACCGCCGGCCGCGATGCCAAGGACCGTGTCGTTGCCGGTGAGGTTGAGAGCAGAGAGTTCTGGCGCAGCGCCGTCGGGGTCGTCCTCCATGCCTTCGCTCGACTTGCGAAGTGCGGACTCGCCGCCGGCGATGATCCCGATGATGCGGTCGGGGGGCACCTGGAATGTCGGCGGAGCCTCCGAGGCATCCAAGACGCCGAGTCGGCCGGACGTCCCAGCGCCGATGTAGATCAGCCGCCCTCCGGCCAGGAATCGCCCTTCGGCCGCCTCGATGAATGCGGTGAGCGCCGGGCGCGCCGTGTCGAGCGCGGCGAGCACAGCTCGATCCTCGGTGTTGAGGAGTTCGACGCAGGCGGCCACCGAAAGGGAATGGAGATTCATCGAGCGCGGATTGCGCCGCTCGGTGGCAACGGCGGAACGGTCGGGAGGCGTTGTCATGGATACACCCAGGCGCCGGAAACGGGAGCGGGGTCCGGGACGCCGGTCACTCTCGGAAGGGTGATCGGAGTTCGGTCCTGGCAGAGGGCTCCGAGGACGGCGAAGCAGGCGGCTTCTCGAAACTCGGCGGGAATGCCCCGCGACGACAGCGGCTCAACCCGGGCGGTGGCGGCGGATGCGATGCCGGACGCCAGCGTGCGGTTGCGGGCGCCGCCGCCCGCGAGAAGAAGAACGTGGGCCTCCGGCGCTGCCGCTGCAATCCTTGATGCGATTGCTTCACACGCCGTCGCGGCAATGGACTCGGGGGAAACGTGCGCCCGCCAGCGAGAAATCCAGTCCACGGACTCATCCCCGGTGCCGAGGGAACGCCCTGCCACCGACGCGAAAATGCCGTCGAGGTCTTCCAGTGCTTCATCGTGCACCGTGCCCGCCGCGGCACGCCCCCCGTCCTGGTCAAACGGTGCGTCGAAGAGCTTGCGGGCGATCGAGTCCAGCAGGTTGTTGCACGTGCACACATCCATGCCGCGGACATCGCTGGGTTGGGCGCCGGCGGGGAGAACGGTGATATTGCAGAACCCGCCGAGATTGACAATGGCGGTGTCGATGTCGGCGCGGAAGAGGATCCAGTCTGCGAGAGGCGTGATGGGCGCGCCCTGCCCGCCCGCCGCGATGTCCATCGCTCTCAGATCGAACACCACCGGCGTCCGGAACTCACGTGCGAGCGGCGCGGGCTGGAAGAGCTGCCACGACAAGGGTGGCTTGTGAAACACCGTCTGCCCGTGAACGCAGACCAGGTCGCAACGGTCGCCGGCCAGAAGTTCGCCCACGGCCCGGACGTGAACGAGCGCAAACTCTCTCATCGACGCGCTGATATCGGCGGCGGTCATCGGTTGCTGGTCGGCGAGGCGACGCAGCGGTGCTCGCGCCGCGCCGAGGTCGCGGCTGATTCCGCGGACGAACTGGGCCCGCATCGCGAGCCCTTCACCCTCGACTTCGACGAGAGCGGCATCGATACCGTCGATGCTCGTTCCGGTCATGCACCCGACAACGCGGCGCATCAGGATGCCTCCAGTTCATCGATAATCCGCTGGTAGAACCCACAACTGTCTTCGAGCCCGCCGGGCCGCGACCGAAGCGCCCAGAGTTCGCGGTGTCTGGCGAGAATCGTGCGGAGCCAGCCGGCCAGTTCCTTGCGATCCCTGGCGGAGTACTTGCCCGTCCGGCGCCAGAGGCCGCGAACGGCGGCGAAGCAGGCAACGTCAAGAGTGTGCGAGAGTTCGTCGTTGAGTGTGCCGCTGACGGCGGTCTTGCCGGCCGAGAGCCCGTGAACGGCACCGACCGTGTGCTCCCAAAGCGCGGTTGGGATCGAGTTCAGACCTCGACGCAGTTTTTCATCGTCGCGTGGCAGGGGTCGGTCGGGCATGTGCAGGTCGCAGAAAAGTACGGACGAGTTCCGGAGGTGCGTCGGCGACTCTCCGGGGTTGACGCGCCCGCCGCGGACCCGCATGGGCAGGTCAACATCTCCCAACGTGTCCAGCCAGGGGCCGAGCCGGAGCGACGCGTCTCCGAACACGTGGAGCGACGTTGCGCGGGGGTCACACTCGTCCAGGTTGGTCGCGTTCCACGCCGCATCGGCGGCCTCGGCGAGCGCGGCCAGCGCGATGGGCCACTGCTGGTGGTGGCCGCTATCCCCCCAATCAGTGATCAGGAATCCGGACGCTCCGTTGGCGGCGCCCTCCCGTGCGGCGCGGCGGATGTTGGCTCGGCGCTCGGTCGTTCGTCCGGTGATGCTGCGCCAGGAACTGGTTCCGGGGCAGACCCACGCGTCACGTCCGGCGTTGCGCAGGGCCGAGCACCAGGCGCCGAAACTGGCATCGGGCTCGTATCCCCAGGCGAGACCGATCATGTGCTCGGGAATGAGATGAATGGCCTCCGGATGAGTGAGCGCGATGTCGGCCCAGAACATGGGCCGCTTGCCATGCGAGCGGACGACCTCGGCGATCTGTTGCACAAAGTCGAAGTAGACCGTCGCTCGGCCGCGCTTCTCAACGGCCACCTTTGACCGCCCCCAGCCGACGTCGAACGTCTCATCGCAGCCTATGTTGACCAGCGGCGATTGGAAACACGGCAGGAGCTGCCCGAGCAGATCTTTGACGAACCCGATCGACCGCGGATCCGTGGGGCACAGGCTGAATGGACCTGAACGGGCAAAGGACTCGGTCTCGTTCTGGAAAACCCATTCGCCGGTCGTTTCTGCAAGATGCGAGTACTTCGGGTGATTGAGCCACTTCGCGAGGTGCCCGAAGCAGTTCTGGTTCGCAGAAAGTTCAATGTCGTGGAGGCGGCAGAAGCCATCGAGGTGTTTCACTTCCTCGATGGTGATCGGGGACCAGCCCCGCCAGATCTCCTCGTGGCCTTGATAGGCGAACGTGTGTTCTGTGTAGAGCTGCAGGTGATTGAGCTTCAACTGACGCATCTGCAGAACGAACTCAAAGAGCCGGTCCATCGTCGGGATGCGGTCGCGGGAGACGTCGAGCATCACGGCTCGCGTGGCGAAGCTCGGCCAGTCTTCTATGACCATGGTGGGAAGGCTCTCGTCCGGCAGGTTCTGCAGTTGTGTCATGGTGGCCGCGGCCCTCATGGACGCTGCTGAACCGGCGGACTCGACGATCACACTGGAGTCTGAGATGGTGATGCGGTAGGACTCGGAGCTTGGAGATGGGAGCGAACTCCTGGACACGGTCACGTACGAGACGCGTGCGAGGTCTCGGCGAGCGATCGTGCCTCCTGTATAGGTGATCCGCTGCGGGCGAGGGATCAGGATCACGCTGGATCCAGCGTCAGGCATGGACCGGTTTCCTCCTGCCCAGGCAGCACACGGCCGTGCTCAGAACGAATGCAAGCAAGAGAACCCAAGGCCCGGCGATGGACACGTCCTGGAGCTTTGCTGCCGGCCAGCGCGCGTCGATCCATCCCGTCCACAGTTTCCAGACGGCCGGTTGCATCAAGAGCACGACCACGAAACCGGTCGCCAGGGCCGCGATCGCCGTTGCACCGTTGCCGCGCCGCGTGAACATCGCGGTGCAGAAGACCGCGGCCAGACCGGCGTAGGCGAAGTTCATCACGCCGAGGGCGAAGTCGATGAGTGTCTGCTTGCCCTCGGTGGCGTTGGCGTGGTGCCAATACACGCAGAAACACGCGAAAAGCCCGAGCACCACGCCCCACGCGGCGACGGAGGCCTTGCCCACAACGAGATAGCGTCGGTCATCGGCCGCGGGGCGAAGCCGTTTGTACACATCGTTCACGAACGTCGCCCCCATCGCGTTCAACGCCGAACTCAGGCTCGACAACGCCGCGGCGAACATGCCGGCCATCATCAGACCTGCGACACCTCTGGGCATCTCACCGCGAATGAAGGTCAGGAACACCTCTTTGGGCTGTCCCGGTCGAGGCCCCGGCCAGGCCGCGCCCATGACATCCTGCCGGTCGTAGAAGATATAAAGGAGCAGGCCGATGGACATGAAGAGGGCGGTGATCGGGAGCCCGATGAGTATGGCGCCGACCGCCGACTTTCCTCCTTGGACCGCGGACCTGCACGTGAGCATCCGTTGAGCAAGATCATGGTCCGTGCCATAAGCCGCGAGATTGAAGAGAGTCCAGCACAACAAGGCCGTCACGAGCGTGAACGGTTGAGACAGGTTGATGCCAAGCCACGGCTGTGTCACGTCGATGCCGGTGCGGATGACGTCGAGCTTCGATCCGGTTTCGGTCCTGGTCTCAGACAGAACGGAGACGACGTCCGCGGCGGGCGCGGGAATGCGATGGAGGAGCAGGCCGATCGCGACCACTGCCGCGCCGACGAGGATGATGGTCTGCACGACCTCGACCCAGATGACGGCCTTGATGCCGCCGAACCACGTGTAGGCGACGCCGATGACGCTGAGCGCGCCGATGCCAAGCATCACGTGCTCGGCCCGTCCGTCTCCCCAGACGAGCTGCGACCCCGCCAGCCCGGCCATATAGAGGCGTGCACCATTGGCAAAGACCCGCCCGATCATGAACATCCAGCTGCACGCCTGTTTGGCACCGGGGCCGTAGCGCGTGCCGACGATGTCGTACACGGTCGTTGCATGTTCGCGGTAGTACACGGGAATGAAGAAGACCGCGACCACGAATATCGCGACGAGCTGTCCGATCGTCGCGGACAGGTAGGTGAGGTCTCCCGCGTACGACTGAAACGGCGCCCCCACAAAGGTCGCGGCCGAAATGGCCGTCGCCACCACGGAGAGCGCGACGGCCCAGGCCGGCATGCTTCGTCCACCGAGGAAGTAGTCTTCGGTCCCCTTCTGGCGCCGGCTCAGCAGGGCGGTCGCGCCGACCAGGACCGCGAAGTACCCGAACAGCACGCCCCAATCCAGCGCGCCAAAGGCCAGCAGATATGGCATTCCCTCGATCATCCGTGCTCCGAGAGGCTGCACAGCCTATCGGCGGGGGGTGAACCGTGCCATCCGGGTTGTTCACGATCCGCTTCGAGGGCACGCGACGCTCGCTCCGGCGTCTGATTCCTGGGAGCGACAACCGCCGATGAGGTACGATCGGTCCGCTTCGCGGAGACCCCTGGGAGACCCACTTGATGAAGCGCAGCCAATGCCTCGGGAACAGTGTTCGGACTCTGGTGGCGGCGGCGTGCATCGCGGTAACGTCCGTCGCGGCGTCGGGTCAGAAGGTGGCCAAGTTCCCCATCCGTTCCGACGGCCCCAAGAGCCTCGACCCGATCCACGGCTCGACTCAATATGACGACCAGATCTGCTCGCAGGTCTACGAGACGCTGCTCCAGTGGAAGTACTTGGTCCGCCCGCTCACGCTCGAGCCGCTGCTGCTGTCGGAGATGCCCAAGGACACGATGAACGCCGACGGCACCCAGACGTGGCGCTGCACGCTGCGGAAGGGAGTCAAGTTCCAGGATGACCCGTGCTTTGCCGACGGCAAAGGCCGCGAGTTAAGAGTGGACGATGTGTTCTACTCGTGGAAGCGGGCGGCCGACCCGGTGAACCAGTTTGAGAACGTCCGCTTCTTTGACGGCATCGTTGTCGGCTTTTCCGAGTTCATGGAAGCGCAGAAGAAAGCGGTCGCGGCGGGCAAGGACTTTGATTACGCCGCGTCAATCGCGGGGCTGAAGAAGATCAGTGACTACGAGTTCGAGATCACGCTGACCAAGCCGGTGTTCCGGTTCATGTACAACCTGTCGCAGTTTCAGTTGGCGATTGTGCCCCGCGAGGCGGTGGAGAAGTACAAGACGGAGTTCGCGGTTCATCCTGTTGGAACGGGCCCGTTCATTATCAAGGAAGGGGATTGGAAGCCGGGGCAGCGGGTGATCCTGACCAGGAACCCGACCTATCACGAGGCGGTTTACCCGGGTGAACTGCCGGCGGATCCCAAGCTCGCGGAGCGGGACAGGTCGCTGGGCTTCGACAAGCCCGCGGGGCAGAAGCTCCCGATGCTGGACCGGATCGAAGTGAGTTTCTGGGTCCAGGAACAGCCCATGTGGCTGGACTTCAACGCGGGCAAGCTCGACTTCACGCAAGTGCCGTCAGAGTACTTCGACACGGCGTTCGTGAAGCGCACGCGCAAGCTGCGTTCCGAGTACGCCCAAAAGGGCGTCGTGGATCACGCGGACCTCCTGCTGGACTTCATCTTCCGCGGATTCAACATGGAGGACCCTCTTGTCGGCGGCTATTCAGAGGACAAGAAGGCCCTGCGCCAGGCGTTGTCGCTCGCGTTCGACAGCGCGCAGTTGAACGAGAAGTTCTACAACGGGATCAACTACGTCTATGACGGGCCGATCCCGGACGGGCTCGATGGCTATCCCAAGGGCGGTGATGCCCCGGTGTCGTACCGCGGGCCGGATATTCCCGCCGCCAAGGAGTTGCTGGCCAAGGCGGGCTACCCGGACGGAAAGGACAAGAACGGGCAGCAACTCGTCATCGAGTTCTACACCAGCCGCGGCGGGAACCAGGAAGAACAGATGCAGGCGGAGCAGCGCTTCGCGGACGCGATCGGCGTCAAACTCAACCCCCACCTGCTGGACTTCTCCGAGCTCGATGAATCGGTGAAGAAGAAGAAGGCCTCCATGTTCAGCTACGCGTGGGGCTCGGACTACCCCGATGCCGAGAACAACCTGATGTTGTTCTATTCGAAGGCGGCCTCGCCCGGCCCCAACTCGTTCAACTATTCGCGCCCGGAATACGACGCGATGTACGAGAAGCTGGTGGTCATGAAGCCCGGCGAAGAGCGGACGAAGCTGATCGAGCAGATGCGGGACATGCTCATCGAAGACTGCGCGTTCTACGGCTCCATGGGCCGCACGCGGTTCTACCTCGTCCAACCGTGGATGAAGAACTTCAAGCCGACGGAGAACTTCCACAACTGGATGAAGTATGTCGATATCGATGAATCCAAGAGGAAGTGACGGAGTAACGAAGTGACGACGTGCAGGCGTACACCTGGGAGAACCTTGATCGGGCAATCTGATCGCTTGCGTGTTCACTCCGTCTCTCCGTCACTGCGTCACTCCGTCGCTGCCTAACCAATGTGGTCCTACATCGCTCGACGCCTGCTCGCCAGCATCCCGGTTTACCTGGGCATCATTCTCATCGTGATGGCCGCGCTGCGAGTGCGGGACCCCGTCTACGCGTACCTGGGAAAGAACGCCAACCCGGAGATGATCGAGGCCAAGCGCCAGGCCATGGGTCTCAACGAGCCGTTCCTGGTGCAGTACGCGAAGTTCATCAGGCGGATCGCCACTCTCAACTTCGGCAACGCGAACAGCGACAAGCCGGAGGACCGGTTCGAGTCGTGGAAGTACGCCGGGCAGACCGTGGGCCAGAAACTCAAGGAAGCCGTCGGGCCGAGCCTGTCGCTCACCATTCCCGAGCTCATTCTGACCACCACGATCTCGATCTTCGTTGGGATGATCTGCGCCTACTACCGCGGCAGCGTGCTCGACCGATCGCTGATGTTTCTGGTCGTGCTCGGCATGAGCGTCAGCGTGCTGGTGTTCATCATCCTCGGGCAGAAGTTCGGCGGGTTCTACCTCAAAGACCGGTTCGGCGTCGACTGGTTTGCCTCCAACGGCTTCGAAGCGTGGGTGAGTTGGAGCGAGAAGCCGATTCTTGGATTCATCCCTTATCCGACGCGCGTGTCGCCCGGGACATGGGCCCACTTCTGCCTGCTGCCCGTGCTGACCTACGTGCTGGTCGGCATGGGATATGACACACGCTTCTACCGCGCCGTCATGGTCGAAGAAACCAGCCGCGACTACATCATCACCGCCCTCGCCAAGGGCGCCAGCCGTCCGAAGATCATGTTCGTCCACATGCTCAAGAATGCGATGATCCCGATCATCACGCGCGTGATGATCACCCTGCCGTTCCTGATCGCGGGCTCGATCCTCCTCGAATACCAGTACCGCATCCCCGGGATGGGCAAGCTCATCATCGATGCGATCAAGGACAAGGACTTCCCGATCATCCAGACGTTCACCGCCGTCTTCGCTGCGATATTCATCATCTCCAACATTCTCACTGATGTGCTCTACGCGTTGGTGGACCCGAGAGTGAGGTTGTCGTGAAGCGCCTCCGCCGAGCCTGGTCCTCCCGTGCCGTGCGCAAGTTCCGGCGCAACCGCATGGCCAAGCTCGCGCTGGCTGTGATCCTCGTCTACACGACCATCGGCCTGTGGGTGCTCGGCACGGACGCTCTGAAGATGATCGGCAAGAGCACCGGCTGGTGGGACGTGTCCAAGTCCCCGCTGATCGATGCCCTGACCGTGCGCCGCGCCGATGAAGTCGTCTCCGCTCCCGAGATTCCCGCCTTCGGGATCAACGCCCGCCCCGAGACACGCGTCGGGTTCGTCAAGTCGTACCTCGACGAGTTCAAGAAGGCGACGTCCATCCGGGCCCGCAACAAGGAAGAACAGAACCGCCGCATCAAGGAAGCCGTCCTCGAACAGACCGCCAAGGCCGAACGGCTGCCGGTGGACAAGTCCGCCGATGAAATCAAGGAGCTGTACGCCGCGGCACAGGCGAAGTACGACGAACTGGCTGAGGCCGAAGACCTCGACAAGCGACCGGACCTGCTCCCCAAGATCGTCGAACTCGAGCGAGCCATGGATGCGCTCTACCAGAAGCCCACGGGCGTTCGCGGGTTCCTCTATTCGATGCGGCTCTCGCTGGGAACCGACCGCCAGGGCCGGTCCATCATGGTCCGCGCGGTGTACTCCATCAAGGTCGCCATCCAGATCGGCCTGGTCGTCGCGTTCCTGTCGGTGCTGCTGGGCAGCTTCCTCGGCGCCGCCGCGGCGTTCTTTGGCGGCTGGATCGACATCTTCATCACGTGGCTCTATTCCACGCTCTCGTCGCTTCCCGATCTCGTGCTTCTCGGCGTCCTCGTGTTCATGTTCTCGGGAAGCATCTTCGACAATGTCGACCGCCCATACCTCAGCTTGATCCCGCTCTACGCCGCCATGTGCCTGACGTTCTGGATCGGCCCGTGCCGTGTCGTTCGTGGCGAAGTGTTGAAAATCAAGGAACTTGAGTACGTGCAGGCGGCCCGTGCCATCGGTTTCTCTCGTTTGTACATCCTGGTCAAGCACGCGTTGCCGAACACGCTGCACCTGATGTTCATCAACTTCAGCCTGCTCTTTATCGCGGCGATCAAGAACGAAGTTGTCCTGTCGTTTCTCGGGCTTGGAGTGAAGGTCGGGCCCTCCTGGGGACGGATGATCCAGGAGTCGATCCCGCAGGTGCTGACAGGGTTCTACTGGCAGATCGGCGCCGCGACGGCGTTCATGTTCTTCCTGGTACTGGCGTTCAACGTGGTATCCGACGCACTGCAGGATGCGTTTGATCCGAAGCATGTCGGTTAGCGGGCACACAGGGATGGAGGCACGAAGGCACGAAGTGGAAAGCAAGCAGTCCATCCTCAGCGTCCGCCATCTTTCGACGTGCTTTCGCACGGACTTGGGATTGGTCACGGCTGTCGACGATGTGTCGTTCGACCTCGCTGCGGGTGAGACGCTGGGGATCGTCGGCGAATCCGGGTGTGGAAAGACGGTCACGAGCAAGTCGATCATGCGACTGTTGCCCGAGCGCACCAGCTCTTTCAAGCCCGGCAGCCAAATCCTCTTTCGCGACGCCGAAGGCGAGGTCGACCTCGTCGCCGCCGATGATCAGGCTATGCGGGAGGTCCGCGGCGCCAAGATCGCGATGATCTTCCAGGAGCCGATGACGTCGCTGAACCCCGTGTTCCGGGTCGGCTGGCAGATCGAGGAAGCGCTCAAGTACCACACGAAGCTCGGCGCGGCGGAGAGGCGAGCGAGAGCCATCGAGATGCTCAAGCTGGTCGAGATCCCGAGCCCGGAGAAGAGGATCGACGATTACCCGCACCAGCTTTCAGGCGGCATGCGGCAGCGCGTCATGATCGCCATCGCACTGTGCTGCGAACCGGCGATCCTCATCGCCGATGAGCCGACGACGGCCCTCGACGTCACCATCCAGGCCCAGATCCTCGATCTCATGGCGGGCCTCAAGCGCAAGCTCAACACCGCCATCATGCTCATCACCCACAACCTCGGCGTCGTCGCCCAGTTCTGCGACCGCGTGATGGTGATGTACGCGGGACGGGTCATCGAATCAGGGCCCGTGCGAGAGATCTTCCACCGTTCGCAGCATCCGTACACCCGCGCCTTGCTCGACTCGATCCCCAAGCAGGGCAACAAGCAGCACGGCAAACGCCTGCCGACGATCGAGGGCATCGTCCCGAGTCTGTACAACCTTCCCAAGGGGTGTCGGTTTGCGGATCGATGTGCTTACAAGCAAGATCGGTGCGTCGCGGAAGAGCCGGCTCTCATTCGCCGCGATGACGGCCGCGAGGTGCGGTGCCACTTTCCCTTGACCGTCGGAGCCGCGACCGTCAGGGAGCGGAAGCCATCC
Organism: Phycisphaerales bacterium; assembly: GCA_044222195.1. Classification (GTDB taxonomy): domain Bacteria; phylum Planctomycetota; class Phycisphaerae; order Phycisphaerales; family UBA1924; genus JAHBXE01. Next base: position 64,995 of record JBGANS010000009.1, read on the forward strand.
GCGCCGGGAGCGGGCGCATGACCCTCCTCCAGGTCTCCAACCTCGTCAAGCACTTCCCCGTCCGCGGCGGAGTTCTCAACACCGTCCAGGCCAAGGTCCACGCCGTGAACGGCGTCTCCCTGACTGTCAACAAGGGCGAGGCGGTTGGAGTGGTGGGGGAGTCCGGCTGCGGCAAGTCCACGCTCGGCAAGCTCATCATCCGCCTGTTCGACCCCACATCGGGCTCGATCACCTATGACGGCCGCGAGATCACAGGCCTGGGCCACGACGAGCTCATGCCCTTTCGCCGAAAGATGCAGATCATCTTCCAGGACCCCTACTCATCCCTGAATCCGCGGCTCACGGTGGCGGGTCTCCTGCGTGAAGCGATCCGGTTTCACGACGTGGTGCCGCGCGAGGGTGTGGAGGCGTACATCGACGAACTGATCGCCAAGGTCGGCCTTCGCGCCGACGCCAAGGGCAAGTTCCCGCACGAGTTCAGCGGCGGCCAGCGCCAGCGCATCGGCATCGCCCGCGCCCTCGCGCTTAAGCCCGAGTTTCTCGTGGCGGATGAACCCGTCTCGGCCCTCGACGTCTCGATCCAGGCCCAGGTCCTGAACCTCATGATGGACCTCAAGAAGGAACTTGGCCTCACGCTGCTTTTCATCAGCCACGACCTCAAGGTGATCGAGCACTTCTGCGATCGCGTGATCGTGATGTACCTCGGGCACATCGTGGAAGAACTGCCGTGTCTCGATCTGCACACGAAGGCGAAGCACCCGTATACCCGGGCATTGCTCGGGGCCAATCCGATCGACGATCCCGACGATCGTCGCCCGCTGACGATTCTCAAGGGCGATGTCCCCAGCCCGATGAAGCCGCCGACGGGCTGCCCGTTCTCCGGCCGCTGCCCCCTGGTCATGGACCGGTGCAGGAAGGAAATGCCGCCCTTGGTGGACGGCGAATCGGGTCGACGAGTCGCGTGCTTCGGCGTGTGACGGCCGTCTTCTCCGCTTCTCTCACCTCTGCGACCTCTGCGTTCAATGCCTCTCCGACGCAGCCCACAGGGAGACGAGGAAGCCCGAGCCAAAAACAACCCAGCCCGCGTTTCTCCTTCCGGAGCGACGCGGGCCGATTGTTCGTTTCCAACCCGTTTGTTCGGGACCTATTCAGGGACCCTGGAACCCGGCTTCGGCTGTTTACTTCCGCAGCCAGGTCATAGGAGGAGAGAGAGACAAGACAATGTGAATATGCCACAGGAATTCCGAATAACCAGCTTTCCGCTCACTTTTTTCTTGGCGGATTCCTTGACGGCAGAAAAACAGTATAAGTAACGGTCGGCCAGCGGTTTACATCAATCATTCCGCGGCTTCGCCGATTCAGGCCACGGCCTGCCGGCCTTCGATCGCGGCGATCAGGCACCCTGTCGCCAGCAGCATCAGGTCGTCAAGCTCGCTGTCCTCGGTATGGACGGCGATGCTGAGCCGGTAGATGAACGGATTGAAGTGCGTGCGGTAGGTCGCGATCGGGGGCATCGAATCGTCGACTTTGCCGGCGGAGTCCGTGCGGCGGAGGTTGAACTTCTGGGGCAGAATCAGGGCCGCGAAGTCGATGAACCGGCGCGCCAGAGCCGCGAACGTCGAGTCTTCCTTCAGAGCCCCGATGGTCCTCCCGGTTCCGTCAAAGATCAGCCAACTGTCGCGGATGAACGTGCTCGCCAGCCCCTTGCGGCGGAGACTGCCGATCTGCTCCCCCGAGGGCAGGAAGACGTCGTACGTTGCCGCGAAGTCAATCACCTGCCGCGCCTTCATCCGCAGCAGCTCCGAGGTCTTGTTGCGGTCCGTGTAGATCCGCATGTCCTCGCGCAGCTTGAACGCCTTCTGGTGGCAATACCCGATGGGGCTCCTGTCCGCGTTGTAGATGTCAAAGCCGGCCCCGAAGATCCGGAAGACCTGGCGGCGGATGGTGTAGATTTCGCGGCCTGAAGCTGTGCTCATGGCCGCATCATCGTGTGCGGATCATCAGCGCGTCAAGCAAGGTCGCCAGGAATCAGGCGGTCTCGCCGACCTGCCACCTGTAGAAGCCGACGATCTGGGCGTTCGGGCCGACGATGTCCTTGACCTTCTTGGTCTCGTCCATCACGTACGGCTGTTCCATGAGGGCGACTTCCTCGTAGAACTTCCGCATCCCGCCCTCGACCATCTTTTCGGCGATTTCCTTGGGCTTTCCGCTCTCCATCGCCTGGTCGATGCGGAACTTCCGCTCGCGCTCCACGAGGTTGGCCGGGATGTCCTTGGCCGTCACGCCGAGGGGCCGCGTCGGGGAACCGATGATGTGCATGCCGATGCTCTTGAGCGTGGTCGCGTTGATCGACCCTGTCGCCTGGATGAGCACTCCCGTCTTGCCGTCGTGGTGGATGTAGGAACCGAAAGCAGTCGTCCCGGTCTCGCCGACCACCTTGTGGGCCCGCGCGATCGAGCAGTTCTCGCCTGTCTGCGCACGGATCTCGTCGATGATCGCCGTCATTTCCGGCGTGGGCTGAACATCGCCCGCGTGCCCGCGCTCGAGCGCGATGTTCGCGATCTTCTGCGACGCCTTGACAAAGTTCTCGTTCTTGGCCGTGAAGTCGCTTTCCGCCCGGATCTCGACCATCGCCGCGACGCCGGACCCCTCGTTGGCCGCGATCGCGATCCGACCCTCGCCCGCGGCGCGATCGGTCCGCTTGTCCATCTTCCCCTTCATCTTCTTTCGGAGGATGTCCTTGGCCGCCTCGATGTCGCCCTTGGCCTCAATGAGCGCGGCCTTGCAGTCCATCATCGGCAGCCCCGTCTCGTTCCGGAGCTTCATGACATCCTTGGGATTGATCTCGGCCATGTTCGGTCCTTCATCCCGCGGCATCGTCGCCGCTTGTGGTGTGCTGGTATGGACAGCGAAAACGGCCGCGGCCGCCTTCGCAAGTTGAGCTGCTTATTCGGTCTTGCCCGCGACGGCGCGAGCGGGCGCATCGCCCGGTGTTTCCGCGGCGGGCGACTCGGCCCCGGCGTCGTCGGCCCGGAACTGAGCCCGGCGACTGCGGCGGGCGCTATCGGCGGACCCGGCCCGATCGCCCTCGCGACCCTCGACGGAGCCCTGCCGCTGAGACTTGCCCTCGACCACCGCCAGGCACAACTCGCGCATGATGACGTCGATCGACCGCATGCTGTCGTCGTTGCCGGGAATCGGGATGTCGACGAGTTCGGGATCGCCGTCGGTGTCGATCAGGCAGATCGTGGGGATGCCGAGTTTGCGGGCCTCTTTCAAGGCCGTGATCTCGCGCCGAACGTCGATGCAGATCAGCGCCCCCGGCAGCTTGTCCATCTTGCGGATGCCGTCGAGGTTCCGCTTCATCTTGTCCTTCTCGCGCCGCAGTTGGCTCTCCATCTTCTTCGAATAGCTGGCGAAGTTGTCCTGCGCCTCGATCGCCTCAAGCTCTTCGAGCCGCTTGAGCCGCGAGCGGATCGTGCGGAAGTTGGTGAGCGTGCCGCCCAGCCACCGCTCGGTGACGAAGTGCATGCCGACTTCGGTGACCTTGGTCTCGACCACGGTCTTCGCCTGGCGCTTGGTGCCGACAAAGCAAACGTCGCGCCCCTCGGAAATGCACCGGGCGATGTACTTCTTGGCGAGCAGGAGGCCCTTGACGGTCTCCTTGATGTCGATGATGTGAATCCCGTTGCGCTTCCCGTAAATGAAGCGCTGCATCTTCGGGTTCCACGAACTGGCGCGTTGACCGAAGTGGATGCCCGCTTCGATCAGGTCCTGGACAAGTGTGTTGGCCATGGCGAGAGGTCCTTGCAGCGACACCGGCGGACACGGATCGCCCCGAACGTCACGGAACAACCGGACGAATCAGGCGAGCCCGCACTTGGGCGCTTCTGTGGGCGGTTGCTCCCTCCGTGGAAGCACGCACCCTGAGAAATCACTGGGTCCGCCTCCCGCGCTCCGCGGGTGCGGCGTCCGGACGCGATCAGTCCCGAACGACTCAACTATAGGTACGCCCCTGTGCAAGGTAAACGCGGCCGTGACCCCTCTTTCCTAGCATCGCCCGACCATGCGGGGCCCTACCACCCAGGAACCAGTCGAAGCCGCCACGCTTGAAGTGCGCGGAATGCACTGTGCTTCCTGCGTTTCCAACGTCGAGCGGGCCATTCGGGAAGTGCCCGGGGTCCGCGAGGCCGCTGTCAATCTGGCCACCGAACAAGCGGCGATCACGTTTGACCCTGGCACCACTTCGGCCGAAGCGCTCGCGGCAGCCATCACGGAAGCGGGCTACGAGGCCCGGACTCGGCCTGTCACTCCAGATGCCGTGCAAACCGCCGCGCACATCCGGCGCGCCGAGGCGGAATCCGCTCGCTGGCGGGCCCGAGCCCTCCTTGGAGTGACCATGGCACTGCCGGTCACCGTTGCCGGCATGTTCTGGACCGGCCGCGAGAGCGGGATTCTGCAAGCGATCCTGACGACGGGACTGCAGGTCTTGCTCGGCCGGGTGTTCATCCGGGGCGCGTGGCGGGCGTCTCGGCATGCACGAGCGGACATGGACACGCTCATCGCTCTCGGCACCACCACGGCGTACATCTACAGCGTGTGGACGCTCTGGGTCGGCCGCCCGCACTTCTTCTTCGACACGGCCGCGACCATCCTCGCCCTCATCGCCGTGGGGAAGTGGCTCGAGGCCCGTGCCCGTGAATCCGCCACCGGGGCTGTGGCCAGGTTGCTCGACCTCGCGTCTCCGGCCGCCGTCGTCGAGCGAAACGGGGTGGAACTCGAAGTCCCCGCGGCCCAGCTCATTCGCGGCGACCTCGCGGTCGCCCGGCCGGGGTCGCGTATCCCGGCCGATGGCGTGATCGAATCCGGCGAAACCACGATTGATGAATCGCTGGTCACGGGAGAACCGATGCCCGTCTCCCGCGTTACGGGAGACGCCGTGGTGGGGGGAAGCATCAACCTTTCCGGAGCCATCCGCATCCGAGTGGCACGCGCCGGTGCAGAAAGCACGATCGGCCAGATGGCGGCGCTCGTCGAGGCGGCCCTGGCGACCAAGACAGGGTCGCAGCGGCTCGCCGACGCAATCGCAGGTGTTTTCGTTCCTGTCGTTTGTGTCATCGCGATTGGCTCACTTGTCGCGTGGGGTCTCGCGGGGTCGTGGATCGAGGGCCTGCACGCGGCCATCGCGGTCCTGATCGTCGCCTGCCCGTGCGCCCTCGGGCTCGCCACCCCCGCCGCTGTCATGGTCGGGTGTGCGGTCGGATCACGCCGCGGCATCCTGATTCGCTCCGCCCAGGTGCTCGAACGAATGGGCCGGCTCGACACGGTCGTGCTCGACAAGACCGGCACGCTCACCATCGGCAAACCTTTGCTTCAGCAGGTCGTGTCCGTCGAAGCAGGGTGCACCCAGGCTCACGCGCTCTCGCTTGCCGCCGGAGTCGAGCGATTCAGCGAACACCCTCTCGCCCGGGCGGTTCTCGCCGCGGCAAGCGCCCGCGGCATTCAACTCGCCGAGGCGACGGGATTTGTCAATGAGCCCGGCGGTGGGGTCCGCGCCAGCGTCCGTGGTGCCAACATCCGCATCGGCAAGCTGGGCGCCGCCGACCCGATACCAGAGATTGCCGACCTTCGAGAGAAAGGCTTCACCCTGTCGGGAGTTTTTCAGGTTGACGCACACGAGTCGCGCCTCCTCGCGGTGCTCGCGTTCAGCGATGACTTGAGGCCCGGGGCCCGCGATGTCGTTGTTGAACTCCAGGGCCTGGGGCTCGAGACGATCATGCTGACCGGCGATCACGAAACTGCCGCCCGCAGGATCGCAGCTCAGGCAGGAATCGAAGTCGTCTTGGCCGGAGTATCCCCACAGGACAAGCACGCGAACATACGCAGCCTCCGCCGCCAGGGTCGAAAGGTCGCGATGGTCGGCGACGGGATCAACGATGCCGCGGCACTGGCCGAGGCCGACGTCGGCATCGCCATGGGTGCCGGCGCCGACATCGCCAAGGAAGCGGGCGATGTGGTGCTGGTCTCGGGCGATCCGACCGGCATTCCACGTGCGATTCGACTGAGCCTCGCCATGCGTCGCCGCATCCGGCTCGGCCTGCTGTGGGCCTTCGTCTACAACACGGTTCTCATTCCCCTCGCGGCCATCGGGCTGCTTCACCCGATGCTCGCCGCTGCGGCGATGGCGGTCAGTTCGGCCAGCGTCGTGGCCAACGCGCTGCTCCTGCTCCGATTCGACCGCCGTCCGGACTGACCGACCTGCCTAACGTGTCCGAGAACCTCGGGCACGCGAGTTGCAATGACATTCACCCCTCGCGACATTCCAGGGAAGATGCGAATCAAGGGCGAGGCGGCCTCGTCGGGGGACGCAGCGGCCGGATCAGGCCGGCCGCAGGCCGGACCGCTTTCCCCCGCGGAGTTTTCCACGCGCTTGACGCAGGTTTCCAGGAGCCTCTGGCTCATCGCCGCCGCCGTGCTCGGCAGGCGAGAGGGAGCCGAGGATGTGGTTCAGGAATCGGCCGTGATCGGTCTGCAGAAGATCCACGAGTTTCAGCCCGACACCAACTTCGCCGCGTGGATGGGCGGCATTGTCCGCAACGTCGCACGCAACGCCGCCCGCAAGACCGTCCGTCGCCACACCGGCTCGTCCGATCCCGTGGAGCTCGACCAGACCCGTCCAACCCGCAGCGAGACACACCCCGGACCCGAGTTCGACCGCCGCGGGAGGCTTCCGGCCGGCCAGACCGAGTTTGACGACCGGGTGATCGCCGCACTCGCCACCCTCGACGAAACGCCCCGTGTCTGCCTGCTGCTCCGCACCATCCGCCAACTGCCGTACCGAGACATCGCCGCCCTGTTGAGCATCCCCGAAGGCACCGCGATGAGCCACGTGCACCGCGCCCGCCAGGCAATGAGGGACCACCTGCTGCGATATGCCGATGGAGGAACCCGTGCCTGAGCGTCCCGTCCAGCCCGATCCCAAACGTCCAACTCTGGACGAACTGATCGATCGCGACCCCCCCGTCGCGCCGGACGACCTCGCACGACTGGCTGGCGGCGATGCCAAGGCGCACCTCCAGGTCCAGGCCCGGATCGACGAATCTCTTCGCCGCATGTTCGCCGACGAGACGGCGGGAGGGGCTTTCACGCGGGCTTCGTCGCGCAGCGCGTTCACCCGCTGGATCCCCTGGGCCGCCGCGGCGGTCGTGCTGCTGGCCGGACTTGCCGCCTGGCGGGTATGGACCGTGTCACATCGGCCGGACGTACTCGGCCCGTTGTACAAGACGACCGTGGCCTCCGGCTTCGTGCCCGAGGTGGTCTGCACCACGGATGACGAGTTTGCCAACTGGTGCCGCGCGTACCTGCGTCAACCTCTCTACGTCACTTCGCGGCCCGACGGGATCCAGTATGTCGGTTGGAACAAGGGCCGGGTCATCAGCCCGATCTCGGGCGTGCTCCTGGTCCGTGTCGATCGTGACCCGGTGGTCGTCGTGCTGGAACGCTCAGACCGCCAGACCGTCGTGCCCGGCAAGGTCGCGGACACTTCGCTCCATCGCTTCGAGCGCCGCATTGGTGATGTCATTCTCTACGAAGTGACACCCAGAGATCACGCCTCGATTCTCCCGGTCCTGGCCGAAAAACCCTCCCGATAATCGTCGCGGACCGCGTTCTCTCCCACGCAGAATGGGGAAGACACCCCACGCGTTTTCGGCCTGTTTACTCCCCTTTTGGCTTGCATCCCTAGGCCGCCGCCTTACTCTGATGTCAGAGACAAGCACCGGCCGCGGCGTGATGTTGTTCTGCCCTGCCGGTGACCCAAATAGGAGTTTGAGAGCCATGTCCAAGACGTTTTTGATTTCCGCCGCGGCGATGCTGGCCTGTGCCGGTTCATCGATGGCCCAGATCGATGGTTTCTACAAGGCGGCGTACGGATCGCCCGTCGCCGTTCAGCAGATCGGCACTGGTTTCGGCGACAACAACCTCGGCCACATTCAGAACACCAACGGTTCTGAACTCGATGCGGCCTTCGCGTTCACCTCGGGCGGCAATCTGAACCTGCTACTCACCGGCAACCTCGAGGGCGGCGGCAGCAACTACAACAAGATGGTCCTGTTCTTCGACAACGGCGACGCGGGTGGGTTCAACGTCCTGCCGAACAACACCGCAACCAACGGCTTTCCCGACAAGTACAACGGCATGACCCTTGACCAGGCGGGTGTCAACGGCGCTTCGGCCACGTTCCGCGCCACGCATTGGATCTCCGTCACCTGCGGCGGCTCCGGCCCCGGCTTCGGCATGTTCGTTGACGGCGGCAACCTGCTTACGAACACCGGTGGCTACCTCGGCGGTAACGACGGCCAGAGCGGCGGCCTCCTGAGCGGCGGCAACAGCAACGCCCTGAGCGTTCTCGCAGCGCTGAACAACACCAATGTTGGCGGCGTCAACGGCAACGCTGGAACGGCCCAGGGCCCCAACGCTCTTACGGCCTTCACCGGCGTTGAAGTCCAGGTCTCCCTCGCCTCGCTGGGAATCGGCACGGCCAACGGCCTTCGCGTGATGGCCTTCGTCAACGGCGCCAACCACGACTACCTCTCGAACCAGTTCCTGGGTTCGCTCCCCATCGGCACCGGAAACCTTGGTGGCGACGGCGCGGGTGGCTACAACGGAACGGTTGGCCAGATCAACCTCAACGCGGGTTACGCCGGCGGAGACCAGTTCTTCACCCTCGTCCCCGCCCCCGGCTCTCTCGCCCTCCTCGGCCTCGGTGGTCTCGCGGCCGCCCGTCGCCGCCGGGCCTGATCGCCGCAGGGTGACATTCAAAACCAATGAGAGCCTTCCGGTCGCCGGAAGGCTCTCTCGTTTTTCGACGCGGGCTTCACTCGACCGCTCTCCAAAGCGGCCACACAGCGCGCACGTGTCGAGGCCTTCCAGCCAGGCATCCGCGGATCGCGGCACGGAGCCCCGTGGCGGCCGCTTTACGAGCAGCCGGTCGCGAATGCATTCAGGAAGCACTGGAAGTCATTCGAGGTCAGCGTCGGGCTCGACGTGCTCCCATCGCAGTTCGCGTACGTCAGCCCCGCCGCGAACGAGTTGAGGAAGCACTGGAAGTCATTGGCCGTCAGCCGCGGCGAGCTGGTGCTGTTATCGCAGTTGGGGTAGCACGGCCGGTTCACCGTGACCGGATAGGTCGTGACCGACGCATTCCCGCTGTCTTCAAACGCGACCACGGTCAACGTGTGCTGGCCCGAAGTCAGGTCTGTCAGCGTCTTGCGCCACTCGAAGCGGTCGAACTTCGTTCCCTGGTTGGTGATGTTGGCAAGCGGGATCGGGTCCGTCCCCTGCGGCAGGTCCCAGAACAGGTGCATCCGGTTCGCCGTCCGATCCAGAAACTTGATCTTGAACAGGAACGACGCCGTGGTGATCGTCGTGCCCGACTCGATCCACGATACCGGCGGCGGCACACGGTCGACATACACCACCTGCCTGAACTCGCAAAACAGCGGGTCGGTGTTCGCCGGGCGCTGGCGGAACGCGACCACTGAAATGTAGTTGTACCCTTCCGGCAGCAGCCCCGTGTTGATCGTCTGCGTGTACGTTCCGTTCTGCTGCGCCGAGTTGAAGAGCGGCTGGTTGACCGTCAGGAAGTCCTCGTACCCGGGCACCACCGGGTCGGTCGATGGCTTGTCCACCGAGCCGTTCCCGTTGAGGTCCTGGAACCCCTGGTTGAAGCGGAACACGGCGTAGTTGTCTGTGCCCGGGTCCCCCGCCTGCGCCTGGGTTGTCGACAACGTCAGGCTGAAGGACTTGGCCGAGATGACCGGTACCGCCGTCGACCGGCGCTGCCAATGGGCCGTGCCGATCCCGTCCGCCGCGATCGTCCCGCTCGATGGGGTGACCGACACCGTGCCCTCGGGCACCGCCGGGCCAAACACCACAAACCCCTTGTGGTGCGCGACGTTGTTGGCGTTCCTGTTCCGGGGCACGCGGATCGTCACCGATCCGCCGGCGCCGACGGTCACCGTGTCAAAGATGTCGTTGTTTGGGTCCACCGTTGCGTCGGTCGCGTTCCCCGTCATTTCCTTCAACAACGTCCCCGACGGAAACGTAGTGGTGATGGTTCTGGAGTCATATCCGGCGTCGTACCGGTCATTCACGCCAACAAGAACGTTGGCGGAGAAACCGCCGCCCCCAAGGTTCTTTCTTCGCTCGAACACGAACACATCATCAACGGCCGGAGAAGATGTTCCGTTCAGCGGGGCAAACTCGCCGCGCCCGTACCAGTTGTGGAGCTGAACCAGCCGCGTAATCGTCGGGTTGAGCGCGTTCGTCGCCGGGTCCACGCCCAGGGCGACGGGCACACCCTGCGCCGGCCAGAACCCTCCCGGCCGCGTCACGCCGCGAGCGTTGTGATACACAATCGCCGGGCCGGTGCGCATCAGGACGTACGCGTGGGCATACCACCCCTGCTGCTGGGCCGTCGGATCCGCCGGTGGCGAGCCGCTGGTGGTCCCGTTGTCGTGGCTGTAAATGTGATTGACGCCGATCGAGCCGTTGTTCAGACCGTCATCCTGGTTGTCGAGGTGCGCGGGCAGCACATTCGCCCACGTCCCCAGGCCCCCTCCATTGACGAGGTTTCTGAGCTGCCCCGACCCGTTGATGTCGAGCGCATCTCGGTTCCCGAACGCATCCTTGCGGACATAGTTGTTGTACGTGAACGAGTTGCTTTCCACCGATTCGCCGAAGCTGTACGGTGTGACCTTCGCTCCCCACGGCGTCGTCCGACGCTGATACACCACGGCGTCCCAGAACGTATCGAAAAACCACGAAGGCGAGTGCTTGATCGCGTCGATCCGGAAACCATCCACCTTCAACACATCCATCGTCCACTGCGTCCAGCGCATCAACAGTCCCGTCCCGTTGTCCGCCACCGGGTCGCCCTGCTGCGGGTCCGCGGCGTTGTACGGGTAGAACGTGAACTGTTGCGCCCCGGGGTTCCGCGTCGTCCCCGGGTTGTTCACCACCTGCGGCGTCAGTTGCAGATCGCGATAGCACCGGCGGTTGTTGGGATCCGGCAGATTCACCGATGTTCCCGCCGGAATGTTCTGCGGGTTGACCGAGTCGATCGGATGGCGGATGAACTGGTTGTTCGACTCCTGCGATATGTCCGTCAGCGAAACCAGGTCCCCCAGCAACAGGTCGTAGTTCGCTCCCCCGGGATTCTCAGACTGAAGAAACGTCGACGCCCCGGTCCCGCCGTGAAAGTCGCCCCAGTTCGCATCCGCTCGCTTGCTCTGATTCACAGCGGGAAGCGGGCCCGTCCAGAACCCCGGGTACCCGCCCGAGGCGTGGAACGAGTACGACGTGTTCCTCCCCGAGTTGTGATTCATCACGATGTCGATATTCACCAGCGCGTTCGCCGCGTGCAGCTCGTCGACTACGCCGCGAAACGACTCCTGCGTCCCGTACGCCGTCTCCGCCCCGGGACGCCCGATGTCAAAGCGATCCCACACGTCATACCCGACGCTGTTCGTGCTCCCGCCCTTGGAAATGGGAGGCAGCCACAGCGCCCCGTACCCGCCGACAAAGAAGTCGGGTGTCCGGTGCTCCATGTCGCTCCACTTGAGTTCCCACCACTGGAGATAGACCGGGCTGATGCCCTGCGCCGCCGCGGGCGCCGTGCCGCACATGACCGCCAGCATCGCGGGGCAAAGCAGTGTTCGGGCGCGAACCTTCGGCGTCATCACGACCTCCCATCCTGAATCACCCATTATGACGCAACTTCCCTGTTTCTGGAACGTCGAATCATCCAAGTTTTCGGCGGCCGACCTTCGCGCCCACCAGATGAGGAGAACTCCTCAGCGCCCCAACTCGGTACCCTGCGGCCGAACAATGACGCCTCCAAGGAGCACGCATGCACCGACGCCCATTGATTGCTCTGACCATTCTGCTTGCCGGCGCCGCGCCCACGTTCGCCCAGGTCTCAGAAGCGATCGAGGCAGGCATGGTCCGATTCCACGCGGATGAGGCCGCGGCGAAGGCGATGCAGCCGTCGTTCGCGCTCGTCAAGCCCTTTCCTGCCGTCGGTCCCGCGCCCGCGGACTTCCCCGTCAAGGTCCAGTTTGCCACCGTCGCCGGCAAGTCCCGGGCCACCATCCAGGTCTCGCCCGGCACCTCTCTCTACGGCACCGGCTGCGCCACGGGGCCACTTCTGAGGAACGGGCAGAAAACCGTCACGTGGAACACGGATGCGTATGGCTACGCCTACCCCGCGCCGTCGTTGTACCAATCGCATCCGTGGGTCCTCGCGGTTCGGCCCAACGGCTCCGCGTACGGCGTTCTGGCGGATTCAACGTGGCGCACCAGCATCGACCTGACCTCAAACATCGAGTTTACCTCAGACGGCCCCGCGTTCCCCGTGACCGTCATCGAGCGTGATTCCCCCCTGGATGTCGTCCGCGCTCTCGCCACGCTTACCGGCACCATGGAAATGCCCCCCCTCTGGGCGATCGGCTATCACCAGTGCCGCTACTCGTATTACCCCGAGGCTCGCGTCCGCGAAATCGCCAAGGGCTTCCGCGACCGCAAGATTCCCTGCGATGTCATCTGGCACGACATCGACTACATGCGCGGCTTCCGCTGCTTCACGTTCGACCCGCAGCTCTTCCCCGATCCCAGGAAACTCAACGCCGACCTCCACGGCCAGGGGTTCCACACCGTGTGGATGATCGACCCCGGCATCAAGGCCGAGCCCGGCTACTTCGTCTACGAACGCGGCCTCGAACGCGACGCATTCGTCCAGAGAGCCAACGGCTCCATGTTCCAGGGCGAGGTCTGGCCGGGCATGTGCGTCTTCCCCGACTTCCTCCGTGCGGACACCCGCACCTGGTGGTCCGGTCTCTACAAGGACTTCATGGCCACCGGTATCGACGGCGTCTGGAACGACATGAACGAGCCCGCCGTGTTCAACGTCCCGACGAAAACGATGCCCGAGGACAACCTGCACCGCGCCGACACGGACCTTGGCGGACCCGGCCCGCACGCCCGCTACCACAATGTCTACGGCATGATGATGGTCCGCGCCAGCCGCGACGGCGTGATGGCCGTCAATCCCGACAAGCGTCCGTTCGTCCTCACCCGCGCAAACTACATCGGCGGCCAGCGCTATTCCGCCATGTGGACGGGTGACAACACCGCCGACTGGGCCCACCTCGAAGAGTCCGTATCGATGACCCTGAACATGGGCCTGTCCGGCCAGCCCTTTGCCGGCCCGGACATCGGCGGCTTCGCCGGCAACGGCCCCGCCGGACAGGAAGCGCAGCTCTTCGCCCGCTGGATGGGAGTGGGGGCGCTCCTTCCCTTCTCCCGCGGCCACACCGGTAAAGGCAACGTCGACAAGGAACCATGGGCCTTTGGCCCGCAGGTTGAAGCGACCTGCCGCCAGGCCCTCGAACGCCGGTACCGTTTGCTCCCGTACCTGTACACGCTCTTCCACTTCGCGCACGCCGATGGCTCTCCTATCGTCCGCCCGGTCTTCTTCGCCGATCCCCTCGATCCTGCGCTGCGCTCCGAAGACGATGCGTTTCTTCTCGGAAACGCCATGCTCGTTGTGCCACAACTTGTCCCCGATCGCACGCGAGCTCCCGCGCTCCCCAAGGGCAACTGGACGAAGTTCGACTTCGGCGACGCCAATCCCGATCTCCCGGATCTGTATCTCAAGCCCGGCTCCATTGTGCCCACCGGCCCGGTCATGCAGCACACCGCGGAGAAGTCACTGACCGAGCTGACGCTCCTGGTCTGCCTTGACGACAAGGGTGAAGCCAAGGGTGTGCTCTACGAAGACGCCGGCGAGGGGTGGGGCTTCAAGAACGGCGAATACCTCAAGACCGCCTTCAAGGCCCGCAAGGTCGACGATGTCATGGTCCTGAGCGTCGCCGCCACCGAGGGTTCCATGCGCCGCCCCTGGGGCGACACGCCGCGGACCATCACCGTTCGAGTCGTCAACGACTCCAAAGTTCGCACCGTTCAGGACGACAGCGTCAAGCAGGCGCTCGACCGCTGAAAGATTCATCGCCCCGGTTCGTGAACCCTGGCCTCCGCACCGGAAGTGTGTTGCGGTTCAAATCCCGGGAGGTCCGACGCATCCACACCGAACGCGTAGATGGTCGTCGGCACTTCCTTCCTCATGTCGTTGTCAACGGTCACAATCAGGAGCCGGCGTCCGTCCGGCAGGTCAGGTCCGAAGGCAAGGCCTTCAATCTTTTCCGGCATCGATGCGCCCGCAATTCCATACTCGGGATTCATCAGGTCCAGAAACAGCCGCTTTGACACGGGCGTGATCGCCTCGGGCAAGGTTGTGCCGGGCAATGACTCCATTCCCGAAACATCCGTCGCCCCGCGCAGATCGATCAGAAAGAGCCCCCGGTGTTCCGCCGCGGCGCCGCTCTTTCCATCCCGTTCCAGCACAAGGTACTGATCCCGATTCACCGCGAGAATCTCATTGACGCCCCGGTCTGACCCTTCCATCACATATACGAACTGCCGCGTGGCGCCCGACTGCACGTCGATCTCAATCAAGCGGAGATTGACGCCGATGCGCAGCCCGCGCTCATTCACCGCCTGATCCTCGATCAACGGCCCCTGCAGGATTGTGACGAGCTTCGACCCATCTGGCGTAACGGCGAGGCCCTCCAGGCCGCGGTTTGGCTGCCGCCCGCGCTTGGCGTGTGGGGGCATCTCGAGGATCGGATCCGGTGAGGGATGGTCGTTCTGGAATGCCTCGGGCACAGCCAGCCGGCGGATCATCCGTCCATCCATGGAGAACTCATCCACGCTCGGGCCGTACTCCTCGGAAATCCAAAGAGTGCCCCCCGGGGACACCCGGACGGCCTCCGCGTCGTACCGCAGCTTTGCGATCGTGCTCCCGACAAGCGGCTCGCCACGCACGTCAGTAAGCAATGTCGTCGACACCAGCGTGACCGACAGCGCCGGCGACCCCCCCGGTGTCGCCACAATCTCCAGCGTCTGAAACCTTGCGGCAAACTCCGCCGCGCCGTCGGCCGGTCCGCGATCGTCCACCGCCACGAACCGATTCCCACGCCCCGTGTAGGCGATCCCGGACCCGAACGATCCCAGCCGGTCGCGCGGCGTTCCCTCGCCGAGCGCTCCGCCCAGGCCCGACAGGTCGCGGGCATCACCCGCGATCGTCGCCATCCCGATGAGCTCCGGGCCCGCCGCTCCCGTCAGGGCCGCCACGATCGCCGCGCCGCTCCACATCATCATGACAAGTCTCCATGCCTCCGCACCAGGCGGCCGGGTCCGCATGATGAGAAGTCCCGCGGTGCTGTCAAGCGCGGCCACGCGCGGCTCCGGTTTCTTTGCGCGAACTTAGCACCGTCTTTGCGCAGCGCTGGCACAGCGGGTGAGCCGGGCAACTACCTTCCGACCCACTCTCCTCCCCGCATGAAACCGACACGCGCATTCACCCTGATCGAGCTCCTCGTCGTCATCGCGATCATCGCGCTGCTCATCGGGCTGCTTCTGCCATCACTCGGTGGGGCTCGCGAAGGCGCTCGAACGGTCAAGTGCGCCAGCGGCCTGCGCCAGATCGGCATGGCCGCCATGTCGCACGCCCAGAACAACAAGACTGCCTTCTCCACCGGCACGTGGGACAACAACAGCACCGCCTCCGAAGGCCCGCCCGACGAAAAAGGCTGGGTCGCCGACTACGTCAAGGGCGAATACTGCCTGCCCGGCCGAATCCTCTGCCCCAGTAGCCCCTCCCGTGCGAGCCAGGCCCTCAGCTGGAGCCAGCTCGGCCAGAACCCCTGGCGAAACTACACCGCGGCCGACATCAGCCAGATGGTCCGCGAGGGCTTCAATACCAACTACTGCCAGTCGTGGGTGATGGCCCATACCGATCTCAAGGTCGTCCAGAAGATCGGTCAGGACGTCAAGAAGAAGCAGTTCAGCATGGGGCCGCTCAAAGATGCGGCCATCGGCGGTTCCGCATCGCCCTCCGCCGTCCCGCTCATGGCTGATGGCACATCGCTCGTCGGCAACGAGGTGGTTTCGATCGACGGCGAAGTGGTGACCGGCGCGAAGAACCTCACCGACGGCCCGCACGCGGCGGTCGCCAGCTCCCCCGTCGTCCCCGGCAGCTTCTGGAACCGCCAGGACTTCACCGACTGGGGCACGGCCCACGGCAAGAGCAATCTTCTCGGTGGCTCGGGGCACGACCGTATCCTCGGCAACATCGTCTTCGCCGACGGGCACGTGCTCGGCTTCAAAGATGTCAAGCGCGACAACATCTTCGATTCCACCACGGCCGTTGTGAACGGGTGGAACACGCAGAAGTACGACGAACTCGAAGGCAAGGTGTACGGCGGCTGGTTGAACCACAAGGGCCTCAACTGGTAGCCGTCCGTCAGAGGGAGAAAGCATGATGCGTCACTCACGTTTCGTCCGCGCTGTGCTCGCCGCCGCCGGCCTCGCATGCGCCGCTAGCGCCAACGCCCAGCAGGTGTTCATCAGCGAGATATTCATCAACCCCGAGGGCACCGACAACGGGTCCGAGTCTCTTGAAATAATGGGGCCCCCCGGGCTCGTTCTCAACGGATACAAGTTCATCATCATCGAGGGCGATCTCGGCCCGCGCGACATCGTCACAGGCGAGTTCCCCCCGCCCGGTCAGCGCCCGGGAGGCACCGTTGACGTCATCATCAACCTCGATGGCATGACCATCGGATCAAACGGCATCCTCCTCATCCGCGACTCGGCCAACATCCTCCCGCCAGTCCCCGCGCCCGGCACAAACGTCGTCATCCGCGACTTCAACCCGGACATCGAAAACGGCGGCAACACCTTCATCATCGGCCACGGCAAGCTCGGGCCGAATATCACCGTCGGCACCGATCTCGATCTCAACGACGATGCGGTCCTCGACGACCTTACACAGTGGGCCAGCTTCATCGGCCGCGACGCCGTGAGCTACCAGAACGGCGACGAGACCGGACAGGACTACGCCGCCGAACTCGGCGGCACCGAACTCGGCGACCTCGGCACGTGGACACCCGACGCCCTCTACCGGATCATTTACGACAACAACACCCCCGCCGGCTGGGCGGCCGGAGACATCCTGCAAGCCGATCCCGGTCAGCCGGGCCGCTCATTCTGGGATCCGTTGGAGAACTACGGCTGGGCCCTCGCCGGGATCACGATTCCCTCACCGACCAACATCACCTACGGCCCGAACTTTGGCAGCCGCAACCTCTCGATCCCTGCCCCCGGCTGCTACGCCAACTGTGACGGCAGCACCGGAACGCCGGCCCTCACCGCCAACGACTTCCAGTGCTTCATCAACAAGTTCGCCGCCAACGACACCTACGCCAACTGCGATGGTTCCACCGGCATCCCCGCCCTGACCGCCAACGACTTCCAGTGCTTCATCAACCGATACGCCAACGGGTGTCGCTGACCGAGCGGTTTCCATGCACACATCCGAACGAACATCGATCTGTGCGTAAAGGCGCCATGAAGGCCGCGCAAGGATCGAGAGAAACTGACACGGCGCGATCAAACGTCACGGCCTCGTCCAATACGCTTCGACCCCGCCGAACGTCGGCGCGGGAGAGAACCACCACCACAGGAACGGAGATTGACGATGAAACTGAGTTCCGCCATGCTGAGCCTGGGCGCCCTCGCCCTCGCGATCACCACCGCCGCCGGCCAGGCCGTCCCCTTCACGCCCGGAAACCTCGTCGTGCTCCAGGCCGGTGAAGACGGCGGGGCCGCGCTCTCCAGCGCCGCCGCCAAGCTCTTCATCCGTGAAATTAACATCTCAACGGGAGCCATCGTCCAGACGATTGACGTTCCCTTCACCGCCGCCGCCACCGGCAACCGCGCTGTTACCCAGAGCGGCTCGGCCACCTCCGAGGGTGCTCTCACTCGCTCGGCCGACGGCAAGTCCCTCGTGTTCGTCGGCTACAACGCCGACGCCGGCACGGCCTCGGTGGTCAGCACCACCACCGCCGCCGTCAACCGCGTGGTCGCCGTCGTCGACTGCAACGGCGCCATCGACTCTACCACTGCCATCACCGATGCCTACTCGGCCAACAACATCCGCAGCGCTGTCTCCTCCAACGGCACCGACATCTGGACCGGCGGCACCGCATCGGGCACTGGAGGCGGCGTTCGCTACGTGATCAAGGGCGGCGGAACCTCCGTCTTCCTCAACGACAACGGCACCGCCACGCCCAACGCGCCGACCAACATCCGCTTCGTCAACATCTTCGGCGGCCAGCTCTACTTCTCGTCCGCCTCGGGCACCTTCCTCGGCGTCGGCACCGTCGGCTCCGGGCTCCCCACAACCACCAACCAGCTCTTCACGCTTCTCCCCGGCGTCACCACCGCCACCGAATCCGCCTACGACTACTACATGGCCGATGCCAACACCATCTACGTCGCCGACGACCGCACGCTCGTCAACGGCGGCGGCCTTCAGAAGTTCACCCAGTCCGCCGGCGTCTGGTCCCTCGCCTACACCATCAACACCGGCATCACGACCGGCATCCGCAACATCACCGGTAAGACCGCCAAGGGAACCACCACCATTTACGCCACCACGGGCGTCGCCAACGGTGCCAACGGAAGCTCCATCATCGTCGTCACCGACACCGGCGCCGCCTCCGCGTTCTCCACTCTCGCCACCTCCCTCGCCAACACCTGGTGGCGCGGCATCGACTTCGTGCCCACCGGCTGCACCGCCACCGGCTGCTACGCCAACTGCGACCTCAGCACCGGCAACCCCCTGCTCACCGCCAACGACTTCCAGTGCTTCATCAACAAGTTCGCCGCCAACGACACCTACGCCAACTGCGATGGTTCCACCGGCATCCCCGCCCTGACCGCCAACGACTTCCAGTGCTTCATCAACAAGTACGCCGGCGGCTGCCCCTAACTCGATTCCCTGAACCGGCTCCAAACTTCTTATACTCGCTGGAGATGACTCTCCAGCGAGTTCTTATTTTTGCCGCCTTCGCCCTCATCCTCGGCATCCCCTTCGCCATGAAGCCCAGCGCCGAGGCCGACCCCGCCGTCAAGGGCGCCACCGTCCTCGTCATCATCACCCCCCACGTTCCCCAGATCCACCGCGAGTTCGGCGCGGCGTTCGACCGCTGGTACTTCGCCAAGTTCCGTTCCCACGTTCTCGTCGATTGGCGATACGCCGGCACGACCGAGATTCTCAAGCAGCTCGAAGCCCAGTACTCCGCGGCCCTCAAGGCCGGCAAGTTCGATCTCTCCGATCCCAAGAACCCCCGCTGCCCCGCGGGCCTGATCGGCTACGACCTCATGTTCGGCGGCGGCACCTACGACCACGGTCGCGTCAAAACCGGAGTCACCCACACGGTCCCCGATCCCGATTCCAAGGGCGGCGTCAAGCAAATCAGGGTCCCCATGTCCGTGCCCGCCGGCTTCACCAGGGAACAGCTTGATTCCTGGTTCGGCGAGAACCTCATCGGCATCCAAACCCTTTACGACCCCGATCAGTTCTGGATCGGCACCGCCCTCTCCAGCTTCGGCATCGTCTACAACCGCGACACGCTCAAACACCTCGGCCTCCCCGAACCCCGTTCCTTCAAGGACCTCACCGATCCGCGTTACGCCGGCTGGGTCGCGCTTGCCGACCCTCGCCAGTCCGGCTCCGTCGCCACCGCCCTCGACTCCATCCTCAACAACTTCGGCTGGGATGAAGGCTGGAAGATCCTTCGCGAGATGTGCGCCAACACCCGCTACTTCACCAGCTCCTCCCCCAAAACGCCCATCGACGTCAGCGCCGGAGAAGCCGCCGCCGGCCTCGCCATCGACTTCTACGGCCGCGGCCAGGCCCAGGCCGTCGCCCGTCCCGGCGAAACCCCCGAAACCTCTCGCGTCGGTTACACCGATCCCGCCGGCTCCGTCTACATCGATGCCGACCCCATCTCCATCCTCCGCGGCGGCCCCAACTTCGAACTCGCCCAACGCTTCACCGAGTTCTGCCTCACCGAAGAAGGCCAGGCTCTGTGGCAGTTCCACTCCGCCGCCGACGCCGCCGGCGCGGGCAATCCCAAGAATGACCGCGACGAGGTCATGGGTCCCAAGCAGTACGAACTCCGCCGACTCCCCGTCCGGCGCATCATGTTTGAAAGGTACATGGCAAACTTCATCGACAAAGTCGATCCATTCGCCATCGCTTCCAAGAAACCCGTCAAAGGCTGGCGCCCCGCCCTGGGCGTGATGATGGGCGCTTTCTCCATCGACATCGCCGACGAGCAGCGCGCCGCCTGGGCCGCTCTCAACGCGGCCCGCTCAGCCACCGGCTTCCCGCCCGCCCGCCTCGCTGAAATGGAACAACTGTTCTACGCCTGGCCTGCAACCCGCGACGGTGAAAAGGAGATTGCCTTCTCCCCCGACAACCTCAAGTCCATCCGCGACATCTGGAAAAACCCTGACGCCGCCGCCCGTTGCAAGATCGAATACACCCAGTTCTTCCGCAACAACTACCTCCGGATCGTCGATCTCGCCAGATCCGGCCGATAATGGTCGATACGGTGTTGTGCCTGGTGGTATAGGCGTCCCGCCTGTACGTCCCGCTCTCTGGACGCCCTCAATCCCCATGTCCCAGCCCGCTCCACCAAAACTCCCGACCCGTTCAAAGATCGTCGCCACCGTAGGCCCCGGTTGCGACTCGCTCGACACCATCCGCAAACTCATCGAAGCCGGCGTCTCCGTCTTCCGCTTTAACTTCTCCCACGGCGTGCTCGACGCCCACAAGAAACGCCTCACCATCGTCCGCTCCATCGCCGCGGATCTGAACGTATCCGTGGCCGTCCTCGGCGACCTCTGCGGCCCCAAGATCCGCGTCGGGAGTATTCCGAGGTCCTTCGCCTCCAAGTCTCCCATGAACCAGGGCGGCGGCGTCATCGAACTCGTCGCCGGCCAGGATGTCCTCTTCCGCGCCGACATCGCTGAAGCCACGCTCGATTCCGATCGCACGCCCATCCTTCCCGTCACCTACCCCGAGATGATCCGGGAGGTCCAGCCCGGCCACCGCGTGCTCATCAACGACGGCGCCATCCGCATGCTCGCCGTCGAGCGGACCTCCAACACCCTTCGCGCCCGCGTCACCCTCGGCGGCCCCGTCACCAGTTCCAAGGGCATCAATCTCCCCGACAGCGAAGTCTCCGCCCCCGCCATCACCGACGCGGACTGGATGTGCGTCGCCTGGGCCGCCGAACAAGGGCTCGACTTCCTCGCCCTTTCCTTCGTTCGCCGCGCCGATGAGGTCCGGGCCCTCAAGCGACGCCTCGAAGAGCTCCGCTCCCCAACACCCATCATTTCGAAGATCGAAAAGCCCCAGGCCGTCGCCGACCTCGATCCCATCATCGAAGCCTCCGACGCCATCATGGTCGCCCGCGGCGATCTCGGCGTCGAAATGGACATCGCCCAGGTTCCCGTCGTCCAGAAGCAGATCCTCGCCCGCTGTCAATACTGGGGCCGCCCGTGCATCGTCGCGACCCAGATGCTCGAGTCGATGATCACCGCCGCCAGCCCCACCCGCGCCGAAGCCAGCGACGTCGCCAACGCCATCTTCGACGGCGCCGACGCCGTCATGCTCTCCGGCGAGACCGCCGTCGGAAAGCACCCCGCTCTCGTCGTCGAGACCATGCGCCGCATCATCGCCGCGGCCGAAGCCCACATGGCCCGCTCGCCCCACCTCGATTCCCCGCCGCTCAAACTCGTCGAAACGCGCTACCCGACAGCAGCGCTCGCCCACGGCGCCTGGCACATCGCGAGCGACATCGGCGCCAAGCTCATCGTCTGCTGGTCCCAGGCCGGCGGAACCGCACGCTACCTGAGCCAAAACGACTTCCGAATCCCCATCGTCGCCTACACGTCAGATCCCCACACGGCCCGCCGCATGGCGCTCCTCAAGGGCGTCACACCCATTCTGGCGAATCCACCCGCCTCCGGGCTCCTTCGCGACTTTACTGACACTTCCGAACGCGACATGCTCGCCCGGGGCTGGGTCCACCAGGGCGACCCCATCATCCTCCTCGCCGGCAAACCCCTCGGCGAAGCCAAAGCCACCAACTCCATCGCGACCCTCTACATCGGCGACCCCAACGGCGGCTTCCGCTCGCACAAGTCCTGATCTCGTCGAACCCTCTCCCCCTCGGGGCGGCGGTTTGTAACCGCCACGGCACTGCTGTGGTATTGGTGGCATAGGCTTTGGTATTGGTGGAATAGGCGTCCCGCCTGTACGTACCCACAACGCGCAACAAGCCGGGTTTTGCAGCCGACACCGCGCCCTCACTCCCGCCCCTGCTCCGGCGAAGCTGCACACCCACACTCGCTGCATCGGTCCTGTGTCCCAAGCGGATACCCGCACCGCACGCACTCCCCTTTGGCGATCCGCGAACGGATGACCGCCTCATGCCGCGACTTCCGGAAGATGACAAACCCAATCGCGACCGTAGCCGCAGTCGTCAACGCGCCCTGCACCAGGACGAAAAACCCATGGTCGTAATGCTCATGACAAGCGAGGAAGTACATCAGGCACCTCCGTGAAGCGCAATGGTAGCCGCTTCGAATGGTGATGTGCCCTGTTCCCGTCAACCGGAAGTGTGCTCCAAAGGGTGACACTACCCATCACCCCGCTTCAGGCCCAAGGCTTCGGCAGTCAACAGCCGGGGGTCGCCCCGCAGCGGCGCCGCCGATCGCTCGGCCCTGTGTGTCCGGTTGACTGAACCTGCCCTTCAGTCGAAAAGCGGCGGCACGCCCAATGACGTGAGCGTGCCGCCGATAGGTAACGTGCACAGAAATGGCCGACTGGCAGGTGGGCCACTCTTCAGGACATTGGCGGCGTCAGGTGCGGGAAGTTTTCCGTGGCTACTCGCAATCGGAAGGCGGATCAGAGGGGCACGTCGTCGTGCCACAGCCCGCCGCATAGGAGTTCATGAACGTCGCGTAGTCATTGGCGTCTCCGATCATCCCGTTGCCGTTGAGATCGGCCCGCTGGTTCGACCCCGCGACGGCGTTCATGAACGCCATGAAGTCGTTGGCGTTGAGGTAACCACTCTGGTCAAAGTCACCCGGGCAGATGTTCTTGAGCAAGAGCCTCGATGTCGAGCACATGAGTTGCGCCGTGGGGTTGCTCATGCCGTCAACCCAGGAGGCGCAACAGATCGCCAGCCCGTTGCTTCCCCCGACGACAAAGTCGCGATAGTACTCGTAGATGGGTGGGTATACGCCGATGCCATCGATATTGGTGACGCGCAGAAGAGCGTTGTTCCGAGCGGCAAGCATCTCTTCCTCGCCTCCATCATTCTGCCCGTCACCGCTCACCAGGATGGTTCGCTTGTTGCTGGCGAAGCTGTTCGAGCAAAAGGTCGGGGCAATGACGTTGATTCCACCAGCGACATCGGTGGTCTGCTCCGGGAAGTCGAGGCTCAAGAGTTGGTCCACGAAGTCGTCGACCGCCGTGGCAGAGTTGAAGTGAGTCCACGGGATGACCTGTGC
The DNA here is from genome assembly GCA_044222195.1 of Phycisphaerales bacterium. Classification (GTDB taxonomy): domain Bacteria; phylum Planctomycetota; class Phycisphaerae; order Phycisphaerales; family UBA1924; genus JAHBXE01. The sequence goes on from JBGANS010000009.1 coordinate 88,551, forward strand.
CGCGGTGTCGGAAAAGACCACGATGCTCATGGCAATGGAGCCATTTCTGGGAACGATCGATTGGTTTGAGATGGCATTCGCCCATGCCTGCTTTTCGGCCGCCCACCCGGTGGTCTGCACGCTGCCCGAACCGTCCAGCAGAATCGCAATCTCAGCCTGAACCGGCGTCTTTGGCGGAAGCGGACGCTTGAAGAACGCATCTCCGAACGAGTTGGTATCGCCTGAGATCAAGTCGCTCGCCACACTGGCGAACGACACAACAACATCGTCGCAGGATCGACCGATCGAGATGTCGAAGCTGGCTCCCGTGGCCTGAGCGCCGCTGGCCGACACGCTGGCCCGGGTGTACGAAATGCCGCCGAACTCGTCGAACACCCCATTCTCATCCGAGTCCCGGTCGAGGACGAAGACGTCGGAAACGCCATTGGTGTCGCCAGTCACAAAAGTCGAACTGTCGCTCTCGAACGCGACGTAGCGTGCCTCGCCGCCAATACGCGGCCAGAATGAGCCGTTGGAGTTGCTCCCGAGGTTCGTCCCCGTGAAGTGCGCATAGTCGTTCACGAATCCGCCCGCAGGCCAGACCGTGGACGCGTTGTAATAAAAGCCCGCGATGTGGTGGCCATCGGCGGAAATGGATGTGATGGTCGTCGCGGGGGCTATGTTGCCCGGAGTCGGCCAGGAGAAGATGTTTGTCGGACCGCCCGAGGCGAGGATATCGGTGACGGAATACCCGCCAAGCAGAAGCGGGGGGCTCAGCTGGTAGTACTGATAGCCCGCAGCCAGAATGCTTCCGTTCGCCGACAAGCACGGGCTGTGATAGCTGACGCTTCCGCCGTATGGGCCCGCGATCCGTGCGAGATCGGAACGCCGATACACGGCAATGGTGGAGGTGCCGCCGGCTTCGAGTTCCACGGCGATGTAGTCCCCGTTCGCGGAAATCTCCGGGCAGAACATGTGCGATGAAAGAGATGATGAATCCAGTTGCACGGTCGTGTTCGAGACCGTGTCGCGAACGAAAACGTCCAGCAGCCCGTCCGTGTCAGTGACGCCGTCGATCAGGTTGCTGGCGAGGCTGGAGAACGCGATATAGCGTCCATCCGCTGATATCGAGATCCGATCCGGATTCGAGCTTGACGCAGGGGATTGGATGACGGGGGCGATGGCGCTCGCGTTATTGGCTTCGGTGCCGTTCGTGGACTTGCTGACAAGCGTGGTGGTGTTGCCCGTACGATCCCTCACGAACACGTGCCGGACACCACTGGTCGAAGTCGACGTCAAGTTGGTCGCGGTACTGGAAAACGCGATGTACCGTCCATCTCCTCCCAGGCACACGTTTGGGACGCGCCCACGAACAGCCGCCGATCCTCCAGTAAACCCGCTAGGCCCGTCGGATTGCGCTCCGGGGGAGCCCGTGCCGACGCTGACGCGTTGAATCTCTTGCGCGGCCACCGGCGTTCCGAGTGCTCCGGCGAGAATGAGGAGATGCAGGGGGCGAATCGTTCGCATGACGTTCTCCAATGAGAGAAGAGCGTCGCCGTCCAGCGCACGCCGGACTGAGGCGGCTCACCTGACGGAGGTGAGCGCACTTCGCACGGTGTGACAAGAAATGTTCTCTGCGCAAGAAAAAACTGGTTGAAAGACGAGCGAACGGCTCAAACCGGTCAAAAGCCGTCCTCGGGTTCATCTCAGAACGAGTGAAAGCATCTTCGCGATGAAGTGCTCAGACTCCCGGGCGGGGTGCACGCCTTGTGCTCTCCACAACGATGCGCTTCACTTCCACTCTCCTCACCCCAACTCAAACTCCCCCACCTCACACCCAATGTACCTCTCCGTCTCCTCCCCCATCCGCCACCCCAAAAACCGAAACCCACACTTCTCCAGCACCCGCACCGACGCCACATTCGCCCGCGCCGCCGTCGCGTGCAGCGGCCGCCGCGGCTCCTCTTCCAGAAACAACGCCACCGCCCGCGATGCAATCCCGCGTCCCCAATGCGCCTTCGCAATCCAGTACCCCAGGCAATCGCGCATCACATCCTCCGGCCCACCCTCGGCCGGCGCCTGAAAAACCGAGACCCCTCCAACGATCTCCCCGCCCATCTCCACCACCCGCGACCTCACCTTCGGATCCGCGAAGATCTTCTCCCACACCGCAAAGAACGCCTCCCGGCTCCGCGGCCGAGTTCCCGCCATCCGATTCGCCTCCGGATCGGATTGCATCACGAACAGCACAGGCACATCCGCCGGCGTCGTCGGACGCAGCCGGATCGGAACAACATGACTAGGCGGCACGGGCATGTCCAAGGGTACGAGTGGTTCCACCCGTTGCGCCCTGCGAGCCGCCGGTCTCCACCTGGTTCGAACCAGGCCAGACCCTCGTTGGGCATCTTGAGCATCTTGAAATCACTAGTCTTCCGCCCCGAATCCTGACCCTGTAAAAGCGCACAGACGCGGCCCTCCACATTCAGCCGCAGCGCAGAACGCCCCAAATCCTGCCTTGATGTAACGCATCGCGACTTCCACGATTGCGGCCTCGACCCGGTCACCGCTGCGCGCACAAACTCGGTCATTCCGCCACAATTCAAGATGCTCAAAACCATCTCTCTCATCTTGAGCATCTTGAACCTTCCCAGCTTCACATCTCTCTGCTACCCTCATTCCGTGCCCCAACCCCTCATCGGCATCATCATGGGCTCCTCCTCCGACTGGGACACCATGTCCCACGCCGCCACCGCCCTCGACCAACTCGGCGTCCCCTACGAAACCAAGGTCGTCTCCGCACACCGCACTCCCGACCTTCTCATGGACTACGCCGCCACCGCCGAGTCCCGCGGCATTGAAGTCATCATCGCCGGCGCCGGCGGCGCCGCCCACCTCCCCGGCATGGCCGCCTCCAAAACCGTCCTCCCTGTCCTCGGCGTCCCCGTGGAATCCGCCTCCCTCAAAGGCATGGACTCCCTCCTCTCCATCGCCCAGATGCCCGGCGGCGTCCCCGTCGGCACGCTCGCCATCGGCAAGCCCGGCGCCATCAACGCCGCCATCCTCGCCGCGACCATCGTCGGCAACAAGCATCCCCAGCACCGCGAAGCCGTCCGCAAGTTCCGAGCCTCCCAGACTCAGAAAGTCCTGGACAATCCGGATCCCCGCGGGGCCAAACAGTGAACGTCGGCATCCTCGGCGCCGGCCAGCTTGGCCGCATGCTCGCACTCGCCGGTTACCCACTCGGTCTCCGCTTCCGCTTCTTCGACACCTCTCCCGCCAACCCACCTCCGCCCGCCGCGCAGGTCGCTCCCTACATCTCCGGCGCTTTCGATGACCTCGCCGCTCTCGACGCTTTCGCCAACGGCCTCGATGTCATCACCTATGAGTTCGAAAACGTCCCCGTCGCGGCCGTGCGCCACCTCGCCAAGCGCCTGCCGGTGTATCCCCCCGCCGACGCCCTCGAAGTCTCGCAAGACCGCATCTCCGAGAAGACCCTTTTCAACGCTCTCAATATCCCCACACCCCACTTCGCCGCCATCGATTCCGCCGCAGACCTCTCCGCCGCGATAGCCCGCACCGGACTCCCCGCGGTCCTCAAGACCCGCCGCCTCGGCTACGACGGCAAAGGCCAGGCCGTGGTCCGGTCTCCATCCGACGCCGCGGCCGCCGTCGCCCAGCTCGGCGGCAAGAACCTGATCCTCGAATCTCTGGTGAAGTTCGACCGCGAACTCTCGGCGATCGCCACCCGCGCTCGCGACGGCACCACCGCGATCTACCCGATCTGCGAGAACACCCACCAGGGTGGCATCCTCCGAACCACGTTCGCCCCATCTCCAAACGCTTCGGCGCGAGCCGTAGAACTGGCCCGCAGCCACATCTCCGCCATCCTGACCAAGCTCAACTACGTCGGAACCCTCGCCGTCGAGTTCTTCGATACCGGTGACAAGCTGCTCGCAAACGAAATGGCGCCCCGCGTCCACAACACCGGCCACTGGACCATCGAAGGCGCCCGAACCAGTCAGTTCGAGAATCACCTGCGAGCAATCACCGGCCTGCCGCTCGGCGACACCGCCGCCTTGGGACACTGCGGCATGGTGAACATCATCGGCGTCCCGCCCGATCCATCGCGAACGCTCGCGACCGGCGCCAAGCTGCACCTCTACGGCAAGGAGCCGCGCCCCGATCGCAAGCTCGGGCACGCCACGATCACGGCGGACTCCTCCGCCGCCGTGGCCGCATCCATGGCTGCGCTCTCGTCCGTGATTCACCGCTGACGCGCCGCCCGCATCACTTCTTCGCGGCGGGCTTGGGCACGTGCTGATCAATCAGCACCGGATTCCCATCGGGATCGGTCAGCATCAGGAACGCCGGGCCAGTGCCATTTTCATCGGCGGCGGGTTCCGGCGTCAGGCCGCGGCTCTTGATCGTGCGCTGGATGTCGCGGACATCATCGAACTCGGGCAGCGTGGCGCAGTTGCGGTCCCATCCGGGATTGAACGTGAGCGAGTTCTTGGGAATCACGCCCTGAAAGAGCCCGATCGTGCACGATTCGTTCTGGAGTATCGCCATTTTCTTTGACGAGAACCTGTCGACGGCGTGAAAGCCGAGCTTTTCGTAGAACGCGCGGGAGGCGGCGAGATCCTTGACGGAGAGGCTCACCGAGAAGTTGCCGAGTCGCACGGGTGCTTCTCCCTTTGCCTGGGCGGGCTGTGATTCAGCGAAGTCCATGGAGGTGTAGCCTCCCAGCCAGCCCGCCATAGCCAGAGACAGTGTGCCGACGATCAATCGGTTCATGGATGACTCCCGTTCCTGCCCCCTGCCGCACGAGCGTTTCGAGGGAGGAATCTCATGGTACAGTTTCCGGCGGTGGCGGTGTGCCGCATCGTGCGAAGGTGCGCGGGCACGGTTGGCGAGCCGCGGGGCGGTCTCATCGCCCGGTCATGCGCTCGATGCGCTCGGGGTATCTCGCGCCGACGACCTGGATACTCGCGGCGGCGGTGGTGATGTCCCGCACATCGTCCGGTGTGAGTTGCACCGAGGCACCGCCGAGGTTTTCCTCAAGCCGGTGGAGTTTGGTTGTTCCCGGGATCGGGACGATCCACGGTTTCTGCGCCAGCAGCCAAGCGAGGGCGATCTGTGCGGGGGTCGAGTTCTTTGGCGCGGCGATCCGGCCGAGCAGGTCGACCAAGGCTCGGTTGGCCTTCATCGCTTCGGGCGTGAAGCGGGGGAGCGTGCTTCGGAAGTCGGTGGACTCGAGTTTCGTGTTCTCATCCATCTTTCCCGTCAGGAAGCCGCGGCCCAGCGGACTGTACGGGACAAAGCCGATGCCGAGCTCCTCAAGGGTCGGCAGCACCTCGGCCTCCGGTCCCCGTGTCCAAAGCGAGTATTCGCTCTGGACGGCGGTCACGGGTTGGACGGCGTGGGCGCGGCGGATCGTTTTCGCGGCGGCCTCTGACATCCCGAAGTGCTTGACCTTTCCCTGCCGGATCAACTCCTTCACCGTGCCGGCCACATCTTCGATCGGGACGGCAGTATCCACCCGGTGTTGATAGAGAAGATCAATCGCGTTCACGCGCAACCGCTTGAGGGAACCCTCGACGGCCTCGCGTATGCGTTCGGGCCGGCTGTCCAATCCCGGCGGTCCTGTCATTCCCCGCGCGTCGCGGCCGGGGCTGAGATCGAAGCCGAACTTGGTCGCGATGACGACTTTTCCCTTGAAGGGCTCGAGTGCATCGCCGAGGAGTTCTTCATTGATGAACGGACCGTAGATCTCGGCGGTGTCGAAAAAGGTGACACCACGATCGACGGCGGAGCGCAGCAGCGAGGTCATGGCCTCCCTGTCCTTCGGAGGCCCGTACGAATAACTCATGCTCATGCAGCCGAGACCGATGGCGGAGACGCGGAGGTTGCTCGTGCCGAGTGTCCGTTGCTTCATAGGTGGCCTTCTGTACGTGAGCTGGAGCGCCCAAGTTCAGAGTCGGATATGACGCAAAACGCCACGCGCGTGTACTTCCTTCAGCGGCCGCGCCCTCGCACTGTGCAGCGGACAATCCGATACCCCAGGTCGAGGGAATCCAGGTTCAGAAGCCAGCGGTTCCGCTCGGCCCAGCGTCCGCTCGAGAGGTCGGGGCGGAGTCTGGCCAGGCCGGCCTCGGCATTGATTCGCGCGAAGCTGGAGATGGCGTTTCGTCGGTCGGCCTCGAGGTACAACTCCGGCCGGCGCCAATACGCGCAGAGCATGCCGTCCGTGCAGTCGTGCGGGAGCGGGAGCGGCGTGACGTGGACCGGGCCGATCGTGCGCTCCAGCATCGAAGTGAGGGCGGCGCAGCTCGGAAAGATCGTGCGGTCGTGCTCGAGGATCTCTGGAAAGTAATCTCGCGTCAGCCAGAACGGGGGGGCATCCGGGGGCGGCACCCACGTGAGCAGAACGGCGAGCCTTCTTGCCACCCGAGCCATCTCCCGGAAGCCGCCCTCCAGATCGGTCCAGTGATGAGCGCTCAGAATGGCCATTGCGGCATCGGTTGAGGCCGTCTCGATCGGGAGGGCTTCGGCGGTTCCCTGCAGGCATGGCGCGGCCCCCGGGGGGCGTTGGCGGATCATGACTTCGGATGGTTCGACGGCGCGCACGGGTCGGTCACAGGGTTCGTACGAACCTGCCCCGGCGCCCACATTGACGACGCTGACGGCATCGCCGAGAGCGGCGACGATCGCCGAAGCGATCCGCGGGTCGGGTCTTCGAAATGCTGAGTAACCTCTCCCAATTGCGTCGTACACCGCCATCGATTCTTTCTCTCCCTTCGATCCTTGATGCGCGACGCCCGCACCACAGTGGACCGTAGCAAGTGTCCCGATACGAGACCAGTTCGAGTCGACCGCGCGGACCCGTCGCTGAGACCCGGCCGTGGCGAATGTTATGATGCGGGGGAATGTCCGCCCGAAGCTCCGAAGACGCGACGCAGTTGATGTCCGCCGTGGCGGCTGGGGATCGGGAGGCGTTTCATCGGCTCCTTCCCCTGGTGTACGAGCAACTGCGGAAGGCCGCGCAACTCCAGATGGCCGGCGAGCGGAGCGATCACACGCTCTCGGCAACGGCGCTCGTCCACGAGGCCTACTTGAAGCTGGCCGGCCCGCGTGAGGTGCCCTGGGCCGGCCGCGGCCACTTCTACGCCGCTGCGGCGGAGGCGATGAGAAGGATTCTGCTCGACCATGCGAAATCCAAACGACGGGTCAAGCGAAGCGGCGGGCGGCCGAACCCCCGGATAACAACCGATACTCAGTATGAGGATCTCGCCGCCCTTGCCCGGAGAGATTCTGAAGAAATCGTGAGGTTCGAGGAGGCCCTGTGTCGCTTGGAGGCTGAGTCGCCCGATGGGGCGGCCGTCGTTCGGCTGCGGTTCTTCGCCGGGCTGAACGTCGAGCAGACCGCCGCGGCTCTCGGGCTTTCCGCGAGCACGGTGGACCGGCGCTGGGCCTTTGCGCGGGCATGGCTCTACCGGCGCCTGCAGCAGACCGAGTGAAAGGTGGTCGTCATGGCGGGCAGGCTACAGGAGCTGTTCGAAAGTGCGATCGGCCTCCGCGGCCCAGAACGCGAGGCGTATCTTCGCGGCGCGTGCGGCGAGGATCGCTCACTGCGGGCGGAGATAGACGAGCTGCTGTCTGCCCACGATCGGGCCGCGGGATTCATGGGTTCGCCCACCGTGCAGCAGCCGCCGAAGGCAGCGTTTGGCTCGGATGCCACCCTGATGTCTCCGCCGCCGGAGGGTCCTGGAACGAGGATCGGACCCTACAAGATCCTGGAACTCATCGGAGAGGGGGGATTCGGTTCGGTGTTCATGGCCGAACAGTCGGCGCCGGTGCAGCGGAGGGTGGCGCTCAAGATCATCAAGCTCGGCATGGACACGCGCCAAGTCGTCGCGAGGTTCGAGCAGGAGCGCCAGGCCCTGGCGATCATGGATCACCCGAACATCGCGCGGGTGCTTGATGCTGGTGCGACCGAATCGGGGCGGCCATTCTTCGTGATGGAGCTGGTGAAGGGCGAACCCATCGTCGCGTACTGCGACAAGCACAACCTGAGCGTGCAGGATCGTCTCGAGCTGTTCGCCCAGGTCTGCGCCGCGGTTCAGCACGCCCACACCAAGGGAATCATTCACCGGGACCTCAAGCCATCGAACATTCTCGTGTCGACGCAGGACAATGAGCCCCACGCCAAGGTCATCGACTTCGGCATCGCGAAGGCGACGGCGGGCAAACTCACCGAACGGACGCTCTTCACCGAGCACCGCCAGCTCATCGGCACGCCCGAATACATGAGCCCCGAGCAGGCCGAGGGCAGCCTCGACATCGACACGAGGACCGACGTCTTTTCGCTGGGCGTGCTGCTCTACGAACTGCTCACCGGCACGACGCCGTTCACCAGCCGCGAGCTCCGATCCGCCGCGTACGCCGAGATGCAGCGGATTATCCGCGAGGTTGATCCACCGCGGCCGAGCACGCGGTTATCTCTCGACAGCGAGCGCATCGCGAGCGTAGCGACGCAGCGTCGCTGCGAACCCAGCCGGCTCGGGGCGCTGGTCCGGGGAGAGCTGGACTGGATCGTCATGAAGTCGCTGGAAAAAGATCGTCGCCGCCGGTACGAGTCCGCCAGCGCCCTTGCGTCCGACATCCGGCGTCACCTGAACAAGGAGCCGGTGCAGGCCGGCCCGCCCGACGCGGCGTACAAGTTCCGAAAGTTCGTCCAACGCAACCGGGGCAAGGTGGCCGCTGCGGGAGTGGTGGCGGCGACGCTGGTCCTTGGCCTGGTCGGCACGAGCATCGGTTTGATGAAAGCGGTCGAGCAGAGGGCACGGGCCGACGAGGCGGCCGAGCGAGCGATCAAGGCCGCCGCCGCGGAGACGAAGGCGAAGGAGGAGGCTCAGCATCGCCTGGGGCAAGTTGAACGAGCGACGGACATTCTCTCATCGGTGTTCGAGAGCCTTGACCCCCGGGAGATCGCCCGCAGCGGGCGGCCGCTCCAGGCGGTGTTGGCGGAGAATCTCGACAAGGCTGTCAAGGACCTCGACGGAGGAGACATTGGCGACTCTCGGGCGGTGCTGAAGGTCCAGGCGAAACTGGGACGGAGCCTGCTCTCGCTCGGCGAGGCCGCCAAAGCGATCACGGTCCTGGAAAGGGCTCTGGAAAACGCGACACAGGCGCTCGGCCCGGAAGACCCGAGCACCCTGGCGTTTTCGGGCACGCTGGCCATGGCCTACGGCGCCGCGGGCAAGTACACCCTTGCCATCCCCATGCTCGAGCACCTGGTCGCGAAGCTCGCCACGACGGCCGACCGCGCTCCCGACGCGCTCTCGCTGGCGAAACACAACCTCGCCCTGTTCTATCGTGAACTGGGACGCGCCGTTGATGCGCTGCCGCTCCTCGAAGATGTGGCGAAGGCGAGGCGGGCCGACCTGGGCCCCGACCACCCCTACACGCTCAGCACGCTCAACGCTCTGGCGACGACGTATGACGACTTGGGTAAGAGGGACTTGGCGCTCCCTCTCTTCGAGGAAACGGTGGAGGCGTACAAGAGAACACTGGGCGCAGAACACCCGTCCACGCTCGCCGCGATGAACAATCTGGGGACCGCGTACCAACGGCGAGGCGACTTTGGGAAAGCGATTCCGCTTATCGAAGAGGTGCTGCGCGTCAGCAGGGAGAAGTTCGGCTCGAGCAGCCCGAACACTCTGGCGACCCTGAGCAACCTTGGGTTCACGTACCGGAAGGCTGGAATGGGGGACAAGGCCGTTGTTGTGCTTGAAGAGGCGCTCATGCTGATGCGGACCCGACACGGAGACGACTACCCCAACACGGTGGCCACGATGACCAATCTGGCCTCGGCGTATTGGTCGCTGGGGAAGTTTGACAAATCGGTTCCGTTGTACGAGGAAGCGTTCAAACTCTATGACCGTAGTCTTGGGCGCCACCGACCCGAAACGCTGATGGCCATGGCAAACCTTGGGGTCAACTACAGCGATGCCGGTCGATTCGCGGAGGCCCTGCCACTGCTGGAGGAGGCGCACGCGGCCGCCGCGCAAGACCGAGATCTCTCCTTTGTCGATCCGGTGCTGGCGAGCGTGTATGCGCAGCTCGGCAGGTATGAGCAGGCCGCGTCGGCGGTTCCCGTCGCGGTTGAGCATCAGCGCCGGACCAAGCCGGAGAGGAGTGCCGCGCTGGCGGGAGGGCTGGCCAACTGCGCCGGTGTGTTGCTCAAGTGCGGGCGAGGCGCCGAGGCGGAAGCGTTGCTCCGCGAGGTGGTGTCGATCCGGGTCGAGGTTCAGCCGGATGCCTGGAACACGTTCTACGCCCGGTCGATGCTGGGTGAGGCTCTCACGATGCAGAAAAAGTATTCGGATGCTGAGGCGATGCTTGTGGAGGGATACAACGGCCTCAAGGCGCGAGAGCAGGCGATTCCCAGCGCGGCGGGCCCCCGCATGGCGGAAGCCTTGGACCGACTCATCGCGTTGTACGGTGCTCTCAACAAGCCAGACGATGCCAAGCGGTGGGCAGAGGAACGGGCGAAGTACCCGGGCGTCAAGTCTCCGGAGAAAAAGTAGGGCATTGCTCTCCGGGTGACGGTGGACCCACACAGCGTCAGCGTGGCCAACGCCAAGCAAAGATGACGCCGATGATCACGCCGTAGAGGATGCCGTCAACAATGTTGGCGATGATGGTGCGCTTGTACGAGCCCCACCAGATGGCGCTCGGGAGATGCGAGAAGCAGTAGGCGAGAATGCCCCCGGTCGCCGCGACCTGGAAGACCTTGGCGAATGGGGCTGCGCCGGGGATGGCGATTCGTGTGAGGTACGCGATCAAGGTGCAGACGAAAAGGTGAACGATGAAGGTGGCGACCATCTTGTCGCCCATGGTGAGGGGTGTCTTCCAGACGCTCAGGTGTCCGACCGGGCCCTCGCTGAGGGCTTTCTTGACCTTGTCTGACTCCATTGCCTTGCGGGTGCGAAAGTCGGGGAAGAGATAGTTGCCGGGCTTGATGCCCCGCTTGCGGAGGTCGTCCATGAAGCCGTCCTCGTCCGGCAGGGCGATGAAGTCCTGCTTGTGATGGGGCAGAGCCATGGAGGCGATGATGGAGACGAACCAGATCGCCGCGGCAGAGAGGAGAATGGGAAGCCAGAGGGGGAGGAGGAGGTCCATATCGTGCTTCCGTGGTCGAGGTCACTTCTTTGGACTAGGCACGTGCTGGTCAAACAGAATTGGGTTGCCATCAGGATCGGTGAGCATGAAGTACGTCGGGCCGGTGGCGGATTCATCCTTGGCGGGAATGGCGGGTTCGGGCGTGAGGCCGCGGGCCTTGAGCGCCTTTTGAATCTCGCGAACATCCTCGAAATCAGAGAGCGTGGCTTTGTTGCTGTCCCAGCCGGGGTTGAACGTCAGCATGTTCTTCGGGAACATGCCCTGGAAGAGGCCGATCTTCGTGTCCTCGTTCCTGAGGACGATCCACTTCTGGGCCGGATCTCCCGAGACCATTTTGAACCCAAGTTTCTCATAGAACGCGCGGGAGGCGGCGAGGTCTTTGACCGCCAGGCTGACTGAGAAGTTTCCGAGCCTCATGGTGGGGGTTCCTGAAACAGGTTTGTCGGGTGTGGCTGAATGATTCGTGGCGCAGGCCGTGAGGGTGCCGACCAGGAGAGTTCCTGCCGCGGCAAGCAAGAATCGTGACATGGGTGTCTCCGTACGTCAGGGGGCCAGGACCGTGGTTCGCAAATCCTATCAGAATTGCGGCGCGATTCGCCCGGCCGGCCTGATGGCTGCCGCAACGGCGTGCGGTTGCATTCACTTTACGGCCTGGGCCGTCATGGGCTTCCCGTTCATCCGCTTCAGCGACTGAAGCAGGAAGTCCATGTCGGTGAAGGGATCTCCGCCGGTTCGCTTCCAGTGCACCCGTCCCTTGGTGTCGATGAGAATCGTGGAGTGCAACTCCATTTCCTCGAAGTCGTCGTACGACGTGAAGCGGCGGGCGTTGGCATGATCGCGGTCCGAGAGCAGCCTCATCGACAGCTTGCCTACGGACTCAGAGTCCTTGTTCTTGTCGGGGGTCGTGCTGCTCACCGCGAGAACGAGGGTGTTCTCGCCTTCCCAATCGGCCGATCGCGCGTTGATCGACTTCAGCTGCTCCACGCAGTGCGGGCATTCATCGCCGAGATAGAACACGAGCAGGAGGTTCTTGCCGCGGAAGTCTTCGAGCCGGACGGTCTTGCCGTCGGTGTCGGTGCACTCCAGCGGCGGCGCGGCGAAGGGCTCCCAGTTGAGCGGGCCGAGCTTGGTCTGGGCATCGGTCGAGTACGGCCGCTCGGGCGCGGGAGTCTGAGCGATGGGAGCAGCGTTGAGCCCCAGCGCATCCACCTCCGTCTTCCACCGCAGTCCGGAGTCACAGCCGGACCAGACGTAGGCGAATCGCCCGGCGCACTCGGTCGCCTTCTCCCGGTTGCCGGACTTGAAGTACGCCTGGGCCAGCCCGGCGAGGGAAAACGCATCGTTGCGTTCCTGTTTGAGTGCGCGCTCGTACGCTTCGATCGCCATGCGATGTTCTCCGGCGCGCAGATAGACGTCGCCGAGCAGGCGATTGACGGGCCAGGCCGCATCGGGCGGGTCGTTGAGATACTGGTCGGCGTCGCGTTGCTTCTTCTCGGTGGCCGCGGCATCGGTCAGGAAGCGGGTGGCGTCGAGCAGGTTACCCTCGGCCGCGCACAGCAGTCCTTCGGCAATATTGAGCTCGATCGAGAAGGGATCGAGGCCGGGCGGGGCATCGCTCTTGCCCTTGTTCCCTTCCGCCTTTGCGTGAAGGAGGTCCTTGAGTTCGGCGAGGCGGGCGCGGGCATCGACGGCCTTATCCTGCCCGATGTAGGCGAGCGTCTCCACGAGAGCCCGTGCGGCCTTGTCATCGTCACCGTCGCGCCATTGGATCGTGCCCGCCTTGAGTATGTCGTCCCAACGTTCGAACTTGATCAGCGCGCGGATCTGCGCGGCCCTGCCCTGATCGGAGACACCGTACTCGGGCCCCTTGCCGCGGCTCGGTTCGCGGGGCGCGGCGAGCAGGTCGCTCGCTCCCTGGAGCGAGGCGGCGGCCATGCCCAGCTGCTCCTGGATGTAGCAGAGGTAGTTGCGGTTATGCGCGTAGTTCCAGGTTTCGAAGGGCAAGGCGAGGCGTTCATTCATGTAGCGAAGCTCGACGCGGGTGGCCGCGTCCATCGAGCGGGCGGCCTCGTGCCACATGCCGATCTTTGAATAGTTGTGGCCGGGCATGTGGTTGGAGTGGCCGATGCCGGGGACGATCCGTCCGTAGGCCTGGCAACTGGGGATCGCCTGTTCCGCGAAGACGCCGTCCCAGTTGTGGATGCGTGTGTGGTGCGCGCCGGGGTGATCGGGGTCTTTCTTCAGGATGTCGCGGACGATCATCTCCGTGCCCAGGGCGTTGCCAGAGCCGATTGTGGACATCGCGAAAATCGTTTCCGCTTCCAGGTCGTCGGGGAACTTCAGGACGAGCTCCTGCATCTTCTGGGTGAGCGTCTTTACTCGCTCGGGCGCATCGGCCCGCATGGCGTCGTCCCAGGCCTCGATGTACATCCGCTCCCGCGGCGTGACTGACTCCTTGCGTCGGACGGCTTCCTTGAGGAAGTCCTTGTATCTTTTGACCTCGGGGAAGTCGGAGAGTCCGGTGGACCAGTTGAGCCCGGTGCGGGCCATCCCCCAATACGCCATCGCACAGTCGGGATCGAGTTTCAGGCACCAGCGAAAGGACCGCTCGGCTTCCTCGTACCAGAACGACTGCAGGAGGGCGTTGCCCTGGTCAAACCATTCCTGGACCTCGGGGACCTTGGTGGTGATCGGGAAGTGCGCCTTGCCGATCCCCTCCATGTGCCATGGCTTCTGGCGCATACCCGTGTCAAAGGCGCTGCCGTGCTTGGAATGGCCCATGGTGTCATCCGCGGCGGCAAGCCGCGCGACGGCCAGGAGAACGAACAGCGTGCTGCGAGAAAGTCTCATTGTTGCTCCAAGCGGAGAACCAAAGCCAAACGAACTGGGCCTTCTGGATCCGCATCTCCAAGCGATGAACGGCATCAATCGGGATCACCAATTGATCCGAATGTGCGTCGGAAACAAGTTCAGCCGTGCGATGCGGCGCTCGTGGGACGCGGGGACGTCGGCGCACCGATCCGTCGGACCTGACGGATCCGATCGGCTTGCCTCCCAATCAGGGTGACAGTACGCCAATAGAACTTTTCTTGGCGGGCGATGGGGTCTGGGGGGGGGCCGGAGATTCGTCGGAGGATCGGGACAATCTGTCGGCCTTGAGGGGACTGGGAATGGCCGATGAGCCTTCGCGGATTGCATCAGTGGCCGCTCGGCACCCCCTTCGTTCCCAAGTCGATCTTCGCCCTCGTCCGCGCGGGATCCTCGGTGTGGCCTTGGGCCTCTTGGCAATTCGGGTCCAGGCCCCGCCACGCGAGCGGGGTTCTGTTGCAGTCCAACAAAAACCGCCGCGCGTGGCGTACCCGCGTGGCGTTGATCTTTGAAGAGCGTGGTTCCGCAACCCCCAAGCCCCGAACCACGCCCCGCGCCAGTGGGCTACTTGATCTCGACGATGTCCGTCATGGTCGACGCCGCGAATGCCATGACCGCGGCACGGTCAGCGTCCGTTGCGCCGCCCGCGCGAAGGGCCGCATCGAGGTGGACCGCAAGCGCGTTGAACTCGGCGGTGGTGATCTTCATGCCCGTGTGCAGGGGCTTCATGGCGCGCCCGGAGTACGCGAGCGGCCCGCCCGTGCCAGAGGAGATGAGCTCCACCAGCTTCTGCTTCATATTCGCCACCTGGGCCTCGGAGGGCTTCCACTCCGCCTGGCCGGGGACGTTCTTGCGGAAGAAGTTCACCTTGGGGTCCGGGGCAGTGCGGGCGACGAAATCATCCACGACCTTGCGGACGTTGGCCTCGCCGCCGAGGTTATTCCAGACTGTCTGGGGCTTGGAGGCCTGGCAGCCCATCAGCGTGAGGACAAGGGCGAAGAGCGTGAGCGTTCGATACATGATGTTCCTTTGGATGGACTGGCGTGCCCCCCGAGCTCAGTCGGGCGCTGCGGCATGATACAACGACCACGCCCTGCCTCGCAAGTGCGTCCGGCGAGTGACAACGGCCGTGACCACGCTCGTCCTCAAGGACGGGTGCCGTGGGTCGTGGCCTCCGGGCTCGGACCAACCCACGCGGCCTTGATCCTCGAAGATCGTGGTTCGGCCACACCCGCCCCCGCAAGTCATGAACCCGCGGGGCTTCGCCGTCAATCAGGGTGACAGGATTTGAACCTGCGACCTGGTGGACCCAAACCACCCGCTCTAGCCAAGCTGAGCTACACCCTGGGCGGGGCAATGCTAGGGGCGGCGGGCGCCGAATGAACGGGGCGGACCGCGGCGAAGTGAGTCCAACAAAAAACCGCCGACGAGCAGGGTCCGGGTCCATACTCGCCGGCGGAATGAGTGCAGCCGGACTCCGCTCAGCCCTTGCGGGCTGTGTCCGGCCACAGGACAGTCTCTACATGGGCACTTCCTTGAAGAGGAGGACCTTGGCCTTCTCTCCGGCCCGTGTGACGTTGCTGCGATCGAGGATGAGCAGGTACCGCTTGGCGATCGACGGGACGAGCGGGTCGTTCACGCCGAGGCCTTCGGTGTCGGACTTCTGATAGCCGTGGACGACGAACCAGATGGCGAAGACATCGCTGCGGACGCTGACCGTGTTCAGGACGCCCTGGGCGACGATCAGTTTCTCGTGATAGTCGTCGGCGATCTCGTCGAGCGTCTTGGCGCCGGTGGTCGTGTGGGCCATGACGGAGAGGGTGCCGGCCGTGCCGCTCTGGCGGTTGTCGTTGCCCGTCATGTCGATTCGGTCCCGGGGCCGCAGGCGGTTGGTCGTGCTCGTCGGCGAGGTGGTGATCGCCATGATCTCGCCGAGAGAGCCGATGCCGCGACCTTCGCGGATGCCGGGGATGAGCGTGGTGAGGTTGCGGCCGTCGGCGCCTGTGGTGACGAACGGGTTGGGCGTGGTGTCCTCGAATGTGTCGGTGTTCGGGGCCGCGGCGTCGCGGGTGTATTCGAGCGACTTATCGCGATAGGCCTTGAGGGCCGCGGCGATGTCGGAGTCGATATCGGGCAGTGGGCGGTCGGCGGCGGTGAAGCCGGCGAGGGTCTTGTAGGCGTTCCACTCGGTGCCTGCCGAGGCCGGGAGACTTGAGGTATCAGTCGAGGGGCTCAGCAGCGGGATGCCGCGGAGCACGGGGAGCGAGGCGGTGTTGATATTGACCTGGCCGATGATGGGGCGCGTGAGCGAGCCGTACTGCGGATCGATGGTGCGGAAGGTGTTGAGGATGTTGAGAGCGAGGGGGATGCCGGGCCAGCGCGACTTGTCGTTGCCCTGGGGCGGGCGGTCGTACACGCCGTTGGCGTTGACGTCCTCGAAGGGGCAGAAGCGGGAGAGGGAGAGATGGCCGCGGTCGAGGGCGCCGAGGCTGGCCTGCGCCGGGGGCACGGGCGGGGCGGAACTGCCGATGCCGGCGTAGATGCTGAAGGGGTCGCCGGTGGCGGGCGGGTTGGAGTAGTTGAGCGCGAGGGCGAGGGATTCGCCGAGCGTCATGCAGCGATCGACCGGGATGGACTGGCCGGCGGGAATGGCCGGAGGGTTGGCGCCGGGATCAAACTCGGGCCCGATGGCCATGGGCATGAGCATGTCGGCGATGCGGAGCGTGGAGATGACCGGGGCCGGGGCGGGAACGCCGAGCGTGGCCTGGAACTCGTTGTTGTCGAGGGGAATGTGGGGGTAGAGGTTGTTGCCGGCGTTGGCGGGATCGGCGAAGGGCTTGTTGTCGCTGTTGGTGCCGATGAAGTGGTTGGCGTGGCGCTTGAGATGGGCGGGGGTGGTCATCGTGGCGTAGGTGTTGTCCGCGACGATGAGCACACCGGGGTACAGGCCGGGGTTATTCGGCGGGGCGATGACGGTGCCCGTGGAGAGCATGGTGTTCGTGAAGAATGTTCTGGCGTAGTGGTCGGCGTTGGGCCGGCCGGCGGCGAAGTCGGAGGCGTCGAGAGAGGCGGGGTTGGCCTGATCCGTGTCGGCGAAGTTGCGAAGGCCCGCCGCGGTGTTCCAGCCGGGCTTTCCTTCGAGGCAATAGGCGGGGATGGCGCCGAGCGGCGTGTTGACGGGATTGTCGGGCCGCTTGATGGAACCCCAGAGCGCGATGGTGAAGCCGGTGTTGTCGAGGGCACCAGCGCTCGGGGGGAGCGGGGCGACCGGCTCCGGACCGGCCTGGGTTCCATTGATGTCATTGGGGCCGTTGGGGATCCGCCGATCCAGTGTGGGCTGGGTGGAGCCGATGACACCGGGATCGACGAGGCGATCGGCCAGCATGTGGGTGGCGCGGCCCGCGACGTTAACGCCGGTGACGGTCGGGTCCTGCGAATGCCACAGGTACACGGTTCTCATGGCCGTGGCGTTGCCGCCGGCAAACAGGTCGCCGTGCGTGACCTGTGAAGCGCCGGTGGTGGCATCCATGTAGCGCAGGCGAATGGGCTTGACGCGGCTGCCGCCGGCGGTGAGATCATTGGGTCCGTAGGTGTATTGACCCGCGAACGCGCGGACGGCGAGTTGGTTATCGATGAACTGCTCGACCGCATCGGGCGGGATGGAGTTCTGCGGATCGGGGGCGACGACGTTTTCAGCTCGGGACTGCATGTCCGCGAGCGGGTTGCTGAGCACGTAGAAGGTGCGGGTTTCGCCGGGGCGGAGGACGATGCCCTCAAGGCCCGAAGCGCCCTCGCGAGCGAGCTTGAACAGGTTGCCGTTGAACTCGAGGTAGTAGGCGGAGGGAACGGTGTCGTTGACGGGCTGGCTGTTCTGAGTGTCCGTGGAGGTTGTCAACGCCACGGGGATGTCGAAGGGGTTGGTGAGCTGGAACCCGAGGATCTGGCCGATGAAGTCGGCATTCTGACGGGTAATGACCGAGCCGGTGGGCGGCGCAGAATACCAGCCGTTGATCGTAATTTCAGGTTCGTTGCCCGGGATCGCTCCCTGGTTGTCGTTGTCGCCGTTCTTGAGAAATGGTGCATCGGTGTACAGGAAGATGCTGCACACCTGCGTGATGAAGGGCTGGGCCTCGATGCCGAGAATGTTGATGGCGGGCGAGGACAGCGTCGGGCCCTGGCCGGCCGTAGGGAGGTACGGATCGGTGAGATCGAGCTTGCCGGAGTTGACGGTCCACCAGGGGTAGGCCGTGGGGTTGCCGGCGAGCGTGCCGCGCTGGGCGCGGTCGATCAACAGGGTGTAGCCGCTCCCGTCGTTGTCGCGATCGAACATGTCGCCGAAGTTGGCGGTGAGATGCGCGGCGAGGCGGAGCGCGAGTTCGCCGTTGTGGGCGTAGCTGAGGGTGTGGAGGCGGTTGTAGTTGGTACCCCAGAAGCCGGCGCGCCAGGCGTAGGGGAGGAGGGACTTGGCGTACGCGCCGAAAAGCGGGGCGGGGTCGCGGACGGTCCGCGTGGGATTGCTGATGCGCTGGGCGACGGCCACAGCGTCGATGGGAAGTTCGTTGGGCGTGAGCTTGCCCACCGGGGATGCGGAGACGACCGACGACTCGAGTGCGCGAGCGCCGCTCGTGGTGGTCACGTGCTGGCGGACATCAAACGCTCGCAACGCCATCTGGTCCAGGTCCGCGAGGCCGTTGCCCTGACCGGTGTTCTCAAGATCGTCCGCGGTCCCGCGTTCGGAGGAGTCGGGCCTTCCGCTGCGGAAGGGACCGATCTTCAGGTCGTTGGCGTTCTGGATGCCGCGACCATCGACGGTCTGTTCGAGGCGAGAGGTGGTGTCCGGGCTGTTGACGCCGCGGCGTTCGAGCAGTTCTTGGAGATCGGCGATGGTGAACTGAGGGGGAAGTGAAATGCGCCTTTCGGGGGCGGTGAAGAAGGAGCCGGAGTCGTGTCCACCGGCGTTCATGTAGAACTGGGTGCGTTGATCCCCGGTGAGCGGGGCAGTGGGGGTTCCGGTCGCACCGGTCGCGAGATTGATCGAGAGGTCCGGCACGGCCGCGCCCTCTCGCTTGAGGGCGAGGCGGATGGCGTTGTAGGAGCGCTCACCGATGGCGCGGGACCTGGCGAGGTCGTAGTTGTTGTAGTAGAACTCGCCGGCGATGTCCTGCAAAGCGTCGTAGCCGAATCCGAAGACCTGGAACGAGTCGTTCATCCGCAGGATGCGGTAGAGATCAATGTCGCTGGGGTACAGGCCGAGCGGGGCGGTTTGAGTCAGCGCGGCGCCGTTCTGGGCCGGGGGCTGGCGCAGGTCGGTGGCGGTGTTGACGTTGACCAGGGCGGAGAGGTCGACCGCGCGGGCCGCGACGAACCAGCGGTAGCGGTCGTCCCGCGGGAGCAGCGAGGTGGGGCTGGAGGGGTTGAAGGCGTCTACCAGTTCGAACCAGCGGGCATCGAGGAAGCCATCGCCGTCGGTGTCACACCACTGGTACAGGGCATATTCCGGCGTGCCGGGGCCGTGATAGCGGTCGGCCTTTGAGAGGCGGAAGGCCCGTTGCTGCCACATGGTCCAGTGGGCGGGGATATTGGAGTTCGCCGGCCCGAGCCCGTTGGGAAGCTGCTGCACAGCCCCAGCGGCGTAGGAGCGGCTGTCGCCGTTGTTGAGCGATTCGCGCAGCGTGAGGCCCCAGCTCATTTCCGCCGCCGCGGCGGTCGGCGCCTGCGGCGTCCAGTTATTGGCGATGCGGGCGGCGAGCGCATCGAAGTGGCTGATGCGCTGATTGTTGACGAGGGGCGCGAGGTTCCACAGGTTGACGAACCGGCCGTCGGGCGCGAAGTTGGAGATGTGCAGCCAGTCGAGCGCGGTGTCATATGGCAGCGGCGAAGTGAGCGTCGCGGGGGGCAGCAGTTCGGAGGGCATGCCCGTGCTGAGCCACGGCTGATAGGGAAGGCGGGGGTCGTTGATGACCGTCGTCGAATCGCTGTAGCTGCCGGTGGGGTTGAAGCGCGTGTCCGTGGGGCCGTTGGGATTGCCGCGGATGGACCGGCGGAACGGGTCGGTGAACGGGTAGTCCCACGCCTTGCGGACGAGGATGAGGTTCTGCGTGGCGGAGGCGTTGGCGTCGGAGCCATCGACAAAGGTGGCGAGGGTGCTGTCCGAAACGACCGAGTTGAAGTAGTCGGCGATGGCGAGGGAGGTGTTCTGGACGCGGTCGCGGTCGACCGTGACGGCGGAGTTGCGGATGTCGGACCGGCCGACGGTGAAGTACACCAGCGTGACGATGCTGATGATCGCGAGGGCGCCGAGGATCAACACCAGCACCGTGCCTCGGCGCGTGGACGCGGGCCTGCCCGCGGCCTGTGTCAGGGCGGCCGCGCGGCATGGCCGGGTCAGACGTCGGAAGTATCGGGTCAGCATGCTCATCGGAAAGGCTCCACGTCAGGCACCGCCCGGCACGTCGAAGACGAACTGGTAGGTTCGTTCGACCGTGGGATCGGCGGGGTCGGCCAGGCTCAGCGTGACCCGGATCAGCTTTGGCCAGGCCCAGGGAATGGTGGGGGATACGGAGTCCGCGACGTCTTCGAGGCGGCCGTCGTTGTTCTTGTCGGGGTTGAAGGTGGGGTCGTAGAAACCGAAGTAGCTGGTGAGAGGGTCGCCCGGGAGGGGCGCGGTGGACTGGGCCTTCTCGCCGTGGATGAGGCGGGTTGGAACCAGGTGAATCGGCGCGCCGTTGGAACCGGCGAAGTTGGTCCATGGGACCTGCTTGGCCATGAAGTCGACCGTGGCCCCGTCGCACTTGTAATAGCTGGTCAGGGTCTTGGTGCCGAGCTTGCGTTCCATGCCGTGCCAGATCGTCTGGCCCTCGAGCCCGAGAACGTAGCCCTGGGCGCCGCTTGCGGAGGGGTACGTTTTGCCGAAGGACCACTCGACAATGAACTCCGTGCAGCGGGGGAGGAAGTTGGAAGCGGAGAGCATGACCTGGTCGGCGGCGCGGTACGCGGCTTCGAGGGGTGTGCTCCACTGCGCCGGGTCGAGCGCGCCGACGAAGTTTCGGGGTGAGGGTTCGCAGCGGACGCGGTAGATCTGGGCGGGATTCGCGGCCATGGAGTTGGCGGGGAAGGCATCATCCATCCACTGCTGCGCGAAGAAAATCACCTGCGGATCCTGTGCGCCCGTGCCCCACAGGCGGAACTGACCATCGGGCCCGGCGTTGTTCTGCTCGGTCGCGTTGACGTTCTGCGCTGGGTCGAAGAACCCGGCGCCGACGGCGTTGGGGTTCACGCGGGCCGTGCACACGATCGAACGGATCTTGGAGAGGTCCGTCGCCGCGATGTCGACCAGGCCGCTATTGAAAGCGCGCTTGCCGGCGCGAAGCGATGCGGGCCCGGGATTGACCGGGAAGAAGCTCAGCACGCCGCGGAAGATGTCGGACGCCGCGGGCTGGAGCGAAATCTGGATCGAGCTGTCATAGGCGTTGTTGCCGGTGGGGACGCCGTTGGCGGTCGGTGCGGAAATCTGCGATGTGCGAGGCGGGGCGAGGAGCGTGACCTGGCGCAGGAGGATCCAGTCGGAGGCGAAGCGGTTGGGGTTCGGCGGATCATCGCTGGCGTTGTAGTAGCCGAGCCGGGCCTTGGCGTCGTAGGGCTGGTTGTTGGAAATAAGGCCGTTGAGCTCGGGCTGGTAGTACGGATCGGTCTGGTTGAACGTCAGGGGCGGCCGGGCCCGCTGGCCGTGGCCGTAGTAGATCCGCGCGGCGTCGCTCTTGGCGAGGAAGGCAGGATCGAGGGCGGTGCGAGCCGACACAAACTGGCCCTTGGAGAAGAACATGAACTCGTCGATTCGGCGGAGGCGCTTGTTCTCATCCCCGTCGTAGAGGGGAATGCCGTCGGGGTTGTTCACGAGCGGGAGAACGTTGACGTTTGAAGCGCCCTGCGCGGAGGCGTATTCGTTGCGGATGACGAGGAAGCCCTCGCGGGTCATCGATGAAATGTCGGACCGGAGCTGCTGCTCAATCAGGCTGGCGTAGGCGTTGAAGGAACTGACGCGTTTGCCCGCCGCGAGCGTCTTGCCGGTGGCGTCGAAGATCGAGGCGACGCCGACGGCGATGAGGCCAAGGGCGGCGACGGCGATGAGGATTTCGAGGAGGGTGAAACCGGAACGGCGGGCGGACCTGCCCCGCGTGCTCCCCGCCCGAACCTGGATGTCCTTGGTCTGTGGCATCATCGGTGGCTCACTTGATGGGACGGGTGACGGTGAAGACGTGGACGGACCCGGGGATCTGGGGCGTGAACACGACCTGGCGGAATCGCTGTGTCACGGGCGTGTTGCCGTCGGTGGGATCGGGCACCGAGGCGGGGACGCTGGGGCTGACGACGACCGTGATGGAGCCAGCGGTTTCGAGCTCGTCGTCGGTGCGGAGCACGGTGTAGATGTTGCCGAAGTTGTCGACAAGCTTCTGATCGGGCTGGCCGGCGAGCGCGAGGAGCGTCTCCGCGTTCTGGGGAGTGGAGAAGCTGCCGCTGGAGAGCTCGATCCGGTCGCGGCGGTTGACGTCGAAGTAGGCGTCGAGGGTGAGGAAGTTTCCGTAATAGCGGGTGCCGGGCCCGCTGTTGCCGCGGTTTGTCGGGGTGGGATCGCTGGAGCTGGTCACGGCGACGGGCACGCAACGATCGGTGGCGGACACACCGTTGGTGCCGAGCAGGACATCGCGCAGCGTCTGCGGCTGAACGGTGGTCGAGGTCGGGCGGGGAACGCGGATGTTGAGATCGATGCGGCGGACGAAAATGGCGACCTGGATCTGCGGGGGCTGGTTGCCCGCGACGGCGATGCGCCGCCCGACAAAGTCCCAGACGAACTGCGGGCGATAGAAGTCGGCGTTCGTGCCGAGCACCTGCATCGGCTGGGTGGATTCGCCGGGCCAGAGCCGGTCGCCGAGCGAGAGCACCGAACGCGTCTGAGCGTTGGCGGGGGTGGCGTTGAACTCCATGCCACCGGTGTCGGGGTCGAGGGTGCTCGGGCCCGCGACCGTCTTCCACGGTTGCCAGAGATGGTTGGTGTCGAGCGTGCCGGCGGGGGACCAGTTGGTATCGGCGAGCAGGTAGTCCCACGCGCTGATGCCGGTGACGGCGTTGACGTTGAAGTCCACGCGGCTGAGCAGGTAGGCCTGCGCGGCGTGGGCGGCGGTGACACCGAGCGTGGCGTCGGTGGCGGTGCGCTGCTTCTTGACGATCACGGGGATGACGGCGCCGAGGCCGAGGAGCCCGAGCGCGAGGATCAGGATCGCCAGCAGCACTTCGACGAGAGAGAACGCGCGTCTCATGAGCCGACCCCCAGTCCACCCTTGGTGCCGGTGACTTCCTGCAGCCACCCGAGATAGCGCTGCAAGGTGAAGATCCGGCAGTCGGAGTCGATGACTTCGTTGTTGGCGTCGAGGAGCCGCCCCTCGATCCAGGCGTTGACATCGTCGATGTCGGACGTGGTGAATGGCGTGCCGTTGCGGTCGGAGAAGGTCGGGTCGGTCAGGTTCTGGTAGATGGAGCCGGTGACCTTGTCGACCTGCATGCCGAGGGCGCGGGCGAGGCGGTTCTCGCTGCAGAGCGCGATCTGGCCGACGGGTTTGGTCAGGATCGTGTCGGTGGCGCGGTCGCCGAGGATGTCCTGCTTGGTCGCGAGTGTCATGCCGCCTTGTGCCGTGGAGAGGTAGGTTGGGGCCGCGATGATCCGGCGGACGAAGCGGACAGGATCGGTTTCATCCAGTGCGTTGTACGGGTTGATCGCGCCGGGAGGTGCCGGGGAGGTTGGCCAGTTGGTGCGGAACTTGATCGATTCGCTCGGCGCGAGCACGAGAACCGCCTTGGGGTCCGTGAGTTTCACCAGGCCCGTGCTGCCCTCAAAGCGGATCATGAAGGTTTGGCGGCTGGCGCCGTCGTTGCGGATGCCGTCGTCGTAGAAGCTCGTTTCAGGAAAGAGCCAGTTGGCCTGCAAACGGGTCGCGACCGGGTAGGTCCCATCGCCGTACCAGTCGTCGTCAATGGAACTGGCCGGCGCGAGGCCACGGACCGTCCAGCCCGCGGACATCTGCACGGGCTCAACTCCCGGCGCGGCGGCGAAAACATCCCGGCTGACCGGCAACTGCGATATCGGCGACAGATCGGTCAACTCGCCGGCTTGCGTACAGATCATGATCGTGGTCTTGTGGCTTTCGCTGTCGTACAGGAAGACGGCGGCCGAATCCTGCCCCGTGGGAGATGCGACGGCGACGCTGCGGGCGGTATTGAGCGCGACGCGGAGAGATTGTTCGGCGAGGGCCTGCTCGGATGAATACAGCATCGACGAGAACGCGGGCACGGCGATGGCCAGGAGAAGAACAAAGATCGAGATCACCACGAGCAACTCGACGAGCGTAAAGGCGCGGCGGAGCGTGCGGAGCGCGTGGTTCACTTGGCGGCTCCTACATAAATGATGTTGTCCTTGCGGGCTGTATCGCGGACGCGCTGGAGAGCATTCAGGTCGTTCGTGTCGGGGGTCGGCAGGCCGACCTTGGAGGCCAGGTCGGACCAGGTCATTCCGTAGGCCGCCTGGATGGGGCCGGTCAGGAGATCCTTGATATCCGCCTCATCGCCGAACACACCGTCAGGCCCGGCGCAGACGATGGCGTACTCGGCGCTCCGAAGGTCCGGGCTCTCCGAGGCGCGTCCGAGCAGAATCGGCACGTTGCAGTCGTCGGGCTTGTTGACCTGGCCGTTTGAAACGTTGCCGCGAAGCCAGCGGTAGTACCGGACGGGAACTTCCTGGGCGTCGCGGACAACCACGCGACCAGCGGCGGCGTCGGGCGAGAACAGTGCTTTGCCGTTCTTGCTGAGGTCGAAGAAGGATTCGAACCGGCGTCCGGCGCGCTCGAACGAACCATCGCGCTTGGGCGTGAGGAATCCCGGGCCGGCCACCCCATCGATGGGCGTGGGCGGCACGCTGGCGCTTTCCATGACTTCGAGCCCGCCGATGCAGTAGTACGGGAGGGAGTAGACGCTGAAGCGGACATCCACGATCGGCTGGGGCAGGCCTTCGGCCAGGGGCGGGGTGCTCGTGCGGAGAAAGGTCGCGTCGGCCGTGACGGACGCTGAGTAGACCTTCGGGACCTTCTTGCCCGAGGACAACTGGGCGATAGGCCCCGCCGGGCTCTGGACCGTGTCGTAGTCCTTCACCAGCGGCGGCAGAAACCCGAACTCGGTCCGGAACTGGGTCACGGCGATGTTGAGCGCCGTCGCGACCGCGCGGTCGCCGGCGCCCTTGCCGAGCTTGCGCACGTGCCGGATGCCCACCAGCAGCAATCCCATCAACAGGAAGATGATGAGGATCGCGACCAGGATCTCCATCAGCGTGAAACCGCGATTGCGCGATGCCGTGCGATTCACCGTCAACCTCCCGGGCCCGCGGCCCGGCGTGAGTGGGGGCGTGCGCCCCGTGGGGATCAGACCGCGTTGCCGCCCTGCAGGGATTCGATCATCGCGACCATGGGCAGGAACATCGCGACGACGATGGTGCCGACGATGAGGCCGATGACGACGACCATGATGGGCTCGAGAAGGCTGACCAGGGCCGCGACCGCGACGTCGACTTCTTCGTCGTAGTTGTCCGCGATCTTCATGAGCATCGCGTCGAGTTCACCGGTTTCCTCGCCGACGTCGATCATGTTGACGACGATGGCGTCGCACGTCTTGCTCTCGCGGAGGGGGTCGGCGAAGCTCTCGCCTTCGCGGATCGAGTCGTGCACCTTCATCAGTGCTTTTTCAAAGACGTAGTTGCCGGCCGTCTGGCTGGTGATGGTGACGGCCTCGAGGATGGGCACACCGGCGGAGATGAGCGTGCCGAGCGTGCGGGTGAAGCGGGCGATGGTGGTCTTGCGGATGAGCTTGCCGAAGACGGGCATCCACAGGAAGACGGTGTCCGTCGCCGCGCGCCCGGGGCCGGCCTTGCGGATGAGCTTGAAGAAGAGCCACGTGGCCGGGAACGCCGCGGCGACGAAGATGGCGCCGGGGATCTGCTGGTCGGGCTGGTTTCCGGCCATCCATCGGCTGGTGTTGATGAGCCACTGGGTGAGGGCCGGGAGCTGCACGCCGAAGTCGGTGAAGATTTCTTCGAACTTCGG
The DNA here is from genome assembly GCA_044222195.1 of Phycisphaerales bacterium. GTDB lineage: Bacteria > Planctomycetota > Phycisphaerae > Phycisphaerales > UBA1924 > JAHBXE01. The sequence continues at coordinate 114,722 of JBGANS010000009.1, forward strand.
GATGATGAACACCATGATGAACGTGAGGATGGAGACGGCGACGACGATGACGACGATGGGGTAGACCAGGGCGCCACGGATCTTTCTCTTGAGGCGCTGGCTCTTTTCCATGAACTCGGCGAGGCGCTGGAGGATGACGTCGAGCACGCCGCCGATCTCGCCGGCGTTGACCATCTTGGTGTAGAGCTTGTCGAACGCGCCGGGGTGCTTGGCCATGGCTTCCGAGAGGGCCGAGCCGCCCTCGACGTCTTCGCACACGCCGAGCAGCACGTTCTTGAGCTTGCTGGGCTTGAGCTGGCCCTCGAGAATCTGGAGCGACCGCAGGAGGGGGAGACCCGCGTCCTGCAGCGTGGAAAGCTGACGGGTGAATGTGGTCAGCTGCTTCTTGGACACGCCGCCGATCGAGAGGCCCGCGGGCTTCTTCTTTTTCTTGGCGGCGGTCCCGGCTTCGCCCGCAACGGCGGACTTCTTGACCTTCTGCTCTCGGACAGCCGTGGGGAAGTACCCCTGGCTCTTGATCCGGCCGATCGCCTCTTCGGACGAGTTGGCCTCGATCGTGCCCTTCTGCGGCTTGCCCTGCTGGTTCAGCGCTTCGTATGCAAAGGTCGGCATCGCTCACACATCCCGCGCCGTGTCGGCGCTCTGGCCCCACGCCCGTTCCGGATCAGTCCTCCGCGATCGTCTCGCGGACCACTTCGTCGATCGTCGTGATACCTTCGTAAATGCCCATCAGGCCCGTGTCACGCAGGATCCGCATGCCCTTCTCGCGGGCGTGCTTGCGGATGATGTTGGTGCTGGCCTCTTTCATGACCAGTTCCCGCAGGTCGTCGTCCATCTGCAGGATCTCGAAGATGGCCATGCGGCCGCGATAGCCGGACTTGTTGCAGTTGTCGCACCCGCGCCCGCGGAAGAACTTGCGGCCGCGCGTGTCCTCCATCCGCAGGTTGAGCTCCATGAGCTCTTCCTCGGTCGGCTGGTATTCCTCCTTGCAGCGCGGGCAGATCGTGCGGACGAGGCGCTGGGCCACGATCCCTTCGATCGTCGCCGTGAGGAGGAAGTTCTCCATCCCGAGGTCGAGGAGCCGGATGATGGAGCTCGGCGCGTCGTTGGTGTGCAGCGTGCTGAGCACGAGGTGGCCCGTGAGCGATGCCTGCACAGCGATCTGCGCCGTTTCAAGGTCGCGGATTTCGCCGACGAGGATGATGTCCGGGTCCTGACGGAGGAAACTGCGGAGGCACTTGGCGAAGGTCAACCCGGCGTCCTCGTTGACCTGGCACTGGCAGAGCCCGTCGATGTCGTATTCCACCGGGTCTTCGGCCGTGAGAATCTTGGTCTCGATGTCGTTGAGCTCGGCGAGCGCGGCGTACAGCGTGGTTGTCTTTCCGCTGCCGGTCGGGCCGGTCACAATCACGATGCCGTTGGGCTTGCGGATCAGCGTGCGAACCTTGGCCAGGTCGTCTTCACGCAGCCCGAGACGATCCAGCGAGAGCTCGACGTTCGACCGGTCGAGCACGCGCATCACCACCGACTCGCCGTGCATGGTGGGGAGCACAGCGATACGAAGGTCCACCGGGTTTCCGGCCACGGTCAGCTCAATGCGGCCGTCCTGCGGGAGCCGCCGCTCCGCGATGTCGAGGTTCGCCATGACCTTGACGCGGCTGGTGATCGCCGGGCCCAGGTGCTTGGGCGGGGGGACCATCTCGTAGAGCACGCCGTCGATGCGGTAGCGCATCTTGAACTCGCTCTCGAATGGCTCGAAGTGGATGTCCGACGCGCGATCCTTGATCGCCTGCAGCAGCACCAGGTTGATCAGCTTGACCACCTGGTTATCGCTCGCGGCCTCCATCACGGCGTCGAGATCGATCGAGTCGCCGCGGCCTTCGAGCTGCTTGAACTTCGAGTCCGACGCCAGGGCGCTGACGACGTCAACGACCGATTCTTTCTTTCCGTAATACTTCTGAAGGAGCGAATCGATCGCGGCCGGGTCCGCCACGACCGCTTCGACGTTAAATCCCATGAGTAGGCGAAGGTCATCAACCGCCCGGAAGTTGTCCGCCGACTTCATGGCGATCTTGAGCCGCTTGCTGTTTGGGTTGTAGTCGATCGGGACGACCTGGTACGCCTGAGCGTTTTCGGAAGGGATCGTGTTCCGAACCGCCTCAGGGATATCCATACCCGTCAGGTCCATGTACGCCATACCGGCCTGGCCAGCCAAGGCCGCCGCGACGTCTTTCTGCGTGCAGTATCCGAGCTCAACCAAGAGCTGGCCAATAGGGACCTTGCGCGTCTTTTGAACTTCAAGGGCCTCGTGAACCTGCTCGCGCGAAACCTTGCCCATCTTGGTGAGCACGCGGCCGAGCTTGCGACCTTTGAATTCGGCGGGATCCATGTTGGTTGGCGGCACTGGTCAACTCCGGGCACGCACCCACGCACGAACCTCTGTCAGTTCGACAAGGTTATCGTTTGGGTTCGCAATTGGAAAGCGAATTCGGCTTTGAAAATAGATGAGACACATGGATTCTTGATCATCCAATGGTCTCCTCATTCACATTTCGGACGTTAAAATCACGATTCCTTCGAGGCGTCGACGTCCTCATCCCACTCGATCCGGCCCACCGTCTTGCCAATGCGGTGGACCTTGTCCGTAAGGTCGGCGGGGTTCTTGCTCTTGTCGATCATCTCTTCCGCACTGATCATGCCGCGGCTGTAGAGGGACCAGAGATGGTCGTCGAGGAGCTGCATGCCGAACTTCTTACCCGTCTGGATCATGGAGTCGATTCGGAAGGTCTTGTTTTCGCGGATGAGGTTGGCGATGGCAGGGGTAACCACGAGGAACTCGTAGCCCGCCACCATGCCGGGCTGATCAATCCGGCTCAGGAGCACCTGGGAGAGGACGCAGATCAGGGCGGTTGAGAGCTGGACCCGGACCTGGTTCTGCTGGGTCACCGGGAAGGCGTCGACGATACGGTCGATGGTCTTGGCGGCCCCGGTGGTGTGGAGGGTGGCGAACACGAGGTGGCCGGTTTCGGCAGCCCGGATCGCGGCTTCGATCGTTTCGAGGTCTCGCATTTCACCGACCAGAATCACGTCGGGGTCGGACCGGAGCACGCGGCGAAGGGCTTCGGAGAAGCTGGGCACGTCGGACCCGACTTCGCGCTGGTTGATGATGGCTTTCTTGTGCTTGTGGTAGTACTCGATGGGGTCTTCCATCGTGACGATGTGGCGGTCGAGGTTGGCGTTGATGTAGTCGATCATCGTCGCCAGAGACGTGGTCTTTCCGGAACCGGTCGGGCCGGTGACGAGGAAGAGGCCGCGGGGACGACGGATCAGGTCGCGGCAGATTTCGGGGAGGCCGATCTGTTCGAACGAGAGGAGCCGATTGGGAATCTGGCGGAGGACCATGGCGATGTCGCCGCGCTGGCGGAAGACGGACACGCGGAAGCGTGCCGCCTCGCCGTAGGCGAAACCGAAGTCGGTGCCTCCCTCTTCCTGGAGCTCCTGCTGGTTTCGTTCCGGGGTGACGGCTTTCATGAGACTCACCATGTCGTCGGATTCGAGGACCTTGGTGGCGAGGTTCTTGAGGTGGCCGTGGTGGCGGATGGTGGGCTGGCGACCGACGGTGATGTGCAAGTCGCTGGCGCCGAGCTTCACCACGGTGTCGAGCAGGCGGTCAATCTGAACGGTGGACATCGGGCTTCCTTCATGCCGGGGGGATCGGCGGGGCTACTTCTTTTCGGCGGCAAACTCGTCAATCTGGGCGGACATGGAGACTTCAACCGGGGTCGTCAAGCCCTTGAGGACCTTGAGGCGACCGTCGGTCACCAGGGGGCGCATGCCGTTGACGATCGCGGCGTGGCGCACCTGGTTGATGGGTGCGAGCTTGAACGCGAGTTCGCGGATCTCGCTGTTCATGGTCATCATCTCGAAGATGGCCTTGCGGCCGCGATATCCGGTGTTGTTGCAACTGGGGCATCCGACGGCCTTGAGCACTCGTCCCTTGGCTTCCTCGGGGGTGATGCCGATGAGCTTGAGAAACTTGTGATCCGGGTTCGGATCCACGGTCTTGCACTCTTTGCAGAGGATCCGGATGAGGCGCTGGGCCATGATTGCCTGGATCGACGAAGCGACGAGGAAGGGCTTGACACCCATGTCGATCAATCGGGTGATCGCCGAGGGTGCGTCGTTGGTGTGCAGCGTGGAGAACACGAGGTGGCCCGTGAGTGCGGCCTGGATGGCGATTTCGGCTACTTCTTTGTCGCGGATTTCGCCGACGAGAATCACGTTGGGCGCCTGACGCAGCATCGAGCGGAGAATGGCGGGGAACGTCAGCCCGATCTTCTCATTGACTTGGCACTGGTTGATCCCGACGAAGTTGTATTCGACGGGGTCTTCGGCGGTGATGATCTTCTTGTCCGGCCGGTTGAGCACGTCGAGCGCTGAATAGAGCGTGGTCGTCTTGCCCGAGCCGGTGGGGCCGGTGACGAGAAAGATGCCGTTGGGCCGGCGGATGACCTTGTTGAAGACCGTGAGGTTGTCGGTCTCGAAACCGAGGTTTTCCAGACCGATACGCACCGAATCCGGACGCAGAATACGGAGCACCATCGATTCGCCGTGGTACGCGGGGCAGGCCGAAACGCGGAAGTCGATGAAGACTTCGTTGACCTCGAACTTGATGCGGCCGTCCTGCGGGACGCGTCGTTCGGCGATGTTCATTCCCGCCATCAGCTTGACGCGAGAGAGCAGGGCGTTCTGCATGCGCTTGGGCAGGTTGTCGCGCTCCATGCAGGCCCCGTCGATCCGGTACCGGAGTCGAACGCGATCGGCCATCGGCTCGATGTGGATATCCGACGCCCGCATGTTCACGGCTTCGGTGATGATGCGGTTCACGAGCCGGACGATCGGGGCGTCCTCGGAGACAACGTCGATCGACTTGTCCATCGACTTGTCGACCGACTTGTCCACCGACTTGTCGATCGACTCGGTGACCAGTGACTGGCCGGGCTCGACCATCTTGGGCATCGGCCCGCCTGCGCCGCCGGCGGAGCCACCTTCGATGAACTTCTTGATCTGCGAACGCGGCGCGATGCGGGGCTCGATCTCCACGTTCAACCGGAACCGGAGCATGTCGAGCAGCTCGAGATCACCCGGATCGTGGATGATCAGCTTGAGCTTGCCGTTGGACTTTTCCAGCGGCAGGATCGTGTGCTTCTTGATCAAGTCATCGGGGAGGAGCTTGACGTCGATCTGCTTGCCCACACCATTGGCGCCGAGGTCAACGTACTCGTAGCCGTACTGCTTGGCCAGACCCTTGGCGACCTGGTCTTCCTTCGCAAATCCGAGCTCCACAATGACATCGCCCAGCCGCTTGCCGGAGCCCGCGGACACCTTCCCCGCCTGCTCAACCTGGGCCGGAGTCAGCAGTCCCCAACCGACCAGGATGTCACCGAGCTGTTGTCGTGATCGTGCCATCAGCCAAACTGCTCCCAACCGCCGCGGCGCGGCGTCTTTCAACCCACTCCAGTTTCCGCGCCCCCTGGTCCGGCCCACATCGTACCGTCTGTCGCGGTCTCTCGCGTGGAGCCAAGGTGAGGCAGACGGGCCTCGCGGGCTACGATCCGTCCAGCTACCGCTCGTTGCCGTGCCGTCATCTGGAAGCCCACTTGCCCACCAATCCACCAGCTGTTCGCAAGAGCCTGCTCATCACTGCGGGTCCGACGCACGAGCCGATCGACGCCGTCCGTTTCCTGGGGAACCGATCTTCAGGGCGACTGGGCACCGCGTTGGCGGATGAGGCCGCCAAGCGGGGCTGGGAAGTCACGCTGCTCCTGGGACCGGTCACCCGAACACCCTCCGATTCGCGAGTCCGGGTCCGCCGGTTCCGCACCTGTTCCGACCTCGAACGGCTCCTGGCGGAAGAAGCGGGCGCGTGCCGCGTGCTGGTGATGGCCGCGGCCGTGGCGGACTACCGGCCCAAGGTCGATCCCCAGTTCTTCGGGGGCAAGTTCCGGCGGAAGAACGAGACGTTGACACTGGAACTTGAGCCGACGCCGGACTTGCTGGCCCAGGTCGCCGGCCGTCGCCGGCCGGACCAATTGCTTGTGGGGTTTGCCCTGGAGCCGCGCGAAGAGCTCCTGGCGTCGGCCCGTCAGAAGCTCGAACGAAAGAAGATCGACCTGGTGGTGGGGAACCCGCTTGAAACGATGGACGGCGAGAACATCGATGCGGTGGTCCTCGGCAAAGACGGCTCCGAGACTCGGACCAAGGGGCCGGTTCCCAAGGGTGAGTTCGCGGGGTGGCTCATGACACTCATTGAGCGTCAAGTTGGAACCGCGACATGAAACGTGATGTGCCCAAGGACGGCCTGAAGCCCACCCGCGTGGCGCCGCCGGCTCCGCGCGCTCCCAAGCCCGGGCCACGGGATGAACGTGGTGGCAACTCTCGAATGGATCGGCCGGCGCGTCCGGGCGCGGCCCGAGGTGGCAAGCCGTTTCGGAAAGACGGATTCCGGCAGGATCGTGGGCCGCGCGGTGATTCCGCTGGCGGTCCGGTGGGCGGCGGCGGTCTCAAGATCGTTCACGAGGATGCGGACCTGCTGATTGTGGACAAGCCCTCCGGGCTGTTGTCGGCCAATCTTCCCGGCGAGACGCGGGACAGCCTCTTCGATCGAGTGAAGGACTACATCAAGTCCGGGCGCAAGAGCCGAAAGCCGGCGCGAGTGTGGATCATCCATCGCCTCGACAAGGAAGCGTCCGGGCTGCTGGTGTTCGCCAAGAGCGAGAAGGCATTTCACTGGCTGAAGGAGGACTTCAAGGCCAAACGGATCAAGCGGCTGTACCTGGCCGTTGTCGAGGGTGAGATTTCTGGTGGCGAGGGCGGGGGCCTTGCGTCCGGGACAATCCAGACGTTTATCTCGGAGGATGAGTTCGGCAACGCCCGCAGCATCGGCGTGGGCGAAACTGCCAGGAACACCGGTCCCGATGCGAGGCGTGAGCGGTGGTCCAAGCGGCCGCCGATGCGTCCCGGCGAGACGCCGGACAAGCCGCAGCTCGCGGTAACGCATTATCGGGTACTGGCCAACGGGCAGAAGCGTTCGCTCGTTCAGTTGCGGCTTGAAACCGGCCGGAAGAACCAGATCCGGCTGCACATGAAGGAGATGTCGCACCCGATCATCGGCGACCGGCGCTTTGGCGCAACGTCCGACCCGATCCAGCGGGTGGCGCTGCACGCGACAGATCTTGGGTTCACCCATCCATCAACCGGGCAGCCGGTTCGTTTTGTCAGCCAGGCGCCGCCGAGTTTCTATCGCTCTGTCGGTGTTGAACCGCCGAGTGCGCAGGCGCTGCCTCTTCCGGAGCCGGTTCAGCAGGCAGCCGCCGCGGCGGAAGGTTCGTGGGATCACGTTGCGCCGTGGTATGACCAGTTGATCGAAGAGGGCCGGAGCGACCACTTTCAGGATGTCATCGTTCCCGGCACACTGCACCTGCTTCAGCCGGTCGCCGGGATGCGAGTGCTTGATATTGCGTGCGGGCAGGGCCTGCTGTCGCGCAAGCTGGCGGGCCTCGGGCTGCAGGTGGTGGGCGTCGATGCTTCGCCGCGGCTGATCGAGTCAGCCAAGGAGCGGTCTCAGGGGCTGTCGATTGAGTACGCCGTTGCGGATGCGCGTTCACTGGGTGGAGCGGGCCTGGCCGAGAAGTTTGACGCGGCGATCTGCACGATGGCGCTCATGAACATAGAGCCGATGGAGCCGGTGCTCCGCGGCGCGGCCGAGCTGCTCAAGCCGGGGGCGCCGCTGGTTTTGGTCATCCTGCACCCGGCGTTTCGCGCTCCTGGACAGACGGCATGGGGGTGGGATGAGAAAGGCGCCGGCGCGAACAAGAACGGCCCGAAGCAGTTCCGGCGAGTGGATGGGTACCTGTCCAATGGGCAGACGCCGATCACGATGAATCCGGGGGACGTCGCCAAGGGTGAAACGCCGGTGCAGACGTGGACGTTTCACCGTCCGCTGCAGGGATATATCAAGGCGCTATCCGAGGCGTCGTTCCTCGTTGAGTCGCTCGAGGAATGGCCAAGCCGAAGGTCCAGCCAGCCGGGGCCACGCGCGGCGGAAGAGAACCGCGCACGGCGCGAGATTCCGATGTTTCTGGGCATCCGCGCTGTCAAGCGGCCCGACTGATCACGGGCAACCGCCGGCGTATCGGTTGATGAAACACTGGAAGTCGTTGGCCGTGAGCAACGGGCTGCCGGATGAACCGTCGCAGTTGGCTTGAGCACTGCCCGACGCGAACAAGTTGAGGAAACACTGGAAGTCATTGGCCGTCAGGATTGGCGGTGTGTGACTGCCGTCGCAGTTGGCGTAGCAGGCGGTGTCAGCCTGATCGCGGTCGAGAATACCGTTGAGATCGCGGTCGATTCCGATGCGTGTTTCCGAGCCCTTGGGTACCACGGTGTAGGTCAGTTCCTGGCCGACGGACGCCAGGGCCAGGAGCGCGGCGGGTGTGAACGACTGCCCCGCTCGATCTGATTGAAAAACCGGGGTGCCGCCGGGAAGGTAGGTGAAGCCGCGCTGCTGGTTGGCGATGATGCCTTTGACGACGAGGCCGACTTTGCCCGACTGTGCCTGAGCAATCATGGACGAGATGAGCGAGAGTTGCGTGGCGGGCGCGGTGGCCTGGCTGACAAGCGTGGTCTGAACGCCGACACCGGCGTGCGTGTCGTTGCTGAGGACTCCCGGAGGAGTGAAGACGTTGGTGCCGCCGGCGGGCAGGTCGGAGCCGGAGAAACACAGGATGAAGGAGACGATGTCGGCGACTTCCTGGTCGTTCTGAAGAGTGAAGATCGGCTCGGTTACGAAGCGCGCGATGGAATCGACGCTGCCGTCGTGGAGGAACCCGAAGCCCGCGTTGTTCTCCACCTGGGTGGTGTCGAAACCGACCTTGAGATACGCGTTGCGCAGCTGCGGCGTCTTGATGGCGAGATTGGTCGAGCCGTCCGTTGACACAAGCTGAAGGTGGTGCTGGCCCTGCGGTCCGACCGCCAAAGGGGTGTATTGCTGGGTCGCGATATTCAGCGTTGAATCCGTGCCGGCGCCGGTTGGCAATGTGTGGCAGGTGACACACGCGAAGGCATTGTTGTCCAGGCGCCGCGTGGAGTCCGTGTAGAGCGCGAGCCCGGTGTTGGGGTGACCGAGTGGGAGCGGCTGGCCGGCTGGCCCGAATCGGCCCGAGGTGAAGTGCCCCGTCAACGTGAGCGTGGCGGGAAGTGTGTTGTCAAAGTTTCGGAACGGGTTGGGCGGGTAGAAGATGGATGCGAGGAAGTCTTCAAACTCCTGCATTTCTGTGTTTGTGAGTTGAACGTCGTCTCCGAGCAGCCCGACGAACGCGGGGTTGAACTCTTCGAGTCCGGCCCGGTCGCCGCGCCAGTGGTGGGGCTCCTTGCCGATGATGTCCTGAAGTGTCTGCGTGGTCATCGGCCCTTTCATGGGGTGCCAGGGTTGGAACGCAGGGTTGGCCGAGCCCGGCGAGAGGCCGGGAATCCCGGCACCGAGGTTCTGGCCGGTGAGTTGCTTCACCGTGCCAGAGGGATCGCCGAGGTCCCAGGCGAGGCGATCGATCCGGCCGTCGATGTGGCACGAAGCGCACGACGCCTGGCCGAGGCCCGATGTCTTATGGGTGTCGTACAGGTGCTTGCGGCCAACCTTGATGGCCGTGGGAGTGGGGTCGAAGAACGGCACGGTCGAGACAACGGTCTGGGTGACGGAGTCGATGACGGACACGGATGCATCGAATCGGTTCAGCACGTACACACGCGAGCGCTGGGCGTCGAACGCCACCCCGGTCGGACCGCGTCCGACCGGGATCGTGTCGGCGAGGCCCGCGCGATCGCCGGCGGTGTTCACAACAACGACGTTGTCCGAGCCCATTCCCGCGATAAAGGCACGTGTGCCGGTCGGGTTCCATGCAACGCCACGGGGGTCACCGATGGACTTGTTTCGCTCGGACTGGGTGACTTGTTGATTGGTGTACGGCAGCAGGTGAGGGTTGAGGTCTTTGACCGTGCTCGCGAGGGTGCTGGGATTGACGAGGCCGATGTTGACGTGGACGAATCGGCCGCGGACGTTTGGTTCGAAGCGGCGTTCGTTGGTCGCGTCCGTGCCGACAATCGTGACCTCCCCTGTCGCGGGGTTGACGCCGGAGGCCATGAGGATGTTCATGATGCCTGTGGCATAGGTCACCGACAGGCTCGAGGCGTCGATTCTCGCGAGGTCGCGGTCTGGCAGGTTCCAGCCGACCGGCCGGCCGGAGTTTGCCGCCTGGGCGCCGCTGACCTTGATAGACCAATCGTGGTTGTTGTCGTCCATCCATTGACCGGCGGCGTTCTTCTTCACGATCATGCCGACCCTTGGTGGTGTGCCAGCGGCGGCGTTCAGTGGTGGATCGAACCCGGCGCCGGAGTTTGGCGGAGGGTTCACGCCGTTGTAGGGGCCGGGGTTGTCGTTGACGACATTGGGCGGGAAGCCGATTGTGCCGGTGGCGCCGCCGCCGAGGATGGTCGACGCGTTGCCGGAGTTGAAAACCGCGGCGTACACCGTCTGGCCATTGGGGCTTACGGCGAGGGCCCGGGGGTCTTCGCCGTTGATGGCGACGTTGGTGGGGGCGGTGGCAAGGTTGGCCGGGTCGAAGACCTGGACCGTGTTCGCCTGAGAGCACGACACGAAAGCGCGCTGCGGAGTGCCCGCGAAAGCGACGTCGGAGGGCTCATCCTTGGTGGTGAGAGTTGCGATGACATTCCTGGTCGAGAGCTTCACGATGGAGACGGAGTCGGAAATGTTGTTGACGACCCATGCCTCATCGTTGGTCCGAGCGCGGACGGCGATCGGGTCCAGCCCCACGGGAATCTCCGCCGACAGAACGGGAAGGCCGCCGGAGAGGTCAAAGACTTCCAGGCGGTTGTCTGCCGTGTTGCAGACGAGCAGCTTGCTTGCGTCGGGCGTCAAGTCGACAGGGTGAACGTGGCCGGTCTCCCAGTTGACGAAGCTGGAGGGCACGTCGGTGTTGCCGCCTGCGCCGGGTCGGCGAGGGCCTTTGGGGTCCGCTGAAACAAGGGCCGCGCAGATCACCGCGCCGGCCGCGCCGACGATGCACAGGTACGAGAAACTTCCCTTGACCAAGATATGGCTCCTGTCGAGGTCACCACTGTCTCACAGAGTTCTGGTTTTGACAAGGCCAGTTTCGGTGAAGGTTGGTACGAAGGCCCTTGGAAAGGGCCTATCGGGCCCCGGCGGCGAGGAACGCCGCGACATCTGCCTTGAGTTTCACCAAGTCCGAGTGCCGGATGTACATCATGTGCCCGCACTCGTAGTGCTGGTGTGTGACGTTGCCCTTGAGCGCGGGATCGAGCCCGAGGTGAGTAATCGTGTATTCCGTCGCGAAGTACGGAGTGGCGAGGTCGTAGTACCCGCTGGCGAAGAGGACCCGGAGGTTCCGATTCTCACTCATGGCGGACCGCAGGGTCTCGGCGACCGTCGCGTATCGGTTGGTCGCGGAGGCGTAGCTCCAGGGTTGAACACGGCCGGTCAGGATTTCATAGGCCCGGTCGTTCTCGTAGTTGAGTTCAGACCTGACATAGTGATTGAGAGCTGCTGTGAAGGGTCCCTGGATCGCGGAGTAGCTCGGGTCGTAATCCGGGTTGGTGCCGATGTCGAGTCGGTCTATTCCCTGATAGCGACTGTCGAGCCGGCCGACGGTGCGGGATTGGTCTCGCAGGAGCTCCTTGGTGAAGTTGCTGATGTTGATCCTCAGGCGCGAGTTCAGGACGAACTGCTTTGACAGCCCGGTGTACCGGGCCACCTTGGTCGCGATGGCGTCCCGCTCCTTGTCCGAGAGGGCATCGCCCCGCGCGAGCGCGAGCACGTAGTCGGTTGCCGCGAAGCCCTCGACCTCTCGAAGTGTCTTCTGCAGGTCGGCCTGGAGGCCTGGCTCGAGCTTCTTGTGGTACCACGCCGTCGCGGCGTAGGTCGGCAGGAAGAGCCAGTACGCCGTGTCGTTGCCGACGTCGAACGAGAGCGTCTGGAAGTTCAGAACGGTGGACACGAACACGATCCCTGAGATCGTCATCCCGTGCGTGTCCTGCAAGTACCCAGATAGCCCCGCGGCCCGCGTCGTGCCGTAGCTCTCACCGGCGAGGTACTTGGGCGAGTCCCACCGCTTGTTCTTGGTCGTCCAGAGCCGGATGAAGTCTCCGACCCATTGGATATCTTCGTTCAGGCCATGGAACTGGTGGGCATCCTGACCCTCGACCGGCCTGCTGTAGCCCGTGCCGACGGGGTCGATGAACACCAGGTCCGCGACGTCCAGCCAAGACTGGTCGTTGTCGATGACCTTGTACGGTGGCGCGGGGTTGGACGGCACGCCTGGCTTTTCGTTTGGGTCTGCGAAGTCCACGCGGCGAGGCCCGATGCATCCCAGGTGCAGCCACACCGACGACGATCCCGGCCCGCCGTTGAAGCAGTACATGATCGGCCGGGCCGCCGTCTTGGCGGGCGTGTCGCTCTCGGCCGCCTTGATGTACGACGTGTAGAAGACGTTCGCTTTGGGTTTGCCGTCGTAGTCGGGCAACTCCATGTATCCCGCGGTCGCGGCGTACTTGATCAGCTTGCCGCCGATGGTGACCTCGTGCGTGGTTGTGACGGGAGCGCCGTCTTTCTTTTCTTCCTTCTTGGTGTCGACTTTCGCTTCGGTCTTCGCGCCTTCCTGCGCCGTGGCGGGCTGGAGCATCGCGAGGCACAGGACGATCAGAAGGAGTCTGTACATACGAACGGATGGTACAGGACTCCGCGATTCGCCGCCTCGGATATCATGAACCCCTTGACCATCTGCCCGCAGCCACGGAGGGCCGCGAAATGACCGAACCAGCCTTGGTTGAACCAGCCCTGCTCGAACTGCTCGAACCGCCCGCTCCCCCATCCACCACACCCTTGTCAGACAAGAACTCCAAGCCCTCCCGCAAGCGGGTCACGGCCGAAACGCTCGCTTCCAAGCAGCGTGACATCTCGGTCTCCGAGTTCTTCGCGAAGAACCGGCACCTCCTTGGGTTTGACAACCCGCGCAAGGCCCTGCTGACCGCTGTCAAGGAAGCGGTGGACAACTCCCTCGACGCGTGCGAGGAAGCAGGGATCCTGCCAGAAATCGTCGTTGCCATCGAGGACCTGGAAGACACCGGCAAGCCGGCCAAAGCGCCCGCGAAGGAAGGCGAGGGTAAGAAGCCCAAAGTCGCGGCCTCGCAGCGATACCGGATCACGGTCGCGGACAACGGGCCGGGGATCGTTCGCCAGCAGGTCGAGAACATCTTCGGGCGGTTGCTGTATGGTTCGAAGTTCCATCGACTCAAGATGTCCCGAGGCCAGCAGGGCATCGGTATTTCCGCGGCGGGCATGTACGGTCTAATCACCACGGGCAAACCGATGGTCATCAAGACGCGCCCGAACCCGAAGAAGCCGGCTCACCACATCGAGCTGGCGATGAACACGAAGACGAACCGGGCGGAGGTCACGACCGATGAGGAGACGCAGGACTTCCCCGTTCAGCGGCTGCGCGACCTGACGGCCGGGACCAAGAAGCTTGCGCGTGATGGCGAGTTTCTCAACCCGCAGGACTTCCCGACGGGCACGTGCGTCACGATTGAACTGGAAGGTCGCTACCAGAAGGGCAGGGGCTCGGTGGATGAGTTTCTGGAACTCACCGCCATCGCCAACCCGCACGCGCGGATCGTGTTCGTGCCGCCGGGCAAGGTGATCGAGGATGAGCCCGAGCTTCCGCTCGATCAGAAGCGGGAGAGAAAGCGACCACAGGACGAGGCCCACGAATCCAAAGTCGCCGACGCGCCACTTCCCGCCCCTGCTCCGGTTGAGCCGCAAGTCACGACTGAAACCAACGGCCTCATCCTGTTCCCGCGCGCCGTTACCGAACTGCCTCCCGAGACAAAGGAGATCCAGCCTCATCCCAAGGGCGTCGAGTTGGGGACGCTGCTCCAGATGCTCAAGGACACGAAGGAGCCCACGCTCTACAAGTTCCTGCAGGAAGAGTTCTGCCGCGTCTCGTCCGCGACGGCCAGCGCGCTCTGCGAGAAGATCGGCAAGACCTCGCGTACGCGCGTCTGCGATGTCGAGCCTGAACACGCTGAAAAACTCTACCGCGAGTTCCAGGAGGTCCGCCTCGCCCCGCCGCCTATTGACTGCCTCGCTCCCATCGGCGTTCAACAGCTTCTCAAGGGCATGTTCAAAGGCGTTCGCGCGGAGTTTTACGCCGCCAGCAGCCGCGAGCCGGCGATCTACCGCGGCCGTCCGTTCCTGATCGAGGCCGCGATTGCTTTCGGAGGAGAGCTTCCGGCGGAGGAATCCGCCCGCGTCATCCGCTTCGCCAACCGCGTCCCGCTGCTGTACCAGCAGTCCGCGTGTTCGAGTTTCAAGGCCGTCACCGAAACCAACTGGCGCAACTACGACCTCCAGCAACCCAAGAGCAGCATCCCAATCGGCCCGCTGGTGATCATGATCCACATGGCCAGCGTGTGGGTGCCGTTCACCAGCGAATCCAAGGAGGCGATCGCGGACTACGACGAAATTCGCAAGGAAATGAAACTCGCGCTCATGGAGTGCGGACGCAAGCTGGGCACCTACCTCCGCAAGCGGGCCCGTATGCGTCGCGAAGGCCAGCGCCGCGACATCTTCGAGCGCTACATCGGCGAGGTGTCTCAAGCGATCAACGCGATCAACGGCGCCGACGCGAAGAGGCTCTACGAGGCGTTGCTCGCGCAGGCGAAGAAACGCACCGCCATCGCCGACCTTCAGCTCGATGACGAGGGCAAGCGAATCAAGGATGACCCCGAGGACACCGACGGCGTCATCATCGTTCCCCTTGCCGATGCCGGAGCGGTCGGGGTGGAACCGACCGACGCACCCCCCGGCAGGGTCTCCAAGGCAGAAGCCGCGGCTGTCAAGGTCGCGTCGCTTGCCAAGTCTGCCGTCGAAAGACATCAGCCGCGGCTGCTCGAATCGCCGGCCGGCAAGCCGGCGGCGGTCAAACGGACGGGCAGGGGCTCCAATCCGAAGCCGACCCCACAATCCCGGCGAGCGCCGGCGCCGTCGGACGCCGCGGCTCCAAGCGCGAAGCCGGGTGGGGAAACGCCGACGAGCAAGGCGAAGCTCCGCATGCGGCTGGTGAATGGAAAGCTGGTCCGGGTCGAAGACGGCCCGTCGCTGTTCTGAACGCTTCCGATAACACAAACGCTGAAGTCGCCGAACTCTCCGGCCGATAGCGGATGCGCGTATCCGCAATCGCGGCGCGAGAGGGAAGCGAGGAAGCATGGCTGCATCAACCGGGGAGCTGACAGGGATCGAGCGCACGTTCGGCGAGAACGAGATCATTGTCAGCAAGACCGATCCCAAGGGGCGCATCACGTACGCCAACCAGGTCTTCGTCCACGTGTCGGGATACACGGAGCGAGAGCTGCTTGGGAAGGCGCACAATATCGTGCGGCACCCGGACATGCCGCGCTGCATCTTCAAGTTCCTCTGGGACACCATCGCGCAGGGACAGGAAGTGTTCGCGTACGTTCTCAACCGGTCGAAAAACGGTGACCACTACTGGGTGTTCGCGCACGTCACGCCGACCTGTGACGGGCACGACCGCATTGTCGGGTATCACTCCAACCGTCGTGTGCCGCCGCCGTCGGGGCTGGCCGCCATCAAGGAGGTGTACCGCAAGCTCCTGCAGGTCGAACGCCAGCACGACAACCCCAAGCTGGCGATCGCCGCGTCGTACCCCGTGCTGCTGGACTTTCTCAAGGGCAAGGGCGTGTCCTACGAGGAACTCATCTTCTCGCTGATCTGACTGGAGGCCGAATGTCTGTCGCCATGGAATCGTCGTCGCCACCCGCCGCCAGCGAATGGATCGCCCGGGCCGTGGAAGTCTGTCGCGCCGCGGCGTCCGGGGACATGGAAGCCCGGATCCTGAACATCGACCCGCAGGCCCCGGAAGCGGAACTCCTGCTCGCGATCAACCACATGCTCGACATGACCGACGCGTTCGTCCGCGAAGCGACGGCGTCGCTCGAGTACGCAAGCCGCGGCAAGTTCTTTCGGCGCGTGCTGCTCAACGGGATGCTGGGGTCCTTCCGTCGCGCGGCGGTGTCGATCAACGCGGCGACTCAGGAAATGGACCACCAGCAGAAGGAAATCCGCGAGGCGGAACGTCGGCGCGCGGAGCTGGAGGGCGATTTCACATCCACGCGTGCGGTGGTAGACAAGCTGGCGACGACGGCGGGCCAGATCCAGAGCATGTCGTCGGTCATCGAGGGGATCGCCAATCAGACCAACCTGCTGGCGCTCAACGCGACGATCGAGGCGACGCGCGTCGGGGCGGCCGGGGCGGGCTTCGCGGTTGTCGCGGCGGAGGTCAAGCGCCTGGCGCAGCAAACGTCGAAGGCCACCGACCAGATCCAGGAGAATCTTGGGGCGATGCGCGAAGCGACCAGCAACACGGTTCAGTCCATTGATCGGATCTGGAGCGTGATCAAGTCGCAGTCCGGTTCGACCAGCTCGCCGAGCGAGTCCTGACGTCGTCGGCCCACGATTGGGCTACGTCAGATCTCCCTCTTTCCACGCGTAGTAGCACCCCTGGGTCCACAGGCTGGCGAGGTTGTTCTGATTGAGCCAAGGCCACTTCGCACGCAGCGCCGTCGTCCATGCGTCGATCGCCGCGGCATCGTTCATTCCGTTCGCCTTGAAGTGCTGCACAACGGTCCCCCAGGCCTCCGATTCGACCTGGGCGCACAAGGTGCGTAACTCCTCGATCTGCGATTGGGCCAGTTCCGGCCGCGAATTCGCGAGACGGGTTTCATAAGGAATCGATCGCCGCGGCCCCCACTCGATGGAGATCCTGAGCGCCTCATTCCTGACCAGATCGTCCACGAACCCCTCCGTCGCGATTTCGGCCCGGGCAGAATAGACTGCTGCTCAACACCTCACGGAGCCGGACCATGCTCGCCCCGATTCTTACCATCGTTGCCGCCGCGACCGCCCAGCCAACTCTGACCAAGGTCGAGCAGGCCCAGGGATTCAAGCTGCTCTCCGGGCCCGATGCCACGTCGCAGTGGCGGGGCTACAAGCAGCCGTCGTTCCCATCCAAGGGATGGTCGGCCAAGGACGGTGTGCTTGCCACATCCGCCGGCGGCGGTGGGGGGGACATCATCACCGCCGATCAGTACGGTGACTTCGAGCTGATCCTTCAATACAAGACCGCGCCCAAGGCCAACAGCGGGATCATCTATCGCTGCACGGAAAAGCACGGCGCGAGCTACCAGACCGGGCCGGAGTTCCAGATCCTCGACGACGCCGGGAACAACATCAAACCGACCGATCCGCACTCGGCCGGCGCGCTATACGACATGTACTCGCCGGCCGAAGGCAAGACGTCCAAGTCGGCCGACTGGAACGACGCCCGCGTCTACATCCGGAACGGCGACATCCAGCATTGGCTCAATGGCACGAAGGTGGTCGACGTCGTCGCGTTCGATGCGGCCGGCAAGCCGACGCCGGACTGGCTCGCCAAGATCGCCGCGGGCAAGTTCAAGGACACCGAAGGATTTGGCGTCCAGCCCAAGGGCCACATCGCGCTCCAGGAACATGGTGATGAGGTGGCGTTCCGGAACATCAAGGTCCGCGACCTGAATGCGGACCGGCCGGGCGAGAAAAAGCTCTTCAACGGCAAAGACCTCGCGGGCTGGGTGCCGATTGTTCCCGAGGCTTCGGCGAAGGGCATCACTCCCGAGTCCGTCTGGTCTGTCAAAGATGGAGTTCTGGTCTGCAAGGGCGAGCCCGCCGGCTACATCCGCACCAAGGACACCTACACGAACTTCATCCTTCGTCTACAGTGGCGCTTCAACCCGGAGACCAAGAAAGCCGGCAACAGCGGCGTGCTCTTTCGCATGACCGGTGAAGACAAGGTGTGGCCCAAGAGCCTTGAGGCCCAACTCATGAGCGGCAACGCGGGCGACTTCTACGGCATTGGCGGCTTCAAGTACATTGGCGACCCGGCCCGCCAGAAGGACCGCCACACGCCCCGCACCCGCACTGCCGAACGGCCCGTCGGCGAGTGGAATGAATACGAGATCATCGTCAACGGGGGTGATGTTGTCCTCTACGTCAATGGTGAAGAGCTGAACCGTGCGACCGGTGCCGAGCAGGTTCCGGGGCATGTCTGCCTGCAGAGCGAAGGCGTCGAAATCCAGTTCCGGGACATTCGGCTTGTGCCGCTTGAGTGAGAGGGATAGGCGTGAATCGCTGGGTGGGAATGGTCGTCGTCGCCGCTCTCGTTGCGGGCTGCAGGTCCAACTCCAGCCTGCCCGCCCCGGTGCCTGCCCGGGCGGTTGTCGGCGAATGGCTTGTCGCGGCGATGAACGGTCATCCGGTTGCCGACATCGTTCCGACGATCAAGATTGAGGCGGGAGGGGCAGTCTCCGGCCGCGGCGGCGTCAACTCCTATTCATCGCGCGTTGACCCGGTCAGGCTGAGCGGCGGCGGGTTCCGGCTGGATCCAATCATCTCGACGGAGATGGCCGGTTCATCCGAGGCCAACGCTGTCGAGCGAGAGTTCTTCGCGGCGCTGCGCGCGGTCAGCGGCTTCACGGCCGCGAACGACACCGCCGAGCTGATCGACAGCTCCGGCACAACGCTCGTTTCGCTCAACCGACGGAAGATTCCGTAGCGCCTACTTGCTCGCGAGAGCCTTGTCGATCAGGTCGGCGAGGTGCTCTTCCTCACCATCGCCAAAGCCGACGCCGGTGTGGATGATCTTGCCGTCCGGCCCGATCAGCACCAGGGTGGGGATTCCCGAAATGCCGTAGGCCTGGGCGAGGGAGTCGCCCTTGAGCAGCAGGCCGTACGTGAGTTGGTTCTTTTCCATGTACTTCTGGGCCAGGTCCGCCGCGCCGCGTTCCCACGTGTTGACGCCGATGATGGCCACCTGCTTGTCCTTGTACTTCTCGTGGAGCTTCTGGATGCTCGGCATCGCTGCCTTGCACGGCCCGCACCACGTGGCCCAGAAGTCGAGAAGAACGACCTTGCCCTTGAGGCTGGCGAGTGTCACTTCCTTGCCCTCGGGCGTCTTGAGGGCAAAGTCGGGCGCGGCGTCCTTCTCGGCGAACTTGAGCTTCGGTGGCTGGTCGCTCGGCACACCCAGCTCCTGCGGATCGGCGTCGACGGTCTTGAACCCATCCTTGGCGGCGAGCGTAAACACCTGCTCGCCTGGCTTGGTGTTCGCCTTCACGTTCGTGTAGTTGCCGACAAACGACCGCGCCTGAAACTCGCCCGCACCTTCGCCTTCCATCGCGGTGGACGACTCAATTCGGCGCGGAAGCAGATCGATTGCCCCGATGTGCCGCACCTGCCTGAGCACCATCTTGCTCGGTTTCTCGTCCGGATTCGCCGGCGAAGGAATCTCAACGGTGTAACCGACGACCTTGCACTCGACGCCGTTGACGGTGGCATCGGGGAGTAGCTTGGCCGCGACGAGCTTTGCGTTCGGATTCGTCAACACGTCCGACAGCGCCCACATCGGGAATACCTGGTAGGCCTCAGCCACGGGGTACGCCTGCCCGTCAGGAGACTCGACCGACGCAAACGTCTTCTTCGCGTGGTCCAGCCGCGTGGCGGTCTTGCCGTCAAAGCCCCAGGCGGTGTCCCCGTTCTCGCCCTTGGACACAATCCGGAAGTGCTTGAGCATCCCGGCGCCGCTGGCCCCTGGGACGCGTGTGATCGTCGCGACGACCTCTCCTCTGAACGTGTCGGTCTTGCCTTCCGCCGTCTGCTTCTGCTCGATGGTGCAGGAGAGGTCCTTGACCTCTTTGATGGCCGCCCGAAACTTCGTGATGAACTCCTTTGCGGCGGGGTCCACGGCGTCCTGCGTGGCGGGCGCCGCCTTTGGGTCCTTTGAGTCCTGGGCAAGCGCGGCCGGCGCAAGAGCAAGACCGGCGATGGTGCAGAGAAGCTTGACGTTCATGTGAGTCCTTTTGGTTTGGCGGTGCGTGTGGCTGCGGAAGATGGTACGACGGCTCGATCGCATGGGGGTTCCCTGGCGTGCCGCCACCGTATCCTCACCGTACACTGTCGCCCTTCGGCAACGGAGTGCCCCATGGCCAAGCAGTCGATCCCCAAGTCCTCACCCAAAGCGCCCGTCAAGCTCAAGCCGCGCGACAAAGCAACCCTGGGCAAAATTGTCGATCTGGCCGACGAGGTCGCAAAGAAGTCTCTCGGCGGGCGCGAGCCTCGCCTTGAAATCCCCACGCGAACCAAGTCCAACACGATCTGGAACAAGAAAGCCGGGATTCTTCAGATGGGATCGGGCACGGCGGAGCGCGAGCTCTTCAACCTGAACCAGGCTAAGCAGTTCATGCAGACCATGCTCCACGCGAGCACGATCAAGGACCTCATTGACGCCGACAAGACCAGCAGCCTCCGCGGCGTGTTCTACAAGGCAAAGCACACCGTCAAGGGGACCAGTGAGAACACGTTCGAATCTCAGGACGAGTCCGACCCCATTCTCGAGGACCTCGAGGTAACGCTCGGCTCTCTCCGTGAAGAGCTCCACGTCTTCGCCGAGAATCGCGGCACGCTTGTCGGCAACATCACGATCGTCGACAAGGGCGACGAGATCGACGCCCGCCGCATGGGCTCCGGCGGCTGGGGAATTCCCAGCATTGTCGAACCGGATGTCATCCAGTTCAAGAAGTCAGAGGCGAAGTTCGTCCTGCACGTCGAGAAGGGAACGGTCTGGAACCGCTTCAACGAGGACCGGTTCTGGGAAAAGAACAACTGCATTCTTACGCACGGAGCGGGCCAGCCGCCACGGGGCTGCCGCCGCCTTCTCCAGCGTCTCAGCCAGGAACTCAAGCTCCCGGTCATTTGTCTGCTCGACTGCGATCCATGGGGACACTACATCTACAGCGTCATCAAGCAGGGCTCGATCTCGCTTGCCTTCGAATCCTCGCGCCTCGCCATTCCCAACGCCAAGTTCCTCGGCATCCGCGCCAAGGACTACCAGGCGTGCGATCTCTCAGACGCCGTCAAGATCGAGCTGACGGACAACGACATCAAGCGCGCCAAGGAAATCGCCGCGTACCCGTGGTTCGAAGGGCACAAGCCGTGGCTGAAGGAAATCGACGCGATGCTCCGCAACGGCTTCAAGATGGAAGTCGAAGCCATGATCACCAAGGACATCTCGTACGTGACGGAGACGTATGTGCCGGAGCGGCTCAAGGCGCGGGACTGGCTGGAGTAAGCAGGGGCAGGATCTTCGTCGCGGAGCCCGAACGTACTCATAGAATCGAGCACCGGATTGAAGTCCCCTGAAGTCGCCATTCTCCTCCTCACCTTGGCGTTCTTCGCTCCGCTCATCCTTACCTACGCAATCAACGCAAATCCAAACCTGGTTGCCAAAGGGCAGGACGCGGCGGGCCGCGGGATGGCCGTCGGCTGCACGTCCATCCTGCTGTTGATCGTTTCGGGAGTTGTCGCGTTGACGGACGCGATCATCGTCGGCGCGCGGCACAAGGACATCGCGCTCGCGTGGAACATTGTCGGAGTCCTGCCGATCATCGGATCGCTGGTCGCGGCCTTTGCGGCGTACACCGCCGCGGTCGTGGCAAAGAACCGCCGCATCGAACGTGCGTACCAGGAAGCGATGACGATCCCCGCGGCGTTGATCGTGGACGACAACGATGTGCGATTTTCTCAACTCTACAACGCGATCAAGCCTTCGTTTCCAACGCTCGAAATCTCGATGCGCCATCCGGGTGCACTGTACTGGCAGCAGCGCGAATGGTTTCCACGGCTTCGCCTGCTCATGATGAGCGCAGACGCCATGGCGAACAGCGAGGGTCAGAACGGCGAACTGACGCAGGACCTCTTGAACGCCATGTGCCGGACAAAGCCCGCGTGCCCGATTGTGGTGCACGCGTCGACATCCGCGGCGGCCGACATGATGAGGGCTCGGCTGACGGCCGCCGGGTGGGTGGTCCATCCGGTCGCCGCGGGCGACGAAGGGTGGATCACCGATCAGTGGCGAGAGGTCGCGGCCCGCGTGCTCCGGGAAGAACTCGCCAAGCGTCCCGCACCGGCTACCGTCGACAACGTGTAGGCAGAAGTGAGCACGATGTCTCGGATCATCCGTAGAACCCATCAATGAGCTTGCTCCCGGCCCAACTCGCGCCACCGCCCGCTGATTGGCGAATCTGGATTGTGCCCGTCGCCTTGCTTCTTGGCTTCGGCGGCTACTACGCGGGCATCTGGTTCTTCCGCATGCGGCTTCGTGGCCGCCGGATGGAAGTGGTCGCCCGAGAGCTCGGCGGAACCTTCCGCTCCGGCCTGGATCAGCGTGCCACCGATGCGACCCCGCAGCTTCAGGGCACCCAGCTCCGCCTGGCCCAGTCCGCGTACAACACGGTCACCCTTGCATGGAACCTTCTGGGCAAGGAGTGTCGAGTCTGGATGGGAGACGCCGGGACGCAGTTCTTGCGAGACCCTCTCGTGAGCGCGGTTGGCGGGGACCACGTGTCAGGGTTCATCGCCGTCGAATCGCCTTTGCCGCTCGTACGAAACGCGTTCATCATCGATCTGGCATACCGCGCCGACCAGCGGCGCGGCCGCCTCCAGGCCCGCGGCAGCGGCGGCGCGATCGAGAACATTGCCGAGTCCTTTCGCGACCGCATCACGCACGCCGGCCTCGTGCGCGTTCGGACCGGTCGTCCCGAGTTCGACTCGGAGTTCGGGGTCTGGGCCGACTGCCTTCCCGCCGCGCAGGCCGTGCTCAACCGATCGACGATCGACATGCTGATGGGTGGTCGGCCCGGTCACCTGTGGATCAAGGACGGCGTCGTGTTCCTGCACGGAGGCAGCGGCGCGTGGTCGGCGGAGTTGTTCCTTGACGCGGCGGAGTGGCTTCGAGAGTTCCTGCTTTCGTGGGACCTGACTGACGCTCAACCTCTCGAACTGTCGATCAAGGAGCGGCGGGCGCCTCTCTCGACGTAGGGCGATGCCCCTACGGGTCACTCGTGAATGGGAATCGGACATCGAGGGCTGCTAATCTTCGACCCCGCAGCGTGCATCGCGGCCGACCGAGGGAGATCGAGTTCCGAAATGTCGCAACGAATCACCACCTCCAAGCTTCTCGCTCTTCCCGTGGCCGGCGTTGCTCTCGTCTCGCACCACACGTTCGATGAAGGATCCGGCGTTGACCTCGCGATGGAGTTCTCAGGCTTTGCACTCCTCGTGTTCGCGGCGCTGGGCCGGCTCTGGTCGTCTTCATTCATCTGCGGCCGAAAGAACGCCGAGCTGGTGACGGACGGGCCGTACTCTCTGGTGCGCAATCCGCTGTACTTCTTCAGCTTTTTCGGCTTTGTCGGCGCCGGGCTCGCGTTCGAGTCGATCACGCTCGCGGCGGTGTTCGGCGGATTGTTCTTCCTGACCCACTGGCCGACGATCCTGCGAGAGGAGCGGCGTCTGGTCGAGCTCTTTGGCGACTCGTTCAAGGAATACTCGAAAACGGTTCCGCGGTTCTGGCCGCATTCGTTCAGGGTGCGCATGCCGCCGACCGTGACCATTTCGCCCCGGCTCATGTCGCGGGCGATCGCGGAGTCGATGCTTGTCCTGTGCATCTTTCCCGTGGCCGAACTCACCGAGCGCATCCATCTCGCTCACCCGCAGTCGGTGCTGCTGCACATTCCCTGACGGCCTTGCGACGCTGCCCCGCTAGTGCTTGAAGTGCCGCACGCCGGTCGTCATGCAGGTCACGCCGCGGGAGTTGCAGAGCTCGAAGGTCTCCTGGTCGCGTTTGGACCCGCCCGGGTGGACGATCATCGACACGCCCGCATCGATCAGGATCCGCGGTCCGTCCGGGAACGGGAAGAACGCATCACCGACGGCCACCGCGCCCTTGGCACGAAGTCCGGCCTTGTCCACGGCGATCTTGCACGCCGTGACGCGATCAACCTGGCCCCCTCCGGCGCTGTGCAGGACAGAAGTCGCCGCGCCGGCGACCCTCCCACCCAGGACGATTGCGTTGCTCGACACAAACCGGACAACCACTTCGAGAAACGCGCCGGTGGCGAGCTGGTCGGCCGACGGCGCGGGGCCCGCACTATGCGTCCACGACTCGGGCGCAGGTGACCGAACGTCCCGGTCCTGCACCAACATCCCACCGGGCACGGAGCGATATTCGAGCTTGCGGTTGGTGGTCGCGGCCCGGTCTCCCGTCGCGAGGATTCGCACGCCGGTCCATCGCTTGCAGATCATCTCCAGCGCTTCGGGATCAAACTCGGGCGCGATGATGACCTCGAGGAAGGTATCGGGCCCGCAGATACGTTCGGCGGCGGCTCGATCGACCGGCTGATTCACGGCCAGAATGCCTCCGTACGCCGCTACGGGATCGCCCGCGATGGCAAGGTCGATCGCGCTCCGCACGCCACCGGCTCCAGCGGCGACAGACGCCGTTCCGCACGGGTTGGTGTGCTTGATAACCGCGGCCCCGACCCGTTCCGGGCTCAGCCGCCTCAGGGCCTTGACCAGCTCCAGGGCCGCTGCCGCATCGTTGATGTTGTTGTAACTGAGCTCCTTCCCGTGGAGTTGCCGGGCATTGACCACGGTCGGGCCCGTCGAAGCCGCATCGCGATACAGCGCCGCCTCCTGGTGCGGGTTCTCGCCGTACCGCAACTCGTCCACCTTGACGTAGCCCAGCCGCAACACCTGCGGGAACGCCACCGAACCCGTCCGGCCAAGGTATGACGCAATCGCCGAGTCGTATTCTGCAGTCCGTCCGAACGCCGTCGCGGCCAGTTCGGCCCGCAACCTCCGCGTGGTCTGTCCTTGATTCGCCTCGAGCTCTCCGATCACACGGTCGTAGGCCGCAGGCGAGGTCACGACCGTCACGTACTCGAAGTTCTTCGCGCCCGAGCGGATCATGCTCGGCCCGCCGATGTCGATCTGCTCGATTGCCTCGGCCTCGCTCACGCCCGGTTGTCCGATCGTCCGCTCGAATGGATAGAGATTAATGCACACCAGGTCGATGGGCTTGATGCCGTTTGTGCGCATCGCCGCGGCGTGGTCCGCATCGTCTCGGACGCCAAGCAGCCCGCCGTGGACCATCGGGTGCAGCGTTTTCACCCGCCCGCCCATGATCTCAGGAAAGCCGGTCACCTTGTCGATCGGAGTGACCGCAACGCCGGCCGCGCTGAGCGCGTGGGCCGTGCCGCCCGTCGAAATGATCTCCACGCCGCGCGCGGCCAAGGCCTTCGCGAACGGAACCAGGTCCGTCTTGTCAGAAACGGAAAGGATCGCCCGCGAGATCTTGACGAGGTCCTTCACCGGTCACCGCCGGATGAACTTGGCGACGACGCCGGACGCGCTGACGGCGTACAGGTTGCCGTCCACAAAGGCGTCGGGCCGGAGCTTGGCCACCCCGGGGAGCCGCGCCCGCTCGAGCAGATCGCCCCGGGCCGGGTCTATCAAGGCCGCTTCGGTGCCGTTGAACACCAGCAAGCGGTTGCGGTTGAGGCCGACCACAACGCCGTCGGAGAAGTCTCTGCACTCCCAGGCGACGGCACCCGTCGCGCCGTCAAAGGCCATGAGTCCGTGTCCGGGGACCGAGCAATACAGCTTGCCGGCGTGGGCCGTCGGCTGGACGCGGAGCGGCGACGCGGTCCGGTACCGCCACATCATCGAGCCGCCGACGCTGGAAAAGGCGTAGATCGATTGGTCCGTGCTCGCGGCGAACATGATCTCGCCGTCCGAAACGGGATCGGTGTCGAGGCCACCGTATATCACGTTGCGCCCGACAAGCCCGCCGGTCTGAGCGTCCAGGAACGCGACCTGGCCGGTTTGGGATACCGCCCCGACGACCGAACCCATGAGGGCCGGCTTGTGCGTCACCGACCCGCCCATGCCGAATCCCCAGACCTTGACGCCGCCGACGCTGCCCGTGGCCATGTGCGCCATGACCTCACCCGCCGGGGTTCCGAAGATCAGGAGCCCGCCGAACTGAGTCGGCTCCGTGGACACCAGCTTTTCAATCTTCTTGCGATCGCGGAGCACACCGGACTGGGCATCAACCGTGAAGACCTCGGCCTCGCTCACCACGTAGACTCGGTCGCCGTCGCGCGCCAGGCCGACAAATCGAGTCAGCGGGTTTGCCAACTGGTCTGACACACGCAGGTTGCCCGTTGTCGGCTCCAAGATGGACACCTCGCTCCCACCCTCGAGAACGACCACCGCGTCCGCCTGCGGCAGGATGAACTCGATCGGCAGGGCGCCGGTGATGGTCGGAAATCCCGTCCAGTCCGGCCGGTACCCGAGCTTGGCCCAATCGCCCGCGTCAACCTTGAAGTCCGCCAGCCGCTGGTCGGCAGTCTTGCCGCGGCCAACGGAATAGGTGTCGGACGAGCAGCCGACCCCGGCGCTGACGGCCGCGACGATCAGGGCCAGTCCGCGGCGGGAGGAACAGTACAGGCGGGCACGTGGCATCAGGGGCGACTCCAAGGGCGTTCGGACGGGTGCTTTCGGGCCGACCAGTATCGAGGCTGGCGGGCGGTGGGTCAAGCCGACGCCGAATTTGCCACTTTACATGCGGCCTCGAAGGTGCGACAGTTCCCCCGTGTTCACAGGTCTCGTGCAATGCGTTGGGGTGGTGCGGTCGGCCGAGGCAGCCGCCGGTGGCCAGGCCGTCCGGCTCGCGGTCGCAGGGCCCACATGGGAGTTTGTTCCGGGCGAGTCGATCGCCGTGAGCGGATGTTGCCTCACTCTGGCCCAATCGGGTCACGGCACGATGCAGTTTGACGTGGTTCGCGAAACCCTGAACAAGACGACCTTGGGAGACTTGAAGGCCGGTTCAAAGGTGAATTTGGAGCGGTCCCTGCGCCTGGGAGACATGCTCGGCGGGCACATCGTCCAGGGGCATGTCGATGGAACCGGCACGGTCGAGCGGGTCCAAGAGGGCGCGGACTGGCGGATGTGGGTCCGGCCCGGCTCACAGTTGATGAAGTACATGATCCCCAAGGGGTCGCTCTGTCTCGACGGGGTTTCCCTGACCCTGGCGGAAGTGGATCCTGCGAAGGGTGTGGTGGGGGTGGCGTTGATCCCAACGACACTGGAGGTCACGACGCTGGGCACGCTCAGGCCGGGGCACCGGGTGAATATCGAAGCCGATTCGACGGTGAAGACGATTGTGCACTACATGGAGCACTTTGGCGGAAGCCGAACTACCACGG
This sequence comes from Phycisphaerales bacterium, assembly GCA_044222195.1. GTDB lineage: Bacteria > Planctomycetota > Phycisphaerae > Phycisphaerales > UBA1924 > JAHBXE01. The sequence goes on from JBGANS010000009.1 coordinate 142,028, forward strand.
AAGGACGAGTGTGAGGTTTCTCGGTATCGATCCCGGGCTTCGAATCACGGGCTATGGGTGCGTCGTGCTTTCGGCGAACGGGCGAGGAGAACCGACCCTGGTTGAGGCGGGTGTCTTCCGACTCAAAGGCGCCGGGAAACGAGAGACCGTTTCCGATCGGTTGCTCGAACTGGAGACGGATGTCGCCGCGTTGATCGAGCGACTCAAGCCCGAAGCTGTCGCTGTCGAGGCGCTCTTCGCCCACTACAAACACCCCGCGACGGCCATTTCCATGGGACACGCACGCGGCGTCATTCTGCTCGCCGTTCGGCGCGCGCAGCTGACCCTGCTCGAGCTCAAGCCCAACGAGATCAAGAAATTTCTGACCGGCAACGGGCACGCGAGCAAGGACCAGATGCAGGCGGCAGTGAAAGACCGGCTCTGCCTCAAGGCCGTGCCGGAGCCCCCGGATGTGGCCGACGCGATTGCGATCGCGATGTGCGCGGCGTCACGCCTCACCGTGATGTAGTCGGTTCCGGCGGCCGCATACCGCATTCAGGGCACGGTCCGTTCAGTCCCGAAAGGTCGTACCCGCACGACCCGCACCTCCCTGGAACCAACTCGACCAGTTCGGAGTGAAGCAATCGTGCCACGAGGCAAGAGCCGACGTACGCGGCCATTGTCGTCAGGAACGCTACCGTCGGCGGAGCCCGAACGATCGCGATCACCGCGGCAACGGTCGTCGTGGCACCCAGCCAGATCCACCGGGCGGAGCCAATGGTCCTTCGCCTCAAAGCGAGCACCGGAACCGGAGAGCACACCGCGCCGAACAATGCCCCCGCCACAGCGCCGGCTCCGGCGCCACCCCGGGGCGCGACCATCATTCCCCAGAGCGCGCCAAAGCACACGGAGTTCACAGTCAGCAGCAGAGCTCGGGCCGTTGCATCCTTCACATGTGGACTCGCTGGTGACGCCGGACCGGCGCATCGTACCGAGCGCCGGGATCGCGCCCGTTTGGCTCAGACGGAACCGCCGGCGGGAACGTACCATCCGCGTACATGACGACGCCCGATTCAAAGCCCTCCAGCCGCGCCCAGGTCCTGATCGTCGATGACGAAGCCGAACATGCCGAGGTCATGGCCGAGGCTCTCCGCAAGCCGGGACACATCTGTACGATCGTGAACTCGGCCCCCGCGGCCTTTGAAGAGCTACGGCTCGGGGCCTTTGACGTCATCATCACGGACCTCCGCATGCCCAACTCCGGTGGGCAGAGCGGAATCGCCGCGGACGGTGCGGATGCCGGACTGAAGGTGCTTGAGTCGGCGAGGAGGCTTCAGCCCCAGGCCGAGACCATCATGGTCACGGCGCACGGCGATGTGCCCACCGCCCGCGCGGCGTTCAAGCACGGGGCGTACGACTTCATCGAAAAGCCGCTGGACCTCGAGGTCTTCCGCAACCTGGTGAATCGCGCGGCGGAAACGGTGCTGCTCCGTCACGAGGCGTCGAACACCGGCCTCGGCGACTTGGTCCAGCACGAGGGCTTCGCCGGAATCATCGCGGGGTCCGAACCAATGCGCCGGATTCTGCGGCAGGTCAAGACCGTCGCGGCATCCAATCTCCCCGTCCTGATTACCGGCGAGAGCGGGACGGGCAAGGAATTGATTGCGCAGGCGATTCACAAGAACAGCCCGAGGTCTGCCAAGCGTTTCGTTGCGCTCAACTGCGCGGCGGAAGCTGAGAACCTGCTCGAGGATCAGCTGTTCGGCCATGTCCGCGGAGCGTTTACGGGGGCGGAAAAGGACCGTGAAGGCGTCTTCGAGTACGCCACGGGAGGTACGCTCTTTCTCGACGAAATCGGCGACATGCCGCTGAAGATGCAGGCCAAGCTGCTGCGAGTACTCGAGACCGGCGAGGTCGTGCGGCTGGGGTCCAACGAAACCCGGAAGAGCGATGTCCGCCTCGTGAGCGCGACCAACAAGGATGTCAAGGCGATGGCGTCGCGGGCCGAGTTCCGTGAGGACCTGCTGTTCCGAATTCAAGGCTCCACTGTGCACTTGCCGCCACTACGCGAACGGCGTGAAGACATCCCGCGGATTGTGCGGCACGCGATCGCCAAGGCCGCGACGGCGAACTTCCCGAATCAGCCCACTCCCGACATCACGGATGCGGCGATGATGCGGTTGACGGCGTTCGATTGGCCCGGAAACGTGCGGCAGCTTCTCAACGTGGTTCAGAACATGGTGGTGATCGCGGTCGGAGAAGCCGCCGACAAACCGGCGACCGGGGGAGTTGTGCTCGATGTTCGCCATATTCCCGACGACATCCGTGTCGCCGATGAAGATGGCGCCGGCGTCGCCGATCCCGGCGCCACGGGCGGTGGAGCAAGTGGGGCGGGCGGCGGTTCACTCGCGGGCACAAGCCTGGAGCAAATCGAAAAACGCGCGATCCGCGAAACGCTCCGCCTCACCGGCGGGAACCGCGAACACGCCGCCAAACTGCTCGGAATTGGCGAGCGAACGTTGTACCGGAAGCTCAAAGAATACGGTTTGAGATAACTGTCCGCAAACTCGGCGTGCCTGTTTCCGCGACAGCCGTTCTCCAACGCGTACATCATCATCCCGCGACTGGTGTTCAGCGGATGACAAGCTCTGTGACCGATTATCGCCCGATGACTACCAATCGAGCGGATTCAGCCATGCCGCGGCAAGCTCCTCTGTCTTCGCATCGACCTCCTGGTCCTTCCACACCAGCCGGCCCGAATCGCTGAGACGACCCATCTCTGTTACGGCGATGTCCTTCGCCAACGCCCGCACCTTGGGCACATCCCCATGCGCGACTTCGATCACGTAGCGGCTCGGCGATTCCGAGAAGGCGGCCGCGATCGGGTCGGCGTGGACCTTCAAAAGGTCAAGAATCGCACCCAGCCCCGGCGCGGCGATGAGCATTTCGCTGACGGCGACAAGCAGGCCTCCATCTGAAACGTCATGCGCCGATGCGACCAGGCCCTTGGCGATGAGATCCGCGATCAGGCGTGCCGTCCGTGGGCCTTTGATCAGGTCAGTCGCGGGAACCCGTGTGCCCTGGGCGGCGTCGCCGACCCGCAGATAGTGGGAGCCCCCCATCTGGTCCGTGGTCGTGCCGATGAGGACAAGCACATTCCCCGCCCGCTTCGCATCCATGCTCACGCACCGCTTGATGTCCGGCACGATCCCGATTCCGGTGATGAGAAGAGTGGGGGGGATCTCGATCACGCGCTCCTTGCCCGTCGCCGGATCCGTGTACTTGAGCTGGTTGTTCAGCGAGTCTTTGCCGGACACGAACGGTGTGCGATACGCCTTCGCCCCGTCGTAGCAACCCTCGGCCGCGCGAACGAGCGTTCCCAGGTTCTCCGGCTTGGCGCAGCTCGGCCAGCAGAAGTTGTCGAGAATTGCAATCCGAGAAGGATCCGCGCCAACGCACACAAGATTCCTCACGCACTCGTCGATTGCGGCGAGCGCCATCAAGTAAGGGTCCCCGCCCGCGGCGGGGTCCCCAACACCCGTCTGCAGGCCGCACGCGATAGCGAGTCCCCGTCCCGTCCCCGGGACCGGCTCCAGCACCGCGCCGTTTCCCGGGCCCCGCGACGCAGGCCCGACCAGAGGCTTATGGACCGTGTTGCCCTGAACCTCATGGTCGTATTGCCGGATGATCCAGTGCTTTGAGGCGATGTTCGGGTGAGAGAGGAGCGCGAGCAGTGACGCAGAGACGGTGGGACGCAGTGACGGAGTGGAAGAACCGATGGCTTTGGCGGCGTGAATACCAGGTGGCGTCGCTGCGTCAACGCCCCACACTGCCTCCCGCACCGGCTGCGGTATTCCCTCGTGCAGGAAGTGCGTATCGAGCCGGCCGACTTCCTGGCCGCGATAGTGAAGGACGATCTCCTTGCTCGGCGTGCCGAAGTGTCCCAGCTCGGCGAGTTCAACACCCTCCTCATCGCAGATCTGCTGAAGCGCGCCGATGTTCTCCCGGGGCACCGCGAGCACCATTCGCTCCTGCGCTTCGCTGATCCAGATCTCCGTGTATGAGAGACCTTCGTACTTCAGTGGCGCGCGATCCAGATGAACTTCTGCGCCGATGGCTGAGCCCATTTCGCCCACCGCGGACGAGAAACCTCCCGCACCGCAGTCCGTGATCCCGTTGAACAGTTGTCCCTCATCACGCGCCCGAAGGATCGCATCCAGCACCCGCTTCTCCTCGATCGCGTTGCCGATCTGCACCGCGTGCGAGAACTCATCCGCGCTCGTGCCCTCGAGTTCCGCGGATGAAAACGTCGCTCCGTGAATGCCGTCTCGTCCCGTCCTTCCCCCCAGAGCCACAATCCGGTCCCCGGGCTTCGCACCGCCCCTGATCTTGTTCCGCGGCATCAGCCCCACGCACCCGCAGAACACCAGCGGATTCCCAATATATCGGTCATCAAAGTACACCGCGCCGTTCGCCGTCGGTATGCCCATGCGGTTCCCATAGTCGCGCACACCCGCCACGACGTCGGCGAGGATCCGGCGAGGAGGCAGAGTGCCCGGCGGCGGGCTCGCCAGCGTGGGCGTCGCGACGCAGAACACATCTGTGTTCGCGATGGGTTTAGCCGCCAATCCGGTGCCGATGACGTCGCGAATACACCCGCCCGCCCCCGTCGCAGCGCCGCCGTAGGGCTCGATGGCCGACGGGTGGTTGTGCGTCTCGACCTTCACGCACACCGCGTGCATCTCGTCAAACGCGATCACCCCCGCGTTGTCCTTGAACACCGACAGCGCCCAATCTACTCCATCCGCAATCAGCTCGTGCGTCGCCGCCGCCACGGTGGACTTGAGCAGGTTGTCAATCGTCACCGACCCATCCGGATGAAGCGTGTGCCCCGGCCGCCCCTCCCACCGGATCGGGTCTCTTCCGGTTCCTCCTTCGTGCCTTCGTGCCTCCGTGCCTTCGTGCCTGTACCGAATCTTGCTCTTCAACGTCTTGTGCACGCAGTGCTCGCTCCAGGTCTGAGCCAGCGTCTCGAGCTCGATGTCCGTGGGCTCGCGCCCCTGCCGCTGATACTCCGCCTGGATCGCCTTCATCTCGTCGAGGCTCAGGAAGAGATGTGCTTCGCGCGAAAGCCTGGCGAGTTGATCATCACTCAGGCCGCGAAGCGCAACATGCCCGAGCTTGAACTGGTACGCCTTCCCCCGGGGCAGCTGCTCGGGAACGAAGTGCCCCGTATGAACGCGATTCACGACGGGATTGGCAAGCACCCGCGAAGCGAGGTCTGAGGCCTGCTGGGCCGTAGCGCCGCCGATGTCATACCGGACGCCCGTCGACACCGCCGGCTCAATGCCAATGAGGTCCCGTATGGCCTCGCGCACCGATTGCGCGGCCGGATCCATCACGCCCGGCAGGGGATGAACCTCGATCACCGAAGCCCCAACTTCCGCCTGGACGGCCCCGTCGGCCGCCGTCTCCGTCACCGGATCGGCGAGCAGTTCGTCGCGGACCTGGACCAGTTGGGTCGCATTCAAGTCCCCTTCGATCAGATAGATGCGAGCTGTGCGGACGGACCGCACGGCCAGCCCGATACTTCTGGCCTGGCGCTCGACCGAATGAGCGCGGGGGTCCTCGAGGCCTTTCTTGGCGCGGACCTCAAAGCGATGGACACGAGTTCGGCCGGAATCGCGCATAGTGCCTCGATCATATCGGGAGGCTCGGGAGTGCTCCCAGCCCGCCGCGCGTTGCTACATTGGTGCCCCATGTCCGACGGCAAAGAGCCAAAGCCCGCGACCGCCGTGAGGGTCGAGCGAGATCTGGATCGAGCGCCGCCGGGCGCGCTGCTCTTTGAGGTCGCGTGGGAAGTGTGCAACCAGGTCGGCGGAATCCACCAGGTCATCCGGTCGAAGGCGGCGACCATCGTCGACCGCTGGAAGGACCGCTATTGCCTCGTCGGACCCTACATCGAGGCCAAAGCGGCCCTTGAGTTTGAGCCCACCCGGGCCACGGGATGGATGGCGAGGCTGATCAACGCCCTCCGCGATGAGGGCCTGAATATCCACCACGGCCGGTGGCTGGTGCCCGGCAACCCTCGAGCCCTCTTGATCGAGTTCGGACTGCCGCCCAAGCGCCTGGCGGAGATCAAGTACCGGTTGTGGAAAGACCACGGGGTCGAGTCGCCCGCCGGCGACTCGCTGATTGACGGCGCTTCATCCTTCGGCGACGGAGTCCGCCGGCTCGTTCAGAAGGCGTGCGAACTGTGGCCCGAAGCGCCTCTGAAGACCAAGGGAGGCGAGCCCGAGCCGCGCCGCATCATCGCGCACTTTCACGAATGGCTCGGCGGCCTCGCGCTCCCCATGCTGCGCCATGAGAAGTCCCCGGCAGCGCTCGTATTCACGACCCACGCGACGCTGCTCGGCCGCTACATTGCCTCGAGCGAGGAAGGTTTCTACGACCGACTTCCCTGGCTCAACGGTCACGAACAGGCGGTCAAGTACAACGTCAAAGCCCAGTTCGCCATGGAGCGGGCCTGCGCCCACGCCGCCCATGTGTTCACCACGGTTTCGTCGATCACCGGCGAAGAATGTGCCCAGCTCCTTGGGCGGGCGCCCGACCTGGTCACCCCCAACGGCCTCAATATTGCCCAGTATTACGCGGCCCACCAGATGCAGTTCTGGCACGCCGAGTTCAAGGAGCGCATCAACCAGTTCGTGATGGGTCACTTCTTCCCGAGCTATTCCTTCGACCTCGATAAGACGCTGTTCTTCTTCACCAGCGGGCGGTACGAACCCCGGAACAAGGGTTTTGACCTGTGCCTCGAAGCGCTCGCCCGCCTGAACGCCGAACTTAAGGCGTCCAATCTCGGTGTGACCGTCGTGTTCTTCATCGTCACCAGCCGACAGACCAAGTCGATCAACCCGATCGTTCTTGAAAAGCGGGGCGTGCTCAACGAGTTCCGCCAGGTCTGCCAGAAGATCACCGACGGCCTCGGCGAGAAGCTCTTCCGTTCCGGTGCTTCCGGCGAGAAGATCCATCTCGACGACATGGTGGATGATTACTGGCGCCTGCGGTACAAGCGCACCCAGTTCGCGCTCAAGACCAACCGCCTGCCCCTCGTCAACACTCACATGCTCGACGACGATTGGCTCGACCCCGTGCTGAACCAGATCCGCTACCTCAACCTGATCAACAAGCCCGAAGATCCTGTCAAGGTGGTCTACCACCCCGAGTTCATCAACCCCGTCAACCCGCTCTGGGGTATTGAGTACGACCAGTTCGTCCGCGGGTGTCATCTCGGCATCTTCCCCAGCCTGTACGAGCCCTGGGGGTACACGCCTCTCGAGTGTCTCGCCCTCGGCGTGCCCGCCGTCACGAGCGACCTCGCCGGCTTTGGTCGCTACTCGATGGAGCACTTCATCGGCCACCAGGAACTTGGGCTCTCCGTCATTCATCGCCGGGGCCGGTCTTACCACGACGCCGCGGCCGAGATGTGCCGGATGATGCTCGAGTATTGCACCCAGCGTCGCCGCGATCGCATAGCGCTTCGTAACGCCGTCGAAAGGTTCAGTTGGGAGTTCGACTGGTCCCGCCTCGGACCGGCGTATCACAAGGCGCACGACCTGGCGCTCGACCGTCGAGGGGCGGAAGAGTGACCGCGAACCTGCCTCATGTTCAGCTCTACACCGACGGAGCCTGTTCCGGCAATCCCGGTCCGGGCGGATGGGCGTTCATCCTGCGCCATCCCGCCACCGGAAAGGAAATAGAAAAGTTCGGGGCGGAAATCGACACCACCAACAACCGGATGGAACTGATCGGAGCCATCGAGGGCCTCGCGGCGTTGAAGTCCAGGTCGCTGGTCGACATGTACTCGGATTCGAAGTACGTGCTCAACGGCTTGAAGGACTGGCTCAAAGACTGGAAGGCCCGGGGGTGGAAAACCGCGGCCAAGAAGCCCGTCAAGAACATTGACCTGTGGCAGCGGCTTGACGAACTGGCGTCGGGGCACGAAGTCCGGTTTCATTGGATCCGTGGGCACAATGAACACCCCGAGAACGAGCGGGCCGACCGCCTCGCCGTCGCCGCGCGGGAATCCCTCGTGAGAGAGCGAAAGTCTGGATAACCGCAAGAGGCCGGTCCTTCGCGGCCGCGCCGAACCGACCTCGCCGCGAGGCGTGAACGCTCACTGGGCTCAGCCACTCCTGCGCCCGCTCGCGGGGCTCACCCCTACAACCCGCACACTTTCTCGCGTTCGCCCGGACGGGCCGGTCAACGCGGCCCTCCCATCCGCCGATATCACGTCGCGCCCATTGCGCGCATAGCCCCGCTGGCGAGAGACCTCCGGAGACCAGACCTGTGAAGCTCAACGACATCCTGAAGGCCGCGTACGACGCTGATGCTTCCGACGTGCACCTCATCGCCGGCCAGCCGCCGGTGATCCGCGTGCACCAGGTCATGACGCCGATGGACTCGCCGCCCATCGCCCCGGCTACGGCGCGGCAGTACTTCGAGCAAATGAGCTCGAAGGAAACACAAGACGTCTTCGAGCGCCAGAAGGACGCCGACTTTTCGTACGAAGTGCCGGGCCTCGCCCGCTACCGCGTGAACGCCCACATGCAGCGCAGCGCCGTCGGCCTGGCGATGCGAATGATCAAGACCAAGGTGCCGCCCCTCGCGGCGCTCAACCTGCCCGAGGTCATCGCGCGTCTCACCTATCTCCCCCGCGGTCTCGTGCTCGTCACGGGGGATACCGGCTCAGGAAAGTCCACCACGCTCGCGGCCATGATCCAGGCGATGAACGAGCGCTACCGCAAGCACATCATCACGCTCGAAGACCCCGTCGAATACTCGTTCAAGAGCGACAAGTGCCTCATCGAGCAGCGCGAACTCGGCCAGGACATGCCCAGCTTCGCGTCGGGCCTCAAGCACTGCCTGCGTCAGGACCCGGACATCCTGCTGGTCGGCGAAATGCGAGACCTTGAAACGACGGCGCTGGCGATCTCGGCGGCCGAAACCGGCCACCTGGTGCTCAGCACCCTGCACACCGTGAACGCTTCGCAGACGGTGGAACGAATCATCGATATGTACCCGGCGGGTCAGCAGAACCAGATCCGCTCGATGCTCTCGAACACGCTGCAGGCGGTCGTTTCGCAGACGCTGTTCAGCCGCACCGACAAGCCGGGCATGGTGCCCGCCGTCGAGACGCTGTTGTGCACACCCGCCGTGCGCAACCTCATCCGCGAGGCACGCACGTTCGAAATCCCAAACGTCATCGAGACGAACCGGGCCATTGGCATGAGCAGCCTGGACAGCTCGATCGCTGAGTTGTACTTCAACGGCATGATCTCGAAGGAAGACGCCATCGCCCAGGCCGCGTACCCCGACAAGCTGGAGCGGCAGCTGGTGGCGTGAGCAGGGACAAAGGGACCGAGGGACGAAGGCACGAAGTGAGGAACCACGGAGATGTACGGCATGGAGTAACGAACTGACGGTTCAGAGCACCTCGTGCCTGCGTCCCTTCGTCCCTTTGTGCCTTCCCCCCATGCCAAACTACCGCTACCAAGTCCGTACCGCCCAGAACCAGGTCCAGGTCGGCGTCGTCAGCGCGGACACTGTTGCGACGGCGGCGGCCGTTCTTCGCAACCAGGGCGTCCACGTTCTTTCGCTGACCCCCATCAACGCTTCGCTGGGCGGGTCCCGGGTGCTCCAGAAGGTCCGCGAGCTCAACGCCGGCAAGCCCAAGCAGAAGCACGTCCTGGACTTCACGACACAGCTCTCGGTCATGATCAAGGCCGGTATCAACCTCCGCGCCGCTCTCGACGGCATCGCCGAGCAGACCGACCACTCAACGTTCAAGAAGATCATTCTCGGTCTGAAAACCGACGTCGAATCAGGCAAGCAGTTCTCGGATGCCATCGCGCGCCATCCCAAGCTCTTCGGTCCCCTCTACGTGAACATGGTCCGCGCCTCGGAAATGTCCGGCAGCTTCGCCAAGATGCTCGACCGTATCGCGGGGTACATCGCCCAGCAGATCGAAACCCGCAAGATGGTCGTCGGTGCGTCGATCTATCCTGGCGTCATCGGCACGATGGCGATCTCCGTCACCGTCTTCCTGCTGACGTTTGTGCTCCCGCGGTTCTACAAGGTCTTCGAGGGCAAGGAAGAAATCCTGCCCTTCGCGACCAAGTTCCTCATGGGCATCAGCAAGTTCACGGTCGCCAACTGGCCCTACCTGCTCGGCGGGGTCCTGATGGTGGCGGTCGGTTCTTTCGCGTTCATCAAGACCGAGGTCGGCGCCTTCTGGGCCGACCGCACCAAGCTGACAATTCCCATCCTGCGGACGATGTTCCGCTCGCTCTACATCTCCCGCTCGCTCCAGACCATGGGCCAGCTCATCAACGCCGGCGTGCCCATGCTCGACACGCTCGCCATCACCGGGGACATCTCCGGCAATCGCCTGTACAAGGGCATGTGGCGATCGGTCTACTCCAGCGTCAAGCAGGGCAAGAAGATCACGGCCCCGCTGATGAAGACCCGCCTCCTCCCGCGTGCCGTCTCGCAGATGATCGCCGCCGGTGAAGAGTCCGGTAAGCTCGGTGAGGTGCTCGACGAAATCTCGGTGTACTACAGCAAGCAGCTCAAAGAGCACATCAAAGCCGTGACGTCGATGATCGAACCCATCATGATCATCGTTATGGGCGGTGTCGTCGGGTTCATCGCCATGGCGATTATCCTGCCCATCTTCAAGATGAGTCAGGTCGTCAAATAGCCGATGGGAGGCTCAAGGGGAGCGGCGCGGGCGCCCGGGTGGCGTCCGCGAAGCACCCCGTGTCGGGAGGCCGGCAGGAGAGCCCATGCGACTTCGCGGCCAGCGAACAACGACCAGAGCCCGCAGGGGCTTCACGCTCCTCGAGACCGCTCTCGCCATGATCATCGTCATGGTCGGCGTCGTCGCGATGGTCGAGGCCCACGGCAGCATGATGCGGGCCAACGCCTGGTCCAGCCAGGAAGCCACGGCCACCTACCTCGCCAACGAGCTCCGCGAACGCATGCGCGTCCTTCCACGCCACGACCCCATCTCGGGCCTCACCGTCACCACCGGCCCCAGCGGTTCGCCCGTTGTCCACGGCGTCGGTCCCGAGACGGGCGAAGTCTCCGTCACCGACTACGACGACATCGACGACTACGACGGCGCTACCTTCGGACCAGGCGGCACCTTTGATGGCCCCATCGACGCCTTCGGCCGCGTGATCCCCGACGTCGACGTGAACGGCATCGTCCGTATCGATCCCGCCACCGGCCAGCCCATGTCGCTCCAGGGTTGGCGCCAGGAAGTCCATGTTCAGAAGATCGACGCGTACAACTACGCCAACGCCCGCCAGTGGGGCGACAGCGACGCCGTCTCCGGCAGCTTCGCCGGGCGCGGTCCAGATCAGTTCCCGCTCCGCGTCACCGTCGAGGTCTACTACCAGGCCCCGCTCTCGAACACGTCCGACAAGGTGACCGAGGTGACGTGGGTCGTTCCGCCACGCTGAGTCCGCGCCCGGAGGCTTTGGAGTCGCTTCGATGGTCAGCTCCCCTCAATCCCGACTGGTTCGACTTCGCCGCTGGGCGCTCCACACGCGGCGCGGCGTCGTATCCGTCGTCGCCATGATGTTCCTCATTCTCTTTGGCTCCCTGGCCGCCGCCATGGCCATCATGAGCAAGGGCAACATCATCACCGCGGCGACGCACCAGCACGTTGTGCGCGCCCAGGGCGCCGCCGAGACAGGCCTCGGCGTCGCCGAGCAGCGACTGGCCGAGGCGGTCGGCCGCTTCGTCGTCGAGAAGGGCACGATCGACGCCGGCTTCGGGCAACGCCTTTGGAAGGGGCCCGTCAACTCCGGCGACGGTCAGGTGTCGGTCCAGGCGCCGGTCAGCTACGCCGGCGCCGCGGGGAGCGTTTCTGACCTGACCCACGCGATCGCCGAGATCCACCAGCACGATTCCAACATCGTCGACACGGGTGTGCTCCAGACGTGGAACAGCGTCTACCTGGGAACCAACTCGGCCGCTGATCCACAGGTCTACGCCGCGACCGACTGGGTGCGCACGCCCGCGATCGCGCTGGCCGGCGAGGACGACCCGCGGCACCCCAGGGGTACCTGCTTCCAGCTCGAATACGCCTTGCTCAAGAACGGCACCGCGGTGCGGGTCATCTCGACCGGCTACGACTACGGCTACCAGACCCGCGGCGAACCGATCACTCGCCGCATCGTCCAGGACTTCCAGCTCGCCAAGCGAGTCAACGCCGCCGTTCTCAGCCCAAGCCGAATCATGATCGGCAAGAACGTGATGGTCGAAGGCGAGCTCGGCGCGACGTTCACCGACGTCGACAAGCAGCACGGCGACCCGCTCATCATGAAGTCCGACTTCTATGGGCTCGAGAACGGGCTCGACGCCGAACTGACCAAGCTCTTCGATCAGCTGGCCGTGTACGACACCAACAAGGACAACCGCCTCCGCATCGGGCACGCCATCGAGGGCGCCCACCTGCCCGACTACGGCAACCTTGGCTATCACGGCACCGAGTGCGACGTCACCGAGGACGGCTACCTCGACGAGTTCGACGTCTTCATCATGTACTACGACGGCCGCAACGGCGGCGCCAAGGACGGGCGAGTGGCGCTGGGCGGTTCGCTCACCGCCGGCACCCCCGCCGCCAACATCACCGCCGAGTTTGTCCTCGCCAACGGCCAGCCCGTTGACGACCAGCTCGCGCTCCTGATCGACTCGGGCAACCCGGACCGCAACAAGAACGGTGTCTTCTCCTACGTCGACACCAACTACAACGGGCGTTACGACCCGGGTGAAGCCCTGGCCGACATCGAAGAGGTTGAATCCGCCAACGTGCCCGCCTCGCTCCAGTCCTACATCGTCAATCTCGGCGGCAACACCTTTGTGTACAAGGACCAGGTTCTTGGTTTCCGCGATGGCTTCATCGACAAGCGAGACCAGTACGCCAAGGTCCGTGGCCGCCTCGTCTTCCGCACCACCGAGAGCGCCTGGGTCGCGGGCCAGGGCAACTACATGTCTCGCGTCCGCGGCCCTGTGGCCTCAAAGCCCAACCAGTCTCCGGTGCAGTTCAACACCAGTGCCAGCGTGCTGCCCGACCTGAGCCCCGCCAGCTTCACCAACTCGGAGAACGCCCTGCGCGCGGCGGCCGACGGCGACGGCAAGTCGTTTGATGAGCAGGTCGCGTTCAACCTCGGCATCTCCGTCTCGCAGCTTCCGTCCTGGACGCCGGCCAACAACCCCCCGGGCGCGACCTCGCCCAAGTACACACCTCTCTCACCGGACGCCGACAACGACGGCCTGCCCGACAACTGGGGCACCGCGTACTTCGAGAAGATGCCCTTCAATGCCCCGACTTACACCGATTGGTACTACCGCCCCGTCTACGAGAACATGACGTTCCACAACGTGCGGATCCCCGCCGGCAACAACGGGCTCTTCAAGGGCTGCACGTTCATCGGTGTAACTTATGTCCTGTCCAGCACGACCAACAGCCACATCAACTGGACCATTTACGGCAAGCTCAAGCTCAACTCCAGCGGCCGCCCCGTGCTGGACCCCCCACGCTACAACTACACCGGCACGAGCTTTCCCACCATGCTCGCATCCAACGACCGCCCTGTGCTCATGGCGACCACGCCGCTCGACAAGGCCGACATCCCAGACAACCAGATTCCCTACACGCAGGGCTACGCCAGTCTCCCGGATCCGCTGCTGATCAACGGGCTCCGTTGCATCGACACCAAGAAAGTCTCGAACAACATCCGTTTCCACAGCTGCCTCATGGTCGGGTCCATCGTCAGTGACGCCCCCGCCAACTACACCCACGCCCGCAACAAGCTTCAGTTCACCGGCGCCACTCGCTTCACCAAGGTCCACCCGCAGTTCCCGGAAGACCCCGCCAAGAACCCCGACCCCGCCAACATGGCCGAGATCCTCAAGAGCTCCATGATGCTGCCGAACTACTCGGTCGACATCGGCCAGTTCAACTCGCCCCCGACCCAGGATGTCCAGCTCCACGGCGCCATCATCGCCGGCGTGCTCGACGTCCGCGGCAACGCCTCCATCGACGGGGCCCTGCTGCTGACATTCCGCCCCCAGCTGGGCCAGATCCCGCTGCGCGACGCCCTCGGCAATCCCGTCGGCAATCCCTCGCTGTTCAACGCCTCCCTGGGCTACTTCGGGCCAGAAGACGGCGATGATGAATCCCTCGACCCTCGTACGCTCCCCACGGTCAACGGCGTCAAGATCGTCGGCTGGGACCTCGACGGCGACGGCCTCCCCGATCTCCCGCCTGACCAGACGCCTTCCGCCGCCCAGATCGCCGCCGGCGCCGTCACCGTCCCCTTCTACGGCTTCGGTGGCATCAGCCTTCGCTTCGATCCCAACATGTCCCTCCCCGACGGGATCATGCTGCCGATCCAGATCGACGTCAAGCGCGGCTCCTACAAGGAGACGTCGAAGTGAAGCACGCCCGCTCCGCCCGCCGCGCCTTCAGCGTCATCGAGCTCCTCATCGCATTGATGATCAGCTCGATGCTCCTCACGGCCTGCCTGGTCGCGCTCGACAGCTCCTTCAAGAGCTACGAGCAGACCACCGAGTCCGCATCGACGCACGTCGTGTCGCGGCTCGTCATGCACCGCATGCTCGGCATGATCCGCCAGGGGGAGGAGTTCGGGCCGTACCCGCTGGGCGTGCTTTCCCCGACGCTCATCGACTCGGACTACATTGAGTTCGTCTCGTTCCAGGATGAATCCACCGGACAGCGCCAGGTAACGCGCCTCTCCAAGGTCGCCGACGCCAATATCTCCGGCATGTTCGTGCTCAACTACCAGCGGCAGGACTTTGTCAACGGCACCCTCGAGAACCAGTTCAACTACCCGCTCGTCCGAAACCTGCGCGACGCCAAGTTCTCGCTCGAGTACGACATCGGCCCCCGCCTCCTCCAGGCAACCATCGACCTCACCATCCAGCCCGAGGACGGTTCGACCGATCCCACGCACATTCACGGCGGCATCGGCGGCGATGTGCTGCGACTCATCGCCTCAACCTCGCCGCGCCGCCTTGACGAATAGCGCTACCTCGCCGAGAGCCCCGCGAGAATCTCCGGAAGGCACTCCGCCAGCTCCATCGCCATGAGTCCCGCGCTCGCCTTGTGCCGGCGCGACCAGGCCTCACCGGCCAGTCCGTGAGCATGGACCGCGATGCGAGTTATGTCGTACAGGTCCAGCGGCCGGGTTAGGCTCCGCTGGCTCCCCAGCGACACAAACTGCGCCGTCAGTCCCCCGATGATCCCCGCCAGGATGTCCCCGGTCCCCGCTGTCGCCAGCTCTGACCCGCCCGTCGTATTGACCCACGTTCGTTGACCGTCACTGACCACCGTTCCCGCCCCCTTCAGTGCCACGATGCACCCCAGCCGCTGCGCCAGGAGCTCCGCCGCCCGGGGCCGCTGCTTCGAATCCGTCGGGTCTACGTTGATGTTCAACGCCCCGGCCAGCCGTCGATACTCCCCCGGATGCGGCGTCAACACCGCCGCGGCCTTGAAGTCCCGCCACAGCTCCGGCGTCTCCGCCAGCGCATTGATCGCGTCTGCATCAACAACAACCGCGCATTCTTCCTGCTGCACGCACCGCAGTGCGATCGCCCGAACACTCGCCCCGCCCCCCAGCCCTGGTCCCACGATGATCGCGTGCGCCTCTCCAAACTGCTGATCCATGACCGCCGCCGCCTCGCTTGCATCCATCGCCCCGGCGTTGTCAACGGCGACGGGAATCCCTGTCGCCGATGGACAAATGCTGAGCGCCGCCGCCGCAATCGGGCCTGGCAGCACCAGCTTTGCCAGCCCGCACCCGGACCTTAGCGCCGCCGTCGCGGACAGCGCCGGCGCTCCGACCATCAGTCGGCCGCCCGCGTCGCCACCTCTTCCCGCGCACCCGCCGACGATGACCACCGTTCCAAACGTGCCCTTGTGGCCGCGTGGATCTCGAGCCGGAAGCCGAGGTATCGAACTGGTGTCGTTCGTGCTCACTCTGCGCTCTCGACCACGACCTTGAGGCGTCCGAGCAGCATCGCGATCGTGGCCAGCGACTCCTGGGTGTCTTCTTCACCCAGAGACGCGGCGGCGAGCGCGATATGAGTCGCATCAAAGACGGTCCCCGGCCCGAGAGTTGCGTCCAGGTCTATCCATGTCGGCTTTCCGTCCACGTCGAGCAAGGCCTGCGTCCACATGTGGTAGGCGAAGATGTCCTTTGCACCGGCGAATGAGTCCGCGTAGACCACGCCCGCGATCACGCGGCTCGGAATCCCGTTCGCCCGCAGCAGCGCCGCCGTCAACACGCCATGCTCAGAGCAATCGCCCTGGTGCGTGCGAGCGACTTCCGATGCCGTCGCGAAGCCCACATCCAGGTCCTTCTTGTTGATGTGCTTGTGCACGAACAACCGGATCGCTTCCGCCTTGGCCGCCTTCGAATCGCTCGCCTTGGCGACCGCTTCAGCGGCAAGCTTCTTGATCTCCGGATCATTGCAGTTCAGGGTCGTTGGGCACGCCGTGAACAAGCTGTTCTTCACGTCCGCTTCCGGCGCGGCGACGGGCGCATCGGCGCTGATGTTCACGCGGATCGACTTGGCGTCAACCGCCGCGACCTGCTGCGACCCGGTGACCGGCACGCTCGGCATGTCTCCGTCGGGGATGCTCAGCAGATACACGGCTTTCCTGATCGTGCGAGGGTTGCGGATCGGCCGGTCGGGCGTCACGAAGGTGTTGATCATCATCTCCGGCGCTTTGTACGCCGCCTTCGCCTCCGCTTCATCAACCGCCTTCATCGTCATAACAATCATGCCCATGTTGGCCTCGGTCGAAAGCGACAGGCCCTCCTCATCCACGACTTCGGTCGACTTAAGCGTCGGCGCGGAGCTCGTCGTGGTGATCCACTTGGTGGCTTTGATCGTCTTGGACCCGAAGGTGAAGTCCGTCGGTGACTTTCCCTTGCGTTCCACCGTCGCGGGCTTGAGCGCCGACATCGGGTCCATTCCGCCCCCCATCGGCTCCATCGTGCGCACGACGATGCTCTCGGCGCCCGCCGCCATCCGCTGCTTGACGTACTCGGTCGCGGCCGCGGGCGTCAGCCACGTTCCCTCGGGCAAGGGCCGGGTGCTGCGTTCGGTCCGACCCGAAGCGGTCACGGACACCTCAATGTCCTTGTCTCCAAAGGTGGCCTGCATCGTCGTCGGCTGTTTGCCGAACTTCATCACGCTGCTCATCGACACCGGCTTGCCGGCCTTGGTTTCGACGAACGTGCCCGACATCGTGATCTTCGCGCCCGCCTGATCGCGAGCCACCGAAAACTCCATCTTGCTGCTTGACGTGATCAGGTCCCCAACAGTCTTCTGCTGCTGGTGCATCCAGCCCACCCGATTCCCGCCGAGCTCGACCGCAAACCACCGCTCAAAGTCATCTACCGCCAGGCACGGCAGCGAAGCCCCGAACAGGGACACCAGCAGTGACGCAATCCACACGCGGACAACACGGGTGCTCATCAGTATCTCCAGGGTGGCCGGATTGTACGGTTGACGGCCCGGTTCTGTTTCCCCGCGCCGCATCGACAATCCCAGCGGCGGTCCTACGCTCTCTTGTTGATCGACACGCACTGCCATCTCACGTTTCCTGACTTTCGCGAGACCATTCCTCTGACGCTCGCCGAAGCCGCCGGCTACGGCGTGCGCGGCTGCATCACCATCTCCACAACCACCTACGACTGCCTTGACGCGCTCGCCATCGCCGAGCGCCACCCCAACGTCTGGTGTACCGCCGGCATCCATCCCCTGCATGCTCATGAAGGTCCACACGTTTGGGAAAACCTCCTGCGGGTCGCCAAGTCCCCGCGCTGCGTTGCCTGGGGTGAACTCGGTCTCGACAACCACTACACCGAACCCGCCCGCGACCTCCAGGACCGCGTGCTCGCGGAGCAGCTCGCGTTCATCGAAACCGCGCACGCCGGTGGTGGGAGTGGTGGGGGCGGCGGTATCAACCTTCCCATTGTCATCCACTGCCGCGAAGCTTTCGCAGATCTCCTCCCCATACTTCGTCGAACCCGTCTCGACCCCACCCGATTTGTCTTCCACTGCTTCACGGGCACCCCAGATGAAGCCCGTCGCGTTCTCGACTTCGGTGCGATGATTTCCTTCACAGGCGTCGTTACGTACAAGAACGCATCCGACGTCCAGGAAGCCGCGAAGCTCACACCCATCGATCGCATGATGGTCGAAACCGACGCCCCTTTCCTGTCCCCCGATCCCCACCGCGGCAAGCGCCCCTGCAAGCCGTGGATGGCTTCCGTGACCGCTCGCTACCTCGCCGATCTCAAAGGCCTCAAGTGGGACGACTTCCACAACCGAATCAACGACAACACCCGTCGCTTCTTTGGCGTTAGCATGGACGCTTCATGACCCTGGTCTCCCCCCTCATCGGAGCGTGGTTCCACACGCTCAGCCCCTATGTCTACAAGAACAACTGGGTGCCCCTGCGCTGGTACGGCGTTTCCTACGCCCTCGGTTTCCTCGTTGGCTGGATGCTCCTCAAGTATCTCTGCAAGCGAGGAGCCTGCCTCATTCCTGTCGAGCGGATCGGTGACGCCATCCTCATCGCTGTCATGGGCGTTGTCATCGGAGGACGGCTCGGCTACGTCGTCTTCTATGAGCCCGCCCTCCTCGCACGCTTCGACGCCGACTTTCCCTGGTGGGGACTCCTTGCCATCAACCGCGGCGGAATGGCCAGTCATGGCGGGATGATCGGCGTCATCATCGCCGCGTTTGTCATCGCCCGCGGGTTCACCACACCCACCGGTGAACGCCTCGGCAAAGCGCCGGTCCTGCACATCCTCGACAATCTGGCCCTGATCGCCGCGCCCGGCCTCGGCCTCGGCCGCCTCGCGAACTTCATCAACGGCGAACTGCTCGGCAAGATCGTCGCCGACCCCGGTCAACCCGCCCCCTGGTGGGCCGTGAAGTTCCCCCAGGAGATCGACAGCGCCTTCATGCCCGATGGGCACCGTCCGATTCCCACGCCCGAACAGCTCGCCAAGCTCAACGACATCCTTCAACCGTTCGCGCTCCCCGGCCGCTCCTTCGAAGAGACCTACCAGCGCGTGATGGAGCGAATGTGGTCAGGCGACACCGCGCTCGCTAAGGCCTTGGACCCGCTCATTTCCGCCAGGCATCCTTCTCAGCTCTACCAGGCCTTCACCGACGGCATAGTCCTCCTCGCCATCACCTGGTTCATCGCCCGCAAACCACGCCGCCCCGGAATCGTCGGCTGCTGGTTTCTCATTTCCTACGGCGCGATGCGCATCGTCACCGAGTTCTTCCGTCTTCCCGATGCGCAGCTCGCCGTCAAGCGCTTTGGAGGCCTCGCACGCGGCCAATGGCTCAGCGTGGGCATGATCGTCGTCGGGGTAGTCGCGCTGCCGATCATCCTCCGCCGAGCCAGACCGATGCTCGGCGGCTGGCTCACACCGTCCGGGAACAAGCCCGCATGAACCCGCCGCGACCTCTCTTCGTAGTGGAGCCTGCATGAACGTTCTGGTCACAGGTGGCGCGGGCTACATCGGGTCACACGCGGTCCAACGCCTTCTGCGCGACGGCCACACCGTCGTCGCGCTCGACAATCTCTTCCGCGGCCACCTCGAAGCGATGGAAGCCCTGAAGCCCACCGCTGGCGGCAGGTTGCACTTCATCAAGGGCGATGTCGGCGACCGCCCTCACGTCGAAGGTCTGCTGAAGCAACACGCCATTGAGGCCGTGCTTCACTTCGCGGCCCTCGCGTACGTCGGCGAATCAGTTCAGCAACCCCTTCGTTACTATCGCAATAACTCCGCCGCGGCCTTGTCCCTACTCGAGGCCTGCGACGCCGCGGGTGTCAGGAAGTTCGTCTTCAGCTCCACCTGCGCCACCTACGGCGAACCGCCCATCGTCCCGATCCCCGAGGCCACGCCTCAGCGCCCGATCAATCCCTACGGCATGAGCAAGCTCCATGTGGAGCACATGCTCTTCGACTACGCTGCACAGAAGGCCGCGGCGTCACTACCCTTCGCCTTCGCCGCCCTTCGCTACTTCAATGTCGCCGGCTGCGATCGCTCAGGGGTCCTCGGCGAGCACCACGAGCCCGAAACGCACCTCATCCCGGTGGTCCTCCAGGCCGCTCTCGGCCAGCGCGAGTCGATCACGATCTTCGGCACGGATTACCCCACTCCCGACGGAACCTGCATCCGCGACTACGTCCACGTTGAAGACCTTATTGATGCCCACGTCAAGGTGCTGGCCGCGCTCAAGCCCGGCGACACGCGCACCTACAACCTCGGCATCGGGCGCGGCTATTCGGTGAAGGAAATCATCGACGCCTCCAGGCGTGTTACCGGGCGCGAGTTCCGCATCGTTCACGGGCCCCGCCGCCCCGGCGACCCGCCGAGGTTGTTCGCGGATGCGTCGAAGATCAAGCAGGAACTCGGCTGGTCCGCCTCGATCACGGAGCTGAACGACGTGATCGCTTCGGCGTGGAAGTGGTTCGAGAAGCACCCGCGCGGGTACGAGTCTCCTTCGATGTGAGTCCGGCACGGAGCCCTTTCGGAGCGGCCTTGAGCCAAGCGAGCCGTAGCGCGTTACGGACATCGCTCTCTCTCGCGCGTGCCAGCTCGATAAAGGTGGCTCCCATGATGCCCCATGTTCCGTTCACGGGATTGTACGTGCCGGGTGATTCCTCAACGAGTGCCTCCTGCTCTTCCGGAGCGAGCATCGCCACCACCCGCCGCTCATCGGGCCAGAGAGTCGCGAAGATCTTCGGTTTCTTGGAACCCGGAGCGCCAACTCGAAATGATGGCCTGCCCCAATGGTCCATTTCGACTGCGCCGGGTAAGGCAAGTGCGAGGCGGCGGGCGGCGGCGATGGATACCGGCATCGGTTCGGTCCCCGGGATGCGAGGGTGATCGTACCAGGGACATTCTGTGACTCCGGGCCCGGCTCCCGCAAATGGCGGCACACGCTTTTATGAAGCACTGGAAGCCGGTGGCGGTGAGGAAGCGAAAGTTACCGATGCGTCGCCGTTGGCGCCGCTGGGCGACCGAGCCCAACCGCCGACGCGCCGCTCACCGAATCGAAGACGTCCCGCCTTACTCGAACAGGGGGCCTGCTGGTGGGGTCCACTTGATACTGAGGTGCTCCGCGGCGCTTCGAGTAAGCTGCCGGCCGCGGCGGGTTCTGGCGAGGAAGCCGATCTGGAGGAGGTAGGGTTCGACGACGTCTTCGAGGGTGCCGGCATCTTCGTTGAGGGTGGCGGCGACGGCTTCAAGGCCGACGGGGCCGCCTTCGTAGACGGTGGCGATTGTGCGGAGGTAGGTGCGGTCGAGGTCGTCGAGGCCGAGGTGGTCGACGGATTCGAGTTTGAGGGCGGCGGAGACGGCGGATTCGGTGACCAGGACAGAAGGTCCTGAGTCCTTAGTCCTGAGTCCTGAGTCGGAAGACGGGATGGGCTTGTTCGATATTGAGGACTGAGGACTCAGGACTGAGGACTGAGGACCTTTGACTTGTGCGTAGTCCCGGACTCGGCGGAGAAGGCGGTTGGCGATGCGGGGCGTGCCGCGGGAGCGGGCGGCGATGGTGGCGAGGGGGCCGTCGCCTTCGTGGTTGATGTTGAGGAGCTGGCAGGAGCGTTTGAGGATGGTGAGGAGTTCTTCGGGGGAGTAGTACTTGAGGTGGTGGACGATTCCGAAGCGGGAGCGGAGGGGGCTGGAGAGAAGCCCGGCGCGGGTAGTGGCGCCGATGAGGGTGAAGGGCTCGCAGGGAATTTGGACGGTGCGGGCGTGGATGCCGCTATCGAGGAGGATGTCGATGCGGAAGTCTTCCATCGCGGGGTAGATGAACTCTTCGATGGCGATGGGGAGGCGGTGGATTTCGTCTATGAAGAGAATGTCGCCACGGGAGAGGCGTTTGAGCGAGGCAACGAGGTCGGTGGGTCGTGCGAGCGCAGGGCCGCTGGTGATGCAGACCTTGCTGCCCATTTCGTTGGCGATGACGTGAGCGAGGGTGGTCTTGCCGAGGCCCGGGGGGCCGTGGAGAAGGATGTGCTCCATGGGGTCGGTGCGTTCGCGGCTGGCCTGCATGGCGATCTTGAGGCGCTCGATGAGGTCGGCCTGGCCGATGTAGTCAGAGATTTGGGTGGGGCGAAGGGACCAGTTGATCTGTTCCTCTTCGGGCGCGAGGGTGGTGGGAGTGAGGAGGCGTTCCGTCGCCATGGTGGGAGAGTGTACGGGATTGGTGAGGGGGGAACAAGCACAGGGGGTAACCGTGAAGGGTCTGTGAACGACGAGGGAGATGTCGTGGAAAGTGTGCGAGTGCGAGGTGGGAAGTCGAAGACAGCAAGAAGGGGTCGGAAGCAAGGAAAGGCGTTGTGATGAGTCAGTGGGCACGATGGATCGTGGCGGTGGCTGGAGCGGCGCAGGGCGTTGCAGCGCTGGGACAGTGCGACCGGCAGTGGCTGGCGGGAGACCGGGTTCCGGGGATCAACGGGGATACGTTCGCGTCGGTCCTTTGGGACCCGCCGGGTCCGCAGGGACCGATCCCGGTGGTCGGGGGACAGTTCACTGTTGCCGGGGGTGAGTTCGCGGCCGCGGTGACGATGTGGGATGGGGAGCAGTGGCGCGCGATGGGGATGGGACTGGGGCATGGGAGGTCGGAGGTAGTGCATGCGCTCGCGGTCATGCACGGCGGCGAGTTGATTGCGACGGGATCGTTTGTGGACTCGGGTGGTGCGACGGTCAACAGCATTGCGCGATGGACACCATCGGGGTGGGTGGGGCTCGGGTCGGGACTGAAAGATGGAATGAGTGCCTTTGGCACGTGGGGCGGTGCGCTCGCGGTGATGCAGGATGGGCGGCTGGTGGCGGGCGGGAGTTTCACTTCGGCGGGCGGCGTGGCGGCGAACTCGATCGCGCGGTGGGATGGCGCCACATGGACGCCGATGGGGAGCGGGTTTGCGCCCGGCTGGGTCTCGGCGATCGCCGTGTTGCCGAATGGCGAGGTGGTCGCGGCGGCGCGCGTCTATCAGAACAACCAGTGGCAGTTTGTGGTGAGGAAGTGGAACGAGGCGGGACAGGTGTGGAACGACCTGGGGCCGGTGTTCGGAAACTACGTGCGCGCGTTGTTGCCACTGGACAATGGGCAGATCATTGCGGGTGGTTCCTTTGTGCTCAATGGTGTGTGGGGCGTGGCGCAGTGGAACGGGACTCAGTGGGCGCCGCTGGGCGCAGGGATCAACGTATCGTCCACAGGCATCGAGGTTCGATCGCTCGCGCTGCTGCCCGGCGGCGGGATCGCGGCGTCGGGAAGCTTCGAGCAGGCAGGCAGCGTGCCGGCGCACGACGTCGCGGTCTGGCAGGGAGGGCAATGGTCGGCGCTTGGATCATCGACTGAGTTCAACGGGGGAAGCCTGGTTGTGCTTCCCGATGGGCGGCTCCTCATGAACGGCAAGGCGGTATGGAACGGGCAGGTCTGGAAGAACTTCGCGACCGGAGGGCCCACATCGATGGTGCGAGCGGTGAAGTACCTGCCCAATGGGAACCTGGTGGCGGGCGGGGACTTCACGGAGGCGTACGGCGTGACGCTCAACCACATCGGCAGGCGCGATGATCAGGGTTGGCACGCCCTTGGGTCCGGGATGAATGCCACCGTTCGCGCGATCTCCGTGCGGGACAACGGAGACATCATCGCGGCGGGCGACTTCACGGAAGCGGGGGGGCAGAGTCGGAAACGCATCGCCAGGTGGAACGGGAGCGACTGGGCGGCGCTGGGTGCGGGCATCGGGGATGGACGGGTGCACGCGCTCGTGCAGATGCCTAACGGCGACATTGTGGTCGGAGGAAAGTTCGCCAGCGCCGGGTTCTGGCCGGCATTGTGCGTGGCGAGGTGGAACGGCGTGGAGTGGTCGCCCATAGGGGAGGGGCTTGATGCGGAGATTTACGCGCTCGCTGTGATGCCGACGGGGGACCTCGTCGCCGGGGGTTACATGTATGACCAACCGGGCAAGATCGTGCGGTGGGATGGAACTCGGTGGACGGCGATGGGCACGCCGCAGATCGGGCGGGTGATGGCGCTGGAGGCGACGCCGGGCAATGTGCTGTACGCGGGAGGATTTGGCGGTTCCAAGCCGGGGTATCCGCCCACGTTTGTCGCGAACCGCTGGGAGGATGGGGTATGGACGCCGCTGCTGCCGACCCTCGGGGGCATGTCGTCCTATGTCTATGCGATCAAGGTGCTGCGGAGCGGGGATGTGCTGTTTGCCGGATCATTCGAGGGAAGCGCATCCAATCCGATTCCCACCATGGCGAAGTGGAACGGCGCGGCCTGGGCGTCGATGGGCGTTGAGCAGCGCCGGGAGGTCGCCTCGCTCGACGAGAGCGCGGATGGCGAGATCGTGGCGGCGGGGGCGTTTGAAGACTTCGGCGGAAACGTCTCGTACAACATTGCGGTGTATGGGTGTGCGCCGTGTTATGCGAACTGCGACGAGTCGACGGTGTCGCCGGTGCTCACGGCGAACGATTTTCAGTGCTTTCTGAACCAGTTCGCCGCGGGCGCGACGAAGGCCAACTGCGACGGGTCGACGGTGACGCCTGTCTTGACGGCGAACGACTTTCAGTGCTTCCTGAACCGTTTTGCGGCGGGCTGCTCGTAACAGGTCGGCGGAACGATGAGATGTGCAAGGAGCGAAGGGCATGAACGGGTCACGGGTGATGGGAGCGGTCTTGATTGCCGCATGCGGCGGCGTGGCGCAGGCGCAGCAATGGTCGCTGAGATCGGCGGGCGAGGGGCCATCACCGAGGTCGGGCGCGGCGATGGCGTTTGACGCGGCGCGAGGCCGGCTCGTCCTTCACGGGGGCAACACCAACGTGAACTCAGAGTTTTTCGGAGACACCTGGACGTGGGATGGGGCGGAGTGGTCGCCCGTGTCTCTGAGTGGCCCTTCGCCGCGGTGGGCGGCTTCGATGGCGTTTGACGCTGCTCGAGGGGAGATGGTTCTCTTCGGCGGCTTTGGGTCGTGGAGCCCCGGAGTGGCCGGGACGTTCGCGGACACATGGGTATGGGATGGATCGGCCTGGTCGCAGCGTCAGGTCACGGGTCCGTCGGCACGGTGCAAGCAGGGGATGGCGTACGACTCGATCCGGGGAGTGGTGGTGCTCTTTGGCGGGCAGGGAGGGAATGACCTCGCGGATACATGGGAATGGAATGGGACGTCGTGGGTGAATCGGCCGGCCAATGGGCCCACGCCGCGGAACCTGCACGCGATGGCCTTTGACCCGGTGCGTGGAGAGACGGTCCTGTTTGGTGGAGTCGGCGCGCAGATGTTCAGCGATACGTGGGTATGGAACGGAGCGGCGTGGCAGCAACGACTGGTGACAGGACCATCGCCGCGGCTGGGGGCGGTGATGGCGTTCGATTCGGGGCGGGGTGCGATTTACCTGTTTGGAGGCTACTACGGATCGGCGCTGTTGTCGGATGTGTGGAAGTGGGACGGGTCCGCATGGAGCCAGGTCACGGTTTCGGGGCCGCGAGGGAGATACGAGGGACCGATCGCGTATGACGGGGCGCGGCGGGTGTTGGTGCTCTTTGGCGGGTCGACACTGGGGAACCGGCTTGGGGACACGTGGGAGCTGGGGTGTTACGCGAACTGCGATCGGTCGACGGTGTCGCCGGTACTCTCCGCAAACGACTTTCAGTGTTTCCTGAACAGTTTCGTGGCGGGGTTGCCGACGGCGAACTGCGACCTCTCGATCGTGTCGCCGATGCTGAACGCGGGTGACTTCCAGTGTTTCATGAACAGTTTCGCGGCAGGGTGTCACTAGGGCAAATGAAAGAGGGCGGCACACGGAGTGCCGCCCTTGAGCATTGCTGAATCGGTGAGATCAGGGGTTGGGCGCGCTGGCCGTGGTGTCCTTCTTGTCTTCCTTCGCGGGAGCGGGCTCGCGAGGGAGCAGAGATGGGGCGCAGGCGAGGTTGTAGGCGGTGACGGCGGCGCAGGTGCTGGACTGGATCAGGTACTCCGGGATGGCGAGCTCGAGCTTGTCGTTCTGCGTGTGCCAGCCGAAGCCGTAGTCGGCACGCCCAACTTCATCCCAGAAGTAACCGGGGACCTTTTCGGCGAGGAAGCTGGCGTGATCGCTTGAGCCGCCGGAGATTCCTCCGCCCATGCGTCGACCTGGCTGGATGTTGACGTCGAGGAAGCGCTTGTCGGTGGAGGACCAGAAGACGCCGTTGACGGGGGCGGTGGCGGCGCCGAGGAAGTCGACCTGGGAGTCGATGCAGTGGAGGCCGCCTTCGTAGTTGGTGCCGCCGTCATCGACGAAGACGGCGGAGATGTTCTTGAGCTTGTCCGCCTCCTTGAGCATCTTGACGTACGCGCGGCTGCCGAGGAGGCCTTGTTCTTCGCCGGTCCAGAGGATGAATCGGATCGTGCGCTTGGGCTTGGCCCCGACGGCGGTGAGGATGCGGGCCGCTTCGAGCGTGACGGACGAGCCGGTGCCGTTGTCAGTGGTGCCCTGCGACCCGGGACCGTTCCAACTGTCCAGGTGGGCGGAGACGATGACGACCTCGTCCGGCCACTGGGTGCCCTTGATCTCGGCAACGGTGTCATAAACCTTGATGGGACCGGCGGTGAACGTGTGGTCGCATTTGATCTCGGCGTAGATCGTTCCGCCGTCGGAAACACGGGAGTTCATGTAGTCGTAGTCGGACGAGCGGACCTGGATTTCGCAGTCCTTGGGGAGATTGTCCATGGAAACGTTGCGGTAGGACCCGCCGGTGCGGACGCGCTCATCGCCGGACGCGGAAATGTAGCCTGCGGGGCCGGCCAGGAAGACCCGCTCATCGATGGAAGGCCCTTTCGACTCGGAGTCATCAGTCTTGGGGTCGTCAGTCGCCGCCGCCTTCGCGGGTTCCTTCGGCGGTTGGGCCCGTTTGCCGGAGAGGACGATGGGGCCGTTCATGTCCGGTGGGAGCTTTGAATCACCCTTGAGGGAATCGCCGCTCAGCTTGAATGTGTAGGTGGTCGCGCCGGCGGGGCTCTCCCAGGAGTAGGTCAGTGTGCTTGTCCCTTCATCCCACTTGGCATCCTTGATCGGGCCCGAGTGATAGTTGGGATACCCCATGCTCCCCGAGACGTTGCCGTCGGCGATCTTGACTTCGAGTTCGAACGGAACTCCGCCCTCGGGAATGGGGCCGCCGGTCGCGGTGCCGCCCCAGTTGCCAGCGATACCTGTGGCGGCGGGCGCGGCCGAGTCGGGCTTGGGCGCGGGCTTGGTGTCCTTCAAGGCCCCATCCTTGCCGGCTTGCGCACGCTTGGCGGGTAGAGAAATGATGGACCCGTCGTCGCGCTTCGACTGGCCTTTGAGAGCTTGGCCATCGAGCGCGAAGGTGTAGGTGGCGTTGCCTCCCGGGCCCTCCCACACGAACGTGAGCGTCTTGGCGGCGGCGTCCCACTTGCCTTCCTTGAGCGGCGCCGAGTGGTAGTTGGTGTAGCTCATGGTGCCGGTGACCGCGGCGCCGTCGAGTTTGAGATCGAGAGTAAAGGGGGCGCCGCCTTCAGGAATGCGGCCACCCGTGGCGGTGCCTTCCCACGCACCGGCGATGCCCTCCACGGGAGCGCTGGCGGGTTCGGCCTTCGTTTCAGGCTTGGTCTCGGGCTTGGCGTCGGTGTTGACTTCCGCCCGGGCCGCGGGCTTGGTGTCGCCGGGCTTGAGTTCACCGCTTTCGAGCTTCTTGCGAGTTTCGGCGAAGAAGCGCTGACGGGCGGCGGCGCCACCGGCCATCGGACCAACGCCGCGGCGGCCCTGGCCGGAGGCCTTGATGAGAATCCAGGACCCCTTGATCTTGTCCTTGACGGCCTCGTATTGGGCTTCGGTCTCAGGCATCTTGATGATCTGGCCGCACACGGGGCCGTTGGTTCCCGCGGCCCACGCGGGGGTGGTGAACTCCATCTCGCGAGACGAGCGGAACTCGCCGTCGGTCATGCGGCCGACCTTGGCGGTGGAGGGGCCGCGATCGAACCGCACGGGGATGGTGCCCCATTCGAAGAGATCGGACTCGAGGCCCCACGCACGGAACTGTTCCATCGCCCACTTGTTAGCGGTTTCAACATTGGTTGAGCCGGTGAGTCGAGGGCCGATCTTGGTCGTGATGTGGGTGAGGTGGTCCATGACGTGGTTGTTGTTCTTGCCCTCGTTGATGATGCGAGCGACCGTGGACTTGTCGCCCATTTTCACGGCGGGGACTTTCTCTGGCTTGCCATTGAGAACCATGTAGGTTCCGGGCTTGCCGGCTTTTTCGGCGGGGGTGCCGTTGAAGCGACCGGGGGGTGTGGGGCCGGGAGCGGGGAGCGGTGCATTGGCCTGCGCGGCGGGGGGAGCGGGGGCTGCGGGCTTGGCCGGCGCGGCGGACGTCGGAGCCGGCTTGGCAGGCTGGGCCTGAGCCGCAGGTTGGGCCGGGGGCTGTGACGCGCAACCGATGACGGCAACGGCGAGGCCCGCGGCGAGGACAAGACGGCGTGGCTGATTGAAGGACATCCCGGACTCCTGAGGGTGGTTGAAAACCATGATACCTAGGAGTTCGGGCCCGCGGCGTTCCGGCGAAGCAGATCCGCGAGGCGAAGGACGGCTTACCTGCCGAAAACGCCGAGCAGGTCCATGCTGGTGACGATGCCCACAGGGAAGCGGTCGTCGTCGGCGATAATGATCCGGTGGATCCGCTTGTCGTACATGAGCTTGGCCGCCGCGGATGCGTGGGTGGTCGGCGCGACCATGAGCGGGTCCTCGGTCATGAAGTCCTCGACGCAGACGAGCGGTTCGGGGATGATCTCTCCCGAATCGGTATCGTCTTCCTGGTCCGAGAGGACTTCGAAGAGGTAGGCGGGGGCGATGTCGCCGGTACCCTCGGAGCAGCGCCGGATCAGGTCAGTCTTGGATACCACGCCGATGACGCGTCCGGAGTGATCGATCACGGGAGCTCCGGAGATTTCGTGCTCTTCGAATATCCGGGCGAGTTCGCGGATCGTGGTTGATGGCGAGACACAGACGGGGTCACTTGTCATGACGTCGCGGACTTTCAACTCGGTCTTGGTGGCAGGCATTGACTCACTCCTGGTCTAGGCCCGGGACACAGGGCTGGCACGGAAGCCCACACGCTCCACAGCCCCGACCAATGCGGACACCTCGCACGGAGGCATGTGAACAATCGTCGCCCTGGCGTGAAAGATGCTGACCTCGCACTCGACGACACCGACGATGGAGGAGAGCGCTTCGACGACGGCTTCGCGCCCCGCGTTGTCGCGCATCCCGATAACGAGCAGCCGTGTCCGTGTGGCGCCGTCGGTTTTCGAGTTCGTAGGCATGAGGAACGTCCGTCCGTTCAGGCGGGTGCCCCGGTTGGCCATGCGAAGGACCTCCGCGCCCGGGAATGCACTCTCCTGACGCCACGATCATCGAATTCGGCAGGGCTCTGGTCTACGCGGAAGTTTCCCTGATCACCGC
Organism: Phycisphaerales bacterium; assembly: GCA_044222195.1. Taxonomy (GTDB): domain Bacteria; phylum Planctomycetota; class Phycisphaerae; order Phycisphaerales; family UBA1924; genus JAHBXE01. The sequence continues at coordinate 171,616 of JBGANS010000009.1, forward strand.
AATGTCGTGCGGAGTCGGGGAGCGCGGACGCCGTTAGAATGGGGCCATGCCGGGTCGGTCACGCAAGAAACGCACGAGTTCAGGAAACGCCGAAGCAGGTGTGAACGGCGCCGGGACGGACCCGGCCCTGAGAGACCGGGCAGCGCTGGCGGCGGCGCTGGACCCGATCATCACGATCGATGCGCGCGGGATCATCCAGTCGGCGAGCGACTCCGTGACGCGAGTGCTGGGATGGGCACCGGCCGACCTGATTGGGAACAACGTGAGTGTGCTCATGCCCGAGCCGCATCGGTCGGCGCACGATGGGTACCTGGCGAGGTACCACGAGACGGGCAAGACCAACATCATGAATCGGCCCCGACGGTTTGAAGCACGCCGGAAGGATGGGACACGCATCCCGATCGAGCTGTGCGTTTCGAGGGCGAATGCGCCCGGGTCGCCGCTGTTTGTGGGGATCATCCGGGACATGAGCGAATACGCGGCCGCGGAGCGGACGCAGGAGGAGGAGCGGTCGCGATCGCAGGAGCTCCTGGCCGAGCAGACGACCGCGCTGCAGACGGCGCACCTGAGGCTGCGGATGGCGGACCGCATGGCGTCGATCGGCACGCTGGCGGCGGGGCTGGGGCACGACATGAACAACGTGCTCCTCCCGGTGCGGGCGAGACTGAACGCGCTCCGGGCGGCGGCGGACGGGGGGACGATGCCGGCGGGGGAGCGGAGGCACGTGGAGGAGATCCGCAAGAGTGTCGCGTATCTCCAGCAGTTGGCGGATGGGCTGCACTTTCTGGCGCTGGACCCGGATACGGAGGAAGCCAGGGGCGGGGGCGGTGAGTCGACCGACCTGCAGGAATGGTGGTCGCAGGTGGGGGCCTTGATTTCGAAGGCGGTGCCACGGCACGTGCGCGTGTCGGCATCAATTCCGGTGGGCCTGGCGCGGGTGGCGGTGGCGCCTCACCGGTTGACCCAAGCGGTGCTGAACCTGGTCGTGAACGCCGGAGAGGCGATTCCGACGCCGGCCACGCGCAAGCGGCGGCAGGGGAATGTGAGAATCAGAGCGCAGGAGTGCCGGCTGGTGAAGGGGACGGGTGTTCGTATTGGCGTGACAGACAATGGAACGGGAATGTCGGAGGATGTGAAAAGGCGTGCCTTTGAGATGTTCTTCACGACCAAGCCACGAGGGCTGGGGACCGGCCTGGGGCTCGCTCTGGTGCGTCGGGTTGCGGAGCACGCAGGGGGTACGGTCGAGGTGCAGTCCGAAGTGGGAAAGGGGACCTCGATTGTGGTCACGCTCCCGGTGGCTGCGGCAGGGAACGGGGAGGATGGGATGGCCGGCCGGGTTGCGGTGGTGACGCTGAAGGACGGGCGCGCCGCGGCCCTGGTGGGTCACATGCTCAGCACTTCAGGGTATTCGGTTCAGAGTGAGCCAACGCCCGGAGCGCGAATCTGGGTTGCGGATCCGGGCGTGGTGAGAGCAGAGGCCGCGCGGCGATGGGTCAAGGGAAATGCAGCGCGAAGGGTCGTGGTGTTCGGCGTGCCGACGGGGAGCGAAGGCGGGCGGTGGCGGACGATCAGCGCGTTTATCATTTCGAAACCTGATGACCTGGGCGAGATCCGGGCGGTGATGGGGCGGGTGCTGGCGGAATCCTGAAGCGGGAGAAATCGAAGTGCCGAGTCGACCATCACGAGCAACGCCGCAGTCCAAGCCCGCGCCCGCCGCAGCCCGGGCGGAACCCGAAGGCGCCGGGGTGCGCGTGTTGTGTGTCGACGATCACGCGGTGCTGATCGAGGGTCTCCGCGCGCAGTTCGCGATCGATGGGAGAATCAGGATCGTGGGCCGGCTCCCATCGGCGGAAAAGCTCATCGACGAAGTGGACCGGCTCAAGCCCGATGTGGTGATGCTGGATATCGAAATGCCGGGTCCGGACGTTTTTGAAATGGCCGACCGCCTTCGGCACCGGTATCCAGACCTGAGGTTCATCTTCCTCAGCGCGCACATTCGAGATGGGTATCTGGCGGCGGCGTATAAGTGCGGCGGGTGGGGGTACTTTGCGAAGGGGGATGAACTCGAGGACATCACGGCGGGCGTGCTGGAGGTTGCGCACAGCGCCTCGGGCGTGTTCGTGATGGGGCCGAAAGTGCGGCAAAGGTGCGGCGCGGCCAAACCAGGGGCATCATCTGACGAAAGAGGGCGGCCCAAGACGGCCTTGGAGAGCCTGACCGAGCGGGAGATCGAGGTGCTCCGGCTCATTGGTAAGGGGCTGTCACGTGTCGAGATTGCGACGGAGCTCTCGAGGAGCGCGAAGACGGTGGATGGGCACCAGGAACGAATCATGAAGAAGCTTGGGGTGTCTTCGCGGCCGGAGTTGGTGCGATTGGCCATCCGGGAGGGGCTGGCGGAGGCGTAGGGGTTGGAGGAAATTTCCCGGTCGCGAGTGCGCGGAACGTAAGGCACAATCCGGTGAGGTCGGCACGAGGCCGAGCCCACGGAGAAGCGCCATGCAGATTCCAGACCGCGTTGACGAGCGAGCCCGGGCGATGGATGTGATGAAGGCGAGGGCGCCGGAGATCGGGCGGGCGTTTGGGCCATTCTTCCAGGGCCTGATGAAAGACGGGGCACTGAAGGTCCGGGACAAGGAACTCATTGCGGTCGGGATCAGCGTCGCGGTGCGCTGCGAGCCGTGCATCGATGCGCATGTGGCCAAGGCGCTCAAGGCCGGCGCAACGGCGGCGGACATCATGGACGCGGCGGGCGTCGCCGTGCTCATGGGCGGCGGTCCGGCGTATACGTACGCGCCGTTGGTCGCCGCCGCGCTGGAGCGGCACGAACGCGGGGGCGCGGTGTCATAACCGCGAGAGGGCGGCGGCGCGGGTCTACCGGTCCGGGGCATCAGGGAAGTTTCCCCGTGGCGAGTGAGAACCGTTCAAACGATCATTCTCAAACGCGGGAACGAGAGGTTTCAATCCCCGCGGAAGCCAGATGCCGATAGGTGCGGCACAGACCTGACGATCGGTGCCGGTGCCCCGCACGGCTGAGCAACGAACGGGAGTCACGCATGAAGGTGCAGCAGTCCCCTGAGTCCAGAGTCCACGCGGCCACCATGGAGCGGCGGGCGCGTCCTGCGGCGAGCGACTCGTTTGTGTACGACGATTCGATCGTGAGGAAGTTTCTCACGATGACCCTGGTCTGGGGGCTGGTGGCATTCCTGGCAGGGCTGATCGTGGCGCTGGAGCTGGTGGCGCCGCGGGCGGCGCAGTGGGAGGTCGGGGGCGTTCGGCCGTTGAGCTTCCTCGGGTTCCTCGCGAACACGCAGTGGCTGACGTTCGGGCGGTTGCGGCCCCTGCACACGAACGCGGCGATCTTCGCCTTCGCCGGCAACGCGATTTTCGCGGGGATCTACTACTCCACCCAGCGGCTGTGCAAGACGCGGATGTTCAGCGATACCTTGAGCAAGCTGCACTTCTGGGGCTGGCAGTTGATCATCGTGTGCGCAGCGCTCACGCTGCCTCTGGGGATCACCCAGAGCAAGGAGTACGCCGAACTGGAATGGCCGATCGACCTGCTGATCGCCGTGGTCTGGGTCGGGTTCTTCGGCGTGAACTTCTTCGGAACACTCGCGAGGCGGCGTGAGCGGCACATGTATGTCGCGCTGTGGTTCTATATCGCGACCATCTGCACCGTGGCGGTGCTGCACGTGTTCAACAACCTGTGGGTGCCGGTGGGGATCGTGCACTTCATGAGAACCGGCGAAGTGATGTCGCCGAGCGTGTTCCTCAAGAGCTATACGGTGTACGCGGGCGTGCAGGACGCCTTCATGCAGTGGTGGTACGGGCACAACGCCGTGGCGTTCTTTCTCACGACGCCGTTCCTGGGGCTGATGTACTACTTCATGCCCAAGGCGGCCGAGCGCCCGGTGTACAGCTACCGGCTGTCGATCGTGCACTTCTGGTCGCTGGTGTTCATCTACATCTGGGCCGGGCCGCACCACCTGCACTACACGGCGCTGCCGGCGTGGGCGAGCTCCCTGGGCATGCTCTTCAGCCTGATGCTGTGGATGCCGTCGTGGGGTGGGATGATCAACGGGCTCCTGACCCTCCGGGGCGCCTGGCACAAGGTCTCGGCGGACCCCGTGCTGAAGTTCTTCGTGGTGGGAGTGACCTTCTACGGCATGTCAACCTTCGAGGGGCCCATGCTCTCGATCAAGAGCATCAACGCCCTGACGCACTACACGGACTGGACCATCGCCCACGTGCACGGCGGGGCGCTAGGCTGGAACGGGTTCCTGGCGTTCGGGATGATGTACTACCTGCTGCCGCGGCTGTTCCAGACGAAGCTGTGGAGTCCCAAACTCGCGACCACGCACTTCTGGCTGGGAACGGTCGGCATTCTGCTGTACGTGCTTTCGATCTACACGGCAGGCGTGACGCAGGGCCTGATGTGGCGGGCGTTCGACAAGGTCGGGAGCCTGCAGTTCCAGGACTTTGTTGAAACGGTGAACGCGATTCTGCCCATGTACTGGATCCGCATCATCGGCGGGTTGCTGTACATCGCGGGGGCGGCCCTCGCGGCCGTGAACTACTACAAGACGTGGAAGACGCGGCCGGCGGTGTACGCCGAACCGATTCACAGCGCCCCGGCGCTCGAGCGGGGCTATGTCGATCCGCCTCTGCCGACGTCGCGCCTCTCGGCAAACGTGAACTTCGGCCACACGGGAGACGTGTTCCTGCAGGGCGCGTGGCACCGGCGGTGGGAAGGACGGCCCCTCAAGTTCACGGTGTGGGTGATTGTCGCGGTGGCGGTGGCGAGCCTGTTCGAGATCATCCCGACGTTCCTGGTCCGTTCGAATGTGCCGTCGATCCTGTCGGTGAAGCCGTACACGCCGCTCGAACTCGCGGGGCGGGACATTTATGTGTCGGAAGGATGCTACAACTGCCACTCGCAGATGATCCGTCCGATCTGGGCGGAGACCAAGCGGTACGGAGACTACAGCAAGCCCGGCGAGTTTGTGTACGACCATCCCTTCCAGTGGGGGAGCCGGCGCATCGGTCCGGACCTGGCCCGCGAGGGAGGGGCGAGATCTCACGACTGGCAGGTGCGGCACCTCGAGAATCCGCGGCAACTCGTGGCCCAGTCCATCATGCCCGCGTACCGGCATCTCTTGGATCAGGACTTTGATTTCAAGGCGACCCAGGCACGCGTAAACGCGATGGCCATGCTGGGCGTGCCCTACGGCCCGGTCGTGAAGCCGGGCGAGGCGGAACGCCTGGCTCGCCTGCAGGCCGCCAAGGTCGCCGACGATCTCGCGAAGCAGGGCGGGTACACCGATGTTGGTGGAAAGAAGATCATCGCGCTGATCGCGTACCTGCAGCGGTTGGGGTCGGACATCAAGCAGCCGGCGGATTGGGATCCGTACGCGGACTTTGCCCCCAAAGCGGGTCCGGCGGCGGCGCCGGCCGCTTCCGCGACCACCCCGCCTGCCGCTCCAGGAGACAAGCCATGAGGCTGAGCGACATCATGGGCGGGCTGGACCTCACCATCTTTCCGCAGGCAGCGCTGGTGATGTTCCTCGGGATTTTCGGCGTGGTCATGGTTCGAGTGTTCGGGCGGTCGCGACGCGCGGAACTGGATCACGCGGCATCGATGCCGCTTGACGACGGGCGTGTTGAGAGCAGGAGCCAACTGTGAAAAGCCAGAAAGAACCCGCGGTCCTGGATCATGAATACGACGGCATCCGCGAGTTTGACAATCCGACGCCGGGGTGGTGGCACATCATCTTCCTGAGCTCGATCGTGTTCGCGGCGTTCTACGTGGTCTTCTGGCACTTCTCTCCGCTGGCGTGGTCGGTGCAGGAGTCGTGGGAGAAAGACCAGGTCGCTGACTACAAGCGGATCTTCGGAACGGTGGGGGACCTGAACCCCGATGAGAAGACCATCCTGAGGATGGCAGGGGATCAGCAGATGGTCAGTGTGGCACGAAGCCTGTTCGTCGGGAACTGTGCGCTGTGCCACGGGAAGGACGGCGGCGGCATCAACGGTGTGAATCTGACGGACGATTCGTACAAGAACGTCAAGAAGGTGGAGGACATCTTCACGACCATCAGCAATGGCGCCAACCTCGGGGCCATGCCGGCGTGGGGACAGAAACTCTCTAAGAACGAACGGGTCATTCTCGCGGCGTATGTGATGACCTTGCGGGGCAAGAACGTTCCCGGTCGAGCGCCAGAGGGTGAAGTGATTCCGCCGTTTCCCGCTCTTCCAGCGCAGTCCGTGAAGTAACCCAAGGACGCGATGACCGCCGCCACGCACAATCCGCCTCCGGCCTCCTCGGAACCGCCCTCGCCGCAGGCTCGGCCGTCTCAGAAGCTGCGCGTGCTCTCGACGCTCAACGATGATGGTTCGCGGCGATGGATCAAGCCGCGGTGCTCGAGCGGCAGGTTCCTGGCCCGCCGTCGCGGGGTGGCGTATGTCCTGATCCTTATCTTCACGCTGATTCCGTACCTCAGGATGAACGGCAAACCGCTGATCCTGCTGGACTTGGCGGCGAGAAAGTTCACGTTTTTCGGGCACACATTCCTGCCCACGGACACGCTGCTCCTGGCCCTGCTGCTGGTCGGGGTGTTCGTGACGATCTTCCTGCTCACGGCATTGTTCGGGCGGGTGTGGTGCGGGTGGGCGTGCCCTCAGACCGTGTACATGGAGTTCGTGTTCAGGCCCATCGAGCGGCTCTTCGAAGGCTCGCCCGGACACGGCAAGGGGCCCCTGGCGGGGAAGGCGTTCAGCAAACCCGCGAAGTTCGGCGCGTACCTGCTGGTGTCCATGTACCTGGCGCACACGTTCTTGGCGTACTTCGTCGGGGTGGAACAACTGCGTCACTGGGTGCTCCGGTCGCCCTTCGAACATCCCGCGCCGTTCCTGGTCATGATCGTCGTCACCGGGCTGATGATGTTCGACTTCACGTTCTTTCGCGAGCAGACGTGCATCGTGGCATGCCCGTACGGGCGGTTTCAGTCCGCGCTCCTTGATCGCGATTCGGTCATCGTCAGCTACGACCGGAAGCGCGGCGAGCCGCGGGGCAAGTTCAGACAGTCGGTTGCGGGCGATGTATCCCTCAACATCACGAACGGACACGCGGGCCGCGCGGCGCAGGGAGACTGCGTGGATTGCGGTATGTGCGTGCAGACATGCCCAACAGGGATTGACATCCGCGAAGGACTGCAGATGGAGTGCATCGGCTGCACGCAGTGCATCGATGCGTGTGACGCGGTGATGACGAAGATCGGGCGTCCGCGTGGGCTGATCCGCTACACCTCGCAGTCGCTGGTGTCCGGGGAGAAACGTCACCTCATCCGGCCCCGGGTGGTCATTTATCCGCTGATCCTGGTCGCGGTGATGACGGCGTTCACGATCGTTCTGGCGACCAAGGGGCCGGCGGACGTGACGATCCTGCGGGGCGTGGGCCGGCCGTTTGTCGAGCTGCCCGGCGGGGATATCGGTAACCCGGTCAAGATCAAGATTGTGAATCGCACGGAAACGCCGATGACGTACGCGTTTGACCCCTCCGGGGCCGACGGCTTGCACCTGAGCATCGAGGAGAATCCCGTGCGTGTTGCGCCCGGGCAGTCCCGCGTGTTCATGGGAATGCTCGCTCTGCCGCGGAGCGGGTTCACAGACGGCGAGGCGATCATTCATCTCGCGGTGTCGGCACAGGAGCCGCCGTTCCGCAAGGATGTGAAGTACCGCTTGATGGGGCCGGCGACCCGGCACCACACCGCAAGCGAGTCGAAACACGAGGAGGGCGGCAATTGATCATGGAGCTCCCACGGAAGAAGACGCGATTGTGGCCGGGGATGATCTTCGCGCTCATCGGGCTCAACTTCTGCGTGGTCGGGTTGACCGTTGTCGCCGCAAGGGCGAGGCACTCATCGTTCGCGGTTGAAGCGGACTACGACCGCAAGGCACTGCACTGGGAGGACACGGCGCGGCAACGAACCCACAACGCCGAGCTGGGGTGGACGGTGCGGGTCGATCGTGTGGAGGGCGGGCGGCTTGCGGTGGCGATCCTGGACAAGAGCGGCGCAGCGATCTCCGGGGCAAGTGTGAATGTGGAAGCATTCCACCATGCCCGGGCGGGCACTCGCATCGAAACGTTGCTCGGTGAAACTCCGAACGGATATGAAGGGGCGGTGGCCATCGACCTGCCGGGCTTGTGGGAGCTGCGTTTCACGGTGAGGCATGGAACGGACACATTTACCGCGGCGTTGACGCGAGCAATGACGGGGGGGGCGAGGTCGTGATCGCGCTCATCGGGGCAGTTCTTGTCGCCAGTCTTCTCGGCAGCGTGCACTGTGCCGGCATGTGTGGGGCGTTCCTCGCGTTTGCCGTCGCGGGCGAAGATGGGGCGAGCAAGGCGGCGCTGAACGCGGCGTACAACCTCGGACGGCTGACCACCTATATGGTGCTTGGCGCGCTCGCGGGCCTGTTCGGAGCGGCGATCGACCTCGGCGGATCGGCTGTTGGAGTGCAGCGAACCGCCGCCGTTGCTGCAGGCGCGATGATGGTGTCGATCGGCCTCCTCGCGATCCTGCGGTTTGCAGGCGTGCGGCTCCAGAAGATGCCCGTGCCCGGGCTCCTCCGACGGCTCGCGCTCAGGGGGCATCGTGCCGCCGCTGTGTTGCCGCCGATTCATCGCGCGGCGACCGTAGGGTTGCTCACGACGCTGCTCCCGTGCGGGTGGTTGTACGCGTTTGCGATTACCGCCGCGGGCACGGGCCATCCTCTCTGGGGAGCGGTGACGATGGCGGTGTTCTGGGTCGGCACACTGCCGATGATGATCGGATTGGGAATCGGCGTGCAGACGCTCACGGGACGGCTGCGGCGGCATCTGCCGCTGGCCACTTCGCTGCTGATTGTGCTGGTGGGTGTGTGGACGATCGCGGGGCGTCTGTCGTGTATCGGCGTCGCAATGCCGAAGGCGGATGCGCACCAGTCGGCGATTCAACGTGTGAATGGACTGAACTCGGCGCCCGCGTGCCCTCTCTGCGAATGACCGCAACACTGATCCATCCTGACGCGGCAGACCTCACGGTGGTGGAGGTGGCGTGCTCGCACTGTGGCTTGCCCGTTCCCCGGGGGCTGTTGGAACCAGGCGCCGCGAGACAGTTCTGCTGCGCTGGATGCCGAACAGCGTTCGACATCATCCGCGGGTGCGGGCTTGACCGGTATTACCACGTGCTGCAAGAGTCGCAGGCGTCCGGGGCCGCCGTGAAGTCGACGGGCAAGCGATACGGCGAGATGGACGACCCGTTGTTCGCGGCGCTGTACGTCAAAGAGACGCCCGAGGGGATGAGCCGCACCGAGTTGTTCCTCGAGGGTGTTCATTGTGCCGCGTGCGTGTGGCTGGTGGAGCGCCTTCCAAAGCTGGTCCCGGGAGTGGTGGAGGCCCGGCTCGATCCGCGAAGGGCGCTGGTGAAAGTCGTGTGGGACTCGGCGGCCGCGCCGCTGTCGGCGATCGCCCGGACGCTTGACTCGCTCGGGTATGCGCCGCACCCCGCGCGCGATACACGGGCGAGATCGCTCCGCCGGGTCGAAGACCGCCGGATGTTGATCCGCCTGGCGGTGGCCGGGGCGTGCGCGGGGAATGTGATGCTCCTCGCACTCGCCTTGTATTCGGGCGCGTTCTCGTTCATGGAGTCGCAGTACCTGCACCTGTTCCGATGGCTGAGCATGGCGATCAGCCTGGTGTCGCTGGCGTGGCCGGGAAGCGTGTTCTTTCGAGGGGCCTGGGCCGCGATCCGGACACGGACAGCTCACCTGGATCTGCCCATTTCGATCGGACTCGCGGCGGGCGCGATCTGGGGCGTGGTGAACACGGTCCGGGGTGCCGGAGAGATCTACTTTGATTCGCTCTCGGTGCTCGTGTTCGCCCTGCTGGTCGGGCGTGCCATTCAGCACCGCCAGCAGCGCTGGTCGTCAGATGCGATCGAGTTGCTGTTTTCATTGACGCCGGGCTCTGCTCGGCGGGTGGAAGACGGAAGCGTGAAGGAAGTGCCCGTCGAGGCACTGGCCGAGGGCGACGTGGTGGAGGTGCTGGCGGGTGATTCGATTCCCGTGGATGGGTTGGTCGAGTCGGGCTCGTCGAGCATTGATCAGTCACTCCTCACCGGAGAGTCGGTGCCGGTGGCGGTGAACGCGGGAGAGCCGGTGACGGCGGGCGCGGTGAATCTTTCGGCGTCGCTCCGCGTTCGTGTCGTCGCGACCGGCGAGGCCACGAGGCTGGGACGGCTCATGAAGATGGTCGAGGAGGGCACCCGACGGCGAGCCCCGATCGTCCGCATGGCCGACCGGATTGCGTCGCGATTCGTCATTGGCATGCTGGCGCTCGCCGCGTTCACCCTCGGCCTCTGGCTGTATGTCGATTCATCCCGCGCCATCGACAACGCGGCGGCGCTGCTCATCGTCACCTGCCCGTGCGCACTGGGGTTGGCGACTCCCCTGGCCATCACTGTCGCCATCGGGCGCGCGGCCAAGCGCGGGATCCTGGTCAAAGGTGGAGATGCGGTGGAGTCCTTGTCTCGCCCCGGGGTGATCTTCCTTGACAAGACCGGAACTCTCACGCAGGGCAAGATGGCGATGGTCCGGTGGCACGGAGGGGAGGAACTCCAGCCGCTCGTCTCGGCGCTCGAATCGAGTTCATCACACCCGATTGCCAAGGCGCTGGTCGACGGGCTGGGAATCGCTCCCGAGTGCAAGGTTGAAGATGTGCGGCAGGTGCTGGGCCAGGGCATCGCCGGCACGGTCGATGGCCGGAGGATGGTCGTGGGATCGGCCTCGTTCGTGCGGTCGACCGCTCTCAAGGTTGACCCGGAGATCCGGGGCGTGGAGGCCGAGTGCATTTCAGAAGGTCTAGCGCCGATCCTAGTGTCGGTTGACGGCACGATCCGGGCCGTGGCCGGCGTGGGCGACCCGCTGCGCAACGATGCCGGCGCCGCCATCGCCTCGCTCGCAAGCGAGGGTTGGGACGTGCGGATCCTCTCGGGCGATCATCCCGCAATCGTGGCGGCGGTGGCGCGGACACTCGGGGTTGAACGGGCCACCGGCGGCGCCACACCGGAAGAGAAGTTGCAGGCTGTGACCAGGGCCGGCAAAGCCGGGCGGGTGGTAATGGTGGGTGACGGCGTGAACGATGCGGCCGCGCTCGCCGCGGCAACGGTCGGTATCGCCGTGCATGGCGGAGCAGAGGCGAGCCTGGCGGCCGCGGATGTGTATCTCTCCACGCCGGGCCTGACGCCCGTTGTGGAAACGCTGCGGGCGTCGCGCAGAACCCTCGGGGTCATTCGCATCAATCTCGCGGCGTCGCTGGTGTACAACGCCCTGGCGGCGACGCTGGCGATCACGGGGCTCATCACGCCGCTGATCGCGGCCGTGCTGATGCCCGCCAGTTCGCTGACGGTTCTGGCTCTGTCCTTCCGAGCCCGCACATTCAGGAGCACGCCATGTCGGTGATCTACATTGTCCTGCCGATCGCGGTCATCCTGGCGAGCGCGGCGGTGTGGGCGTTCGTGTGGTCGGCCCGACATGGGCAACTGGACGACCTCGACAGCCCCGCGATGCGTGTGGCGCACGATGAAGATTAGTTTCAGACAGGGTTGCCACTCCATGTCCCGCCGCTACGCTTCTCAATGCACGACCTTCCGCTGCTTCACACCATCGCCGCGGCCTTCGCGGCGGCGTGGGTCCTGGGGCTGATTACACACAAGCTCGGCCTCTCCCCAATCGTGGGATACCTGCTGGCGGGGATTGCGATCGGCCCGCACACGCCGGGATTCAGCGGCGATGTGCACCTGGCGCAGCAGCTGGCGGAAGTCGGCGTGATCCTGCTCATGTTCGGCGTCGGGTTGCACTTTCACGTGAAGGACTTGATCGCCGTGCGCACGGTCGCGGTGCCGGGAGCGGTGGTGCAGAGCCTGATCGCCACGGTGGTCGCCGTCGGGGCCTTTCGGTGCTTTGGGTGGTCGCTGAGGTCGGGAATGGTGATGGGGATGGCCATGGCGGTGGCAAGCACGGTGGTGCTGCTGCGGGTGCTCATGGACCGCGAAATGCTCAAGACGGTGCACGGACACATCGCGGTCGGGTGGCTCATCGTGGAGGACATCTTCACCGTCCTCGCGCTTGTGTTCGTGCCGATGCTGGGGATGAACGATGCGGGCGAGTCCTCGGGCGGAGTGGCCGCCGTCGGTTGGGCCCTCGCCAAGCTCGCGGCCCTGGTGGTGATCGTGCTGCTCGCAGGGTCGAAGGTCGTGCCTTTCATTCTGGCGAGGGTGGCCCGGCTCAAGTCGCGAGAACTGTTCACCCTGACCGTTCTGGTGCTGTCCGTAACGATCGCGGTGGTGTCCGCGACCGTGTTCGGGGCCTCGGTCGCGCTCGGCGCGTTCCTGGCCGGCATGGTCGTAGCCCAATCGCCGGCGAGCCATCAGGCCGCGGCGGATGCGCTCCCTCTGCGCGACGCCTTTGCCGTGCTGTTCTTCGTGTCGGTGGGCATGCTCTTCGACCCGCACTTTCTCATTGAACGGCCTTGGATGGTCGCGGCGGGGCTCGGGATCGTGCTGGTCATCAAACCCCTGGCGGCGCTCGCGATCGTCGCGATTCTCGGCCACCCAGCGCGGACGGCGCTCACGGTGGCGATCGGGCTCGGACAGATCGGCGAGTTTTCCTTCATTCTGGCGCAGGTGGCCAGCGACCATCACCTGCTGCCGGAAGAAGCGAGGCACGTGCTCGTGGCCTGCGCGATGATCTCGATTACCATCAATCCAGTGGTGTTCAGAGCGCTCGACCCGATCGAAGCCTGGTGCCGTCGCCACCCATTGGTCTGGCGGCTCCTGAGCGCCAAGGCCGACCGGCGCAGCGCTCGGGTGAATGCTCCATCGATTGCTTCGGTCAGCGCAGCGGAGAAGCCACTGGCCGTGATCGTCGGGTACGGGCCGGTGGGGCGGGTCGTCGATGCCCTGCTTCGCGATGCGGGATTTCACACGGTCATTATCGAGTTGAACATGGAGACTGTGGAGACTCTCAGCGCGGCCGGGCGCAGCGCCATTTTCGGAGATGCAACCCATCCCGACGTGCTCGAACAGGCGGGTATCAGGAAAGCCGTGCACCTCATCCTGACACTGCCCCAGGCCGCCGGCCGGGCCGAGCTCGTTCTGGCAGCCCGGGAACTCAACCCGCAGATCGAGGTAACGGTGCGGGCCAGATACCTCGCTGACCGGGAGGCACTCGAAGTCGCCGGAGTGAACTCGGCGGTCTACGAAGAGGGTGAGGCCGGGATCGCGTTGGCGCGCCAAGTCATGGAACGACGGGGGCTGGACCAGGGCACCATTTCCTCGATGCTCGAGGCATTGCGGAAGTTGTGGGGACTACGCAAACGCTGAACCGGCGCCTATTGCGGACATGCGTATGCGATGGAGCGTCGGTTTGGCGACCACGAAACGGCACCCCCCGACGTCGCAATAACACAAACCGCGGGCAATCGGTTCCCCTCAGTCGTGAGCCGCTTCGCGCGCGTCGATACAGACTTGGGCATTCGCTCGCGGCATTCTGCCGGCATGGAGGCATACATGAAGGGCATGGTCTTCACAGAGTTTGTGGACATGGTCGAATCGCGCTTCGGGGTGCGGACCGTTGACCAAATGGTGGAGGTGTCGGAGGTGCCGTCCAAGGGCGCTTACGCGGCGACGGGTACCTATCCGCACACAGAGTTGGTGGCCATGGTGGGGGCGTTGAGTCGGATCACCGGGGCCAGCGTTCCGGACCTGGTGCACGCGTACGGGAAACACCTGTTCGGCCGTCTCGCGGCGGCGTTTCCGCAGTACCTGTCGCGCAGCACGACAGCGTTCGAGTTCATTTCAAGCATCGACGGGTACATACACGTCGAGGTCCGCAAGATTTACCCGGAGGCGGAGCTGCCGAAGTTCGTGAGCCGCGTTTCCGCCGACGGGCAGGTTCTGGAGCTGGAGTACCGCTCGCCGCGTCGGTTCGACGCTCTTGCCCATGGCTTGCTCGAGGGGGCGCTGGAGCACTTCAAGGAGGCGGCCGACGTTGAGCGTCGCGCTCTGCCCGAAGACGACGACGGAAGCTCCTTCGTTATCCGTCGAAAGCGGAGTGCCTGAGTGGGTGACCCCGCGGAAAACACGGTCAGCCACATGGCGTTCCAGCGCGAGCGTGCGGCCCGGAAAGAGGCCGAGCGACTGCTCGAAGAAAAGACGCGGGAGCTGTGGGAGCGCAACGAACAGTTGCGCCAGATGAATGAAACACTCGACAAGCTGATCGCCGCGAGGACGGAAGCCCTCGAACTCGCCAATGAGCAGGCCCAATCCGCGAACAAGTCCAAGAGCGAGTTCCTGGCGAACATGAGTCACGAGATTCGCACGCCGATGACGGCCATCCTGGGCTTTGCGGAGCTGCTCGCGGGTGAGCAGAACCGTGAGACCGTCGCCGAGTACGTGGGGACCATCCGCCGCAACGGCGAGCACCTGCTCGTGATCGTCAACGACATTCTGGACATTTCCAAGATCGAGGCCGGGCAGTTGAACGTGGAGCTGGTGCCAACAGACACGGTTCGCGTGCTGCTCGAGACAGAATCGCTCATGTCGGTCCGCGCGGCGGCCAAGGGAATTACGCTGTGCGCCGAGGCGGTCACCCCGATCCCTCGCACCATCCTGTCCGACCCGACTCGGCTGAAGCAGATTCTCGTGAACCTCGTGGGCAACGCCGTGAAATTTACCGAGGTCGGCGGTGTGCGGGTGCGGGCGTCTTTCAACAAGGACTCCTCCGGCGGTCCCGCGTTGAGGTTGGACGTGATCGACACCGGCATCGGCCTCAGCCCGGAGAAAGTCTCCGGGCTCTTCCAGGCGTTCTGGCAGGCGGACGCCAGCGTGACGCGGAAGTTCGGGGGCACTGGTCTCGGCCTCCGTATCAGCAAGAGCCTCACGAAAATGCTGGGAGGGGAAATCACGGTCGTGAGCGAACCCGGGCACGGGAGCACATTCTCGGTCACCCTGCCGACCGGGCCCGTGGACCAGGTGCCCATGGTGGACCCGGACTCTCTGCGAGGCGCGGCGATCCGGGAATCCCTCGCCGCGCCATCCGCCGATCAGCCGCTGCGGGGGCTTCGGGTGTTCCTGGTGGAGGACGGACCGGACAACCAGCGGCTCATCGCGTTTCATCTCAAGAAAGCGGGCGCCGACGTTCGTGTGTTCGACAACGGTCGCCTGGCGCTCGAGGCGATGACCGAGAACGGGCACATCACCGGGCGGCTCAAGGCCGTTCTGCCCTGCGACCTGGTTCTCACGGACATGCAGATGCCCGAGCTGGACGGTTACGCGCTCGCCCGGAGTCTCAGGGCCAAGGGGTTCCGGCGACCGATCGTGGCCTTGACGGCCCACGCCATGACCGGCGATGCGGAGCGCTGCTTCGCCGCCGGATGCGACCGGTACGCGAGCAAGCCCATCAGCCGAGAAAAACTCGTCGAGGCGTGTCGTCCCTGCCGTGAAGGACGCGAGGCCGCGTAGGAACCGCAGGGCTTTGGTTTCACGGCCGCGAGTCGTGTCTACGGCAGCGGCAAATCGGTCGGACGCGGCTTCTCCCAGTTCTGCGCCGTTCGAGACTCGTCCCGGGCCGCGAACAGGCGGTACAGCGATGGGAGAACGACGAGCGTGAGCAGCGTGCTCGAAGTGATGCCGCCGATCACCACGGTGGCGAGCGGCTTTTGGACCTCCGCGCCGGTGCCTTGCGCCATCGCCATGGGGACAAAGCCCAGGGCCGCGACCAGCGCGGTCATCAGCACCGGTCGCAGCCGCGTGAGCGACCCCCGGACGATCGCCTCTTCACACCGGAGTCCCTCTCGTCTGAGCTGGTTGATGAACTCAACCATCACCACCCCGTTCAGCACGGCGACACCGGACAAGGCGATGAAGCCGACGGCCGCCGAAATGGAAAAGGTCATGTCGCGGAACCAGAGCGAGACGATGCCGCCGGTCAGGGCGAGTGGAACACCGCTGAACACCAGCAGGGCGTACCGAAGCGACTTGAACTGTCCAAACAGCAGCAGCAGGATGAACACAAGGCACGCGGGCACCGCGACGCTCAGCCGTGCGCGGGCCGCCGTGAGATTCTCGAACTGGCCACCCCACGTCACCCACGATCCTGCGGGCAGCGGCACCTGTGCCACCCTTGCCTGAGCTTCCTTGACAAAGGAGCCCAGGTCGCGCCCGCGGACATTGGCCTGCACAACCACGCGACGCTTCCCATTGTCGCGGCTGATCTGGTTCAACCCCTCGGCGACATCAATCGTCGCGACGGCTCCCAGCGGGACAAACCCGATTTCCTCCCGGGGAACTTCGAGACCAATGCCGCCGTCGAACGCGGCGGCCTTGACGACCTGCCTGCCCTCGGCCTCGTGGCTCTGGCGCGGGAGAGGAATGGGCAGCCTCTCTATTTCTTCAAACTGTCCGCGCAAGGCGTCGGGGAGGCGGACGACGATGTCAAAGCGGCGATCTCCCTGAAACACCATCCCCGCCTCACGCCCGCCCACCGCGACCGCCACGACATCCTGCACCTCGGCGACGGTCAGGCCGTACCGGGCAATGGCCGTGCGGTCGATGTCAACCGTCATCACGGGCAACCCCTCCGTCTGATCGACTTTCACGTCGGCCGCTCCACGGATCCCTTCCAGCACTCGGGCGATGTCGTTCGCCGTTGCCGTGAGTGTGTCAAAGTCATCCCCGAACACCTTGATGGCCACATCGCCGCGTACACCGGCGATGAGCTCGTTGAAGCGCATCTGGATGGGCTGGGTGAACTCGTAGTTGTTTCCCGGAAGCGCTCTCACCGTAAGTTCAATGAGGGTGAGCAGCTTGCCCTTGTGCCCCCGAACCGCCGTGGCTTCGTGTTCGTCGTGGTGCTCCGGCTCTTTCGCCGCCGGCGCGAGCTGCCGCATCCGGTGGGCGATCTGTGCATCCAGGGCGGCCTCGCTCCGCCACTCTTCCTTCGGCCTGAGAATGACGAAGGTGTCAGAAGCGTTGGGCGGCATCGGGTCGGACGCGAGTTCGGCCGTGCCGGTCTTCGAGAACACGAAGGCCACCTCCGGGAACGTGGCCAGGACCTTCTCGAGATCGAACTGCATCTCCTGGGCCTGGGTGAGGGACGTGCTCGGGATGCGAAGAGCCTGCAGCGCCATGTCGCGTTCATCCAGCGTGGGAGTGAACTCCTGGCCGAGCCGGGTGAAGACCACCAGGGACGCGATAAAGATCAGGACCGCGACGGGCACCACCGCGAAGCGCCGGCGCAGCGCCATGCGCAGGAGCGGCTCGTACCCTCGCTTGGCCCAGCGAACCAGAATGTTCTCTTTCTCCTTCACCTTCCCCGTGATCACGATGGACACGAGCGCAGGAATGAACGTCAGGGCCAGGATCAACGACGCCGTGAGCGCGAAGATCATCGTCAACGCCATCGGCCGGAACATCTTGCCCTCGATACCCGTCAGGAAGAGCACATTGACGAACACCGCGATGATGATGATCGGGCCGTACACGGCGGGGCGTACCAGTTCGCGACAGGCGACCAGCACTTCATGAAATCGTTCATCGCGCGTCAACGGACGGCGTTCGCGATGCTGCCGATCGGCGAGCCGACGAAGGCAGTTCTCGACGATGATGACCCCGCCGTCAACAAGGATTCCAAAGTCGATCGCGCCCAGCGACATCAGGTTGGCGGCGACCTTGGTCTGCACCATTCCGCTGAACGTGATCAGCATCGCGAACGGGATGATGAGCGCCGTGATGATCGCCGCCCGGACATTCCCCAGCAGCAGGAAGAGCACGAGGACGACCAGCGCCGCCCCCTCGACGAGGTTCTTCTTGACAGTGGAAATGGTCGCATCAACAAGCCTGGTCCGGTTGAGCACGGTCTTGGCCCGAACGCCCGCCGGGAGGCTCCGCTGAACGTCGATCATCTTGGCGTCCACCGCCGCGGCGACGGTGCGGCTGTTCGCCCCGAGCAGCATGATGGCGGTGCCGACGACCACCTCCTCGCCGTTCTCGCTGGCGGAGCCGGTGCGGAGCTCGCGGCCGAGCCCGACGCCGCCGGGGACCACGATGTCCTTGACATAGATCGGAACGCCGCCGCGCGAGCCAACGACGATCCACGCGAGTTGTTCGGCTGTCTCGATGCGGCCCATGGCTCGGACGACATACGACTCGCCCTTGTGCTCGATGTACCCGGCGCCCGTGGAGGCGTTGTTCCGCTCGAGAGCCTCGATGACCTCTGTGAACGTGAGCCCGTAGGACACCAGTTTCATCGGGTCCGGCTGAACGTGGTATTGCTTGACGTACCCACCGATCGTGTCCACGCCCGCGACGTCCTTCACCCCCTTGAGTTGCGGACGGATGATCCAATCCTGCACCTCGCGCAGAAACGCGGCGAGTTCCAGGTCGTTGGTCAGGCGGGTGCCTTCCGGCGTCATGTACGCGCCGTCGGATTGCCATCCGGGCGAGCCGTCGGTGGCGGAGGCGCCCCGGCCGTGCGGGTGCTCGTACTCGACCGTGTACATGTAGATCTCGCCCAGGCCCGTGGCGATCGGGCCCATGGTGGGCTCAGCTCCCGGGGGCAGAGACTCCTTCGCTTCGCCCAGGCGTTCCGACACCTGCTGCCGTGCGAAGTAGATGTTCACGTCGTCGCCGAACACGGCGGTCACCTGCGAGAACCCATTTCGAGAGAGCGAACGCGTGGATTGCAGGCCCGGTATCCCGGCCAGGGCTGTCTCGATGGGGAACGTAATCTGCCGCTCGACTTCGATCGGCGAAAGCGATGGCACAAGCGTGTTGATCTGGACCTGGTTGTTGGTGATGTCGGGGACGGCGTCGATGGGCAAACGCCGCATCGACATGACGCCCACCATCGCCGAGGCCAACGTCACCACGACGATGAGCCAGCGGTTCTTGATCGAGAAGTGGAGGAGTGATTCAAGCACAGGTGGGTTTCCTTCTGCGAGATTCAGTGCTCGTGTTTGGCGGCGCTCTTGCCGAGGTCGGCCTTCAGAATGAAACTGCCGGTGGCGATATACGACTCCCCCTCGGCGAGCCCGGACAGAATCGGGACCATTCCGCCGACGGACTTGCCCACAGTGACGGCGCGCTTGGCGTAGGTGTTGGGCTCGCCGTCAACCGGGACGAACACCGCGGGGGCGCCCTCGACGGTCTGGACTGCCTCTTCCGGAACCGCGACCACTGCCTCCTGTCCGGCCGGCGCGGCGGCCGTGATTTCCGCCTGGGCAAACATCCCGGGCCGGAGCCGCAAGGCGCCGGCATTTCCAGCCGTGATGTCCAGTCGCAACTGGGCGGTGCGCGTGGTCGGATCGACCATCGGAGAGATGAACCCGACCCGAGTTTCAAGCCGGTCGCCGGAGAGAAAGCCGATCGACACCCATGCGGGAGCGCCGACCACAACCTCGCCCAGGCGCGCCTCAGGAGCGTCCGCGAGGACCCAGAGCGTGCTGGTGTCGGCGAGCACGAGCAGAGCCTCGCGCTCCGGGCTGACCAGTTCTCCCAGCGTCAGTTCCCGCTGCACAACCTGGCCCGCGATCGGGGCCCTGATCACAAATCGCGGTGCGACCTCTCCCGATGTGGCGAGTCTTTCCAACGCCGGCTGATCCATTCCCAGCACGTGCAGGTGGTTCTCCGCGGCGTTCGACGCCGCCTCGGCGCCGCGCTGGGCGCCGAGAGCCGCTATGTACTCAGCCTCTCGACGCTGAACCTCGGAGAGCGAAATACCCTGGGTCTGTTCCTGCAGGTTCCGGGCGCGGTCCCAGGAGGCCTTGGCCAGGGCCACCTGGGGGGCTGCGCCCTTGGCGGCCGTTCGTTTCTGCAGGAAGTCCGACTGCGCCTCGCCGAGTTCGGCACTCTCCACAACCACCAGGTTCTGGCCCTTGACGACCTTGTCACCCAATCGCACCATGATGTCCACCGCGCGGCCGCGAAGTGGCGACCCGACATGCGCCATTGCCTCGGAGTTGAACCCGATTCGGGCCGGGCACACAAAGGTCGGCGTAAGCAGGTGCTTCGCCGCCGTCTGGAGTTTCAGGCCGTGGCGTTCAACCGCCTCCGCTGTGAGCTTGACCTCATCCGCATGCTCGTGGCCATGATCCTCGTGGGTGGCGGCGGCGGGTTTGGAGCCCGTGCCATCGTGGTCCTCTCTGCAGGCCGGCAATGATGCAAGGACCGCCAGGGCCGCGGTGAAGTGGATCAGTCGAGTGCGGGTATCGGGGGTGTGTGGCATACGTGCTCTCCAGTCGGTGGGATGGTCAGTGGTTGTCGTGGGGGGACCGCTCGGGAACCGTGGTGGTCGACGGCACGGCGATGGGCGGTGTCTCATCGATCGTGGCCGCCGCCCCCGCTCCGCCTACGGCTCGCTCAAGCCGGATCAGGGCGATCGTGGCATCTCGTTCGAGGTCGATCGCGCGGGCTCGTGCCGCGTGAAGGTCCTGCTCCGCCAGGTGCAGCGGCGTGATATCCGTGTGGCCGGCGCGGAATGTCGCCTCGGCCAGCGACCGACGCTGCTCCTGCAACGGGATGAGCTCATGGCGCACGCGATTCAGATTGGATTCGATGCGCGTGAACGAGTCGTACGCGCGCCGGACCTCTTCCACGATGCGCCGTCGTGCGAGCGAAAGCTCGTGCCGGGCTTCGACTCGCTCCGCCGAGGCACGCTGCGACCTGGCTTGGCCCGTGTCGAAGATGGGAATGGGAATGTCGAGCGACGGTCCGAGCGTCCACGAATCGTCGCGCTCGGCCGTCACGCCCGCGCGCGTTCCATCCATCGCGCTGAGCCGGCTCACCGCATTCTCGTCACCCAGCGCCGCGAGCTTCCAGCACGCCGCTTGCACTTCCGGGCGATGAACGAGAGCGGCATCGATCCATGCGGCTTCCGGCGCCGCCTTGAGTCGCGGCTGCGCCCAATGCTCCAGCGGCCACTCCGCGGGGCTCGATGGGCGCCCGATGAGTCTCGCGAGCCGCAGCCGTTCATCACGGCGCCGGCGCTGAGCATCGTCGAGGTCCACCTCGAGTTCGACCCTCTGGGCGTCGAGCGTCGCGACATCCTGGCGGTTGCCCTCGCCGGCGGCGAGTTTGTCTCGTTCACGGCCGACCTGCGCGGTCACCAGTTCGTGCCGGCGTTCGAGCACCGGCAGCAGTTCGTCAATCGCCCGCGATGTCGCGTACCGCTCCTGCACTTCGCTCGCAATGTCGAGCGCAACAGTCACGGCCTGCGACGCCGCTTGTCGCAGTCGATGGTCCGCCGCGCTCGACTGTCGCGGCATGCGCAGGATCGAAACAATGTCCTGCGCGAGCGACGCCTCGACAATCGGCCGTCCGGATCTCTCCGGAAACCTGACGGCGATGTTCAGCACCGGATTGGGCAGGAGCCGGGCCTGTCGGGCGTCGGCCAGCGACACGCGTACCCGCGCCAGAGCCGCCTGCAGCCCGGGGTCGGTCATCACCGCTTGACGCGTCGCTTCGGAAAGCGTGAGTGTTCCCGCGACTTCGCCGGGTTCATCAACGGGGGAGCCTTCGGTGTGATACGCGATCAGATCAGATAGTCCGATCGCGGCGCGGATCGCCGGCTCGGTGTCGTGCGCCGGCGGGTGAACGGAACAGCCGCACAGCAGGGCCGTCAGCATCGCTGCCGACAACCCGAGGGATTGGTGTGTCATTCAGGGCTCGTGGAGTGATCACAAAGACAGCGCCCGCTCATCGAAACGGTTCGATGGCGGCACAGGCTGGGCTCCGCCCCGCGGGGCGAGCGATGCCCGAGGGCGATCAGCTAGACGACGAGAACCACCGTGCGCAACCGCGTGAGCACATCCGGAGGTCGTGCGTGCCTGGTCGCGCGGCCCGCGACAGGCAACGGGGCCGCGTCCGCCAGTGGAAGGCACGCCACCGCGACCACCAGCACCGGCGGCAGCGCTGCGGCCCGAGCCGGGCGCGGGCACGCCTTGGCGAGTTGATTGTGAGCCTTGAGGGGAGTGTCTTCGCAGGGAATGGGTTGGCCGTCGTCGGTGGATGCCGCGCCGTCGCAGGTCGACACGCAGGATCCGTCCTCGTCGTGCGAGCAGCCGGACCACTCGATGCAGGAACTCCCGTCAGCGTGCTGGCACAGCACGAGTCCGCCGTTCAAAACAATGCCTCCCAGCCCAAAGCAGATCAGGCAGAAAAACCCAACCATCTTGTGCCACAGCGGGGTACGCATCGCACCACATGGTAGGGCCCGCCCGAAGCTCGCGACGATGGCCACAAATGTGGCCCGGTCAGGCCAACGGTGGCCATGCCGATGGGAATCGCATAACTCAGACGTGTAGCACTCTTGCAGAACCGGCCGCCGACTCGCCGGGACGCCCGCTTCGGGCCCGGTCGCTATGGATGCCAAACCGCCGGAGCGACAAAGCAGCCACGCTGCGCGTCTGTGATGGCAACGGTGGTCGGTGCGAGTGCACGGCCTGGGCAACCTCTGACGACGAGTCGCAGCTCGCCATTGGTCCAAAACCCTGAGGCAACACCGCGAGTGCATGACCTACTTGATTCGCCGGACGGCAACCGCCGATGATTCTTCCATGGAAAAACGATGGTCGGCCTTCCCGTGCCGAGTATCATCGCGGATGAGATGTGGACGGGAAGTGCCGTTGAGCTTCGTGGTGGCCGGAATGTGCCTCTTCCTGTCCGCCTGCGACCAGGACGAGATCCGCGCGTATCGCGTGCCGAAGCAGGCGGCCCGGGCCGTCGCTCCGCGAGACGCGGCCGAGTCCCGCGTCGTCTGGACCGTTCCGCAAGGATGGGAATCCGTCGCCAGCGATCAGGCCATGCGACTGGCCACGTTTCGGCCGGGTACCGGTCTGCCGGAAGTTACTCTCGCCGCCTTTCCCGGTGACACAGGCGGCCTTCTTGCCAATATCAATCGCTGGCGCGGCCAACTCGGGCTTGAGCCGATCAACGAGCCTCAACTCTCCCAAACGACGCAGACGACGACCATTGAGGGCGTTGTGGTCACCATGGTGGAACTCACAGGGTCCGCGGGGCAGCAGATGCTCGGCGCTATCGTCGTTCCCGGCGATGGCAAGACCTGGTTCGTCAAGACCACCGGTGAGCCAGCGGCGATCGCTTCGATCAAGCCCGCGTTTGTTGAGTTCGCCAGGTCTTTCCGTCTCAAGAGCGGAGCCGCCGCGGCCGGCGCAAGCACCATGGGAAGCCCAGGCGCCACGGGGGTTGTGCTCCCCGTGGCCGGTGCGGGCGAAGTGCAAGATCGGCTCTCCGCCTGGAAACCGCCCGCGAACTGGAGCGCCGATCCTGAGGCATCCCCGATTGTCGCAGCGGCCTACAACGCGGCCAACGCTGACGGCGGCGCCAAGATCACCGCGACGATGCTCCTCAACGACGGCGGCGGAGTGCTCTCGAACGTCAACCGCTGGCGCGACCAGTTGGGCCTGCCCCCTGTCGAAAGCCTCGGCAAGGAGAACATCGTCGACCTGGGCCACGGCAACATGATGGTGGACATCTCAAGTGCCGACGGCGCCCGCCGAATGGTCTCCGCGATTGTGGCCGCGCAGAACCAGACGTGGTTCTTCAAGATGACGGGCGCGCCGAAGTCTGTCGACGCCGAACGTGCAAGCTACGAGCGGCTGGTCCGCATGGTGGGGCTCGGAGAAAGCCCGCCATGAATCCCGTGAAGCGAGCGTTGAAGGTCGTGGCCTCTCTCAAGTTGACCGTGGCGCTGTTCGCGATGGCGATGTTCTTGATTCTCGCCGGAACGCTCGCCCAGGTGCACGAAGGGATATGGACTGTCGTCGATCGATACTTCCGGTCAGGTCTGGTACGGGTGGAGTTTCAGCTCTTTGTCCCGCGTGAGGTCGCCCGCGTTCCGGGCGCGATCCTGTTCCCCGGCGGGTTTGCCATCGCCGGCGCACTGCTGGTCAACCTGCTCGCGGCGCACGCGGTTCGCTTCAAGTTCAGCACCAAGCGCATCGGCATCATCGTCACCCATCTCGGAATCATCCTGCTGCTGGTGGGAGAGTTCGTCACGGGCCTGGCCGCCACCGAAGGCAACATGGCGATCAACGAAGGCGACTCATCCAACTACATCGAGGACATCCGTTCCGCCGAGCTGGCCGTGATTGATCCGTCGGACGCCGCTGATGACTTGGTTGTCGTTGTGCCGGCCGGGAAGCTGGCCCAACCAGACGCCACCATCGTTCACGGCTTGCTGCCCTTCCGGATTCGCGTGGATCAATGGATGCCAAACTCGCAGGTACTCGGGCCGAAGCAGGCGCCCGCCGGGATACTTGCCAAGGCCGATTCCGGCGCGGGCAAGTCCGTCGCCGCCGTGGCCGCGCCGCGCGCGACCGGCGTCGACGGCGCCAACACCGATGTCCCTTCCGCCTACATCACCCTGTTCCGCGGCGAACAGCGGCTTGGCGCCTACCTGGTCTCGGTGTACCTCGAAGACCCCCAGGCCGTCGACGTCGGCGGCAAGATCTACGGCATCCAGCTCCGGTTCAAACGCACCTACAAGCCCTACACGCTCCACCTGCTCGACTTCAAGCACGACAAGTTCGTCGGCACTGAAACCGCCAGGAACTTCTCGAGCAAGGTCCGCCTCGTCGATCCGGCCCGGCAGGTCGATCGCGAAGTTCTGATCTACATGAACCACCCGCTTCGTTATGCCGGCGAAACGTTTTATCAGGCTTCGTTCAAGGAAGACGATTCCGGAACCGTCCTCCAGGTCGTCCGGAATCCCGGCTGGTTGCTGCCCTACATATCGTGCGCCATGGTTGGTGGGGGGATGCTCCTTCACTTCGTGATGCGAATGGCGCCCGTCGTTCGGAGACGCACCAAATGAACAAGATCCAGAAAATCGTCCCTTGGATCGCACTGGTGATCGCCGCGGCGTACCTCGCCGCCGGCCTCTTTACGGCCCGGCAGGACGGGCCGATGGACTTCAACGCCTTCGGCCGCATTCCCGTTTCCGCGCAGGGCCGCACCAAGCCTCTCGATACCTTCGCCCGCAACAGCATGATGGTGATGAGCGGCCGCCAGACCGTCGCCGTCGACGGCCGCCAACGCCCCGCCATCGAGTGGCTTGCCGACGTCCTGGCGAAGCCGGAAGTCGCCGCCGATCGCGAAGTGTTCCGTATCGATCACCCGGACGTCGTGGCGATTCTGGGGCTGGATCGGGGTGCCGAGACAACCCGCAAGCGTTTCACGTTTCACGAAGTCGTGGCCAAGGGCCAGGAGATTTTCCGGCAGAGCGATCTCGCGGAGACGATCCCATCCAAGAAACGTGATCCATTTCAGCGGCAGATCGTGAACCTCAAGGACAAGCTGATCCTGTACATGTCCATCGGTCGCATGGAAGCGCCGTACGCGGTCGCTCCCTTTGCCACAGGCGAGGAGTGGCGTCCGATGGTCGCCGCCCTCAGCAAGCCCACAGGCGGCGGGCATCCAAGTGTCGAGGCCTTCCGTGGAATTCTCTCCGCGTACGCCAAAGGCGACGCCGCGGCATTCAACGAGCAGGTCTCGCGGTACCTCGAACTCGTTGCGGGCCGCCTCCCGGGAGAGACCCGCCGCGCCGGATACGAAGTAGGATTCAATCGCTTCGAGCCTTTCTATCGCGCCTCGGCCATGTACGTGTTCGCCTTCCTGCTCGGGAGCATCGGGTTCCTGCTGGGCTGCCTGTCCAAGGGCGGCTGGGCCCGGTCGCTGGGGCGTGCCACGATCGGCGTGCTCGCGGCGACGCTCCTCGTCCACACCATCGGTATCGTCTCGCGGATCTACCTCCAGGGCCGGCCGCCGGTGACCAACCTCTATTCATCCGCGGTGTTCATCGGGTGGGCATGCATTCTGCTCGGCCTGAGCATCGAGTGGTTCTTCCGCATCGGGCTCGGCAGCATTGTTGCATCCGTCATCGGCTTCGCCAGCCTCGTCGTCGCGCACAACCTCAGCAGCTCCGGCGACACGATGGAGATGATGCAGGCCGTGCTCGACACCAACTTCTGGCTGGCCACGCACGTCGTGGTCGTCACCATCGGCTATTCGGCCACCTTCCTGGCCGGCTTCCTGGGCATCATGTACATCGTGCTCGGAGTCTTCACGCCCCTTCTCAAGGGCGACCTCGGCAAGAGCCTGCCCAAGATGATCTACGGCGTGATCTGTTTCGCCGCGCTGGCCAGTTTTGTCGGAACCGTTCTCGGCGGCATCTGGGCAGACCAGTCCTGGGGCCGCTTCTGGGGCTGGGATCCCAAGGAGAACGGCGCCGCTCTGATCGTCCTCATGAACGTCCTCATCCTGCACGCCCGTTGGGGCGGCATGGTCCGCGAGCGGGGTGTCGCCATGCTGGCCGTCGGTGGCAACATCGTCACGGCCTGGTCGTGGTTCGGGACCAACATGCTGGGTGTCGGGCTCCACTCGTACGGCTTCATGGCGTCAGCCGTCTTCTGGCTTGGCTCGTTCATGCTGCTCCAGGTTCTGTTCATCGTTATCGCGGCCATTCCAAGGCGGTTGTGGCGCAGCACGGCACGCGAAGCGGGCCGACCCGGCCCGGCCAAGCCCTGGACCAAGACTGTTCCCAGCCCCACGTGAGCCCCGGCGCGCCACACCCGAGGATTGCGCACAAAGTCGTGACACGAACTGATGGCCGATTGCCGGCGGGCCTTCCTGGAGGCAAAGACGGACTTCGCCGGCCTGATGACGCCGGCTCAGGTCAACCGGTTCGTGGCGGAAGTGGTCGGGCCGCTGGAAGTGCTGCCGGACGGCAGCGTGCGGCAAAAGGAAACCGTTGACGGCCAAATGCTGTGAACGGTTCCAATAGCGGGGGGGGTCGCTATCGCGACCGTTGGCAGCGCCCCTGCATTCCAAGGGACTTCGGCGCGATGTCACTCCGGGCGGCGTTCTGGGCGCAATTCAGGAACATGGCCGGGCGGTAGGGGCCGGTTGCAGAGCGTTCGCGATACGCGGCCTACTCGCGCGTTCAACGAGTGTCACTTCGAGTACCATCCCAGGATGGTCCTGTCGGCGGGCGTGATGCTTGGCCCGTTCCAGATCGAGCGAGAGCTCGGGCGCGGTGGCATGGGCGAGGTGTACCTCGCTCGAGACACGCGCCTGGATCGCCTTGTTGCGATCAAGTCCCTCCCCGAGCACCTCGCCACCGACCCCGACAGGCTCGCACGCTTCCAGAGGGAAGCGAAGGTGCTCGCATCGCTCAACCACCCCGGAGTTGGCGCGATCTACGGACTCGAGGAGTCTGCTGGACGCCAGTACCTGATCCTAGAGTTTGTCGAGGGCGAGACGCTGGCCGTTCGAGTGTCGCGCGGCGCGATCCCCGAGGGTGAAGCCCTGACGCTTGCGCGCCAGATCGCCGAGTCCCTGGAAGCGGCCCACGAGAAGGGCGTGGTCCACCGCGACATCAAGCCGGGCAACGTGATGCTCACGCGCGACGGAGCCGTCAAAGTGCTTGACTTCGGTTTGGCACGCGCGGCGGCTGGGCCGACCACATCCACCAACCCCGCCGTTGACCCGGACTCGCCGACCATAAGGTCGCCCGCAGGCGCTTCGCCGACGATCCCGGGCGCGATCATGGGCACCGCGGGCTACATGTCCCCCGAGCAGGCACGCGGCAAGCCGGTGGACAAACGTTGCGACATCTTCTCGTTCGGTTGTTTGCTCTACGAGATGCTTACCGGCCGCGGGCCATTTCCGGGCGAGACGATCACCGACGCCTTGGCGGCGGTCATCGGGCGCGATCCGGATTGGAGCGCCCTGCCGGCGGGCCTGGGTCCGAACGCCAGGCGCGTGCTCGTGCGCTGCCTCGAGAAGGGCCAGAAGCAGCGGTATCGCGATATCGGCGATGTCGCGCTCGACCTCGCCGCCGCGCCCGCGCTGGATGGCGCGGCCGGCTCGGGATCGGCGCCGTCGAAACGGTTGATCGGGCTGTCGTGGAGCGTGGCCGCTCTTTTCGCCATCGCCGCGCTGGTGCTCGGCGTTCTCCTTTGGAGGCAGCGCCCCGCCGGTCCCCGGCTCCCGCGGTTTGAACCTCTCACGTTCGCGCCGCAGTTCATTACCAACGCGCGATTCACCTCAGATGGCCGTACGGTCGTCTTCAGCGCGGCACGTTCCGGGAACACCGCCGAACTCTTTGTGCGGAGCCCGGAGGATGCGCAGCCCCGCAGTTTCGGAGCGCCCAACATCCAGCTCCTCTCCGTGTCATCCAAGGGAGAGCTCGCCGTCTTGGTCCGCTCGCGGTACTGGTGTCACCGCACCTACGTCGGGATGCTTGCCCGCATGCCGCTGGCAGGGGGCGCGCCGCGCGAGATTCTGGATGATGTCACCGGCGCCGACTGGTTCCCTGACGGCGCGGAGCTTGCCATCATCCGAAGGGTCGGGCCCGTGAGCCGGCTCGAATACCCCGGTGGGACTGTTCTGTGGGAAGCGGCCGGCTACATCAGCGACCTTCGCATCTCGCCCGACGGCCAGCGCCTGGCATTCGTGACCCACGCGTACGAGGCGGACAATCAGGGCAGTATCGTGGTCGTCGATCGCCATGGAACAACGATCGCAAGGTCTGTCGAGTACACGGGCGCGGAGGGGCTGGCCTGGTCTTCGAGCGGCGCGGTGGTCCTGTTCTCATCCACGACGAAGGACGACGAGATCTACACGGTTCGCGAACTGTCGATGGATGGGGCGATCCGGGATGTGTTGTCCGGCCACGCGGGCATTGTCGTGCTCGACGCCGCGCCCGCGCGCGGGGGCGGCAAGCTGCTCGCCACGGACTTCCAGGTCAACGGCACGATCTTCGCGCGGTTCGCGGGCACCGAGTCCGAGCGAGAGCTCTCGTGGCTCGGGGCGTCGTACCTCCCGATCATGTCGCGGGACGGTCGGAGCGTCGTGTTCACCGATCAGTCACGGACGGCGGGCAAGCACTACGCGGTGTGCCTGCAGGCGGCCGACGGGTCGGCCCCGGTGAGGCTCGGCGATGGAATTCCGGTCGACTTCTCGGCCGATGGTGCTTCGGTTCTCACGATGGTTCCGTCCGATCCTCCCCGCATGATGATCTACCCGACCGGCGCCGGCGCCATCCGCGATATCTCCGACCCGGAGTTCGTGTCGTACGACTTCAGCGCGATGCGATTCACCGCCGACGGCCGCGGCGTGCTCTACTGCGGGACAAGGAAGGGCGGTGCATCGCGGGCGTACCTGCTGGACCTCGCGAGCGGCGCCATTCGCCCGGTCACGCCCGAGGGGACGCATCGCGCCATCGCCTTTCCGGACGGAATGGATGTGCTCGCCTGCGCCGCCGACGGACGCTTCAACCGCTACCCGCTCAATGGCGGCGCGCCGACCCCGGTCGCCGGGCTCAATCGCGAAGATGTGATCCTTGGCCTCAGACCGGACGGCAAGTCGCTGCTCGCTATGCGACCATGGGAGATGCCCGCGCGTGTCGAGGTCGTGGAACTCGCGACGGGAAAGAGAACTCTGCTGCGCGAGTTGGCGCCCGACAGCAGAATTGGGACCACCGCGACCGTCGGCGTGGACTTCTCCGAGGATGAGAAGAGCTATGTGTACGCAGTCTGGCGCTCGGTGGGCGAGTTGTTCTTGGTCGAGGGTGTGCCGTGAAACGGGGCACAGAGCGGCTTAGTGTCCGGGCAGAGGGTCAGAGCGAACTCAGCTCGTTACGCTCGACGCCGCTGTCTGTGGCGCCACGCCAGGGTCGCAGGTTTGCAGTGAGGTATCCAAATTAAATCGGCCCTGGCGCACGCGCCAAGGCCGATTCAATAGCGGGGGGTCGCTATGGCGACCGTTCACAAGGTTCGTACGCTCGGTCCCACCTTGTGAGACGGTCGATCCGGGCGGCATTCTGGGTCTGTTTCCGCATGGCGGCATGACTGGCCGCCGGGCATGGTTCCAGCGTCGGTCGAGTTACCATGAGCAGGTGACTACCGAACAGCCGAACTCCTCCGATGCCACGTTGCTCATGGCCAAAGCCGCTCAGGGCGACCGTGCCGCGGCCGACGGCTTGCTCCCGTTGGTGTACGACCAACTCCGCAGGGCGGCGCAGGCAGAAATGGCCGCGGAGCGAAAGGACCACACGCTCAGCGCGACAGCCCTGGTCCATGAGGCCTACCTCAAGCTCGTCGGGCCTCGCGAGATCGCATGGGCCAACCGGCGGCATTTTTATGCCGCCGCGGCCGACGCGATGCGTCAAATCCTGCTCGACCATGCCCGGGCCCGGGGGCGTGAAAAGCGGGGTGGGGACCGGCGCCGAGTCCCCTTGAGCGTCGCCGACGTGGCCGAATCCTGGAATCTCGAAGAAACCGTGAGCCTCGACGTGGCCCTGCGACGCTTGGAGTCGCGAGACACCGGAGTCTTCGAGGTCGTTCGGCTGCGGTTCTATGCGGGCTTGAACATCGACCAGACCGCCGAGGCCCTGGGAATCTCGCCCGCCACCGTGAAGAGGTGGTGGGAGTTCGGCCGGACATGGCTGTTTCGGGAGCTTCAGCGAGAACACAAGGAATGACGAACCCCACCGGAAACCTCGACCGCCTTGCCGAGATTCTCGAGCACGCAATGGCGCTGCAAGGCGCCCATCGCGCGTCGTACCTTCGCGGGGCGTGCGGCGCGGACGACGCATTGCGGGCAGAAGTCGATTCATTACTCGCGGCGCGGGAGGAACAGGGAGAGTTCCTTGCCGAACCAACACGCGGAGCTCCTTTCAGCGCGGCGGCGACGATGGCTGCGCCGCTCCGCGAAGGCCCGGGCACCCGCATCGGTCCCTACAAGATCCTGCAACTCATCGGCGAAGGCGGTTTCGGCTCGGTCTTCATGGCCGAGCAGGAGAAGCCGGTCGCGCGGAAGGTCGCGCTCAAGATCATCAAGCTGGGGATGGATACCAAGGCGGTGATTGCGCGCTTCGAGGCCGAGCGCCAGGCCCTGGCGATGATGGATCATCCCAACATCGCGCGAGTGCTGGATGCGGGGGCGACGGAACAGGGGCGGCCGTACTTCGTGATGGAGCTGTGCAAGGGCGACCCGATCCACGAGTACTGCGACAAGAGCCACCTTTCAATAGAGGAGCGGCTTGCGCTGTTCGCGCAGGTGTGCGTGGCGGTGCAGCACGCCCACACCAAGGGGATCATCCATCGAGACATCAAGCCGTCCAATGTGCTGGTGAGTACTCAGGACGGCAGACCGCACGCGAAGGTCATCGACTTCGGGATTGCCAAGGCGACCGCGAGCAAACTGACCGAGAAGACGCTGTTCACCGAGCACAAGGCGCTGATCGGCACGCCCGAGTACATGAGCCCGGAGCAAGCCGAAGGTTCGCTCGATATCGACACCCGCACGGATGTGTACAGCCTGGGTGTCCTTCTCTACGAACTCCTTACCGGCACGACACCCTTCAGCGGCAAAGAACTTCGCTCCGCGGCGTACGGTGAGATCCAGCGGATCATCCGAGAGGTCGAGCCGCCCAAGCCCAGCACGCGGATTAGTCACAACACCGACACGCTCGCAAGCGTGGCCGCCCATCGGCACACCGAGCCCAAGAAACTCGGCACAATCGTCCGCGGCGAACTCGACTGGATCGTGATGAAGGCTCTGGAGAAGGACCGGCAGCGACGCTACGAGACCGCCAACGGCCTCGCGCTCGACATCCGCCGCTACCTCGCCGGCGAGGCGGTCCAGGCCGCGCCGCCGAGCACGGCGTATCGGGTCAAGAAGTTCATCCGGCGGAACAAGGGGCCGGTTGCCGCGAGCGCGGCGGTGCTCGTGGTCCTGTTGGCCGGGCTGGCCGGCACGCTGTGGAAGGCGGATGAAGCGCGGCGCGAGGCGAATCGCGCGAACAACGAGGCGTCGGCTGCACGCGCGGCCGAGGTCGAGCAGCGCCGCCTTGCGACCTCCGAAAGCGAGGCTCGCACGCTCGCGGACCGCAAGACGGCCGAGGTCGTGAAATCCAGCGAGACGATCGAGTACAACTCCTACGTCGCGAACATGGAAATGGCCGCGGCCGCGATGGACTTCCGCCAGTTCGAGCGCGTGCGCCGTCGGCTGGACGCTTGCCCGGAGCGCCTGCGAGGCTGGGAGTGGCGCTGGGTTGATGCCGCTGCCGACACTTCCCTCGCCGAATTCAAGGGGCACACCGGCGGTCTATGGATCGTCTTCTTCAGCCCCGACGGCAAACGGTTCGTCACTGCTTCGGAGGACGGTACCGCGCGGGTGTGGGACGCGGCCACGGGCGCCGCTCTCTTTGAACTCAAGGGTCACACGCGCGGGATCGAATCCGCCAAGATGAGCGCCGACGGCACGAAGATCGTGACGGCGTCATGGGATGGAACCGCCCGGGTGTGGGACGCGGCGACCGGCGCAACCCTCGCCGTACTCAAAGAGTTTCACGGGGCCATCCTCACCGCCGCCTTCAGCCCCGACGGTAAGCGGGTCGTCACCGGAGCCTACGACCCCAGCGCACGCGACACCGCGCGGGTGTGGGATGCGGCGACGGGAGCCACGCTGCTCGAGCTCAAAGGTGATGGGCACGCGAAGGATGTCCGAGCCGCCGCGTTCAGCCCCGACGGCACGCGGATCATCACGGCTGGGTTTGAAGGCCTCAGGAACACCGATGCCACATACCTCTGGGATGCCACGACGGGCGCGCGAGTTGCCGAACTCAAGGGGCACACCAGAGGTGTTTGGCGGCTCGCGTATAGCTCCGACGGCACACGGATCGTCACCGCGTCGTTCGACGGCACGGCCCGAGTGTGGGATGCGGCAACGGGGGCGAGCGTGGCCGAGCTCAAGGGTCACACGCGCGCGCTTTGGTCGGTCGCGTTCAGCCCCAACGGCACACGGATCGTCACCGCGTCGTGGGACAACACGGCGCGGGTGTGGGACGCGGCATCGGGGGAGAGCGTGGCCGAACTCAAGGGTCACACCGACGGGCTCATGTCCGCGGGGTTCAGCCCCGACGGCGCGCGTGTCGTCACCGCATCGAAGGACCAGACCGCGCGGGTGTGGGACGCAGCGACAGGGGCAAGTCTCTCGGAACTCAGAGGCCACCCGGGTAGCGTGACCTCGGCCGTGTTCAGCCCCGACGGGAATCGGATCATGACCTCCTCGGCGGACCACACCGTGCGCCTGTGGGACGCACGGATGGAGGAGACCAACGCCGCCCTCGTTGGTCACAAGGATTCCGTCGAAACCGCCAGCTTCAGCCGCGACGGCAGGCGGATTGTTACGGCGTCGAGGGACCACACCGGTCGGATCTGGGATGCCGCGACCGGCGCGACCCTCGCGGAACTCCAGGGGCACACCGACGAGCTCCAATGGGCCGCGTTCAGCCCCGACGGCACGCGAATAGTCACGACCTCGATCGACAAGACCGCTCGGGTGTGGGATGGCGTGACGGGTACGCCCCTCACCTCGCTCAAGGGCCACACTGCCTACCTCATGTCGGCTTCGTTCAGCCCGAGCGGCGAACGGATCGTCACGACTTCGGGAGACCGGACCGCGCGGGTGTGGGACGCCGCATCCGGGGCGAGCCTCTTCGAGATCAAGACGCCCGGGGAATGGGCCATGTCTGCCGTGTTCAGTCCCGATGGCACGCGGATCGTCACGGTGTCGGACGTCGCCATTGGGCGTGTGTGGGACGTGCCCTCGGGGAAGGTGCTGACCGAACTCAGAGGCCACACATCGATGGTCCGCTGGGCCGTGTTCAGCGCTGACGGCACGCGGATCGTCACGACGTCGGACGACCAGACGGCGCGGGTGTGGGATGCGGCGACGGGAACGACTCTCGCCACGCTCGCGGGCCACACGGAGACAGTCCACTCCGCCGCGTTCAGCCGCGACGGCGCCCGGCTCGTGACCACTTCAGAGGATCACACCGCCCGGGTGTGGGACACCGCGACGTGGGCCTGCCTCTTCGAACTCAAGGGGCACTCCGCTGGAGTTCACTCCGCCGAGTTCAGCCCCGATGGCGCCCGGATCGTCACCGCTTCGGCCGACAACACCGCCCGGGTGTGGGACGCGGCCACCGGGGCGAGCCTCGCCGAACTCAAGGGGCACACGAGCTCGGTCACCGCCGCATCCTTCAGCCCGGACGGGACGCAGATCCTCACGGCGTCACGTGACAGGACCGCACGGGTCTGGGACAGCGTTCCCTACCGCGAGCGGTTCAAGCAACGTCAAGCCCAAGTGCCGCGTTGATCCAGGCTCGACGAGAATCGTGAAACCGACGCGTCACTGGTCAGCGCGAGACAGTCGGGGTCGCAGGTTCGTAGCGCGCTCCGCCAACGAAACCGGCCCTGGCGCACGCGCCAAGGCCGACCCAATAGCGGGGGCATGGACAAGACTCTCCCTGCGACCACGCCTAACGGTGTGGGTGCGGTTTCGGTTCGGCTTGAACGGCTCGGTTACGGTCCTTGACCCGGCTCGGAAGTGGGCAAGCGGGGTGGCGCGGCAACCGGGGCGGGTTCGGGCAGGGGTACAAAAACTCTGTCTCGGTCGGAAGGAGAGTAAGAACCGTGTTCAAACGGCTCCGTGAAGTCCTCGCGCAATCGAGGAGCAACGACCTCCGCCGGCAGGTTCAGTTCCTCAAGGCGGAGAACCAGATCCTGCGGTCCCGGATCAAGGGGCGCATCCGCCCGAGTTGGGCCGAGCGCGACCGGCTCCTCAGGTTGGGCAGGCCGTTGGGCCCGGCAATCAAGGAAGTGATTTCGATCGTGGCACCTCAGACGTTCGCCAAGTGGCTGCGGTTGAAGCGGCCCCGGACCACCCGACGGCGCAAGCGCGGCCGTCCGCCGAAGCCCCGGGAGGTGCGGGAGCTCGTGGTGCGGTTGGCCCGTGAGACGGGGTGGGGTCATACGAGACTCGTCGGCGAGATGCGGAAGCTGGGGCACCGGCTGTCCAAGGGCACGATCAAGAACATCCTCAAGGAGGCTGGGATCCCGACCAGTCCCAAGCGGGATGAAAGCACCTGGGACCAGTTCCTCAAAGCTCACGCCAAAACCTTGTGGGCTTGTGACTTCGTGAGCAAGCCGATCTGGACCCTCCGGGGCCGGGTGCAGGAGTTCTTCCTGGTCTTCATGCACATCAACTCCCGCCGGATCGTGGTGACGCCGAGCACCACCAAGCCGAACCCCGCGTGGGTGGCCGAGCAGATGGCGGCGTTTGCCGACGCGACCAGGGACTGGCCGGAGCGGCCGCGAATGCTCATTCGGGACCGGGACTCGAAGTTCGGTCCGGGCGTGGATATGAGATTGCGGATCGAAGGCATCAAGCCATTGCGGCTGCCGCCCTATTCGCCCAATCTGAACGCCTTCGTGGAACGGGTCATCAAGACCATCCAGGTCGAGTGCCTTGACCGATTCATTGTCCTCGGGACGGGTCACTTGGACTACCTCATCGGCGAGTTTACCGAGTACTACAACCGCCAGCGCCCGCATTCTCGGATCGGCTACCACGCTCCCGCTCAACCGCGGGCTCCGGCCGAACCCCTACCGACGATCGGGAGGGTTCGTTGCCAGCAGCGGTTGGGCGGCGTCATCCGGCACTACTACCGCGAGGCTGCCTGAGCAGTTTGGGGTGGCGACAGAGTATTTGCACCCTGCGGTCCACGACCAAGGCGCCCTTGAGGGCTTCGGTCTCCGTGTGGCCGTCGCCCTCAGGACCTTCCTGCGTCAATCCACTTGCCGTTCCCGCGTTCGTCGCTACCCTGTCCATGGAGCTCTCCTTGCTGAAAGGGGTTGTCGCAAAACCACCTTCCCGCGGGGAAGCTCCTTTTGCAAATGTGCGCATGGATCAGGACGTTACCTCAGGACGTTACCAAGGATTCGTTGCCAGCAGCGGTTGGGCGGTGTCCTCAAGCACTACTTTCGTGAGGCTGCTTGAGCAGCTTGGTCGGGGACACATTATTTGTACCCTGCGGTTTTGGCCCCTGCGCCCTATCGTCGAAACGGTGCCGGCATAGATACTATTACATCACACCCGACCATTCGTTGCAAAGCGTCAGTAGAGTGACGATGCCAATGATAGGATGTCGCCTGCTCCATCTCATCTGCGGATTGCCGAATGTGCTCCGCGAGTGCGCGTAGCGCTTCCGCCGTCATCGAGAGGCTGAT
The DNA here is from genome assembly GCA_044222195.1 of Phycisphaerales bacterium. Classification (GTDB taxonomy): domain Bacteria; phylum Planctomycetota; class Phycisphaerae; order Phycisphaerales; family UBA1924; genus JAHBXE01. Next base: position 207,812 of record JBGANS010000009.1, read on the forward strand.
CTCACGCATTTCGGAGAGTCCCAGTTCATTGCAAACCCGTCTGGCGTAGCCGCTGATCATCGCGATCTCCTGCTAGTACAACACATGTCCCGGTGCTCGACCTGTTCCCTCTCGCGGCGGGTGGCCTGCCTCCGGCCTCGCCCCAACAAAGCAGTGAGTGCCGGGTGGCATGCCTCTGGCTCGGCACTTGTCATTCCCCACATCTCTTCCTTGATGTTTGTCCGAGCTGGGCGCCGATCACGAGCAGTTCGAGT
>JBGANS010000010.1:0-201454 GCA_044222195.1 Phycisphaerales bacterium
TCCCCCACCGCCGGAGCCTCGCCCGCCCCCCGGCCCGAGTTTCGCATCGAGCGTCTTTCCGTATCCGGCCTCGACTTCCACTTTGACGACCGCGCCGTCGACCCGCCCGTCTCCATCCCCTTCACCGCACTCGACGCCGAGTTCCGCGGCCTCTCCTCGCTCATCCTCGAGCGCGAACGCCCCGTTCGATTCACCTATTCGCTTTCCTCCGGCAAAGTTACCCTCCCTTCCGTCAAAGACCCCGCGACAACCGAGGAACGCAACTTCTTCTCCCAATGCCTCGGCAACGGAACACTGGCCCTCTATCCACAGCCCCGCGGCCGCGCCCTCATCGCCATTTCCGGCGTCGAACTCACCGCGCTCCGCGGCCTCGCCCACGCCGCGGGCGCCTCCGTCGGCGGCGGCACCTTCGACGCCCGGATCAATCTCCGGGCCACCGACGAAGGCGCCGTCAAGACCCGTGCCCAGTTCATCCTCACCGACCTCCGCTACGCCGAGCCCGCCAGCGGTCCCGTCCAGCGATACATGGCCCTCCCCATGCCCATCGACGCCGCCATCGCCGCCGTCGAAGCCCCCGACGGCTCCATCACCATTTCGGTCGATCCCACGCTCGACCAGCGCGGCCTGACCACCGGCAAACTCGTCAGCGCCGTCGCCGCCGCCGCCGGCCAGGTCGTCGCCACCGCCGTCATCAGCGCCCCCGCGAAAATCGTCTCGGGCTTCGCCGGCCTTTTCGGCGGAAGCGACGATCCCGCCCAGTGGGTCGAGGATGCCCCCATCTCTCTCGCCTACCCCCGCGGCATCACTGTGCTCGCCGCAGCCGAGCTCGCCGCGCTCCACGACGTGCTCGACCTCGCCCGCACGCGCACCGACATCCAGGTTGCGATCGAGCACCAGCTCGGCGCCGCCGACGCCGCCCTCACCTCGCAGCGCGCCAACCCCTCCCCCGGCCAAGCCGCCTCCCTGGCACAGGACCTGCGCCAACGCCGCGCCGCACTCGTCGCCTCGCGCGTCGAAGCACTCTCTCCGGCATCGGCATGGGCGCTCGGCGTGGACCGCAACCCCTCAGGCCGCGACCACCTCCGGACGCTGAGCGCCGAGCTCGCTGATCTGGAAGACTCCATGGACCTGCTCTACTCACTCCAGGGACCCGGCGCCGAAGCACTCAAGGCCCGCCGCGCCCGTGCCGCCGCGCTCGAACTCATCGACGAGCGCATGGCCTCGGTCCGTCGCGATGTGGACCGCCTCGGAGGAACCCAGGGCGCCTCCCGAATCGCCGTCGCCGTCGGCAAACCGGTCGCGGGATCGACGGATCAGTCGCAGCTGGTGATCCGCATCCGTCGCAAGAAGTAGGTCCTCTGTTCTCGAGCCGCCGCTACATGCCCGGCAGATGCTTCTCGATCCAATGATCCTGCTTCATCACCCCCCCGCGTCCCCGCCGCGCCCGCGATTCTGAATCCCTCTGCGCCAGCCGGAACAGTCTCACCGCCGCCGCCTTCGCCGCGCCGCCAAGTTCTTCGCCCCCGCCCAAGGCCTTGACCAGCCCTGCCGCCCGACGCGCATGCAGCCGGACGAGTTCATCCTCCAGCGAAAGAAAGATCTGCGCCGACCCCGGGTCCCCCTGCCGCCCGGCCCGCCCGATGAACTGCCGGTCGATTCGCTTGGCCCCGTGCATCTCCGTCAAGATCACGTGCAGCCCGCCCGCACCGATCGCCTCCGTGTCCGGCTTGATGTCCGTCCCCCGCCCCGCCATGTTCGTCGCGACCACGATCGAGGCCGGCGGCGTTCCCTTCCCGCCCCGCCCCGCATCCGCGATCAGCTCCGCCTCTTCCTTGTCGAAGTTCGCGTTGAGCACCTTGTGGGCCAGCCCCCTCGCGCCCAGCTTCCCCGACAGGTGCTCCGACGCCTCGATCGACCGCGTCCCCACCAGCACCGGCCGCCCCGCCTCGTGCAGGTCCGCCACCGACTTCGCGATCGCGTTCCACTTCGCCTCCGCCGTACGGAAAATCCGCACCGGCCACTGCTCGCGGATCATCGGCCGATTGGTCGGCACGGCCATCACCGGCCGCGTGTACACCCGCTCCATCTCCCTCGTCGCATCCGCCGCCGTTCCCGTCATCCCGCACAGAAACGGGTAGCTCCGGAAAAACCGCTGAAAACTCATCCGGGCCATCGTCTCGCGGTCGGCCGTGACCTCCACCTTCTCCTTCGCCTCGACCGCCTGGTGCAGCCCGTGCTCCCAGTTCCGGTCCGGCAGGAGCCGACCCGTGTACTCATCCACGATCACGATCCGGCCATCCACGATCTGGTACTGGTGCCCCTTCAGATAGCAGTGCCGCGCGATCAGCGCCTGGCGGATCAGTTCCTCCGCCCGCCGCCGCGCCTTCCAGATCGGCTCGTCCGCCTGCGCAAACATCTGCGAACACCGGTGCTCGCCCCGGTCTTTGAGCTCCGCACGCTTCCGCAGGTGATCGATCGCGTAGTCCGGCCCCTCGTCCAGCGCCGCCGCGATCGTCGCCGCCCGCCGGTACACCTCCGCCATCTCGTCGGTCCGCCGCGCCCTCGCGATGATCAGCGGCACCACGCCCTCATCGATCAGCACCGCATCCGCCTCATCCACCAGCGCCGCCTGCAAGCCCGGGATCATCGGCCCCGCACCCGCCTCGCCCGACGCGATCAGCGACTGCCGCCCCGCCCACGGCGTCGCCTGCGGCCCCATCCTGATCAAGTCCCGAAGCCAGTCCGCCGTGATCTGCTTGGGCGTCCCGTACACGATCGCGCGCGAATACATGTCGAACCGCTCGGCCTGCCCCATCTCCTGCTGGATCGCGCCCACCCGAAGCAGGCACCTTCTATAGATAGCCTCGCGCGACGCCGCATCCCGCCGCGCCAGGTAGTCGTTCACCGTGAACACGTGCAGGTGCCGCCGGTGCCACGCGATCAGCGGCGCGGCGATCGACCCCGTCAACGTCTTCCCCTCCCCCGTCAGCATCTGCACGATCCGCCCGTGATACAGCGCCAGCGCCCCCATCAGTTGGACCGGGTACGCCTCTTCCCCGGTAAGCCTCCGGGCCACCTCGCGCACGATCGCCAGCCCGCGCCGAACAAGCTCCGCCGAGTGCCGCCCGCGTACGAACGACTCTCGCGTCTCTGAGATGATCTGGTCGAGCGCCGCCTCCGAATGGTTCCGCACATCCGGCGCTAGCGCATCAACCTGCTCCGCCTCAGCCCGTAGCCACGACAACGTCACCCGCCGCGCCTCAACCAGCATCGCGGCCCGCGCCGCGATGACATCAAACCCCTTGGGCACCTCAGACCTGCGGCGCCGACTCCGGACGGAGTCGAAGAGGGCGGAGTATCTGGTCAATGCTTGGGACATGGTCAAAGGGCCAAATAGCAAAGGGCCAAATGGCAAATCAAGAGGCCTTCTTGCGAGTTTTCGACACCATCGATCCAAGGATTAACTTGAGCTCTTTCGCTTCTGTCTGGAGCGATGACAATCGTTCGGGCTGGATCCATCGCCTACGGCCAACGAGTCGTAGCCAGAAACGAGTCTCGTTGATTTCTTTGATAGCGATGCACAAAGTCTTCGCAAAGTCTGCTCTGCTCATGGCTTCGTCGGCTTCGAATGTGTTGGCGCCTACGGAGGTGCCGCTGCCCATCATCTGATCCACAACGCGATTCAGTTTCTTCTGGCCGGAAAGCGATTCAGCAACATCTACAACTCGATCGCAGAACTTCTCGATCCTCGCAAGAAAGTCTTCGCTCAATCGCCCCATCGCGACCTCCACTTCACCCCTCCGAATTTGCCATTTGGCCCTTTGCCATTTGGCCATTTCTCAAATATCCGCCCTCCCCTGCAGCAGTTTCTCAAACCGATGCCACCATTGAGCGAGCAACGGCTTACTCGGCAACGTAAACCGCACCGTCACCCGCTCTCCCGGCACGCCCTGCCACGGTGTTCCGTCGATCGCCGGCGCCTCGACATACACCGTGAACTCGCTCGTCTTGGTCGCCAGCCCCTTCTGGTCCTGCGGGTCGTTCTCCACCGAGCCACCGCCCTGGAACGCGAGCGCGGCATGCGGAACCCGCCGGGCCCCCGCCGGAACGATCCGGATCGCTCCTCCCCGGACCACCTCGTACGGCTTGGCCACCGACCGCATCTCGACCGTGTACTCCCCGCTGGGCAGCTCGATCAGCGGCTGCGCCTTGGATGTGTCCATCGTCGCCGCGACGCGGATGTGGTCGGTGTCCACCACCTCGCACAGCAGCTGCCCGCGATGGACAAACGCGCCCGCGAACTCTCCGGGGTCGCGCCCCCCGACTCCGCCGACCAGCACCCCGTCATGCGGCGACCGCACTTCGAGCTTGCTCTGCAGGTCCAGCAGCGTCGCCAGGGTCTTCTGATTCGTCTCGATCACCTTTCTCGCCACCTGCGCAGCACCCGCATCCGAGGCCGTATACATCCGCTCTCTCGACTCGGCCTCCGCGAGCTGCGCCCGCGTCGTCTCGATCCCGAACCGGATGCTCGGCGACTCGCATGTCACGATCACTTCGCCCGCCCGAACACGCTCCCCCAGCCTCTTGTGCACCGTCGCGACCGTTCCGTTGGTCCCGAAAAACACGCCCGACCGGTTCACGCTCTCCACCACGCCCGACGCACGCCGATGGTCCGGCGCACGGACCATCCCCAGGCCCACCCACGCCAACCCCGCGATCGCCACGCTCGTCGCGATCGCCCGCACCCGGTGCTCCGCCACCTGCGGCCCCGTCGCCAGCCAGTGCACGAACTTCCCGATCGGGATCATGAACCACGCCGCGGCCGACCAGATCGCCAGGACCACGCCGATCGCGAAGAACTGACCCATCACGTACAGCGTGATCGTGAAGAACAGCAGCACGCGGTACGCCATCGCCATCGCGCCGTACACGATCAGGATCCACCGCTCGGTGGGGTTGGTCGTCGGCGGCCTGATGTTCTCGCACCGGTAGATCACCTTCTGCGCCAGGTGCTGCAGCATCTTGGTGCTGCGGTTCATCAGGTTGGGCACCTCGAGCAGGTCCGACAGGATGTAGTACCCGTCAAATCGCATCAGCGGGTTGGCGTTGAAAAACACCGTCGACACGCTCGCCGTCAGCATCGCGTTGAACGCGAGCTGCTTCATCTGTGCGTCGGGCGCGTGGATGAACAGGTGCACCGCCGCCGACGCGATCGCCAGCTCGAAGATCATCCCCCCCGCCCCCACCGCCATCCTCTGCCACTTGCTCCCGAACGACCACGCGCTCGATGCATCCACGTACGGCGAGGGGATCATCACCAGCAGCATCACGCCGAACTCCGGCACCTGCCCGCCAAACCGCTTGCAGATCACCCCGTGCCCGGTCTCGTGGATCGCTTTCACCAGCACGAAGATCACGCTCAGCCAGAGAATGTTCGCCGGCGCCATCGACGTCTTGAACATCGCCTGCAGCTCATCCCAGTGCGGGACGATCGAGTAGACGCCAAAGGCGACCCACGCCGCCCACAGCACAAACCCCCACCTGTTCAGCAGCGGCCGCAGGATCGGCTCCAGCCAGGAAAGATACCGGTCCGGGTTGAACAGCCGCAGCCGGAAGTACATCAGCCCGATCGCCTGCTGCGCGATCCGCCGTTTGGTCCGGTCCCGCCCGCGCGACAGAAGCTGTTCCGTCTCCGGCGCGGCATCGATCGCCAGCAGGTTCGAGTTGTACATCTGCCCCAGCAGTTCGATCACTTCCTGCTGCGTCGGCGCCCCATCCCCGTGATTCCCCAGCGACACATCCCACACTTCTTCAACGGTTCGCTGGCCATCCAGCAGCCCGACAAACTCATACCCCACCGGGCTCAGCCGGTAGAACTGGTTCGACGCCGGATCGTGCGCCACGTGCCAGCGCCGCCCGCGATAGTGCTGCCGCGTGATCTGCACGTGCGGCCGCAACCGAGGCTTCAACGCCCGAACACGGTGCCAGAGAGGACTGAATGTGGGACGTTCGTTAGCCATGGCGGAAGGAAAAAAGGCACAAAGGGACGAAGGGACGCAGTGTCACGGGGCACCCCGTTCTTGGTCGCACTTGCGTTCAAGGCTCCGGATCAACCCTTGAATGACACGGTCGGTCTCTGACAAGAGGCTGGTCAGGGCGTCGGTGGGTTCGATCATTTCAAGCCCACGCGCGAGCTCAACTTGGGTCTGGAGTTCCGCGAGAGAGCCTCGCGACGTGCGAAGGAACCGAACGTAATCCTGCGTCGTTCCTCGTGCATAACCCTCCGCAATGTTGGACGGAATCGACACCGCGCTCCGGCGCAACTGGCTTGTGAGCCCGTACCTCTCTTCTGTGGGAATCGACTTGGTCACCCGATACACCTCGTAAGCAAGCGACATTCCGCGCTGCCAAGCAATCAAGTCTCGAAAGGTACGGATGACAGGGGTTGACTCATCGTTCGCCACTTCGTGCCTCCGTCCCTTCGTCCCTCCGTCCCTTCTGCCTACCACCAGAGCCAGAGCCGGAGCTGATCTCGAATTCTCCTTGTGCCGATGTCGAGCAGCGTCCGCCTCCCCGTGTCGAGCTTCACAAACCCTTCCATTCCAGGCCGCAGCGCCCCCGTCTGCTTCGCATCATCTGAGAGCCGGCACCGCACCTCGAACGAGTTCTTCCCATCTTTCGGTTGCGCCAGAGGCACAATCCGCTCCACGATCACGGGCAGCTTGTCCGCCGGCGCCGCCCTCGTCGCGACGTGCCCGAGCGTCGCCGCACCACCGCCGCCGACCTCATCACGGATCAGCGCAATGTCCCGGTCGCTCACGCGCGCGATCACGATCATGTCGCTCATCGGCGCAATTTGGAACACCGCATCCCCCATCTTCCCCGACGCCCCCACCTTGTCCTGCAGATCGCCCGCGATGATCGTCCCCGTGATCGGCGAAGTCACCGCCGACCGTTCGATGTCAAACTCCGCGCTGCGCAGCTTCGCCGCGGCCTGATCCGCCCGCCGATCCGCCTGCACGGCCTCTCCCAGCTTCCCCGCCTTGCGGTTCCCGTCCGCCTCGGCTTCCGCCTGCGCTTTCTGCGCGCGGGCCTCGATCGCCTGTAGCTCCGCCTGCATCGTGTCCATCCTGAAGAGCACTTCGCCCTTCTGGACCACCCGCCCCGGCGCAATCCCCTCGCCCAGCGTCTCGATCACGCCGTCAAAAGGCAACGAAATCGTGTGCCTCACCCGCGCCTGCACCTCCATCGGAGACTGCACGCGATACGGCACCCGCACAAACGTCACGATGATCCCCGCGATCAGCAGCAGCACGCCCACCATCTTCCACACCGTGTGCCGCGGCCCCACGAACCACGCGCCGCCCTTGACCGTCGACACCCACGCCCGCGCCGCGACCGTCCGATCGTCGGAACGGCGGACCGCCAGCGTCGGCGAAACCAGGTCCAGCGCCGACTGCACCAGCTCGATCGAACCGATATCCGCCGGGCCCTCCGCCGTGGACTCGACCGTCACCACGCCGATGACCTTGTCGTTCTCCCGCAGCGGGAACGAGACCACCTTCAGTCTCGCATCCGACGCCGCCAGTTCGCGATGCGAGTGCGTGATCGCCTGCGACAGCAGCACATCCCCCGCCGGTGCGCCGGCCCTTCCCGGGCCCGCCTCGCCGTGCGCCGGCGGCGCCGGGTACAGCACCGGCTGCTCCTGATCGAGGCACTCATCCATCGCGGCCTCGATCTTCTGCACCATCGCCATCCGCCGATCGATGTGCTCGGTGTCGCTGATCGCGACGCAGCGCACAGCGCCCGACGACTTGATCCCGCGGACCCAGCCGACCGCCACGCGATCGGCCCGGATGTGGCGCGACAGGTCGTTGGCGAGTTGGATCACCGAGCCGCGGAAGTTGGACGAGGTGTTGATCGACGCGATGAGCTTCGCGGCGAGATCAAGCGCCGCGGATGCGGACTTCACCCGCAGGAGCTGCTGCCGGACGCTGTGCAGGTTGGTGTACCCGGCGAGGACTTCCACCATGGCGGTCGTCGTCTGCAGGGCCTGGCGCGATCTTGGGTCGATCAGGAGCGTGATGACGCCGCGGGGGCCGGTGGACTCGGGCGCACTCTGGACGGGGACAGCGACGATGGAGCCCTTCTCGCTCTCGTCGTAGAACGTCGATGTCGCGGACTTTTCCATCCCGAACACGCGTACTTGGTTGGAGTCCGCGGCGGACCGCGCGGCGGACTTGACCTCGCTCGCGGCTTCGATCGCGCCGACGGGCTGGGCGTCGGCGCCCGGGGGCCACGTGAGCGCGGCGCGCGGCTCGGGCGATTGCTCGCCCTCGGCGCGATCGACGGAGAACAGGACGGCCTGCTTGGCGCCGGAGACCTGGCCGAGAACGCTGAGGAGGCGGGCGAGGAAGACGCGGTCGTCGGGCGCGGCGGCGGCGAGTTCGGCGACCACACGCTGCCACCCTGGTGTCTTGACGCTGGACAGATCGATCACGCGGATTGCTCCGGACTTACTTGGCCGCGGCCTGCTTGGTCGGCTCGACGATGCGCGAGGCCCACTCACCCTGCGGGGGGGTGAAGCGGACCCAGGCTGTCATGCCGGAAGGCCACTGGCTGGGGTTGGTCAGTTCGACCCGCACGCGGCGGGTGTTGCTGGCGGGGTCTGCGGCGGCGCCGACTTCGATGACCTTGGCGGTCCACACTTTCGACTCGCCTGGGAGGTCGAGGAGAACCCAGGCCTTGTCGCCGGGCTTGAGTGCGAGGGTGATGGTCTGGGAAGTCGGGGTGGGGACGTCGATCCAGAGGGTGTCGATGTTGACGATGCGGAGAACGGGGTCGGTCTCGCGCTTGACCTGGCCGATGTCGACGATGACGTCGTCGATGAGGCCATCGAAGGGGGCGAGAATGGTGAGACGGTCGAGCTGGGACTGGCGGATGGTGAGCTGGATCGCCTGCTGCTTGCGCTCGTGCTTGGCGATTTCGAGGTCGACCTTGCGGGCGTCGAGGGTCGCCTTGGCGCGTTCGAACTCGATCTTGTTATCGGCGACCTTGTCCTTGAGTTTGACCTGGGCGTCGAACTCGACCTGGGCGAGGTTCACACCGTACTGGGCTTTCTGAACGTCGAGGTCCACCTCGGTGATGAGCTTGGCGAGGTCGCGCTGGGCGCGGATGTCTTCATCCCGGGCGCGGAGAAGGACGTCACCTTTTTTCACCTTCTGGCCGCCCGTGACGAGGATCTCGGAAATCTCGGCGGGGAAGGAGAAGCCGAGGACCGAGTCGCGGCTGGGACGGGTGATGAACTTCTCGCCGCCGAAGGACGAGGGAGAAAGCGCCGGAGCGGGAGCCTTTTCAGGCTGTGTGGGACCCAGGCCGGCGAGGATCGCGGCGGAGGAGAGGGCAAGGAGGGTGAATCGGGCCTTCATCTATTAAGTATAGATGGGGCGGGGGGGAATGGTTCCTGGGGGCAGGGGGGGACACATGGCAAATAGCAAATCGCAAATGGCAAATCAGGAGGTGGTCGGGGTACTGCGCTTGTGGCGGGTCCTGCTTGGGGTTGGACGCGGGTTTGGTTGGAGGGCGGTGACTGGGGTGGTTGGACCTATCGCTTACGCGAGAGGCTCGGGTGGTTAGCTGGAGTCGGGGCTGATGTCGGAGATGAGCCAGGAGTTGGGGTGGGGGCCATCTGGGGAGCGGGAGAGGGTGAAGAGGTGATGGGGAGGTTCGTAGTGCTTGATGAGGATTTGGGAGAGGGAGTCGGTTTGCTCGCCGCGGGGTTGGATGGAGGTGGCGCCGGTGGGATAGAAGTTGGGGACCTGGTTGAAGAGGTCGGTGATGGGCTGGTGGTTGAAGGTGGCGCTTGGGGCGAGGAAGCCGGCGAGGGTGGCGAGCTGCGCTGGAAGATGGCGCTCGATGCCGGCGATCATGGCGATCTTGGCGACGGCGTGGGGGGCGAGGGTTGGGGAAGGGGTGTGGACGGGGCGGGGGTGGGGGGGAGTGAGGTGAGGAGTGAACAGGTGAAGAGGTGAGGGGGTGAACAGGTGAGTCGTGGTTGGAGGAGTTGGGAGTTGAGGGGGCGCGTGAGGATGAGGGAGGCTCGGTAGAAAAGGTAGAGATGGAGCCCCCTCCGCCGGCCCCCCCTGCGCGGCCACCTCCCCCGTTGGGGGAGGAAGGAGAGGAGGTGCGCACGCCTCGGAGAGTCGTGCCACCAAGGGTTGTGCGACCTGGGGGATTGAGGCCGCGGAGGATGGCGGTGGCGGCTCGGCGTTTTTCGATGGGGTTGTCGGAGGACTTGATGACGTCTTCGAGGAAGGTGAGGATGCGCTGGCGGGCGCGGTGGGCGGATTCTTTGCGGTGGAAGTCGATGTGGGCGGCGATGTCGGGATGGGAGGCCCAGGTCTGGAGTTCGATTTCGTCGGGGACGTCGGAGTGCCGGGGACTGAGTGCTGAGTGCTGAGGAGGAGAAGAAGTCGTGGCGGCGAGTTCGGCGGCGAGGGCTTGGAGGTCCTGGTTCAGGGCGAAGTAGCGGATGAGGCGGTGGCGGTCCTCGCGGGAGAGGGTGGGGAGCTGAGTTGTCGCGGGCGCGGCGACCATGTGGAGGAACATACGACGCGGCGGGGGAGATGCAAGGGGGTTTGGGCGGATGACCGCGAAAGGTGCGCACGAAGGCGGTCACGCGTCGAGATTTGTGAGTGTGTTGGAAGGGACGAAGTACACCGACCTTTGAAGCAAGATCCGGGACAGGGTTGCGTCCGGACCACCTTCCAACCCGCGGTGTTCAATGCCCTGCTCGTCAGGCATGTCGCTTCGCTCCGCATTCTGGACAAGTCAAATCCTCTTGCTCCGCATGCGCCACCAGGCCTCGCATGTCGTAGTCGCACACAGGGCATGAAAAAGGTGCCGTCCTGATGCGGCACAACCACAGCCGCGCTGCCAAGACGACGACAGCCGGTAGCCATAGAGGGCAGGCACAAATTGCGAATGGCCCTCTCTGCGAATATCTGGGGCACAGCTCTACCTTTGGAAGATGAGAGCTTACCGACACAAGCAATGGATTTGTTATTGGGGATGACTTGTCTGTTGTGATCAGAGTGATACAGCCATTGTTGACTGATATCTGACTGTGTGCACGCGTCGATTGTACGCAGAGCATCGTTGACACTATGTAGGTGCCACCAACGCACATAATTATCAGACGCATGCGCGTCATGTGACACAAAGCGTTTATTGACATACCTCGTGCTGAACCAGGCAACTGCCGACCTGTTCAGTCACTTTCTTGAACCCGCCGGTACATGGCCCCTTGCATTTCAGGCACTCTTGCGTTGGGCGGGTGAGACACGAGGAATGTGACTCTGCCGGATGTCCGTTGCACGATTCGCCTTCGCGTAGCTGTTGCCTTTCAGTTGTACACACGGCGTAATCAGATTGCGGAAAGCGTAGTTTGCATTCATACTCACATTGCTGCTCGTCACGTTGCACCTTACAGCAAGTCTTGCAGCCTGCTAGTGTAGAGTTCACGCAGGCACATACAGAACTCGCGCCACATTCAATACAACAGTCTGCCGCCCAGGAGCCCGGGTACCCCTGAGGAGTGGGAGTGGCGGCGCAACACCCCATGCAATTGGTGAGATTTGCAGGACTTTCGATTTTGCAGCAGTGGGGAAGCAACGACCCATTAGGGTATGGAGTACAGGCTTGTGAGGCTGTCCCAAAGGCATCAGCACGCACTACGGGAGCAAGCCTTGCAAAAGCATAGAGCCCCATCCCATCTACATACCCCAACGGATCCCTCCGCATCCACCGGCCCAGATACGAATCGAAGACCCTCGCCGATGCCTCCGGCGCCAGGGTGGTCAACACCGTTACGACCGCAAGGGTGATCACGCGAAGGTTCATGATTCGGTTCCTTTCAGTGTCGTCGTCTATCGAGATGGGTGCAAGTGAAGATTCGGGTCTGTTCCGGGCCAGGAGAGCTGGGCTGGGTCATTGGTCGGTTGTGGGGATGGTTCGGGAGGCCGCATTCGCTCCAGGTTCTCGCGGTTGATTCGCTCGACATCGAGCGGTGGCTTGCCATGGACGGTCCGGCGCGGCGGCCTCCAGCGCGGCGATGGTTCGCGCGAGATCAGACTCTGGTAGCACCGGCGGATGTCGATGTTCTGCGGGAAGCACTTCCCGGTGAGTGCAGAGCCGCGGCTATACCAAATGACGCTGAAGGGACGTGCCTAACCCCCGTCACCGCATCCTAAGTCCTATCCAAGCCCAGGCAACCACAAAAGTTGAGGAAGCGGCAAGTAACACCACAAGGGCTGTCAACCACCAAGCAACTCGAGGACACGCGGACAATTGAGCACGGTACTTAAGGTATGCGACATGACCAATTACAAACATGACTGCGAGCGCCAATGATAGCCACATCCATGGCTCGCCGTAGTTCTTCGTGTGTCGCCATAGATAGGCGGCGCACCTCAAGGCCATCAGCGATGAACCAGCGCCATAGGCAATTGCCGAGGGAAGGGCGATGAGAGAGATTGATAGCGGCTTCGGATCTACTCGAAGATCGCCGACAAGTTGTGTCGCGCCGCACTCCGGACAGGGTGGTAGAGGCGAAGCCGACATGTCGTACCTGCACTTGGCGCAACGACTTTGCATTTTCGATCACTGCTCCGGGGCAGAAACATTCGTGGCGAGGCGCAAGGTGCACTCGCCAGGTGCATCAGATACCTCGACCATTACACGCGCCGAGATCTTTGCAACGCAGCCTGCGGAATAACCTTGAAGGGAGACGGTGTACCACTCGCAACCATCATGTCCAAAAGCGACTGCCCAAGGCCCATAATTCCCAACTCGCTCACAGTAGCACGGTCGCCCACAATTTACCGTCGGTGTGCTAAACTGCCTTTGATACTGCGCGCACAATTCCGACAACACCATTGACTCCCACCCCCAGCCTGCCGGGTCGTTGGGAGGTTCGCTAGGACAGCCAATCAATACAAAGCCTACACACGGTATGCCGTTCGCATCCCGTCGGCTGGGAGTGCACCGCGACTTTCTTAGGTTGCATGAGTTGTGCAAACAGGAAACTGTCCCCATCGGGTCCACTGCGCGAAGGGGTGCGCTGACGCCGTATCGATATAGGTTGATTCCATCCGCATATCCAATTGGATCCCTCCGCATCCACCGGCCCAGATACGAATCGAAGACCCTCGCCGATGCCTCCGGCGCCAGGGTGGTCAACACCGTTACGACCGCAAGGGTGATCACGCGAAGGTTCATGATTCGGTTCCTTTCAGTGTCGTCGTCTATCGAGATGGGTGCAAGTGAAGATTCGGGTCTGTTCCGGGCAAGGAAAGCTGGGCGGGGTCATTGGTCGGTTGCGGGGAAGGTTCGGGAGGCCGCATTCGCTCCAGGTTCTCGCGGTTGATTCGCTCGACATCGAGCGGTGGCTTGCCATGGACGGTCCGGCGCGGCGGCCTCCAGCGCGGCCATGGTTCGGGCGAGATCAGACTCTGGTAGCACCGGCGGATGTCGATGTTCTGCGGGAAGCACTTTACAGCGAGCGCGAGGTCGGATTCCTGGTGGACTCTGTCGCCGCGGGCTCGCCAGTAGCCCGCTCGCGACTGCAGGAACACGCCGAGGAGCTGGCGGGGTGAGAGGCTGGTCATGTCCGAGCCTCTGTCGATGAACGCTTGTGGCGTTTCGAGCCACTTGGCATATTGCTCGTCCGTCAGGCTCGCGAAGGAGCCTTCTGCGCCGCTAGACTCGGCGTTGGTGGCTTCGAGGTTGAACCTCTGACCGCCCTTGTGCGGCGGGATGCCGTCGTCCCATCTTGCCCACATGTGATCGCGGGAGACGACGGCATGGATCGGCCAGCCCAGGCGGTGCGCGATGGCCATATAGAGCACGGGCATGGTGGCGCAGGTGCCGCGGCGTGTGTCGATGACGCCGTGGATGAACTGTTGCTCGGGATGGGCGGCGTCGAGGTTTTCACTTGTGTAAGAGATTCCGAAACGAGGACCCGCGAGCATGACGGCCATCCCGCCTGCCATCCAGAACTCGCGGCTGACCTTGTAGGTGGGTTCATCTTTGCAGAAAGGCTCGGAGACCTTGTTCGCGGCGTCGATACGGGCGGCCCAGTCGTCGACGGTCTTGGCGTAGGCCGTGATATCGAGGTGTTCGAGGCCGGGGATGCCGCGGGCGACGATGAGGTTTGCGATGAGGGGGTCGAGACGGGCGAGCTGTGTGTCGGAGAGTGCGGCGAGATCGACGGCGGTCATTTGCTGGAGGGGGTTGGGGAGGGCGGTGGAGCGGATGTTCCGGGCGATCACGAACGCTGAGATCGCGATGGCGAGGAGTGCGAGGGCGAGTCGTGTGCGGCGGAAAGAGCGGTCGGGACGGGAGGGTGTTGGTGCGGGTGGGGCCGATGCGTGATGGCGAATACAGCGAGCGGCACGTCGACGGGCCTGGCGTGAGAGGGGGGAATTGGAGAGCCTGGCAGACATGTTCGGAGGCTACCTCTTGGACTCGACATCTCCAAACATGTCAACGGAAACTTTCCATTGACATGTTTCCCACGAACATGCGTGAGGTGTGCGGGTGGCACCGGGGTGCGCGTTCACGGTTGCCTGCACCGATGAGGCGAGGTCGGTGGAGTTCAGAGGTTTTCGATCCCTGAACCCCGCGGTTCTGCAGTGCGGGGGCGAACGCGGCGGTTGTCAACCGCCGCCCCGAGGAGACTGAGGGGGTGTGGAGAGTGAGGGGCTGTGCGGGAGAGGTTTTCGGACTGTGTCAGGATGCGCTACTGAGGGGCGGGTGAGTGTGGAAAAGCGGCCCTATCGTTCGCTCTTCCCGTCGGTTTGACGGGCGGTACGGAGACCTGGAATGGCACAGTCAGTAGGTCGTGCGGGCGGGGCGGTTGAGGTTGCGGCTCCTTCGAAGAAGGAGACGCTGGCGCTGTTCGGGGGGACGGCGATTTCGGCCAAGCCGGTGCCGTTCATGTCGACGGGATTGACGGAGGCGGATATCGCCGCGGCGAATGCGGTGCTCAAGAGCGGGATGCTGCGGGCGGCGAAGAAGTGCGAGGAGCTCGAGACGCGGTTTGCGGCGATGACGGGCGCGAAGCACATGATGACGTGTGCGAACGGGACAGTGGCACTGCAGCTGGCGTATGAGCCGCTCTTCAAGCCGGGTGATGAGGTGCTGGTGCCGGCGTGGAGCTACATCGCGACGGTGTCGATGATCGTGGCGCGCGGGTGCCGGCCGATTTTCGTGGACTGCCTGCCGGACACGTTCCAGATTGACGTGGCGGATGCGGCGCGGAAGATCACGCGGACGACGACGGGAATCGCCGCGACGCACTTGTATGGCGGAGTCGTGGATATCGACGCGGTGCAGGCGCTGGCGGGCAAGCACGGGCTGAAGGTGGTGTACGACGCGGCGCAGAGCCACCTGGCGACGTACAAGGGGAAGGGCATCGGGGCGTACGGCGATGCGGTGACGTATTCGTTCTATGCGACGAAGAACCTGGGGACGGGCGAGGGCGGGTCGCTCTCGTGCAATGACGACGCTCTGGCGCGGAAGATCAAGCTCCTGCGGTCGCACGGGGAGACGGACAAGTATCTGCACGAGAGCATCGGGTACAACTACCGGATGAACGACATCACGGGGGCGATCGGGTGCTCGAAGCTGGATCGGCTGGCGGAGCAGACCAAGCAGCGTCAGAAGAACGCGGCGCGGTATGACGCGATGATCGCGGGGATTGCGGGTCTTGAAGCGCCGAAGACGACGGCGGGCGGCGAGGCGGTGTTCCACCTGTACGTGGTGAAGATGGACCCGAACCGGTTTACGTGCACGCGGGATGAGTTCTGCGATGCGCTCAAGGCGGAGGGTGTGCCGACGGCGGTGCACTATCCCAGGTCGTTGCCGAACCAGCCGGCGCTTTCGAAGTTCAACAGGAACGACACGCCGGTGGCGGAGAGGTTGACGAAGATGGTGATGGCGCTGCCGATGCACCATGATCTGACGGATGAGCACTTCCGGGTGGTGGGTGAGGCGCTGAACAAGGTGGCGGGGGTGTTTCGGAAGTGAGGCGGGGAGGCAGGGACGGAGGGACGGAATTGTGGCGGTGCGGTGGAGTTGCGGCGTACGTCGGTTTCAGGTGCGCCCACTTTGGTGTTGAAGTCGGTAGGCTCGCTTTGTGAAGCCGCGCGGCTGGTTGCGACATCCTGTGATGGTGGTGGCTCTGGCGGCGGTGCTGGCTCGGGTGGCGCTGGCGGGGCTGCCGTTGATTGTTACCAATGACGGGGTTGGGTACCTGGCGTGGGGGCGGGAGATCGCTTCGGGCGACGCGGCGGCGATACCGGCGAATCGGACGCCGGGGTACCCGGTGTTCTTGGCGGTGGTGTTTGTCGTGGGGGGAATCGGCTCGGCTGCGGTGCTGGTGGGGCAGCATGTGTTGGGGGTCGTGACGAGCGGGGTGGTGGCGTGGTCGGTGAACCGGAGGCACGGGCGACGGTGGGCCATCGCGATGGGGCTGGCGGCGGGGTTGTGGCCGGCCTTATTTGTGTGGGAGAGCTATGCGCTGAGCGAGACGACGGCGGTGTGCGTGATGGTGAGCGGGTGCGCGATGGCGCTGGCGCCCGGGCGATGGAGATGGGGCGTGGGGGTGGGACTGCTGCTCGGCGCGGCGTGCCTGGTTCGGCCGGCGGCCCAGGTGGTGGTGCCGTTTGCGGCGGTTGGGTGGTGGATGTCGGGGGAACGAAAGTTGGGGCGCGGCGCTGGTGTGTTGGTGGGTGTGGTTGTGGTGGTGGCGCCTTGGGCGGTGTACAACGCGGGGCGGGGCGTGACGGGCCTGGCGAGCGGGGGCGGGGTTGCGACGTGGATGGGCTTTGCGCAGGCGGGGGCGCTGGATGAACCGGCGCCGGAGTCGGTGCGGGCGGAGTACGAGAGACTCAAGGGCGGCGCCGTGAATGATGCGCGGGTCCACGAGTTTCTGGTGGATGCGGGCGTGTGGGGGAGCGCGGCGAAGCAGGGGGAGCTGTCGGCGTGGGCGTGGAGGAGTGCGCGGACGCGGCCGGGGGCGTATCTGCGGGGAGCGGCACGGTCGACGGCGGCCCTGCTTGAGTTGCGAAGGCGGATGGAGACGGATACGGGGTGGAGCCTGTGGCGGCTGTCGCGCGACGGGCGCGAGCTGGGGCAGAGCGCGGCGAACTTTCAGTTGAGCGGTGATGGTGAGGCCGTGCGGGAGTTCGCGATGGGGCGTTCGGGATTTGCGGCGGGGATTGTGGGGAGGGCGGCGGGGTTGGGGCTGCGCGGGATGCCGCAGGTGATCCTGTTCGCGGCGGCCGCGGCGGCGATCGTGGTCCTTCTACGAAAGCGCCGGTGGGGAGAGGCGCTGGTGGTGACAGGCATGATTGCGTACTTCGGGGCGCACGTGGTGATGCTGCAACCGTGGAGCAGGATGGCGGTGCCGGCGTGGGCGTGCTGGCTGCTGGTCTTTCCGGATGGGGCGCGGGGCCTGACGCGGTGGCTCGGCCGAAGATGGGCCTGTTTACCCGCTGGCCACATCGTGTAGGCCTGGCGCCGGACTCGGTGGCACAGGGTTGTGCTTCTGATGCCGTGGTGGATTACGTGCAGCCGGCGGCGAACTTGTCGAGGAAGCACTGGAAGTCGTTGGCGGTGAGTGTGGGCGAGCCGGAGGAGGCGTCGCAGTTGGCGTAGGTCTCACCGGCGGCGAACTTGTTGAGGAAGCACTGGAAGTCGTTGGCGGTGAGGGTGGGCGAGCCGGAGGACGCGTCGCAGTTGGCGTAGCAGACGGGCGGCGGGACGATGTAGTACTCGGCGAGGGGGAGGAAGCCGGCGAGGGCTTCCTGGCAGATGGGGAGGATTTCGCTGACGGGGGGCTGGAAGCTGTTGCCGCCGAGCTCGATGCTCCAGGCCATTTTGCCGTAGACGCCGTAGACGTAATCGCGGGTGCAGCCGTTGGCGAGGTAGAGGATGACGGAGCCCTGGCCGTAGGGGTAGTTTGTGCCGCGGACGGTCGCCATGCCGGTCTGGATCATCTGGCCGAGTGTGTTCATGAGGGGGAGCTGGGTTGGCGCGGGAGACGTTGTGTAGCCCCAGGGCGAGAGGATGGCCTGGCCGTTGGTGTGAACATCCCAATAGGCACGGAGGCGGCCCTGGGCGGCGAGACTATCGACGAGGGACTTGAGGCCGGTGAGTTCGGGTTCGGAGAAGGCGGCGGTGCCGCGGTAGGTATCGCTGGAGCAGGTGCCGCTGGAGCCGAGGGTGTCGAAGGCCCACTGGTAGCCCCAGTTGCGGTTGAGGTCGACGCCGAAGGTTCCGGTGCAGCCGGTGCCGGTGTTGGAGCGGCGGTTTTTCCGCCACTGGCTGTTGGTGGTTCGGGAGTACTCGTAGCCGTCGGGGTTGGCGGTGACGATGATGTGGAGGTCGATGTTGTTGACGATGTTGGTGAGGCGGGTATCGGTGCCATAGGTTTCGCAGAAGCGGTCGATGAAGTACATGGCGGCGTGGGGGGTGATCCACTCGCGGGCGTGCTGGTTGCCCTGGACGACGATGGCGGGGCGGGTGGCGGTGGAGCCGGGGCCGGTGATGCGGAGCATGCGGAGGGGCCGGCCCTGGACGGAGGTGCCGATGCTGGAGGTGTAGGTGGCGATGGCGGGGTAGTTGGTGGCGTAGAACTGCATGCGGGCTTCGAGCTCGGCGAGGGTGCGGTAGGTGGCGAACCAGGAGGGGTCGTCGGTGGCACGGATTCGTGCATCGTCGGCGGCGATCTGGTCGTAGTGGGCCTGGATGTCGTCGAGCACGACCTTGTGGGGGATCTTGGATTCGAGGAGCGCGGCGTAGTGTTCCGGGCTGACGCGGATGTCGAACGTGCCGACGCCGGAGCCTTCGCAGGTGAGGACGTCGTCGGCGAGGGCGCGGATGGTCATGAGCTCGCGTGCGGTGCGGGCCGTGACGCGGACGGCGCGGTGGCCGTCGAAGCGGACCTGCGGTTCGCCGGCGGCGGCGGGGCCGAACGCGGCCGGGTGCACGGGCTGTGCGAGGGCGGCGGTTCCGGCGGCGAGGATGAGGGCGGCGATGCTGCGGTTCATAGGGTGGACCTCGTTATGGACAACCGGTGGCGAACGAGTTGAGGAAACACTGAAAGTCGTTGGCGGTGAGGCCGCCGACGGCGTCGCAGTTGGCGTATGGCGAACCGGCGGCGAACGCATTCAGGAAACACTGAAAGTCGTTGGCCGTCAAGAGGGGTGTCCCCGTGGATGCGTCGCAGTTGGGGTAGCACGGGCAGGCCAGGGAGAAGACCCGGACATCGTCGATCGCGGCCTCGGTGAGCGAGTCGTTGGGCACATCGGCGATGCTGAAACGCACCCGGAACGTGGAAGTCACGGCAAAGCCGGGCGGGAGGATGAACGACGCCTGCTTCCAGCCGCTCGTGGTGGTGACCCGATCAACCTGCGTCCATGTCTGGCCGTCGGGGCTGACCTCGACGACGAGGGGATCGGCCTGGCCGTTGGCGCTGTACACCCAGCGGTTGTACGTGACCAGCGCGGAAGCCGCGCCGGCGATGTTGATCGGTGGCGAGATGAGCGTGGTCGGGCCGCCATCGACATCGGAGAGTCCGGCGGCGGCGCCGTGGGCGCCGTTCTCGGTCGCGAAGCAGAGTACGCCCGGGGCCGGGGTTGCATCATCTTCGGGATTGGCCATGTCGTTGTTGAGATTGAACGTCGCGACGGGGTCGGCGCGTTCCCAGGCGCCGGCGGTGAGGGCGGGGGCGTTCACGACTGTCCAGCCGCGGTCGAGTTCCATGTCGTCGGAGAAAACGAGATTCGTCTGGTAGGGAGTGGCCTGGAGCGGAGAGGCGCCGCTGGGGTAGGTGAGGGTCGGGCCGTTCACGGCCGCGGCCTCGAAGTAGTACTGGACGGGTGTGCCGCAGGGTGCGGGGGGGAGCGTGGCGAGGAAGCGGTCGCCCGAGATGGGGACGAGTGCGGACGAGGTGAATGGACCCGAGGCGCCGTGGCGCGAGTAGAGCTTGGGGGAAGCGGCGTCGAGCGTCCACCCTGGACCGGGCGAGATGGAGACTTCGAAGGGAGTCGGCGTGTTGGGCGTGAGCGGGACGGGAACGGCGGAGGGAAGGGAGAAGCGGACGGGCATGAAGAACTCGGCCATGTTCTCGAGGCCGGCGAGGCTTTCCGCGCCGGTGGGAATGATCTGATCAGGGGAAAGAGTGAAGCCTTGGGCGCCTGTGTCTCGGAGCTCGACGGTGAGGCCGTAGATGCCGCGGCCGCCGTACCACCAGTCGACGGCCGTCCCGGAGGCGGGATAGATAGTGGAAAAGATGGGACCCGGGGTGTAGATGGCGCCGCCGGATTCGCGAATGCCGTCGCGGATCGAAGTGGTGAGCTGATCGAAGAAGCCGGCGTCGGGCTGAGGCGGGAGAGTCTGCGTGTATCCCCAGGGAGACATGACGAGCTGGGAGTAGCTGTGGTAGTCGATGGCGGCGACGAGGCGGGTGCTTGCAAGCGAGAAGTCGCGGATGACCTGGGTTTCGGGTTCGGAAAAGGCGGAGGCGCCGCGGTAGGTTTCGTTGCAGGCGGTTGAGGCGGCGCCCTGGCCGCCCCACTGGAAGCCCCAGTTGCGGTTGGTGTCGACGCCGATGCAGATTCCGGTGCCGGCACCGAGATCGCGCCGGTTCTTGCGCCAGAGGCGCTCGGTGGTCCAGGTGTAGACGTAGCCGTCGGGATTGACGATGGGGACGAAGAGGAACTCGATGTTGTCCATCAGGGCGCGGATGCTGGCGTCGGAGTTGTACCTGGAGACGAGCTCGTTGGCGAGGTACATCACGGTGGCGACGCTGATCCACTCGCGGGCGTGCTGGCCGCCGGTGATGAGAATCTGCGGCCGATTTCCGGGCCCTCCCCCCCCACCGGGACCCGTGACTCGCAGGGCGAAGATGTTGCGTGCCTCAACGGATTGGCCGATGTCGGAGAAGCTCGCGAGATTGGGGTTGCTGAGCGCGAGGCCGCGGGCGAACCCACGGACATCGGTGTAATCGTGATACGTATCAAACCAGCCGGGGCCATCCACCCCCCCCCCCACCTCCACCACCCCACCACCCCCACCACCGCCGCCCGCTCCGCCGGGCAACCGTTTCATCGCGGCTTTCTCGGCATCGATGGCGACCTGGATGTCGTTGATGAGGATGGAATAGGGAACGCGCGAGACGGCGAGGGCCGCGAACTGCGCGGGCGTGACTCGCATGTCGATCGTGCCGCCGATGCCGACGCGGTGGGACCAGATGTCGTCGGTGAGCGCGAGGGCGGTGCGGTAGTCGGAGAGGTTGCGGATGGAGACGCGGACGGCGCGCTCGCCGCTGTAGCGAACGACCTGGGCCTGAACGGCGGTGGCGAGGAGGAAGATGGCCGCGGCGTAACGCATGGGGTTTTACGGGCATCCCTGAGCAAAGGAGTTGAGGAAGCACTGAAAGTCGTTGGCGGTGAGTGTGGGGGCGGCGGTGGAGGCGTCGCAGTTGGCCCATGAGTCGGCCGCGGCGAACCGGTTGAGGAAGCACTGGAAGTCGTTCGCGGTGAGCACGGGCGCGATGGAGGAACCGTCACAGTTGGCGTAGCAGGGCGTGAAGTGATTGGCGAGGACAAGAAAGGCGGGCCAGGTTTCGAGGCAGACCGGGGCGATCTGATCCGGGGGAAGCACGAAGTTGTTGATGGGCAGTTCGATGAGGAATGAATAGACGCCGCGGGCGCCCCAACCCCAATCGGTGGAGACGCCGTTGCCGGGGTAGAGCGCAGTAAAGAAGGTGCCGGGGGTGTAGACGCGGTTGTTGACGGGAAGGATCGCGGCGGCCATGGACTGGCTGAGGCTCTGGAAGAGCTGCGCGGCGGCCGGCGGCGCGGGAAGTGTGGCGGTGTAGCCCCAGGGCGTGAGGATCAGCTGGCCGTAGGAGTGCCAATCCATCATGGTCCTGATGCGCGGGTTTGCGATCACAAAGTCGCGCATGACCTGGGTCTCGGGCTCGGAGAACGCGCCGACGCCCCTGTAGGTTTCGCTGGAGCAGGTCGGGCTCGAGCCGCTGTTGTCAAATCCCCACTGGTAGCCCCAGTTGCGGTTGAGGTCGATGCCGAAGGTCGTGGAACAGCCCGCGGCGGGGTTATTGGTGTTGGGTCGGCGGTTCTTTCGCCAGAGGCGGTCGTTGGTCCAGGTATAGTCCACTCCGTCGGGGTTCATGATGGGGACGAAGTGGAACTCGTGGTGGTCGACGAGGTAGCGGATGTGCGCATCGGTGGCGTAGCGGGTGAGAAGCTGCTCGGCGTGGTACTCGGGGACCGGGACGTTGATCCACTCGCGAGCGTGCTGGCCGCCGAACCAGAGGGAGGCGGGGCGGTTCGCGGTTGACCCCGGGCCGGTGATGCGGAGCGCGAAGATCTCGCGACCCTGGAGCGAGGCGCCGATGACGGAGTAGGTGCAGAGGCCGGGGAACGAGGCGGCGAGCGCCTGGCAATAGGCTTTGTTCTCCGCGTAGGTGTGGTAGTTGGTGTACCACGCGGGGTCGTCCGACTCGTTGCGACGGCGGATCTCGGCGGACTCGGCGTCGATCTGCGCCTGGACGTTGTCGATGAGGACCTCGAATCGAAGGCCAGACTGTGTGAGGGCGTCGAACTGCCCGGGTGAAACGCGGATGTCCACGGGCTCACCCGGCCGGATGGTGTGGGTCCACACATCGTCGGTGAGGGCGAGGGCGGTGCGAAGGTCCTTGGTGCTGTTGATCGAGACCCGGGCGACCCGGTGGCCGTCGTAGCGGATCACCTGGGCGTGTGCATGGCCCGCAACGAACGCGAGGATGAGCGCGGCGGCACGCTTCATGGGTCAGGGGCATCCTTGGGCGAACGCGTTGAGGAAACACTGGAAGTCGTTGGATGTCAGCGTGGGAGCGCCGGTGGAGCCGTCGCAGTTGGCCCAGGAATCACTGGCGGCGAAACGGTTGAGGAAGCACTGGAAGTCGTTGGCGGTGAGGACGGGCGAGCCGCTGGAACTGTCGCAGTTGCCGTAGCACGGCGTGAGCGTGTTGGCGACGACCAGGAACGCGGCCCAGGTTTCCTCGCAGGTGGGGACGATCTGTGCGGGCGGGAGTTCGAAGTCGGTGCCACGGAGTTCGATGGTGAGGCCGTACGCGCCGCGGGCACCCCAGGCCCAGTCGACGGAGGTGCCGTTGGCGGGATAGATGGTGGTGTAGATCGGGCCGGCGTCGTAAACCTGGCCGTGGACGGAGAGAATGGCGGCGGCCATCTGGTTGTCGAGGTTCAGGAAGAAGGACGCGGTGCTGGCGGGGGTGACGGGGATGTTGTCGTAGCCCCAGGGGGACATGACGAGCATGGCGTAGCTGTGCCAGTCCATGGTGGCGCGGATGCGCGGGTTGGCGATGATGTAGTCGCGCATGACCTGGGTCTCGGGCTCGGAGAACGCCGAAGGGCCGCGATAGGTCTCGTTGCTGCAGGAGCCGCTGGAACCGCCCTGCGGCAGGGTGCCCCACTGGTAGCCCCAGTTGCGGTTGAGATCGACGCCGAAGTTGTTGCAGCCGGAGCCGGAGCCGGCGTTGTTGCGGCGGTTTTTCCGCCACAGGCGGTTGTTGGTCCAGGTGTAGTCGTACCCGTCGGGATTCATGATGGGGACAAAGAGGAACTCGTGGTGATCGACGAGGTACTTGATGTGCGGGTCGGTGGCGTACTTCGTGAGCAACTGCTCGGCGTGGTACTCGGGGACGGGGACGTTGATCCATTCGCGGGCGTGCTGGCCCCCGAACCAAAGCGAAGCGGGACGGTTGGCGGCCGAACCCGGGCCGGTGATGCGGAGGGCGAAGATCTCGCGGTTCTGGACCGAGTGGCCGATGACGGAGTACGTACAAATAGATGGGAAGGCGGCGGCGAGTGCCTGGCAGTACGTCTTGTTTTCGGCGTAGGTGTGGTAGTTGGTGTACCAGGCGGCGTCGTCGGCCTGGCGCAGGGCGCGGATCTCGGCGGACTCGGCGTCGATGTGGGCCTGGATGTCGTCGATGAGGATGTCGAACTTCAGACCGGACTGCTTGAGTGCGTTGAACTGATCCGGGGACACGCGCATGTCTATCGGCTGGCCGCGGCGCATGGTGTGGGTCCAGATGTCGTCAGTGAGGGCGACGGCGGTCTGCATTTCACGCGGGGTGCGTGCCTGGACCCGGACCGCTTTGTGACCGGTGAAGTTGGCGATGGGTCCGTCCGCGCGTTCGGGCTCGACCTGAGCGAGGGCGGTGGAGGCAAGGCCGACGGTGAGAAGGATCGAGGCAAGTCGAAACTGAGGCATGTGAACATTCTCCGCTCCCCACGAGAGGGGTTCGGCCATGGGACGCTGGGATGAGACCAATATACGGGGAAAGTCGGGAAACGGAGCGCGGAATGAAAGGGATTCGTCGCCCGCCAGAGGCTGGGAACGGGGAGAGCTGGGCGGGATGCGGAGTGCCGCGAAGGTCGGATACGGGCATGGCCGGGCTTATCGGGTCGCATTCGGTGTGCGGGCGTGCTATCAAGCGGGGATGAGAACCACATTCCGGAACGTGCGGGCGATTGGTCTTGGGGTATTCACCGGGATACTCGCGGGGTGTGCGGGACCTGGGTTGCCGGACTTCGCGGGTGAATATCGGCACGCTGCGGTAGCGGCGGACCAGGAGGTTGCCTCGCGGGCGGGGCTTGAGATTCTGAAGAAAGGCGGGAACGCGATCGATGCCGCGGTCGCGACTTCGTTTGCGTTGTCGGTGGTGCGGCCCGAGTCGTGCGGGATCGGGGGCGGGGGGTTCATGGTGGTGAGGTTCAGCGAGCGGGGAGTGGCGGATCAGAAAGGAAGGGGCCGAGAAGTGCCGCGGCAGGTGGCGCTGAACTATCGGGAGATGGCGCCGTGGGCCGTTGGCCCGGACTTCTTTGAGAAAGCGGATGCGCTGGCGAGCACCCACGGGGGGAAGGCGGTGGGGATTCCGGGGACGGTCGCGGGGCTGCTTGCGGCGCATGAGAGGTATGGCGTGCTGGATCGGGCGACGGTGATGGCGCCGGCGATCCTGGCGGCGGAGGTCGGGTTCATCGCGGATGCGCACTATGTGGGGACGGCGAAAGAGACGGCCGCGGACTTTGAGAAGCACCCGGCGTGGAAGGAGCGGTTCAGGTTTGTGTGGGTGCGGATGCTCAAGGAGGGGAAGGTCAAGGTTGGGGATGTGATCAAGAACCCGGAGCAGGCGGCGGCGCTGCGGCTGATTGCCGAGCAGGGTGCCGCGGCGTTCTACCAGGGGCCAATTGCGCAGGCGATGGTGGAGGCCGTGCGGCGCGACGGCGGTGTGATGACGCACGAGGACTTGACGCGGTTCCGGGTGGCGAGTGTGGAGCCGTTGACCTTTCAGGCGTTCGGGAAGACGTTCTTGACGATGCCACCGCCGAGTTCGGGGGGAGTGGCGATGGCGGAGGCGATGGGGATTTATCAGAAGATTTGGGGATGGGAGCCGGGGCAGGCGCGTCCGGAGCCGGCGCAGACACATTCGCTCGGCGACGCCATCGGACAGGGCATCGCGACCTATGCCAACATTTACTCCGGCCCGGCGGTGCACCGACACGTGGAAGCGCTCAAGCATGCGTTTGCGGATCGGGCGGAGTGGATGGGCGATCCGGCGTTCGTGGATGTGCCGGTTGCGAAGCTGACTGCGCCGGAGTACGCCGCGTCGCTGGCTGCACGATTCAATGCTGATCGGACGCTTCGGCCGGAGCAGTACGGCTCGCGTGAGACGAGCACGCGGACATCGCTCGCGGAAGATCATGGAACGAGTCACTTCTCGGTGGTGGATGCGGCGGGCAATGCGGTGGCGTGCACGGAAACGATCAACCTGGGGTTTGGATCGTGCCTCGCGGTGGATCGCTTTGGGTTCATCTTGAATGATCAAATGGATGACTTCACGACCAAGCGCGGGAAGGCCAACGCGTTCGGGCTGAAGCAATCGGATCGGAATCTGCCCGCGCCGGGGAAGCGGCCCCTCTCCAGCATGACGCCGACGATCGTGGTGAACGCGGCGGGGGAGGTTGAGGCCGTGGCGGGAGCATCGGGCGGGCCGCGGATCATCACGGGGACGATGCAGGTGCTGATGAACCGCTTTGTGCATCACATTTCCGTGGATGGGTCGGTTTCGATGATGCGGTTCCACCATCAGTGGTCGCCGGATGTCGTGCGGCTGGAGGCGTTGCTCTATGACAATCCGCATACTCCGGGGCTCGATGATTCGTTGATCAGCGATCTGCAGACCAAGGGACATCGAGTGGAGCGGATTGATTCGGTCGGGAACGTGCAGCTCATCGCGCGGGAAGGAGAACGGTGGCAGGCGGCGTGTGATCCTCGAAAGGGCGGGAAGCCGGCGGGGTATTAGGGTGGCACGACTCTCCGAGGCGTCAAGAACGGCAATCGAGTCACCGGGCCAAGCCGATGACACGCCTCAGAGAGGCGTGCCACCAGGATCGTTACAACCCTGTTACGAGCGCAAGCCGAACTGATTGGTACACCTAAGCGTCGGACTTTGCGTCTGACCGGCTGACGTTGGCCGCGCACCTGGTCCCTTGCATTGGGTCCTTTGTCGAGGAGTGGTTATGCGAACCCTGCACGCTTCCCTGATCGCCGCGGCGGTTGGCCTTGCCTGTGTCGCCGCGCCGGTGTCGAGCTTCGCCCAGATCGCGGCGACGTCGACTACGGAGCCGGTGATTATCGTGCCGCAGGGGCGGACGGTGGTGATCCACCCGCGTCCGCATCACATTCCGCCGCAGTCGATCCAGCTCACGGCCGTGAACACGCAGGTCGCGATCAACGACCAGGTGGCATCGACGACGATGGTGATGAGCGTGTTCAACCCGGGCGGGGCTCAGCAGGAGGCGCAGGTGCTGATCCCGGTGCCCGAGGGGTGCACGGTGCGGTCGTTCCAGCTTGACAGCTTGGGATCAGAGCCGAATGCGAAGATTCTTCCCCGCGACGAGGCGCGCCGGATCTACAACTCGATTGTGCAGCGGTCGCGCGATCCGGGCTTGCTCGAGTTCGCGGGGTACAGCGTGATCCGGAGCAGCGTGTTCCCGGTGGCGCCGGGGGCGACGCAGACGGTGCGCGTGACGTACGACCACCTCTTGAACGCGGAAACAGGAAAGAGCGGGGATCGGGTGGACTTCATGCTGCCGCGGACCGAGTCGCTGGCGGCGACGGGCGTGAACTGGTCTGTGTCGGTGGACATCAACGCGAAACGGCCGATTTCGACGGTGTATTCGCCGAGCCACGAGCTGATGGTGGACCGGATCAACGAGAAGCATGTGACGGTGAAGACGATCGGGACGGCGGGCAATCAGCCTGGGTCGTTCCGATTGTCGTACCTGCTGCAGCCGACGGACGGCGAAGTTTCGGCGACCGTGATGCTGTATCCGGACCCCGAGATCAATGAAGGCAAGGGCGGGTACTTCCTGCTGCTCACCGGGCTGCCGGCGAAGAACCCGGATGCGGAGAAGCAGCTCAAGCGTGAGGTCACGATCGTGATGGACCGGTCGGGGTCGATGCGCGGGCCGAAGATCGAGCAGGCGCGCGAGGCGGCGCTGCAGGTTGTTGAAGGCCTCAAGCCCGGCGAGTCGTTTAACATCATCGACTTCTCGGATTCGATCGCGAGCTTCGCGGACAAGCCGGTGATCAAGAACGAAGAGACGATCGCCAAGGCGCGGGCGTACATCAAGAGCATCCAGCCCAACGGCGGGACGAACATTCATGATGCACTGATGGAGGCGTTGAACGCCGCGCCGACGGAGGGGATGCTGCCGGTGGTGCTGTTCCTGACGGACGGGCTGCCGACGGTGGGGCAGACGAGCGAGGCGGCGATTCGTGACGCTGCGAGAAAGATCAACACGTCGGAGCGGCGTGTCTTCACGTTTGGCGTGGGCTTTGATGTGAACGCGCCGCTCCTCACGGGTCTCGCGCGGAACACACGGGCGACGAGCACGTTTGTTCTGCCGGAGGAAAACGTCGAGGTCAAAGTCGGGCAGGTGTTCCGGCGGCTGTCGGGACCTGTCCTGGCGGCGCCGAAGCTGACAGCCGTGGTCAAAGGCGAAGGCATGACGCGGCCCATCCGCGAGGTGCAACCCAGTGCGCTCAACGACCAGTTCGAGGGGGACCAGATGGTCATCCTGGGGCAGTACCTGGATTCATCGGCCGAGAAGCTGGTGGTGGAAGGGAACTACCTCGGCAAGGACCGTCGCTTCGAGTTCAACTTTGATGCCTCCAAGGCGACGACGCGGAACGCCTATGTGCCGCGGCTGTGGGCGAGCCGGAAGATCGCGTCACTGATCGAAGAGATCCGCGCGAGCGGGGCGGACAACGGGCTGCCGACGGTGGACGGCTCGAATCCCGCAAAGAAGGAACTGGTCGATGAGATCGTGCGGCTCTCCACCAAGTGGGGCATTCTGACGGAGTACACGGCGTTTCTGGCGCTCGAGCCGGGGACCGTGACGGCAGACGCCGGCGCTGTTCCGATGCTTGGGGATATTCCGCTCCGGATGGCGACGGGCAATCCGGAGCCGGGGCGGCCCGCCGCACCGGCAGCACCGATGAAGCCCCAGGAAAAGGCAGACGCAGTGAACTACTCCCTGTGGGCGGAAGCGCCGGCGGCCCAGCCGTCCGCCAGCCCGGCGGCCGCCAAGCAGGCCGCTGCCGGACGGGTGCTCGCGCAGCGCGCAGGGCAGGAGCGCGGCGGCAAAGTCGCTGTGAACCAGGAAATGAACCTCTCACAGATGGCCGACGTGGGGTGCGTCAACACCACGAATCGCTTCTGGACCAAGGACCTGCAGCAGGTCGAGGTGACGAGTGTCTGCCAGGTTCATGATCAGACCATGTTCAAGCGCGGGGCGCGCTGGGTGGATGCGAAGATTCTCGATAAGGAGAACGAAGCGCCGGAGAAGACCGTTGAGTTCGGCACGCCCGAGTTCGACGAGATTCTCGACGACCTGGTGGCGAAGAACCGGCAGGGGCTGCTGGCCCTCGGCGGGGATTGCTACCTGCAGTGGAAGGGCCAGCGTGTGCTGATCAAGGCGCCGGCGGAGACGGCGGAATGAGCACTGACCTCGGTGCCGCGCCTTGACGGGCGTGCGCACCGATTCGGACTGTGATCGAGAAACGGTGATGGAATGGATGGACAACTCTCTTTGAGGAGCCGGCCCATGATGCGCGCGTGTTTGACCCTGTTGGCCACCGCTGGAATGGCGACGACCGTGCTTGGCCAGGAGAACGCGGCGGTGACCGAGCCCGCGGCGAAGGAATCGACCCGTTCGACTTCGATCTCGTCGCAGTCGGCGGGCCCGAGAATCGAAGTCGTTTTCGTGCTGGATACGACGGGCTCGATGTCGGGGCTGATCGAGGGCGCCAAGCAGAAGATCTGGTCGATCGCGAACGCGATGGCCTCGGCCAAGCCGCGCCCGCAGATCAAGATCGGGCTGGTGGGGTATCGCGATCGCGGGGATGAGTACATCACCAAGGTGACGCCGATGACCGACGACCTGGATGCGGTGTACAGCGACCTGATGAAGTTCAGTGCCGGCGGCGGAGGCGACACGCCCGAGAGCGTGAATCAGGCCTTGCATGAGGCGTACACCAAGTTCACGTGGACGCCGAACACGGGCGATGGAGTGAACACGCTCCGCCTCATATACCTCGTCGGCGATGCGCCGCCGCACATGGACTACGACCAGGATGTGTCGTTCAAGGACACGTGCAAGAACGTCATCGCGCACGGGATCACGATCAACACCGTCCAGTGCGGCTCGATCGCGGAGGCGACCCCCGTGTGGAAGGAGATCGCGCAGAAGACCGACGGCGAGTACTTCGCGATCGAGCAATCGGGAGGGATGCGGGTGGTCGAGAGCCCCTACGACGCGGAACTGACCAAGCTCGGGACGGAACTCGAGTCCACGGTCGTGGCGTACGGGTCATGGAAAGAACAGTCTGTCCAAGCGGGAAAGATCGCGGAAGCCGCGGTCATGTCCGCCGCGCCGGCGGCGCCGGCCTCGGCCAAGGCGGAGCGCGCGGCGTACAAGGCGAGTGATGCGGGCCGGGCGAGCCTGTGCGGCGCCAACGACCTGGTCGATGCGTGCATGACCAAGAAGGTCGATCTAGCGACGCTGCCGGAAGACCAACTCCCCGAGAACATGAAGAAGATGACTCAGGAGGAGCGGAAGGCGTACATCGCCAAACAGATCGAGGATCGGAAGCTCCGGCAGGAAAAGATCCAGGACCTGAGCAAGAAGCGCGAGGAGTTCGTCAAGGCCGAGCTCGCCAAGGACGGCGGCAAGAAGGACTCCTTTGACGAAAAGGTGCTCGACTCGCTGACGCGGCAGGCGGCTCGGGCGGGGATTCGGTACGAGAAGAAGTAGCTGAATCGGGCCGTGCGCGTGGGAAACGGTCGACGGATGGGGACACCCTTGCCAGAAGACCGTTTCCCGCGTGCGCGGCCCGTATTCCCTGCGAACGGCCATCCTGTCACACCGATATAGATAGAAGCGAGCCCACCCATGCCACTTGGAACACTGCTTGTCGTCGAGGATGACTCGGCTATCCGCCGCGGGCTGGTTGATGCGCTCACGTTCAACGGGTACCAGGTCCGGGAGGCGGAGGATGGGCGGGCGGGGCTGGATCAGGCGATGGCGGACGGGATCGACCTGGTCCTTCTGGACATCCTGATGCCGCGGATGGACGGCCTGCAGGTGCTGGCGGAACTGCGGAAGGCGCGGCCTTCGCTGCCGGTGATTTTCCTGACAGCCCGAGGCCAGGAAGAGGACCGGGTGAAGGGGCTCAAGTCGGGGGCGGACGACTACATCGTCAAACCCTTCAGTCTCGGGGAGCTCATGGCGCGGGTAGAAGCGGTGTTGCGGCGATTGCCCGAGCGACCGACGGGGATCGCGAAGCTGTGCATCGCGGGCCGGAAGATCGACTTTGAACGCCGCGAGATCACGCACGCGGATGGCACGCCCGAATCGCTCTCGCAGCGTGAGGGGGAGGTGCTGTCGTACTTGGCGACCAACCGGGGGCGGGCCATTGCGCGGGAAGAGTTGCTTTCGCGTGTGTGGGGCGTGGACCCGCGGGGCGTGACGACGCGCACGGTGGACATGGCCGTGGCGCGCTTGCGGACGCAACTCCGCGATGATCCGGACGACCCGAAGGTGATCCTGACGGTGCGCGGCAAGGGGTACATGCTGGCGCCGAACAGCGAGAGCAAGGACGGCGGTCCGTGAGAACGCGGCGGCGGCTGACGTGGATCGTGTTCATCGTGTGCATCCTGGCCGTGCTCGAGGGGCTGGGATGGGTGACGTGGCACGCGCTGCGGCTGGAGCGGAGCGAGCGTGCGGCCCAGGCCACGGCGCAGTTCCAGCAGTCGATCCGGCTGGCCCTGTGGCGGATGGAATCGGAAGTGACGCCGATCATCGCGGCGGAGGCGGCCCGCCCGTACTTTCACTACATCCCGTTTTATCCGGCGGAACGGGCGTACACCAAGATGTTCCAGCAGATCAAGCCCAACGAGTTGCGGGTGCCATCGCCGCTGCTCGAAGGCACAGCGCCCTACCTGCGGCTGCACTACCAAATTGAGTCCGACGGCACGGTGACCTCTCCGCAGGCGCCGACGGGGAACATGCGCGACCTCGCCGAGGCGCAGAAGTATGTGGATAGCGAATACATCGTGCTGGCGGGGCAGATGCTGGGGGAACTGACCGACATCCTGCACCCGGGATCGAACAAGCAGGTCGCGACCGCGGATACTCGCCTGCGGGCACGGTTCGATGCGGAGCCGACGGGAACGAGCGGGTCTCCAGCCGGCGGGGTGAACGAGGCGCCGCGGCAGACGTTCGGGCAGGTTCAGGAAGAAGATTCGGAGTACAAAGCCCGCGAAAAGGCGGCCCAAACCGCCCAGACGATGAACGTGACGAACGAGGCGCAGCGCCGCAAGAGCCAGTTGAACGATCGGGCGCAAACGGGTGCCAAGCAAGAAGCCACGCCGCAGACCGAGCAATCTGACGTGAGAACGGAAGCGGCGAAGCGGGTCGAGACGACTCCTTCCGAGAGATCGGTACCCGCGGCTTCTGTGTCCGCCCCGCCCGCGAAACCTGCCGCGGCCCCTTCCGTCCCACTGCCCCCGGGCGCCAAGGACAGTGCGTTGGGAAAGGAGGCGGATCAGAAGTTCGCGGAGGGCGCGGCGGCGATGAAGAAGGATTCGCCGGAGGCGAGCCCGACGCCGGAATCGGTCGTGCAGTCATATCAGGCCGCGGCACGGCCGATCGAACAGAATCGAGTCGAGCAGGGACCGTTTGAATCGCGGTGGTGCGTGAATCCGCGGAGCGGGGAGGATGAGCTGATCCTGGAGCGGATTGTGCACATCGACGGCAACGCGACGGTGCAGGGCCTGTGGGTGGATTGGCCGCTGCTTCGGGGCCAGTTCCAGGCGTCGATCGCGGACCTGTTGCCCGGGGCGGCGCTCTCGCCGGCTGGCGCGAGTGCTGAGAACGAGTCGGGAGGGCAGAGACTGGCGGCGATCCCGGTGCGCCTGTTGCCGGGGCCGATGCCCGTGCTACCAGCGGCGGTGTTGACACCGACGCACGTAACGCTGATGGTGACGTGGGCGGCGGTGATCGGCGCGATCTGCGCGATCGGCGTGGTGCTGCGGAAGGCGATGGAACTGAGCGAGCGGCGTGGGCGGTTTGTGTCCGCCGTGACGCATGAACTGCGGACGCCCTTGACGACGTTCTGCCTCTATACAGAAATGCTGGCCGACGGCATGGTGGGAGATGAAACGGCCCAGCGGCACTACCTGGGAACGCTCAAGGGAGAGTCAAACCGGCTCGCTCGGATCGTCCAGAACGTGCTCGACTACGCGGGTATCGGTGGAGTGGCTAGGAAAGGCCAGCAGCCGACGGTGGCGATGCGGGCGTCGGAGCTGGTGTCGCGGCTTGAGCCGGCATTGACGCAGTGCGCCCAAAGGAGCGGGATGAGCCTCGAGGTCAGCTCCGATGGCCTCGGAGATCTTAAAGTCAGGGTTGATCCTCAAACGGTCGAGCGAATCCTGCTCAACTTGGTGGAGAACTCGGGCAAGTACGCGGGTGATTCAGCGGACAAGCGGATCCACTTCGAAGCGCGACGCGAGATGATCGGCTCGCGGGAGTGGCTGGAACTTCGGGTTCGCGACCATGGCCCTGGTGTTCCTAAGTCTGAGCGTCGCAAGATATTCCAGGCGTTTCATCGGGCCTCGCGTGACGCCCAGAGCACCAAGTCGGGGCTTGGCCTTGGACTGGCCCTGGCCCGCGAGCTGGCGGCCGAGCTCGGGGGTCGGTTGGCACTGGATCAGGGTTGCGAAGAGGGGGCTGAGTTTGTCCTCCGGCTTCCGACGGAAGCCTAACATAATACGAATTCTCACAATTGCAAACGGGACGGTCACAATTTCGCTTGACCCCCCGGGCGGCTCTGTTAACTTACGGACGTTGCGGAGTGGGTCAAGTCCGCAACGGGAGCGACGCCCGCACGTCGTGGTGGGTTGGGGCCGCAGAGACGGCCAGAGAGAGATGTCATGGCGGCAACTTCACGTATCGTCGGGGTGCTGGCTGTTCTGGGATTTGCTGGGGCGGCTGCCGCGCAGATTCCGTGGGACCCCAGCGTGGCCAGCGGTTCAGGCACGTTCTTCAACTGGTCCGGCGGGCAGAACCAGACGAACCTGTTCGGTTCACCGTTTGTGGTGGGCGACACGTTCTACTTCACGCCGATCAACTTCGTGGCCAACGCCGTGAACGGGCAGACCGCGACGGCGACGGACACGTTTGAAGTCGACCTGTTCGTCCATGCGGGGTACAAGTTTGACGCGATCCAGGTTGCCGAGTACGGCGACTACACGATCACCCACACGGGCACGCCGGTGGGGATCAGCTCGGTCGGAGCGAGCGGGACGTTGCGCGTTGAAGAGCTCGGCGGCACAGGCCGGTTCGACAGCCAGCCGCTGGCGTTCCCGGCCCTGCCGGTCGCGTCCCCGGTCCCGGTCAGCGGACTGTGGCAGGGCGATGCCGCGTCGAACCTGACGCTGCTCGAGGGCGTCACGCCCTTCACCCAGATTCACCTGAAGGTCACCAACAACCTCATCGCCATCAGCGGCGGTGCGGGCCAGGCGGCCGAGATTCGCAAGACGGTGTTCGGCGGCATGATGGCGGTCACGATCGTGCCGGCCCCGGGCTCGGCGGGCGTGCTCGCGGTCGGCCTCCTGGCGATGGGCCGCCGTCGTCGCTGAGTTCGAAGTGTTGAGAGACGGCCCATAGGACCGTGTGGTGTGGGCTGAGTGATGTGGTTCGAGAGTGGAAACTTCGATCGTCGGCACCGAGGGTGGGCGACGATTTGGAGCGAGAGAAATGAAGAGTCGCTATTCAGTCATGATCGCCGCGTTCTCGGGCTTGGTTGCCTCTGCGGCATCCGGCCAGGTGAACTGGGTTCCGTCGGGCGGTTCGGGTACGTTCTTCACGTACGCCAACGGCTTCAGTGACAACGGCCTGTTCGGCAACCCGACCATCGTCGGTGATCAGTTCCAGTTCACGCCGGTCGGCTTTGTGGCCAACAGCGTGAACGGCTCCGCCGCGTCAACGCCGGACCGGATCCAGGTCGACCTGACCGCAAACCCGGGCCGTCGCTTCACGCAGATCAAGATCACCGAGTTCGGCACGTGGGGCATCACGGGCATTGGAACCGTCAATGCGTTCGGCAGCCTGAACCTGATCGACCAGATCAATCTCCGCCCGCCGGCGATTGCGCCGCTGGTGGCAGGACAAACGTCCCCCGCGGTCGGACCGATGCCGATCTCGACGCCCAACGCGTCCGGCCTCTGGTCCGGCACGGTCACGATCGACCTGACGACCATCGTTCCGCCCGGCCCGGACTGGACCAAGCTCCGCCTCGTGTTCTCGAACACGCTGCAGGCGACCAGCCAGCAGGGGTCGAGCTCGACGATCACCAAGAAGATCGTGGGCGGCCCGTCCATCATCGTGGACATTCTGCCGGCCCCGGGTTCGGCGACCATGCTTGCGTTCGGCGGACTGCTCGCCGCTCGCCGCCGTCGTCCGGCCTGAGTCGAGCACCTATACAACCCCGTTTGCAGGTGGCCGCGTTTGACACGCGGCCACGTTTTTTTTTGTGGGCTTATGCGGCGAACCGCTTGAGCGGCCGGTCAGAAAGCACTCCTTCTCAATGGGAGATTGGAACGCGCGGCGTGAGTGAGTGGTAGAGCATCGAGGCGGGCACAACCATATCACCAAGCCCCATGCCGCGGACGCTGAGCGTCAAGCCCGGCTGCGCGGTGGTGGTGAAGTAGTTGCAATCGAGAATGTGAAGACCCCGTTCGAGGCGGACGGACCCGCTTCGAGCGCGGAGGGGATGGACCCCGTCGTTGTCGAGTACGCGCACACCGTCGATGAACAGGCGTGAGCCGTCCTTGGAGTTGAGCGAGAAGGTGTATACGCCGGTGGTGGGAATCAGGATGTAGCCCTGGACGCCCACGGCGTAGCTGGAAGCCCAACTGCACCCCGGGAAGCCTGGCGACCCGCCCTGGCCGACATTGACGGGGGCGATGGTCGCCTGGCCGAACGGGCTGCCACCGAGGGTGGGAAGCGTGGTCGCCCCGGGGGCGGCGTAGTACCTCGCCATGAGGCCGGGCAGGAGTGATTCGGGTATGGGCGCGGCGGGCAGGTATGCCGGGTCGCGCGGCACCGGTCGGCCGGTGGCCCGGGCGAGAGCGGACTCCGCGTTCACACGCCCCCAACCGGTGTTGTTGCCGGGGCTGAGCGGCTCGAGCGCGTCGCACGACTGGTAGAGCACATCCATGGCCTGCGAGGGAGACATTCCCGGCGCCGCGGACCAGGCGAGTGCGAGCACGCCCGCGGCGATGGGAGCGGCGAAGCTGGTGCCGCTGCGATAGACATACCCGCCGCCGAGGGCGGGCACGCTGACCATGACGCCGGGGGCCATGATGTCGATGGCCCGGCCGAAGTTGGAATCCGGGGCGAGCGTGTCCATGGCATCGGTCGCGCCCACGATTGTCGTGGCCTCGGGATCAAACTGGCTGAAGTTGGTGGAGCTGTTTCCGGCGGCCCATACGAGCAGGCCCCCCAGGTTCCGGATGGCGACGGCGGTGGGCTCCACCGATGAGTTTTCCACGCCGGCGTAGCTGACGCTGATGATCTTCGCCCCGCTGAAAACCGCCCAGTTTGCCCCCAGGAGGATGTTGCTCATGAAAGCCGAGCCGTTGGTGTAGTTGGTGGCGCGGATGGGCATGATCCGGCCGGTCCAGCAGACCCCGGAACCGCCCGAGAAGTTGTTGCCCATGGCGAGGGCGGCGCCGGCGACGCTGGTGCCGTGGCCGTTGACATCGCCGACGAGGCCTCCCGCGGCCTGGGAGAGGTTGCTCGGGACGTTGAAGCCGGGGACCAGGAGCGGCGCGAGGTCGGGGTGGGTCAGATCGACTCCCGTGTCGACGAAGGCGCAGGTGATCGATCCATCGCCGGTGTAGGCGTTCCAGGCCTGGGGCGCCTTGATCTTGTCGAGTTGCCACTGGGAGCGGAGGAGCGGGTCGTCCGGACGGGTCTCGCCGTCACGGGCGGGGTAGACAATCCAATCGGGCTCGGCGAACTCGTAGAGCCCCGTGGCCATGAGGCTGGTGCAGAGTTGCTGCTCGGTCTCACCGGGAGCAAGGCGAAGGACATGGATGTCGCCCAATGGGAGGATGCGGATCGTTCGCGATGCGAGCGCTGCCCGGGCGTCGGATGCGCGTGCCTTGGCGAGGGCCGGATCGCACCCGGTGATCAGCCAGTCAACAGCTTGGACGGGCCGTGCCAGGACCTGGCCGGAGAGTTCACGCTGACCTGGAATTTCTACGAATGGGGCGAGTTGGGCCGCGGCCACAGCTGTCCAGGCGCAAGAAGCGCCGGCGACAACAGTCACCAACTGCGCAGACAGTGGCAAGCGGAACTCCTCCAACGCCCGGGCCGCGAAACCCGGGGCGCGTCTTGTCCGAACCGCCGCTGAATCCCACGAGAACTCGGAGGCGGCGCTCTCTTGGCTGGGGCTCAATATACAGGTTCTGGGGCGTTTGGCAAGGATGGCGGCGATTCGTTGACTCGCTGAGGGGCACCGTTACACTCGTCTGTTTCCGGGCTTGTAGCTCAGCTGGCTAGAGCGCGCCCCTGATAAGGGCGAGGTCGGAGGTTCGAGTCCTCTCAGGCCCATTGGCGGACCGTGTGAACCCAGGAAAAGCAGGTGAGGCCGGTAAGATCCGGCCGCGGCGATGCCGAACTCCGACCGCACATTCGCCGCTGACTTCCGGCGGTTTTTCGGGCGGGGGCTGGCGATTCTGCTGCCTTCGATCCTGACGCTGTGGATCCTGTGGTACGCGTTTGCGTTCGTGTTCAACAACGTGGCGGCGCCGATCAACCGTGGGCTCCGGTGGATGGTGGTGCAGGCGGCGCCGACGTTTGTCGGGGAAGCGCCGGATCGGCAGCCGGCGTGGTTCCGGGTGTCCGAGGCGGAGCGGGCGGAGTTCCTGGCGCAGCAGGACGGGAAGGCGTTTCGGAGTGCCGCGGCGGCGGAGGTGACGTCGGAAGTCCGGTCGCAGAAGTTCCGGACGTACTGGCAGTCTCGCTGGTACCTGTCGGGGTCCGGGCTGGTGGTGGCGATCGTGCTGATCTACCTGGCGGGGATGCTGCTGGGGGGCCTGATCGGTCGCCGGATGTACAACCGGGTGGAGGGCTGGATCTCTCGCTTGCCGGGGTTCAAGCAGGTCTATCCGCATGTAAAGCAGCTGGTGAACCTGGTGATGGGCGACAAGCCCATGGCGTTCAAGCGGGTGGTGTACGTGGAATACCCGCGGAAGGGTGTGTGGTCGCTGGGGCTGGTGACGAGTGGCTCGCTCTCATCGGTCGCGGGGTACGCGGGTGAGCGGATGCTGGCGGTCTTCATCCCTTCGACTCCGACGCCGTTTACCGGGTTTGTGATCAACGTTCCGGAGAAAGACGTACTCGACGCACCGCTGTCGGTGGATGAGGCGATCCGGTTCCTTCTCACGGGTGGGGCGCTGATTCCCGAGCACCAGAGGACCCAGGCGCTGGCGGGAGCGGCGGAGAACCCCGAACCGGGGCGGTCGGCGTAGACTGTGCGCGGCCCGGTTTCCCGGGCGGGAATCATGTTTGAGGGAGTTCCATGCGAATTGAGGTCATCGGGAGAAACCTGGACGTGACAGCGGCCATCCGGGAGCACACGGAGGGCAAGGCCGAGAAGCTCTCCAAGTTCTACAACGGGATCCAGCTGATCACGGTGCGGCTGTCGAGGGAAGACCACCAGCACCACGGCGAGTTCGGCGTGGAGCTGGTGATCGATGTGGAGAAACACGACGACTTCGTGTCCCACGCCAAGGGCGAGGACCTGTACGCGGCGATCGACGCGGTGATCCAGAAGGGGTCCCGCCAGCTCAGTGAGTTCAAGGAAAAGCTCCGGAACGGGAAACGCTAAGCGACCTTCGAGGTTCATCAACCATGCGAATGCTCCAACTGGTGTCCGAGTCGGCGATTGTCCCGCGGTTGAAAGCCACGCAGCGCGATGAGGTCATCATCGAGCTGGTGGACTCGCTGGTTTCGTCGGGGGCGGCGGCGGCGAAGCTGCGCGACGAACTGGTGAAGTCGGTGCTGGAGCGTGAGCGGCGAGGGTCGACGGGCTTTGGGCGCGGGGTGGCGGTGCCGCACGTGAAGCACAAGTCGGTGAAGTCGATGGCGGCGGCGATCGGGCTGTCGGACCGGGGCGTGGACTTCAACTCGCTGGACAAGCAGCCGGTGTACTCGGTGTTTCTGCTGCTGTCACCCGAGGACCGGCCGGAAGAGCATCTGCAGGCCATGGAAGTCATTTTCAAGAACCTGAGCAAGGACACGTTCCGGCGGTTTCTGCGGCAGGCGGCGTCGGTTGACGAGGTCAAGACGCTGCTTGAAGAAGCGGACAATCAACTGCTCGCAGGCTGAACCGGCGTGAACGGGCACGGGAACGCCGGCAGGGAAGGCCCCGTGGGCCGTGCCCTGGTGTCGGCGTTCGGGAGCGTTGCAGGTGGCGGATCGGGTTTCCATCCAGGTCACGATCGTGAACAAGCTGGGGCTGCACGCGCGCCCCGCGATGACGTTTGTGGACCTGGCGAGCACCTTCCAGTCCGAGGTCACGGTCCGGCGCGCGGACCAGGAAGTGGATGGCAAGTCGATCATGCACATGATGATGCTGGCGGCGACGAAAGGAACGGAACTGACGGTCACGGCCGTCGGCCCGGACGCCCAGAAAGCGTGCGAGGCGCTCAAGAAGCTGGTGGACGGCGGGTTTGACGAAGACTGAGGAACGAGGGTCTGGGAGGGCGACGATGATTCGGATCGCTGTGTGCGCAACGCTTCTGGCGCTCAGTGGGTGCATCGTGGGCAGCAGGCACGAGACGAGATACGAGCCGCCCCCCGCGACCGGGCCGGAAGGGCCCAACGCCGGGACGATCCGTGCGGCGATGCAACTCGGCTACGCCTCGGACCGGGCGCGGATGCTCAAGAAGGTCGCCCAGCGCGACGACCTGACCGAGGCGGAGCAGACGCTGCTCATCGATGCGGCGTTCCACACCGATCTGTACAGGAGCGACCGAAGCGAGATCCTGCTGGCCCTTGTCTCCAACGCGAAGTTGTGTTCGGGCCCACGCAACACGATCGGGTCGAAGATCGGCGAGCTGGACGTATACGAGAGCGACCGGGTGCGGATCGTCGAGGCGATGGATGCTTCATCGCGCCGGGGGCGATAGCGCGAAGACCCGACCGACGTCAGGCAAGGGCTCGCCGAATCGCGGCCAGATCGACTCGCAAACCGGGGATCGACGCACACTGAATCGCGTCGGGTTCAACCCCGACTTCAAGCATGCGCGGCCCGCTTCGCCGCCACACGCGGGCTGACACATCCGTTGGATCGAGCACCCAGTATTCGCCGACGCCGAAAGCGTCATAGTCGTCGCGCTTGGTGATCAGGTCCAGGGGCTTGGAACCGGGTGAGACAACCTCTACCACCACATCCGGTGGAAGGACGAGTCTCTCGGGCATGGTGGTCAACCGGCCGGGGCCGTAGACAACGACATCGGGGCAATAGACCTTCCCGCTGCCAAGCTTGATGTTGGTATCTGGGAACACCTCCGCGCCCGCGTGACGGTCCTGCCACTGAATCAACTGGAGCAGGAGCCGGGTGACTGCCTTCTGATGGCGCGGCGTCGGACTCGGGCTCATGACAACGACCCCGTTGATGAGTTCATATCGCTCCTGAGTTTCACCAAGCGCAAGATACTCATCGGCCGACATTTGCAGCCCGGCGTAACCGATGTCCGCTGGATATCTCGGGGCCGTCGACATTCCGGTGGAAGTGTATTCGGGATGAGGCATGTTGCGCCGTACGCTTCTGACATGCCCCGCTATGACATGCTCGCCATCGACCTCGACGGCACGCTGCTCAACTCGAGCCGGGAAGTCAGCCGCGCCAATGTCGAGGCCGTGCACGCGGCACGGGCCGCTGGCATGCAGGTGGTTGTCTGCACGGGGCGTGGCCTGGTGGAGTCGGCCGAGGTCTTGGCCGCGATTGAGCAGAGAGACCCCGTGGTGGTCGCGGGCGGGTCGATCGTGTCGTGCCCGGTGACGACGCGGACACTGCACCGGTTTTCGCTCAATCAGTCGCTGGTGGAGAGGGCGGTGCCGCGGCTCCTTGGACACGGGCACGCGGTGATGATCCTGAAGGACCCCGTGGCGGCGGGGTACGACTACTTGATCGTGCACGGTCCGGAAGGGACGCGACAGGCGCTGGACCCGGTCACGCTGTGGTGGTTCGAGAAGATGAACGTGAAGGTCAGGTACGTCGACCATGTGGATCAGGATGAGCACCCGGAGCATTCGGTGCGGCTGGGCGTGTGCGCGCTCTCAGGGGTGCTGGGCAGGCTGCACGACGACATTCATGAGTCCTTTGGCGAGCAGGCGACCATGCACCACTTCCCCGCGGTGCTTGAACCCGAGCACGAAGCGCGGATTCCCGAGGGCCAGAAACTGCACATCCTTGAGGTGTTCGATCGCACCGCCAGCAAGTGGTCGGCGATTCAATGGCTGGCGGAACGCAAGGGCATCGCGGCGTCGCGCATCGCGGCGATCGGGGATGAGATCAACGACCTGCCGATGATCCGTGCGGCGGGCCTGGGCGTGGCGATGGGGAACGCGGTGCCGGTGGTGAGGGCGGCGGCCCAGCGGCACACGGTCTCCAAC
This sequence comes from Phycisphaerales bacterium, assembly GCA_044222195.1. Taxonomy (GTDB): domain Bacteria; phylum Planctomycetota; class Phycisphaerae; order Phycisphaerales; family UBA1924; genus JAHBXE01. Next base: position 41,418 of record JBGANS010000010.1, read on the forward strand.
GATGAGCACGGCGTGGCGCACGCGATTACCAACATTCTCGACGACATGTGGTAGCCATGGAGGCCGCGGGCGCGGCGTGTGAGCTTGCAAACGCTTCAGACCATCCGCGAACTCCTGGAATCCCGGGGTCTTTCGCCGCGAAAGAGCTTTGGGCAGAACTTTCTGATTGACCACAACCTGATCCGAAAGCTGGCCGATGACGCCGGGATTGTGCCGGGGGAGCTGATCCTCGAGGTCGGGCCCGGGACAGGGGCGCTCACCGAGGAACTGCTCTCACGCGGGGCGCGGGTGATCGCGTGCGAACTGGACCGGGGGCTGGCGGGGCTGTTACGGGAGCGCCTGGGTGAGCCCGCAAAGACCTTGACCCCCCCACCGCCGTCGACCGCCTCGTTCACGTTGATCGAGGGCGACTGCCTGGAGTCAAAGCGGGAGCTCTCGCGGACGGCGGCGGCGGCCCTGGGCGGGGGGCCGTTCAAGCTGGTCGCGAATCTGCCGTACGGGGCCGCGACGCCGCTGATGCTGGCGCTTTTGGTGCATCATCCCGGGTGTGTATCGATGCACGTGACGATTCAGCGGGAGGTGGCGGACCGGCTGTGCGCGGGGCCTTCGACCAAGGAATATGGCCCGATCAGCATCGTGGCGCAGGCGCTCTGCGAGGTGAAGCGAATCGCCGTATTGCCGCCGGAGTGTTTCTGGCCGCGGCCTGATGTGACGAGCGCGATGGTTTCGTTGCGTCGCCTGGATCGGGCGCGGACGACCCAAGCGGGAGCGCTGGCGGAGATGTGCCAGAAGTTGTTTTCGAGGCGGCGCAAGCAACTGGGTTCGATCCTCGGGAGGGGCTTTCCCTGGCCGGAGGGGATCACGCCCGAGAACCGAATCGAGGAACTTTCGGTTGATCGGGCGGTTGCGTTGGCCGCCGCGGTGGGTAGCCTGTAGGTGGGCATGGGCGGCGAACTGCAGACACACCAGGACGGTCACGGGATTGCAGCCTCGCTCGGGCCTGCCTTGGTCGAGCATTGCGGGGGAAAGCTGTCATCGATCGAGTGGTTCCGTTCGACGTGGCAGCACGGCGGCGCGGCGACGGGGTTTGCGACCTGGCACGAGAACGGGAGCGATCCGTTGGCGGTGGTGGTCAAGCTTCCGATCGGCCCGGTCGAGCACCGCTGGACGCAGTGGCTTTCCGGTGCGGAACCGGGTGCGCCCACGCCCCGGGTGATTGCGTGCGGGTCATCGGTGGGCGGGTATGACCTGGCGTGGATGGTGGTTGAGCGGCTCGACGGACACACGCTGACACACGGCTGGTGCAAGGCATCTCTGGACGACCTTCTCAAGGTGGCGGCGGCGATGCAGGCCCGTGCCGCCGCGGCGGCGCCGGTCGGTTCGGCTCCGCCGACGCCGGACTGGGAGAGGCTGATTGCGCGGGCCCGCGAGTTGGCCCGGACGTCTGACCTTCCCGAGGCGCAGCACTGGAACGAGGTGGAAAAGCGGGTACAAAAGGTGCTGCCGCGGCTGGCGTCACGCTGGGAGGCGAGGCCGATCGATTCGTGGTGCCACGGGGACCTTCACCCCGGGAACGCGATGAGGCGGCGCGGCAACGGGGCGTGCGTGCTGATTGATCTGGCGCTCGTGCACGCGGGGAGCTGGGTCGAGGACGCGGTCTACCTGGAGCGGCAGTTCTGGGGTCGGCCTGATGCACTCTTTGGGGTCCATCCCGTGTCGGACCTGGCCCGGTACCGGCGGGAACTGGGCCTTCGCACGGAAGGGGATTACGGTGCGCTGGCCAACATTCGGCGGGTATTGATGGCGGCGTGTGCGCCGGCGTACCTGTCTCGGGATGGGCACCCCAAGTACCTGCACGCGGCGCTCGAAACGATTGACCGGCTGTTACCGCAGGTGGCCCGGTGAAGAGAAGGGGGCGGAAGGTCTGTTCAACGGGCTGGAAGGCCTGAAAAGTGCCGGTTCGGCGGCGTTGGTAGAATAACGGAGCGGAAAGTCCCCCTGACCGGTTTCCAAACGGTGAGGGGTTCGCCACAGTGAATGCGAGGTGAAACCCGTGGAAGCATTCGAACGGCTCAAAGCCCTGATCGTGTCGGCGGAAGAGGACGTTCACAAGGCCGAGGGCGGCAACAAGGCCGCGGGCACTCGTGCACGCCAGCTGATGCAGGACATCAAAAACGCGGCTCAGGAGGTTCGCCAGGCCATCCTGAACGCCCGAGAGCAACCCCCGAAGAAGCCCTGAACCATGTCCGTCGCGTCGGGAAAGCCACAGACTCCGGAGTCGCAGGTTCTGGACGGCCCATCGGCCGACGGGGCGGCGCCGCGCTTTGTGCTGGACCTCTCGCGGATCGACCTGACGCGGAGGATGTACGCGCGGCAGGACATCGAGAAGTACATCCCCCATCGGGGCGGGATGCTGCTGCTCGATGCGATTGTGTGGGAATCGGCGGACCACACCAAGGGTGTGGCGATCAAGCGGGTGCGGGATGACGAGTTCTGGGTTCCGGGCCACTTCCCCGGCCGGCCGATCATGCCCGCGGTGTTCATGATCGAGGCGGGCGCGCAGCTGGGGTGCTTCCTGTACAACATCCGCATGCCCACGCCCAAGATCGTGGCGTTCGTCCACTTGAACAACGCCTCTTTCCGCGCCATGGTCCAGCCCGGGGACGACCTGTACCTGCTGTGCTCGGAGGTGAAGTTCGGGCGCCGTCGCTTCGTGAGCGATATCCAGGGCGTGGTCAATGGAAAGCTCGCGTTTGAAGCGCAGATCAGCGGCATGAACGTGGAGCCGGATCCTCCGCCGGCGCGGCGGTCGTAGCAGTCCTGCCCGCGCCTGGGAGATTCGCCTTTGGTCGCTCCGTACCCCATCGTGTTCGAACCGATACTCCTCGAGAAGGTCTGGGGTGGACGTCGCCTGGAGCGGCTGGGAAAGTCGCTCCCCGCGGGGAAGAAGATCGGCGAGAGCTGGGAACTGGCGGACCTGGGCGCGACCTCGGTCTCCGGCGCGGGCGGCGGCGCGGCTCGCTCGGTGATTGCGTCGGGAATGCTGGCGGGGAAGACGCTTCATGATGCGGTGGTGATGTGGAAGCGCGACCTGATGGGCGGGCTCAGCGCCGAGAACGGATTCCCGCTGCTGATCAAGTTTCTGGACGCGAACGAGAATCTCTCGGTGCAGGTGCACCCGAGCCCGGCGTACGCCGCGGCGCATGCGGGGGCGAATCTCAAGACCGAGTGCTGGTACATCCTGGACGCCGAGCCCGGCAGCGTGATCTACAAGGGGATCAAGGCGGGGGTGACTCGCGAGTCGTTCGCCAGGCACATCAAGGATGGGTCGGTGGTAGACGACCTGGTGGCGGTGCCGGCGGTGGTTGGCGAGTGCCACAGCCTGCCGAGCGGGACGTGCCACGCCCTTGGGGCCGGGGTGCTCGTGGCGGAAGTGCAGACGCCCAGTGACACGACTTTCCGCGTCTTTGATTGGGGACGAAAGGGCCGGGAGCTGCACATCGAGCAGGCGCTGGAGTGCATTGACTTCGGACCGGCGCCCGCGGCGGCCAAGCTCGCGAAGGGGAAGGTTTCCGGGCAACTCGTGGGGACCGAGTTCTTCCGGGTGTTCGAGGCGCACCTGCCCGCGGGGGGCGTCGTGCCCTTGGGAGAATCGGCGGACGGGCCGCGGGTGCTGATGGTGCTCTCGGGAAGCGTGTCGGTGCGTAACGGACGGGAAGATCCTGTGGTGGCCGGTGCGGGAACCACGGCGTTGATCCCGGCGAATCTCGTAGCCTCGGGCCAGGCGCTGGCGAAGGCCGGGACGCGGGTCCTGGTGGTCACGCTGCGGTAGGGTGCCCGGGGAGGGAGTGAACATGACAAGGGTGTCGGCACTGGTGGCGGCGGCGCTGGCGATGAATGCATCGGCGCAGGTGGTTGACACGTTCAAGGGAGGGAGCAACCAGGGCGGGTGGTCCTTTGGCGGGCCGAACGAGTTCATCGCGCCCGCGGGGGGCAATCCCGGCGGGTACCTGCGGTCGGTCGGGCTCGACACGACGATCCCGTGGCTGCGGTGCGAAGAGGGCTCGCCGTTTACCGGGGACTTCCGCGCGAACGGGATCATCGGGGCCTCGATCGACGTCAACGTGTTTTCGACGGACTTCAACATCGGGCCGTTCCCGCTGTCGGTCGTGCTCCATTCAGACAACGGCACGCCCGCCAACGTCAACGACGACTGGGCGGTGTTCAAGAAAGAAGCCCCGATTCCGGCGCCGGGAACCGGATGGAAGAACGTCGTGTTTTCGTTCCCCACGGAGTCGACGGTCCTGCCGGCGGGGTGGGGGTTTCTTCAGTACGGTCCGGGTTCACCTGCGAGTCCGAACTGGAACGCGCTGATCACCCATGTCACGCGCCTGGAGTTTTCGTTCGGCGATCCGGAACTGTTCTACATCTTTCAGCAGTGGACCGTGGGAGCGGACAACATCGCCCTCCGCGTTACCCCCAACTGCTACGCCAACTGCGACCGAAGCACCACGGCGCCGGTGCTGACGGCCAATGACTTTCAGTGTTTTCTGGATCACTACGCCGCGGGCGCGGCCGATGCCAACTGCGACGGCAGCACCGGCACGCCGGCGCTGACGGCGAATGATTTCCAGTGCTTCATCAACACGTATGCGGCGGGGTGCGGCTAGCACGCGAGCGAAGGACACTCGTGGAGTCGCCTCGGGCTAGGATGGATCATGCCCGAGCGGTCGTACGCCAGCAGCCGGCGCCGGTTTGGAGAGTATCTCAAAGCGCGGCGGGAGTTCCTGAAGAAGCGCAAGTCCGACCAGGGCTCGAAGCCGGGCTTTGACCTTGATGAAGAGGACAAGAAGAACCGGCGGGTGCGGTCGTTCAAGGACCTGTTCCGCGAGTTCTGGTCGCTGCTGTCGGGGTATCGCTTCGCGGTGTACGCGGCGCTGACGACGCAGGGGATGCAGGCGGCGTTGTTGCTCATCTTGCCGGCGTGCACGAAGATCGCGATCGACTACGCGATCCAGAAAGAGCCGGGGCCGCAGGGGATCCCGAAGTGGGTGCCGATCTCGGATTCGCTGCGCGACCCGGCCAATCGCGTGAAGCTGCTGCTCCTGATCGGGGCGGTGATGATGTCGGTGACGGCGGTGCGGATCGCGCTGCAGATGGTCGGCCGCTGGCAGATGACGGTGCTGACCAAGAAGATCCAGGTGGGGATGCGCAAGCAGATCTTCGATCACGCGATCAGCCTGCCCCTGTCGCGGGTGCACCAGCTCAAGAGCGGCGGCGTGGCGAGCATCCTGCGGGAGGATGCGGGCGCGGCGGGCGAGCTGATCTTCCACCTGCTCTACAACCCGTGGAACGCGATCGTGCAGCTCGCGGGGACGTTGATTGTCTTGGCGGTGTTTGACCACTGGATGCTCGCCGGGGCGCTCGTACTCATCCCGGTGGTGTGGTGGAGCCACAAGGTCTGGATCGCGCGGATTCGGCCGCTCTATCGCGATATCAAGAACACCCGCGTGGCTGTTGATGCGCACGCGACCGAGGCCTTTGGCGGGATCCGCGTCGTTCGGGGCTTTGGACGCGGACGGGGCGAGGCGGGGAGGTTCATCCGCGGCAACCACATGATGACACGCCAGGAAATGCTGACGTGGTGGTGGTCGCGCGGCGTGGACATCGCCTGGGCGTTCATGATCCCGCTGGCGACGACCTCCGTTCTCATCTACGGCGGGCTCGGCGTAATGCACGGGCGGTTCACGATCGGCTCGGTGCTGATGTTCACGACGTACCTGATGATGCTGCTGGGGCCGTTGGAAGTGCTCGCGGGGAGCGCGGCGGCGATGCAGACGAATCTGGCGGCGTTCGATCGGGTGCTGGACCTGTTCAAGGAGCCGCGGGAGTTTGCGGGGACGCAGGGGGAGGTGTATGTCGAGCCCGCGACGACGGCGGGCCGCATTACGATCCGGGATGTGTGGTTCATGTATCCGCCGCCGGTGAAACGAGCGATCGATCGGGACGCCTCGGACAAGGCGGAGAAGCCGGAGAAGCCATCGCAGCCGGTGATCAAGGGCGCGACGCTGGACGTCAAGGCGGGGGAGACGATTGCGCTGGTTGGGCCGTCGGGATCGGGCAAGACGACGCTGTGCAACCTCATCGCGCGGTTCTACGACCCGACGCAGGGAACGATCGAGCTCGACGGAGTGGACCTGCGGAAGGTCGATGTCGCGAGCTATCGCCGGATGCTCGGCATCGTCGAGCAGGATGTGTTTCTGTTTGACGGGTCGGTCGCGGACAACATCGGCTACGCGCGGCGCGGGGCGAGCAGGGAAGAGATTGCCGCGGCGGCAAAGTTCGCGAACGCGGCGGAGTTCATCGAGAAGCTGGAGCGCGGGTACGACACGCTGATCGGGGAGCGAGGCGTGCGGCTCTCGGGCGGGCAGAAGCAGCGGCTGGCGATCGCGCGGGCGCTGCTGGCCGATCCGCGGATCCTGATTCTTGACGAGGCGACGAGCAACCTGGACACGGAGAGCGAGCGGCTGATCCAGAAGAGCCTGGACCGGCTCATGCGGGGCCGCACGTGCTTTGTGATCGCGCACCGACTTTCAACGATCCGGCATGCGGACAGGATCGTCGTGATCGAGGATGGGCGGATCATCGAGGTGGGGACGCACGAGGAGCTGCTGGCCGGGGGTGGGCGGTACGCGGCGTTCCTGCGGATGCAGGTCGGCGATGAGCGGGACGAGACGGTTGAGGCAAAGGTGTGAGGCCCCGCGGAAACACGAGTGCATTGTCAGGTCTGCCCGCGTCTGAACAACAACTTAGCGCCTGAATCAGGCCCTGAATTCGGGCGAAGTGTCGATACTCTGTGCCGCCGGATGAACGCCGCCAGCGGTGTCGGTTCGCCGCGCGGCCAGGGGAAGAGCCATGGCCAAGCGCGCCCGGTTTCGGACCGTCTTTATCAGTGACCTTCACCTCGGCGCCGGCGGTTCTCGCGCTGACGAGGTTGCTGAGTTTCTCAAGTGCATCGACTGTGACACGCTGTACCTGGTCGGGGACATCCTCGACATGTGGCGGCTCAAGAAGCGATGGCACTGGCCGGAGGCGAACAACCGGGTGGTGCGGCGGATCCTGAAACTGGTCAAACGCGGGACGAGGGTGGTGTACATCCCCGGCAACCATGACGATGCGGCGCGGCGCTATGTCGGACTTTCTTTGGGCGGGGTCGAGATCGCGATGAACGCGGTCCACACGCGACGGGATGGGAGCACGATGCTGGTGACGCACGGGGACCAGTTCGACCTGGTGGTGCGCAACGCGCGGCTGCTCTCGGCGATCGGGGCGTGGGCGTACGACTGGCTGGTGCGGGTGAACCGCGTGTACAACCGCGTGCGCGGGATGATGGGGATGGAGTACTGGTCTCTATCGCACTACCTGAAACTGAAAGTGAAGTCGGCGTGCAAGCACATTTCGCGGTTTGAGGATGCGCTGATGGATGAGGCGAAACGCGAAGGGCACGCGGCCGTCGTGTGCGGGCACATCCACAAGGCGGAAGTCCGCGAGGCGGCGACGGGAAGTGTCGCCTACTACAACTGCGGTGATTGGGTCGAGTCATGCTCGGCGCTGGTGGAGCACGCGGATGGCCGGATGGAGTTGGTGGATGGGCTCGAAGTGACCCGGAAGGTCGAAGCCCAGCGCGAGGCGGCCAGGGTTGACCTTCAGGACATCCAAGAGGAAGTTGAGGCCATGGACCTGCCAGCGATGCCGCGGGAGCCCGGAGGGCGTCTGTCCTGGGGTGAGGGGCTGCACGCTCGCTGAAGCCCTCCGGTCAGGAACATCCGCCAGCGTACTTGTTGATGAAGCACTGGAAGTCGTTGGCGGTGAGGGCCGGCGTCCCCGTGCTGCCATCGCAGTTCGCGTAGGGATCGTTGCCCGCGAACTTGTTGATAAAGCATTGGAAGTCGTTGGCGGTCAGGAGCGGGGTGCCGCTGGAGCCGTCGCAGTTGGCATAGCACGACGGGGTGGCGCCCATGTCGATCAGGAGGGCCGCGTTTCGCGGCGGGACCCCGTCGGTCAGGGTGACCTCGACGATGATGTACCGGCCGTTGGGGCTCATGTTGTAGCCGTCTTCCGCGCTGACGATCGCGGACACGGTCAGGCCGTTGACCTGCGTGACGTTTTCCTGGAGGAGGACCTGGTTGTCGAGGAAAAGGGCGGTGTCGCGCGTGAGGTCGGGATCGTTCCAATCCCCAAACCAGAGAACCTTGCCCGAGTCAGCGAGCTTGACGATGCTGGAAGTTCCGAAGGCCGTGAGGGTGAATGAGCCGGCAATCCCCGGGGGCGCATCGCCTTCCTGCTTGAACTTGGCGCCGTTCCTGATGATGATGCGGTCGGTCGCGGTGTCGCCGCTGAGCGTGCCGGTGTACACGTGGCCGCCGGTGTTGTTGATCGCGGCGGAGTTGGAGGTGCTCAGGGACAGCCACGTGCGCCCGGCGACGGGCGAAGAGCCGCCCTCCATGGCCAGCTGGGTGAGATTGCGGTACACGGCGTCCGCCGTGGTGGTGGTGCTGACGACGTAGTAGATCGCGTCGCCGTTGTTGTTGAAGTCGAAGGTCTGGGGCGCCGTGCCAAAGTCCGAAACGGTCCCGATCAGGCCCGGGAGCGCATCCCCTTCCTTGGCGAGCACGGACTCGGTGTATGTTCCCGCGGCCGCGTTGTAGTTGACAATGACCAACGCCCGGTCCACGGTGGTCGCGATCGCGGGGTCGTCGATGCTCGCGACGATGAAGACCTGATTGGAGTCGTTCATCTTGGAGTCAAAGAACCCGATGTAGGGCGTGTTGGCGCTGAACTGCGGCGCGGCGGAAATCGTTCCCTCCTGGAAGATCATCACGCCGTTGAAGCACATCGCCGAGTCGTTGTTCGTGCCCCCGGTGTTGCGGAGAAAGATGTTGGCCCCGCAGTTCCCGGCGGAGTTGATGTTGATCGCGTCGAAGGAGTTGATGTTCCCCATCGCCAGGCCCGTGAGCGTCTGGTTCTCGCGCAGGAACAGGGCGCCGCCCCTGAGCCGAACCACGTCCGACGTCGTGTCCGGGTTGTCGGTATCGGCCTCGACAATCCATTGGCCGCTGTTGTTCACGGCGAGCGAGTCGATTGTGATGACGTTTCCGACTCCCGCCACGGGGTCGCCGGCGACGACGATGGGCGTGATGGTTTGTGCCGCGGCGGGGAGGCCGGCGGCGAGCGCGACCGCGAACGCGGATCGGGCGAGAGTGCGGGCCATGGCGGGGTCTCCTTGGAACGGGGCATTATCCCCAAAGCGAATCAAGACCCCAATCAATTTCTCATCAAAGTGCTCGAATCCGGATGTCGTTGGGGGTTGGGAAATACGTCCCCAGGCCTTATAGTTTGCCCGGAGGATTCATGACCAAGCGATTGACGATGGCGGCGGCTGTGGTTCTGGCGGCGGGCGGCGTAGCGCGGGCCCAGCTGCGCATCGCAACGTGGAACGTGAGCACGTACACCGGCGGCCGCACCGCTGAGATGCAGACTTCCATCTACGGGGTCTTTCAGGGTCGGAGCATGGCCCCCGATGTGCTGATCGGCCAGGAGTTCACTTCGGCCGCGTCGGTTACGGCGTTTCTGTCGATCCTGAACACGGCGGCGGGAAGCCCGGGAGACTGGGCGGCGGCACCGTTCTTCAACGGAAACGACACCGACAACGCGTTTTTCTACCGGACGAGCAAGATCGACCTCGTCTCGGCGGCGGTGATTTCTGTCGGCGCCAGCGGCCTGAGCAACCACCCTCGCGACGTGGCCCGCTACGACATCCGGCCCAAGGCGTACACGGGCGCGGCGGCGACGCTCGCGTGCTACAGCACGCACATGAAGGCCGGGAGCACGACGGACGACCAGGCCCAGCGGTTGATCGAGGTCAATGACATCCGCGCGAACACGGGGTCGCTCAACCCGGCGTGGAACTACCTGCTGGCCGGCGACTTCAACATTCAGTCCTCCTCGCAGGATGCGTACGTGGCGCTGCTGAGCAGCTCGCCCGTGTCGGCGGGACGCTTTGTCGATCCGATCGTGACACCGGGAAGCTGGAACAACTCGAGCACCTATCGCTTCGTTCACACGCAATCGCCGGGCGGGACCGACCCCGGTGTCACAGGGGGGATGGACGATCGGTTCGACTTCCTCCTGCTGAGCCCGAGCCTCACCAACGGGTCGGGGTTTGAGTACATCGGGAACCCAGCGATCGCCTACAGCACGTCAACGTGGAACGACCCCAACCACTCCTACCGGTGCTGGGGCAACGACGGCTCGAGCTTCAACCAGATCTTGAACGTGTCCACCAACGCCATGGTTGGCGCGACCATCGCCCAGGCCCTTCATGATGCACCCGGGGCGGATGCCTCGGGCGGGCATCTTCCCGTGTTCATGGACATGAAAGTTCCCGCCAAGGCCGCGAGCCTGACGACCATCGACTTCGGCCAGGTGGTGCAGAACTCCTCGCAGCAGCGGACGCTGAACGTCAACAACGGTGGCAACGTGGCCCTGTGGACCGCCGCGGGCATCGCGAACCTGACGTATTCCCTCTCGGCTTCCGCCGGGTTTACGGCCCCAGGGGGCTCGTTCAACGCCGGCCCGGGCGGCGCGGGGAACAATCACACGATCACAATGAACACGTCGGCGCTGGGCACGCTCAACGGCACGGTGACGATCACGTCGAACGACCCTGACCAGCCGACTCGCCTCGTGACGCTCACCGGGCAGGTCGTCGGCAGTTCGTGCTATCCCAACTGCGATGGATCATCGGGCACACCGGTGCTGACGGCCAACGACTTCCAGTGTTTCCTGAACAAGTTCGCCGCGGGCGATTCGTACGCGAACTGTGACGGCGTGGGAAGCCTGACGGCCAACGACTTCCAGTGCTTCCTGAACCTGTTCGCCAACGGCTGTCGCTGAGAGTCAACCAAACCGGCTCGACTTCGGCCCGGCTTTCGGGCATGATGTACCTTCATGTCAGGGGTTGAGCCAAGTTCATTGATCCTTATTGGCGGCGGCGGGCACGCCCTCGTGGTCGCCGAGGCGGCGGTCCTGGCCGGCTTTGCGCTCACGGGATTCCTGGACGACGACGGCAGCGCGCCGCTCTCCCGCGGCAACCCCTCGTGTCCGCACCTCGACCCGCTGTCGGAGCTCGAGGGCTACGCCGAGCGCGGCTGCATCGTCGCCATCGGAGACCTCCGCATCCGCCGGACCCTCCTCGGTCGGCTCTCGGGGGCGATGCTCGCGACGGTCGTGCATCCTCGCGCGTTCGTATCACCCTCGGCCACTCTCGGCCGCGGCGTGTACATCGGGCCGGGGGCCAACGTCCACTCGCGGGCGGTCATCGGCGACCATGCGATCGTCAACACCGGGGCGGTGGTCGAGCACGAGTGCCGGATCGGTGAGAACGTGCACATCGCGCCCGGGTCGGCGGTGGGCGGGCGCGTATCGGTCGGCCCGGACTCGCTGGTGGGGCTTGGCGCGAAAGTGCTGCCCGGGACGTCCATCGGGCGCGGGTGCCTGATCGGGGCGGGCGCCACGGTCATCCGCGCGGTCGCCGACCACGCCCGTGTGGCGGGGACGCCGGCTCAATCGCTCTGAATGTGGCGAGATCAGTTCGCCGGCGCCAACCGCGACCTGAGTTCCTTGCCTCGCTTGACAAGGTCCGGAACGTTGTCCGGGGCCGGCGCTGCGAGATCGAAGTGCCACGCCACTTCCCGTTCGATCCTCACGGGGAGCGCGGTCGCGGCGAGATCAATCGGCGGCACCTCCCACAGCGGTGTGTTCGCGGTCCTGGGCGTCCAGATTGGTTCGTAGCCGTCCTTGCGGACACGCACGTCGTAGGTGCCGTAGTACTTGAAACCGGTCTTGAGGGGCGTTCGACCGACCTCGACATCGTTGAGCCAGACCGTGGCGCCCGGCGGCTCGGACGTCACCTGGATTCGGCGCTCAAGACAGCCGGGGAGCACGACCAGCCCGACGAGAAGGAGCGCGAACCTCATCGCTGCACCTCCGTCGGCCGCTTGATCGCGACGGGCTTGGGAATCGGAGTGCCGTTGCGAACCGGCAGGGGGTGATCGAACTCGTCGCCGCGGAACAGCGAGCCGAGGTACACGCGCTTGACCATCTCGTTGTTGATCAGCTCGCGCGGCGTGCCCTGGGCGAACACCTTGCCCTCGTCGATGATGTAGGCCCGGTCGCATACGCGCAGCGTCTGCTGCACATTGTGGTCGGTGATGAGGCAGGCGATGCCCTGGGAAGCGAGCCTGCGGATTTCGGTCTGCAGATCCTCAACGGCGATGGGGTCGACGCCGCTGAAAGGTTCGTCGAGCAGAACGAGGCGGGGATTGGTCACCAGGGAACGGGCAATTTCGAGCTTGCGCCGCTCGCCGCCGGAGCAGGTCCTCGCGGCCTGGCGGGCCTTGTGCGTCAGCCCGAACTGCGTGAGCAGCTCGGTCGCCCGGGCCTTTCGCTCGGAGCGACTGAGCTTGAGCGTCTCGAGGATCGCCAGCAGGTTCTGCTCCACGGTCATGCGCGTGAAGATGCTGGGTTCCTGGGACAGGTAGCCCATGCCGCGCCGGGCCCGCTGGTACATCGGCAGGCCGGTGACTTCCTGGCCGTCAAAGAAGACCCGTCCGTCATCGGCGTCGATCATGCCGATGGTCATGCGGAAGCTGGTGGTCTTGCCGGCGCCGTTGCGGCCGAGCAGCCCGACGATTTCGGAGGCTTCGACATGGAACGAGACATCGTTGACGACGGTGCGTCCGGCGAAACTCTTGCGGAGATGGGCGGCCTGGAGGAGGGGCACCGGGGAAGTTTAGCGTGGCGGATGGCCGGGGCCCGGGGCTACGACAGGAACCGGATGGTCATGGGGTAGCGGTAGTACTCACCCTTGTTGGCGGCGACCGAGGCGAGGATCATGCCGACGATGCCGAGCGCGTAGAGCGGCAGGTAGAGCAGGAACCCAGCGCCGCAGGTGACGAGCCCGACCAGGAACGCGCCGATCGCGTAGCAGATGAGCGAGAACTGGAAGTTGAGGGCCTCGCGCCCGTGGTCGTCGAGGTACGGAGACTTGTCCTTCTTGATCAGCCACATGATCAGCGCCGGCACGATCGGCACGCCCATGTGCGAGGCGATCAGTGTCAGGTGCATGAACATCGCGTAGGTGCGTTCACCCTCGGCGGCGTGGGGGTCCACCACGCGGCCCTTGCCGTGGACGACTTCGTCATAGATCCGGCCCGTATTCATGGTCGCGGCACCTGCCATAGACAGACTATTCCGGAATGGCCGGCGCGGCTTTCAGGGTGTTTCGAGGGCGAGCATGGGCAGGGGAACAGGGGGCTAATACGCCCGTTCGATCTTGGCCCCCGGGTAGAACCGGGAGAGCATGTCCCTCCACGTATCACCCCGGTCCGCCATGGCCTTGGCGCAGAACTGGCACATGCCCACGCCGTGCCCGAATCCACGGCCGCGGATGATCACCGTCGCTCCCCTGACCTCCACCTCGAGGTCGCCGGAGCGGACCAGGGTGGCGTTGGGAACCGCCGGGGCGCCGGGGACCTTGAAGTTGCACGCGAGACGGAACTGCTCCGCGGAAATCGAAAACTTCTTTCCCGCGGCGTCCATGACCAGGAACGTCGCCGGACGGCCGTTTCGGTTGGCGCGTTCAACCGCAAGAGACTTGAAGAGGCCGAGGTCCGCCATGGGATGACCACGCGTCTTGCCGAACTCTCGGAGCTGCCTACTGAAAGCCTCGCGGTCACGCGTGACCTCCCAGCGGTAGCGTGGCGACGCCTGGCACAATGACTCACGCGGGTGGGCCTGGATCGGGCCGGCGAGGTTGAACTCGTACCCCGCCGTGGTCGGCCAGACGTCCGCGGCCGCGGCGGTCCGCCCGCCGCAGGTGCTGGAGTAATACGCACGGAGCAACTGGCCATTCGAGGTGAGCACCACGCCGCGCGTGTCGCGCACGCCCCGATAGGCCTCGGACTTGAACGTGCCGCCCTTGTAGGCCTGGTCTTCTTCGGTGCTCTCGAGGTCCCACTCCTGCCGCGCGTCGATGCTGCGTTGACGCTGGTGGAGGGCGTAGGTGCGGGCGCAAATGGCTTGAACTTCGAACACGCCGTGGCTTTTCCAGTCCGGGTACAGCTCGCTGGCGACGACGCCGACGAGGTAATCCTCGATACCGGTCACCGCGACCACATCCATGCGCCCTTCGAGGCTTCCCTCGGCCAGGCTCCCGCCGCGGCGTGGGAGGATGCGTATCTTGCCGGGGTACAGGGAGGTGTCGATGCGGATGCGGGGCGTCGCGCCACTCTCGGCGACAGCGATGGCTTCGAACGTGTTCCAGCCGGTCGACGGGATCGGACCGTGGGCGTCGGTCGCTCGAACACCCTCGGGTGAGATGGCGAGTGTGAGCGGCCCGTCGACCTGCCGCTCGACGCCACCACCGGCGGGCTTGATGGTGAAGTGCCTGGGACCTTCGAGCTTGATGGTCTGGACCGCGCTTCGAATTCGAACGCGGACTTCGGGCTCTGTTGCCTTTGCTGTGACCGCGTCTCGGGTGGTGCGCGTCCCCGGCGCGCTCTGGCACGACCAGACACCCAGGGCGAGGGCGAAAACCGCCGCGGCGAGGGTCAACGTTGTCTTGGGCCGTGCGCGCATGTGCTTCCACAACTGCGGCAGGAGCGCCATGAGAGCGTTCATCACCGGCTCCATCTCCGCGGGTTCTCCATCGTCAGAACGATACTCCCGCCGCCAAACTCGGTATCCTGAAGCGATGCGAATGCTGTGGCTGTGCCTGGCCCCCCTGCTGCTTCTCGGGTGCGCTTCTCCCGGGCCGAGGATCGCCCGGGAGCCCTATTCGGGTCCGGCGGTCGAGGTCGATTCCAAGGGCCTGCACCACACGATCGTCATGACCACACCAACCGCGGGATGGTCGATCGCGCTGGACCAGACGATCCGGCGATTTGATGAGACCGAGGTCTATGTCTCGATCTCCCGCCCGGATCCGGCGTACATGCACGCCCAGGCCAGTACCGCGACGCACCTCGATTCCACCATCGATTCGAGCAGGAAAGTGCGCGTTTTCGCCCGGACCCTGGAGTTTGGCAAACGGGTCCAGGACCGTGCCTACCAGGCGGTCGAACCGGTCGGTGCGGGTCGCTGACCGCACAAGTTGGAGTGCCGGTTTCGCCCGTCGGCGGCCTTTTCGTACACTGATTCCATGTCCGATCTGCATGACTTGCTGCGGCTCACGCTGACTCCGGGGATGGGCCCGGTCTTCATATCGCGACTGCTGGCGGCGTTTGGAACACCGGAACGGGTGCTGGCGGCGTCCGCGGCGGAACTCGAACGGGTCAAGGGAATCGGGGGCGGCCGGGCCCGGGCGTTTGTCAAAGGGATGAAGGAATCGGCGGCACTGGTGGATGGCGAGCTCGAACTTGCCGCTCAACTGGGCGTGACGATTGTGCCGCTCGCCGATCCCTTGTATCCGCCGCTGCTGCGGCAGATTCATGATCCGCCGCCCCTGTTGTACGTTCGGGGCGCCATCGACCCGGCGAACGCGGATCGGTACACGGTGGCGATCGTTGGCTCGAGAAACGCGACGGCGTACGGCGTCGAGCAGGCGGAGCGATTTGCCGGAGTGCTCGCCCGATCCGGGCTTTGCATCGTCTCGGGTGGGGCTCGCGGCGTGGACACCGCCGCGCACCGGGGAGCGGCCCGGTCGGGGGGCCGGACACTGATCGTTCTCGGGTGCGGCTTGTCGCACTGCTATCCGCCGGAGAACGAGGCGTTCTTTCGATCGTTGGTGGCGGAGGGACAGGGCGCCGTCGTGTCCGAGCTGCCGCTGACATCGCCGCCGGAGTCAGAGAACTTCCCGGCGCGGAATCGGCTCATCTCCGGGATCAGCCTCGGGGTCGTCGTGATCGAAGCGGGCAGGAAGTCGGGGTCGCTCATTACGGCGCGGCTGGCGGCGGAGGATCATGGTCGAGAGGTCATGGCAGTTCCGGGCCGGGTCGATTCGGCGGCAAGCTCCGGAACGCTGGAGTTGCTGAAACAAGGCGGGGCAGCATTGGTGGTCGAACCCGGCGATGTTCTCAACCTTCTTGAGACCCCGGCCAGGCACACTCACGCGGGCACCCACGAATCGCGATATTCGGACCCCACGCGGCCGGTGGAAGGCGAGCTCCCGGGCATGAATATGGAGTCTAAGTCTCGACCGGACATTGGCTTAACGCCGGTACAGACTCAAATCCTCGGCGCCCTGGGGGAAGCCCAGACGCTGGATGACCTGGCACGCCTGACCGGCCTGTTGCCGGCCGCGCTTCGGTCGGAAATGACCATTCTGGAACTGCAGCGGCGGGTGGTTCGGCAGGGCTCGCGGATCTCCAGGACCCAGAAATAGCCCTCCCCTGCGAAATCCCAAACATTTCCAATAAATGATCTTGCTGATTGGATGATGATTGGCTATCGTGTACCGAACAAATCGATAAGAAAACTGTCGGTTGTGTAAGCCGAGAGACGATTTGTTCGGTGTACACAAGGAGTCCGAAAGCGAGAGTTTCCGGAAGGTTCGCCGCGGGAGGCGCGGTCCGCAACACGAGGAGGAATCCTCGACGCACAACGGGTGCGAAACAAGCGCGTGACCAATCACGCGTGGATGCTGAGGTGGCCCATGCGTTCGACCTCTCCCTTGCTTCTGACCGGTCCCGGCGGCGACTTTCAGGCGGCCTTTGTGGCGGAAGCGGGCCCTCGGGGCCCCAGGCTGGTTCGGATGGATGTGGTGACGGAGGTTGGGGATCACGACCCCCGGCATTGGATTACGCGAACGGTCGGCCGGGTGGCGGAGGCCGTTGGCAAGGCAACGCTGGTTGAGAGACTCCTGGTCGTTCAGGCCGCGGCCATAGCGGGAGTCCGAGAGTCGGTCAGGAGGGCCTGCGAGCAGACACACCCCGCGGCGGCTCTGGTGGGCCCGCGAGGGTTTTCCAGGTCAGGATTGAAACAGGAGCGCGGTCATGAATCTGACACCCAAGCAACTCAAGATCCTGCAACTCATCCGCGATTGGCGGGTCCGTCGCGGCTATTCCCCGACCATGCAGGAGTTAGCCGACGAAATCGGCGTCAGCAAGGTCACGGTGTTCGAGCACGTCGAAGCGCTCATCAAAAAGGGCGCTTTGGTGCGCGAGCCCAACAAGGCTCGCTCTTTGTCGATCGCTGACGGGATCGCGGTTCCCGATGAGTCGCGGCCCGGTCGCTTCCCGCTGGTGGGCAAGATCGCCGCGGGCTATCCGATCGAGAAGGTGGCCGAACAGGACGAAATCGACGTTACAGAGCTTCTTGCCGGTCGGAACACCCGTGGCGGGGATTCGACCTTCGCCCTGAAGGTCGAGGGCGACTCCATGAAGGATGAGGGCATCCTCGACGGCGACTACGTGCTGGTTGAACGGACGGAGACCGCCCGCAACGGCGACCGGGTCGTGGCGCTTCTGCCCGATGGCCAGACGACGCTCAAGACCTTCTTCAAGGAGGATGACGGCATCCGCCTTCAGCCCGCGAACTCGAGCTTTGACCCGATCCGGGTGAAGTTCTGCCAGGTGCAGGGGATCGTGAAGGGTGTGGTTCGGCGGTACTGACCGTCGCGGCGTTCAACCATCGGTACTTCCATGTTGGGCGTCACAGCCGGGTGGACGTCGTGGCGCCGGGTCCGCCGTTGCGCATTCGGACAATTCAAGGCTCGACCCGTGCGCGTTGATTGATAGCTCGGTGCGGTTCAAGCTGGCACGCCACGCCGTGCGGTGAAGCAGGGATCTTCTTTCCATGGCCTCTTTGGCTACTCTGTCGCCTCGGAGGCACCCATGTCGCAGGCAGGCGGTTCACACGATCAGGCGATGGCCAACTACATCCACAATCGCCCCATTACCGAGGCGTTGTCGATGCGGAAGAGGTTGTCGGCGCTTGAAGCGCTCGAGGATCTTCGGCACATCGGGCGAGCGCCCGCGCTGCCCATGGAGTTCACTTCGCAGTACGGCGAGGACTGCTGGCTCTGGGAACTCTTTCGCGGCCAGCGCGACGGGTTCTACATCGAAGTCGGGGCCTTTGATGGGCACACGTTCAGCGTGACTTACCCGTTCGAGTCCTTCGGATGGAAGGGCCTGCTGGTCGAGCCCATCCCCGAACGGTACGAACTGGCCAGGGTCCGCCGGCCCGGAAGCCGCGTGGTCAATGCCGCGCTGGCGGGTCCGGGCAGCACGGGCACGTGCACGTTCACGGTGGTTGACGGCCCGCGAACGGGGATGCTTTCGTATCTGACGCCGACGGCTGTCAATATCAAAGACGTCGCGGAAGCGGGCACGCCCACTCGGAAAGTGACGGTGCCCATGACGTCGATGGATGCGGTTCTCGAAGGGCATTCCGGCCCCATTGATTTTGCAGTGATTGACGTCGAAGGTGGCGAGATCCCCCTCATCGAAGGGTTCGATCTGAAGAAGTACCGGCCTCGGGTTCTCCTCGTCGAAGAGGGACTCCCTTCGATGTCGTCGGCCGTATCCAAGTACATGTCGAAGCACCCGTACGTCGCCGCGGCATACCCCTGGATCAACCGCGCGTACATCCACAAAGATGAAACGGACCTCATCAAGCGAGCCCAGAACCTCCCGATTTGGTAGCGTCAGGCGTCCCGGTCGGCAGGCTCTTCGATTGGCGCCCGACGCGGCGCGTCCGGGTTCCAGCGGGTCTGCAGGTCGTGCGGGACCTTGAAGAGGTCGAGCACCTTGCCGGCGATGAAGTCCACGATGTCGCCGACGCTCTTTGGATGGAGATACAGCCCCGGGTTGGTCGGGCAGACGATCGCCCCCGCGAGCGAGAGGCGGTGGTAGTTTTCGATGTCGATGTGCGACAGGGGCATCTCCCGGTGGCACATGATCAATGTCCGCCGCTCTTTCAGGGCCACCGCCGCCGCGCGGCACAGGAGATTCGAGCCCGAACCCGTCGCGACGGCGCCGAGCGTGGCGGAGGAGCACGGCAGAATCACCATGCCGTCGTGGTGAAAGCTTCCCGAAGCGATCACGGCCCCGACATCCTTGTTGGGGTGAACGATCAGGCGGCGTTCGATGGCGACGCGGGAGGTCATGTCCGGCGCGGAAGCCATCAGTGCCGGGACCAGCTCTTCCACGACCAGTCGCTTGATCCCGGCTTCGTCGAACATCAGGCGGCGGCCGTAGTCGGTCGCGACGAGGTGGACCTCGTGGCCCTTGAGGAGCAGTTGCTCCAGGAGGCGCATGGTGTACGCCGCCCCGGAAGCCCCGGAAACTCCGACCACAAACGTCCGGCTCTGAGGGTTGCTCGACATGACGCCACCAGCGGGTTCGCGGCGGATTCGCAGCCGGATTCACGTTTCGGCAGGAGACCCGCGGCACGGTCCCTACAACACCGCCTCTGGAAATGGTAGGGTGTGGGCTTACCCTGCGGTGGGCGGGTGCTAACAATGGGACCCGAACCTTCGGGCCAAGGGCTTTCAACCATGAACACCTTCAAGTGGGCCGGATTGCTAATCGTTCTCACCCTTCTCTCCGGGTGCGTGAGCTGGGCGAGCTACCCGGCGACGCCGGGCGAGATTGCCATCAAGGACCCCAATGCTCCCGCCGTGGAAGAGCTGATGATGTCGGGCATGCGGTGGGTCGTGACCAAGTACCCGCCGCTCGATGCTTCGGGCAACCACACGGGCGGGGGGCGCATCGCGTTCAACCTTCCCGTGGGCGTGAAGCCCAAGGTGTACCGCCGCGTGTGCGAAGCCGCCGGCGGCGGGGCTGAACCGCTGACCGAGGCCAATGCGTCGCTCCCGATCTACCACATCAAGGAGCTCCGGATCCGCGGCGACGAGGCGCAGATCAACGTGGTGTTCCCGGCCTCGAGCCTTGGCGCATCGCCGCAGGGCGGGCCCGTCTACCAGGAGGTCAAGGTCGGCTTCACGGGCGGGCTGACCCTGTGGAAGGTCAACAGTTTTCGCGAATGGGGGCCGGGTGCCGAGCCGCCCGCACCCAACTTCTATGTTCCGGAGCCGGGATACACGCCGCCAGCGACGAAGAAGCCGTTGCCGGGCGGGCCGTGAGCGTTCAGACGAGCACGTCGATTACGCGCCCGGACTTCAAGGGCACATCGATCCGGTACACGGTTCGGAGCCGGCGCTCTGACGTTGTCCGTTCGGGTCGGGGCACATCTCCGAGCCGCTGGCAGTCCGGGCGTTGCCGGTGCGGCGGGCGATCGGGCCGGGTGGCCTCGACGGGGCACGATCGCGGGGCACATGGGCGAGGATGCTCAAGGTTGAGCCGCTCCAGGTGGCGTGCAAACCGGATCGGCTCGGGATTCAACTCGGGTTCGATGCAGCGTTCGACGGGCCGTTCACGCGGGGCCTGGTCGGGACATGGGGAAGGGCGAGCGGAGCAGGCCAGATGCTTCGCGACGTGGCAGGTCCCAAAAGAAAGACCCGGGCCGCGGCGCGAATCCACCCAGTCGCGCCGAAACACCGGGGTGCAGTCCTGTACGTGGCGAAGCATTCAGCGGATCACCCTTCGAGGCGCATGCCGCGAAGTTCGCACAGTTCGTAAGCCCGGTAATACTGCAGGAGTTGCGCTTCAAACTGGGAAACGTGCGAGAGGGAAACTTTGCCGGGTGCGCAGCGTGTCTCCGGAACTCACCATGCGTGTTGCGGGAGTCCGTCAGTGCTTCGCAGCGTAGAGCTTGAATACCAACTTCCGGCGGAGCTGATCGCGACGCAACCCGCGTCGCCGCGGGATTCGGCGCGGCTGATGGTGGCGGAACGAGGGGAGCCAACTCGCGTGCGGGACTATCGAGTGTGCGACCTGCCGGATGTGCTCAGAACAGGCGATGTGTTGGTGTTCAACACGACGCGGGTGGTTCCCGCGAGGTTCTTCGGGCGTCGCCGGGATTCGGGAGGCAGAGTCGAGGGCTTGTACCTGTTCGAGGCGGAGGCGCCCGCCGACGGCAGGCGCTGGTGTGTCCTGCTTCGAGGGAGGCACCTGAGGGCGACGGCGGAGATTGACCTGTTCGACGGTGGAGGCCGCGAGAGCGGGTTCACCCTGGAGATCACGGGCCGGCACGAGCCGGGGGCCTGGATGGTGGAAGTCCGCGGTCCGACCGGACGAACACCAGAGATTCTCGAGAGAGTGGGCCGCACACCAGTGCCGCCGTACATCGTGAAGGCGCGGCAGCACTCCGGGCTGTCGCCGGATGAGGGGGTGGACCGTGAGAGGTACCAGACGGTGTATGCGACGGAGCCGGGATCGGTCGCGGCGCCAACAGCGGGGCTGCACTTCACGCCTGAGTTGCTGGACGGTTTAAGCGCTCGGGGGTTTGGCCGGGTTGATGTGGTTCTGCACGTCGGGGCGGGGACGTTCAAGCCGGTGGAAACCGAGTTCGTCGAGAACCACCCGATGCACGCCGAGTGGTGCACGATGTCGCCGGCGGCGGTGAGATCGATTCTGGACGCACGCGAGAAGGGCCGGCGCATCATCGCCGTTGGGACGACGGCGGCGAGAACGCTGGAATCGTTCGCGGCGGTTATCGGCGAAGGGGCGCCGGAGACGATCGAGACTCGGCTGCTGATCACACCGGGCTATCGCTTCCGGTGGGTGGACGGGTTGCTGACGAACTTTCACCTGCCGCGGTCGACGCTGATGGCGATGGTGGCGGCGCTGCTGCCCGAACCCGGCGTTGAGCACCTCAAGCACCTGTACGCCCGAGCGATCGCCGAACGGTACCGGTTCTACAGCTACGGCGATGCGATGCTTATCGTGTGAACCGGGCGCTGGCGGCGGAGCGGAGGTCGGGCCGGTCGCGACTACGATCCTGACGGCAAATGTGCGTGGTTTCCGGCGTTTTTCCCGATACTGCGTCGGTGCAGGGGCGACACGATGAACCTGGGTCTGCTCATCGAGGGGCTCAAAGTCCGCGGCGCTTCCGGGCCGCCGCCTGAAACGCTGCGCATCTGCGACATCACGGACGATTCGAGGACGGTGGTTCCCGGGTCGCTGTTCATCGCGCGGGTGGGGACCAAGTCGGACGGACGGGCATTTATCTCCGATGCGGTCAACGCCGGAGCGGTGGCGATCCTGACGGACGACCCGGAGGTGACGCTGCCGGCGCGGGCGGGGGCGACGGTGGTCGTGGCGGAGGATGTGCCCCGAATCGCGGCGGCGATGGCGGAACGGTTCTACGGCTCACCGACGCAGCGGCTGGACCTGGTCGGAATCACGGGGACCAACGGGAAAACCACAACGGCGCACCTGGTCCACCAGCTTCTGAACGGGTCGGGCGTTCGGTGCGGGTTGATCGGCACGGTGGTGATCGATGACGGCGTTGAGGTGGCGGAAGCGACGCTGACGACGCCGCCGGCGACGGAGCTTTCGCGGACCTTCGGACGGATGGTCGAGTCGGGGTGCAAGGCGGCGGTCATGGAAGTGTCCAGCCATGCGCTTGACCAGGGCCGGGTCGCGGCGCTGCACTTTGACATCGCCGTGTTTACGAACCTGACCGGTGACCATCTCGACTATCACAAGACGATGGAGGCCTACGGCTCGGCCAAGGCGAGGCTCTTTGAGATGCTGGCGCCGGATGGGTGGGCGATCGTCAACGCGGAAGATGCGGCGGCGCCGAGGATGCTGCGCGACTGCCGCGCGAAGGTGCTGCGGTGCTCGGTGCAGGATGCGGACGGGGCGGGACCTTCTCCGGCGGTGCGCTGGGGGATGAGCGATCATGGGCACGTGGATTGCCGCGCGGCGGTCCGCGACATGACGATGAGCGGGACGCGGGTGCTGTTCACGGGTCCGTGGGGCGCGTTCGAAACGACGTCCCGGCTGGTGGGGCGGCACAACGTGATGAATGCGCTGCAGGCCGTGGCGGCGGCGTACGCGGCCGGGGTGCAACCGGCGGCGCTCGAGCGGCAGCTCGCGAGTGCGTCGGCTCCACCGGGAAGACTTGAGCCCGTGACGACGCCCTCGGATCCGTTTGCGGTGCTGGTGGACTACGCCCACAGCGATGATGCGATGCGGAAGGTGCTCGCGGCGCTGGCGCCGCTGGTGCCCAATCGGGGGCGCGGCGGGGGACGGCTGTCGATCGTGTTCGGCTGTGGCGGCGATCGCGATGCGACCAAGCGGCCGCGGATGGGCGCGGCGGCGGCGGAGCTAGCGGACCTGGTCTACGTCACGTCGGACAACCCACGGAGCGAGCGGCCCAGCGACATCATTACACAGATACTGGGGGGAGTGCCGGAGTTTGCGAGGCACCGGGTGGCCGTCGATGCGGATCGCAAGCGGGCGATCCAGCGGGCGATCGAGGATGCACGCGCGGGGGATATCCTGCTCATCGCGGGCAAGGGACACGAGACCTATCAGATTGTTTCTGACGGGAATCGCGGCACCGTCAGCCACCACTTCGACGACCGCGAGGTGGCCCGCGCCGCACTCGCCCAGCGCCGGCACGCACACGTATGACATTCTGGACCGTTGACAATCTTCGCACGACGCTCGGCGGGACGTGGCTTGCCCGCCCGGCGGCCGAGAGCGTGATCGGCCTTTCGACCGACACGAGGACCCTCAAGGCCGGGCAGGTGTTTCTGGCGATCAAGGGGGACACCTTTGACGGGCACGCGATGCTGGCGAAGGCGGCGGCGGCGGGGTCGCCCTTGGCGGTGATCGACTCGGCGGAGGCGGCGGGCACGCTGCCCGAGGGGATGGGCGTTCTGAGGGTGACGGATTCGCGCCGGGCGCTGCTGCGCCTGGCGGCGGCGTATCGGAAGACGCTGGGCTCCACGCGGGTGATCGCGGTGTGCGGGAGCAACGGGAAGACAACGACGGTGCGGCTTCTGAGCGCGGTGCTGTCGCGGACGATGCGGGGCACGGCGTCGCAGAAGTCGTTCAACAACGACATCGGGGTACCGCTGACGATCCTGTCGGCTTCACCGACTGATCAATACCTGATCTGCGAGATCGGGACCAACGCTCCCGGCGAAGTCTCGACGCTCGCGGAATGCACCGTGCCGGACATTGCCGTGATCACGAGCATCGGGCGCGAGCACCTGGAGCGGCTGGGATCGCTGCGGGGTGTTGCGCGGGAAGAGGCGACGGTGCTGGAGTTTGTGAAACCGGGCGGGGCGGGGATCATCTCGGCGGAGTCGCCGGAACTCAAGGAAGTGCTCCCGTCGCTCGCTACGCGGCCGCGGGCGCTGCTTTCCTTCGGGTTTGATGACGCCGCGGACGTCCGCGTCGTCAGCGTTAAGCAGACGCTGAGCGGGGTGACGTTCACGCTCAACGACCGGGCGGAGTTTTCGATCCCGCTCCTGGGGCGCCACAACGCGGCGAACGCGGCGGCGGCGGTCGCGGTCGCACGCCGGCTGGGCGTGCCTGATACGGAGATCGCCCTCGGGCTGGCGTCGGCCAAAGGCGAGGCGATGCGGCTCGAAGTGTCTCGCATCGGCGGCGTGTGCATCATCAATGATGCGTACAACGCGAACCCCGATTCAATGCGAGCGTCGCTGGAAACGTTTGGTGAAGTCGCGGCGGAGGCGAAGCGCCGGTTTGTCGTGCTGGGAGACATGCTGGAAATGGGGGAGCATTCCGCGATGGCCCACGCAGAGATCGTTCAGTCGCTGCGCGGCGTGTATGGCGCGGTGCTGGTCGGGCCGGCGATGCGCGGCGCGGCGGCCGTGCTCAAGGGGACTGACATCCGGGTGACGCTGTTTGATGACCTGAATGAACGCCATGCCGCGGAGGTGGCGGCGACGCTCAAGCCCGGCGATGCGGTGCTGCTGAAGGGCTCGCGCCGGATGAGGCTGGAGCGGTTGCTGGGGGCTGTGAAGGCGCCGGTCGCGGCCGCGGCGCACTGAACCATGCTGTACCTTTTCGCCCGAAACGCCGAGGCATGGCTGGCCGAGCACAAGCTCGACTGGGCGTTCAAGGTTCTGTACCAGGTGCAGTTTCGGGCCCTCGCGGCGGCGGCGCTGGCGTTTTTGATCGTGCTGCTGTTTGGGCGGAAGACGATCCGGATCCTGACGCGGCTGAAGATCGGCGACACCGGAGCAACGGATGCGGAGCTGCTGCGGACGCAGGCGCGGTCGAAGGCGAACGTGCCGACGATGGGCGGTGTGCTGATCGCGGGTGCGATCCTGATTTCATCGCTGCTGCTGGCGGACTTGACGCAGTTCTACGCGTATTCAGCGCTGATCGTGCTCTTGTGGCTGGCGGTGCTGGGCGGCGTGGACGACTTCCTGAAGCTCACGAGCGCGCGGCGCGGCTCGGGCTCGCGGCAGGGGCTGTACGCGTGGGAGAAGCTCGTCTTCCAGCTCGGGCTCGGCGTGCTCATCGGGCTTTTCGCGTACACCAGCAGCGCGACGACCTCGGGCACGAACCTGGCCCACGTGGTGAATCTGCCGTTTCAGAAGACGTACCTGGACGCCGCGGCGACGGTGAACCCGGCTCTGATCTACCTCCCTAAGGCCGCGTTCATCGTGATCACGATGCTGATGATGACGGGCATGTCCAACGCCGTGAACATCACCGACGGGATGGACGGTCTCGCGGGCGGGATCAGCGCGGCGGTGGCACTCGGCCTCTGCATCATGGCGCTGGTGTCGGGAACGCAGGCGTGGGCGCAGTACCTTCTCGTGCCGTACGTGCAGGGGTCGGAGGAGCTTGCCGTGATCGCGGGCGCGGTCGCGGGGGCGTGCCTGGGATTCCTGTGGTGGAACTGCTCGCCGGCGCAGGTATTCATGGGGGATACGGGTTCGCTGTGCCTCGGCGGGCTGATCGGGTACATCGCGGTGATCGCGCGTCAGGAAGTGGTCACCCTGCTGATGTGCGGCGTGTTCCTGGTGGAAATCGCGTCGGTGGTGATGCAGGTTGGATACTTCAAGGCCAGCGGCGGCAAGCGGATTTTCCGGTGCGCCCCGTTCCATCACCACCTGCATCTGATCGGGTGGACCGAGCCGCAGATCGTGGCGCGCGCGTGGATCATTTCGATCCTGCTGGTGGTGGCGGCGCTGGCGTCGATCAAGCTGCGGTAGGCGGGGCTCACTTGCCTTCGATGGCCACCACGCCGCGGCGGATCACGACCTTGTCCTGCACCGCGCCGTACTCACCGGCTTCCATGCGGAGCTTGATTCGGCGAGAACCCGTCGGCAGCCCGACGGCGACTCGGGCACGGGGCGAATCGGCGTTGAGGCGCCGGCGCCAGAGCTCGGTTTCGCCCCCGGCGGTGACCATGGACGCGACGATCTCGCAATCGCCCCATGTCCACATCTGGCGCGGGAGTTCGGCATCCGCCGCGAATCGCGTGGCGTTCTCCGGCAGGTCCCACTCGACGCTCATCGGACCCGGGAGCTCGATATCGGCGAGGCCGAGCGAGGACCAGCGAGGATCGAGGGCCTCGACGCCGCGGCTCCAGCGCCGGCCGGCGGCGGGAGCCTGGGCGGCGACTTTCAGCGAGGCGAGGGGAACGAGCGCGGCGGGGTCCATCGCGAGGGCGCGGACATCATCGAGCCGCATGACGAGCGTGGGCAGCACCGGTGCTTCGGTGCCCTTGTCCGCGGGCTCACCAAGGAGCGGCGTGAGGGACACTTCCCCGGTTCGGGACGTCTGAAGAGAGCGGCAGGCGACGACGCTTCCATCGCTGAGCCACGCGACCATGGCGTGAACGGGCGGGCGGGGCTTGCCGCCTCCAAGGACGATTTCCTGGACGCGCTCGGCGGGGAGGTCGCGCCGGGTTCCGTTGACCTCGATCGAGACGATGGCGCCGACGGCATCGACAAAGCCGTCGATGCGGTCGCCGTTGGCGAGCGTGACAATGTCGGTCGCGTCTTCGCCGGGGCGCTGGGCCGCGACGGCGGGGCCCTCCTGAAACTGGATACGGCGGACCTCGTCGAGCTTGAACGCGAGCATGCCCAGCCCCGCGTGCTCCCAGAGGAGTGAGTCGGCCGGGGCGGTGCGGCCTGTTGCGAGGGAGCCGACCAGACGCTGGCCGTCGAGAAGTTCGATGACGCTCGGCGGGTGTGCCGCGGCGGGGCCATCGGCGACGGGAAGGATGGCGAGGTACTCCGTCAGCAGATCGGTCCGGGCCTGACCGCCGGCGTCGATGTACATCACGGTGCGGTCGTCGATGCCGGTGAGTTGGACCGTCTTCTCGCCGAGGCGGCGGTCGAGAAGCGACTTGGTGATGGTGCGGACATCCTGCGCGGAGGCCGCGGCGCAGAAGAGCGCGCCGAAAACGGCGGTCCCGAACTGGATCGATGCACGACGCATCCGGCTCACCTTAGGGGGTCTACTTCTGGAAGATCGGCAGGTAACGCTTGGGCATTTGCAGAATGATGAGACTCATGGAGGTGGCGTAGGCATAACCGACGCTGCGGTCCTCCCAGCTTCCCTCGTCGGCCTGGGCCTTGATCAGTTCTTCGCGGATGGCGGGCCACCAGCGGGCCCAGCTGGCGCCTCCGGCGAGGTACATGGCCTGGACGGCGTAATAGTGGCCGTAGAAGTAGTGGGCCTTGCTGGACGAGATCTGCCCGGGCAGGGCTTCGCGGGTGAGGTAGGCCAGGCCGCGGTCGATGGCGTCGTCCTTATAGATGCCGGCGTAGTAGAGGCTGGCGACGCCCGCAGCGCTGCGGGGCCAGCCGGATTGACCGGATTCGAGCTGGTACTTGAATCCGCCGTCGGGGTTCTGGCACTTGCGGACGTACTCTACGGCCCGGTCGATGGTTTCCTTGGAGACTTCGATGCCGGCGTTGCGGGCGGAGCGAAGGCCCATGATCTGGCAGATGGTGACGGAGACGTCGGCGTCGTAGGGGACGGGGTTGTAGCGCCAGCCACCTTCTTCGTTCTGCGTCTGCTCGATGAGGTGGACGGACTTCACGAGCGCTTCGTGGAGGCGACCGGCGAGGGCGGTGTCTCCGCCGCCGGCGGTCATGCCGTAGACCTCTCCGAGAAACAGCGTGGCAAAGCCGTGCCCATACATCGGGCCGTTGGCGGTGTCGCCGGCGATCAGTCCTGACTCGGTGCAGTTGGCGAGGATGTATTCAGCGCAGCGGGCGACGGCGTCGCCATATTCGCCGCGACCGGGGAGGTTGCCGTCGGCCATGAAGGCGATGCCGGCGAGCGCGGAGACAGCGACGTTCTTGCCGAATCGGCCATCGCCAAAGGAACCGTCGGCGATCTGCGTCGAGGCGAGGTACTTCATCCCCTTGCTGACCGCGGCGGTCAGTTCGGGCGTGATCTCGTTGGCGACGGCGTTGTTCTGGGCCGAGACGCCGCCGTCGGGGCGTGGGCCATCAACCTCACCGCCCGGCTGCTGGGCGAGAGAGGAAAGGCACATCGTCAACAGGCCGGCCACGGCGCCGAGGGCGACTCTCACTTGTTCGCCTCCTCGGCCAGCTTGCGGTAATAGGCCTCGGTCCACTTGCGGTACATCGAGCTGTACTTGTCGGCATCACCCTGCGAGAGCGCCTGACGGACGCGCTCGGGCAGGTTGCCCCAGAGGGCGCCCCGCGCGGCGTTGCCGGGACGGAGGTCGGCGTCGCGACGGCCCGGCGGGTCGATCGTGTCAGGGGCGGCGTCTTTGCCGTGCTCCTGGCTGGGATCGTTCTTTTGCTGCTGATTCTGCTGGCCGGGTTCCTGCTGCTGCTGTTGCTGCTGCTTCTGCTTCTGACGCTGGCGCTGCTGGCGTTGTTGCTGCTGCTCGGCGGCGGTGATGACCATGTCGAGCTTGCGGATGATGTCTTCCTGCATGCGCTGGGTCGCCAGGCCCGTGTCCCGGCCGTCCTGGATGCGCGTCGCGGTTTCACCCATGAGTTGGACGGCCTGCTTGAACTGCTCTTCCGCGGCTTTCATGGTGAGCTGCCGCTCCAGTTCCGTGCGCGTGGGGTCCTCCACGGGCTTGCCGGGCTTGGTGCTGGCTTCCTTCTGTACGCCGAGCAGGTCGTCGAGGCTGGGCTGCGCGGGCTTGGCCGCCGGCGTTTCCGGTTGCTTCTCCGGCTTGGCATCCTGAGCGGCGACTGATCCGCCGCACACGATCACCAGCACTGGCACCAACCACACACGCGGCATGTTCAATCCCTTTCCGGTTTCTTCGGCTCCGACGGCTTGGTCGCATCGCCGCCCCCACCCCCACCACCCTGACGCTGCTCAAGGAGTTCGATCAACTCCTTGCCGCGCTCGGCGAGGCTCTTCTGGTAGTTGCCGAGCCGGGGCAGGTCATCGGAATCCTTGGCATCGTCGAGTGCGCGGGTGACCTCGGCGGCTTCCTGCTGCATGCCGCGCAGGAGCTTGAGCTCGGCGATGGGCGGGATGAGGGGCTGTTGGCCGCCGCCCTGGCCCCCGCCGCCGCCGTTTTCGTCCTGGCCACCCTGTTCTTCGCGGAACTCGTCATCGTTGAGCGACTTGTCGGAGAGGGCCTCGACGAGCGACTTGAGCACGCGGACGGCCGCGTCCTGGTTTCGTGCGACGCTCTTGTCGGGCTGGGCGGCGCGGAGCTTCTTGCCGGCCGAGCCCATCGCATCGTCGAGCCGCTGATGGGCGAGGTCAAAGACACGGGCGTCGGCCAGGCCTTCGGTCTTTTTCTTCAGGTCGTCGAGCTGGACTCGGATCGCTTCTTGACGCTCGCCCAGGGAGCGGACCCGCGAACGATCGCGGCGTTCGACAGGCTTGCCCACGAACGGCTCGGTGTCGCCCTGCACGCCGACCTGCAGTTCCAGCACCTCGCGGTAGACCTTGCGGAGTTCATCCCGCTTGCGGTCCTGGTCTCGCTTGGCGGCTTCATCCTGCTTTTTGCGCGCTTCGTCGCGAGCCAGGCGCAGGAGGCGGAGGCTTTCGTTCTCAGACTTCTCGGCGTCGTCGGCGTTGACCGGCGCAGCCCTGAGCGCGGAGATAGCCTTGCCCTGCGCATCGGCGGCCTTGGCGATTGTCTCGCCGATCTTGGCCGTGGCGCGATCGGCGTTGGCCTTCTCGGTCACGTCAAGCGTGTTCTGGTGGAGCTGGATCAGGCTCGCGTCGAGCCCGATGAAGTTTTTCTCCGGAACGGCCGCGCCGAGGGCCGCGATCTGGGTGGTCTGGTCGGCGATGAGCCGTTCGAGGGATTGCAGAAGGTCGGCGAGCGTGCGCGAGAGGCGGGCGTCGCGCTTTCGCTGGGCGTCCTGCATGTCCTGGGCCATCTGCTCCATGGACTGGATTGCCTCTTCCTGCTGGCGCGTCGCTTCGCTGGTCTGGTTTTTCTCGGCGTTGCGGGCGGCCTCCTGCATTTTCTCGGGGACCTGCTCCTGCCGGCCGCGTTCGGCAGCCTGCTTCATGCCCTCGGCCTGGGCGGCGTCGGCTTTCTCGAGCTGCTTGGCGCGTTGTTCGAGCTGGTCGATGGCCTGGTGGGTCTGCTCGCTGAGGCGCTGCTGGCGCTCGGCGGTCTCGGTGAGCTCGGCGCGCTCCTGCGGTGTGAGGTCTTCGGGCCGCTTGCCCATGGTCTGGTCGCCCAGGCGCTGGGTCTGGGCCTTGAGGTCCTTCTGCTGCTGGATCACCCGCTGAAGGTTTCGCGACGCCAGCCACGAATCCTCGCCCTGGTCGAGTGCTTTCGCGACTCGTTCGAGCTGGTCGCGAACGGATTCCTGGGTCTTGGCGATCGACTCGGATTGCTCGGGCTTGAGCTGGGTTTCGTGCTCGCCTTCGGGACGCTCGGCGTTCTTGGCCGCTTCCATCTGGCCGGCCGCCTGTTCCGAGTCCTTCGCCGCGCCCTGGAAGAGGTCGGAGAGGTCCTGGAGCATTCCCGTGAGGCCTTCATCGCTGAGGCGGTTGCGCTCCGCCCGCTTTGAGAGCCGCTGCACGGCTTCATCCTGCGTCGAGATCCGCTGCGTCAGGCCTTGCTGCCGGGACTCATCCTCGGGGCTCACCTTGCCGCGTTCCACCGCCCGCTTGAGCTCTCCCTGCTCTTCGTGAAGCCGGATCGCCGTGCGCCGCACGCCGCTGAGTTCCGCCCGGATCTGCTCGATGAGCTCCTCTTCCTTGATGATCCGCAGCTTGCGGGGCGAACTGCGCACCGCCTCGTGCCGGGCCTCTCCCAGCGCGAAGTTATCCGCGGCCAGCGCGGTGATCCACACCTCTTCACCGGGCTTGGGAACCGGCTCGAGCTTCGACAGGTCGAGCGAGAACGCGATGGTCGCCTGTGTCCTGATCTCGCCTTCGGCAGCGGTCTTGGTCAGAGAAACACTGTCGCCGTTCGCCTCGGGCGCAGCCCCGATCGAGCCTTTGGCGGGCCGGGCCATCTGGCGCGACAGCTCCACGCTCACCACGCCGACATCATCCCTGCCCTCTCCCTGAAGCTCGACGACGGCGGTAGGCAGAACAGACTCGTCCTCTCGCGGGTCGATCACCGCCGCGGTGGGCGAGCGATCCTCCACCACGTCGATCGAGTACGCCGCCTCGTCAACCGCGCGGAGCCCGAACTGATCGATGGGCCGCACTGGAAGCCTGACGCTCGTCGCCGCCTTCCACTTGAGCGTCCATGTCGGGCCGTCGAAGGCAACCTCGAAGTCCGGGCCCCACTCGACGCCCGGGATTGCAGCGCTCAGCCAGTCCACCCGAGCGTGAGCGTTTTCCGGTGACCCCTCCGGAGTGGGGACCACCTTGTTGAGCTTGAGTGTCAGCTCGATGTCGGAACCGACCAGGGCCGGGCCAACCACCGCCCGCTGGTCGTTGCCGGGGCCGAGGTCGGAAGAGCCCCTCGCGAACGTGCCCGCGCCACCGGCGGTCCCGACGTAGGCCGGCGGGGTAATGGTGATCGACGCCGCGGCGATGGCGGGCGGCGGGACGAGCTTGATCCGGCGGGCCTCGGTGCGGTCGTCATCGGTCTCGAACCAGTATTCGAGTTCGGCAGGATGGTCGCTCGACGCCTGAACACCCGGCGCCAGCGAAGAAGGCTCGATGAGCCGCTCGAAGAGTTCGCCCGTCGCTGGGCCGGTTTCGCCCGACGTGAGGCCGATGGTCCGACCCTGACCAGTCAGGAGCACGCGGGTGACGGGCGTGGAGCCCGCGTCGGTGATGACACGGTACTTCGCGGCGACACGGGTCTGGCCCGTTCTCTGATCCGTGCGGACCACGGCGGCGCGAAGCGGCAGGGCGCTTCCCAGGGGATGAACCGACTGCACCATCGCATCGGCGACGCCCGTGCGCTTGGGCCACTGAACATTGGCCCACGGTGTGAGCACGCGGCGAATGCCGACGCTGAAGTGCTCGACACCCGAGACCAGCCCGATCGCGGCGGTCGCAAAGATGCACGCGGAGAGCGTCAGCAAGCTGTGACGGACCCGCACCGGGCTGAGCACCGCGCTCGCCGATCGAACGCCCGCGAAACGTGCGACGGCTTCGTCGACCACGTGCGCGGCCATCCCGGATGTTTGCTCCGACTCGCCCTCGACCTCGGAGAGTTCGAGCCCCGAGGCCAGGACGCCTTTCAGGCCCGCCGCGCGACCGGCATCGGACTGTTCGACCCGAAGTGCGACCTCTGTCAGGGCGGGATTGAAGCGCACGCCGGGCATCACCCAACGCCGCACGCCGACGACGAGGGCGACGACGCCTGCGAGCAGCATGAACGTGCGCATCCATGACGGAAGACGGACGATGTAGTCCAGGAGCCCGGCGGAGAGCGCGGCGGCGATCGCGGCGCAGATGAGAACAGAAACCCCGGCGACGATGAGCATCCAGCGGGCGCGTGCCCGCAGCGACAGCAGCCGCGTCCGAACCGGCCCGATGCTTGATCCCGTCGTCATGCCCTGCGCTCCATCAAGGGCTTGTTCTTGTATCGGGTCTCGACGCCCCCACTCACCGCCGGTCGCCAGACTTCCCACCACTTTCCATACGCACCCCAGACTACACAGGTCTGATGCGCCAGCCCCCCGAATACCGCGTCACGCACCCCGATGAGACAAAGTAGTTACCAGACATTAGGGGGCTGATCGGTAGCACGTACGGTCACGCCAGTCGGGCGAGGCGGCGACCGATCCACTCCGCGCACAGCAGGATGAGCAGCAGGGCGAGCACCACGGGCTTGTCCCAAAGGGAGACCACATCGGGTATCCCCGCGATGTGGAGTTCGCGTCGCGGAAGCACGCCGGGCTTGGCCAGTTCCTCCATGCGTGACAGGGGCAGGATGTGGCCGCTGGTCGAGGTGCTGAGTTTGGCAAGTGTGGCGTGGTCGGCCTCGGGGCGACGGAGTTCGTCATCGGGGAGGGTGACATCCACTTCGGCGCTCAGGCCTGACAGGAGCGCATCGGTCACTTCCAGCCGGTAGCGCCCGGGGTCGGCCGGCGTCCAGACCGTGGCGTACGTCCTTGATGCACCCCGGACCGTTGAGGTGTTGGCTGTTCCTTCGGGCGCGAGCGCGAGCGACACCGGCGGCCCGGTGTCGCCGAAGCGTCGCACGCGGACCGTCAGCCCCGCGGGAGCGGAATCGACCAGCGATTGATCCAGCAACTGCACAGTGAGCCGCACCGGTTGGTCCACTTGCGGCTGGCGGGGTGAGACCTCGAGCATGGCCGGGCGGGCGGCGCGGGAGAGACTCTCACGTCCCTGCAGCCGCAGCAAGGGCAACCAGAACCGCTCGGGCAAGGCTTCGCCACGGGCAAACCGCCAGCGCCAGATCTCGTCCGTCGCGACGTACAGCACTCGACCAGCGCCAAACCGCATGGAGAGCAGCACCGGCGTGGCGGATTCGGGGGCCTCTGCCGAGCCGTTCGCCGCGGACACGGGCGCGGCGAGCGCGAGCGTCTCGGCGGTCGGCTTGATGATGGACGGGTCGATGCGCTGCACGAACCGCAGGATGTTCCAGCCGGTGGCGGGATCGGAGAGGATCGCCGGCCATCCTTCGGTCGGCGTTTCGCCAAGCTCCAAGAGCCGGAGCCGCGTCGCGGCGGGCGCGGGGTACATGACGGCGGGTTCGGGATATGGACGAAGGCCGGACCGAGCCTCGGGGGCGCTGTCGGACGTGCGCGAGGAAAGCTGGAATGGCAACAGGTCCGCCAGCGGCGTGTCCCGCCACGACCCGGGAGTGGCGCCGGGGCCGCCGATCCAGAGCAGGCCCGCGCCGCGGACGGAGATGTGATCGCGAAGGTTCTCGAGCTGCTCACGCGAGAACACGCTGGCGGAAACATCGCCGAGGACGACCACGTCAAACTTCGCCCACTCTTCCGAACTGCGCGGGACCGCATCGAGCTCGATATCGCCTTCGCGGGTGTATTGGCGGTTCGCGGCGAGCAGCATGGCCGCGCACTGGATCGATTTCTCGCGCAGCAGCAGGTTCTTGAGGTAGCGGTATTCCCATCGCGGGTAGCCGTCGAAGTAGGCGACGCGGAGCGGGCGATCGACGAGCTCGATGGCGACCTCGGCGGCGTTGTTCTCGGCGATCAGGTCGGGCGTCTGGGGCACGACTCGGGCGGTCCACGACATCTTGCCCGGTGTGTGCGGACGGCTGACAAGAGTCAGGCGGGTGCGGCCCTCGGCCCAGGCGCTGGGGTCGGAGGGTAGTTCCTGGCGGTCGAGCACTTCGCCCGTGGCCTTGTCAAGAAGTTCGACGGTGCCCCGCGCGCTGGCCCCCGCCGCGCCGACGCGGTCGACCTCGATGCTGACGGGGACGGTGTCGTTGATGAACGCCATGGAGGGCGCTTCGGCGCGGCTCAGGGCGAGGTCGGCCACGGGATCGACACTTCCCAGCGCGAACGTGATGACGGGGATCCGCTCGCTCTGGAGCCGATGGACCGCGGCGCGGCTCGCCTCATCGGCGGACCGGCCGTCGCTCAGGATGACCACACCGGAAATGGGTCTCGCGGCCGCGCGGGCCAGGGCCTGGTCGATGGCGGCGCCGATGGCGGTCCGACGGCCGGCGGCGGCCCCCACGTCGACGCCGGACTCCGCGACTTTCAGGTCGTACACGCCGCTGTCGAACCCCATCCACACCATCGTGCGTTCGCGACCGAGCTTGGACAGGTCCGGCCAGGCGCGGGCGAGCGCCGCTTTCAGCGCCGCATCGCGGGCCTGCCGCCCGCCGGAGTCTCGCGGCTCGTCGGCGATGGACATCGACGCCGACCGATCCACCAGCACGAGGACCCAGTCCTTCTCGATACGCTCGTTGGGACGGACCAGCTGCGGCCCGCTGATGATCAGCAGGAGCGCCAGAAGCGTAAGTCCTCGCAGCGCGGCAAGGACCACCCGCCCCCGCCTCCCGCTCTGGAGCCGCCAATAGCTCCACCACGCCATGCCGAGCGCCGCCGCGATGGCGAAGAGCCACCCCCACGCGGGAATCGGGCGCGCAAAGCCGAACTGCACATCCGCATCGCCAAACGACATGGACGTCAGCCCGAAGATCTTGTTCAGCAGCTCGTTCACGCGCTCGGGCTCCCCGAAATCACCGCGTGGCTGAACCAGCGGGCCATCGCCAGTTCGAGCAGCGCCACGACCAAAGCCCCGATGAGCAGCGGCAGGACCAGCCGCGTCGAATCCGCCGTGCGGGCCAGCGCCGCGGCCACGCTGCTCTTTCCTCCGAGCGCTTCGCCCGCGTCGAGCCACCGAACTTCCTCGCTCGAAGCCCCGGCGAGCCACGCGGCGATCGAGCCCGGGGGCTGGGCATCGGTTCTTCCGCCCCGGGCATCGGCGTTGACGGAGACAAGCCCTCGGAAAGCCCCCTGCTCGTCGACCGCTCGCCAGATCCCGGCGTTGCGCACGGGCGAAGCGGCCTTCCCCGAGACCACCTTGACCGAGCCCCCCGCGCCACGGAGTTCGATTGTCCTCGTGGGCGCATCGGGGGCCTCGCCGGCCGTGGCCGACCAGCTGCCGCGTGCCGCTCCCACGCCTTGCTTGACGATCTCCCAGATGAGCGGGACCATCAGCGGTTTGGCCTGCAGGTCGGTCCATTCAAAGCTCAGGGCGATGGTCATGAGGACGATCGCCCCTCGACCGGATCCCTCACCTTTGAGCCCCGGAGTCGCGGCGAAGATGAGCGGGGCGCCGTCGGCGGTCTTGAGCAGTCCCTGCCCTGCGTTCTCGAGGATGAGCGACTTGAACACGCGAACCGGAGGAGCGAGTTCCGGGAGCTCCGGCGCGATCAGCGAGAGCAAACCCTCCGGGGTGCCGGGGGCGCCGACGAAGGCCGTGCCGCTGATGCCCACGCCGTCGGTCCATGTTCGGCTTTCGCGGGCGATGGTCCAGCCCACGCCAAGGTCCCTCACCATCGCGTCGGCCCAGAGCGGAACCGCGGAACCCGGCGCCGGGAAGACCAGCACAAGTCCGCCCTGCTCTGCGAATGTCCGGAGCTTCCGCCAGGCGCCTTCGGGCAGCGTGTCCGGACGCGCGATCACCGCGGCGTCCAGTCCGGCAAGCCGGGCCACGTCGAGCGTGAGCGGCTCGATTTCGACCACCTCGGCGTCGCCATCCGATCGGCCGCCTTCGGTCGGCTCCATCGCCAGGCGCAGCCAGTCCGCGGGTTCGAAGTGCTGCACGCCGGGGCGGGCACCCCCGAGCCGGCGCGGTGATACCAGCCCGACGCGGATCGTTCGGGTCACCTCGATCGGCCGACGCCAGAGGTTGTCGCCCGCCACCGCATCCGTATCGATCGCCGCGGTGAGCACGGCGGCGCCGCCCGCGCCGGCGGCCTTGGTCGCGGCGACCATGTCGATCGGCCCGGTCCCGACCGCTTCGGTCTGCCCCGGCTGCCACCGCACGGCGAACTGGCCCGCGGGAGTCGGCGTGGCGCGGCCCGAGGGGCTGTCCGCCTGCACGGCGAGTCGAACCGTCGTCGCCGCTGCTTCCTTCACGCCGGGCCCCGTTCGGCGCAGCGCCACGCGAACCTGCGATACGCCCCCCGCTCCGCCGCGGCTCACGACCACCGGGCGCTCGGGCTCGACGCCGGCGATGGCGATGTTGGTCACCCCGGCCGGCGAGGGGTTGGACGCGAGCACGACGACCTGCCGTTCCTTGCTCGCGCCGAGGGATTCGAGCTTTCGCTCGGTGTCCGCGGAGCCCACGAGGAAGTCGGAGAGGATCGCCACCACGGCTCGACCCTGGGTTCCGTTCTTCGAGGCCAGTCCGGAGGCGACCATACTCAACGCGCCGTGAATGTCCGCCGCGCTGTCGGTGGCTTCGAGATCTTTGACCACCGCGCCGACAGCGCCGGCATCGGAAGACGGGGGATCGACCACGCCGCGGGCCGGACCACCCAGGGCGATGACCGAGGCACGATCGCCCGTGGCGGCATCCATCTGAGACAGCAGGGCCGCGGCGGCGGCCTTGTGCCGGTCGAGCGCCGGCTTGCCGTTCTCGTCAAGGGCCGACGCCGCGAGCGAGTTGTCGATGAGAATGTAGAGCTGCACCGCGCCGCGCCCGCCGAGCGCGCCGGCCGCGCCCAGGATCGGCCGGCCCAGCGCCACCGCAATCAACGCGAGGAGGAGGCATCGCGACGCGAGCAGCAGGAACTGTTCCAGCCGGATGCGCTTGCGGTGCTGCCGATACGCCTCGAGCAGGAACCGCATCGCGGCCCACATGATGGGCTTGCGCCGGCGTCGCATCAGGATGTGGATGATGATCGGCAGCGAGACGCACGCGAGGCCGACACCGGCGAGGATGGGATTCAGAAAGTTCATGGAGTGCAGTGACGGAGAAACGGAGAGACGGAGTAACGCAGTGACAGAGCCCTCCGGTCTCTCCAGGGACTCATGCGTATCCCTCGTTGGTTCTTGGTTTTCCACTTCGTCACTTCGTCACTCCGTCACTGCGTCACTCTTTGCTCACCGGTACTTGCTCCGCTTGATCTGGGCGTTTCGCCGCGCCACAAAGGCCGCGAGCGGCGGGCCCAGCCAGTCGTGCGTCGAGACCTTCTGGTAGTCGAAGTTGAAGGACCGTGCCACTCGCTCCACCGCCGTCAGGTGCCGGTTGAGCGCCTCAAGATACCCAGCGCGGAGCGCCCTCGGGTCGATCCGCAGCCGCGGTTCGCCCTCCAACCCTTCGAACGGCGCGGCATCTCTGAAGTCGAACTCCGTTTCCAGCCGGTCCATGATCTGGAAGAGGATCATGTCGTGCCGCCGGTGCTTGACCCGGGCCATCGCCGCCCGGAGGTCCTCGGGGTCGATGAACAGGTCGCTGATGAGCACGATCAGGCAGCGGTTGGTGAGCTTTGCGAGCGTCTGATCGACGACGCGGGCGATGTCGGTCACCGCCATGCCCGGGTTCTCCTGGTAGTGCATGGCCAGCGCCCCGACGATCTGTCGCCATGTCCCCTGGCTGCTCGAGCGGCGCACGAGGCTCCGGATCTCGTCGGTGAACACCACCAGGCCCGCCCGGTCGCCCTGGTGGAGCGTGATATAGGCCATGGCCGCGGCGATGGCGGTCGCGTGGTCGAACTTGCTCCAGTTGCTGCGGCCGTCGGGACTGAGCGTGTGGCCCGCGCCGGAGGCTTCTTCAAAAGACCGCGACCCGTACCGCATCGACCCGGACGCATCGACCATGATGACCAGGTCGAGGCTGGTCTCCTGTTGATACTGCTTGAGCTGGAGCTTGTCGGACCGGCCGTAGACCTTCCAGTCCAGGTGGCGGATGTCGTCGCCGGGAACGTACTGGCGGTGTTGGGCAAACTCGACGGAGAAACCGTGATAGGGCGAGCGGTGCTGCCCGCTCATGACACCTTCAACGATCATTTTCGCCCGGAGTTCGAAGCTGGACAGGCGGGCCAATGTCTGAGGGTGCAGATACAGCGAAGCATCGGCTTCGGGGAGGCGCTCGACCTCGCGCCCCCCGTGCGACTCCGCCGCGTTGGGGCCGTCCTGTGGCATG
Source organism: Phycisphaerales bacterium (assembly GCA_044222195.1). Taxonomy (GTDB): domain Bacteria; phylum Planctomycetota; class Phycisphaerae; order Phycisphaerales; family UBA1924; genus JAHBXE01. The sequence goes on from JBGANS010000010.1 coordinate 80,309, forward strand.
CGGGAATGGTATCGCCAAGGGCAGGGGCGGTCCGGCGCAACCAAAAGAGACGCCGCAGGTGCGGCGCCTTCAATACTGTCCATGCGGTCGCGACCGGGCGCTCCTTCTTTCTGGCAAACTTCGTCTCAAAACCGGGCCGCTCTCTGCGTGGATCATCGCGATGGTGAACGCATCAGGGCCTTCATCCTTCCGGGTGAACTTGCAGGACTCCGTCACGCCGGGTGACGGCTCGTACCCACCCTTGAACGTGTTCGTCTTCCCACCACCGTCGCTGGTTCCCGTCAGGTTCATCATCGCATTCGAGCCCGTGTGCACGCTTCATGTGCGCTTCGCGTGATACCGATCGCCCGGTGGTGTCCGCGAGGAGCTTCCTGGTTTCGGCGCGGGCAAAGTACCCCCGGGGGGGTACCGGCCTATGGACCGATCTTGCGAGTCGGCGCGGCTCCGACCGTTCAATCTTCGGTCTTGGGAGCGACCGACGGCACCAGTTGATCGAACCCGGGCAGCGGCTGCGCCGGGGCGAGCCCGAGCGCCGCGACCATGACCCCGTGCAGCTCGGTGTTGTCCACGTTCGGGCCGATCGCCTCGCTCCCCGGTCCACGGGCCAGGAGTTCGACCATGTCCGCCGTGTGATTCGGGCTGACAAATGCCACGCCGAAGTGGTCCGCCATCAGCGAGCCGAGCACGAATGTCCACACGTTCGCCGCGGCGAACGGCGTCGTCCGCTGCCCCTTGAGGGCCGCGGCGATGATCTTCTCTTCGCTCTCGACAAGCTTGATCCCGGTGGCCTGTTCCACCAGCCCCGGGAACACCTTGATCTTGTCCTCCACGGAAGCCTTGGCCGGAAGCTGGTCGTAGATCCACTCGAACGACTTCCGGGGCGTCGTCGGGTTCGCCAGAAGCCCGAAGGCCTTCTCACCCCGCCGACCGTACAGCGTGAGACCGGGATTCGCGTTGCCGTGATCGGTGGTGATGATCAGCAGCGTGTCGTCCCGGCCTTCCAAGAACTTCTCGACGGTCGCGATGGTCTCGTCGAACTCGAGTTGCTCGCGCAGCAGCGCGTACGCATCGGACGAGTGTGCCGAGTGGTCGATGCGGCCGCCCTCGATCTGCATCACGAATCCGTCCGGGCCGCGCGAGAGCACATCCAGGGCCTTCGATGTCATCGCCGGAAGCGAGGGCACGCCCGGCGCGCGGTCCGTCACAAACGGGACATGATGACGGGAGAAGATCCCGATGAGTTGCTTTTTCGCCGCCGCCGCCGGATCAACCGCCGCGAGGGCCGGGGCATCCTTCACGATGACGGCGTCGCGGGCCGTCGCCAGGAGCTCATCGGTGTAGTACTTCGACCCTCCGCCGAGCAGCACATCGATCCGCCGTTCGATCTGCTGCTTCGCAATGTCCGCCTCTTGATCGCGCACCGGAACATTGGCGGAGAACCCCGCGGGCGTGGCGTGCGTCACTCGCGCCGTCGTCACCAGGCCCGTGCGCTTCCCGTTCTGCGCCGCGTGCACCAGGATCGGCACGTGCGGCCTCCCGTCCGGCGTGATGTTGATCGCGCCGTTGGTGTGCTTGAAGCCCGTGCCCCACGCGGCGGCGGCGGCGGCGGAGTCGGTCACCGGCCCGTCGGCCGAATGGGTCGTCTGCAGGGCGCGGCGCGAACCCTTGTCCGCCGCGAGCCGGAGCCAGTGGCAGCGCCGGTTCTCTGTCTTTCGCGTGTACAAGTCCGCCAGCGTCAGCGTGCCCGCGCTCATCCCGTCGGACACCATGAAGATGACATTGCGGGCCCGGCGAGCGACGCCGGGCGCCGATGGCTGCTTGGCGCGCAGCGACCGCGGCGTCGCCAGCATCGCCGTCCCCGCCGCCAGCGCACCGATCGCCGTGCGGCGCGACACGCGCGGTCCGATGAGTTGTGACTCCATCAGTTCAGCGATGCGGGACATGGACCAACAGTAGAGGACGACGGCCGACGAAGTACAAAGATTGGATGAAGTCGACCGGCTTCAGGTGCATCCGGCCGCGAACGAGTTCAGAAAGCACTGGAAGTCGTTCGAGGTCAGCGTCGGGCTTCCCGTTGAGAAGTCACAGTTGGCGTAGCTCTCTCCGGCAGCAAAGCGGTTCAGGAAACACTGAAAGTCGTTGGAAGTCAGGGCGGGCGACCCCGAGGACCCATCGCAGTTGGGGTAGCACGGCGGACCGGCCCAGATGCCCGTTACCGGTGTTGCGGACACGGTATTGGCGGAGTGCGGGAGGCTGTACATGTCTTCGAGGGTGCGCAGGATGTTGTAGTGGTTGACGATCTGCGGGGACGCGCCGGTCACCACCATCGGTCCGTAGAAGATCGTGCAGACGCGATTGGCGTGGGCGCTGTCGTCCTCGTCGAAGGTCACCAGCAGCAGGCTGTTGTGTTTCTGGCACCATTGGGCGTACCCGCCGAGGTTCTGCGCGAGCCAGGTGTCCCCCTGCTCGATCGTCCCGTCGTGCATGTCATAGAGCTGGTTGGGCACGACAATCGAAATGGTCGGGAGCGTGGAGTAGTCGCTCGGGAAGTACCCTTCGTACGGCAAGTTGACGGAGAGCGGGAGCTTGTTGGCGGGCAGCGGAAAGGTGGCGTCCTGCCAGTTCGCCCACGGATTGTGCTTGCGCTGGTAGGTACCGGTGATGGCGTTGCCGGCGGTGGTGCCGTCGAAGCCGACCGAGGGCATGGTCTGGGAATATCCGGCGAAGGTGTACCCGGCCGCGCGGATCTTTGAGCCGAGGTTCGGCGCGGTGAAGTTCGAGTGCGGGTACATCGAGTTGTCGACCACGCCGAGTGTCGAGCCCGCGAAAAACGCGATGTAGTTGGGCTGGCTCGGATGGGTGATGCCGTACGACTGCGTCATCAGCGCCCCGCCCGCCGCCAGGGCGTTGATGTACGGCGCGCTCGGAGACCCGATGATCTGCGTAAACGCCTTGTTCTCCTCGACAACGATCACGATGTGATCCGGACGAGGGAGGCCGTTGTCGGCAAGAACCAGCCGCGCCGCCATCGCAAGACCCAGGCAGGCTGGTCGGACACACGATGGAGCGAGAGTTTTCATGGCGCTCCAGAATACCCACTCCACCTCATTCGCCAAAGCAACGTCGTCCCGCCCGGCTCAAGTGGAGGCGATGGCCGCCGCTTGGGCAGGCCGCTCCCACCCGGGACGACCGGGCCCCCCCATCGCTCACGCCGGCGAGCCGACGAGCGCCGCATTGGTCGGGAACCGCTGAACCGCGGCCAGCAGTTGCTCCACCTGCTGGGGCGGGGGCATGTTCATCAGGCGGCGGCGCAGCGCTGTCATTGTCTTGAGCTCCTGCTCGGGCATGAGCAGGTTTTCCTTGCGGGTGCCGCTGGCGGCAAGATTGATCGCCGGGAACAGTCGACGCTCGGAGATCTTTCGATCGAGGATGAGTTCCATGTTGCCCGTGCCCTTGAACTCCTCGAAGATCACCTGGTCGCCCTGGCTGCCCGTGTCTACGAGGCAACTGGCGACGATCGTCAGGCTCCCGGCCTCTTCGGTGTTGCGTGCCGATCCGAAGATCTGCTTGGGAACCTCAAGAGCCCTGCTGTCGATACCACCGCTGAGCGTCCGGCCGGAGCTGGAATGCTTGCGCGAACGGTTGAACGCCCGGCCGAGCCGCGTGAGCGAATCAAGCAGGATGACAATGTGCTTGCCCGCCATCACCATGTGCCGTGCGTACTCGATGGTCTGCGTCGCCACGGCGATGTGCCGCTCGACGTCGTGATCGTTGCTGCTCGCTACGACGCGGCACCGGCTGCTGACCGTCTGAATCCACGGGCCGCCGACACCAGGGCGCGGCATGGGGGCCGACGGAATCGGCTCGGCTGTCCGGTCCATTCCCGGGATGTCCCCCACCGGGGGCGGGGCCAGGTCGGCGATCACCTGCGCGAACGTCCGACGGAAGTCGGTGACTTCCTCCGGGCGTTCATCGACGAGCATCAGGATCAGCTCGACATCAGGGTGGTTGCGGAGAATCGAGGTCCCGATGTCCTTGAGGAGCGTGGTCTTGCCCGCCTTGGGCGGCGAAACAATCAGCCCGCGCTGGCCGCGCCCGATCGGGCAGAACAGGTCGATGAGCCGGCACGCCGGTGGGCAGCCCGGGTATTCCAGGGTCAGCCGGGGCTGCGGGTCGATCGACGTCAAATCTTCAAAGGGCTTGTTGACGACTGGCGTCAGCGGACGGTCAATGCCGAACGCCGCGAGAACCGCGGACGGCGCACCGCCACCACCCGGCCTCCCACCCGCACCGGACTGTCCCCCTGTGTGCCCGCCGGGCGGCCCACCGGGACCGCCCTGCTGCGGGTGCGGCTGACCGTTGACGTTTTGTGGGGCAAAGCCTTGCGGCCCGCCTCCGCCGCCACGCCTGCGGCGACGCCGTCTGGAACCAACTCTCACGCGAAACCTCCAACCCCTACGCGCTGAACCTGAATGCGCACACTCCCTCGACCGCAAATGGCGGACATGGAAGGACCCCTGTGGTCCATCGGGTGCGCGTGGTCCGGCGTTTTTCCGAACAGTGCGCGCTGCGGCACTTCAATGATGCCCGGCAGCGTTGTGAACGAGACTGAGCTTTCGATCTCTCGGCGAGCCCGCGGCCCGGCAGCCTCAACAGATTCATCCGACTTGAGGCGTCGAGCACATTCCCGAAGCGGGCTGCTCGGCATTACTAGAGCAAACCTGGCACGGAAAGTCAAGTATGAGTACGGTGGAAGCCGCACACGGGTTCCGCCGCCTGTTCAAGCGCCGCGGCCCCGTTGTGCGGAACATATCGGCTCAACGGGGCCGCGGCTTTGAGGGAACTCGGAGCGGCGTGGGCGTTAGGATGTCCGCCGCTCCGCAATGGAGACCCGAACTTTGCCGATCCTGGAACACTGAACCAGCCGCACTCAGTCTCCGGCGAGAACCGCCGTTGTCGGGGTGCCGTGAAAGAGAGACACGCCACACCGCGCCCGTGCGCGACGTACCTCACCCGATGCAACTGATCAAAGGAATCCCCGTTTCGCCCGGTGTCGTTATAGGACGCATCTTCGCGCTCGATGATGAGCGGCAGAAGATCGCCCGGCGGGCGATTCCGAACGGCGCCGTGCCGTCGGAACTGTCGCGTCTCGACGGGGCCATTCTCGCCTCCGTGCGCGAACTGGAGAAAGTCCGTGACGGCGCCGAGAAAGCGATGGGCGCCGAGGCCGCCAAGATCTTCCTGTTCCACATCGGGATGCTCGGGGACAAGACGCTCATCGGACCCATGCGCGCCATGGTCGAGCAGCAGCGCGTCGTGGCCGAGTACGCCGTCTTTCACACGTTCGCCGACTGGGCGGCTCGTTTCCGTTCCATGAAAGATTCGGCCTTCACCACCAAGGCCAACGACCTCGAAGACCTGTCCACCCGCGTGCTCCGCCACCTCATCGGGGAGCACAAGACGCGGCTCAACGAGCTCCACCATGAGGCCGTGATCGTCGCTCCGGACCTCACGCCCTCGCAGGCCGCCGGGTTCGATCGCGACAAGGTCGTCGCCTTCGCCACCGACCTCGGCGGCCGCACCGGGCACACGTCGATCGTGGCCCGGGCCCTCGGCATTCCCGCCGTCGTCGGCTGCGGCAACCTGACCTCGTACGCCACCGACGGCACCGCCGTGATCATCGACGGCGACCGGGGCGTCGTGATCATCGATCCCGACGATCGGCAGCTCAACGAATACAACGCCTACATCGAGCAGCGCAAGATCTTCCAGCTCTCGCTCGATGAGCTCGCCGGCCTCGAAAGCATCACCCGCGACGGCACCGAGATCGACCTCCTCGGAAACATCGAGTTCCCGCTGGAAATCCCCATCGTTCTCAAGTGCGGCGGCGAGGGCGTAGGCCTGTACCGCACTGAGTTTCTCTACCTCACCAAGGAAGAAGAGCCCACCGAGGAAGAGCACTTCGAGGCCTACAGCGACTGCGTCAAGCGCCTCGCCGGGCGGACGCTCATCATCCGCACCATGGACCTCGGCGCGGACAAGTACACCCAGCGCCAGCAGGAGCAGCCCGAGCGCAACCCCTTCCTCGGCCTCCGCTCCATCCGCTACTGCCTCAAGCACCTGCCGATGTTCAAGACGCAGCTCCGCGCGATCCTCCGCGCTTCGGCCCTGGGGCCGCTCAAGATCATGTTCCCGCTCGTCACGAGCACCCAGGAACTCCGGCAAGCCAAGTGGGTCCTGCGCGAAGTGATGGAAGACCTCTCCGAGGAAGGCATCGCCTACAACCCCGAGGTCGAGGTCGGCATGATGGTCGAAGTTCCCTCCGTCGCCATCATGGCGGACACCTTCGCTCGCGAGGTGGACTTCTTCTCCATCGGCACCAACGACCTCGTGCAGTACACCCTCGCCGTGGACCGCACCAACGAGCGCGTCGCCTCCATGTTCAGCCCGGCCCACCCCGCCGTGATCAAACTGATCAAAGACGTCGCGCGCGTCTCCCGCCGGCGCGGCGTGCCGCTCTCCTGCTGCGGCGAGGCCGCGGGAGACCCGGAGTTCGCGGTGCTTCTCATCGGACTCGGCGTCCGCGCGCTGTCCGCCACCGCCGCATCCATCCCTCCCCTCAAGCGGCTGGTCCGCAGCGTCACGATCGAGCAGTGCGAGCGAATCGCCCGCAAGGCGCTCTCGCTGGATTCGGACGTCTCCGTCTCGGCGTACCTGCGGGACCAGACGCGCAAGATCATTCCGGAAGCGTTCGACGGCCGGAGCGTGGAAGAACGGTCCTAGCCCGCCTGACCCCGACTTTTCTGCCGCGCCAACCCCTCGCACGCCCCAATTCCTGTGGTTTTGCCGGGAACGTGCGAACCTCCTTCGTGGACGATACGATAGTGCTTCATAACGGCCCCTCCGCTTCGTCGCGTCGAGGCCGATTCCGAAGTCCGGTTCCCGCGTCAATGCGAGAGCCGGACACGACAGAAATTCCCCGAGGCGTTCGACGGACGGAAGTCGAATGACGGGCATCGACGGTGAGCGGGGTGTTCCCGAATCCACCGGCCCGGCGCTTCGGGACTGAACATCGGTGCGGCGCCCCTGCGGCGGCTGCCCGGACAGGCCGATTCGAACTCCCGCATCCTTCAAGACGCGGTTTCAAGAGGACGAATCGTTCCGCCAGAGGTTTCGAGGCCACGCCCGAACCCGGTGCGGAGCAGGACCGTGGGGAACTTCCCAGTTCTCCCCGAGTCCCCGGCCCTTCGAGGCTCCCCGCCACACGGCTCGCACCCCCAGGGTCCGCGGCATTCACGCGTGCACAATCCAACACACACCACCCGATTCGGCGCACGTCGCGCCGGCGCGGTGATTCACGCACGCTGAGCGCGGCCCCTCCAACGTGAGGGTCTCGAAGTGACAGACAGCACCAACGAAGTCGGCAGCGAAGGCACGCCGGATATCCATACCCAAATGCTCATCAGCTACACGCCCGGCGAAGAGTGCCGCGTGGCGGTGGTGGAGAACGGCAAGCTCGAAGAGTTCCACGCCGAGCGCGCCGCGAGCATCAGCCGCGTCGGCAACATCTACATCGGCACCGTGACCAACGTCGAGCCGTCCATCCAGGCGGCCTTCGTGGACTTCGGCGTCGAGGCCCACGGCTTCCTCCACGTCACCGACGTCCACCCCCGCTACTTCCCCGGCGAGGATGAGGACGACACCACCGAGTCCATCGGCCGCAAGACGCCCCGGCGCGAACGCCCGCCGATCCAGCGGTGCTTCAAGCGCGGCGACCAGATCGAGGTCCAGGTCCTCAAGGAGGGCGTCGGCACCAAGGGCCCGACACTCACCAGCTACCTCTCCATCCCCGGCCGCTTCCTCGTGATGATGCCGCAGATGGACAAGGTCGGCGTCTCCCGCAAGGTCGAGGATGAAGACCAGCGCCGCGAAATGAGGCAGATCCTCGACCAGCTGGAGCTCCCCGAAGGCTTCGGCTTCATCCTCCGCACGGCGGGCATGGACCGCAACAAGACGGAACTCAAGCGCGACCTTTCGTATCTCGCGCGCCTTTGGAAGGACATGGAAGCCCGCCGCAAGGTCGGCAGCAAGCCGCGCCTGCTCTACAGCGAGAGCGACCTCCTGGTCCGCGCCCTGCGCGACATGGTCTCGGCCGACATCGCCGAGATCATCATCGACAACGAGCTCGCCCTGGCCCGCGCCGCACGATTCCTCAAAATCGTTTCCCCTCGCTCCAAGGTCCGCCTCCTCCAGTACCAGGGCCAGACGCCCCTCTTCCACGCCTTCGGCATCGAGCAGCAGATCGCCATCATGCACGCCCGCGAGGTGCCCCTGCCCGGCGGCGGCCGCCTTGTCATCGACGAGACCGAAGCCCTCGTCGCCATCGACGTCAACAGCGGCAAGATGCGCGATGCACGTGACGCCGAGACCAACGCCTACAAGACCAACGTGGAGGCCGTCGAAGAGATCTGCCGGCAGCTCAAGCTGCGCGACCTCGGCGGCATCGTCATCAACGACCTCATCGACATGCGGCACGCCAGCCACCGCAAGGACATCGAGCAGCGTTTCCGCGACCGCCTCAAGCGCGACCGTTCCAAGACCACCACCCTCGCCATCAGCGACTTCGGCATCCTCGAAATGACCCGCCAGCGCATGCGCGGCAGCCACGAGAGCCAGCACTTTGTCGATTGCCCGACTTGCCGCGGGCGCGGCATGGTCCAGAAGCCCGACTCCGTCGCCGCCGATGCGCTCCGCAACCTCGCCGCCCTTCTCGATCACCAGAACGTGGCCCGCGTCGAAATGGTGGTCGCGCCGCGCGTCGCCAGCGAACTCCTCTCCGGCCGCCGCAAGACGCTCAACAAGCTCGAGCGCACCAGCGGCCGGCACGTCGATGTGCGCGTGAGCGAGACCGTCCCAGTCGACCGCATCAGCTTCTACGCCTACGACGCCCAGGGCGCCGACATCGAAGTCGAATCACTGCCGCGCCCCAGGCCGCCCAAGGACCTCAAGGTGTGGGAAGTCTCCGGCAAGGACGAGACCGACGATGTCTGGGAAGACACCAAGCCGTCCGAGGCGCCCGAGTCCGACCTGACCGAGTCCGAGCAGGCCGAGATCGCCGAGATGCCCGCCCACCCCATCGAGTTTGACGACGACTCGGGTGAAGCCCCGACCTTTGAGACGTCAACCGATGACAAGCAGGGTGGACGCGGCGGAAGACGACGTGGTCGGCGCGGCCGCGGTGGTCGCGGACGCGGCGATCAACCCGCCGGCGGCCCACACAATCAAGGCCGGGGCGGTCAGCCGCAGCAACGGCCCCACTCCGCCCCTCTCGCGCCACAGAACGTCTCGACCGAGCAGCCCGCGGGCGAGCTCTCCGCCTCAACGCCCCCACCGCTTCCCGGAGATCCCACCGCCGCTCCGAACGGTCAGCAACCCGGCGAAGAGGGCGGCGGCCGTCGCCGACGCCGACGCCGACGGCGCGGCCGGGGTGGCCGCGGCGGCGACGCTGGAATGGGCCAACCACCGCAGGACGGCGCTCCGGCCGATGCTCCGGCGCCGCAACACAACGAGCCGCTCTCTATCGATGAAGGTTCTCGCGGCGATTCCTGGGACGTCGAACCCAGCGCCATCCCCACGCTTGACGGCCGACCACTGACTCAGGCAGCCGAACCCGTTGAGTCGCGGCCCGTCGAAGGCCCAGACACCACCGATGCATCCGGCGTCGAGAGTGTCGAGCCCGGGGGTGATGATTCAGAACAGGCCCAGCCCGCCGGCGGCCCGGCCGGTGAAGGACAGCCCGGAGCCGGCGGCGGACGTCGCAAACGCCGCCGTCGTCGTGGTCGCGGCGGCGGAGGCGGCGGTGCGGGTCAACCCGGACCGATGCACGGCCAGCAGAATCAGCCGCAAGGTCAGCAGGCCCAGCCCCAGGGTCAGCGCCCGCCGCAGGGGCCGCCTCAAGGCCAGCGCGGTCCCGGCGGCCAGTTCCAGCGCAATCAACCCCCACGCGATGATCGCCGCGGCGGGCCCGGCAACCAGGGCGGGGGCCAGCCACGCCAGGACCGCCCGCCGGCCCGCTCCAGCGGCGGCTACTCACGCCGTCCATCCGAGGGCTCGCCTCCGCCACAACCGCCGCGTCAGCCCGAGCCCCCGCGCAGCTCCGCGCCGCAGGTCGAGGCCAAGCCCGACGGCAAGCCCAAGAAGCTGCTCTACTCCAGCCGACGCAAGCTCAGCCCCGGCGAGGCCGCCAAGCTGCGTCCCCCGGAGTAAGCCATGGGGCGTGACCTGTGCCGCGTGATCGTGCTCGGTTCCACCGGCTCGATCGGCACGCAGACGATCGAAGTCGTCGAGCATCTCAACGCCCTGCACGAGGCGGGCGCGTGGGGCACGCGCTACCAGATCGTCGGTCTCGCGGCGGGCGGCAATGTCGAACTCCTCCGCGCGCAGGCGGCCCGGTTGCGCGTGGCCCACACGTGCCATCGAAGCGGTTCCTCCGGCCCGGGTGAGGCCCGCGCCGCGACCTCAACGCTGACGCGAGAATCGATGTCGAGTACCGCTTCGACGGCCCGGGATGCCGAGCATCTCGTCCGAACGGTCGAGTGCGACCTTGTCGTCGCCGCGATTTCCGGCTTCGCCGGGCTCGCCGCGACCCTCGCCGCTGTCGAACTCGGGCGGGATGTGGCGCTCGCCAACAAGGAGACGCTCGTCGCCGCGGGTGCCTTGATCACCGCCGCGGCACGCGGCTCGGGCTCCCACCTGCTCCCCGTGGACAGTGAACACTCCGGCGTCTGGCAGTGCCTTCCCTCCACGATCGCGCCTCCGGTCGCACTCGGCGAGGACATTTCCCGCATCACGCTGACCGCCTCGGGCGGCCCGTTCCGCGCCTGGTCCAGGTCCCAAATGCAACGGGCAACCGTTGAGGACGCCCTGAAGCACCCGACGTGGAATATGGGCCGCAAGGTCACCATCGACTCCGCCACCCTGATGAACAAGGCCCTCGAGGTCGTGGAGGCCCACTGGCTCTTCGGCGTGCCCGGCGACAGAATCTCCGTGGTGATCCACCCGCAGTCCATCGTGCACGCGATGGTGGAGTTTGCCGACGGATCGACCATCTCCCAGATGGGCGCGCCCGACATGCGGACGCCGATTCAGCACGCTCTCACCTGGCCTCGCCGGGCCCCGGGGTGCTCAAAGAAACTCGGCGCCTCACCGATGCTCGAGTTTGAACCACCGGACCTCGAACGCTTTCCCGGCCTCTCGCTGGCCTATCGCGCCCTGCGCGAGGGCGGCAGCGCGGGAGCCGTCATGAACGCGGCCAACGAGGCCGCCGTCGAAGCCTTTCTCTCCGGCCGCATTCCATTCACACGCATCGCGAGTACCGTCGAGCACACCATGAACGCGATCGGCCCCCGCCCCATTCACAGCCTGAGCGACTGCCTCGACGCGGACAGCGCCGCCCGCGCCCACGCCCGCAATCTCTGTTCCCGCTCGTGAACCGCGCATGCAGAACCTCCGAGCCCAAGTCGACGCCGCCTCCGCCGCGTTCGCCGCCGGAAAGCGCGACCAGGCTTTGTTCTCCATGCGCCGCCTTGTCGCGTCCAACCCAGCGGTGCCCGAGGTGTACTTCACGCTCGGCACGATGCTGATGCAGACAGGACTCCTCGACCAGGCCGAGCACGCCTTCCGCCGTACCGTCGAACTCCGCCCCGCCAGCGCCCTGTTCGCCGTCAACCTCGGCAATGTCCTCCTCTCGCGCGCCCGCCCGGCCGAGGCCCGCCCATTCTTCGACAAGGCGATCGCGGCCGATTCCCGGTACGCCCCCGCGTGGACCGGCCTTTCTCTCTGCCAGATTTCAGAGGGGGATGCTTCAGGCGCCGAGGCGTCCTGCCGCCGCGCCATCGAACTCGATCCGGCACGCCTTCCCAACTGGACCAACCTCTCCGGCATCCTCCAGAACGCCGGGCGAATGTCCGAATCGCTCGAAACGCTCCGCGGGGCCCGCGCCCGGTTTCCTGGTCACCCCACGGTCCTCCTCAACCACGCCACCCTCCTCAACTACCTCCCCCACGAACCCCGCGAGATTCACGCCGCCCACGTCGAGCTCGGTCGAAACCTCGCCGCCGCCGCGCCGCCCTCGCCTCCACTCACCCGGCCCACCGACCCCGACAAGCGACTCCGCATCGCCTACATCTCCCCGGACCTGCGCGATCACTCCGTGGCCCGCTTTGTCGAACCGATCTTCTCGCACCACGACCGAGCGGCCTTTGAAGTTCGGGCCTACTTCACCTTCCCTCGCCCCGACGCCGTTTCGGAGCGCCTCAAGTCGCTCGCCGACGCTTGGACCGATGCCGCGGCACTTTCTCCGGCTCAGCTCCTGAACACGCTTCGCGGCGATCAGATTGACATCGTCGTCGAGCTCTCGGGTGCTACCGCCGGCAACCGCCTCTCGACGCTCGCCGCCCGCGCGGCCCCGATTCAGATCACGGCGATCGGGTACCCCAACACCACCGGCATCGCCGCGATGGACTTCCGGATGGTCGACTCTCTCACCGATCCCGCGGGCGACCCCTACGACGCTCAAGCCTTTGCGACCGAGCGCCTCCTTCGCGTCGACCCGTGCTTTCTGTGCTTCCAGCCCCCGTCCATCGCTCCCGACCCGAGCCCGCTGTCCGACCGTCCGATCACGTTTGGCTCTTTCAACGCCATCGGCAAGCTCAGCGACGCTTCCCTCGACCTGTGGGCCCGAATCCTGCTCCACGCTCCCGGCTCGCGCCTCATCCTCAAGAACCGCCGCCTCAGCGATGCAGCGACTCGCGAACACCTGGCCCACCGACTTCAATCGCGAGGTGTCGGCCCGGGCACGTTCGATCTGCTGGGAGAAGATGCGAACACCGCGGCGCATCTGCTTCATTACCAGCGCATCGACATCGCTCTCGACCCCTTCCCCTACAACGGCACCACAACGACGTGCGAAGCCCTCTGGATGGGAGTCCCGGTCATTTCGCTCCGCGGGAACACGCACGCCGGGCGCGTCGGCCTCTCCCTGCTCTCGGCGGCCGGCGTGCCCGAATTCGCCGCACGCGATGCCGACGAATACGAGCGCCTCGCCGTCTCCCTCGCGCAGGACCGACACCGCCTCGCGACGTACCGGGCCGGTCTTCGAGAACGTGTCAGAACGTCTGCCTTGTGTGATGCAAAGGGATATACCGCGCGACTCGAAACAGCCCTCCGCTCCGCCTGGCGTGAACGCTGCGCCGCTCAGGACCGACCATGACCACCTCCGAAGACCGGGTCCGCAGCGCCGTCCAGCTGGCCCAGTCCGGGCGCATCCCGGACGCCATCGCCCTGCTCGAAGCCGCGGTCCGCGAGTTCCCGGCGAGCGCCCAGGTCCCCGGCCTGCTCGGCACGCTGCTGATGAACGTCGGTCGCCTCGATCAGGCGCTCCCGCACCTTCGCCGCGCCCACGAACTGGCGCCGTCCGAAGCCCACCTCGCGCTCCAGCTCGGCGCCATTCTCGCCTCGATGCAGCGCCCCCTGGAAGGCTTGCCCTACATGCAGCGCGCGACAGACCTCGCGCCGGCGTGGATGCCCGGCCTGCTCGCCTTCGCCCGGACTCTCCAGAGCGTCGGCGACTTCGAACGCGCCGAAGCCGTGTACCAGCGTGCCGTCGCCGCCGAGCCGCGCAACGCCGAAGCCACCTGCGCGCTCGGCGCGTTGTTTCTCGTGTCCGGACGAGTCGCCCAGGCCATCGACTGCTTCCGTCGCGCCGGGCGCGAGCATCCGAACGATCCTCTCGTCCAAGGTCGCCTGCTCTCCGCCCTCAACTACGCCGGTGACGCCACTCACGAAGAGGTCTTCGAAGCCCATCAGCGCTGGGGACGCCTCGTTGCCGCGCGGGGCACCGACTCCCCCGTCTTTGCGAACACACGCGATCCCGGCCGCCGCCTCCGCATCGGCCTGCTCTCGACCGACCTCTGGGACCATTCCTGCGCCTACTTCCTGCGGCCGATCCTCGCCGCCCGCGATCCCGCGAAGCTCGAGTTCATCTGCTACTCCGCCTCGACCAGCTCTGACTGGATGACCGAGCAGCTCAAGACGTCGGCCGACGTCTGGCGCAGCGTCGCCGGTCTCGACGATCGCGCGTTGGTCGACGCCATCCGGCGCGATTCCATCGACATCCTCATCGAGCTCAGCGGCCACACCGCCAACGGACCTCTCGCGGCCCTTCGAAGTCGCGCCGCCCCCGTTCAGGCGATGTACCTGGGCTACCCCAACACAACGGGCCTGGCGACCATCGACTGGCGCATCGTCGACGCCATCACCGACCCCCCGGGCGCTGAACGCTTCAGCACCGAGCGCCTCGCGCGCATCGACACCTGCTTTCTCTGCTACTCCGGCACTGATCTCACCCCGCCCCCGCACCGCCCACCCAGCCCCACCATCACCTTCGGGTCGTTCAACTCCATCCGCAAGCTCGGCCCCGAAGTCATCAGCGCGTGGTCGCGAGTGCTCCTCGCCGTGCCCAACTCTCGCCTCCTCATCAAGACCCGCGGCATCTCCACGCCCGTCGCCCGTCGCGAGTTCTCGCAGGCCTTCGCCTGGGCCGGGATCGAGCCCGCCCGGCTCGACCTCCTCGACGGCGTTCCGGGCAAGTCCGATCATCTCGCCATGTACTCCCGACTCGACATCGCTCTGGACACCTTCCCGTACAACGGCACAACCACCACCTGCGAAGCCTTGTGGATGGGCGTTCCCGTCGTCACCTGTGAAGGGTCCATGCACGCCGGGCGCGTCGGGGCAAGCCTTCTCCGTGCCGCGGGCCTTGGCGATCTGATCGCTCCCAATCAAGACGCGTTTGTCTCCCTTGCCGCCTGCCTCGCACTCGAGCCCGCCCGCCTCGCCGACGCCCGCTCCGGCGTTCGGAACCTCCGCTCCTCTTCGCTCTGCGACGCCACGAGCTTCGCAACCCGTTTCGAGCGTGTCCTCCGCCAGATGTGGCACGATTACTGCGCCCGGCCCGCCTGACCTTATCATCCGGGCGATGATTGATGTGTCGGCAAAGATCGAGCAGGCGCGGCTTCACGTCGAAGCCGGGCGCGCCGAGCAGGCCCGCGCACTCCTCGACCGCGCCCTCCGCCAGAGCCCCGGCCATCCCGACCTCTGCAACGCGATGTCCATGGTGCTCCAGTCCATGGGCCGCGCCGACACCGCCCTGTACTTCGCCCAGCGCGCCGCCCAGGGTCGTCCTACGGACTCAGGCTTTCAGCAGAACCTCGGCAACGTCTACGCCGGCCTCGGCCGGGGACCCGAATCCGAGTCCGCCTATCGCAAAGCCATCGAAATCAACCCCGCCGCGACCGGCGCTCGCCTCGGCCTCTCCCACGTTCTCCGCCTCACGTACCGCTACGCGGAGTCCACCGATCAACTCCGAGAAGCGATCAAGACCACGCCCGGCGACGTCGAACTCTTCTCCGCCCTGTCTCCTCTCCTGCTCAAGCAGGCCCGGGTCGAGGAATCCGTCGAAGCGGCCCGGCACGGCCTCTCATTGCAACCCGGACACAGCGGCTGCGCCATCGCTCTCGCCCATGCGATGAACTACATGCCCGGCGTCGGCGGCGCCGACGTTCTCGCCGCCCACAAGGCCGCGGGACTGGCCCATTCCCCAGAGACTCGCTTCTCCGCCCACCCCAACTCTCGCGACCCGAACCGGACACTGCGAATCGGCCTCCTCTCCGGCGACTTCCGCCGCCACGCGGTCATGTTCTTTCTCGAGCCCTTCCTCGAGCACCACGACCGCTCGTCCCTCGAACTCATCTGCTACTCGACGGGGCAAGCGGAAGATGAAGTCACGGCGCGAGTCAAAGCCCGCGTCGCGCTCTGGCGCCCCCTCGCCGGCGCAACCCCGCGCGCCATCGCCGAAACGATCCACAAGGACCATGTCGACATTCTCATCGAACTCGCCGGCCTGATGGCCGGACACAACCTGCCCGCTGTTGCCCTGAAGCCCGCGCCCATCCAGGTCACCTACCTCGGCTATCCCGCCACCACCGGCTTCCCCGAAATCGACTACCGCGTGGTCGATTCTCTCACTGATCCTCCCGGCTCGGAAGCATTCGCCAGCGAGAAACTCGTCCGCATCGACCCCTCGTTCCTCTGCTACCGCCCTCCCGAAGAACGCCCCGACACCGCCCGAGCTCCCGGCGGCGGCCTCACCTTCGGGTCCTTCAACGCCGCGGCCAAGATCAACCGCCAGGTCTTCCGGGTTTGGGCCCGCATGCTGAAGGAAACCCCCACCTCACGTCTGCTCCTCAAGTCCCTCGAGTACTACGACCCAGCCATGGCGAGCTTCATCCGAAGTCGCTTCGCCGCGGAGGGAATCGACCCCGCGCGAATCGAATGCTCCCAGGTCAAACGCACGTTCGAGGAGCACCTGAGTTCATACCGCGATGTCGACATCGCTCTCGACCCGTTCCCCTACAACGGCACCACCACCACCTTCGAGGCCCTCTCCATGTCCGTGCCCGTCGTCACGCTCCAGGGTCAGCGCCACGTCGAGCGCGTCTCCGCCGCCATCCTCACCAACCTCGGCCTCACCGATCTCATCGCCAGCGACGAGAATCAGTACATCTCCATCGCCACGTCGCTCGCCGCAGACCCTGCCCGCCTCGCCACCTTGCGAGAGTCCATCCGGCCCCGCCTCCTCAACTCGACCCTCTGCGACGGCCCCGCCTATGCCGCCCGCATGGACCGTGCACTCCGCGGCATGTGGCAGGAGTGGTGCGCCCGGCCGCGTTAGACTTGCCTCGTGCCAACCGTGGATGAACAAGTCGCCGCCGCCGCCAACCTCGCCCAGAGCGGCCGGCTCGATCTCGCCGCGCCAGCTCTCGACGCCGCCCTCCGCGAAAGCCCAGCCCACGCCGAGGGCAACCGCGTCATGGCGCTGGTGATGATGCACACCGGCCAGCCCCAGCGGGCCATGAGCCACATCGACCGCGCCATCGCCGCCGCGCCGGCCCGCCCCGACCTCCACGCCACCCGCGGCTCTCTGCTCGTGTCCCTCAATCAGGTGCACCCGGCCATCGCGTCCCTCGAACACGCCCTCACGCTTGACCCGCGCTCCGCCCCGGTCCGCGGCCTGCTCGCCACACTTTTCCTTCAGCTGAAAAACTACGACGCCGCCGAGGACCAGTACCGCGAAGCCCTCGCCATCAACCCGCGCTTCGCCGAAGCCCGCACCAACCTCGGCTCCGTGCTCGGCATGACCTCTCGCCAGGATGAGGCGCTCGCCCTCCTGCGCGAGGGCGCCCAACTCCACCCCGAACACCCAGGCCTTCTCACCAACTACTGCGTCGCGCTCAACTACGCTGACAACGTAGACCCCGCCGAGATCCGCACCGCCCATCATCGCTACGGCCAGGTCCTTTCCGCCCTCCCCGGCGAGGTCCGCACGCAATGGCCCAACTCGCCAGACCCCGAGCGCCGACTCCGCATCGGCCTTGTTTCGCCGGACTTCTTCGAACACTCCGTCGCCTACTTCACCCGCCCAATCGTCGAAGGCCTCGACCGCCGCCAATTCCAGGTTTTCCTCTTCTCCACCGGCGGCCGCCCGGACGCCATGACCGCCCGCCTCCAGCGCGCCGCCGACACCTGGCGAGATCTTTCCCGCGCCAACGATCAGCAACTCGTCGACGCCAGCCGCGCCGACGAGATCGACATCCTCATCGAACTTTCGGGCCAGACCTTCGGCAATCGCCTCGCCGCGCTCCGCCTGCGCGGCGCCCCGATTCAGGTTACCTACTGCGGCTATCCCAACACCACGGGCGTGCCCACCATCGACTACCGCATCGTCGATTCGATCACCGACCCTGTCAACGGCGTCGGCGCGGAGGCCATGGCCACCGAACAACTCGTCCGCATCGATCCCTGCTTCCTCTGCTACTCCCCGCCCGAGGAACGAGCATTCCACGATGCCTGGCTCGGTCCCGCGGCCTCGAAACCCGCCCCACCCCAGCGCGACTTCATCACCTTCGGCTCCTTCAACTCCATCAAGAAGGTCACGCCGGGCCTGCTCAAACTCTGGGCTCGCCTTCTCCACGAAGTCCCCCGCGCCCGCCTGATCCTCAAGTCCCAGGGCCTCGAATCCGCGCGAGCTCGCCGCCCCATCCTCGACGTGCTCAAGAATGAAGGCATCCCCGAAGTTCGCGTCGATCTCTGGGCCAAGATCGACGACAAGGGCAACCACCTCGACGCCTACAGCGCCATGGACATCGCCCTCGACACTTTCCCATACCACGGCACCACCACCACCTGCGAAGCCCTCTGGATGGGTGTCCCCGTCGTCTCCCTCGTCGGCCAGCTCCACGCCTCCCGCGTCGGCCTCAGCCTCCTCACCGCCGTCGGGCTGCCGGAACTCGCCGCTCGCGATGCCGACGCCTTCATCCGCACCGCCGCCGCGCTCGCCAACGATCCCTCGCGCCTCGCCACTCTCCGCAGTTCCCTCCGTCAGCGCATGGCCTCCTCGGCGCTGTGCGATCGAGCCGCGTTCACCCGGCGCTTCGGCGACTGTCTCCGCTCCATCTGGCGCTCCCATTGCCGCCCCTCATGATCCCGCCAGCCCTCATCCAGGCCCGCGCCCACTTCCAGGCCGGTCGCCTCGCCGAGGCCCGCCAACTCCTTCGGCGTTTCCTCCAGCGCGACCCCGGTCACGCCGAAGCCAACCACTCCCTCGCCGTCCTCCTCTTCCAGCTCGGCCAGCGCGAGCAGGCGCTCTACCACGCCCAGCGGGCCACCGCCGCCGCGCCCGATGTCGGCGATTACTTCATCCCGCTAGCTTCCATCCACGATGCCCTTGGCCAGCGCGACAAAGCCCTCGCCGCCGCCGCGATCGCCGCCCGGCGCGCCGAGTCCAGCGCCGAGCTTCTTCTCGAACTCATCCCCCTCTACTGGGGCATGGGCGAGTTTGACCTCGCTCTTTCCACGGCCGAGCGAGCATTGGGCGTCAACGCCACGCTCGCTCGCGGTCCCTATGCCAACGTTCTCTGCCACATCGGCGAAGTCGAACGCGCCATCGCTCACCTCCGCTCGCAACTCATTACAGACCCCGCCGCCCGCGACGTCCTCGGCGCCCTCATTTCCACGCTCAACTACTCCCCCAATGCCGACCCCGCCGAGGTCTTCTCCCTCCACCGCCGCTTTGGCGAAACCTTCGCCGCGGTGCCGAAAGTGCCCCTCCCCGCGCACGCACGCCATCCCGAAGAGCGCCTCCGCATCGGCATCATTTCCCCCGACCTCTACTCCCAGAGCGTCGCCTTCTTCGCTGAGCCCATCATCCGCCATCTCGACCGGCGCGGCTTCGAAATCTACTGCTATTCCAGTTGCTCGTTTCCCGACGCGACGACGCAGCGCCTCAAGTCCCTCGCCGACGCCTGGCGCGATATCGCCGGCCTCAGCGACGCCGCCGTCCTCCAGAAGCTCCGCGACGATGCCCCGCACATCCTCATCGAGCTCGCCGGCGCCACGGCCGGCAGCGTCCTCTCGATCATGGCCGCCAGGCCCGCACCGATCCAAGTCACGGCCATCGGCTACCCCAACACCACCGGCCTCTCCCAGATCGACTACCGCCTCGTCGACGCCATCACCGATCCACCCGGCGCCGACGCCTTCAACGTCGAACGCCTCTCCCGCCTCCCCGGCTGTTTCCTCTGCTACCAACCACCCGTTGACGCACCCGCCCCCGCGCCCCCCACTTCCCGCCCCATCACCTTCGGCTCTTTCAACGTCGTCCAGAAACTCTCCGCCCCAACCATCGACACTTGGACCCGCCTCCTCAACCAGATCCCCAACTCCCGTCTCATCCTCAAGGCCACTCAGTTCTCCTCCCCATCCATCCGCGACCGTTTCACAACGCGCTTCCGCGACGCCGGCCTCGATCCCTCCCGCCTTGAACTCCTCGGCCCCATCAAGTCCAAGTCCGACCATCTCGCCGCCTACGACCGCGTCGACATCGCCCTCGACCCCTTCCCGTACAACGGCACCACCACGACCTGCGAAGCCCTCCTCATGGGTGTCCCTGTGGTCACGCTCGCCGGCCAAGTCCACGCCGCGCGGGTCGGCGCCAGCCTCTTGACCGCCATCGGCACCCCAGAACTCATCGCTGCCACCACCGACGACTACATCTCCATCGCTGCCACCCTCGCCGCCGACACGCCGCGCTTGAACTCTGTCAAGCAATCCCTCCGCCCGCGACTGCTCGCCTCACCTCTCTGCGACGGCCCCCGCTACGCCTCCGCATTCGGCGATGCTCTCCGCGCCATGTGGCAAGCCCGGTGCTCCTCGCCTTCTGCCTGATGCCTAGTGCCTTCTTCTCGGTCACCTTTCGACGCCGTCTGTCTCGTACCATCGCCCCGACATGCCTTCTCCGCAGCAACTCCTCCACGCCGCCAACACCCACGCCCGCGCCGGACGCTTCGCCGACGCCGCGGCGTGCATGGAAGACGCCGCCCGCCTCTCCCCGCACGACCCCGCCGTCTTCGTGTCCCTCGGCATGATGCGCAGCACGATCAACGACATGCCCGGCGCTGAAACCGCCTTTCGCCGCGCTTCCGAACTCGACCCCCGCAACGTCGAAGCCCACCTCTACCTCGGCATCATCCTCGCCAACCAGCAGCGCGCCGGCGATGCCGACATCGCCTACCGCAGCGCACTCGCGCTTGCCCCGCACCGCCCCGACATCGCCCACGCCTACTCGCGCATCCTTGCCGACACCGCCCGCACCGAAGAGGCCATCGCCGTCATCCGCGCCGCCCAGAAGCACGCGCCCGGGGATGTCTCACTCCAGGACAAGCTCTGCTGCCTGCTCAACTACCTCGCAGGTGTCTCCCCTGAGGAAGTCTTCGCCGCGCACACCCAGTTCGGCCGTCTCGTCGGCTCCCCGCCGCCGATGCACCGCATCACCGACCGTTCCCCCGACCGCAAGTTTCGCATCGCCTACCTCTCCGGCGACCTGCGCGAACATTCCGTCTCCTACTTCCTCGAAGGCCTCCTCGAGCACCACGACCCCGAGCGGTTTGAAGTCTGGTGCTACCACGTCGGCCCTCCCGACGACAAGGCCACGCCGCGGCTCCGCTCGAAAGTTCCCAACTGGCGCCACCTCTTCCCCGTTTCCGACGAAGACCTCTCCGCATTCATCGCCGCCGACCGCATCGACATTCTCATCGAGCTCGCCGGCCACGCCCAGGGAAACCGCCTCACCGCCGTCGCTCGAGCACCAGCCCCGGTCATCGCTTCGTATATCGGCTACCCCAATACCACCGGCGTCCCCGCCGTCGGCTACCGCATCGTCGATTCGCTGACCGATCCGCCGGGCACAGATCAGTGGGCCACTGAGACCCTCATCCGCCTCGACGGGTGCTTCCTCTGTTACCGCCCATTTGACGCCGCGCCCCAAGTCCGCCCGAGGGACCCCGGCCGCCCCATCACTTTCGGCTCCTTCAACAATCTCGCCAAGCTCTCCATCCCGACCATTGACCTTTGGGCCAGGCTCCTTGCCCGCGTCCCCCACTCTCGGCTCACGCTCAAGGGCCGCGGCCTCAACGACCCCTTTGTCCGCACGCGCATCCTCTCCCGTCTCGCCGCCTGCGGCATCTCACCCGACCGCCTCGACCTCGCCGGCCACACCAAGACCACCGCCGAGCACCTCACCCAATACCACGACATCGACATCGCCCTCGACCCGTTCCCGTACGCCGGGACCACCACCACCTGCGAGTCGCTCTGGATGGGCGTCCCCGTCGTCACCCTCGCCGGCCGCGTCCACGCTGGCCGCGTGGGTGTAAGCCTCCTCACCGCCGTCAACCTCCCCGAGCTCATCGCCGCTACCGAATCCGACTACCTCTCCATCGCCGCCAATCTCGCCGCCGATGCTCCCCGCCTCGCCAATCTCCGCGCCACCCTCCGCAACCTGCTCCGCCAATCCACACTCTGCAACGCCCGCGCCCACACCGCCCGACTCGAAACCGCCTACCGCACCATGTGGACGTCCATCGCCTCAGCTTCCTGACTCCGTATCTGCGTCACTCCGTCTCTGCGTCTCTGCCCTTCCCCCCTAACATCCCTTCTCGCACCCCGCGCAACCGGAGGCCCCATGTCCAACGTTCAAGACTCCATCAGCCAGGCCATGGTCATGGCTCAGAACGGCCGCATCAGCGACGCCATCACCCACCTCCGCTCCCTTCTCACCACCCACGGCAACGACGCCGTCCTGCACCACTCCATCGGGCTCCTCCAGTTCCAGACCGGCGCCCTCGACCAGGCCCTCTTCCACTTCGACAAGGCCCGCCACCTCGACGACGGCCGCGCCGACATGCACAGCGACTACGCCACCGCCCTCAACATGAGCGGCCGGGCCGATGAGGCCGTCGAACCCTTCCGGCGCGCCGTCGAGCTCGATGTCCGCAGTTTCCCCGCCCAACTCGGCCTCTCCAGCGCCCTCATCGGCACCTTTGACTTCGACGGCGCCGTCGAGTCCGCCACTGTCGCTCGCGACCTCTCCCGCCAGCGCCCCGAGGGCTGGGTCAACCTCTGCCTCGCGCTCCTGCGTTCCGGCCGCGTCACCCAGGCCGTCTCCACGCTCCGCGAAGCCCTCGAGGTCATGCCCGACCAACCCCTGCTCCTCACCAACCTCTGCGCCGCCCTCAACTGCACCAGCGATGTCTCCCCGCAGGACGTCTTCGATAAGCACCAGCAGCTCGGCCGCGCCCTCACCGCGGCGTACGGCGGCGGAATCCGCTCTTTCAACAACGACCCCTCCCCCGATCGCCCGCTCAATGTCGCCTACCTCTCCTCCGACTTCCGAGAGGGCGCCATCGCCAGCCTGATGGAGCCGGTCCTGGCCAACCACGACCGCTCGCGCATCCGATCCTTCTGCTACTCATCCAACGGCCAACCCGACGCCGTCACCCAGCGCCTCCGCTCCCTCGCGTTCGTCTGGCGCGACACATCCCGCGCATCCGAAGCCCAGATCGTCCAGCAGATGAACGCCGACCGCATTGACATCGTCGTCGACCTCGCCGGCCACACACCCGGCTCGCGCATCGGCGTTCTCGCCATGCGCGCCGCGCCGGTCCAGGTCGCGTGGCTCGGCTACCCGAACACCACCGGCATGAAGTCCGTCGGATATCACCTCGCCGACGCCGTCACGGCCCCCGACGCCGCGCAATCGCTCTTCACCGAAAAGCTCGTCCGCCTCCCCGGATGTTTCCTCTGCTTCGCCCCCTCCGCCTCCGCTCCGGCCATCGAACCCGCCGGCAACGACACCGTCACCTTCGGCTCATTCAACCCCCTCTACAAGGTCAGCGACTCCACCTTCGAGACCTGGGCCGCGATCCTCCGCGGCCTCCCCGGCTCTCGCCTCGTGCTCAAGAACGCCTTCTTCGCCGACCAGGCCGCCGCGGCCCGCATCCGCGCCCGCTTCGACGGCCTCGGCGTCACCGGCGACCGCGTCGAATGCCTCCCCAAGACCACCTCCCACGCCGAGCACCTCGCCGCCTACAACGCCATTGACATCGCGCTCGACACCTTCCCCTGTAACGGCGCGGCCACAACTCTCGAAGCCCTCGACATGGGCGTCCCCGTCGTCACCCTCACAGGCGAAACCTTCGGCGGCCGAATCGGCACCAGCATCCTCAAGACCCTCGGCATGGACTCTTTCGCCGCCCCCACCACCGGCGACTACATCCGCATCGCCACCGAACTCGCCCGCGACAAGTCCCAGCGAGCCAGCCTCCGCACCGGCCTCCGAGCCCGCCTCCGCACATCCCCCCTCTGCGATGGCCCCGCCTTCACGCGCAGCCTCGAAGCCGCGTACCGGGAGATGTGGAAGGGGTGGACGACAAACCTCCTGTACACCTGAGCCAAGAAGCCGAACGCTATTCTGGGTTGCACACACACGAATAAGACTCGAGAAAGCGGCTGAAATCAAGCCCGTCGAGATGCGTGTCGCGATTGAGGTCGGCTCGCATATCACCCCGCGAGTATTGGTCGACAAACAGCGCGGGGTCCAGTGCGTTGAGCGAAGCGCTCTGGTCAGAATCTGCATCAACGCAAATATTGATGCGCGCGACGTACACGGCCAAAGACGGGGAACCTGCGAGGCGTGCCGGGAAGGCAACCCACATGCGGCACTTGCGGATGTCAGACTGGATGTAGTCGCCGAAGAACTCATGCGGGCCGGGATCGAGGTGACGCACCGTCGCGGTGTGCATCTCGAAGGGCGGCGTCAGATTCATGCGCTTGACTGTCGGATGCGGATTGGTGCCGAACTGACGCATGCGAGCGTACTTGACTTGGTAAGTCCAATACGCGGAACCCATCTCTCTCCATCCGACATAGTACACGATGCTAACGCCCCCGTAGCCATCCACGCCAACCGTGGGCAAGAACTGCACCGATCCTTCGGGATCACCCAAGTCCGCATCCGTGAGATGAAGCACATTATTGCCCGCAGGAGTTCCTGAAAAATCCAAGTCTCCGTCAGTACTCCGAGCGATCATCAGGTCGATGTTCTCGAAATTGTTCGCGCTCGCAGTAAGCCCCATGAACGCCACATACATAGTGCGCTGGTTGTTGGGATCGGTTGCGAGACTCGGCGTATTCAACACCTTGGGGCCTGTGGTCGGCAGCAAGAATGGGTCGTCCGGGTTGAACCAGTGGATGTCCTCGGGTGGCAATGTCAGTTGCGCGGGATTCACGGCCTTTGTTGGATCGGCCAACGCGTTCGCCCAGTTCAGCCCATCGGCGCCCCGGGTTGCGCGCGGGCGCAACCCGGTCCTTGTCGCCGGTGGTGGAGGGTCGGGTTGGTGATACGCGATCACCCACCGACCTACGAGAGCGGGCTCTGAAACAGTCCGCAAAATGGTCGCTGAGTTCGGCCCGCCGTAGTCCCCGCTTGAGTCTTGTCCAACTGGTGAGCTCGGAAAGATAATCGGCTCGTATTCGGTAGAATCTAGCCTGCGGAGCCGAAGTTCCCCGGGTGCTGGGCGGGCTGCAAAAAGTAGCCCCAACACATCCGGTCCGCCGGTGGCCGGTGGACCCGCCACGAGAACTGGTTTGTCAACCTCAAAGCCCGGCGTTAGCGAACTGGCCAGCCCGAACGCACTCGCCAACGGCGCCTTGGAGGCCAGCCAGAGTCGAGACGGAGGCGGCGGGTTGGCCGCGGTGTTGAAGGCGCCAATCCAAGCCGTCCCGTCGTTCTTGTAGGCGATAGCGGGATCGGCGTTTGTTGAAGTATTCGCGCCCGGGATGGGGCCGGCTGTTGTGAAGTTCGGATTTGATTGCTGCAGGTTCCCGATGCAGTGGTGCACGAGAGCGAATGTGCTTGAACCGTACTCGATCCATGCGACGATCAGTTCATCCTCATTCGGACTGAGGCGAAGCGCCGTCTCCGCTCGGTGGCGATCGAGACCGTTGTCCACACGCCAAAGATTCTGTGCCATGGCCGGTCCGCACGCATATAGGGCGACCGCTACAAAGATTCTCCTCACCATGAAGCACCTCCTTCGTATGGCGACAGGATAACGGGGAACGGGTGGCCTGCAATTCTGACGGTTTCCTCAAGTTTCCGTTTGGGCGCGGCGAGGCGAAAAGGTACACTGCTTGCATGCACGGCGTCCGAGCACTTTCTACCCTCATTCTGACCGTGGCGTGTCCGGCCTCAGGACAGCAGTGGACCGTTGTGGTGCTGCATCCGCCGGGCGGCGCCTCTTCGGAGGTGACGTGTCTCACGGGCACACGCCAGAGCGGTCCGTACGATCTTCAGACCGGGTATTTCGCCGGTTTTTGGTCGGGAAGTGCCGGCTCCTGGACAGCTCTCTCGCCCGCGGGCGGATATGTGGTCGGCATGGACCAGACGTCGCAAGTCGGATACTACTTCGGCGCTGCTCTTTGGAGAGGTACACCCCAAAGCTACGTGAGCCTTAATCCCCCGGGCGCAAACACTACTTCTCAAGCCAGTGCCGTGCATGGAAATATGCAGGCCGGAATGGTGGCTCTGCCCTTCAATGTCGATCACGCCGCGATGTGGCGAGGAACGCGAGAGAGCTTCATCGATCTTCACCCCGCGGGCGCTATCCGTTCCTACTGCCTCGCGACCGACGGGACTCTCCAGGGTGGGTTCGCGGACTTTTCCAACGGCTCTCATCCCGGCGTCTGGAACGGCAGCTCGCAGAGCTGGAAGGACCTCACGCCCATGGGTCTTTCTGGCAAGGTCAATGGCATGGCCCCGGGCGTTCAAGTCGGTAAGGTGAACTTCGTCGGGTCCGAGCGCGCGGCCCTGTGGCGGGGCACGCCGGAGAGCTTCGAGGACTTTGGCCCGCCCGGTGTCACCTACTCGGCTTTCTTCGCGACCACGGGCAGCATTCACGTGGGCCAACTCATCCAGAACGGGTTGTCCCGCGCCGCAATCAACTTCGGGACACCCGGATCCTGGCTGGGCCTCCACCAGTTCCTCCCCGCGCAGTACACCGGCTACTCCGCGGCCAAAGCGGTCTACCAGGACGGAAGCACCATTTATGTGGGCGGGTACGCGGACTTCGGTCATCGCGAAGCGATTCTCTGGATCGGGACGCTCCCCTGTTACGCCAACTGCGACGGCAGCACACGAACGCCGCTCCTCACCGCCAACGACTTCCAGTGCTTCCTGAACGCGTTCGCCAGCGCCAGCCCGACGGCCAACTGCGATGCGTCGAGCGGCAACCCGGCGCTCACGGCAAACGACTTTCAGTGCTACATCAACCGCTTCGCCGCGGGCTGCACCTGATACGCCAACGCTTCATTCTGCTCCGCCAAATGAGAAACGGGCCGCCCTTCCGGGCGGCCCGCCTGCGCTCTTCATGAGGTCAAGGTCTTACTTCTGCTCGCTCTCCGCCGCCGGAGCCGCCGCCGTCGTCGGCCGCCCGAAGAACATCCCGCCAAAGCCCCCGAACCCGCCGTCGGCGTTCCGGATGTACTGGGCCTCGAGCGCCTTCTCGATCCGCAGCTTGCACTCATCCAGGTGGGCGTGCGTGTACGGATCGAGCCTGCCGCCGTTCTTGCTGGTCAGTTCATCCAGCCGCAGCTTGATGTCCCGCAGCTTCGACGTCGCCAGGTTCGAGATCGGCTTGCTCGCCGCCCCGTACCCGTCCGTGATGCAGAGGTCGATCAGCCGGTCCATGTGCTCGCGCTGCAGGTTCCGGCGCAGGCTGCTGATCATCGGCTCACGCGAGGTGTACTTCTTGTCCGGGCTCTTCTCGATCTCGGTCCAGATCGCGCCCGACACCGTGTCCATCAGCTCCGGCAGCGTCACCGCATCCTCGCCCGAGGGCACGAGGAACTCGTTGTCGTACACCCGCCGCAGCGTGCTCGGGTTCAGCAGCATCGTGAGCGCCGCCGACTGGATCCCCGAGATCTGGTCGTGCACCGGCCACGTCGATTCGCCGCGGACCGTCCCGCCGTCGGACCACTTGTCCGTCGTCATCTTCCGGAGCAGCTCGGGCGAGAGGCCGAACGCCTCGTCGTAGAACGCCTGCTCCACCACAAGCTTCATCGCCGCCCGCTGCTGCGCCACCGGCACGGGAGTAATCGGGTCGCCCGCGCCCGGGTCGCCCTTGTTCGCGCGGCTCACAAACGCCCCGCCCACCCAGTTCGCCATGATGCTGATGGCGTCCATCTGCGTGTTGAGCGTGATCTGGTACCCGCGCCGCGACCGCGCCCAGCTCTGTCCATCCTTGACGAACTTGTCCATGATCCGCTCGCGCAGGGCCTTGACCAGGCGCACGCGGCTCTTGGCGTATTCGAGCGGATTGGCCGAGAAGTCGTAGCGCCGGGCGAGCGGGTCGGGCCCGCCCGTGTCCTCATCCGTGCCGTAGGTCAGCATCGGCTCGGCCGAGCGCTTGAGCACCTCCTTGGTGTCCTCGGAGGTGTACCCATACTCGATCGCCCACATGTCGTAGGGCCCGATGCCGATGGGGTTCCAGTCCCCCTGCACCTTGCCGTCGTCCATGTTGATGTTCACCGGCGTGTAATCCATCACCGAGCCCACGGTGCACTTGCCCTTGAGCTCCGGCGAGTTGATCTCCGCCATCGTGTAGATGCTCGACGACTTGAAGTTGTGCCGCAGGCCCAGCGTGTGCCCGACCTCGTGCACCGTCAGGTGCGCCAGCGCCGGCCCGACGAACCACTCGGGGATCCCGTCGATCAGGTCGTCCTTGTCCTTCTTCTCTTCCTTCTTGTCGTCCTTCTTGCCCTCGTCCTTCTTGTCCTCGGGACCAAGAAGCTCGAAGGCCTCCATCGCGACTCCCATGAGCGCCATGTTCCGGGCCA
The DNA here is from genome assembly GCA_044222195.1 of Phycisphaerales bacterium. Taxonomy (GTDB): domain Bacteria; phylum Planctomycetota; class Phycisphaerae; order Phycisphaerales; family UBA1924; genus JAHBXE01. Next base: position 108,659 of record JBGANS010000010.1, read on the forward strand.
TCCCCTGGCTCGCCATGCACAGGTTCGTGTCTGGCCCGAAGTACCCGGCCAGTTCACGCAGCGAATCGTTCCCCATCATCGCGCCGTCCGATACCGCCGTCGGCGCCCCGCCGTAGGCCAGCACGCCCCGACGGGCCCGCAGCGCCAGCGCCGCGTCCCGATCCTCCGGAGCCGCCAGGCGCACCCGCGGGTCCCACCTCGGGTTCCGGTCCAGCCACGACATCGTCTCCGGGCTGAAGCCCTCCATCGCCGTCTGCGGGATGTACTCGTTCGCCTGGTACCAGAAGTGCCGGATCCAGCCGTCCGTCAGCACGATGTCCGCATCAAGAATCTGCCCCGTGATCGGGTGCGCACGCGAGGGCCCGATCGCCGTCCCGATGTCGTTGCTCAGCCACCGGATGAAGTTGTACCGCACATCCTCCGGGTCCTTGTCCATGTGGGCCCCGGTCTCGCTGTCCTGGTAATAAACCTCGATCGCGTCGACAATCCCCACCTTCTCAAACGCCTTGTTCCACCACAACGTGCCTTCTTTGACCCACCGCCGGTACCGCGCCGGCACCGTGTGCTCGACGTAGTACACAATCGGCTTCTCGGGCGGAGACAGCTTCCGCGACGGGTCCTTCTTCTGCAGGTTCCACCGCTCGATGTACCGCGTCCAGACTTCCTCATCCTTGAACTTGCCCAGGTCACGCCAGCTCGTCTGGAAGTATCCGACGCGCGGGTCGCCCTTGCGCGGCTTGTAGCTCGGGTCTTCCTTGATCACGCTGATCGAGTAGTGGAAGCTCTTGATCTGCCCGCCGCCCACCGGCACCGAGTATTCAATCTCCACGTTCTCCGGGAACGCCTTCGGCGCCTTGGCAAAGGTCGCCAGCCGACCGTTCGCCCCGCCCGCCAGACCGCCGTAGAACGTCGTCGCGTGCCCGACCAGCAGGTCGTCCATGTCAATCACCGGCTGCCCGTTGGGACCCATGCACACGATCGGCACATCGATCACCACCCGGTCCGTGAAGTGATTCGCCAGCGAATCCTTGCTCTCCTTGTCCCCCGTCGACCGCACGTCCGTGTTCGGCGCGATCAGCGCCATGCGCTTGTCAAACCGCTTCCAGTACACGTACTGCGCGCCCGTCTGCAGACCCGCAAACAGTTCCCCCGTCGGCATTGTCATCGCGAAAAAGTGCTTCTGACCCTGGTAGCCCCGCGGCAGTTCCGCCAGCAGCTGCCCGTCCTTGTCTCTCTTGTACAGCGTGTACAGGCTCTCGCCGTCCGCCGTCGACACCACCTTCTCATACCCCTCCGACACTTCCTTGAACGGCGGGAAGTCCGGCTTGTTCTTCTCCGGCCCCTCGGGCTTGTCCTGTGCCCAACCCGGCGCGGCCATTCCTGCCATCGCCAACACCATGACCGCGACGTTCCTCATGCACTGCTTCATTGACCAACTCCTTCAAGTGCCGCGGCAGACGCCGCCGGCAGGGGACCGGAATTTCGTTGACCTTCTCCGCGGGGACTCACACATGGACGCGCACAAACCGGTTTCCCGGCTCACTTATGCAACCCAACCATCACCGCGACCGTGATGACCCCGAACAGCGCCAGCGCAGCCTGAAACGGCCGATCCTTGCCGGCCAGTTCGGTCGGATCATCGTACTGTCCCCGCTCGAGCAAGACGATACATCTGAGCAGCCCGTAGGTTGCAGGCAGGATGGTCAGCCACAGCAAGTTGAACCCCAGTTCGTACTTCTGCCCCGAGTCCTGCACGTACCCCGCGTAGCTCACCAGCGACACCACCCCCGTCACCATCACCGCCATCCTGAGCAGCTCATCCGTGTACGCCGACTGCACGGCCCTCGCCGCCCCCGCTTGTTCCCCCATCGTCCGACGCTCCCCAAGCCGTTTCCCGAACGCCAGGAACATCGAAACGAAGAACGTGCAGTTCAGGAGGAACGGGCTCGGTGTTACCCCAGCCGCCGCACACCCTCCCAGAACCCTGACAACAAACCCGGTGGCCAAGCTGATCACATCCAGCACCACCGCGTGCTTGAACCGGACGCTGTACAACGTCGTGTTGACCACGTACCCAAGCACAAACACCGCCAGCCACAGCACCGGCGACATCGCCTTCCAGTTGCCCCGCTCAGGATTGAACAGCGCCAGCAGTGTCACCGCCGCCGCGCATCCCAGGAGCGACAGCGAGAACACCTTCGCCGTCGCCACCGGCACCGCGCCCGACGCGATCGGTCGATTCCGCTTGCGCGGGTGCAGCTTGTCCGCCTCGCGATCGCGGATGTCGTTGAACACGTAACAGCTGCTCGACGCGAACCCGAACGCCAGGAACGCGCCGACCACCGCCGTCACAAATCCCGCCGTCACCTGTTTCCCGTCCGCCACCCCGTACGCCGGGCCCACCACCACGAACGCGCCTTTGACCCACTGGTGCGGCCGCGCCAGCTTGATCAGGCTCGGCACCAGCCCCGCCCGCGGCCGTTCTGCAGTTGTCGCGTCAACCGTCGTCATGCGTGGGTGAACCGGGCATCCTCGCCCCGGTCTCCCGCCCCTCATCGGCCCGCGCCCCCCACCCCTCCCCAATGTTCGCCCGGAGTTAGCGTGCCACCTTCGCACCGGCAATGTTTGCCGATCGGGCCAGCGCATCGATCTCGCAGCACGTCACGTACCCGCCCGGCGGCACCACCCCCACCACCCGCACCGCCGTGGCGTTCACCACCGAGTTGAGCACGAAGTCGATCACCTGGAACGGCTTGGCCGGGTCCAGCGGCTCGCTCATCACCGACCCCACGTTCATCCACACCCCGCCAACCTTGACCTCCACCACGGCGCTCGTGAACCAGCCCGCCGTCGGCGTGTGATCGCCCTCGAAAAATCTCACCGTCTCCACTTCCACCGGCCGGTCGTATTCCACCATCAGCGTCACCGGCCCGCTCACCCCCGTCCCCTCCGTCGTGTACGGCCTCCGACGCCAATCCTGGCCGTCAAGGCCGGTGAAGTCATGCTCGTACCCGTTGCCCATGAACCACGGGTCCGACACTCCCGAGGGACCGCCCGGCCCCGCCGGCGCCGACGACGTTGCCCACGCGAACCCGCCTTGCATCGATCGGCGGCAGTTCGCGCTCCGTCTCCACACGTCATAGTCCGGGTTGAACATGATGTGCCGCGACAGCACCGGCGCTGGAAGGACCCACGCCGTGGGCGTCACCTTCCCCCGCGCGGCCCTCACATTCGCGTCAATCACCGGCATCATCCGCGCCGCCATCCATTCCAGCCGGTCCTGCGCCTGCGGGTCCGCCGGCAGGAAGTCCGGCAGGTTGTTCCGAGTGCGGTCAATGTCGAACCGATCCGAGAACGGCACACCGGGGAACTGCGCTCTCACCCCGTCATACCCCAGCATCAGCCCGAGGAGCCCGCCCATCGTCGCCGTGCCGTTGTCCGAGTCCCAGCCCGAAAGGGTCCCGATCTGCACCGTTCTCTTGTAGTCGCCCTCCCCATACAGCAGCGCCAAGAGGCCGCACGCAAAGTTCACCGACGACTCCGCCCAGTTGTAGAAGTGCCACCCGTGCGCGGGGGCGTTGATCATGTACCGCTCCGCGATCCGGTCCCGCGTCAGCTCCCAGTTGTTCGAGTCCGGGTTCGCCAGGTAATCCGCCAGCACAAAGTCCGCGATGTCCGCCGACTTGCTCCCGTCCAGGATCCACTTGCGCGCCTCGCGCACCAGCCAGATCACCTTGTCCCTTCCCGACAGCCCCGGGTCCACCTGCGTCGCCAGCGAATACAGAACCACGTAGAACTGCGACGCCTGGATCGCGTACCCAAACGCCGTCGTCCGGATCGGCATATCCGCGTACGCCAGCGCCTGCTCCGGCATCCCCGGCGAGAGCGCCCCGAAAATCTCGGTCGTCAGCTGCGCATCGATAAACGCCCACAAGTCATTCGGGATCGGGTTCGCCGTCATCGGCGGCCGCACGCCCCGACCCATCAGGTCCCACGCCCGCCGGTTCGACACCCAGATGTAGTTCGGGTCCATGTGCGCCAGCCACGCATCACGGATCTCGTCCGCCGTCAACCAGCCCCGCGCCGGGTTCAGCGTGCTCAGCTTGTGCAGGTATACGTACTCGATATCGGTGTCGTCATCCGCGAGCCACGGGTCCTGGTTGAGCACGAACTCGATCGGCAGCGTCAGGTTTGACGGGTGCGTGTTCCAGTCCGCATCCGTAAAGAACGGCGGCGTGATCCGCTGCCCTTCTGTCCGCAACCCCGTCCAGTTCGCGATGCACTCCCCCAGCCACATGCCGTGCAGGCGATCCTGGTAGTCCGCCCGCGAAAGCACCCGCTGCCCCGACGCCGCGCCGGCAAAGAGAGCGATCACCGCGGCAATACCTCGGGTTCGATTCATGGAAACAGTCTACCACACGAACCCCCGGACTCCGGCGAGAAAGGGTCGGACGAGGGATGAAAACCGGCAAAACGCGGCCTGGATCGCCGTCGTCCGTGAGCGGAACCGCCCGAAAACACGCGAGCGGACCAACCCCGCGCGTGGTGAAGGGAATCGGGCTCGCCACGTTCCGTCGAAACCTTCGAATCCTCCCGGATGTCGTGTTCCCGATTCGCCGCCAGGAGAGCGAAGCCGGCCCTGTCGCTTTCGCCATTTGCCCATCCCCCTCTCCCCCCAAAACCTCATCCCAGCCCCTACGATCGCCGACGAACTCCCAAACGACCCCCTTCGTAGCACCCGTCCCATAACCGGAGGCCCCCCTTGGCGACTCAGCGACGCGCTCTCATCACCGGCATCACCGGCCAGGACGGCTCCTATCTCGCCGAGCTCCTCCTCGGCAAGGGCTACGAAGTCCACGGCATCGTCCGGCGTGCTTCCACCTTCAACACCAACCGCATCGACCACATCTACGAAGACCCGCACTGGTCCGGCAAGGCCCTCCGCCTCCACTACGGCGACCTCTGCGATGCCGGCTGTCTCGGCAAGCTGATGCAGGAGGTCCGCCCGCACGAGGTCTACAACCTCGGCGCCCAGTCGCACGTGCGCGTCAGCTTCGACATGCCCGTGTACACGGCCGACAGCGTCGGCATGGGCGCGCTCAAGCTCCTCGAAGCCATCCGCGCGTACCAGCAGGACACCGGCGAGACAGTTCGCTTCTACCAGGCCTCCTCCTCTGAGCAGTACGGCAAGGTCGTCGAGACGCCCCAGAAGGAAACAACTCCCTTCTACCCGCGATCGCCCTACGCCGTCGCCAAGGTCATGGCCCACTGGGCCACCGTCAACTACCGCGAGTCGTACAACATGCACGCCTCGTGCGGGATTCTGTTCAACCACGAATCGCCCCGCCGCGGCGAAACGTTCGTCACCCGCAAGATCACCCGCGCCGTGGGCCGCATCAAGCTCGGCCTGCAGAAGAAAGTCTTTCTCGGCAACCTCGATTCCAAGCGCGACTGGGGCTTCGCCGGCGATTACGTCGAGGCGATGTGGCTCATGCTCCAGCAGGACAAGCCCGACGACTACGTCATCGCGACCGGACGCACCATCAGCGTCCGCGAGTTCGCCGAGATGGCGTTCCAGCACGCCGGTCTCGACTTCAAGGACTTTGTCGAGTTCGACCCGCGCTACCTCCGCCCCGCCGAAGTGGACCTCCTCCTCGGCGACCCGTCCAAGGCCAAGAAGCGCCTCGGCTGGAACCCCAAGACCACCGTCGAGCAACTCGCCGCCATGATGGTCGACGCCGACCTCGAAAAAGCCAAGCGCGAAAAGACCCTGCGCGACGCGGGCCACAAGCTCTCCGAAATGCGCGGGCACGATCAATGAGGCAGTGACGCAGCGACGGAGTAACGCAGCGACGCAGTAAAGAGGACCGGAAACGGGCCGCAATCAACCCTTTGCTGCATCGTTGTCCCCTCCGTCCCTCCGTCCCTCCGTCCCTCCGTCACTGCTTCACGACCACATCTCCCACCTGGAACATGTGGTAGCCAAAACCGGGATCCACGATTTCGTACCGCGCGGCCTTGAGACTTGCGCCAACAAACATCTGATCGATGTGGTACATCGGGATGGGCGTCTTGAAGCCCGTCCGCGGCCACGTCGCCGAGTACCCGGCCCCCGCCTCGCCGTACGCGTTGCGCATGCCAGGGAAGAGCATCGAGAGTGAAGCCCCGCCGCGGGGAATGTTGAAGTCTCCAACGGCAATGTCGGGCGGCGGAAAGCCGTGAACGGCCCGGGCCGAAGCCACGCGTCCGCCAGTGTCCTGGTTGGTTACTTCGATGATCGGGCCTGGCCATTCACGGATGGTCTTGGCCGCGTCGGTCGCCATCGTCCATCGGGAGAGGCGCGGCTCGGAAGGAAGGTCGAGCATCCACAGGATGGTCGTCTTGCCGAGTGATTCGGTCGTGTCGAGCTCGACGAACATTGCGCGCCCGGGATCGGACCATCCCCGCCGCCGCGGCAGGGTGGATTGCGTCTCCGGCGGCAGGCCCTCGATCCCGAGCCAGACCATGCCGTACGTGAGCACGGGCACGCGCGAGACGACGACGAATCCGCCGACGTTGAGGACTTTGAACTGCGCAACGGCCGCGGGGAAGTCTCCCCAGCCGACGCTGCTGTGCGGGTTGACGAGGACAGCGACGTCGGGATTCTGCGCGAGCATGGGCTCGGTGATCTGGGCCAAGCGCTCGATCGCGGAGACGTTCCAGTGGAGGATGCGGAGATGCGGAGTCGTGGGTCGAGGCGGCAGCGGGAGGCGATAGAGGCGGAGGTCGACGATGAGCAGGTACCCGGCCGCGAAGCAGAGCCAGAGACCGACGATCCAGAGGTTGCGGCGGGGCCACGTGCGGTCGATGCGGCCGAGACTCCGAAGCGCGGCCGCAAGGAGCCAGAGCGCGGCGGCAACAGGGACGAGGACAATGGACGGAATCCAGGAGAGGAACTGCGACCAGATCCAGCGGTCGGACAGGATGAGGCCGCCGGTCCAGGCGAGGAGGAGGAAGGCACCGACGGCCAGGGCCAACGCGCCGAGCACTCGACAGGCTCGTCTCACGCGGTGCGCTCCGGGTGTGTGTCGGACATTGATCGATGGTACGTTCCGAACACCGGCGCGGTGATCGGAGTATGGATGCACGCCGGCCCGGTGCAATTGCCGATAACACCCCGGCGCGATGAGCAACCCTCCAACCACCAAGACCGACACGGGCATCGGCCACAAGACCGCACGCGGGTTCTTCTGGCTGATGGGCCAGGGCGTGGCGGACAAAATCGTCACGCTGATCGGGCAGGTGGCGCTGGCGCGCCTGCTGACGAAGGAAGACTTCAAGCTGGTCGCGCTCACCTACACGGTGACGACGTTTGCGACCCTGCTTCAGCAGGCGGGTATCGGGCAGGTGCTGATCCAGCGGCACGGACGGTTTCACCTGTGGTCGACATCCGCGTTCTGGATGTCGCTGATGATCGGCCTGGCGGCGGGGCTGGCGACGGCGGCGGCGGCGCCGGCGGTGGCGACGTTTTACAACGAGCCGGCGCTGCGTGGGCTGTTGTTCGCGGCGGCGATCACTCTGCCGCTCAACGGCCTGATGACGGTTCCGGACGCGAAACTGCGCGCGGAGATGCGGTTTCGGTTTGTGGCGGTGGTCGGCCTGGCGGGGATCGTGGGAACGATCGGCCTCTCGGTGGTGCTGGCGGCATTCAAGTATGGCGCGTACAGCTTCATCCTGCCACCGATTGCGGTGACCCTGGCGCGGGCCGGGGTGATGTGGTGGTGGGCGCGCCCGCGGATCCGAGTGCGGCTGCAGCTCAGGCGGTGGAAGTACCTGGTCAGCGACAGCACCATGCTGCTGGTGGCGTCGATCGCGATGATGGCGACCTACCAGGGCGGGCAGATCATCCTCGGCCGCGTCTATCCCGCGCTGGCGGCGGCGGGTGTGTACTACTTCGCGTGGAATCTCTCGGACCAGTCGCTGCGGCTCCTGGTGAACAACCTGTCCGGCGTGCTGTTCCCGGCGCTGAGCACGATGCACGGTGATCCATCGCGCCAACGCATGGCGTACCTGCGCACGACCCACATGTTGCTCTTGATCGGGCTGCCGATCTGCCTGTGGCAGGCGGTGCTGTCGGGCCCGCTCATCCGGTTGGTGTTCTCGACACGCTGGCAGGAGGCCATTCCGGTGATGGCGGCGTTGTGCGTGGGGATGACGGCGCGGCTCGTGCACGGGCCATCGGAGAGCATGTTCCTGGCGCAGCGCCGCACCGCAGCGTACATGCGCCTCACAGTCGGATACGCCGCGGCGTTCATCGGGATCGTGGCGGCGGCGTGCGTGATAGCGGGGCCGGATCACGCCGCGACGGGCGCCGCGATCGGCGCGGGCGTCTCGCTGGGGCTGCTCGGGCCGGTGAGCCTGTTCCTGGCGATCCGGCCGCTGGGGGGCGGTCTGCGCGAGACGGTGCGGGTGTACGCCGTGCCGGTGATCGCGGGGATCGTCTCGTTCACGCCGGGCGTGCTCATCGGGCTGGCCACGCCGCGGACGGTGGCGGGGGATGTGACGGCTGTTCTCACGACCACGCTGGTGTGCATGGGGATGTACGGCGGGTTTCTCTGGGTCTTTGCGCAGCGGGACCTTCAGGATGTCCTGAGGCGCGTTGGTGCGGTGGTGCGTCGCGGGCCGCGGACCCGGCCCGGGCACTGCGGCACGTGCGGGTACGACCTGAGCGGCACGCCGACGGGCGTGTGCCCGGAGTGTGGTTCGGCGATTACAACTTTGTGAGTTCGAAGATCCCGCACCCGACGCGGCAGCCGAAACTGTTCGCGCCGTCGGGCCCGGCGGGGTCGCCGCCGACGACGAGGTCGCCAGCATCGTCAACGTGCGCAAAGCGATCGACGCGATACTTACCGGCCATCATTCCCATCAGGAACGGGACGGAGAAGACCCGGTGCCCGTCGAACTCGATGCGCTGCGGGCCGATGGGCGTGGCGAAGTAAAACTTCCCGCCGGGGCGGAGCATGCGGTAGAGGCTCTCCCAGCCCTTGGTGTGTCCATCGGCATCGACCGGGTCGCCGTAGCGGCCGAGACCAAAGTGCTCCAGCGTGTGAAGGCACGAGAGCGAATCGGTGTACCCGTCGAGATCGGGCCGATCCTGCATGATGTCTCGCTGGCGGAACGAGATGTTCTTGACCTTCACGTGCAAGTCTCGGATGTCGAACACCTCGATCTCTCGAAAGGACGCGACGTGGGCGACGAAGCCGTCAACGCGGGAGCCGACGTCCACGTGCCTGGCCGGGCGATTCTCGAAGATGCGCTGGGCCACGAACAGGTCCTGGTGGAAGTACTGCCCGGTCGCGACACCGCTCTCCTCGTAGCGATCGGAGAGGCACGGGTATCGCCGTCCCATGGTGAAGCCCGAGCCGCGGCCGGCGGCAAGCTGCCGGCGCATCTCCGCGCGGTTGCGGAAGTACGGGCCAAGCCCGCGAACGCTTCGCACAAGCTTCCTCGGGTCCACGCCGAAGAGGCTCATCGCCGATGCCAGCTTTCCCGCCGTTCCCATGGCCCACTCCAGTCCGCCCGTTATCGGCTTGCGGCGATGATGAGTTCCGCGCCGCGCCCGTTGATTCGCCCATCCAGGTCCGTCTCGATCGACAACGCCGGCTTTGCCTCGATCAGCGGCATCCCCGAGCCCGGGTACCAGATCGTGGGCATCGCGCCGAGGAACGACGCCCAGGCCGAGAAGCTGGAGAGCCCGGTGGTGATCAGCACCCGCGCTTTGGCCAGCAGCAGCATGTCCACGATGGATGGATTGTCGGCGCTGCGCGTCACCCCGGGTTCGGCAAGGATCGAGTCGATCTGGCCGGCCTTGGCGTCGCTGAACACGCGGACGCGAGCGGTTGTTCCGAGCGCGTCGCGGACGGAGCGGATCGCGTTGATGTACCACTGTTCGGGCAGCGTCTCGGTTGCTTCGCCGGTCATCGGTCTGCCGAACGGGATCGGGGCCTTGTCGCCGCGGCGAACGTGAACGGCGATTTCGAAGGCGGTATCCGCCTCGGCGAGCCGCCGGCGCACCCCGGAAGAGAGGATTGCGTCGAGCCGGCGCGAGATGAGTTCGCGATGCGGGAGGAGACCTTCGAACCAACCCTCCCAGGTGCCGCATTCCAGGATGTGCAGACCGGACTTGGCGTCGCTGGAAGCCATGAACGAGTCCGCCTGGGCGTAGGGGATGCGCACCGCGCGCGACATGATCAGCGCCCGCCGCACGCCGCGGATGTAGCCGGCGCGGCGGTTGTCAAAGAGGCCGAGGTAGAAGCGCTTGTCCCTTTCCTTGCGGAGAACGGGGCCGAGGCGCGGCTTGGCCCATCGCGGGGCGAGGATGCGGGTCCCGTAACGCGCGGCGAGGACCTCCGCCCGGGCCCAGGGAAACAGCATGTTTCCGAGCCCCATCCTCGCCACATCTGGAAATACGAACACCGCCATGGGGCGGAGTGTAGTTCACGCAGACCCACCCCCACCCCTATCCTCTGCGTCCCCTTCGGGGGCGGCGGGAGAGCCTGAATCATGACGACCGATCTCAAGTCCAAACGCATCATCATCACCGGCGGCGCGGGGTTTCTCGGGCGACAGGTGCTGGCCCTGCTCAAGGGACGTGGCGTGCCGGAGAAGAACGTCTACATCCCGCGGCGCAAGGACTTTGACCTGACGTCACTGGCGGATTGCCAGCGGCTGTATCGGGAGGCATTTCCCGGGACCAAGGCGGATGTGGTGCTGCACTTGGCCGCGGAGGTGGGCGGGATCGGCGCGAACCGGGCGAACCCGGGTCGCTACTTCTACGCGAACATGGCGATGGCGCTGCACCTGATCGAGCAGGCGAGGCTGGACGGGATGATCGAGCGCGGTGGGAAGTTCGTGCAGGTGGGCACGATCTGTGCGTACCCGAAGTTCACACCGGTGCCGTTCAATGAGGACAACCTGTGGAATGGGTATCCCGAGGAGACCAACGCGCCCTACGGCGTGGCGAAGAAGGCCGCGTGGCAGATGCTGGATGCGTACAGACTGCAATACGGAATGAAGAGCGCGTACCTGCTGCCGGTGAACCTGTACGGGCCGTGGGACAACTTTGACTTGTTCAGCTCGCACGTGATCCCGGCGCTGATCCGGAAGTGTGTAGAGGCACAGAACCGTGGCGACAAGAACATCGTGTGCTGGGGGACGGGTTCGGCGTCGCGCGAGTTCCTGTACGTCGAAGATGCGGCGGAGGGAATCGTGCTCGCGGCGGAGAAGAAGGATGATCCGGACCCGATCAACCTTGGGACGAACATGGAGATCACGATCAAGAACCTGGTGGAACTGATCGTGAAACTGACGGGGTTCAAGGGCGGGATCGAGTGGGATGCGACCAAGCCGGATGGGCAGCCGCGGCGGTGTCTTTCGACGGAGAAGGCGGAGAAGGTGATCGGGTTCAAGGCAAAGGTGGGGTTCGAGGAAGGGTTGAAGAGGACGATTGAGTGGTTCAGGGGGAATCAGAATTAGGCGGGGTAGAAAGCGCGGGGGAGGGTGTTTGTCGGAACCGCGACTGTTAAGGAGCGGAAGCGTCCAACGACCCGATGCACCCAATTCCATCCGATGCTTGGAAAGGGCTGCGCACTTGCCGCGCCTGAACCCGCCCGGTCAGCGGAGGTGTCTGCTCCCTGACGGTCGCGGTTCCGATGGAACATGTGTGATGGTCACGGTTCCGCAGGAAACACTGTAACCTGTGTCGATGACCACACCGTTTGGCGATGCCATTCCCGACGGGATTCCGGTCGCCTATCTCATTACGTTTCGCACGTACGGAACGTGGCTGCCAGGGGACGGCCGGGGGACAGTGGACGACACGCACAACGAGTACGACTCGCCGCCGATTCCGAAGATACCCGGGCGTGAACGAGAAGCCCAGCGGCGAATGGTGGCGCCGCCGATGGTCCTGAACCCGCGGCAGCGGCGCTGCGTTGAGCATTCAATTCGGGGCGTGTGCGAGCATCGGGGCTGGAAAGTGTGGCGGATCGGTGTTCAGTCGAATCATGTTCACGTCGTGGTGTCTGCCGATTCGAAGCCGGAGCCGATGTTGAACAGTTTCAAGTCCTGGTCGACGCGAGGGCTTCGCGACTTAAAGCTGGTCGCGCGTGAGCACATATGGGCGCGGGATGGAAGCAAGCGATATTTGTGGGACCAGGCGTCGCTGGAGGGAGCGATCCGGTACGTGCGGGACATGCAGAACCTGCCACACACGGCGACAGAACCGCGAGGGAGCGGGTGAGGCGTTTGAGGAAGGGCGCTGGGGAAGCGTTGCGATTGAGATGGCGCCGTGGGGTGTTTGGAAGTTTCCGCTCCCTGACGGTCGCGGTTCCGATTCGAACTTAGCGCCCAGTGTCACCGTAGGTCTCCGCGTGACTGACCCGCTTCTTACCACCTATCTCAACTCGCGTGACGCACCGTGCCCGGTGTGCGACTACAACCTGCGTGGCCTGAAGGTCGATCGCTGCCCGGAGTGTTCAGCGTATCTGCACCTGCAGGTCGGGTCGGAGAACACGCGGCTTGGCGCATGGCTCGCGGCGGTGATGTCCTTTTCCCTTGCCGTCGGGTTCGACGCCGTCATGGGGCTGATCGTCCTGGTCATGTTCACGGTGACGTTCTTCGTCCGTCAACCCATAGCACCGATTGTGCGGCAGCAGCACATGATCCTTCTGAGCGGTTTCCTGGCACTGGCCGTAACCTGCGGCGGCGGGATCTTCATGCTCGTCCGGCGGCGGCGGCGGTGGATGATGCTCTCGCGGCGAGTTCAATGGCGCTGGGCGGCCGTCATCTTCGTCATCGTCTTCATCGTCCACCTGCTGGCGGGGTTTTTGATGGCCCGGATGCTGTAGCCCTTCTGTGATACGCTCTCGCCGTGGCCAAGAAGCTTCAATCCTCCGGCGACCTCTCCGCGAACACTCGCATTGCCGCCCTGGTCGGCAAGGAAGTGTTTCTGCAGGCCGAGCACACCGCCGCGCTGAAGGCGGCGCTGGAGAAGGCGCACGGCGAGATCGCGGTGTTCCGCTTTGACGGGCTCTCCGCGCAGCTCGCGGATGTTCTGGATGAGTGCCGGACGTTCGGGCTCATGGCCCAGTACAAGCTGGTGATTGTCGACAGTGCCGACCAGATCATCAAAGAGGACAATCGACCGCTGATGGAGAGGTACGCCGCGGCGCCGTGCGATTCGGCGACGCTGGTGCTGCGCACGGACAAGTGGCACGCGGGGAAGCTTGACGACATGATCGTCAAGGTTGGTGCGATCATCAAGTGCGAGGCGAAGACACACTACGAGGCCGCGGCGTGGGTGATGTCGAGCTGCCAGCGCCGGCACAACGCGACGATCGAGCAGAAGGCGGCGGAACTCCTGGTGAACCGGATCGGCGTGGACCTGGGCCGGCTGGACACAGAGCTCGAGAAGCTCGCGGTATCGGCCACGACGGATTCCGGGCCGACCGCCAAGGCCCCCGTCATCACGATGAAGCACGTCGCGGACATGGTGGGCCTGACTCGTGAGGAGGAAGTCTGGGTCGTGCACGACTCGCTCCTCTCCGGGCACGCCCCCACTTCGCTCGGGCACGTGCACCTGATCCTCGACAACGCCCGCAAGGATGCCAACATCCCGCTCGCCTACGCGTGTCTCGACCTGGCGCGGAAACTCAACGCCGCGGCACAAGGGATCAAGCAGGGGATGAATCCCTGGCAACTTGGAGGAAAGCTCAAGCTGTGGCCGGAGTCTCGCAAGGAGGCGATCCTCGGCGTCGCGCGGCGGGTGCCGCCGGCGCGCCTGGCGGGGCTGCTGCATGATGCCGTCAGCGCGGACTTCAAGCAGAAGTCGGGCGGGGGCGACCCGGACCGGCTGCTGGAAGTCCTGGCACTGAGGTTTGCCCAGACGCTGGCGCGGTGACCCGGGCGCCGGTCCATCCACCGTCATAGATGCGCAAGATTGTCCTGCCACCGGCCAGAAGGCCGGTGCCACGCCTGAATCCCAAGCCCCTGCGCTGTTCTCGCCGATACCCCCAAAGCGGAGGATCCGCTTGCGAGTCACCAAGGAGTCGGTGCGTATGCGCAGCTTGCTGTTCCCCATCACCCTGGCTTTGCTCGCGGGGTGTGCGAATCAGCCCGCCGCGGCCCCTCAGGCTGCAGTCAACACGAGTCTTTCGGCGTTGATGAAAGATGGCGGGGGATCGAATCCGCCGTCTGTCGAGATTCCTGATCCGGGCAAGCCGACCGAGGTTGAGCGCCTGGCCCAGCAGCATCCGGTGGATGTCCAGGCCGTGCTGGATCGGGGGCAGCCCGAAGCGAAGCCGCCCGCCATCCCCCCCACTGCCGAAGCCACCCTGCCCGAACCTCAGCAGCCGGAGTTTGTTCCGCCGCCTCCCAAGTCGCTGGCCGAGCGGATTGATGAGACATCGCTGCAACTGACGGACCTGCTGCGGCAACAGGCCGCGGCGAGCGAGACGCCGTTTCATGCGTGGCTTTCGCTGGCGGCGATGGAGGCGGTGCGGCCGGGCTCGGCGCCGACGGTGATCACGCCGGAGACGACCGACGGCGGACCGCTCAATGATGAGCAGCGTCAGATCATCAACGCGTTTCGCGACCTGGTCGCGGGTTTGAAGGCGGCGGACGACCGGCCGGGGATCCTGACGGACGTCTCGATCAATCTCGGCAACAGCTTTCTGCGGGCGCGGCCGATGCGGATCAATGCGGCGCTGGCGGCGAAGGTCACGGGATTTGGCCAGTACATGCCGCTGGGGGTGAGCCGCATCCAGCAGGGCAAGCCGATGCGGGCGGTGGTGTACACGGAGGTGTCGCGCTTTACGCAGCGGATGATCAAGGACACGCCGCGGCTGAGCGAAGGTGCCCAGCCGGGGGACAAGTGGGCGGTGGAGCTGTCGCAGGAGCTGCAACTGATTCACGATGCGGACGGCGTGAAGGCGTGGCAGCAGGCGGAGCAGCCGATCGTGGAGACGTCGAGGAGCTTTCGGAGCGACTTTTACCTCGTGCAGAACATCACGCTGCCGCAGACACTGAGCATCGGGGCGTACAAGCTCAAGATCATCGTCCGGGACAAGTCGAGCGGGCAGGAGGACGAGGCGGTAATCCCGCTGGAGGTCGTGGCGGACCCGTCGCTGGTTTCGGAGACGGGGACGAGGCAGTACGACTAGACATTCCACACTCTCGTGGATTTGGACACGTTTGGCCTCTTTGGGAAATTGCAAGTTCGCCCTTGCTTCTTGCATGGGTTGATGTAGGCTTTGAAATTGAGCCCCCCGGGGGAAGCTGACGAGGAGCGCGCCGTGCAGAAGCCTCTCGCAATGTGTGTGTGTGTGTGTGTGTGTAAGTAGCTTGGCCGGCGAAGCAAGCGCCGACGACCCGGTCTCCGAACTTCGCGCCCTGTATCCCGGGGTAAGGGTTCACAATACAGGCCAGCGACTGAGGTACCTCTACGGCGCGCAAATGACGCCCGGCACGAGCGAAGCCCAGGCCGCGGCCGGTTTCCTTGCCACCCACTCAGAAGCGCTCCGCGCAGCGGAACACTCCGGAGACTTGGAGCTCCGTGAGTCTTGGTCCTTACCCGCGATGGACGGCAGTTTTGTTGCCTACGGCTATCAACAGTTTTACCACGGCAGGGAAGTCGAAGGCAGCGACATCCGGGTTATCGTCAAGCGCGGCACGCTCAATCGCGTGACGTTCGCCGCGGCCCGCCTCGCGGGCACACCCACGTCCGGCTCCGAATACCCGGTCATGCCGTCCGAAGCGGCGCGGATGATCGTTCAGACGCAATCAGGTTTTGAGAATCTGACCATCGAGAGTCCACCTGAAGTTGTTGTGCTGCTGGGCTCCAACCGTCGTCCCGATGCGTGGGTTTGGCGCGTTCGGGCACGAGATGGTGAAAGCCGGTTTCCGCTTCGCCGCACCTTCTTTGTCGATACCGTCTCGCCACGGATTGTAAAACGGGATGACCTGTTTTCCCATCTTGGCCCACCGACGACGGGCAGCGTTTCAGCATTAGGCATGCCGATTGAGTCCCCGTTGTATCCGTACCGCAACAACTCCAACGATCTGGTAACGCACACGATTCCGGGGATACGTGTCACGGGACAAAGCGGTGGCAACTCTGGGTTCACCTACACGAATGTCGCCGGCAACTTTACGCTGAACGTCGGCTCGTCGTCGCAATCGATCACCCTCTCTTCGACGTTCTCCACCAACGCTCAATGGTACAAAGTAGAGGACTTGGGCACCGTAGACCCCCCGCCTCCACCGCATTACTTGGCCTCAAGTGTGGGCACCGCAGTCGGAGACGATGTATCGCTTGCCCTGGCGGACTCCAGCTGGGAAGAACAATTTCGTGTCGCGCAGGTGGACACGGTGATCACCGCTCACCGAAGTCGCACGTTCTTTGTTCAGTACCTGTCAGCCACGGCCGCCGGCCTCGCGCGCAGAGTCTACATCTACTCGAACGCTCCTTCGGGTGTTTCGTACTGCAATGCACTGGCGGCTGATGATGGGACAAACTACCTGATGGCCTTTCCTCGCGCCGGCGGCGGGTGCTGGAATAATGGCAATCACTCTGCGGCTGCACACGAATACGGGCACATTGCGCTGTATATGCTGCACTCCGGATTTCCGATCAGCACCGGATTCCACGAAGGTTTCGCGGACACCTTCGGCAATCTCGTCAATGATGACTCAGTTCAGGGCCGCGCTGTCCGAACGAACGGCGGGAATCTCCGAGACAGTCCCATTGAAAATTGGGTCAACTGCCAATACGGCGCGCCCGACACAGCCTATTGTGGATGCCTTCCTCACAAAGGGGCCCCGCTTCTCTCCGGGCCATGGCTGAGGATAACCAACGACCTCAAGTCATACTACGGGACGACCACGGGGCTCGAGCGCTCGCGGAGTCTCTTGGGACTGTGGACGCTCGCCACGGTGGGGGGAGATGGCGCCCAGGATTGCGACAATCCGCACGCCGGGAACCTCGCTGAGTTGCTTGGATTGCCCCAAACTGAAACTGAACAACAGGCCGAAGCTGAGTGGGACATTTTCTGTCGGGCATTTGGCGCCCACAACATGTATGTGGAAAGCGGTTGCCCATAGGGTCGAGGTACGGCTTACGAAGAAGTTCCACCCCCTGGCATGGCGCAACCTGAGAAAGGGCCACAACCGTGGATCACCGCATCGCGCACACACTCGTGGGTCTCGTGCTTTGTCTAGAAACGAATGCGCTTGGCCAAGTTCCTCGTGCCGATCTTTCGCTCGCGTGGAGCGAAGTCGTCACCGGAACAAACACCCCTGTCAACAACCCCAACGGCGTTCTCGAACCGGGCGAATCCGCGCGATTGAGCATGTCACTATCGTTCAATCCCGGAGTGGGCGCCCCGGTCTTGTACCAAGGGGGAACGGCACTTGTATCAGGCTTCCGCCGCGTGGGTTTCAATGTCGTGACGCCCAACTTTGCGGAAGGCACATGGTCGCTGCTGGGTGGCGCGACCGGCTTTGCGCCGTCAGCCACGGTGACACCATCAAACACCATTGGATTTGCGTCGATCCAGCAGCCGTTTCCCACGCCGGGCGGTAGCCCCATTTCGGCCAACCCGCTACCTGACCTCTGGCACATTCTTTGGACACCCAGCTTCTTCGAGGCGCGGGAAGCCACGTTTCGCCTCAATGGAGTTAGTGATGACGGCACGGTCTTGTTCGTATCGACCGGTGTTGACCCGCAGGGCAACCCCACCTTTGGTCTGACGGGGCAGGGTCCGGCAACATTCGGCTCCACAGTCTCAGTGCCGATTGCCCCGACGCCCGGCGGACTTGCGTTCATCGGGGGAACAGTTCTTCTCGGCTTACAGGGACGGAGCCGCTCCCCACGACGCTGAACGTTTCGACCTACAAGCTGAAGATCATCGAGCGGGCAGGAGGACGAGGCGGTAATCCCGCTGGAGGTCGTGGCGGACCCGTCGCTGGTTTCGGAGACGGGGACGAGGCAGTACGACTGAGTGTTCCACAATCCCGTGGAAGTGGTCCATGGTGGCCACTTGTGGAATATTGCTGATAACCCCTTGCTTCTTGCGCGGGTTGATGTAGGCTTTGGCATTGAGACCCCGGGGGAACCTACGAGGAGCGCGCCATGCAGAAGCCTCTCGCAATGTGTGTGTGTGTGTGTGTGTGTAAGTAGCTTGGCCGGCGAAGCAATCGCCGATGACCCGGTCGCCGAGCTTCGGGCGCTGTACCCCGGGGTGAAGGTTCACAACACGGGCCAGCGACTGAGGTACCTTTACGGCGGACAAATGACGCCCGGCATGAGCGAAGCCCAGGCCGCGGCCGGTTTCCTTGCCACCCACTCAGAAGCGCTCCGCGCAGCGGAACACTCCGGAGACTTGGAGCTCCGTGAGTCTTGGTCCTTACCCGCGATGGACGGCAGCTTCGTCGCCTACGGCTATCAACAGCTTTACCACGGCAGGGAAGTCGAAGGCAGCGACATCCGGGTTGTCGTCAAGCGCGGCACGCTCAATCGCGTGACGTTCGCGGCGGCCCGGCTCGCGGGCACGCCCACCTCCGGCTCGGAATACCCGGTCATGCCATCCGAAGCGGCGCGGATGATCGTTCAGACGCAATCAGGTTTTGAGAATCTGACCATTGAGAGTCCACCTGAAGTTGTTGTGCTTCTGGGCTCCAACCGTCGTCCCGATGCGTGGGTTTGGCGGGTTCGGACACGCCAGGGTAAAGGTCCTATGGCCAGCCGACGGACCTTTTTCGTGGACACGGTCAGTCCCAGAATCATCTGGCGCCAGGAACACTTTGCGAACTTCGATCCTCCCACGACCGGAAGTGTATCTGCCCCGGGCCGTCCGATCGGGGCTCCTTGGCACCCGTACCGGGATGATTCCGGCAATTTGGTGAGCCAGACGATTCCGGGCCTCCGCGTGGAAGGGGTGATCAACGAAAACCTGGCTCACACGCTCACCAATGCGAGCGGCCAGTTCTCATTGACCTTTGGTAGCACGAATCAGACGATCGACCTGAGTGCGTCATTCGCGGGCCGCGGACAATGGTACATCGTTCGCACCGAAAGCGATCCAAATGTGCCGCATGAATGGCTTTCGGCCTCCGCGCAGACGGTGGTCGGCGATAACGAGCCTCTGACGCTATCGAACGGGAACATGTCCGAAGAATTCCGCGTCGCGCAAGTGGACACCGTTCTCGCCGCCAATCGGTGCCGCAGCTTCTTCATGACCTACATCTCCGACACCCACTCCAGTTTGGCAAATCCCCTGTACATCTACCCCAACCACGAGACCTACGCCAACCCGTGTAATGGACACGCAAGCAACGGGGTCGTGAGTTACTCGATCGCCCTCTCGCCCAAGAACACCTCCTGTGGACAGTGGAACAATGGATCGCATTCTTCCTTTGCGCACGAGTACGGTCATGTCGCCCTGTTCATGCTTCATGGCTCTTTCAACATATACTTCAGTGGATTTCACGAGGGCTTTGGAGACACTTTCGGGAACTTGCTGAATGATGACACGGTGCAGGGCCGAGAGCACAAGATCGGCGGCGGCAACATCCGTGACGACCCGACGGAAACTTACATTGACTGCGACTATCCCGCCGGATCAAATCACCAGACATACTGCAACTGTGAGGAGCACGCGGCGGGTCAACTGCTATCTGGACCCTGGGTGCGCATCAGCAACGCGTTGAAGTCGTACTACGGGAGCAGTGCAGGCTTGGCCCGGGCGAGGGTGCTATTCGGTCAATGGGCTGTGGCCACGCTGGGCGGAGACGGAATCGAGTTCTGCGACAGTCCCCACTCCGGGAATTTGGCGGAACTACTTGGCCTCCCGCAGCCAGGCACAGAACAGCAAGCCGAAGCAGAATGGAGTATTTTCTGCGCGGCGTTTGCCGAGCACAACATGTTTGTCGAGTCGGGGTGCCCATGAGCAAACCCGCCAAAGCAATGTACACGTGGATGTGGTTCTCGGCGGCGACCTTCGCTGGTGCCAACCGTGCCGCCGTTGGACAAACACCGCACGTCAATGGTGCCCTTTCGTGGATCGAGGTGGTGGCCGGATCAAACACGCCCGTGGGCGTGCCCAACGGTGTCATCGAGCCGGGCGAATCGGCGCTGGTCGCGATGTCGCTTGATTTCACTCCGGTCGGAACACCCGTGACCTACCAGCTTCCTGGCTCAGGCGGTATCGCCCCTGTTGCCGGATTCTGGAATATTTCGTTCCAGGTCGGAGCAGTGGCCGCGCTGGGCGGCTCTTGGGTGCTCGACGGGTCCGTTGCGGGATTCACAGCCAGCCTTTCCGCACCCGATCCGAACGGTTCGATCTTGTTTGCGGGCGTCAACCAGGCCTCGCCACCCTTGGGTCAGCTACCGTTGCCTACCAATCCGATCAACCGTGGCTGGCGCGCCACCTGGACGCCTTCCTCGTACAGCGAGCGAACAGTCCAGTTTCTGTTTCAGGTAGGTACCAACCGCGCCGATCTTTACGTGGTTCGGGGACTTGACCCAAACGGCAACCCGCTCCTCGGCCTGGCGCGCGCCACGGCCACCCTCGGCGCAGTCTTCGTTCCCGTCGCGCCCGCCCCGTCGGCGGGGCTTTGCTTCGTCGCCGCTTTGGGTGGTCTGTTTCATGCCAGGCGCCGCGTTCCCTGACTCATCAAGCGGAAGCCGCCAGCCCCGCCAATTCGGCAGTTACACGCCCGTGACCCATACAGCACCTGACCGACCGGGCCTGGCAATGCCGATCCCGGATTCCCACCAGTCCGGGTCACTGGCACGCCCCTCGCAACCGATATCACTGTGATCTTGCGCGGCGGGGAGAGCCCCTGAACCCCCGGCCATCTGCCGGACGTACAAGGGGCATCGCCTACCATCGCACAGGGTCGGTGAACGCGGCTTTCCGGCATCCCAAGAACAAGCCGGAACGCCGCGTGGAAGGCAGATTGCGTGACCGGGCGGACGGCCCGGATCGGAGGGACCATGTTCGAACGCTTCACAGACCGCGCCCGCAAAGTGATGGCCCTGGCCAACCAGGAAGCCCAGCGGTTCAACCACGAGTACATCGGGACCGAGCACATCCTGCTGGGCCTCGTCAAGGAAGGCTCCGGCGTCGGGGCCAACGTCCTCAAGAACCTCGATGTGGACCTGCGGAAGGTGCGCCTTGAGGTTGAGAAGCTGGTCAAGGCCGGGCCCGAAATGGTGACGATGGGCAAGCTGCCCCAGACGCCGCGGGCCAAGAAGGTCATTGAGTATGCCATTGAAGAGGCGCGGAACCTCAACCATAACTACGTCGGGACCGAGCACCTCCTGCTGGGCCTCCTGCGTGAGCACGACGGGGTGGCCGCGCAGGTTTTGCGCAATCTGGGCCTGAAGCTCGAAGAGGTTCGCGAAGAGGTTCTGAACTTGCTCGGCGCCAGCCAGGAAGGCGGCGGCGAGAACGAGGGTGGCGGCGGTGGCGGCACGGCTGGGCAGGGTCAGGGCGCCGGTGGCGGCGCTGGACCGGCCGCGGGCGAGAAGAAGTCCCGCAGCAAGACGCCCGCGCTGGATAGCTTCGGGCGCGATCTGACGGAGCTCGCCAAGGAAGGGTCGCTGGACCCGGTGATTGGCCGCGCCAATGAAATCGAGCGGCTTGTGCAGGTCCTCTGCCGCCGCACCAAGAACAACCCGGTCCTGCTGGGCGAGGCGGGCGTGGGCAAGACGGCGATCGTCGAGGGCATGGCCCAGCGGATCATCGCGGGCGAGGTCCCCGAGATTCTGCACGAGCGGCGCATCGTCGTGCTGGACCTGGCGATGATGGTCGCCGGAACCAAGTATCGCGGCCAGTTTGAAGAGCGAATCAAGGCGGTGATGAACGAGGTCCGCAAGGCCAAGAACGTCATCCTGTTCATCGACGAGCTGCACACGCTGGTCGGGGCCGGCGGCGCGGAGGGCGCGATCGACGCGTCCAACGTGCTCAAGCCCGCGCTCGCTCGCGGAGAGATCCAGTGCATCGGCGCAACCACCTTTGACGAGTACCGCAAGTACATCGAGAAGGATGCGGCGCTGGCGCGTCGCTTCCAGGCGATCACGGTCGATCCGCCCAGCAACGATCAGACGGTCGAGATCTTGAAGGGTCTGAAGGACCGCTACGAGCAGCACCACCGGGTGCACATCACCGACGCGGCGATCAAGGCGGCGGTGGACCTGTCCGGGCGGTACATCACCGGGCGCGTCCAGCCCGACAAGTCGATCGACGTGATCGACGAGGCGGGGGCCCG
Source organism: Phycisphaerales bacterium (assembly GCA_044222195.1). Lineage (GTDB taxonomy): Bacteria > Planctomycetota > Phycisphaerae > Phycisphaerales > UBA1924 > JAHBXE01. The sequence continues at coordinate 130,970 of JBGANS010000010.1, forward strand.
CGTGCGCATCAAGAGCATGAGCAAGCCGCCGAACCTGGCGGAGCTCGAGGCGCAGATCGAGAAGCTCAGCGTCGACAAGGATGAGGCCGTCAAGGGCGCGGACTACGAGCGCGCGGCCGAACTTCGCGACAAGGCCGAGCAGCTCAAGAAGCAGAAGGAAGACCAGCAGCGCCAGTGGAAGGAGCGGGCCAAGGAAGTCGACGGAACCGTCGATGAGGATGTGGTCGCCGAGGTCATCAGCAAGATGACGGGCGTCCCGCTCAAGCGGCTGGAGAAGGAAGAAGCCCAGCGCCTGCTCGAACTCGAGAAGGAGCTGCACAAGAAGGTCATCAGCCAGGAAGAGGCGATCAAGGCCGTTTCCAAGGCGATCCGGCGTGCCCGCGCGGGATTGAAGGATCCCAAGCGGCCGATGGGCTCGTTCATCTTCGTCGGGCCCTCGGGCGTCGGCAAGACGCTGCTGTCCAAGGCGCTGGCGGAGTTCATGTTCGGAGATGAAGAGGCGCTCGTGCACCTCGATATGTCCGAGTACATGGAGAAGCACAACGTCTCCCGCCTGGTCGGCGCGCCCCCGGGCTACGTCGGCTACGAAGAAGGCGGCCAGCTCACGGAGCGGATCCGTCGCAGGCCGTACTCGGTGATCCTGCTCGACGAAGTCGAGAAGGCCCACCCGGACGTCTTCAACATGCTCCTCCAGATCATGGAGGAAGGCCGGTTGACGGACAGCTTCGGCCGCAACGTGGACTTCAAGAACTGCGTCCTGATCATGACCAGCAACATCGGCGCTGACCTGATCAAGGGCGGCGGCGGGTTCGGCTTCGGCAAGCGGACCAGCTCGGCCGATCACGAGAACATCAAGACGATCCTGATGAAGGAAATCGAGCGGTTCTTCCGGCCCGAGTTCATCAACCGCCTGGACGACATCATCGTCTTCCGCCCGTTGACCAAGGACGACCTCGTCCAGATCATCGAGTACGAAGTCGGGAAGGTCTCCAAGCGTCTGAGCCAGCAGGGTGTGAGGCTCGAGCTCGACCAGGTCGCCAAGGACTTCCTGATCGAGAAGGGGTACAACCCCGACTACGGCGCACGGCCCCTGCGTCGCGCGATCGGCCAGTACATCGAGGACCCGCTGTCCGAGATGCTGCTCGCCGGGGATGCGGCGGGCAAGAGCAAGATCGTGGTGACCCGGAAGAACAACTCCGAGGGCAAGCCCGACGACCACCTGTTCTTCGACATGGTCGATGCGCCGCCGCCGGCGACGCCGCCCGCGGGGGATACACCGGTGGGCGCGGGCTCGCAGAGCACGTGAAACCGATCGAGTCGATGGCGTGGGCCGTCGGCTCGCTCACAACGCAGGACAAAAACGCCGCGGCCCGGAGTTTCCTCCGGGCCGCGTGTGTATCTGAACCTCACTGAACTGAGATGATCGGTTGTGATGCGCGCGATCAGCGACGGCGGCGGCCGGCCACCACGCCCGCGAGCCCGAGGAGCGCCATCGCGCCGGGGGCGGGGACCACGGTGTAGGTCATCGACGCGCTGGCGGCCTGGCCGGGCCCGAGGATGAAGCGCCACTGGAAGCCCGCTTCGAAGTCGCCGGGGCCAAAGGGGAGGCCGGTGTTGTTGAAGTCGTTGGGGACGGCGTTGGTCAGCAGCGAGAGAACATTGCCCGCCGCGCCCGCCTGGAAGGGCTGGCCTGCGCCTTCGTAGAAGGCGGTCCACGAACCCGACGTCATCTTGATGCTGCTGGATGTGCCGTTCAATTCCGCCGAGATGCCCGACGCATTCCCTCCGAGTGTCGGGTCGAGGAAGTGGAAGAGGTCAACCGTGAGCGTCGATGCTGTGGTGTTCGTGACGGTCGTGCCCTCTTCGAGGACGCCGGCCCCGTTGCCGAGCCCGGTGACGAGGTAGGTCCGGACGATCGAGATGCCCGAAGGAGTGTCGCTGAAGGAGAGCTGGCCGACGCGCCCGGACCAGGTGGGCCCCGTCGCGTTGCTGTTGGCGAGCTCCCGTCCGCTGTTGATGCTCGTTCGCGTCCACCACCAGCTCTGTCCGAGGTGGTCGGGATTGCCCGTGCCCCCCACGGTGAACAGACCGCTCGGACCCGATCCGGTCCCGACGGTCGGAGAATCCCCCTGGGTAAACGTGGCGTTCAAGTGAGTAATCGTGCCCCCGGTGCCCGGCTGGGCCCACACAGGAAGCGCGACCAAGGCAACGGCGGCGATCGCGGCGCAAGTACGCATCTCAACCCTCCAAACGGTTTCACCGCGCGGCCAAAGCAGCGCACGCGGGATTTCTCAGCTTGGAAGGTGCCTCAGGTCTGGAAACCTGCAAGGTCCATGGCAAGAAAACCACGAAGGCCTCGCGTTTTCGTCCGGAGAATCGACTTGTGTTTGGATTCTGAGCGGTATCAGGGGGCGGTGCAACCGGAGGCATAGCGGTTGATGTAGCACTGGAAGTCCATGATGTTGAGCATCGGGGCGACAGTGCTGCCGTCGCAGTTGGCCCAGGGGTCGGTCACGGCGAAGCGGTTCAGGAAGCACTGGAAGTCGCCGGCGGTCAGGATTGGGCTTCCCAGGCTGCCGTCACAGTTTGCATAGCAACTGGCCGCGGCCGTGATGGTGATCTTGAACCCGATGATGGTGCCAGTGTCCCCCGCGGCAAAGTCGACCGCGGAGAGTCGCCAGGTTCCCTGGGCATTTCGGCCGTTGAAAATGGAGAGGGGCGTTTCGGCCTTCCATGGCCCGTTGACGCCGGAGATCCCAGGCGCTGCGACGGTGGGCGAGTCGTAGGCCGCGGCGGCGGTGTCGGCCAGGAGGAGCATAGCGGAGGAAGTGCCGTAGTCCGGGGCTGGAAAGCCCAGGGCGGACTGGGGGTAGTACGGCCGGTCGATCAGCACGACGCTGAGGCCGGAGGGGACATGCGTGAGTGTGAGGCGCAAGTCGCCCTGGAACGAGTGTGTGACGTAGACCGAGCAGGTCAGGCTGCTGATGGTCAGTCCGGAGGGAACGGTCACGGTGGCGAGGGCCGGCGCACCGGCGGTGCCGGTTCCAGTTCCATCGGGGATTGGCACCGGAGGGCCGGAGTAGGTGAAGTCGGGGCGGGCGAGGGCGGAACTCGACAGAGCGGCAACCGCTGCACCGACCAGGGCCGGCCGGAGATTGAGATGAGCCATCGGCGTGCCTCCTTGCGCGGACAAGTCCAAATCGAGGGCGCGAAAGCACACAACGCAACGGAGGTGCCAGCCGGACCCGCATGGCTTGCGCACGACAAGCGAGGGTGGCGCTTCTCCGCGTAGACTCGCCTCCTCCGCCCACCACCGTCGGGACGGACGCTCCGTCGCGGACGGCGACTTCGTCGGCGGGATGAGGCTCGGAGATTGAGCGGCGATGACGCTCCCACGAGAGAGACTCAGACCCGCGGCGGATTCGATCAGCGCAGGAAAGCTGGAACAGGCGGAAGCGCTGCTTCGGCGGCTCCTCAGTCGCGAGCCGGGTGATGCCGTCGCCAACGGGATGCTGGCCTACGTGCTGTCGGCGCGGGGTGATCCGCGGGGGGCCACGTACTTCCTGGAGCGGGCCCTTGCGGTAGAGCCGCGCCATGCTGATCTCTTGAACAACCTCGGCAACGCCCGCCTGGCGATGGGCGAGGGTCGTGCCGCCGAGGCGGCCTTTCGGCGCGCCCTGGACGCGGATTCCGGCCATCTGTCAGCCGCGCTGAGCCTGTCCATGATGCTCACGTCGGCCGGCCGAGTGGATGAAGCGGAGGATGTGTGCCGCGCACAGCTCCAGCGGCATCCGCATCACCCTCTGGTGCTGTGCAACCTTGGGGTGGCGGTAAGGAACGCCGGGCGCGTGGAAGAGGCGGCGGCGGTGCATCGAGAGGCCGCCGCTCTCGCCCCGCACGACCCTCGGGTGCTCAGCACGCTGGCGATGACGCTGGTGTACAGCTCCCAGGATGCGGCGGAGGTTTTCGAGGCTCACGCCCGCTACGGGGCCGCGTGTGCCGCGCCGAGCGCCCGCCCCAAGGGAACGTCAGACCCGGAGAAGCGACTCCGCATCGGGATCGTCTCGGGCGACCTGCGCACGCACTCGGTCGCGTTTTTCATCGAGCCCTGGATGGCGTCGCGAGATCGATCCGCGGCGGACGTCGTGTGCTACTCCACGACGCCGACGAACACGGGCGACAGCATCACCGCGCGGCTCATGTCACTCGCGGATGTGTGGAGGCAGGCGTCCACTTCGGGTCCGCCGGAGATTCTGGCCGCGCAGGTCCAAAGAGATGGAGTGGACATACTGATCGATCTGACCGGACACACTTCGGGCAACCGCCTGGATGTGTTCGCGCTCAGGCCCGCGCCTGTGCAGGTGAGCTATCTGGGGTACGCGCACAGTACGGGCATGCGGGAGGTGGACTACCGGATGGTGGACGGCGTCACCGATCCCCCGGGCGCGGAGGCGTACGCGACGGAACGATTGTGGCGGCTCGAGCCGTGTTTCCTGTGCTACCGGCCCCCGGCCCTTGAGCCGAGCCAACCGGTGCGCGCGAACCGGATCGGGCCGGAGTTTGTATTCGGGTCGTTCAATGCCGCGGCGAAGCTCGGGCCGGCCACGGTTGACCTGTGGACGCGGGTGGTGCGCGAGGTCCCCGGGGCCCGCCTTCTTCTGAAGGGCGACGTGATCGGGAACCCCCGTGTGCGTCGCGACCTGACGGCCCGGTTCGTCGCGGCCGGGCTTGACGCCTCCCTGCTGGACCTGGCGGCGCACACGCCCTCCATTCATGAACACCTCTCGCTGTACTCACGCGTGGACTGCGCGCTCGACCCGATCCCCTACAACGGGACCACAACCACGTGCGAGGCCCTGTTCATGGGGGTGCCGGTGGTCACGCTTGAGGGCCGGGCGCACGCGGGGCGGGTGGGCGCCAGCCTGCTCCGCGCGGCCGGGTTGCCGGAACTCGTCGCGCGGGACCACCAGCAGTACGTGACCATCGCCAGGGACCTCGCCGCCGATCCGGCCCGTTTCAACGAGTTGAGGTCTGGTCTGCGCGAGCGGCTCCTGGGCTCGGTCCTGTGCGACGCCGCCCGGTTCGCGGGAGTGTTTGACGTCGCGCTCAGGGAGATGTGGCGGGCCAAGTGCACGCGATGAGCGTGACGATCGGCACTACTCCGGATCGACGGGCGCGAACTTTCTTGCCCACTCCTGCGGTCCCATAGGCGGTTCCATCAGCACATCAGCGGTGGAAGGCCGGCCCTGCGCCTGGGCCGCGATGATGCGTTCCGCGGCATCGCGGTACGGCCCGGCGCTGATTCGATCGCCGAGATGACGATAGATGGAAGCAATGAACCGGTGAGCGCTCACGAGGCCGGGCTGCATGGAGATCGCGACCTGGAACGACTTGATGGCGTGTTCGTAGTCCTTCTTCCAGGTCAGGGCCACGCCGAGGAGATAGTGGGCGTCGGGATAGAAGTGCCGGAGTTCGACGGCGCTCAGGGCGTGTTCCACTGCCTCATCAAAGTGTTCGCGCCCGAGGGCCAGCAGGGCCCGCTTGACATGCACCGCCGGGTCGTGCGGGTCCAGCGCCGCGGCCCGCGCCAACACGGACTCCGCATCATCCCATCGCTTGAGCCGGATGTACGCCTCCGCGACGGAGCACAGCAGGTCCGCGCGACCGGGCCCGTCTCGCACAGCCACTTCCAGAGCGGCCGCGGCCTCGGAGACTTTGTCCTGGGCGAACAGGGCGGCGCCGCGCAGGAGCTGGGCGTCGGGAAGACCGGGGAAGCGAGCGATGAGTTGTTCCATGACGGCGACGGAGTCGGCGTGGCGGCCCGAGGCGAACTGGCAGTAGGCCAGGTTCATGGCAAAGCGCGGCTCGTCGGGATACTGGCTGTTGAGGGCTTCAAAGATGCCGACCGCCTCGTGGTGGCGGCCGGTAGTCATGTACACGACGCCGAGGTTGAATCGCGTCTCCCGGTGGCACAGCGCGAGCTGGGCGTCGGAGCCTCCGGGCGCTTCGGCCACGTACCCCAGGTCCTGCAACTGCTTCATGGCGTCGCGGGCCTCGAAAGGATCGACTCTCAGATCCGGCGGGTGCTGCCCGGCCTCTCCGGGCACATCGTCCCAACTAAAGACGCGTTCGATGGTGACGGCACGGTCGATCGCCTCGATGAGGACCCGTCCATCCATGTCCGCGCCGATGGGGAGTCCGAGAAGGGTCAGAGCGGTGGGCGCGATGTCGAGGAGGTTGGCGCCGTGGACAGAGGCTCCCCGCGTGATGCCCGGCCCCGACAGCACGAGCATGCCAAGGGGCCGGTGCCAGGTTGCATCCATGGCCGCGTGCGGGTCGTCGATGGCGACCTGAACGCGGGGCCGGAGATGGTCGCTGTGGAAGCCGTGGTCGGAAAGGACCAGGAACGTCGTGTCCGGGCCGGAAAGGTCTATAAGAGTTCCGAGCATGGCGTCCTGGAGCTGGTAGACGGCGGGGATCACGTGCCGGAAGCGGTCGAAGTCGGGTTCGGAGACGTGCTCCATTCGCGGCGGGTAGTACTGCATGAAGTGGTGCCCGGCGACGTCAATCGTCTCGTAGAACACCAATGTGCAGTCCCAGGCGCCGGCGGTAAGAAGGTGGGTCGCGGTGTTGTGGATGGAGGCACACTGAGCGATGAGCTTGGCGACCAGAAGCACGCGGGGGTCGCGCGGATCCAGGTCCTGGCGACCGGGGAGCAAGGCCCGCATCTCATCGGCGGAGAGTTCGCCCGGGTGCATCCGGAGTTCGGCGATCGCGTTTGACAGTTCCCGAGGATGAACAGAGCCGGCGATGAGGGGCCAGGCCTGATCGGGGGAAGCCGGGACGCCTTCCTGGAACAGGTTCGAAACGACGGCGCCGGCGACCGGTTCGGCAGGGTGAGAGGCGTACCAGCCGACCAGATTGGTTCGGAGGCCCGCCTGGGTCAGTATGTTCCAGAGGGCCTTGGTCTTGCGGGATGTGCCGCACACAGGCCGCAGGCCGGACGCGGAGGGATCGGGCTCTACAAAGTTGAGAATGCCGTGCTTGTCGGCCGTCTTTCCGGTGGCGATGGACGTCCAGAGCAAGGGCGAGAGCTTGGGATCGAGGGAAGCAAGGTCGGCCCGGGTGCCGGCGTCGACAAGCCGCTTGAGATTGGGCATCCCGCCCTTGGGAAGCAGGGCATCGATGATCTTCCAGTCGGCCGCGTCCCAACCCACGATCATCAGTTTCTTGGCGATCCGCTCGGGCATGGTGGATGCTATCGGCTCGCACGAGGCAAAAAGAAACATGGGCGGCCCAAGGGGCCGCCCATGTCGAGTTCAGGGAATCAGCGATGCTTACTTGCGACGACGACCGATGAGGCCGGCCGCGCCGACAGCGAGCAGGGCGATGGAACCGGGAGCCGGAACCTGGCCCGCGGCGATTTCAACGGCGACGCCATCGTCGTAGGCGTAGTCAACCAGCACGCGGGTCGCGAGGCTCGGATTGTTGATCTGAGCCCAGCCGTAGTGCAGGGTCGAGTCGCTTTCGCGGATGAAGCGGAAGCCGAAGTAGCCGGAGTTCGGGGCGGGGTTCCAAGCGGTGTTGGTCGTACCCCAGAGGCTGCCCACGCCGCCGATCGAGGGAGCGCCGACGCCGCCGGCCATGCGGGCGACCGTGGTGCCGGTGAGGGCGAAGTACGCCGACCCGCCGCCCGGAAGCGGACTGGGATTGAAGAAGCTCAGCGAGGTCGAGCTGAAGGGGTTGATATCCCAACCGGGCACCGTCGAGCCTGCGGAGCCGGGGGGCGGAAGGTTGTTCGCGCCGGTGACGACGTTCAGGTACAGACCGTTGGTCGAGTTCGGAATCGGAAGATTCACGACACCGCTGTACACAACAGCCGCCTGCGACTGCTGCGTAGCGCCAACGACCGCCGCGCCAGCCGCGGCCGCACAGGCCACGAAGTGCGCATCCAACCTCTTTGCCAGAATACTCATGTCTTGTCCCTTTCCTCTACTTCTGATGGGCGCCACGAAGCACCCGTTCTCTCTTGACCTCACCGTGCGCCCCACGAGATACCACTTGTTGCGCATCGGCCGGACCGGTGGAAACGACCCGCCTGTCCGCGACTGTGGGTGAAATTACCACCCTAGTGGAATACCTGCAAGACTAATTCCTATTGAATTCGAGAAAAACAAGGCCAAGGTCCCAAAATATTTGTAACCTAACATTGACCGACCATTATTAGGAGGCCCCCAAGCGGTATGGGCCAACCGGACCGGGAAATGGAGCGGCGAGACCGGCACGCCGTCGCGGCCTATTCCTCGTCGATTCCGAGCTCTTTGGCCCATTCGAGAGGCCCCATGGGGGGTTCTCGGAGCGAGTCGTCGATGGGTTGACCGCGCTTGCGCTGGCGCATCAGGTCGATGGCAAGGTTGCGGTGCTTGACGGCGTTCTCGCGATCGTGCCTGAGGCGGTGGATGCTGGCGAGGAACCGGTGGGCCTCGATGAGCCCCGGCTGCATGGAGAGGGCGATCTGGAATGACTTGACGGCGTGGTCGTAGTCCTTCATCCAGGTCAGGGCGACGCCAAGCGTGTAATGGGCGTCGGGGTAGAAGTGCTGGATCGAGACGGCCGTGAGGCAGTGCTCGGTCGCGGCGGCGAACTGCTGCTGATTGAGGGCGACGAGGGCCAGGCCGTGGTGGGACTTGGCGCTGTGAGGATCGAGCCTGACCGCCCGGGTGAACACGCGCTTGGCGTCGTCCCAGCGCTTCAGGAAGACATAGACCTCGCCGAGCATGGACGACAGGTCCGGCCGGTCGGGCGTCTCGCGGTCCGCGGCTTCGAGCACGGCGCTGGCTTCCTCGAGTTTGCGCTCGGCGAAAAGGGCCGCGCCGAGGAGGATCTTGGCGTCGGGGGCGTCGGGGTGGCGTTTGAGGACATCGTCGAGCACGGCGCGGGCGTCGGCAAACCGGCCGAGCATGTAATAGCTGCGGGCGAGGTTGGATGCGTAGCGCAGCATGTCCGGGTGGGCGCGGTGGAGCTCTTCGAACAGTTCCGCGGCCTGGGTCACGCGGCGGGTGGTCATGTACACGACGGCCATGTTGAATCGGGTCTCATCGCGTGCGGTGGCGACCAGCTGATCGCCGCTGGCGGAGCGGTCTGAAATGTACCCCAGTTCCGCGAGCTGCTTGAGCGCATCCTGGGCGTCGAGGGGGTCCTGGCGAAGGTCGGGCGGGTGCATCCCCGCCTCGCCCGCCATCTCGTCCCAGCCGAAGACCCGGTCGACCTGCACCGGCCGATTGATGGCCTCGACGAGGACTCGGCCATCCATGTCGGCGCCGACGGGAACGCCGAGCAGGGTCAGCACCGTCGGTGCGATGTCGAGGAGCGTGGCGCCGTAGACGCGCTCGTTGCTGATCCCGGGTCCGCCCATCGCGAGCACGCCGATGGGTCGGTGCCACGTGGCGTCCATGGCGGCGTGCTCGTCCTCGATGGCGGCTGAGCCCTTGGGACGGAGATGATCGCTGTGGAAGCCGTGGTCTGAAACGACGATGACGGTGGTCTCGGGGCCGACCATTTCGAGTAGCGCGCCGAGCATCATGTCGAGGAGCTGGTACGCGCCGGGCACGGCGTGACGGAAGCGGTCAAAGTCGTGCTCGCTCACATGAGCCATGCGCGGCGGGTAGTACTGCATGAAGTGGTGGCCGATGACGTCAATGGTGTCGAAGAACACCATGGCGCAGTCCCAATCGGGCCTGGCCGCGAGCACGCCGGTGGTGGCGTTGTGGACGCTGGCACAGGCGGCGATGTGGCGTGCGAGAAGCTGGAGGCGGCGGTCGCTTGGGTCCATTTCGCGCAAGCGCGGGACGAAGGCGAGCATCTCGGCGCCGGAGATTTCACCCGGATGCAGACGGAGGCCTGCGATGGTGTCGAGCAAGTCTCGCGGGTGGACGGTCTCGGGCTTGATGGGCCAGGGGGCGTCCGGAGACTTGGGCTGGCCCTCCTGGAAGAGATTGGAGACACACACGCCGCGGATGGGCTCGGCGGGGTGTGAGGCGTACCAGTTGATGACGTGGGTGGTCAGGCCGGACTGGGTGAGGATGTTCCAGAGGGCCTTGGTCTTTCGGGTGGTGCTGCTGGAGATGCGGAGGGATTCGCCGGTGTCGTCGGGCTCGACAAAGTGGAGGATTCCGTGCTTGTCGGCGGTCTTTCCGGTGGCGATGGAGGTCCAGAGGAGGGGCGAAAGCTTGGGATCGAGCGTGGCGAGGTCGGCCCGGACGCCGGACTGGGAGAGCTTTCTGATGTTGGGCAGGCGGTCCGCGGCGAAGAGGGAGTCGATGATCTTCCAGTCGGCGGCGTCCCAGCCGACGATGAGGACCCTCTTGGCAATGCGTTCGGGCATGGGCCGATGCTATTCGCGTGGAATGAAAAAAGAACACGGGCGACCCGAAAGGCCGCCCGTGTGTTCAGAGTCGAATCAGAACTGATTACTTCCGCCGACGGCCAGCGACGCCGATGGCGCCGACAGCGAGGAGGGCGAGAGAACCGGGGGCGGGAATATCGCCGGCGTTGATCGCGCCACCAGCGGTGTTTTCCCAGGCGTAGTCGCGGATGACACCGGCCGTGCCAGCGCCGCCTGCGTTCTTGGTGTAGTGCATCCAGCCGAAGTGCGAGACGTTTCCGGCGTCAACGAACTTGAAGCCGAGGATGCCTTCAACGCCAACGGCGAAGTTCGTCGTGGCGGGGCTGAGACCGGCCGCGGCGTTGATCGGCGTGCCGGGGGCGAGGTTCGTCGCCGGGGAACCGACGTAGGCCGAAGCCTCGGGAGCGGTCGTGTTCTGGAAAAGGCTGCCGCCGCCCTGGTAGGGATTCAGGTCCCAGCCAGCGAGGGCCACCGGCGCGCCGTTGGCCTGGAAGGCGCCCGTCTGTACGTTCAGGTACACGCCGTAGAAGTCGTTCGGGATGGGAATGTTCACGATGCCGCTGTAGACGACAGCAGCTTCAGACTGCTGCACGCCGCCAACGACGGCCGCACCGGCCGCGGCCGCGCAGGCCACGAAGTGCGTATCCAACCTCTTGATCAAATTGCTCATGTCTTGTCCCTTTCCTCACCGAGCACACACGTGCCCAAGTTCCTATGTCTCTCGCCCGGGGCCCATCGAGAACACGTACTCGAAGAACTGACCCATGGCCGAACGGGTGGAATGACCCACCTGCCCATACTGACTTGAGATTACTCGAATCTTCCGGATGTCGCAAGGTTTAATTCGAAAGGAATTGCATAAATCAACCCAGAGGTCCGAAAAAACTTGTAACTCAAAAGTGACATCGGAGGCTTTCGGACCGGCGCGCCGGAAGTGCATGGTGCAACGCTCACTAGGATCAGACCGGGGATAGAGTTCGAACGCTGGAAAGCAGGTTCTCGTTTGCCAAGCACACCACCCATCTTGGTCGTTTCAGGGCTTCCCCGGTCAGGGACTTCCATGATGATGCGCATGATCGTCGCCGCGGGAATACAGCCCCTAACCGATTCCTTGCGCCAAGCGGATGAGGACAACCCGCGCGGGTACTTCGAGCTCGAGGCGGTCAAGCAGACCAAGGCCAGCGCGGCGTGGCTTGCCGATGCCCCCGGGAAGGTCGTGAAAGTCATCCACGTGCTGCTCAAGGACCTTCCGGCATCGTTCCAGTACCGGATCGTGTTCATGCATCGCGACCTGGATGAGGTGCTGGCGTCGCAGAAGAAGATGCTGGAGCGGTCGGGACGGTCGGGGGCGGCGCTCCCGGCGGAGGCGCTGAAGAAGGTGTTTGCGGCCCAGCTTGATGCCGCGAGGAAGTGGGCGGCCTCGCAGCCCAACTGCTCGTGCCTCGATGTGAAGTACGCCGAGGTGGTGGCGAACCCGGCGGCGCAGGCCAGCCGGATCGCGGAGTTCATCGGGGTACCGGGAAAGGCGGCTGAAATGGCCGCGGCGGTGGAGGCGTCGCTGTATCGAAACCGGTCCGTGCCGGGGGCGTGAGCGAAGCGAACGGAACGGCACTTCGGGCGCTGGGCGCAAGAAAAAGGCGCTCCGGAAGGAGCGCCCGTGGTCGCGATGCGAGGAGAGATCAGGTGCAGCCGGCGGCGTACTTGTTGATGAAGCACTGGAAGTCGTTGGCGGTGAGAGCGGGTGTGGCGGTGCTGCCATCGCAGTTGGCGTAGGAGTGGTTCGCCGCGTACTCGTTGATGAAGCACTGGAAGTCGTTGGCGGTCAGGAGGGGCGTGGCGGTGCTGCCGTCGCAGTTGGCGTAGCAGGGCTGCGTGAACGAGGAGACGTAGGCGATGGCGCTGGACACCGTGGCCGAGGCGTTGGGGGCGATCTGGAGGTTCCACTGGAACGCGCCGGTGAAGTCGCCGGGCGAACCCGTGACCGTGTTGGTCAGGTTCGTGACGGCGGTGTCGGACAGCAGCGTTCGCAGACCGGCGAAGACCTGGGCCTGGTACGCCAGCGGGTTGGTCGCCCGGAATTCGGCGAGCGTTGTTCCTTCCTGGACCTGGAAGGTGTTGCCCGCGGCGTTGATGGCGTAGGAATCGCCGCCGGCGGTGGCGACGGCGTCGATGTCGCAGTAGCTGAAGAGGGAGATGTTGAGGGTCGAGGCGCCGGTGTTGGTGATCATGCAGGTGCAGGTGGTCACGGGCCCGCCCGGGGCGGCGACGATGATGTATCGCTGCTGAGAGGTGAAGCTGTAGGCGGCGTTGGTGACGGTGAAGTCGTACCCGCCTGAGTCGAGCGTGTTGGCGTTATTGCCGACCATGATGCCGGAAATCGCGGGGCTCGCGGCGTTGGTGGCGAAGGTGTATTCGCGCGTGTCCCCGTTGGCGCGGAGCCACCAGCCGTGCTGGAAGAGACTGTCGAGCGACGCCGCGTTGGTGGGCCGGAAAATCGCGGCCACGGGGCCGACACCGGTCGCGCCGGCGGCGACCGCTTCGCGGCTGAAGATCCCGTTGCCGGCGTTGGCGCCGCCGGGCGTAATGGAGAACTGCGCGGCGGCGGAGCCGGCGGCGAGCGCGATGGCCGAGGCGGAAATATGGAACGACTTCATGAAAACCTCCCTGAGGGCCCGCGAGGGGCGTGTGTGGTTGGGCGCGGCAGAGCGCCCGTGATTCGTGCAGCGTTGATGCTCAACGCTCCAGCCCGGTCGGACGCGGCCCCGTGTGTGGGACGGGGCGCACCCTCGCGGACAGTCCCTTATCCTATGAGAAGTCCGACGAGTACACACGCTTTTTTGCGATCGAGCGCACGGACGCCCTCGGGCTCGCAGTGGCGGGGAACACGCACACGCAGGCGCGACCGGTCGTGGTGCACGGGAGAGGGATTCCGTACACCCGGCGAACACCGGTTGCCGGAGGGCAGTTTTCGAAGCGGGGAGCGAACTTCGGGACGCGACCGCGGTAGCATGACGTAATGCCCCCGATCCTCCGCTGGTTCCTGAGACTTGCACCCACCAACCCGATTACGGTGCGACTCGTACAGAATGGGTCGCGCCGGGTGCGGCACCTCTACATACGGGCCGGGTATCTGGCCGTCTTGATCCTGGTGCTGCTGTGGTCGCTCCTGGCGCCGGGTTCATCGGGTTCGATGAGCTACAGCCAGTTGGCACAGGCGGGGGCCACGAGCTTTGCCTACGTGGCGTATCTGCAGGTCGGGCTCATCTGCGTGCTGGCTCCCGTGTTCATGGCGGGGGCCATCGCCCAGGAAGCGAGCCCGAGGACGTGGGAAGTGCTGCTGACCACGCCCCTGTCGGCGCTGCAGATCGTGCTGGGCAATCTTTCGGGGCGGCTGTTCTTCATTCTCGCGCTGCTCATGTCGAGTTTGCCGCTGTTCGCGCTTACGCAGTACTTCGGCGGTGTGCCGGGGCGGTCGATCTTTATCAGCTACGCGATCGCCGCGGCGGCGGCGCTGGTGGTGGGGAGCATCGCGATTTCGCTGTCGGTGTCGCGGCTGGTGGGGCGGCGGGCGGTATTCGCGTTCTACGTGGCGGTAGTGAGCTACGTCGCCGTGACGATCGCGGTGGATGCGTGGCTGACGTCGAACGGGATGGGGGCAGGCGCCGGCGGGCGTGGCGTGACGTGGATGACGGCGATCAACCCGTTCCTGTGCCTCAAGTCGCTGCTCAGCCCCTCGGGTTATTCGACGGCGGAGGCGGGGACGTACACGGGAATGAAGGCGATGTTCCTTGAGGCGCCGGTCACGCTGTGGTGCGTGGGGAGCGTGCTGCTGAGCCTGGTGCTGGTGGGGCTTTCGACGATCACGGTGCGGCTGGGCGGGCTGGGGACACTCACGAGCGGGGGGTATCACAGCGCGAAGGCGCCGTGGTACCGGCGGATCTTTGGATTTGGGAGCGCGGGGGCGGAGTATCGCCCGCCGCGGGCGGTGTGGCACAACCCCATCGCGTGGCGCGAGGCGGCGTCGCGCAACAGCACGTTCGGGCGGATCATGGCGCGCTGGAGCTTTGTGGCGGTCGGCGGGCTGTGGGGCATCTCGCTGATCGTGATGTACCACGTGGGATCGATGAACGCGGCGAACTTCAAGCTGGCGCTGATCGCGACGGTGCTGGGCGAACTCGCGGTGACGACGCTGGTGGCGATGAACATGGCCGCGACGGCGATCAGCCGCGAGCGGGAGGATGGGACGCTGGACCTCCTGCTGACGACACCGATCACGCAAGGGGCGTACCTGTCGGGCAAGATGCGGGGCCTGATCGCGTATCTGATTCCCATGCTGGCGGTACCGATCGGGACGTTGGCGCTCGCGGGGCTCTATGTGCTGACCAACGGGCTGGGCAATGGCAAAGTGGTCATGCCGACGGTGGTGGTCGCGCAGACGGTCGCGGAGCCGCTGGTGCTTCCGGAAGCGGGGCTGCTCGCGCCGCTGGTGATCGTGCCGTTCATGGCGTTCTGCGTGATGATCGGGTTGTACTGGTCGCTCAAGAGCAAGGGGACGCTCTCGTCGGTGGTCGGGACGGTGGCGGTGGCGGGCATCGTGTCGGGGATCGTCGGCCTGTGCGGGTGGAACGCGGGTATCGAGATGCCCTACGCGGGCCCGGCGCTGGGCGCGATCAGCCCGGCTTCGCTGCTGTATTCGATGGTGTATTCGGGCGAAGCGATGCGGGAGTCGGTGACGGGCGCTTCGGGAAACCTCGAATCGGCCCGCGTGTCGCTGTTCATCGGAGCGGCGATCCTGGCCGCGCCGTTGTATATCGCGATCATCTACGGCATCCACGCGCACATGGTGAAGAACTTTGACATGATTGTGAGGAAGCTGGCGGGAGTGAAGTAGGCGGGGGGAGTGCGCCGGCAGTAACCCGCGGGGCCTCCCCGACTCGTGGGAACTGATAACACACAAAGCTCAAAGTAACCCCGCGGGTGACCTTGCCGCGCCAGGGTTTTGATGTAGCTTTCTCATCTCGGTTCGGGGAACTCCTTGAGGAGAGAGGCGATGGACTTCAAGACTCGGTGGTTGTGGTGCGCGCTCGCGGCGGCGATGCTCGGCGGCGTCAGCTCGATCCAGGCTTAGCCGTCGGATGACGATGTCATCGGCGAGGCCACACCAATCCCTCCCCAACTTGACTTCTACGTCGGCACCTGGGGCAGCGACTCGATCGCGTGGTACCAGAACTCGCCGACGAATCCGTTCGCGACCATCATGAGGGCCCGCAACGCGATTCGAGAGTTCCGCGCGGTGTACGCGCCATCGGCAATGCCAATTCGCGTTCATATCGCGGGCGGTGAGTACCTGACCTATTCGCCGATTACCTTCGAACCGCAGGACAGCGGCTGGCCCGGCGTTCCGATTCAATATCTCGCCTGGAATCCGGCTGGCATCGGCGGGGTCACCTCGGACGATGTCCTCATTTCCGGCGGCTTCAGAATGCAGGGGTGGACCGCTCGAACGGCGCCGAGCGGAGTCTCGGCCTACGTCGCTCAGGTCCCAGCGGGAATATCAGACATCCGCGATGTCTGGGTGAACAACCAGCGCATGGTGCGGGCTCGGTTCCCGAATGTGCCGACGTGCTCCGCCGCGTACGCCAACCCGAGGACTCCGCCGTGCCCGAACAGCGGGTATCTCGTTGTGACGCGAGTCGAGGCGGTCTTGGTGGGCGATCAGCGCCGGCAGCGCGTAGTCGTGCGTAGTGCCGACCCGAACCATCCGACGGACCCTCTGTTTCCTGGGCCAGCGATCCCACAGCCCGCCGATTGGTCGCACGTAGAGGCCAGCGCGACTCGCTATTGGGTCAATCCACAGGCGCGGGTTGGATTTGGTTTCCCGGTCGCCGGCCAGCCCGATCAAGTCCGCCTCGAGTTTCCCGTCACCGCCTTCGGAACGGGCAACACTGAACAGGACCTCGGTGCGCTCGGGTGCTTCTACTACGACAATTGGCGACCGGAACATAACAATCCCGAGCCCGATAGGACCTACGTCCGGTCCTACCTCCAGGTCGTCGGGGAAGACGATGTGAGCAACCCGCCGCAATGGCTTCCTGCTCGGGACTCTCCGGCACAGCTCTTCCTCAGCAACGATCTGGCCTTCCTGGACGCGGACAAGGAGTGGTACTTTGACGCTGCCCACGGCGAGCTCTGGCTCAAGACGTGCGTCAATCCCGATTCAGCGGGCGCGAGGGTCATCGTCCCGATCAACCCAAAGCTGCTCATCGTGGACCACGCGCAGAACCTGACCTTTGACGGCTTGTCGTGGGCCTTCACCCATCAGCCATTTCCCACAATGGTCGACGGAATGACACCCGGGTATGCCAGCATCCAGACCGGCCAGATCTGGTATGACGCTTCGTGGCCGTACTGGAACAACATGGTCTATGCCGCGATCACCATGACCGGCGCTCAGAGCTGCTCGCTCGTTCGTTGCCGCATCGCTCATGCGGGCGGCAGCGGCGTCATCATCGGCGCGGGCGTCACGTTCGGCCCGCCCGCTATTTTCACAGAAAGCAACAACTGCCGCCTCAGCCAGTGTGAAGTGTTCGATATCGGCGCCCACGGCGTGTACATCGGCGATGAACGGAGCATCGACGATCTTGCCTGGGCGCTCCCCGGCCAATCCGGACCCGGCACCGACCCGAGCAACGGCAACTCCGTGGAACTCTCCAAGATCCAGAACTACGGCGTTGTCTACCGCGACTGCGTCGGCGTCTACGCAGGGCACACACGCGATCTCTCGATAACCAACAACGAGATTTCCTACGGCAACTACGACGGGATTTCCGTCGGGACTGTCCAGGCGCACCACCTCAGTGTCCCAATCCCCACGACACTCTGCGGGGCGACCATCGACCGGCAGGTCTCTTAGAACGGCGAGGGAACGATTATCAACGGCAACAACATCCACCACGTCATGCTCAAGCTCACCGACGGCGGCGCTATTTACATGCAGGGCTCGCACCTGGCGGGCTCGGGCGGGGTTCCATCACAACTGCTCGGCAACTACATCCACGACATCGTGCTGAACCCGTACTTCAACATCACATCCACGGACACCGTGTGCCGAGGGTTCTACTTTGAAACCGGCAGCGACGGCTGGTACGTGCTGGGGAACTACACCGAACGGTGCCAGGCGCCGTACATCTTCCACTCGGGGCAGGCGTTCTACGCGTCGTGCTCCAACGTGCCACACATCTGGGCGTGCGATGGCTTCGGCGGAAGCGCGCTCCGCTGGTGGCAACCGGCCTGGCCCACGAGCTGGGAGATGTGCTTTGGCTCCGGCATTTTCGCGCCCGGCCAATACTGGGTCGGCGAAGAGCTTTCGAACATCTGGCTCGATCCCACAGTGACCTCGGGGGCGTACGACACGTACGCCAACTGCACCGGCTACGGGTATCCATCTCCCGACCCACTCAGTGTCTACGGCGGCATGTGGGCTTTGACTTCACCCGTGCAGGACTTCAACCACGTCGTTCACAGCCAGAACGACCCGGTCCATGGCCCGAGAATCGCTGGGATCATCGCCACGGCGGGACCCGACGCCTATGTCTCGAACTGGTTCTTCCCGGCCGTAGTCAAGCGAGTTCATCGCACACCGATTTGTAGTGAGCCCGTCGATCCCGCCTCCCAAGTCCAATGAGCGACCCACACAGCAGGAGTACCATTCCATCGTGAAGCGAGCAACACGCATCATCCCAGGGCTGTTGAGCGCGGCTGGCGCGATCACGCCAGTTCTCGGGCAATGTTCGCCACAATGGACCGCCTATCAAGGACCGCAACTCGACAACGGAGTTTGGTGTGTCGCAGCGTGGGATCCGGATGGAGCGCGACCAATTCCTTCCATTGTAGTTGCGGGCGGGAACTTCGAACATGTCGGAAACTCGCCCCTGAGTCTGGTCGGCGCGTGGAGCGGATCCAACTGGCAGTCACTAGGCGCAGGAGTGGACGGGACAGTCGAGAGCATCACGGTGTTCGATCCCGATGGGACCGGGCCCCTCGTGCCGGAACCCGTGATCGGAGGTGACTTCCTACACGGCGGCGCCGCCTCGCTGAATCGAATAGCTTCATTTCGGGCCGGTCAATGGATTCCGCTTGGTGTTGGAGTGGGCGAGTATGTCAACACAATGACAGTGGTTGGATCGGACCTCGTCGTTGGCGGACAGTTCTTCACCGCGGGGGGAATTCCTGTGCAAGGTCTTGCCCTCTGGAACGGCACCACATGGCGTGCCTTCACCGATGAACACGCGGCGGGCCCGCAGGTCCTCGCCAACCTCGGCGGCACCCTCTACGCCGGCGGCCTCTTCCTCCTCCCTTCCGGACCGCCCCTCACCAGCGTGCTGCGCTGGAAGAACCCGGCCTGGGTCGCCCCGGCCCCAAGCCAGCACAACAACGAGGTCTGGGCGTTTGCCCAGTATCGCGGCCAGGTCGTCGCGGGCGGCGCGTTCACTTCGCCCGGTAATCACGTGTCGGTGTTCGCGGGCGGCGCCTGGCAGCCCCTGGGCCTCGGCGTCAACGGTAACGTCAACGCTTTGTGCGTCTTCGACCCCGACGGCCCCGGCCCCATGTCCGATCTCTTGATCGCCGCGGGCAACTTCTCCACCGCCGGCGGTCAGCCCGCCTCCGGGATCGCCGCCTGGGATGGCAATGCCTGGTCCGCCCTCGGCACAGGAACCACCGGTCAGGTCCGCGCCCTGACCGTGTGGAACAACCAGCTCGTTGTTGCCGGCGACTTCTTCTCCGCCGGCGGCCTCATCTCCCCCGGCATGGCCCTTTGGGGCTGCCCGCAGGTTCCCGCCTGCTACGCCAACTGCGACGCCAGCACACGCACCCCCGTCCTCACCGCCAACGACTTCATGTGCTTCATCAACACCTTCGCCAACTCCGACCCCGCCGCCAACTGCGACGGCTCCACCACCAACCCAACCCTCACCGCCAACGACTTCATGTGCTTCATCAACAAGTTCGCCGCGGGTTGCTCGTAGGCGAGGCGAGGGTCCGGGCGCTTGAACCGCGCCCGTGATGAGCTTCACGGGCGTCCGCCCGCGGCGGAAGCCCGTGGCACGATCTCAGAAAGCCCTGGCACGATTACTTGAGCTTGTCCTCAACCTTGCCGTGGAGTTCTTTGAGCTCTTCGGCGCGTTCGCGCGGCATGACGAGGGTGGCGTCCTCCGTGTGGACCACGATCAGGTCCTTGCAGCCCAGCAGCGCGACGGTGTGGCCCTTGACGGGGTTGACGACGAGGTTGCCGGTGCTGTTGACGATGGTGGTCTTCCCGCCCCCACCACCTTTGCCGCCGGCGATGCGGTTCTTCTGGGCGTCGGCGGCGATGGTCTGGCCGTAGCTCGGCCAGCTTCCGACGTCGAGCCACTCGAGGTCCATCAGCACGGTGCACACGCTGAACTGGCGCTCGCGGCTCTTGCTCGCCGGCTCCATCACGGCGTAGTCCACGCTGGTCTTGGGGAGCGTCGGGTAGACCTCGTTGAGGACCTGCTGCTGACGGTCGGTGCCCCAGGCGGCCTGGATCTTCATCAGGCCTTCGAAGCTCTCGGGCTTGAACTGCTTGAGCGCGTTCAGGAAGGTCGCGGCCTTCCACACGAACATGCCGCTGTTCCAGCCGAAGACCCCGGATTGCACGTACGCCGTGGCGCGCGGGAGATCGGGCTTTTCGACGAATCGGGCGACGCGGAAGGCCAGGTTGTCGCTACCGGGGATCGGGGGAAGCGGCATGCCGCGTTCGACGTAGCCGAAACCCGTGGCCGCGTACGTCGGCTTGATGGAGAACGTGACCAGGCGCGACGGATCCGTTTCGACGAGGCGGAAGCCGAGGTCCATGAGGGATGCGAACTTCTCGCGCGGCTGGATGATGTGGTCGGCCGTGAGCACGGCGAAGACGGCGTCGGGGTCGAGCTTCTGGAAGACGGCGGCGGCGAGGCCGACGGCGTTGACCGTGTCGCGACCCATGGGCTCGCCGAGGATGCGGTCGTCGGTGAACTCGGGGAGTGAGGCGCGGATGGCGCCGCGATAGGCCTCGGCGGTGCAGATGAATCGCTGCTCGGGGGCGATGAGGCCTTCGAGGCGCAGGGCGGCGATCTCCAGGAGCGAGCGCGGCTGGGCGTCCCCCGGCTGCTCAATGAACTTGAGAAGCTGCTTGGGGCGGTCGGCCCGGCTCATGGGCCACAAACGGGTGCCGGCGCCGCCGGCCATGATCATCGCGTAACGCATGGGTGGCGAGTTTAGGAGGATCGAGGGGCTCGGTTTCAGCCGCCATACGCCGCGGCGACGATCTGATCGGCGGTTTTCAATCCCTTATTCCGCGCGAGAGCCTTGCGGACCATCAGTTCGGCCTCGGAACGACCCTCGCCGAGTTGGACGATGGCGGCGATGGCTTCCTCGACGGGGCCTGAAACAGGGACCGGGGCGGCGGCCATGTCGAGGCCCCGGACCTCATCGGCGCTCAGGAAACCCCCCACTTTGGACTTGAGTTCGAGGATCACCTTCTCTGCGGACTTCTTGCCGACCTCAGGGAGCTTGGTGAGCCACGCGGCGTCGGCGTTGAGAATGGCCCGGGAGATGGCGGCGGGCTGCTCGGCCATGGCCCGGAGTGCCTTCTTGTTGCCGAACCCGTCCACGGAGGTGAGCAGGTCGAAGAAGCGGCGGTCCTGCTCGGTGGTGAAGCCGATGAGGCGGGGGATGTAGCTGCTGCCGACGCCCTGGCCTTCGAGGTATTCGATAGTGTGGAGGGTGATGGTCTGGCCGATGCGGCCCCGCAGGCGTTCGGTCTCGAAGGCCGGGAGCAGCACTTGGTACCAGATGCCCAGGCCCGACGGCCGGACCGTCGCCTCCATGCCCTCCACTGCTTCCAGAATCCCTTCCAGACGGCTGATCATGGGCGACAGTAGACCACGTTTGGGTCGCTGCTGCTGACTTCCGCGCTCCGATCGGCGAAACCTGCGCGGGTCCGCAAAGTTCGGCGCTTGGGCGGGATGCTGTGTTTCATCGGGCCCGTGATACCGCCGATAACTGCTGGACATGTCACGCCTTCCCGCTCCGTCTTCTCCGCCGCGCCCCCGTCCCGCCCACCGTGCGTTCCTGATCGGTACGCCGGAGACCGTCCGGCAGGCCCGGGAACAGCTCGCGCTGGTGAACGGCGCCCCGGACCCGCTTGGGTGCATCCTGATCGACAAGACCCAGCCTCGCGCGGCGGGCGGTTTGCCTGTGTTCGGCGAGGTCAAGGACATCGAAGCGACGATCGAACGGCAGGGCCTGACGCTGGCGATTGTCAGCCTGCCCATGGCGATGGCGGACACGATCAATGCCGTCCGGGCGACGCTTCGGCGGCTGGGCATCGCGGAACGGTTTATCCCGCCGATACAGGACCTGCTCTCGCACACGCCGCCGTTTGCGGTCGGGATGGCGACACCGGCGACACAGGCATCGAGTGCCGGGTCGACGCCTCGGATGGACATTGCCGAACTGATCGGGCGCGCCCCGCACCCGATTGACAACGCGGCGATCGGCCGGATCCTGACGGGCAAGCGGGTGTTGATTACCGGCGCCGGTGGATCGATCGGGTCCGAGATCGCGCGGATCGCGGCGTCGTTCAATCCGGAACAGGTGCATCTTGTTGAACGGGCCGAGAACCCGCTCTTTGAGATCGACCGGCAGATTGCCCGGCGGTATCCGACGGTGGCGCGCCGGGCGATCATGCACGACGTGGTCGACGCGGAGCAGACGCTGCGGATGCTGGTGGACCTCAAGCCGCACGTGGTCTTCCACGCCGCGGCCCACAAGCACGTCCCGCTGATGGAAGACCACCCGTCGCACGCGGTGAACAACAACCTGTTCGGGACCAAGTCGATCGCGGACGCGGCAATGGCGGTTGGAGCCGAGCGATTCGTGATGGTCTCGTCGGACAAGGCCGTGAACCCGACCAGCGTGATGGGCGCGACCAAGAGGCTGGCGGAGCTCTACATCCAGGCGCTGCACGAGGCGTCGCAACGCATGTCGGGAAGCCGGCCGGGGACGAACTTCAGCATGGTGCGCTTTGGCAACGTGGTGGGCTCGGCGGCGAGCGTGCTGACGATCTGGTCGGCGCAGCTGGCCGAGGGCGGGCCGATCACGGTGACCGACCCGCGGATGACGCGGTTTTTCATGACGATTCCCGAGGCGGCGGCGCTGGTGATCCAGGCCGGTGCGATCGACCGGACCGATGGCGGGGCGGCGGTGCACGTGCTGGACATGGGCGAGCCGATCCGGATTCTCGACCTCGCGCAGCGGTTTGTCCGTGCGCACGGGTTTGAGCCGCGGGTGCTGGGCTGGCCCAGGGATGCGGGCCCGGCGCCGGAAGCCGCGGAGTCTCACCTGCCGACGATCGACATTCTCTTCACCGGCACGCGCCCCGGCGAGAAGCTGTATGAGGAACTCTCCTACGGCGCGGAGGAACTGCTGCCGACGCCGTTTGCGGGGATCAACGCGTGGCGCGGCGGATCGGGCACACCGGACGTCGCGGCGATGATCGCGGATCTTTCCGCGGTCCGGACCCTTCGCGACCGGGACGCGGTTCTGGCGGCGATACGGCGGCATGTTCCCGAAATGGCGCCGTGAACCACCCCCGCTTCTCCCCCGATTTTGTTATCACACGGCGCGAACGGTGAAGTACCGCACTCGGGTGTCCGATCTCGGAGCGTCATGGCAGCACGCAGGCAAATCGTGATGGAGACAACGGCGACGCGGGATCGCGCCGAGGCGTTGCTCCGCAGCCTGCTTGATTACAAGCAGCGGTCCGAGAAGAGCCTGCCCCGAAAGATCTCTCCGTCCGTACCGCCGGCGATGACGCCGGGCCCGACCCAGCGGACGGCGCTGGACAACGCCATCTCCTCGACCCAGCGAATGATCGAGGCCCTCAACCGCGTGATCGCGCAGACCAACCGCGATCTGTCGGATGAGGACCTCGAAATGCTGGAAGAGATCGGGGCGTAAGTCGTGGCACCGGGCTTCTGCCCGGTGGACTTCTGCCCGGTGGATGAACGATCAAAGGCATCGGTTGTCGGGAACACCGCCCCGAAGGGCGGTGCCACGATCGGCTACGCTTGCGCCATGGCCACGCTCCGCGTCCGCAAGATAGAACCCGGTGCTTTTATTCCCAGCTATCAGAGCGCTCAGGCGGCAGGGCTGGACCTCGCGGCGTTTGTTCCCGAAGGGGAACTGATCATCGCGCCGGGAAAGATCGCGCTCATCCGGACGGGGATTGCCATTGCCGTGCCCGCGGGGTTTGAGGCCCAGGTTCGGCCGCGGTCGGGCCTGGCGAGCAAGCACGGAATCACGCTCCCCAACAGCCCGGGAACGATCGATGCGGATTACCGCGGCGAGGTGCTGGTGCCGCTGATCAATCACGGGCGAGAGCCGTTCACCGTGGCCCACGGGCTGCGGATCGCGCAGATGGTGATTGCGCCGGTGATGCACGTGGCGGTGGAAGAGGCCACGGAGCTCGGGTCGACGGCCCGAGGTGGGGGCGGGTTTGGGTCGACGGGGATGTGACGCGCCGGCCCTATAGTGGAAGCCTCCACCAGGGAACTGTTATGCCCTACACCCTCCGCCCCGATCAAGGCTTTGACGTCGATGTCGAGAAGACCGAGTATCTCGGCAGCCACGTGGACACCGGCGACCGCTGGGTCCTGAACTTCGGCCCTCAGCACCCGGCGACGCACACCACGCTGCGCCTGGTACTCGAGCTCGACGGCGAGCGGGTGGCCCGCGTCACGCCGCACATCGGGTACCTGCACTCGGGCTTTGAGAAGCTCGGCGAGAACCTCGATTACAACCAGTACGTCACGATCGTCTCGCGGATGGATTATCTCTCGCCGGTGTGCAACGACATCTGCTGGCACCATTGCGTCGAGAAGCTCTTCGGGATCGATATCACGCCGCGCTGCAAAGTGCTGCGGACGATCATGGCGGAGCTCGGGCGGATCCAGAACCACCTCTTGTGCGTGGGCGCGGCGGGGCTGGACCTTGGCGCGTTCACGGCGTTCCTGTATGGGTTCAACCCGCGCGAGAAGATCTACGACATCTGCGACTACATCAGCGGGCAGCGCTTCCACCCGGATTGGACCCGCGTCGGCGGCCTGATGCAGGACCTGCCCGATGAGGAGGTCTTCAAGCGGATGGTGAAGGACTTCATCCACCGCGACCTGCCGCAGGCGATCACGGATATCGAGAAGCTCGTCAACCGCAACCGCATCTTCATCGAGCGCACCCGCGGCATCGGCGTGCTCTCCAAGGAAGACGCGATCGCGTGGTCGGCGACGGGGCCCGTCGCGCGGGCCAGCGGCGTGCGGCGCGATGTCCGCAAGGATGAACCGTACCTCTGCTTCAAGGACAACTGGGACGGGCAGGGCGCTGAGGCCGTGAAGTTCCAGGTGCCCGTGTGCGAAGAGGGCGATGTGTACGCGCGGTTCCTGGTCCGGCTTGAGGAGATCAAGCAGTCGATCAAGATCATCGACCAGCTCATCGACAACATCCCCGGCGGTCCCGTGGACGCCTTTGCGGACTCGAAAGTTGTCAAGCCCAAGAAGGGCGATGTGTACGGCTCGATCGAGGGACTCATCCAGCACTTCGAGCTCATCATGACCAACCGCGGCTGGACGCCGCCCATCGCCGAGTGTTACGGGTGCCAGGAAACGGCCGGGGGCGAGCTCGGGTTCTACATCGTGTCTGATGGCGGGCCGCGGTCGTGGCGATCGAAGACCCGTCCACCGTGCTTCATCAACTACCAGCTCATGGCGAAACTGACCGAGGGGCACATGCTGGCGGACGTTGTGGCGGTGCTGGGATCGCTCAACATCGTCGCCGCGGAGCTCGACCGATAGCGTCGGGCTGACCCGGGCGTGTAGGCTGTGGCTTCTTCTTCAAGGAGCCGGACATGAACAGACTGTGGACACTGGTCGCGGCGGTTGCGGCGGCGGGGTTGACCGCATGCTCGCCCTCGGGCTACAGCGTGATCGCGCGGAACAACTGCCCTCAAGCGGTGGAGCTGCGGATCCAGGCGCAGAAAGACGACAAGGCCCGGACGCTTGAGAACCCGCAGATTGCTCCAGGCGCGAACATCACGATCCACACCAAGGCCGAGCACGATGAGAAGGTGACGCTCGAGGCGAGGGCTGTCGGCGATGCCGCATCACCGCCTGCGGTGTTCAAGATGCTGGTCGGCCTGTCAAAGGTGATCGTGTTCCCGAATCCGGACGCGGCGAAGGATGCGAAACAGCCGAAGCTGAAGATTCGGGAGGATCGGTAGCGGAAGCCGCTACGGGCATCCCTTCGCGTAGCAGTTGATGAAACATTGGAAGTCGTTGGCGGTCAGGACGGGCGCCACGGTCGATCCATCGCAGTTGGCGTACCAGTGGCCCGAAGTGAAAACCTTCAAGAAACACGCGAAGTCGTTGGCCGTGAGTTGGGGATTGCCAGCGTAGTAGTCGCAGTCGGCGTAGCAGTGTGTGCCCACCCCTGTCGCCGGCCGTATCGAGGAGCCGCACGAGTCGGTAACCACGGCATCGTACGAACCGCCGATGTGCGGCCCGCCGATCAGCGGCCCGGCGCGGGGATCGATCGTGAGGTGAGGCGTGGTGGCTCCCGAATAAGCGCCGCCGTCCGTGACCTCCGTGCCCTCGCACCGCCAGCGGTACGTGAGGTCGCCTGACCCGACGGCTTGTGCGTGCAGAACCGTTGGAGGCCAATACGGGTCTCCCATCATCAGCGTGGCGCTCCGGGGCGCCGTGTCGGTAAGCACAGGGCCGGAAACGACGTCGGTTCTCGCCAAGAGAGTGTCGCCGGACCAGGCCGCCGAAGTTCCGAACAAGCGCCCGCCGAACAGGAGAACCTGTGATCCCGCCGCGTCATAAGCCGCGGCGTAGTACTGGGTCGCACTTGGTCCGCTGGTGTTCATGATCCACCAGCGGCCCGCAGAAGCGTTCCACGACCAGGTGCACAAGTGGCCTGACCGGTCCGGGTTAACGATCACTGGCCTTTGGAGCACCGAATCAAATGTGATTCGGTAGGACGCCATGTAGTGGAAGGGCCGATCGTCGGTCGCTACCTCGTGCCAGCCGGTGCTCGCGCGCTCCCACAGTGCGGGCGGGTCACCCACCATCGCAACCATCATCGAGCGTGAGGTATCGAAGGCGAGAGAGTGCTCGTAGCGAACGTAGGCAATCGGGCCGTCAAGGAACCGGAGCCAAGTTACGCCGTCATATTCCCAACTCTCGTGGAAACCGTTTCCGTTCCAGAGCGTCGAAAGCAGCACGCTCCGTCCTCGCACGGGATCGAATGCCATGACGCCCTCCATGGGAGGGGGCGATAAGACCGGTTGCATCAATGTCCAGGTCGAGCCGTCCCACTCCCACGTCTGGTTGGTGAGACCGGCGTCGGTTGTGCCGCCGAAGAGAACCGTGCGTTGCCGACGCGAGTCATACGCCATGCCGGCCGCGGCGGTGCGTGGAGGGCCGGAGTTGGCGACCAGCGACCAGCTCCCTCCGCCGCCGGGACCCGCGGCGGTCCACTCCCAGGTGTCCGCGAATCTGTTGGCGGACGTGGTCTGGCCGCCAAAGAGCACGACCTTTCCGCGAACCGAGTCGTACGCGATCGCGGCGGCTTCGCGCGCGGAAGGCCCGGGGCCGGAATGGACTGTCCAGGGATTGCCGCAGGGCTGCGCGCGTGCACCGGCCGACAGCCCCGCGAGGCTTGCGAGTGTCAGGCAGATGCGAGAGTTGGCCGCAGATGGAATGTCACACCTCACTTACTTGAAGCTTCTCTACTCACATCCCTTGGCGTAACTGTTCAGGTAGCACTGGAAGTCGTTGGCCGTGTGAATCGGGGTGAGCGTGCTGCCATCGCAGTTGGCGTAGGAAGTTTTGCCGGCGAACTGGTTGATGAAGCATTGGAAGTCGTTGGCTGTGATGACTGGGGAAGAGGTCGATCCGTCGCAGTTGGGATAGCACCCGGCCGGATTCACGCCGAGGGCCGCAGAGGCGAAGGCTGGGCCGCACGCACCTTCGACGACGACCGTGTACGTTCCGATTGCGGACAAGCCGCAGCGCGAGATGGAGAGCGAGGCGGAGTTCGCGCCTGAGATGACTCCGCCATCAACGAGCGGGCTGGAGTTCTTGTACCACTTGTAGCCGGTGGCGCCAGGAGCGTTGACCGTGAACGTCACGGGGTCGTACAGGTTGACCACCTGCGCGGACGGGCCTTGGGCGATGGAGTATTCGGAAGTGCCGGTTGGGTGATACTCCCAAACCTGGCCACCGGTGAGGATCTGCTGCCGGCCGAAGAGGACGCCGACGCCGCGAGCGGAGTCCCACGAGAATGCTGGACCGGGGCGGGAGCCCGGGAGATTGGTTGTTCGCTGCGCCCAGGCGCCGGTGGTCGTGTCCCACTCCCAGGTCTCGGGGGCGTACTGCTGCCAGGCGACTTCGCCGCCGACCATGACGACCTTGCCGCGGAGAGGATCGAATGCGGCCGCGGCGTTTCCGTACGCGCGGTACGGCGGAACAGGCCCCACGGAAGCGCGCTGGGTCCACGATTGGCCGTCATATTCCCAGACCGAAGTCGAGCCAAAGGGACGTCCCACCAGCACGATGCGATGGCGGGCTGAGTCGTAGACCATGGTTTGTCCTGCGGGCGAATGGGGCCCGGGGATCGCGATCGTTGACCAGTTTGAGCCATCCCATTCACGCGTGACAAAGTTGCTCGAGGTGTAGTAGGAAAACGCGACGGTGCGTGCGCGGGCCGCGTCAAAGGCCATCGCGACGCGGCTGGGTGAGGCCGGGCCGGTGGCTCGCTGGACCCAGGTCGAGCCGTCCCACTCCCAGGTGTCGCTGTGCTGTGGCGGTGGAAACTGGTAGAGCGTGGAGTCGCCGGCAAAGAGCACGGTCCGGTTGCGCACGCTGTCAAAGGCCATGCCCGCGGCGGCACGAGCCGGCGGACCACTTGTCGCCCGGAGCGACCAGGACGTTCCATTCCACTCCCACGTGTCGCTCAAAAGTGTCCCACCGGAGTTGACGCCGCCGAAGAGGACCACCCGAGCGCGGGTGATGTCATAGACCATCGAGGGCGAGGTGCGATCTCCCGGGCCGGCAGGGGAAACACGTGTCCAGAGGCAGTCCTGTGCACGAGCGGCGCCTGCGAGGAGGATCAACGCCGTGGCGGTAACTTCGGGGCGTTTCATCGCGGGCTCCTTGTCTCGATTCGCGCCGAACACTCGTGTTCGGTCCGGGTTATGAACGGTTACCGACGGGCCTTCACGGGCATCCCGCCGCGAACCTGTTGATGAAACACTGGAAGTCGTTGGCGGTCAGGACGGGCGCCACGGTTGAGCCATCGCAGTTGGCGTAGGGGGCGCCCGCGGCGTACGCGTTGATGAAGCACTGGAAGTCGTTGGCGGTGAGGATGGGCCCGACCGATGATCCGTCGCAGTTGGCGTAGCAGGGAGTGCCGATGAGAATGTGCGCGCCGCCGGCGCCGTCGATGTAGTCCACGGAGAACGAGGCGGGCGGGACAGGCACGGCGACATCGGGATCGATGCCTCGGGTGGTGACGGTGCCGTCGGGAACGGCGTCGCCTCCGCTGTCAAAGGAGAAGGGCCCCTGCGTGCTGAACGCTCCGGCGTGATTGCCGCCGAGCGTGCCGCGCCACACCGTGACCATGTCGAGCAGGAAGAAGCGGAAGTCATCGCCGGTGGTCGCGTTGGCGAGGTGCACATCAATCGTGCAGACGGGGGCGATGGGGGCTGAGGGAAGCACTGTGAGAGCGCCGCTCTCGATGTAGTGCAGCTCGGGCCCGTTGAAGCCTTTTTCGACGGTGCCCGACAGAAAGCCGGCGCCGTTGGCGGTGACAGGAGTTCCGGGGTGGCCGGTGAGGCTGGTGACCACGCCGGTGTTGAGGTTGCTGCTCATGTGGCCGAACGAGATGCCGCGGTCAATGCCGCCGATGAAGCCGATGGAGAGCACCGATCGCGAGCCCTTGGGATCGTAGATGTAGACGGCGACGCCGGGGACGATGGTTGTGCCGGGCGCGACGGTGATGGTGCTCTGGATGCCGGGCCGGGAGGCGTCCATGTCGAGAACGACGCGGACGGGCTGCTGGGCGGAGGCCAAGCCTGCGGACATGCACACTGCGGCGATGGCGAGTTTCATTCCACACTCCCGGGTTACGGACAGCCCCTGGCGACCTGATTGAGAAAGCACATGAAGTCGTTCGCCGTGAGCATGGGCACGCTCGTGCTTCCGTCACAGTTCGCGTACGTGCCCCCGCCGGCGTATTGGTCTATGAAACACTGAAAGTCCTCGGTGTTCAGACGCGGCACGATAGACCCGTCACAGTTCGGGTAGCACACCACGCTCACCTGCGTCGCCGGGCGGACCGTCGTACCGCAGGAATCGGTGACCAGCGCGTCGTAGCGTCCGGACATGTTCTCATCTTCCGGGACGACCGTCAGGTCAGGGGTGTGCGTCCCGGAGAACGGCCCGGAGTCGGAAAGTTCGATCCCGTTCAAACGCCAGCGGTACGTCAGCGAGCCCGACCCGGAGGCGTTCGCGTGCAGCGTGAACGGATCGCCGCCGAGATAGGCCAGGAAGCTGCCCGGCTGGAAGTTGGCCACGCTCGGCCCCGACCGCACACCCGTGCGGTACAACCGCACCTGGTCGGTCATGCCTCCGGCGGATGGCGACCCGCCGAGAATGACCAACTGCCCGCCCGCGGCGTCGCCAACGGGGACCGCGCCGCTGACGGAAACCGGCCCCGAGGTTGACAACGCCGACCAGCGAACGCCGTCCCACGACCACAGGCCGCGTGGGCCGGTCGCATTGCTGTTGTCGATGGATATCACTTTCTGAGTCACGGAGTCGAACGCCAGTTGCGGGCCGGTCCACGAGAACGGGCGGCGTCGTACGCCATCGCGGCCGCGACGTTGCCGGACGCCACGGGCGCCGGCCCCGCCGATGTCCACGTGGTGCCGTCGTACTCCCAAGACAGGCCGTTGGAGAGCGTGGACACGAGAACAGTGCGCTGGCGTGCCACGTCATACGCCAGCAGGTCGCCTTCCATCGCGGGCGGCGACGCCGGCGTTTGAATCAAACGCCACTTGGCCCCGTCCCACTCCCATGTCTGGTTCGACGGAGTCGAACCCGCGACACGTCCGCCAAAGAGGACAACGCGCTGCCGCGCGCTGTCGTACGCCGCTCCGGCGCTGATCCGGGCCGATGGCCCGATGGCCAACCGCTGCGCCCACGAGCCCCCACCGCCGGGGCCGGTCGCCGTCCACTCCCACGTATCGCCGAGCGCCACGCCCGCCGTCGTTGCCCCGCCGAACAGCACGACCTTTGCTCGCCCCGCGTCGTACGCCGCGGCGTAGCGCCATCGCGCTGAGGGCCCCGTCGAACCCACACCCCACGGCTCTCCGCAAACCTGCCCCACCGCCGCGCTGAACGGCAGTCCGGCGAAGACGGCCACGACCAGTTGCTGTCGCATCGGGGCTTCCTTGGCAACTTGCGTTCCACCGAACGATTCACGTACGCTACGTCCCAGTATAAAAGGAGGTCTGCGATGAGCAAGGGAAAACGCGAAACAGGGCCGTTCGACAGCATTCAATCGCGGTTGCGTCTGGTTAGTCCTTGCTATACTTCCGATATGAACACCATGAATCTCGCTCGCAAAGCGCTGCTCGTTGGCCTGATCGGTGTCGGGCTCGTCGGGTGCCGGTCGCGCATGAAGATGGACTACCACGTGCAGGTGCGGAACAACACCGGCGGCGTGATCCAGGCCCGGGTCTTCAAGGACCTCGACCAGAACGTCGTCGTGGTGCACAACACACAGATTTACCCCAACGACCGCGGCGAGCTCAGCCTCCCTCAGCGCCCGGCCGGAGAGCAGCTGCAACTCCAGGTCGACACCAAGAACAACCCCCAGGCCCCCGCGAAAATGCCCCTCTCGCCCGGCGTCACGCACGTCAACGTCACGCGTGAGAGCGAAACGGGCCCCATCAAGCTCGAGCTGGTCCGCTGATGCGCACGCGTGCATCCATCTCCCGGTTCTGCATTCCCGCGGCGTTCACGGCGCTCCTTGCGGGTTGCACGTACTCGGCCGATGTCCGCAACACCACCAACGAGCCCGTGTTCGTGCAGATGCTCCAGATCGATCCCGTTCAACCCGACTGGGTGCTCGACTCCGCCCGCATCGCGCCGGGGCAATACGCCAAGCTCGGGCCCAAGCGCGTTCCGTTCCAGCGCGTCGTGATCGACGTCGGCAACCAGACGCACAACTCCGTCAACGGGCGGACGACCATCACGCCGGGCGGCTCTCGACTGGATGTCGGGATGACCACCGACCCGACCCGCGACGAGATCACCTTCACGCTCAAGACGAGGGACTAGCAATGCTCCTGCCGCTCGCGTTACTCGCTCTCGCCCAGCAGCCTTCGACGACGCCCGCCGCGCCGCGGCACCCGCTGATCACGGAAGTCCTCTACGCCGTCGCCCCCGGGGCCGCGGGCGATGCGAACAAGGACGGCACACGCGACGTCAACGGCGATGAGTTCATCGAGCTGGTGAACCCGCACGACACTCCCATCCAGCTCGCGGGCTACGTGCTCGCCGATCGGGAGCTCTCGAAGGGCGAGAAGAAGTTCACCTCCATGCGCTTCAAGTTCCCGGCGGTAGAGCTCAAGCCCGGGCAGGTGCTGGTGGTGTTCAACGGGCACGAGCAGAAGTGGACCGGGCCGGTGGGCACCGCCGCGGCCGCGCCCTCGGGCGGAAATGAGCTTTTCGGTAGTGCGCTGGTGTTCACGATGGAAATTACCTCGGCGAAGCAGGGCCTGGCGAACAAGGGCGATTGCGTGCAGCTGATCGCGCCCGACGGCGCGGTGGTCAGTTGCATCACGCGGGGCGATGGCACAGCGCCGGCGGGGGCCGCGAAAGTCGAGCAGGCGCCGCTGGTGACCCGGGGGAGCATTGAGCGAGTGAGCAAGGATGGGCCGCTATTGGCGGCCGACTCGATGACGCCGGGCGTGTGGAAAGCGAACGAGAAGCCGGCGGGGGAAAGACCAAAGCCGGAGGGCGGCGCGAAGTAGGTGCGAAGTACGCGAGGAGTTGGCGCATGCACGGTGGGCGCCGGACAGGATGGCGAGCGTGGGTGCGGCTGCTGGCCGCGGCGGCGGTGCTGCCGGGCTGCTGCGATGACTCGCCGCGCTGTTGAGGCTCGCTGGCACGGGTGATGACGCCGGAGGGGTGGCGATCGGCGATCGTGAATGGTGGAGATCAGTGTGTGGTTCGTGGTCGAAGGTGAGGCAGCGCCATCGAAAGGGCGACCCATGAAGGCACATCGGAGAGTTCGGAACGTGGTGGTGGCGGCGACGCTCGGCTTGGGGCTTCTGGGCCTGTCGGGATGCGGGTGCTGGCACGCGCAGTACAGCGGGTGCGGCAGCGGGTGGCGGGTGGATTCCTGCGGCGGGGGAGGCGACGGCGGGCTCATCCTGCTGGGCGTGCTCGGCATCGCGTGGGGAATTAGCGCTCTGGCGGAGGCGTGCCGGTAAGCGGTGCGGGACTCGGCCCCCAGCGTGTTCGCGTAGTGATCACGCCGAAAGTCTGCGGCGACGGAGCAGCATCGTCGGCGCGGCGAGCAAGGGCAGGACCGAGGACGGCGCGGGCACACCCACCCACACAAACGGCCGGTAGTTCACGCCGTATCTCGCGTACCCGCCGACGGTGAAGACACCGTTGACCTCCTCAACGCAGAGCGCGGCGGATTCACCCGCTCCGGGGGGGAGGAACTGGTAGAGATCGAGGAAGCTGTCTCGCGAGCCGAACCAGATGCCGGGCTTTACACCCGTGCCACGGTTGTAGAGGCCAACTTGGGCTGAGCCGCAGGTCGCAAACAACTGGGAGAACGAGCCTTGATTGGTGAAAGGGTGCACATCGCGGAACGACTGCGCCGTGCCACTCCAGATCGCCGCGTGCAGGCCCGTCGGCAGCGAGTTAATGGTGCCGACCTGCTGATCGCCGTGCATCCCATTGATTCCTGATGCAAAGTCTGGTCCTGGGTTCAAGTCCACGAAGCTCGCCGCGCTCCCCGACCAAAGCGCGGCGTGAGTGGTCGCGACCGGCTGCAACCAGCTCACCGACCCGCCCTGCCTGTCCCCCCATGCAGCGCGGGCGTCCGAGTCTTTCGCACCAAGGGGATGCAGATTGACCGCGGAGGCAGCGGTTCCGAACCAGACGGTGGCCCTGGAGTCGAAGTTGGTCGCAAAGGCCTGCGTTCGACCCACTTGGCACTGGGTGCCGGCGCCGAGGATCACCGAAGCGTCAGCCCAGCTCGGGTGAAGGTCTACGAGGCTGCTTGGCGTCCCCTGCCACATCGCGGCTCGCGCGCCAAACTCTCCAAACTGAGCCTGGCCGACCATCGCCCGAACCTCTCCTCCATACGGAAGGCCATTGGGGGACAAGTTCGTAGGAGCGACGGCTACCGAAGCCCAGAAGTTCGCTTGACCGTTCAAGTAGCCACCAAAACTCCCTCCGGCGACCGCGTACACCTTTGAATCCACCTCGGGGTTGTTCTGCAGCTCAAGAGCTTGAAACTGAGCCATGCCCGCTTGGTTGAACCCGAGCGATAGCAGAATCCACAGAAATGCGCGCTGGAAACTTGCGTTGCATGTGACCATGTGTTACGACACTTTGCCTCAATGCGGACGTGACAGCAAGCGGAAAGTGTCACTTTGGCAATGCGGGCTTCCTCAACTTCTACACCTGCGGGTGTGCGCAGCAGCCGTGAGGCCAGGCCGGCCCGTGGCAGAACCGCCTTCTGCGTCCTGATATCGGCCGCATTCGCCCGCCACCGCTGGTGCGGGTACGCTTCCCCCCTATGGCCTGGATCACCAAGCAGTCCGGATCGATGCAGATCGCCCGCCGCGAGGAGCCGTACTTCACGCCGGCGATGAAGCGGGAGATGACGACCAAGTACATCCCGCGCTACGAGACCAAGCTCGCGTGCACGATGCCGGGGCTGCACCTGATCCAGCACGAGTATGGCTGGGTGCCCCCGCAGGCGATGGAGGAGCTGGCCGAGTTCCTGGGCCTGGCCCCGGCCGATGTGCTCGACACCGCAAGCTTTTACGAGGAGTACTGGCTCAAGCCCAAGGGCAAGCACCTCGTCGGCGTGTGCCGCTCGATCGCGTGCGAGTTCTGCGGCCAGCCGGGCCTGACCGAGGCGATCAAGGCCAAGCTCGGCATCGACGTGGGCGAAACGACCGACGATGGCCGCTTCACGCTCATCGAGCTCGAGTGCCTCGGCGCGTGCGGCGGCGGCCCGGCCATGCTGATCGATGAGACCCTGCACGAGAACGTGAAACCGGAGTCCGTGGGCGGGCTCCTTGACCGTGTCCAGGACGGGCATCACTAGCCGAGTGGAGCTGCGGAGGATCCTGAGAGCGCATGAACGCCGGCGCGATCATGGTCGCGGGTCTTGTGATCACGATGGTCGCGTGTTCGTCGCGCCCCAAGCGCGGCGAATCGGCGCTGTCGCTCCCGGTCGCGACCGCGCCGGACTGGGAAGCCATATTCACACGGACCGAAGGCTGGACCGGCGCCGACGGTGCCGCGACGCTCCCACTCTCGGGTGAGCGGCTCCTCTGGCTCTTTGGCGACTCGTTCATCGGCCCCGTGCGTGCCGGCAAGCACGCCGAGGGGACCGCCATGGTCAACAACACCATCGCCGTCTCGGGCGTCGGCGCTTCGCCACCGGCCATCCGATTTCTGTGGAACACACGCGGGCCGCAACCCGCGGCGTGGGCCGTGCCGGAGCAGAAGGGCGAGTGGTTCTGGCCCGCGAGCGGCGGCGTGACCGCGCCGGGTCCGGACGGGCGCGACCGCCTGGTGCTGTTCATGTCGCGCATCGCCCGCATCGACGCCTCGGACAGCGTGTGGAACTTCCGCGCCCGTGGAACGACGGCGCTGATCGTGCACAACCCCGGTGAAGCTCCCGAGGCGTGGAAGGCCTCCCAGTCCACGCTCACCACGCTGCCGACCGAGCCGGGCTCGCGGCTGCTGATGTGGGGCAGCGGCGCGGAGATTGTGCCGGGCAAGAACGGGCCCGAGGTGATGATCCTCGGCATCGACGAGACCAATGTATTCGACAAGAAGCTCATGCTGGCCCGCGCGCCGGCCGCGAGCGTGGAGCACTTCAGCTCGTGGAAGTTCCGGACCCAGACGGGGTGGAGCGAGCGAGAAGCGGACGCGACGCCTGTGCTGAGCGGGATGTCGAGCGAGCTCTCCCTGCACCGCGTGCGGCTGCGCGGGCGCGATTGCCTGGTGCTCGTGTACAGCGAGGGCAACCTTGGGCGCGGGATCCTCGCGCGGGTGTGTTCGTACCCGGACGGTGAATGGTCCGAGCCGGTCCGCCTCTACGACTGTCCCGAACCCGGCGCGGATCGCAACCTGATGGTGTACTCGGCCAAGGGCCATCCCGAGGTCTCGCGCCACGGGGAAATGCTCGTCTCGTACAGCGTGAACTCGACGGACTTCAAGGACGTTCTCGCCCACGCCGACAAGTACCGCCCGCGCTTCATTCATGTTCCGCTCGCGAATCTGCCCCCGGCACCGTAGCCGGGCCTAGCGTTTCGCATGCCGATCCCCAAGCCCACGGCCGAGCGCTCGTGCGGAACGCCCGGCCACGGGCGTGAAGGAACGGTCTCGCTCCCGGTGCTGGCCGATCCCAAGCACGCGATCCGCAAGTCGAAAATGGGGCCGCGGCGCGCGGCGGTGCTCATCGGCGTGCACGTCGTGATCCTCATCCACATTCTGCACTGGGCGGTGTACGGGATGACGCTTTCGCCCGTCGAGCCGTCCGAGTCCATGTACACGATCAACCTCGGAAAGGTGAACACGGGCTTTGTGTTCTTCGCCGCGGCCATTCTTTCAACGCTGATCCTGGGCCGGTTCTTCTGCGGCTGGGGGTGCCACATCGTGGCGCTGCAGGACCTGTGCGCGTGGATGATGAAGAAGGTGGGCGTCAAGCCCAAACCGTTCCGGTCGCGCCTGTTGATCTGGGCCCCGGTTGTCCTGGCGATCTACATGTTCGCGTGGCCGACGATCAAGAGAGAGGTGATCCGGCCGCTCTCGGGCAAGGCCTTGTGGGAATCGCTGGCGCCCTGGCTCGGCGAGGCCGGCGACCGCCCGGAGCTTCGCGCGGCGTTCAGCACAACCAACTTCTGGGAGACCTTCCCACCGTGGTACGTCGCGATCCCCTTCACGCTCGTGTGCGGCTTTGCGATCGTGTACTTCCTGGGCGCCAAGGGGTTCTGCACCTACGGCTGCCCCTACGGCGGGATCTTCGGCCCGGCCGACCTCGTGGCCCCAGGCCGCATCCGCGTCACTGATGCGTGCGAGCATTGCGGCCACTGCACCGCCGTGTGCACGAGCAATGTCCGCGTTCACGAAGAGGTCCGCGACTACGGCATGGTCGTCGACCCCGGGTGCATGAAGTGCATGGACTGCGTCAGCGTCTGCCCCAATGACGCCCTGTACTTCGGATTCGGCAAGCCGGCCATCGCCGCCAAGGCGCGCACGGCCTCGCCCGCGAGGTTCAAGTCCCGCGTGTTCGATCTTTCGTGGAAAGAAGAGCTCCTCTACGGCGCCGTCTTCCTGGCGCTCGTCATCGGCTTTCGCGGCATGCTCGGACTCATCCCCCTGCTCATGGCGATGGCGATCGCGGGCATCGGTACGTTCATGCTGTGGAAAGTGGTGTGCATGGTCCGCACGCCCAGCGTGCGCGTGCACGGGCTGCAACTTCGGTTCAAGGGGCGGGTAACTCTCCCGGGCGCCGTCGCCGCGGCGCTCACTCTCGCGACCGTCGCGGCCGGCGCCTGGGGCTTCATCGTCAACGCCAGCCTGTGGCGCGGACACACGCTCGATGCGCGAATCGCCGCGCCGCTCGACCGGGTGCTCACACGTGATTACACCGCGACGGATGCCGAACGCGCCCTGGCGCGGTCCGCCGAGGCACACTTCCGGCGTGCGGGAACCAGGGCGGACGGCGGCATCGGCTGGGATGATTCCGTGGATCGCGCCCTGCGCGTGACCCGGCTTCTCGCGATCCTCGGTGACCGGCAAGGCGCCGAGGCGACGCTGCGGCGCGCCCTCGAAACAGCGAAGAAGTCCAAGAATCCTTCTCCGGCGGCGATCGAAGATCCGCTGATACGAGTGATCGGACTTCGATCGCGCGACGCGGCGGAGTTCGAAGCAAGTCTTCGCGAACTGGTAAGTGTTTACCCTGATTTATCGAGCGCGTACCTCGGCCTTTCGCAGCTGGCGCTGCAGCGCGAAGACCGAGCGAACGCCGAGAAGTGGGTTGAGCGGGCGCTCGCCTCGCGCTTGGCAGATGTGCGAAACACGCTCTTTGCGTCGGACCTGCTGCTGGCGATGGATCGAATGGAAATGGCCGTGGGCACGGTCAGAAAGGGGATTTCCGCCCATCCCAAATCCGCCGCGCTGCACGAACGTCTTGGGTTGATGCTCGCGGCGGGCGGGAAGATCGACGAGGGACTTACGGAATTGAAAGCTGCGGCCGATCTCGAGCCGACGAACGCGACGTTGGCCGGTCACATCGCCCGGGTGCTGCGCGAGGCCGGTCGTGAAAGTGAAGCAACCGAATGGCAGGAACGAGCGAATCGGATAGCTCGATCGGGTATTCCCTGAGTCAGGCACCCCAGATTATCAGTACTTGGGTCGGTTAGGTTTGAATTGAGGTTTTCCACCCCGGCATTCCGTGGTATCTTCGGGTCAGGCTCGCGTCGGGCCGTTCCCCATTGTGTCAGGTTAGAACCCCTTTTGGAGGTGACGATGCTCTCTCGTCGAAACGCACTTGTCGTCATGGCTGTCGCCGGTGCGGCGGCCTCTTCTACGTCGTTGGCCCAGCGCGACCTTTCCCAGACCGACCCGGTTCTGCGCAAGGCGATGCAGCAGGTGTTCCCGATGCCGACCGGCGGCGGTGGCGCTGACGCGTCCGCGGGCCCGGACGTGATCGTGGGCGAGATCGAGGAGCAGGGCAGCAGCGGCAGCCAGACGCTCGTCATTCCCGCGTCGGCGGTTTCCGGCGGGATCGTGGCGTACGGGCTCGGCACAAGCTCGTGCAACATCAGCACGGCGGCCCTCGGCGGTCAGCACCTCCTGTGGCGCGACCTCACGCCGTTCCACCCGATCATCCCGCAGAATATGTACCGGCTCAAGACCGTCAACGGCTCGACCCGGTTCGAGCAGCTCGGCGCGAGCTGGAGCAAGTACGCGTTCACCGCGCTCACGCTCAACGTGTGCAGCATCGGCTGCAGCGGCGTCGGCGGTTCGGTGCTCGGCATGGGCTGCTCCGACCCCTACTCGGCCAGCCGCAACGCCGGCCAGGGTTCGGCGGGCCCCCGGTACCAGTGCAACCCGTTCACCGGCGTGTTCCCGGACAGCAACGCTGTGCGCAGCGCCTGGCCGTCCACCGGCGGTTCGACCGTCGCCCGCCGGCTCCAGGTCAACTCGAGCGACATCTCTGCGGCGAACAACCCGGGCGCCCTGTACTTCGGCGAGTGCATCTACGTCAACCGTGACGATGCCTGCTGGGGCAACTCCAAGAACAACGCGTCCTACCGGCGCATGACCATCGCCGCGAACAACACGATCACGCTGCTGGGCACCATCGGCGGCAACGGGACCAAGCGGACCAAGCCGGCCATCTTTGCCTGGCAGGCCAACGGCGGCGGCGCCGACATCGTCGACGCCAACGTGATGATCACCGAGATCACCTCGGGCAACACCTTCTTCACGCAGCCCGCGTATCCCTACAACGGCGCCTCCGGCGCCGGCACAACCCTTGTGCTCCCCGCCGGTGACGGCTGGGCCTATGTCGGGTCCCGCGCGACCGACCTCGGCGGCGGCGTCTGGCACTACGAGTACGCTGTGGAGAACCTCAACTCCGACCGCGGCATCGGCTCGTTCAGCGTTCCGATTCCCACCGGCGCCACCATCACCAACATCGAGATGAAGCAGACCCTCTGCCACTCCGGTGTGGCGGCGGACGACGCCAACCGCAACGCGGCGTGGACCACCACCAACAGCGGCTCGGCGATCACCTGGGCCTCCCCCAACACGTTCAACGCCGCGCTCCCCGAGCTCGGCAGCTACATCCGCTGGGGCACGATGTGCAACTTCCGGTTTGACTGCAACGTGGCGCCCGCCGCCAGCGGCAACGCCGTCTGCGGGTACTACAAGCCCCTGGCCGGCTACGTGGACACGATCAACGCCGCCGCCAAGATCCCCGGCGTTCTGCCGCCCCCGGTCTGCTACGCCAACTGCGATGCCTCGTCCGGCACGCCGGTGCTCACGGCCAACGACTTCCAGTGCTTCCTCGACCGCTTCGCCGCGGGCGAGAGCTACTGCAACTGCGATGGCTCGACCGGCACCCCGAGCCTGACATCCAACGACTTCCAGTGCTTCCTCAACAAGTTCGCGGCCGGCTGCACCTGAGCCCCGCTTCCGCACTTCAACGCCCGGCGGCCTTCCGCCGGGCGTTTTTCATTGGACCGTCACAGCACAGGCCATCTTGTTAAACGGGGCAATCCCGTTACACTCGGGCCTCGCTCGCGGGGCGCCGCCAGGAAGGTCCTGTCCGGCACACACATTCAAGACTGGAGCACATGTATGGCAGCGCGACTTCACGCGGCCCTCATCCTGACCTTCGCGGCGGGGCTGGTCTCATCCACATCCGCGCAGGACCTGGGCGACCCGATCGTCCGCGCGGGAATGCGCCGGATCAATCCCAGCGCCGGAGGCGCCGATGCATCGGTCGGGCCGGACGTCATCGTCGGAGAAATCGAGAGTTCCGGGTGCTGCCCGCAGGGCGTCACCATCTCCCCCTTTGGCTCGCAGGGGACGATCCTCGCGTACGGTCTCGGAACAAGCTCCTGCAACATCGCGCTGGCGACCTCAGGCGGGCAGCACCTGCTGTGGCGCAGCAGCACCCCGTTCCACCCCATCATCCCGCAGAACATGTACCGCCTGAAGTCCGTCAACGGCTCGACTCGCTTTGAGCAGATCGGCCAGAGCTGGAGCAAGTACGCGTTTACGGCGCTCCAGGACAACGTGTGCGGCCTTGGCTGCAGCGGCGTCGGCGGCTCGGTGCTCGGCATGGGCTGCTCCGACCCGTATTCCGCCAGCCTGAACGCGGGACAGAGCGGGCTGGGGCCCCGCTACGAGTGCAACCCGTTCACCGGCGTGTACCCCGACAGCGCCACGGTCCGCACCGCCTGGCCCGCGATCAACGGCTCGACGATTGCCCGCCGCCTCCAGGTCCAGTCCGCTGATGTGGACGGCGCACAGAATCCCGGGGCGCTGTACTTCGGCGAGTCCATGTACGTCAACCGCGACGACGCATGCTGGGGGAACTCCAAGAACAACGCCTCCTACCGGCGCTTCACCGTGGCCGGAAACACCATCACGCTCCAGGGCGCCATCGGCAGCACCGGCACCCAGCGCGGCAAACCCGCGATCTTCGCATGGCGCGATCACGGCAACGGCATCGGACTCGTCGACAGCAGCGTGATGGTCACCGAAGTGACGTGCGGCAACACGTTCTTCACCCAGCCCGCGTACCCCTACAACGGGGCCCAGGGCGCGGGCACCACGCTCGTCCTGCCCGCCGGCGACGGCTGGGTGTACGTCGCGTCGCGGGCCACCGACCTCGGCGGCGGCGTCTGGCACTACGAGTACGCCGTCGAGAATCTCAACTCCGACCGCGGCATCGGGTCGTTCCGCGTGAACGTCCCCGTCGGCGCCGTCATCACCAACGCCGAAAAGCGCCAGAGCGACTGCCACTCCGGTCTCGCCGCGGACGACGCCAACCGCAACACGCCCTGGACGCAGACCATCTCCAGCGACAACATCACCTGGTCGACGCCTCACATCTACGGCGCCGACACGCCGCAGCTCGGCAGCTACATTCGCTGGGGCACCACCTACAACTTCCGCTTTGACTGCAACGTCGCCCCCGCCGCCAGCGGCAACGCGAGCCTCGGCTACTTCAAGCCGCTCGCCGGTTACGTCGACACCATCAACGCCGCGGCCAATGTTCCCGGCATGCTCTCACCACCGCAGTGCTACGCCAACTGCGATGGGTCCTCCGGCAATCCTGTGCTCACATCCAACGACTTCCAGTGCTTCCTGAATCGGTTCGCGGCTGGCGAGAGTTATGCCAACTGCGACAACTCGACCGGGTCTCCCACGCTCACATCCAACGACTTCCAGTGCTTCCTGAACACGTTCGCCGCGGGATGCCCGTAACGACGACCGCCTCGCGTTCAGGGCCGGGCGAGCCTCGCCCGGCCCTTTTTCATGGTTTTTTGGGTTCCGGTTGGTATGTGGTGAAAGCCGCGATCGGCAGTAGACTGCGTCGATCGCGACATGAGCTCAAAACCCGGGTTGAGGGTATCGAAAGTCCAAGGTTCCTCGTAAACTGTCAGTTCACACCTGAGCCGTGGCGGCGGCCAGGCGTCACCCCTTGTTGATCGGAGGACTCCACGATGCGGCATTCCAATCTGGTGGTCATTCTCACGGCCGCGGCCGGCGCGGCGATCTCGGCCAGCGCGTGCGCGCAGGACTTCGGCCTCAACACGTCTGACCCGGTGGTCCGCTCCGCACTGCGGCGCGTCAACCCGGTGGCCCCGGGTGGCGCTGACGCATCCCAGGGCCCGGACGTCATCGTCGGTGAAATTGAAAGCTCGGGGTGCTGCCCACAGGGTTCGACCATCGGCCCGTCGGCGACCGTCGGGAGCATCGTCGCCTTCGGGCTGGGCACCAGCTCGTGCAACATTTCCACGGCGGCCAACGGTGGTCAACACCTCTTGTGGCGCTCGCAGACGCCCTACCACCCGATCATCCCACAGAACATGTACCGTCTCAAGACTGTCAACGGCTCGACCCGGCTCGAACAGCTCGGCGCGAGCTGGAGCAAGTACGCCTTCACCGCCCTCCAGGACAACGTGTGCAACATCGGGTGCAGCGGCGTCGGCGGCTCGGTGCTCGGCATGGGCTGCTCCGATCCCTACACCGCCAGCCGCAACGCGACGCAGAGCTCGGCGGGCCCGCGTTACCAGTGCAATCCGTTCACCGGGGTCTACCCCGACAGCGCCGCCGTTCGGGCCGCGTGGCCGGCCACGACCGACGCCACGTCGCGTCGCCTGCGCGTCAACGCGGCGGACATCGACCCCGCGCAGAACGCCGGCGCCCTGTACTTCGGCGAGTGCATGTATGTCAACCGCGACGACGCCTGCTGGGGCAACTCACGGAACAACGCGTCGTACCGGCGCTTCACGTTCGGGGCCGGGAACACGATCACCCTCTCGGGCACCTCCAACGGCGTCACCACCGGCACGGTCCGCACCAAGCCCGCGATCTTCGCCTGGCGCGACAACGGCGGCGGCATCGGCGTCGCCGACAACAGCGTCATGATCACCGAGGTGACCAGCGGCAACACGTTCTTCACCCAGCCCGCCTATCCGTACAACGGCGCCGAAGGCGCCGGGACGACTCTCATCCTGCCCGCCGGCGACGGCTGGGTGTACGTCGCCTCCCGCGCCACCGACCTCGGCAGCGGCGTCTGGCACTACGAGTACGCCGTCGAGAACCTCAACTCCGACCGCGGCATCGGCTCGTTCCGGATCGACCTCCCTCTCGGGGCGGTCGTCAGCAACGCCGAGATGAAGCAGGTGCTCTGCCATTCCGGCGTCGTCGCGGAAGACGCCAACCGCAACGCGCCGTGGACCCAGACCGTCAACAGCGACAACATCACCTGGGCCACCACCAACACCTACAGCGCCGCCACGCCGCAACTCGGCAGCTACATCCGCTGGGGCACGATGTACAACTTCCGGTTCGACGTCAATGTCGCCCCGGCCGCCTCGGGTAACGCCAACCTGGGCTATTACAAGCCCCTCGCCGGCTATGTCGACACGATCAACGCCGCCGCCAAGGTCCCGGGCACTCTCCCGCCGCCCGTCTGCTACGCCAACTGCGATGATTCGGTCGTCCCGCCCTACCTCACGGCCAACGACTTCATGTGCTTCATGAATCGCTTCGCCGCGGGCGAGAGCTACGCCAACTGCGACGGCGTTTCAGGCCTCAATGCCAACGACTTCCAGTGCTATCTCAACAAGTTCGCGACGGGCTGCTCGTAAGCCCTGATTCACCCCTCGACCCCCTCAGGGCCCGGCACCGGGCCCTTTTTCGTGAATCGGCGGGGTTCTGTTTGTCGATCCACGCCGGTGCGTGTAGCATGACCAGCGCCCGTGACCTGTCGCGGGCGTCCCCGATTCTCAGGGGGTGCTTCCATGGCGGCCCTTCCCGGAACCCAGCATCGCGGCATCGAGGTCCACGCGGAACCCGCGCTCGGTCCTCCTCCGGGGGCGGATTCCACCGCGTGGAACGCGTACTTCGAAGACCTCTACCGCGACGCCGGCGGCGAATGTTCCCGTATCCCCTGGGCCGATGAGCGGCCCAACGCGCCCCTGGTCGCGTGGCTCAACCGCGAAGCGCCCGGCATGATGCGCCCCGGCGCCAGCGTCGTCGTGGTCGGGTGCGGCCTCGGCGACGATGTGCGCGAGCTCGCCGAACGCGGGTACGACCCCACGGGCTTTGATATCTCCCCCACCGCGATGGCCTGGGCCAAGAAGCGATTCCCTCACCTCGCCGAACGCTTCCACGTCGCCGATGTCTTCGCCCCGCCATCCGGCATGCTCCGACGCGCCGACCTCGTCGTCGAGGTGAACACGCTCCAGGCCGTTCACCCCGACTTGCGTCAACGCGCCGTCTCGGGCATCGTCTCCCTCGCTCGGCCCCGCGGGATCATCCTCGCGATCTGCCGCGGCCGGTCCGAAGCCGAACCGCACGCCCCCGCGCCCCCGTTCGCGATGTCGCCCACGGACCTGGTCGGGCCATTCGCCTCGCACGGGTGGACGCCCACCCGAGGCGTCGACGACTTTGTCGACGAGGAATCGCCGCCCAAGCGATGCCTTCGCGTCGCGTTCCGCCGCGCCGATCGGTAGCTCAGGGCCGCGGGGGCGCAGGAACGGGGTCCGGCAGCACGGGCGACTCGGGGCTCTCGATCTGGCCACCGTCGCGAACGTGCGTGAGGATTTCGGCGCCGTAGCGCTCCATCATCTGCCGCACCTGCGGCGTGCGCTGCGCGTTGTGCCCGTAGGACTGGGCCTCCCTGAAACCCTCCTCCATCGGCACTCCCTGGGCGAAGCTCCTGTAGAGAATGCAGAACAGGCCCGTGCGCTCCGTTCCCGCGCCGCAGTGGACCAGCACCGGTTGGTTGGCCGGGTCCGAGGCCAGGCGGATCGCCTGGATGTAGTAGTTGGGGTTGCCCGTCGAATCGCCGTACAG
Source organism: Phycisphaerales bacterium (assembly GCA_044222195.1). Taxonomy (GTDB): domain Bacteria; phylum Planctomycetota; class Phycisphaerae; order Phycisphaerales; family UBA1924; genus JAHBXE01. Next base: position 175,877 of record JBGANS010000010.1, read on the forward strand.
GGACATCACGTACCGCTTCACACCCATCGCATCGGCCGTTCGCTGGTTGCGTGCCTCTCCCTCGGCCTGGCCGTGGATGGTCGAGCCCAGATCGATCACGGTGCGGATGCCGTAGCGCGTGACGACGTCTTCAAACGCGCCCGGGGTCAGCTGTCCGGAGCGATACACCTTCCCGGCGTCGACGACACCGAATCGCTTGGGAACGAGGTTCGGTCGAACACCCACGTACGCCGCGCGAGCCGCGCCGAGTGCCACAATGGCGGTCAGGAGCACCGCCAGCGCCCGCCGGGACCTCGCGTGGTTGGACACCTGGCTCATCCGGCAGGATGGTACGCGCGCGTACCATCCCGCTGAATGGACAGGGAAGTTCAATCGGCCGATGGAACCGCCGGAGCCGCCGCCCCGGGCAACGGTCCCTCGCCGCGCCGGCAGGCGTTCCCAGCCACCATCGAATCCTTGATCACCGAGTTCGCCAAGCTCCCCGGGGTCGGCCGCCGATCCGCGGAACGCCTCGCGTTCCACGTGCTCAAGTCCGACGCGGCCGCGGCCATGACCCTGGCCCGCGCGATCCAGGATGTGAAAGAACGTATCCGGCATTGCTCGGTCTGCTCCAACCTGACGGACCACGACCCGTGTGCGATCTGCGCCGATGAGGCTCGCGATCGTTCAACGATTCTCGTGGTCGAGCAGCCCAAGGACCTCATCGCGCTCGAACAGACCGGCATGTACAAGGGTCTGTACCACGTGCTCATGGGCCGGCTCTCACCTCTCGACGGCATCGGGCCCGGCGACCTGACCGTGGCGGAGCTCCTCGCCCGCATCGACGAGCCGCGGCAGAACCCGGGCGGTGCCAAGGTCGCCGAAGTCGTCCTCGGGCTCAACCCCAATGTCGAGGGCGATGGCACGGCGCTGTATCTCTCAGAACAACTCAAGTCCCGCGGCGTCAGGATTACCCGTCTTGCCCGGGGCTTACCGTCGGGCGGACAACTGGAGTTCGCGAACAAAGCCGTGTTGGCCGACGCCATCCAGGGGCGTCAAAGAGTCGAATAGGAGTTCAGCGCCACGCGATGCGATTTGATACGTCCCAACACATGAAGCTCGGCCAGCAGATGAAGCTGGCGCCCAGGATGATCCAGTCGATGGAAATCCTGCAGATGCCCCTCGCCGAGCTTGAAGAGCGCATCGAGCAGGAGCTGGAGAGCAACGTCACGCTCGAGGTCGTCGAGAGCGAGTCGGATCGGCGCATGGTCCTCGAGGAACAGAAGGACGCCGAGCAGGAAGCCCGCGAGAACGAGCGACCGATGAAGGTCGATGAGGACCAGGGACAGTCCGACTTCGCTCGACTCGACTCGTTCGAATCATCCAACCCCGAACTCGCGGAAAACGAGTATTCCAACGCGAGCGCCGATGCCGGCTCTTCTCGCGACTTCGAACCTTCGCCGTTTTCTCGCGCGCGATCCGACGGCGAACGCGACGGGAAGATGGACGCCATGGCCGCGGCGCCCGCGCGTTCGGCCTCGCTCCTCGAGCAGCTCGCGGACCAGTGGGCGCTGGCCGATGTTCCCCCTCGCGTGCGCGCCGCGGGCAGCCTGATACTTTCGTTCATCGAAGACGACGGGTACCTGCGCACGCCGCTGGAGACGATCGTCGACCGTGCCCCCGCCGACGGCGAGCGACCCACGATCGAGCTCCTTCAGGCCGCCCTCGCCGAGTTGCAGGCCCAGCTCGACCCGCCGGGGACCGCCGCCCGCGACGCCCGCGAGTGCCTGCTCCTCCAGATTGACGCCCTGCAGCGCACCGGCACCATGTCCCCGGACGCGCTCGCCATCGCCCGCAAGATGATCGCGGAGCACATGGACGACCTGACGCAGAACCGCCTCCCTCGCATCAGCGAGAAGACGGGCTTCTCGATCGATCAGATCAAGACCGGTCTCGAACTGATGAAACGCTTGAGCCTTGCCCCGGCCAGGCGACTGGTCGACGAATCGCAGCCGCCGATCATGCCCGACGCGATCGTCGAGTACGACGAGGAGCAGGACCGCTACATCGCGTTCCTCAACGACACCCGGTTGCCGAATCTGCAGATCAACAAGCAGTACGCCGAAATGGCCCGCGACAAGGCCGTGCCCAAAAAGGACCGCGAGTTCCTCAAGACCAACGTCAGCAACGCCCAGTGGCTCATCGACGCCGTGGGCCAGCGCCGCCACACCCTCCTGCGCGTCATCGGCGTCGTCGTCGAAGCCCAGCGAGACTTCTTCGATTACGGCCCCCAGGCTCTCAAGCCCCTGCCCATGACGCAGGTCGCCGAGCAGCTCGGCATCCACGTCGCCACCGTCTCCCGCGCGGTCGCTGAAAAATACCTCCAGACGCCCCGCGGCGTCGTTCCCCTCCGGAAGTTCTTCACCGGCGGCCTGGCCACGGACAGCGGCGAAGACATGAGCTACGACGCCGTCCGCGCCGCGCTCCAGGAAGTCATCACCGCCGAGGACAAGTCCAAGCCTCTTTCGGACGAAGCGATCGTCGAGGCCCTCAAGGGCAAGGGAATCGAAATCGCCCGTCGCACGGTCGCCAAGTACCGCGACCAGCTCGGCATCCCGTCGGCCCGCCTGAGGAAGACCTTCTGATGAGCCACGGCTTCGACCAGTCGAGTGCCCAAGGCGGCGAGCACCTGCCCGAACCCCTGCCCGCGGAACCTTTCGGCATCTTCCGCACGTGGTGGGATGAAGCGCACCAGAAAAAAGTACAGCCCAATCCCAACGTCATGGCCCTGGCGACCGTTGACCCCGACGGCCGAATCGGCGCCCGCATGGTCCTGTGCAAAGCCTTCAACCCGGCCGAGGGGATCTTTGTTTTCTACACCAACTACACCGGGCGCAAGGGCGTCGCCATCGAATCCGGCTCGCGTGCCGCGCTGGTCTTCCATTGGGACCACCTTGACCGGCAGGTCCGCATCGAGGGACCCGTCTCTCGCTCGCCCGCCGAAGAAAGCGACGCCTACTTCGCCAGTCGTCCCTGGCAGAGCCGCATCGGCGCCTGGGCGAGCGAGCAGAGCAAGCCCATCGAGTCCCAGGGCGCGATGCTCGAACGCCTCGTCAACACCATGATCCGGTTCGGCCTCGAACCCCTCAACCCGCCTTCCGAAGGAGCGCCCGTCTCCATCCCCCGCCCGCCCCACTGGGGCGGGTACCGCGTCTGGTCCGACCGTATCGAGCTCTGGGCCGCGGGCCCGGGCCGCCTGCACGACCGCGCTCAATGGACCCGGTCGCTCACCCGCACCGAGGCCGGATATCGCGGCGGGCCGTGGGCCTCAACCCGCCTACAGCCGTAAAACCCGCGCGTCGTAAGGAATTTTCCCGACTCCCGGCGTGGATATCGGAACTCCGTTCGTCAAGCGGAGACGCCCAGATGCCGACATTTTTGGGTCGCCATGTGTGCCCGGGCGTCCGGGTGTGTGTTGCCCGGACGTTGCACCTGAGGAATCTCCATTTCATGAAACCCCGGGCTCTCCTTTCCGCGGCCGAAGTCGAAGCGCTCTACGCGAGCATCGACAAGAAGCTCGATGGCGTGGGCATCGAGACCCAGCCCGAAGTGGCCGCCCGCGTGCTCAAGCTCGTGTCCGACCCGCAATCCGGGCTCAAGCAGTACGCCGATGTGATCAAGTCCGACCCGGCCATTTCGGGCCGCCTCCTCCGTCTGGCCAACTCCGCCTATTTCGCGCAGCGGCAACCCGTGACCGGCCTCGAGCGCGCCTGCGTCCTCCTCGGGTTGGAGCGGCTCAAGGCCGTTTCCCTGGGCTTCTACCTCAGCCGGGCCGCGGCCACCGACGCGGGCCACACCCTGTCACGCAAGGTCTGGGGCGAGGGCGTTTACCGGGCGTGCCTCGCCGGCGAAATCGCCCGCGATGTGTGCCCCACCCACGCGCCCGAGGCCTTCGTCATCGGCCTCATGCTCGATGTCGGTGTGCCGATTACGTACAAACTCCTCGGGCCGTCGTACCTGAAAATGCTCGAAGAGCAGCGCACCCCCACGCGCCAGCTCCGCGAAGAGTTCCAGAGCCTCCCGTTCACGCACGTCGACGTGGCGACCGCCCTCATGCGCCGCTGGCGCATGCCCGAGGTGCTCGCCCGCCCCATCGAGCGACACCACACCGCCCCCGTTGACACCACCGGCGGAATGGTCTCGAGCCCGCTCCAGAAGCTCCAGCGCATCGCCTACTACGTGGGCTCGCTCCAACTCGAAGCCACCAGTGAACCCAAGGAAGCCGCCCCCATGCCCCTCACGGCCGAGCGGGTCCTCGGTCTCCGCCCGGAGCGCCTCGCCGCCGTGGTCGCCAAGTCCAGCGGCGAGTACAGCGCGATGTCCGAGCTCTTCCGCGACACCGCCGACACCATCGCCGACGTCAGCGCCGTGGCCGACCGCGTCCAGAGCCAGCTCATCGACATCATCGACCAGACCATGGCCAAGCAGTTCCACGATGAAACGGCCAAGGGCCCGGAACGCCTCGCCATCGGCAACCAGAACATCGAAATCGAAATCGACGGCCCCGATCACGCCGTCGCCTACCTCAGCGATTCCAACGGCGAGCGCCTGCTCTCGCACGTCTTCCGCCCCCGCACCGATCAGGCCGAGACCATCCTCGACGCCCTCGGCCTCGACGAGGTCAGCCACGAAGACGCGATTATCCTCACCGAGTACCTCCGGTCACTCGCGGCCTGAGTCGCTGCTAGTCCGCCAGCGCCGAACCCGACCGTGACCGCTTGTGCTCGCGGATGCGCCGAAGCAGCATCCGCACCGCCATCGGCCTGTGCCCCATTCTCTGGCGCACAGCGCCGAGACGGTACATCAGGCTCCACTGCCGGATCGTGACACCAAAGGCCCACACGATCGACTTCGTCGGGTCGTAGATGTTCGTCGACTCGCCGGTCACGCCGTTGAGCTCGATGATCTTGAATCCCTCGCCGCGCTTGATCGACTCGTCCGATTCATACCGCAGGTCAAAGCGCCCGATGTCCAGCCCGCCGCGGAACGAGCCAGCGATGGCGTTCATCCTCGATTCCAGGTCCGGCGTGATCAGCGCCTCGCCATCGGCGAACAGGGTCCCCTGGCAGTGATTCCCCGACTCCGCCAACCGCACCATCTCGCCCGCCCCAGGCACGCGCCCGCGATCCGCCGCCCACCGCTCAAGAAACACGCCCGCCTGAGCGTGATACCGCCGATGCCGAAAGATCAGTTGCTCCAGCGTGCGCCGGCCATCGCCCGTCACGACAGGAAACTCCTTGCGCGTCACCGAGAACACCCGCCCCTGCCTCCCGCCGTTCCCTTCCACATTCCTCGCCCACAGAACCCCGCACTCCCGCGGCCCCGCGTGATACTCCTGCACCAGCGCCGGCGCCCGCATGTCACGGAAGTACGCTCGCACATCCGCCTCGCTGCGCGCCAGCTTCACCGCAAAGCCCCGGTACCCCGAGTCCGGCTTGAGAATCACCGGGTACCCAAGCGCCGAATCCGACGCGATCGCCCGGATCGCCTCCGCGGCCCGTGACTGAGTATCTCCCGGCCCGATCCACACCGACTTCAGGATCCACGGCGCTGCCTCCGGCATCGAATCCAGAATCGCCTTCTTCGACTCGCCGATCATCCCGCCGCCGTTCTCGATTCCCGGGTTGCACGCGGTGAACGCGATCGGCCCGTACCGCAGTCCCCAATACACATACAGAGGGGCCATGGGCCAGTACAGCAGCTCCGCCGGCCAATATTCGCGATGCGTCAGCCGCGTCCACGTGATCCGGATCCGGCGCCGACCGTGACGGGTCAGCAGCAACTCCACGCTCCGCACCGCCACGATCGACACACCGACGCCAAGCCCAAGGCCCACGATGCCCAGCCGTGCCGCCAGCGGCGTCACGATAAACGCGGAAGCCGCGATCGTTCCTATGAAGTACATCACCACCCACAGGCACGATGCAATCACCGCCGCGACAGTAAACCGCAACGGCCACGCCCGCAGAAACCCAACCGCCTCGACCGCCGCCTCCAGTTCCCGCGGCACCCACCTCATCGTCATCGCGGTTCGAATCGGCCTGCCGCGGAGCAGGTCCCGCCATTGCCCGGGTGTCCTTGCCGCCGTGCCGCGCCCGATCACGCGCGGCGAATCCGCTCTCCGCCCCGACCACCACGCCCGCAGGCCCCCCACCGCCATGACGACGGCCGCGGCCCCGAACGCGATCCCGTTGTCGATCAACCCGAAGGACACCGCCAGGAACACCAGCACGGCCCCTGTCCGCAACCGCCAGACCATCACGAACGCCGCCCCCGCGAGCAACGTGAGCCAGCTCGCCCGCCTCAGCATCAGCTCCATCCACCGCCCGGGCGGCCCGAGCAGCGACGGTCCCTCCGGCGCGAGATTTGCCGCCTGCCGCAGCGCCGGCGCGCCCGGCTCATCGTGGCGCTCAAAGAACGGCCGCATGTGCCCCGCGGCGATCGTCGGCTGCATGAACGGGTAGAAGTGGCTGTGCTCGGTAAGGACCAGCCGGCTTGGCCCGATGAGTTCGTGCGAATGCTCCGCATTCCACGCCGGCACCAGAAAGTCGTGTCTCCCGTGCAGGATCATCGTCGGAACCGTGAGCCGCTGCATCATCGCCGTCAGCGGCCGCATGTCCGTGTCCCAGAAGTTCCGCATCGACGCGCGGATGTCGTCGAAGTGATCGAGGTACCCAAAGTGCGGCAGGCCGTACCGAACCGCCGACGCCGCGAGAAACCCCGCGGCGTACTTGGCGTGCTCCGCGAAGTACGATCGCGTGCCCTCCACCTGCTGATCCGAGATGGACGCCATGAGCGTGAGCGAAGCGACCCGATCGGGCGCCAGGTCGGCCATGTGCATCGCGACGCCACCGCCGAGGGACCAGCCGACGACGTGCGCCCGTTCGATGCGCAGGCGATCCATGAGCTCAAGCACTTCGTGAGCGTGCGAGAGGATCGACAGGCTGGTCGGATGAAGCGTTGATTCGCCGAAGCCCGGAAGGTCAGGCGTAATCACGCGATAGCCGTACGACTGGATCGCGCGGGCCATGTCGCCCAGCTCGCTCCCCCGCCCGGGGGACCCGTGGATGATGATGACCGGAGGGCGAGCCGATGCGCCCGTCGGTGCGCGATAGTCGTCATACGCGACCTGGACGACACCCGCGGACCGCATACCGCCGTTCCACTCGCCCACCACCGCCGCGGGCCTCGCCGAAGGAATCGACGCTCGATTCGATTCGTAGAGCCATGAAGCGGACAGCAGCGCGAGGTACGCGGATGGAACGGCAACTCCCATCGGTGGCCGAATCCGTTGCCGCCAGGGAATCGGGGGACGATCGCGCCTCTGCCGCATCAGCGGCACGCCCAGCTTCTGCGCCAGCCAGGCGGCCGAGGAATACACCGGGCCCGAAGCGCCGAGGACAACGTCTTCACCGTCGCGCAGCGCGATTCGCAGACCGCCGCGCACCGGGATGACCAATGCCCGGATGCCTGAGATCTGGACCGTCACAGCGGGAAGCAGCTCCCTCGCCCGCCGTTTGGGGATTCGCAGTTCCCCCGCTTCCAGCACGTATTCCCGTTTCCCTGCCCGATAGAACAACCGCGAGAGAAGCCAGAACGGAACGAAGCCCCCCAGCATCCAGCCGCCCGCGACGACCGTCACTGCCCATACCGGCAACGGCCCCGCCGCCTGGACCGCCATCGCCGGAATCATCGCCGTGAACGAAGCCAGCACGCAGCCGACAAGCCCGATCTCCACCGGCCCGGAGAAGCGGAACCTCAACGAAGCTCCATCCTCTCGCACCATGTGCCACGGTGGAATCCTGTCGCGACGGTGCATCCACAGAAACACAGCGCCCATCGCCAGGTACACAAACGCCGGGAGCATCCACACGAGGACAGGAAGCTCGTGCTGGTTCGATCTGGGTGGATCGAAGTGTGCTCCAACACCGACCGCGAGCCAGAACAGCGCCCCCGCGACGCACGTCACCGCCACCCACGGCCGCGGCCGCTGCGCCGGTTCCTCGATCATCACAGCCGGCTCAGTCATTGCTTGATGCCGAAGCCGTCAGCGACACCAGCTTGCGCTTGCGGACTTCAGGATTTCCGAGCTGCCCGCACGCCCCCATCATGTCCCGTCCCTTAGTCCGACGCCGCTTCACGTATGCGCCCGCCGCCGCGAGCCACTCCATGAACCGAGTGACATCCTCTTCCGCCGGCGCGGGCCACGGCGAGTTCCGCCTCGGGTTGTACGGAATCAGGTTCACGCACGCGGGGAGCGGCGCGACATACTCCGCCAACTGCTTCGCGTGCTCCTCGCCATCGTTGACGCCCGGGATCAGCACATACTCCATGCAGATCTTCGCCCCGCCGTACTTCGGCCAGTTCAGCAGCACCTCGCGCAGCTCCGCCATCGGCATCCCGCGATTCACCGGCATGATCCGCGACCGGACCTCGTCGTTCGGCGCGTTCACCGACACCGCCAGATTCAGCCGGTGCCACCCCGGCTCATGGATCTTCGCGGCCAGTTTCTTCAGGCCATCGATGCGCCCGACCGTCGAGACCGTAATCTTGTTCATCGCGGCGTGCGCGCCGTTGTGATCCGTCAACACCGCAATGGCCGCGATCACATTCTCGAAGTTGTCCAGCGGCTCGCCCATCCCCATGAACACGATGTTCTTGGGCCGCATCCCCAGCACGTGCGTCGCCGCGAACCACTGCGCCACGATCTCGTGCGGCGCAAGCGACCGGATCAAACCCATCTGCGCCGTCTCGCAAAACGTACACCCCATCGCGCACCCGACCTGGGACGAAAGGCACAGCGTGTACGTGCTGACGCCGCTGCGCCCGATCATCGGGATCAGGACCGACTCGCTTTGGGTGGCACGACTCTCCGAGGCGTGCGCCGACTCGCCTCGGAGAGTCGTGCCACCCAAGTCAAGGATGAACTTGATGACCTCGCCCTCCGGAGATTCCGAACGAAGCTCGCGAACGATCCGCGGCATCTCGAACGTCACGCCCGGAGCCGACCCCCCGCGGAACAGCTGCCTGTACAGCATGCGCTTCTCGCCCTTCAAGTGCCCATACGCCGCGCCGAACTGGTCGGCGGTAAGGGAGAGGGGATGAGGAAGGGGCGAGGTCACGGCCAATCTTAGGGACCGCGGTGCCTGCGGAACCGCGACCGTTAGGGAGCGGACACCACCGACCAGTTTGTGGGTGACTCCGATAGAAAGCCGTCCGGAATACGTGCGTGTCCGCTCCCTGACGGTCGCGGTTCGCCAGGCGCCGGGTTCCACGCCTCTGCAAGGAACAGGCGATCGCTCAAGCCGCCCCGTACCAACGAGCCGATGTCGTTGCCCGACGGGAGGTACGTCATGATGCGAGCACTTGTGTTGCCTGTGATCGTTATGTTCTCGGGATGTACGAGTGACCGCGTGACGCACATCACAACGAAAGACCTGGCCACCATCCGCCCGCACGACGAGCAGGAATGGCACGGCGAAGTGGAACTGGGCCCTGGGGTGAGAGTGCCGGCTCATGTCGAGGTCACGAGCAAAGGCAACGGCCGACTCAGGATCCTCAATCTGAATGTCCGTGCCTTCGACGGCCACGACGACACGACCCTCTTCGAACCATCTATGGCGAACATCCGATTCATCGACCTCGACGGCGACGGTTTTCTCGACCTCTTCGTTTCAACGGTCGAAATCGGGACCGATGAAAAGACCGGCGCTCATCTCTCTCGACGGCCGATCGCTCAAGCGTTCCTTTACCGACCGGATCGGGTCGAGTTCGAGGAACTTCTCCCGCCGACGCGGCCGTAGACACAATGGAGCTCAAACCAGTCGGACGCCTCCGCTCCCTCACGGTCGCGGTTCCGCCAATCCAACTTCCGCGGCCACCAACTCCCCAATCTCCTGCCTCCTGCGAATCTCCCTCATCCCCCGCCCCTCCACCATCACCTCCGCCGGCAGCCCGTGGGAGTTGTAGTTCGACGCCATCGACATCCCGTACGCCCCGGCCGTGAACACCGCGAGCAGGTCGCCGCGCTTCATCGGCGGCAGCATCCGATCCTTGGCGAGAAAGTCCGACGACTCGCAGATCGGGCCCACCACATCGCAGAGCTCTAGCCCAGCCATCGTCTGCTCAGCCCCTCTTCTTTGAGGCACAAAAGCAGCCCCGGGCCTCACCGGCCACACAAAGTGGAACGCCCCGTACAGCGCCGGCCGCAGCAGCGTGTTCATCCCCGCATCGCAGATGATGAACTTCTTGGCGATCGCGTCGCCGTTCGCCGCGGTTCCCCAGCCATCTTTGACATACAGCACGCGAGTCAGTAACAGCCCCGCGTTCGCCGAGATCATCCGCCCCGGCTCGATGATGATCTTCAATCCCGCCTTCACCCGATCCCGCAACAGCGGCACAATCGCCGCGGCGTAGTCCGCCGCCAGCGGCGATCGATCCGACTCGTAATCCGCTCCGAATCCCCCGCCAAGGTCCACGGCTTCGATGCGATAGCCCCGCCGCGACAACTCATCGATCAGATGGACCGCCTTGTTGATCGCGGCAACGTACGGCTCCGTCGCGAACACGGGCGACCCGATGTGCAGATGCAGCGCATCGAGCTTGAGCGAGTCATCCCGCCCGTACTTCTCAAAGAACTTCACCGCCCGCCCGATGTCCACACCGAACTTCGATTCGCGCTTGCCCGTGGATGTGTACGCGTGCGTGTGCGGGTCCACATCCGGATTGATCCGCAGCGCCCCGCGGGTCTTCACACCCAGCCGCCGTGCGATCGCGGCGATGTTCTCGAACTCCGGTTCTGACTCTATGTTGAAGTACCCGATCCGCGCCTTCAGCCCCGCCTCGATCTCCGCATCCGTCTTCCCCACACCAGCGAACACGATCTTCTCCGCCGCGACTCCCGCCCGCAGCGCCCGCTCCAGCTCACCACCCGAAACCACATCCATCCCGCTCCCACGCTCCGCCAGCACGCGGCAGATGTTCACGTTCGGACACGACTTGATCGAATAGCAGATCAGCGGTTTGAGTTCGCCAAACGCCGCGGCGATGCGGTCGTAGTGGCCCTCTAATGTCGCCCGCGAATACACATACGAAGGCGTGCCAAACCGCTCCGCAACCGCGGCCACCACCACATCCTCGCAATGCAGGTCGGGCTTGTAGGCGAAAGAGTCCATGGGGCGAGAATGGTAGTGGGTTTGTGCCAACCACCCAAACCGCCGATAGAATCAAAGGATGACGCAGATCACGGAAGCCATCTTCGCCAATGGCGTCCTCAAGCCCGAGGGCAAGCTGACCCTGCGCGAACACGAGCGGGTCCGGGTCATCGTCGAATCTCTGGACCAGCCCAGCGAAGCCGCCCGCGCCGCAGCTCTCAAAGAGTTCAACGAGGGCGTTGCCAAAATGAAGTTCAAGTCCAACGGTGGCCGCTATCCCTCCCGCGACGAGCTGCATGAACGCCGTTGACACCAACGTCCTGCTCTACGCCTGCGATTCGCGGGATGCGAACAAGCAGCAGGCCGCAATGAACTTGATTGCCACCCTCCGAGACACGGTGCTCCCGTGGCAGGCCGCGTGTGAGTTCGTCGCCGCGTCTCGCAAGCTCGCGCCTTACGGATTCACGCAGGCCGACGCATGGGCCCGCCTCGCATCACTCGTGAAGATATTTCCTCTCCTGGTCCCGTCCGCCGCGACGCTCGATCAGGCACGGGTGCTCCATCTCGAACGAGGTGTCTCTTTCTGGGATGCCACGCTCATCGCCGCCTGCCTTGAGGGCGGGGCGACGCGGCTCTACTCCGAGGATGTACCAGGCGGCAAGGTTCCGGGCATCGAGATCATCAACCCGTTCAAGTGATCCGGCTCAATCCATCCCGGGCTTACCCAATCCGAAGTGCCTTCACAGCTTCAAGTCGGATCGCGTGGGCGTCCCCACCGCACTCGGGGCACTTGGAAGTCGGTGCGCCCGAGAGGTCGTACAAGCACGACGGGCACAGCCCCTTGTCGAGCCTGCGAATTTGCTGGCGCAAATAAGCGGCCTGTGTCGCCCTCAAGTACCACACCAACGGGGCCGCAATGAGCACAACTAAGGAGGGCCACCAGCCAAGTTGATAGACCCAACTCCACCACCGGCGCTCCACATCGACCGTTCGGCCCAATGACCACAACATATAGGCGCGCTTGAAGTCATCGGTATCGAGGGCTCGGGATCGGTGGGTACCCAACACATGAGCGATGTGTTGAAGCTCGGCCAGAGTTGGAAGGGGCGAGCCGGCGGGAGTTATGGTGACCCGCGGCCACGGCGCTTCGAGCCGCTTGTAACCTGCTCCTGCAAACTTGCTCACAAAAACGTGCAGGTCAATTTGTTGGCGAGCTGGGTCCGCGTGCGGATCGACGAACGAAATCTGCCCGTTCGAGTCTCGAAACACTGTCACCGGGCCCCCACCGCCTTGCACAAACCCGGGCTTAGCGAGGTTACATACCGCGAACACCGGCACCGCCAAGACCACCCACAGCCACACCGACGCCCACCACCGCGGGCGCGGATTAAGCAGAACGAGCAACACTCGGCGCACGCGCGACTTCATCCGCTGCGACTCCTAGCTCTGGCCCAGCTTCTTCGCCAGCGCCTCCCTCACCACCTTGGCATCCACCTTCTGCCCCTCAGCCCCTGCCAACTTCACGACCTCGCCCACGAGCCTCCCAATCGCCGCCACCTTCCCGCCCCGCACATCCGCCGCGACCTTCTCGTTCTTCGCGATCACCTCATCGCACCAGCGCGAGAGCGCCGCATCATCACGCACGATGAGCAGGCCCCGCTCCCGCGCGATCGCCTCGACATCGCGATTGCCTTCCTCCCCCTCCGGGGGAGGTGGCGCTTCGCCGGTGGGGGCTCCGTCTCCTACTCCTCCTACTAAGCCTCCTTCTGCAATCAACGTTCCGGACAAACGAGGCTTGGTAGAAGACGAAGTAGAAGTAGCCCCCTCCGGCGGCGCCCACACTCCCCGATGGGGGAAGGAAGCCAAAATCCCAAACAACTCATCCGCCCCCGCCGCGCTCAACTTACCTTCCTCCCGCATCACCCCAATCCGCGCCAGTTCCACCGCCGAAATCCCCAACTCGCTCACCAGCACCCCCCGCTCATTCGCCCGCTTCGCACCGCTCTGCAGCACAAAGTTCGCCGCGACCTTCCCCGCCCGCGGCCCATCGACCCCCAGCCTCTGCATCTCCCCAATCGCCGCCTCGTAGAACAAACACACATCCCGCTCCTCGATCAACGCCGCGGCCTCTTTGACGCCGAGCCCATACACATCCACGTACCGCTTCTGCCGAGCCAGCGGCAACTCCGGAATCCGCGCCGCGACTTCCTCCCTCCACGCCCGGCTGATGACCACAGGAACGAGGTCTGGATCCGGGAAGTACCGATAGTCGTGCGCATCCTCCTTCTCGCGGCTGCAGATACGTCTCCCCCCACTCCCCAGCCCGTCATCCCACCCCATCGTCCGCTTCTGCCCCGCCCCCATCTCACGCCCATCCTCCATCCACCGCCGCGGCTGCTCCTTCAGCTCAAACTCAATCGCCCCCCGCAGCGCCTTGAACGAGTTCAGGTTCTTCACCTCCGTGATCGGCGTCACGACCGTCTTCCCGCCCTCGAGCGTCAACACCGTGTTAATGTTGGGCTCAAATCGCATGTGCCCCTTCTGCATCACACCCTCGGTCACGCCCAGAAACCGGCAGATGTTCCGCAGCAGCCGCGCGAAGCTGACAACCTGGTCCACGTCGTCAAAGTCCGGCTGCGTCACGATCTCGAGGAGAGGCGTCCCCGCGCGGTTCCAATCGACGATCGAAAAGTCGATTCGACCGCCCCCCGGCGCCTCGTGCAACAGCTTGCCCGCATCCTCCTCCAAGTGTGCCCGGATGATCCCGATGCGTTTCGACTCTGCATCGGGCACGACGAATCCCTTGTCATCCAGAGCCGGCACATCCACCGCCCCATCAAAGCACAGCGGCAAGTCATACTGACTGATCTGATACCCCTTGGGCAGGTCCGGATAGAAGTAACTCTTCCGATCCCACTTCGTCCGCTCCGCGATCGAGCAGTTCAACGCCAGCCCCACCATCATCGCCATCTCAACCGCCGCCCGGTTCATCACCGGCAGCGCCCCCGGCAACGCCAGCACCACCGGATCAATCAGCGAGTTCGGCTCCGGCTCTCCCGCGTTCGCGTGCGCCGGGCTCGGGCAACGCGAGAACATCTTCGTCCGCGTCGCCAGCTCGACGTGGACCTCCATCCCCACCTTCAGCTTCACCGATTCGATCCGCGGCATGGACAGATGCTAACACCCAACACGGACCACGGAACCGCGACGGTCAGGGAGCGGAAGCGTCCGGACTTCGGAGGCCGCCTGACAGCGCGCGAGCCGCACGAGCTATTCAGGCTTCTGCTCCCAGACGGTCGCGGTTCCAACTAGGACCGCCCCCCATACACCCGCGCCCCAACCGCCGCGATCGCCTCCAAGACCCGCCCCACCTCCAGCCACTCCATCCCACAAGCCCGGTCCGGCGCCACCACCTCCACCTCTGGACCTACCGGCGCCCACTTCTCCGGGTCCCCCGGCCCAAAGAGCGACACTACCGGCACACCCATCTGCGCCGTTAGGTGCCCCGGACCGCTATCCCCGCACGCAACCACCCGCGCCGAACGAATCGCCGCCGCGAGATCTTCCAGAGGCCCCACAAACTCTCCCCCAGCCGTCTCAAACATCGCCCTCTCCGCCGCGCTGAATCGCTCCCGCTCCACCTCACCTGCAATCAACCGGCTCTTGGTGGCACGCCTCTCCGAGGCGTGTCCGCCCGCCTCGGAGAGGCGGGCCACCAGTTCCACCCACCTCTCGAGCGCCCACCGCTTCTCCTGCGCCCCCGCCCCCACGTGCATCACCACCGGCCCCGACTTCTTCCCTTTCACATCCGGGAACGGATATCGCAGCGCCTGCACGCGGCTCGGCCGCGCACTCCGATGCCTGATCGCCGCCTTCGGGAACATCCGTCTCGCATTGGCCATCCACACCTGCGTCGCCTCCCCCGCGCGCCCCAGGTACGCCACCACCCCCGCCACACCCTCCACCACCTGCACCTTCGCCCCCTCCACCCACATCGAGTTGAACCGCGCCGACTCTGCATCCTCCGCCCGAATCCCCAGCTCCTTCGCCGCCAGGCTCCCCTTCTCCCCGTCGCTCACCAGCACCACTTCCAGCCCCCGCGACCTCCACTGCCGAAGCATCGGCCACAGCAGCACCGAATCTCCCAGCGCCGCCCGGTGAAACACCCAGTGCACCCCGCCCGAGGGCGCCGCCTCCGCAGCGCCCCCCGCCTCGCCCTCCACCTCTTTCACCGGCTTGCGCTTCACAACGACCCCGCCTTTCCCGCTCGCCCGATCGCCCGTCGCTCCATCGCCGCGGCACGCACCACGGGCAACCCAATCTCTTTCGCCGACTCCACCACCGTCCTCGCCGGCCCTCCCCAACCATACCTCATCTCAAGCAACCGCCTCGCCCGCTCCGTCAGCACCCCCATCCCCGCTCTCACACTTGCGTGGAGTTCCAGCCACAGGTTCCCATTGTTGGACTGCCACGCCGCCACCCGCCGCGTCCAATCCTCGACCCTCACTCCAGGACCCAGCCGCGACCGCGCTCGCTCCTTCCCTCGGTCCAGATCGGCCCGGAATCCGCTCCGGGCAACGATCCGCGTCGCCGCCAGCCCCACCGGCGCCGCCAGCCGCCCACCCTTGCCCGCGTGAAAGCCGTCCACCACTCCCGCCGCGGCCTCTAGGCACTCCCGCAGCAGCTCGATGAGCTCCGCCGCCCGCACCTCTTCCAGCGGCCTCCCGATCGAACTTTCGAGCGTCCGAACAATCACCGCCAGCGTTGACCGCACCAGTTCCACTTTGATCCGCGCCGCCCACCGCAGGTCCGTCTCGATCCGGTCCACCAGCGTCGCCGAGTTGCCGTGCGTCTTCAGCTTCGCGATGCCCCCGGCCGCCCGCGCGAGCAGTCCGTGATACCCGACTACCCGCAGCTTCTCCGCCGTCGCTTCCGGGGCCGGCGTCTCGCGCGCGGCCCGCACAAACTCCAGCACGTCCATCTCCCCGCCCGCGCCCAAGCCTCTGGTGCATTCCGGCGAGGCGAGCGCCTTCTCGACCTGCCCCGCTCTCATGTCCCCTTCCTCGGGCAACTTCAGGGCCTTGAGCCGCTCCGCCCGAACATCCACGATCACCCTCTGCACACTCGCGCTCGGGCGCTCCAGCCGTCTCGCGATCTTCCCCGGTTCCACCCCCCACCACCACGCCCGCTCGATCAGCCTCCTCTCCCATGCCGTCGGTGGGCCCGCCCCGTCAAACTCCACCACGCTCCGCCGCAGAACCTGCCGCACCGTCTCCTGCGCCCTTCCATACCTCTTCGCGATCCGCACCGCCGCCTGGTTCAACGAACACCCAAGCCGCTGGTACGCCGCGCCCCGACGCGCCATCCGCGCCTCCACCTCTTTCTCAATCCTCGAAAACCCGCGCGCCCCATCCACCCTCTCCTTCCACTTCACTTCGAATCTCTCCACCGACTCTCGCAGAAACGCCAGCCGCGATACCCCCCGTTCCGCCACCACACGCCTCGCCACCAGCCCACGCAGCCGATACCGCTCCAGCGTCTTCCGGCTCACTCCCCAGCGCGCCTGCACCTCCGCGGCCGCCAGAAACTTCCCCTGCTCGAGCTCTTTCTCCCCGATCTTCGCCGCCGCCGACAGCCGCTCCACCAGCGCCGACATATCCCCGATCAGCGCTTCGCCCACCACGATCGCCGGCGCCTCGATCTGCGGCCGATACCCCGTCACGCGGAACACCACCCAATCCTCCGGATAGTTCACCGCCGGGTCGATCTCTCTCGACAGCTGCTCCGCCCGCTCAAGCTGCCTTCGCAGCGTCTCCGCCGGAGCAAATCGCAGCTGCTTCGCCAGTTCCTCGAGCGCCCCGACTCTCAGCTTGCGGAGTGGTGGCATCTACGCGGCCCCGACAGGCTCACCTTCCACCCAGCGCACCGCCGCGGACTTCACCAGCCCATCTTCGTGCGCCATCGCGAGAAACGCCCGCACCGCCTCACGCTCCCGCTCCCCCACGTCATACCGCAGCAGCGACCCCAGGTACTTCGCCGCCAGATCCTCCGCCCAGCGATGTTCCGCCGCGGTCGAGCTCACGATCCAGTCCAGCCGCGTCCGATTGTGCCGCCGCTGCCGATCCAACAGCGCCGCCGCACGCAGCAACGACTCATCCCCCGCCCGGTCCGCGCGGCACATCCACACCGCGTACACGAACGGCAGCCCCGTCAGTTCCTTCCACGCTTCTCCAAGATCCATCTGGTGCGGATACCGAGCCGCCGGCGGCGCATCCGTCACCACCTTGTCCCCGATCAGCAGCACCGTCCGCGGCCACGCCGCATCAAGCTCAGCACCGGCGGGCCCGGTGTCCGACGGCGCAAGCGTCCCGCCCGCCCGCCCCTTCCCCCTCACGACCCTCTCCCGCGCGTCAAACTCGACCATCCGCGCATTCACGCCGTACAGCCGTTTCAACAGCACGCGGCACAGAACCACAGATGTATGGCTGTCCGTGTCCCCCGCCACCTCCGTCACCTGCTCCATCGGCACGCTCGAAAACACCCGCACCGTCAGCGTCGGCCCATCGCACCCCGATCATCCCCGCAGGCAGCAGCGCGGATCCCCGCCCGCCCCCGCCCGCCCCGTCAATCACCGACGCCAGCCCTATGTCCGCCTCGCCGCTCCGCACCATCCCCGCGATGCGCGAGGGCACCGTCGGGATCAGCTCCAGCCCCGAGAGCTTCTCCAGCCCCTCGATCAGGGGCGCCGTATTCAGGTACTTCACGCACGCTATCCGGATCGGCCGCATGCCCAATCCTATGGGCCACCGCCCGATTGATGCGTGCGAGCCTCTACCGGCACCCGCGCGCGAAGGCGTTCTGGAAGCAGACAAAGTCCGCGGCGTTCACCACCGGCGCCACCGTGCTCCCGTCGCAGTTCGCCGCCGGGTCACCCACCGAGAACAAGTTCAGGAAGCACTGGAAGTCGCCCGCGTTCAGCACCGGGGCCGTCGTGCTCCCGTCGCAGTTGGCGCACCAGGGGGTTTCCACCGGGCCGACATCGTTCCTCCAGCACCCGACCCCGTGCTGGTCGTAGGCCATCACGAATCCGCTCGGAAAGTTCCTTGCCCCGCATGCCAGCGGTGACACGCACGAAGGTGTGTCCCCCGGCCATTCTCCTTCCGCGAGAACGATCGCGTACGGGTCCTTGCTGACCGCCGCCGGAGCAACACCGAAGTACGCGTTCGACTTCAGCGGCCACGCCGGCTGCCCGCGCTTGCGCTGCACCGGCGGCGATACACCCAGGTTCGGGTTGCACACCCCGCCGCCAGTGCACACAATCACCGAGTTCGCCACCGCCGACCCCGCCGACGTCTGCGGGGTTGATCCGTCAAACCGAACGGTCTGCCCCGGTCGGGTCGCGAACTCGAACTGGCAGTTCCACGCCTGCATCCGGCTCGCCACCGTCGGGTTGCCGGTGAACAGGCTGAAGTCGCCGTTCGCGTTCCGGCAATCCACCTTGACCGTCGAGTTCAGCAGCCAGCCACCCGCCCAGCCGTTGAACCACGGCACTCCCCCGGGCTCCGGCTGAAACGAATACACCCCGTTCACTTTCGCCACGCCGTCCTGCGAAACAAACCAGTACCGCCCCGTCCCCAGCCCCCCCTGGAACTTCTCCCCGACGATGAAGCACCGCACCGAATCGAGCCCCGGCGCCGGCGTCACATCCGCAAACTGCGCCCCGATCGCGCACCCATACTTGGTGTCCCGCGTCGTAAAGTTGTTCACGATCGTGAGCCCAAGGTATGCCCCGAACGATGCGTTGGTGTGCCCGTAGAGCCCAAAGCCGTTGCGCCGATTCGGAGGCAGCGCACCATCGGGCGTGATTCCGTGCGTCGCCTCGCATCCGTCAAAGATCGTTTCGCACCCGCCGTTGTACGCGTACGTGTTGAAAATCGTCGCGACCCCATCCCCCGAGTTCATGCACAGCCCCGCCTTGCAGTTCACAATCGTCGCGATGCCCCCGGTCCCCGACCAGTGCGTGATCACGTGCGACAGCCCGTAGTGCCCCTCGCACCCGATGATCACCGCACGCCCGGCGCCCTCCACGCGGCTCTCGAACGCGTGCAACTGCGTCCCCGGCTGCACCGTGATCCCCCACCCCTGCCCCTTCAGGTTCTCCACCCGCGATCCATCGCCCCTCAGCCGGACCCCCGGGCTCGCCTGCACATCAGGAATCGCCACCACCTCGTACGCGTTCCCATCCACGCGGGGGTCCGTCGGTATCCCTCCCGCCCCGTGCCGCGGATGAACATACAGCACGCCCTTCTTCCAGTACCACGACCCCTCCGTCGCCTGCACGCCCGCCACCGACTGCTGCCGGCTCCACGGCCGATCGAGGTCCTCATCCTGCTTCGCGCACGTCACCTGCACCGGCGCCGGTCGCTCGTACACCCCGGTCACCCCCGCCGTTGGCGACCACAGCGCCGGGCTGCCCACAGAAGTAAACGCCGTCAGCAGCGGCTTCTCGCCGGTCCCGTAGTCCGCGATCGTGATGTTCGGCGTGCCGATGTCCAGGCCCGGCGTCTCACGCCAGACATCCCCGCGCCGAAACAGCACGGCCACATCCCCCGCCGGCGCCGAGAGCACCTCCCTCGCCTTCGCCAGACTCTTCCACGGGCTCGCTATCGACCCATTCCCCGTCTGGTCGTTCCCCAACTGGCTGAAGTAATACGTGTGCCCCCTCGCCCGCGGACACTCCGCCAGCCTCTGGTTCAGCAGGTTCTGATACCACGTGAACCACTCCTGGCTTGTCACCATCGGCGGGTTCGTCTGCGCGCAGCACACCCCCGACGCGCCCACCAGCGCCCACGCCATCACCGCTGCACGTCTCCGGCCCTTCGCCACCAGCCTCCCTTCCCGCCCACCGAGCCACCTTCACCATAACTCACCCTCGCCATTCTGCCACCCCAATTGCCAACCCATCCTTCAACTTCCCCTTACGTCCCCCGTGCGTGCCCCTTTGCGGACCTTGAAACCCCCAACCCCCCTCGCGCAATCCCCGCCCGATTCACCCCCGCAAAGCTCCCATTTCTACCGCCGCGACCCGTCTGATTCCGATCTCCCAAAGGCCATGCGCCCACGTCGCCTTTCCACCATCCTCGCCACCACCACCCTCACCGTCGCCGCCTGCACCAACCCGCCCTACATCCCCGCCCCGTGGGACGCCGTCGAACCCCAGGCCGCCGAGCCCAACACCGCTTCCGGGCGCGAATCCATCCGGCCCGCCTGGCAACGCATCGGCTCTTCCATCCGCGGCAAGGCCCTCACCGCCTGCACCGTCGGCACCGGCCCGCGCCGCATCTACGTCATCGGCGGACTCCACGGCGACGAGCCCGAAGCCCCCGCCGCGGCCGAACTCCTCCCCGAACTCCTCGCCGCCGCCAAGCCCCAGTCCATCACCGTCCGCATCCTCAAGGACATGAACCCCGACGGCGGCGCCGCCAAGACCCGCACCAACACCCGGCGCGTCGATCTCGAACGCAACTGGCCCTCCAAAGACTTCCACAAAGACGACCGCACCGGCGACCGCGCCCTGTCCGAGCTCGAAACCTCCGCAGTCAACGCCGACATCTCCGCCTTCAAGCCCGACATCCTCGTCGTCTTCCA
Organism: Phycisphaerales bacterium; assembly: GCA_044222195.1. Lineage (GTDB taxonomy): Bacteria > Planctomycetota > Phycisphaerae > Phycisphaerales > UBA1924 > JAHBXE01. The sequence continues at coordinate 196,717 of JBGANS010000010.1, forward strand.
GTCCGCCAACATCCCCCCCACCGTTTCCATCTTCGGGCCAAGCCCCATCCCCGCCAACGAGTTCGCCCGCGCCGCCCGAACCGTCGACCCTCACTGGCGCTTCACACCGCAGCGCTCCTCACCCGTCCCCGGTTCGATCGAGTCTCTCTTCGGCCGCGACCTCGGAAAGATCGTCTTCCGCGTCGAGTTCCAGCGCAACCGCCCCGCCGACCTCAACGCCCGCGCCGCCGCCGCGGGCCTTCTTTCCCTCGAACACCCGGCGACGTCGCCGAACGCCGCCTCACCCGTGACACCCGCCGTCACCCGCCCCTCCGCCGACGCCTCCACCCAGCCCGCGTCGCGCTGATCCGCGCCCCGCCCTGGGCCGAAGCCCGCCCGTGTAGACTCACGTGCACGAGTCTTCACCATGTCGGCGCGCCACCCAACCCAATCCCTCCGCCTCGTTCTCGCCCTCCTGCTCACGCTCGCTCTCACCCCTCCCCTCCGCGCCCAATCGACCACCCCGTCCGACCCCGTCACGCTCCAGCTCCCCGGCCCCGCCCAGTTCCGCTTCGCCGGTTACTACGCCGCTCTCGACCAGGGCTTCTTCCGCGACGAACACCTCGAGGTCTCAATCCTCAGCTCCGACCTCTCCCCCGCCGACGCCGTCACCGGCAACCAGGCCGACTTCGGCGTCCTCGCCTCCGAACTCGTCCTCGCCCGCCTCCAGGGCCGGCCCGTCGTCACCCTCGCCGCCATCTTCCAGGAATCGCCCTACTGCTTCATCACCACCGCCGACTCGCTCATCACCACCCCCGCCGACCTCACCGGAAAACGCCTCTCACTCGCCGACGACGACCGGCACATCGAGCTCCGCGCCCTTCTCCGCGGCTCCGGCGTCGCCCTGCGCGACCTCACCCTCGTCCCTCAGTCCGACAACGCCTCCCGCATCGATGACCTCGCCGAACGCCGCGTCGATGCGCTCGCCGGAACACTCACCTTCGAGCCCATCTTCCTCCGTCTCCGCGGCATCCCCGTTTCCGTCGTCCGACCCCAGAGCTACGGCGTCGACTTCTACGGCGACGCCCTCTTTACCTCCGAAGACCAGATCCGCCACCACCCCCAGCGCGTCGCCGCCTTCCGGCGCGCCGCCCTCAAGGGCTGGCGCTACGCCCTCGATCACCGCGACGAACTCGTCGAGTCCCTCCTCCGCCGGCACGGCGCCGCCGCCCGCGGCCTCACCCGCGAAGCCCTCCGATTCGAAGCCGGATTCGTCCGAGACCTCATCATCCCCGACCTCGTCCCCATCGGCTCCATGAACGCCGAACGCTGGGATCGCATGGCCCGAATCCTCTCCGGCCTCGACCTCGCCCCACAGCGATCCCTCGAAGGCTTCCTCTACGACCCCACCGCCGTCAACACCCGCCAATCCCTCATCCGCGGCCTCACCCTCGGCCTCGCCGGCGCCCTCGCCGCCATCGCCATCTTCATGATGTGGAGCCTCCAGCTCCGGCGCGCCGTCGCCCGCAGCACCCGCCAATACCGCGAGAGCATGCGCCGCCTCATCGAAGCCCAGGCCATCGGCCACGTCGGCGACTGGGAGCTCGACCTCGCCACTATGGAGTCCAACTGGTCCGACGAGATGTTCCGCCTCTTCGAACGCGACCCCGCCCACGGCGTCCCACCCTTCGACGAGATCATGACCCACTTCTCCACCGAAGACCAGGCCGCCATCCGCAACGCCATGGACGCCGCCGTCCGCGAAGGTGTCCAGGTCCGCGTCGACACACGCCCCCGCGTTCCCAGCGGCAGCCCGCGCCACCTCGCCGGAATCATCACCCCCATCCGCGATGAATCCGGCGCCGTTGTCAGGCTCATCGGCGTCGCCCAGGACATCACCCAGGCCAAGGTCCAGGAGGCCGACCTCATCGCCTCCGAGGCCCGCTACCGCACACTCGTGGATCACGCCCCCGACGCCATTGTCACTCTCGATCTCCACACCGGCCGCTTCAGCGACGCCAACCCCCGTGCCAGCCGCCTCTACGGTCTCCCCCGCGAAGTCCTCCTCACCAAAGGGCCCGTCGACCTCAGCCCCCCCATCCAGCCCGACGGCCGCCCTTCCGCCGAATCCGCCCGTGAGAAAATCGAGGCCGCGCTCCGCGGCGAAACGCCCACCTTCCGCTGGGATCACCGCCGCACCGACGGCTCCATCGTCCCCTGCGAAATCCGCCTCGTCCGCCTCCCCTCCGACTCCGGCCCCCTCGTCCGCGGCAGCATCACCGACATCTCCGACCGCCTCCGCGGCGAAGACGCTCTCAAGCGCCGCACCGCCGAACTCGAACGCTCCAACCGCGAACTCGAACGCTTCGCCTACGTCGCCAGCCACGACCTGCAGGAACCCCTCCGCATGGTCACCTCCTTCACCCAGCTCCTCGCCAAGCGCTACGCCGAAAAACTCGGCCCCGACGCCGACGAGTTCATCGCCTTCGCCGTCGACGGCGCGAAGCGCATGCAGGCGCTCATCGACGACCTCCTGGCCTACTCCCGCGCCGGCCGCCAGGGCGTCAAACTCACCTCCGTCGACGCCGACAAGGCCCTCGACGACGCCCTCTCCAACCTCCGCCCCGCCATCGAGTCTGCCGGCGCCTCTATCACCCGAGACCCCCTCCCCACCGTCACCGCCGATGCCACCCAGTTTGTCCAGCTCTTCCAGAATCTCGTCTCCAACGCCGTCAAGTTCCGCGCCGCCGATTCCCCCAGAATCCACATCTCCGCGCGTCAGGACGACGGCGCCTGGGTGTTCTCAGTTCAGGACAACGGTATCGGGATTGATCCGGCGCACAAGGGCAAGCTCTTTGTTATGTTCCAACGCCTCCATCCACGCCACCAATACCCGGGCACCGGCATCGGCCTCGCCCTCTGCAAAATGATCGTCGAGCGAATCGGTGGACGGATTTGGGTCGAATCAGCTCCCGGCCGCGGCTCACGATTCGAGTTCTCGATTCCCGTCTCTCAGGACACCCCGCCATGAACGACACCGACTCCCAGTCCGTTCACGTGCTCCTGGTCGAAGACAATCCGGCCGACGTTCGCCTCACCAGGGAAGTCCTCGCCGACGGCAAGATCACCAACACCCTCCACGTCGTCGCCGACGGCGAGCAGGCCATGGCCTTCCTCCGCAACCAAGCGCCCTACACCTCCGCCCCCCGCCCCGATCTCATCCTTCTCGACCTCAACCTCCCCCGCAAAGACGGGCGCGAAGTCCTCGCCGAGGTCAAGTCCGACCCCTCCCTCAAGATCATCCCCGTCGTCATTCTCACCACCAGCCGTTCCGACCGCGACATCCTCGAAAGCTACAACCTCCACGCCAACTGCTATATCTCCAAGCCCGTCGACCTCCACCAGTTCATGGAGGTCGTCCGCACCATCGAGGACTTCTGGCTCTCTATCGTTCGGCTCCCGACTCGTTCGCAGTAAACTGCCCGCGAACACCCGCCGGCTGAACCCATGCCCCACGATCCCCCCATCCGCGTCCTCCTCGTCGAGGACAACCCCGGCGACGCCCGCCTGATCGCCGAATCCCTGCGCACCACGCCCCCCACCTTTGATCTCCGTGTCGCCGACCGCATCGCCGAGGTCCGCCCCGCCCTCGCCACACATCCCTGCGACGTCCTTCTCCTCGATCTCGGCCTCCCCGACGCCCAGGGCCTCGACTCCTTCCGCTCCATCCAGGGCCTCGCGCCCGGTCTCCCCATCATCGTCCTCAGCGGCCTCTCCGACCAGGACATCGCCATCCGCGCCGTCCGCGAAGGCGCCCAGGACTATCTCGTCAAGGGTCGATTCGACGGCGACACGCTTCCACGAATCGTCCGCTTCGCCGTCGAACGCCGCCGCACCGATGAGGCCCTCCGCCGCAGCGAAGCACGCTTCCATGCCGCCATCGAGGCCAGCCCCGACGCCTTCGCCGTCCTCGACGCCGTCCGCGACGCGTCCGGCCGAATCTGGTCCTTCAACCTCACCGACATGAACACCCACGCCGAGAAGCTCCTCGGCGCCCAGCTCTCCGAGCTCGCCGGCCGCCCCCTCAACGAGTGGTGCCCCTTTGGCCACCACGACGAGTGCATCGCCACCTTCGCACGCGTCGTCGAATCCCGTGAATCCATCGAGCAGGAAATCGCCACCGACGATACCTGGACCCTCCGCCGCGTCTACCCGCTCGCCGACGGCGTCGCCGTCTTCGTCCGCGATATCACCTCCCGCAAACGCCTCGAAGACCAGCTCCGACAGACCCAGAAAATGGAAGCCATCGGCCAGCTCGCGGCCGGCATCGCCCACGACTTCCGCAACCTCATCTCCGCCATGCAGGGCCATGTCGCCTTCGCCCGCACCCTCCTCCCTTCCTCCCATCCCGTCCTCGCTCCCCTCGAACAAATCCAGTCCGCCGCTTCCCAGGCCTCCGCCATCGCCGGCTCGCTGCTCCGCTACTCCGCCAAGACAACCGCCGAGAAAAAACCCGTCCGCTTCGCCGCCATTCTCGAACAGGCTGTCGGCATCCTCCGCGCCTCGCTCCCCGCTTCCATCCGCGTTGAAACCCACACGCCCGACCCCTTCATCTTCATCCACGCCGACCCCAGCCAGATGCAGCAGGTCATCATGAACCTCGCCCTCAACGCCCGCGACGCCATGCCCAAGGGCGGCACGCTTTCCATCTCCATCGACCTCGATCCAAACTCCCCCTCCCTGAGGGAGGGGGCCGGGG